>NZ_JACARC010000034.1:314716-425513 GCF_013386825.1 Pseudomonas sp. IPO3778
AGCAGTTTTAGCCGCTGGCTTGGCAGCTGGTTTGGCAGCTGGTTTGGCAGCAGCAGTTTTGGCAGCTGGCTTGGCGGCGGGTTTGGCAGCAGCGGTTTTAGCCGCTGGCTTAGCGGCTGGTTTGGCAGCGCTGGCAGCAACTTTTTTCGCTGCTGGTTTAGCGGCCGCTTTTGCAGGCGCCTTGGCGGCTACTGCTTTGCTGGCTGGCTTTTTCGCCGCGCTGGCGGCAACGGCTTTAGCCGGAGCACGGGTGCTCAGCACTTTGCCTACAGCTTCCTTCACACGACCAACACCCTGAGCCAGTTTCAGGCTCTCGGAAGCATCACGCTTGAGTTGGGAAATGTAGGTGCGGGTTTCGGATTGACGATCCTTGAGGGCATCGAGCAAGTCCTCAAGTTCTTTGACAGCGTCCTTGGCCTTGGCTTGTGCCTTGGCTTTGCCAGCGGTCGCTGCGCCTTGGAGTTTGGTACGGGATTTGTGCAGTTTTTCCTGAGCTTTGCCGCGTTGTTTTTCAAGCTTGGCGAGCAACTTCTCAGCATCAGCCAAGGCTTGTGAACAAGCGCTTTCCAAATGTTCGAGCAGGCTGCCCGAAAGTTGTTGGAGCAAATGCAACGGGGTATTTACAGGCTTCTGTTTGGCCGACATGGTTTACCTCCTGGCTGACGTGGGTGCGGCTCATACTAGCCCTCTGCTCTTACCGCCGCTAGGGCATGTTGACAGTATCGATTGGCTTGCGTTGCACCGCACGAAAATTCTTATTGATATAACGAAAAACCACGCCACTTTTTAAGCATTCACACTGGCATAATCCATCGCACTTTCGGCTGGAGAACGCCCCATGTCGCGTTACCTTTTTTTAGTGTTGAGCGTGGCGCTTTCAGTGGCCAACGCGAGCGAGAAACCCCCGTCCAAAGATGACCACGACCTGGCCTATAGCCTGGGCGCGAGCCTGGGCGAACGCCTGCGCCAGGAGATGCCGGGGCTGCAGGTCGAAGCGCTGATCGAGGGCCTCAAACAAGCCTACCAAGGCAAGCCTCTGGCCCTGGACGACACGCGTATCGAACAGGTCCTTGCCCAGCACCAAGCGCAAAACGCGCCAGACAATCGCCCCCCACAAAGTGAAAAGGCACTCGCGGCCGAGCAACAATTTTTAGCGGCAGAAAAAGCCAAAAGTGGTGTGCGCGAATTGGCAGACGGCATCCTGCTGACCGAACTGAGCCCCGGCAGCGGCAAAAAGCCTGCGGCCGATGATCGTGTGCAAGTGAATTACGTTGGGCGACTACCTGACGGAACAGTCTTCGACAAGAGCACGCAACCTCAGTGGTTTCGTCTGGACAGTGTGATCAGCGGCTGGCGTAGTGCGCTGCAACAGATGCCGGTGGGCGCGAAATGGCGGCTGGTCATTCCATCCGACCAGGCCTATGGCGCTGATGGCGCCGGCGAGTTGATTCCGCCTTATACGCCCCTGGTATTCGAGATCGAATTGCTCGGCGCGGGTGCCTGACCCCCAACGAAAAACGGTGCGCAATGCGCACCGTTTTTTTGTGTAGCCACGAGTCAGGCTTTAGCCGTCAACTCTTCCTTGTGGGCGTTGTGCAGCACTTCGATCAGGCAATCTTCCAGCTCGAAACGCTCATGCAACAAACCGCCCAACTCTTTGAATTTTTCTGCAACACACTTGCCGGCATCACACAGGTCGTTGAAGGCCAGCAGCTTCTCGGTGATGACGTCGATGCGCGGGTAAATCGTTTCCGCCAAGTCCAGGCCTCGTTGATCGTCGAAGGCCTCGGCCTCTTTGGTCAACTGCTCGTAGACACCGAAGTGCCCCGCCGAGACGTAGTCCACCAGTACACCGCAGAACTCCTGCAATGGCTTGCGGTTCTCACCTAGCGCTTCGGGCTTGGCACCGAGAGCATCAAAGGCTCGAACCAGTTCGTGACGCGCTTTCAACCAACCATCGATCAGTTTGTGCACCCCACCCCAGCGTTCCTGAGCATTCTGACAACTTTCCAGCATGATGATCTCTCTTCCCTATAGGGGCGCCGCCCGCTGCCCGCGCAGCACTTCAAGGTTAAAGCGGCAACCGGGCAAAGGTGCATCGAACAGTCTGTTTCAATAACGCGTGCGGGCCAGATTATGCCCGCATGACTATGGCATCAAGGTACGCAGGAGAGAAAGTTCATACAAGTGTTTAATCCCTTCCTACAACCCGTGGGCACCTGTCAGTGCCGTGCAAGACCAAAACGCTGGCTCAGCAACAAGCGCGAGAACTGCGCTACACCCAGGATCAGCATGGCCACGAAGAACAGCAGGCTCCACTCGGGAATGCTCAGGTCGAACAGCGTCCAGTTGATTTCCACGCAGTCGACAGTGCCTTTGAAGATCAGGGCCAGCGTCTCCCTCAGCGACAGATGCTCGACCATGTATTGAAGACCGGGCCAACAGGTAGGCAGCTCTTGCGCCGGCGTATTTTGCAGCAGCACCTGGCGTATCGCGGTGAAAGCCCCCAGCAAGGCACAGCCCGTACTCGCCAGCCAATACAGGTAGATCCCGGACCGCCTGGGCCCATGAATCGCCGCCACCAGATTGATCAGCGTGAAGCCGGCCACCAGTATTCGTTGCACCTGACACAGGAAACAAGGACGTAAAAGCGCGGCGTATTCCAGGTAAAAGGACGCGCCCAGCGTCAGCGCACCAGCCAGAAACGCCAGGAGGAACAGGAAGCGTGAGGGGGCCAAAGACATTGTTTATCCGCAACGCAAGAGATAGGTAGTTACGGTAGAGGAAAGGCCTTACCCCTTTCAATACGCGCCGGAGCAGACGATTCCGCGAGAGCGTAGGGATATCCCGTCAGAAGGTGAGCGATTAAACGCCCGTCTGCGTAGGAGTTTACTACAAGCCGTATTGACTACAGCTATCAGGAGGGATTGAAGGGTTGGCCGCCAGACAATTCTGAGCCAACCCCGGTGCTGATTCCTACGTCAGACCCGTACCGGTACCGGCAGCGGTGCCGCCAGCAAACGCTTGTCCAACAAGCCCAGGCCTTCCTGGAACAATTGGTTGCTGCGCTCGGTGTCGCCCAACTGCGCCAGCAGGCGCGCCAGCTCGGCACAGGCTTCGGGATTGCGCTGCACCTGCAAGCTGCTTTCCAGGTAGTCCCGTGCCTTGCCCCACAAGCTGTTTTGCAGGCACAGCCGCCCGAGGGTCAGCAACAGGCTGGCATCGCCCGGATGGTCCTTGAGCCAGCCTTCGGCAAACTTCAACTGCTTCGCCGGATCGCTGCCACGCAGCAGGCCGTAGAGTCTGATCAGATGGCTGTCGTACGCGCGCTTGAGGGCGCCGCGCAGCACTTCTTCGGCCTTGGCGTCCGCGCCCAGTTGGCGCAGTTGCTCGGCGTAAGCCAGCACCAATTGCGGCTCCTGGCGCTGGGCAGACGTCAGTTGCTGCCACGCCCGCTCAAGGGATTGCTGGCCAGCCTCGCCTTGCTCTTCGCGCTGGGCAGCCAGGCTCAGGTTCTCGCCCCAGGCACGACGCTCCAGATCAGCCAGCTCGGCAGGCGGCAGCACCTTGTCCTTGCGCAGCTCTGGCAGCAGCCGGATCACCGAAGACCAATCTCCACGTTGTTGATACAGACGCTGTAGTTGGCGCAGTACCTGAACGTTATGGGGATGACGCTCATGCATGGCCTGCAAGGTGACCAGGGCGCCATCGGTGTCGCCTCGGTCCATCTGCAACTGCGCATGACTCAAGGCCACCGCCAGCTCGGCCTGGGGCTGGCGCTCAAGCGCCCGCTCCAGCAGGCTGTCCGCCTCTTCATAACGTCCCTGCTCATTGGCCGCGCGGGCAGCGCCGAGGTAATACAGCAATGGCTGGCGTTCCGCCTCGGCAGCGCGGTGCAAGTGACGCTCGGCACTGGCCCAACGCCCTTCGGCGAGGTCCATCTGGCCCTGTTCAATGGCAACCTGGACCCGACGGCTGCGGTTGCGCCGCGACCACGGGTTGACCACGCCACCCGAGGTCAGCACCAGGCCCAGCAGCGCCCTGACCAGGTAGATCGCCAGGCCGATAACAAACAGCGCCACCAGCGTGGACCACAGCCCGGACTCGTAATGCAGTACATGGGGATAGGTAATCAGCACGTAACCGGTGTGTTTCGAAATGCCCACAGCCAGTGCCAGGGCGATCGCAATCGCCAGCACCAGGATCACATAGAAACGCTTCATCGGCTTTACTCCTGGGTCGCCGGCTTGCCAGCAGAAGCCTTGGCTTCTTCGGCAGACAGGTGGCGACGGTCAAGGTAAGCCTGCACGGCGGCCAGGCTCGCGGCCAGGTCCGGCGTCACCACGGAGACGGCCTTGGGCTCGAGCTCGGCAATGCGCGCCAGCATGGTTTTGCTTTGCGGGTTGTCTTGATTGAAGTTGTCCTGCAAGACGCTCCGCGCCTCGCCCAGGGAGCGGCTGTACACCGCCGGCTCGCCATTGAGCGCCGCCCATTGCGCCTGCTCCAGCGCCAGGTTCAGGGCCAGGCGCACCTGGTTCAGGCCTTGGCCTGCCAAGAGCGGGCGAATATTGTCGTCCGGGTTGAAGTCGATGCGGAAATACCGCGAGATCTGCTCCCACCACTGGCTCCAGCGGCTGTCCGTATCGGTGGTCGGACGGCCTTCATTGGCCGCTTCCGGGAGTTGGTATTCCGGAGCGATAGCCGCCAGTTGCACGACCTGATCACGCAATGCAGCCAGTTGCAGGTACAACCCGGTACGGTCCGGCTGTTCGACGTTGCGCAACGCAGCGAGGCTCTTGGCCAACTGCTCGCGGGCAGCGTACGAGCCCGGGTCACTTTGTTCACGCAGGATTTCGTCAGCACCCTGGACCAGCGCCTGAGCACTGTTGATGTCCTGCAAGGCGGAAAGGCGCAGGCTGGCCAGGCGGATCAGGTGCTCGGCCTCGGCCAGGCGCCAGTCCTGGCGGCTGGCACCGAGCACGGTTTCCAGGCGCTGGCTCAGACGCTGTTGATCACCCTGCAATTGCGCCACCAGCCGGCGGCGCTCTTCCAGTTCATCGGCGCCCGGCAGTTGCCCCAGGCGTGCCGACAACTGCTGCTGGCCCTGCTTGAGGCTCTGGGATTGGTCGTCCAGGGTTTGTACTTGGCCCAGCTGTTGCTGGCTGCTCGCCTGCAGTGCGCGGACCTGCCAGATCCCCCAGCCACCGGCGGCAACGCCAGCGGCACCGAGCAACAAGGCCACGATGGCCAGGCCGTTGCCACGGCGCGGAGCGGTGACCGGTGTCTCAACAGGCGCATCAAGCGCGGGCTGAGCTTCATCTTTAGGCAAGGCTGTTTCGCTCACGTATCCATCCTTTGCGTATTAGAGAGTGGGAACGGAAAGACTCCGTAACGCCACTAACAAAGCCGCGGCACTGGCGCCACGACAATCCACAACTTCTTGCGCGCCAGCGGCACGCGCCATTTCGGCGACTCGCGGGCTGGGCACGAACAGCGGCAGCTGTGCCACCAGGGCCCAATCAGTGCCGGCCACGGCTTGCAGGTGTAAAAAACCCTGCCCACTGCTGACCACCACGCCGTTCAAGCGTTCCACGTTTATGCGTTGGGTCAGGGTTGCACTGTCGTAATCCGGCAGGAAACGGCGATACAACTCCAGATAGTCGACACTAGCACCTTGCTCGCGTAAACGCTCAGCCAGCAGCTCGCGCCCGCCCTCTCCCCGCAGGATCAGTACCCGGGCATCCGGCCGTGCGATAGCGTCGCGCAAGGCGGGCAGCTCAAGCAAGGCCTCACTGTCATCGCCCTGCTCGGGATAGCTGACATCGAGGCCGTGGTCGGCCAGCACCTGCGCCGTAGCAGCGCCGACGGTAAACCACGGCAACGCGGGTGGTTGTGGCCAGTGTTGAGCCAACAACTGCAAGCCCAGGCGCGCCGCCGGTTTGCTCACCACGATCACCGCACAATAGCGGCCCAGATCGCGAAACGCCGCGTGTTGCACCGGCGTGACGGGCAGCGCCTCGATCTCCAGCAGCGGCAGGCTGCTGCTGAAAATGCCTTCCTCGGATAACGTCACCGCCAGGGCTGCCGACTCCTCGGCAGGCCGCGTCAGCAGCACACGCCATTGCGTCACTGCGGGCCGGCCTCACCGTACACCGCTGCCAGAATGGCGCCGGCGCCTTTTTCCAGCAGCGCCTCGGCGACCTGGATGCCCAGGCGGGTTGCCTCGCTTTGTGGCCCGCGAATCTCGGCAGTGAGCAGCAACCCACCACTCGGGTCGCCCACCAGGCCACGCAACCAAAGGTTCTCGCCTTCCAGCACGGCATAACAGGCGATCGGCACCTGGCAACCGCCGTTGAGGTGCTTGTTCAGGGCCCGCTCGGCGGTGACGCGAATTTCAGTGTCGTGGTGATCCAGCGGCTTGAGCAGCGCATGAATTTCACGGTCGGCGGTGCGGCATTCGATACCTACGGCGCCCTGCCCGCCAGCTGGCAAGCTGTCTTCGACGCTGATGGCCGAGGTGATGCGGTCTTCAAAGCCCAGGCGGATCAGGCCGGCCGCCGCGAGGATGATCGCGTCATATTCACCGGCGTCCAGCTTGGCCAGGCGGGTATTGACGTTGCCCCGCAGGAAGCGGATTTGCAGGTCCGGCCGGCGGGTCAGCAACTGCGCCTGGCGACGCAGGCTGGAGGTGCCGACGACGCTGCCCAGCGGCAGTTCATCGAGGGAGGCGTAGGTGTTGGAAACGAAGGCATCACGCGGGTCCTCACGCTCGCAGATGCAAAACAGGCCCAGGCCTTCAGGGAAGTCCATGGGCACGTCTTTCATCGAATGCACGGCGATGTCCGCTTCGTTCTCCAGCAGAGCTGTTTCCAGCTCTTTGACGAACAGGCCCTTGCCGCCGATTTTCGACAGCGGCGAATCAAGCAGCTTGTCGCCGCGACTGACCATGGGCACCAAGGACACCGTGAGGCCGGGATGGGCTTGCTCAAGGCGTGCTTTGACGTACTCGGCCTGCCATAAGGCCAGGGCGCTTTTACGGGTGGCGATGCGGATTTCGCGAGAGGACATGGATCAATCCGTACTGAATAGATACGGCAGATAATAACAGCTCAGGCAAAGGCGCTTTGATTTGAATCAGCAAGTGCGGGGCCTCCCTGGCCACGTCGCACCGGGATATGGGCGGTGAAGCTCGCGTCAGCCCTCGGACTAAAGCTGCTGCATCATCTTGCGCACACCGGCGACATGGCGCCGGCTGACGATCAAGGCATCGCCATTGAGCCCCTTGAGGAACAGCTGAAAGTGGCCAAGCGGCGTGCGTTGCAGGCGCTCGATACGCTCGCGAGCCACCAGCGCATTGCGGTGGATGCGCACAAAACGGTCGCCAAACTCGTCTTCCAGGGCCTTGAGCGGCTCATCGAGCAGCACCTCACCGGCCTCGTGACGCAAGGTCACGTACTTGTGATCGGCGATGAAATAGACCACCTGGTCCAGGGGAATCAGCTCGATGCCCTTGCGGGTGCGGGCGCTGATATGGCTGCGCGGCCCGTTGCCGCCCTGGGCTGCGGGCTGGGTCAAGGCGGCGAGCTGGACCCGATTGGGACGCTCGGCCTTTTTCAAGGCGCGAAGCAATGCATCGGCATTGATCGGCTTGACCAGGAAGCTGACACCGCTGGCATCCAGCGCCTCGGAAGAGAACTCATCCTGGGAGGCGCACAGCACCACGGAAGGCGGCGATTCTCGCTCGCTCAGGCGGGCTGCAACCTGTAAGCCGTCAAGGCCGGGCATGCGGATGTCGAGCAAAACGACATCGGGCTTGAGGCTGTCTATAAGGGCCAAGGCTTCCTCGCCACTGGTGGCGCTCGGCTCAAGGACACTGTAACCCTCGAGTTCACTGACCAAACGGCTCAGTCGTTCGCGGGCTTGGGGTTCGTCATCAACGATCAGGACATTCATATTGCGCTGGATTCCTGCGTGAGTCTCGCACAAGGATAGCGTAGACAGGTGCGGTGACTTCCGTCACGGCGATCCACGCTAAGACTAGCGCGAGCGGCAAAAAGTGCCCCGAGAGTGGCACCAATATTTACCCGGACCTGTTCAATCGCGCCCAAAGCCTGCTGCTTTCGGGCATCGTCGTAGGGTTTGCTGATACACAATACGAACACCCCCTCTCTAATGGATAGCCTGGAGTTCGACCTCATCGCCTGGCATTGGTGCAGTGCACCTTCTGTCAGCGCGACGCTCTATCAGTGCAACTGTAGACGCTCGCGAAGACGATATTGCTCAATCGTCAAATATCGTTTCAATAAACACGCTTTGTTTATCCAAGGACCGCACGTTTTAAACCCCCATTCGGTCCTGGCTCCAGTCTCGTCCTGCGCGCGGCCGGGAGCAAGGCACTTAGCCATCCTGGAAACAAATAAAAATGCCGCACCCCGCCATCATCGCCTCCGGGGGCAACCCTGTTATTATCGGCGCCACACTTTCATGCCCTCTTTCCAGCAGATCACGAGCGAATCCATGAGCACCGACAAGACCAACCAGTCCTGGGGCGGCCGCTTCAGTGAACCCGTCGACGCCTTCGTCGCGCGCTTCACCGCCTCCGTCACCTTCGACCAGCGCCTCTACCGCCACGACATCATGGGCTCGATCGCCCACGCCACGATGCTGGCCAAGGTCGGCGTGCTGACCGACGCCGAGCGCGACAGCATCATCGACGGCCTCACCACCATCCGTGGCGAGATCGAAGCCGGCACCTTCGACTGGCGCGTCGACCTGGAAGACGTGCACATGAACATCGAGGCCCGCCTCACCGACCGCATCGGTGTGACCGGCAAAAAACTGCACACCGGTCGCAGCCGTAACGACCAGGTGGCCACCGATATCCGCCTGTGGCTGCGGGACGAGATCGACCTGATCCTGGCGGAAATCACCCGCCTGCAAAAAGGCCTGCTGGAGCAGGCAGAGCGTGAGTCCGGCACCATCATGCCCGGTTTCACCCACCTGCAAACCGCGCAGCCCGTGACCTTCGGCCACCACCTGCTGGCCTGGTTCGAAATGCTCAGCCGTGACTACGAGCGCCTGGTGGACTGCCGCAAGCGTGCCAACCGCATGCCCCTGGGCAGCGCTGCACTGGCCGGCACCACGTACCCGATCGACCGCGAATACACCGCACAACTGCTGGGTTTCGACGCCGTGGGCGGCAACTCCCTGGACGGCGTGTCGGACCGTGACTTCGCCATCGAATTCTGCGCCGCGGCCAGCATCGCGATGATGCACTTGTCGCGTTTCTCCGAAGAGCTGGTGCTGTGGACCAGTGCGCAATTCCAGTTCATCGACCTGCCAGACCGCTTCTGCACCGGCAGCTCGATCATGCCGCAAAAGAAGAACCCCGACGTGCCGGAACTGGTACGCGGCAAAAGCGGCCGTGTCTTCGGAGCGCTGATGGGCCTGTTGACCCTGATGAAAGGCCAGCCATTGGCCTACAACAAGGACAACCAGGAAGACAAGGAACCGCTGTTCGACGCCGCCGATACCCTGCGCGACTCGCTGCGGGCCTTTGCCGACATGATCCCGGCGATCAAGCCCAAGCACGCCATCATGCGTGAAGCGGCCTTGCGCGGTTTCTCCACCGCCACCGACCTGGCGGACTACCTGGTACGCCGTGGCCTGCCGTTCCGCGACTGCCACGAAATCGTCGGGCATGCCGTGAAATACGGTGTGGACAGTGGCAAGGACCTGGCGGAAATGAGCCTGGAGGAACTGCGCCAGTTCAGCGACCAGATCGAACAGGACGTGTTTGCGGTATTGACCCTGGAAGGGTCGGTGAATGCCCGTGACCATATCGGCGGGACTGCGCCGGCGCAGGTGAAGGCTGCCGTTGCTCGCGGCCAGGCCCTGCTCGCCAGCCGCTAACCCAAAGGTAAGTGCCCCGGCAAATAAGGGCGAACACTGAACCTGTGGCGAGGGAGCTTGCTCCCGCTGGACTGCGCAGCAGTCCCATTTTTGGGGCCGCTTCGCTGCCCAACGGGAGCAAGCTCCCTCGCCACAAAAGCAGTCTTTATTTCTTGGCAGCAATCATCGCCATAAACGCCGGCATCGCCGCCTCCTTGTCCGCCGCCACCCGCTGGGCATTCGGCAGCGCCTGCAAGCGCGCCAACAAGTCCTTGGCCTTCGGCAACTCAGCCAGCAAGTCCAGCCCGAACAGCTTCCCGGCCACGGCACAGGCCAGGTCCACGCTGTACACAAAATACAAATCCGCAATCGTGAAGCTGTCCCCCGCCACATACGGCGCGAACTTGCCGTGTCGCCCCAACGATGCGATCCCCAGCAATAACTCCGTCCTGGATTTTTCCTTGATCGCCTCCGGCACCGGCATTCCGAAAAACGCTTCGGCGAAGCACGCCCGGGCTGGCAGCTCGATGTACAACTCAATTTCCCTGCACAACGCCAGCACCTGAGCGCGCTGGAACGCATCGCTCGGCAGCAGCGAACGGCCGCCCTGGGTCTGTTCGAGGTATTCGAGGATCACGCTGGTTTCGTTGATGAACCCTTGCTCGACACCCAGCACCGGCACCTTGCCCCGCGGGCTCACGGCCAGGGCTTCAGGGGTCTGGCCTGCGTAGAACGGCACCTCTTCGAAGGGCAGCCCTTTCTCCAGCAGCGCCAGTTTGACCATGTTGTAGTAGTTGCTGACCGAAAATCCATAAAGCTTGAGCATCACAAAGCCTCCAGGCCGTGTAGGGGGTTGGCAGCAATGGTTATAGATCGGGATGCCAGGCCTGACCAGCAGCATCACCCGAGTGAATGGGGGTAGACTGGCGCCCTTTCCTCCAGGAGCCTGCCATGAGCGAGCCAACCGATATCGACAACGACGAAGAAGAGTTCGCCGAGACCACCTTGATTGAAGCGATCGAAAACCAGATCGAAAGCGACACCCCCCCCGCTGCCAAAGCCACGTTCAACAAGTTGACCCTGGTGGGCTACGAGCGCGAAGACATCTTGCAAATGATGGCCCACGTCCTCGCCATCGAAATCGACGCGCTGCTCGAAGAAGACCGCGCCTTCAATACCGAATGGTATGAAACTGCCTTGCGTGCACTGCCAGAGCTGCCGCCCGAGAAGCAATAACACCCAAAATTCCAGGCCGATGCTGCCCTTGTGGGAGCTGGCTTGCCTGCGATGGCATCACCTCTGGGCAACCGTTAAACCGAGTCGCCAGCATCGCAGGCAAGCCAGCTCCCACAACCGACTGGACAGCTCGCCAAAGTGCGTTCACCTTATGGCTGCTAACGTCTAAAAATTCCTAGAAAGTCTGGAGTCCTTATGTCGTATACCCCTGAGTTGGTTGCCGAACTGGAAATCCTTGCACTCTTCAACCTGGGCAGCTCCCAGGAAGGTCTGAAAGTTCATCAGACTGCCGCTCCCACTGCCATTGCCGCTGCCCGGCGCCTTTACGAAAAAGACCTGATCGACCAGCCAGACGGTGGTTACCTCACCAGCCTCGGCCGGGATGCTGCCGAACACGCACAAGGCCTGCTGACTATTCTGACAACCAGCAAAGAAGCCGCCTGACACCTCGTATCGCCCACGGAATCCTCTTTTCACGGATTCCGCGGGCATTTCTGCGCCCGGGATAAAATTCCGGCGTCAAAAACAAAATCCCGCTAAACCTCCTACGCTACTGGCTGTAAACTCCCACACGGCCGCCCACGTCGGGCCCTGCGAGCCACCGAGTTCGACATGACCCGCACCCACGAAATCCGCCCCGACCTGGACGAAGGCATCGACCGCAAGGTGCTGGCCCAGTTGCGCGCGCGGTTTCTGGCCCTGAACGAGGGCCGTATGGCCCGGGCCGTCGAAGGGCTGACGCCGCGCCAGCAAAGCGTACTGACGCTGCTACCGCTGTTTTTCCACGTCAATCACCCGCTGCTGCCAGGCTATGTATCGGGCAGCACGCCGGCCGGCCTGTCGAATTTTGAACCCGACACGCAAGCCTTGGCCGAGGCCCAGCGCCTGACCCGTACGTTCTCCTACAAGCCCCGGCACGGCAACCCGCCGCGCCCGATTCATGGCTTGTTCCTGATGGGCAGCCTGGGCACGCTGGCCCAGGCCGACCAAAGTGATATGGACGTGTGGGTTTGCCACGCCGCCGACCTCAGCGAGAGCGAGCTGACCGAGCTGCGCAAAAAATGCCAATTGCTGGAAACCTGGGCCCTGAGCATGGGCGCCGAGGCGCATTTTTTTCTGATCGAGCCCACGCGGTTTATCCAGGGCGAGCGCGACACTCAACTGAGCTCCGAAGACTGCGGCACCAGCCAGCATTACCTGCTGCTGGACGAGTTCTACCGCACCGCCATCTGGCTGGCCGGGCGTACGCCGATCTGGTGGCTGGTGCCGGTGTACGAAGAAACCCGCTACGCCGAGTTCACCCATGCGCTGATCTCCAAGCGTTTTATCCGCGCCGACGAAACCCTCGACCTGGGCCACCTGGCCCACATCCCGCCCGGTGAATTTATCGGCGCCGGCCTGTGGCAGCTGTTCAAAGGCATCGAATCGCCCTACAAATCCGTACTTAAACTCCTGCTGACCGAGGTCTACGCCAGCGAACACCCGAAGGTGCAGTGCCTGAGCCTGCGCTTCAAACGCGCGGTGTTTGCCAACCAGATGGACCTGGACGAGCTGGACCCGTACATCGTGGTCTACCGCCGGATCGAGGAATACCTCAAGGCCCGCAACGAGCCGGAACGCCTGGAACTGGTGCGGCGCGCCCTGTACCTGAAGGTCAACCGCAAGCTCAGCGCCGGCCAGCGCACCGCCAGCTGGCAGCGCTTGCTGCTGGAACGCCTGGCCAATGAGTGGGGTTGGGACCAGCGTCAGTTGGCTCTGCTGGACAGCCGCAGCCAGTGGAAAGTCCGCCAGGTGGCGTCCGAGCGTCGTGCCCTGGTCAACGAGCTTAATTACAGCTATCGCTTCCTGACCCAGTTTGCCCGCACCGAACAGACCGTCAGCCTGATCAACAAGCGCGACCTGAATGTGCTCGGCCGGCGCCTGTACGCCGCGTTCGAGCGCAAGGCCGGCAAGGTCGAGTTCATCAACCCCGGCATCGCCCCGGACCTGGCCGAAGACACCCTGACCCTGGTGCAATCGCCCAACCGCAAAGAGCCCGGCCAGCACCATTGGGGGCTCTACAACGGCAGCCTCACCGCCCTGGAATGGGAACACTTTGCGCCGATCAAGCGCAGCCGCGACCTGCTGGAAATGCTCACCTGGTGCCACCGCAACGGCGTGATCGACAGCAGCACCCGCCTGGCGCTGCACCCCGGCACCAGTGACATGACCGAGTTCGAGCTGTTCAACCTCTTGGGCAGCCTGCAACAGACCGTCGTGCTGCCGTTGGCCAGCGTGGATGAAGAGCGCCTGCTGCGCTCGGCGGTGCCCGAGGAAGTGCTGTTGCTGATCAACGTCGGCGTCGACCCGCTCAAGCACCACCGCGACCTGAACATCCTGATGACCACCGAGCGCACCGACTCCCTGAGTTACGCGGGCGTGCGGGAAAACCTGGTGCTGACCCTGGACCAGGTCACGGTCAACAGCTGGAACGAGGTGATGGTCAGCCGCTACGACGGCCCTCACGCGCTGCTCGACTGCCTGCGGGACTACCTGAATCAACTGCCGGCCAATCATTTGCCGAGATTGCGCGTGCGCTGCTTCTGCCACAACCGCGCGCAGTTCATTGCCCAGCGGGTGGAAGAGATCTTCGACACCGCGCAACACCTGCTGCTGGGTCAGGAAAACCATCGCTACCTGGTGCAGGTGCAACAGCACTACCACGTGATGGAGCTGACGCCCGGCCAAGCCAACCATGTGTCACTGGCAACCCAGGACGCGCTGATCGCCTACCTCAGCGAAGAACTGGCCAGCTACAGCCCGCTGCACCTGGACAGCATGGCCCTGGAAGACCACGACCTGGCGCTGCTGCTGCCCATGGGCCTGCCCGACTGCGTGCAGGTGTTCTACCGGATCAACGACGGGTTTGCCGAGCTGTACGTACTGGATGAGTTCAACGCGCTCTGGCAGCAGCGCCTGCCGTTTCACGACGAGCAGAGCCTGTTGGTGCCGTTGCAGCGTTTTCTGCAATCGATCATTTATCGCCGCGACGCCCTGCTGCCGCTGGACCCGCAACAGCCCCTCGGCGCGGTGCAAATTCTGTATTACCAACTGTTGCCGTCAGGCAGCGGCCGCGCCCGCCGGGCAGAACCGCGCCCTGCGCCGCAAACCCCGGCCAACAAACCGTTCTACGACGTGCAGGCGATTATCGGCAAGGCAGCGCCAGGCCAGGTGGGGATCACCTTGTACTGCAATCAACGGGAGTTTTCCGAGCTGGAATTTGGCGACCAACTGTTTGCGGTGGTCGCCCAGGAAATCGTCGGGCAACGTCGGGAGGCCGAGCGGTACCGCTGCTACATCACCGACCTGGACCTGTCCGGCCTGCTCGGTGATGTTCAAAGCCCGAGCAATCTGTACTTGCGCTACAAGGCTGATCTGGAGCTGGCGCTCAATGAAGCGCTGAACCAGGTTTAAAGCCGGCCGGCTTAAAGAGAGAACGCGCCGCCGTCTTTGGGCTGGCCTTCAACGCTGAGCAGTTCAAGCTTGAGGGTCTTGCCACCCGGTGCTGGCCAGTCGATGTGCTGGCCGACTTGCAGGCCCAGCAGAGCGCTGCCCACCGGCGCCAGGATCGAGATTTTGCCTTCGTCGGCATTCGCGTCCTTGGGGTAGACCAGGGTCAGGTGATAGTCCTTGCCACTGCCTTGTTCACGGCAATGCACACTGGAGTTCATGGTCACGACAGTTGCAGGCACTTCATCGTGGCCAACCACTTCTTCGGCGCGGTCGAGTTCGTGTTGCAGGGCTTCAACGCCCGGCGACGCCTCGCCGACACGGTCGATCAGTTGCTCAAGACGCTGCACGTCAAGACGGGTGAGGATGATGGAAGGTGCGGTCATGATTCAGGCAGACTCCTTTTTTCTGCACAAAAAAGCAAAACCCCGCCAGGAAAAGGCGGGGTTCTCACGGACCTCGATGAGTTGAGGTGTATCCGGACACTACCACAGCACAATAAATAAACAAGACGGCCTCAGGTGGCGGCCTTGCGCTGCTCGGCCCGGGCGACGATCACGCGGCGCCGCGCATCATCGGCAGAGCGCCATTCACGGATGTCTTCCACGTGGCGGAAGCAACCGAGGCAGACTTTGTGCTCATCCAGCCGACATAAACTGATACAAGGTGACGGCACCGCCGGGCTGACATTGCTGAATAGCGGCTTGGGCGGGCGTACGGGGGCGGGCTGCGTCACGATCAGATCTCGTCGAAGTCCAGCTCGACGCCGGCTTGTTCCTGGGTGAGGCGCGCGAGCATTTCGCTCAGCAGCTCATCGGTGGTGTCATGGGTCCAGCGATTTTCCTCTTCGTCGTAATCGAAGTGAAAACCACCGGAACGCGCCGCCAGCCAGAGCTGACGCAACGGTTCCTGGCGACTGAAAATCAGTTGGGTGCCATTTTCAAACTTGACGGTCAGCACACCGGCCGAGTTCTCCAGGTCCACATCCAGGCCGCTGTCGTCGAAAATATCCTCCAGCGCTTGCTGGGTCGAATCCACCAGGTCGTGAAAACGGGCTTCGGTCAAACTCATTGTGGGAACCTCGAAAAGTGTCTGGTCTCGCTCAAGCGCCGCACAATACGGTCGCGCCGTGATGATTGCAAAGGATACCGATTTCATTACCCGCAGCCGTGCGAAATATCCTCAAGTGAGGTAAGCACAATCGCGACAAACTCGGCAAAGCCCCGCCGGACGGGTATTGCGGCGCATAGGCAATCTGGCGGGTGGTCGGTATACTCGGGCGCAATTAATGCATATTCAAGGATTTCGCCATGAAGCGCCTGATCTCTTCCCTTGCTGCGCTCGTCGCGGTCGCTTGCCTCGTTAGTGCCTGTGGTCAAAAAGGCCCGCTGTACCTGCCCGATGACAGCAAAGACCCGAATGAACAGGCGCAATCGTCGCAAACCAAAGCGCACAAGCACGACACCTACTAAGGGAACATCATGGACGCTTTTAACTACCGGGACGGCGAGCTGTTCGCGGAAGGTGTCGCGCTGTCCGCCATTGCCGAGCGCTTTGGTACCCCGACCTACGTGTACTCCCGTGCCCACATCGAAGCCCAATACCGCTCCTTTGCCGATGCGCTGGAAGGCACGCCGAGCCTGGTGTGCTTCGCGGTAAAGGCCAACTCCAACCTGGGCGTACTGAATGTCCTGGCGCGTTTGGGCGCTGGTTTCGACATCGTGTCCCGGGGCGAGCTTGAGCGTGTACTGGCCGCGGGCGGCAAGGCTGACAAGATCGTGTTCTCGGGCGTCGGCAAGAGCCGCGAAGACATGCGCCGCGCCCTGGAAGTGGGCGTGCATTGCTTCAACGTCGAATCCACCGACGAGCTGGAGCGCCTGCAAGTGGTGGCCGCCGAGATGGGCGTTCGCGCGCCGATCTCCCTGCGGGTCAACCCGGACGTAGACGCCGGCACTCACCCGTACATTTCCACCGGTCTCAAAGAGAACAAGTTCGGCATCGCCATTGCTGACGCCGAGGACGTGTACATCCGCGCCGCCCAACTGCCAAACCTGGAAGTCCTGGGCGTCGACTGCCATATCGGCTCGCAACTCACCAGCCTGCCTCCGTTCCTCGACGCCCTCGACCGCCTGCTGGCGCTGATCGACCGCCTCGGCGAGTGCGGCATCTACCTGCACCACATCGACCTCGGTGGCGGCGTGGGCGTGCGCTATCGCGATGAAGAGCCGCCACTGGTTTCGGACTACATCAAGGCCGTGCGCGAGCGCACCGAAGGCCGCGACCTGACGCTGATGTTCGAGCCAGGCCGCTACATCGTCGCCAACGCCGGCGTGCTGCTGACCCAGGTCGAGTACCTCAAGCACACCGAGCACAAGGATTTCGCCATTGTCGACGCGGCAATGAACGACCTGATCCGCCCGGCGCTGTACCAGGCCTGGATGGACGTGACCGCCGTCAAGCCACGCGCTGGCGAAGCTCGCACCTACGATGTCGTCGGCCCGATCTGCGAGACCGGCGACTTCCTGGCCAAGGAACGTCAGCTGGCCCTGGAAGAAGGCGACCTGCTGGCCGTGCATTCGGCCGGTGCCTACGGGTTTGTCATGAGTTCCAACTACAACACCCGCGGGCGTACCGCCGAGGTGCTGGTGGACGGTGATCAAGCGTTTGAAGTGCGTCGCCGCGAGACGGTAGCCGAGTTGTTTGCTGGCGAAAGCCTGCTGCCGGAGTAAGGTCATGCTGCTGCGTTTTACCAAGATGCACGGGCTGGGCAATGACTTCATGGTCCTCGACCTGGTCAGCCAGCACGCGCACATCCTGCCCAAGCACGCCAAACAATGGGGTGACCGGCACACCGGTGTCGGTTTCGACCAGTTGCTGCTGGTGGAAGCACCGAGCAACCCGGAAGTGGATTTCCGTTACCGGATCTTCAACTCCGACGGTTCTGAAGTGGAACAGTGCGGCAACGGTGCCCGCTGTTTCGCCCGCTTTGTGCTGGACAAGCGCCTGACCGCCAAGCGGCAGATACGCGTCGAGACCAAAAGCGGCATCATCGAGCTGGATATTCGCAGCGACGGCCAGATTGGCGTCAACATGGGCGCGCCACGGCTGGTGCCGGCGGACATTCCGTTCCAGGCCACCGAGCAGGCCACCAGCTATGCGGTGGACGTGGACGGCAAGACCGTCAACCTGGCCGCAGTGTCCATGGGCAACCCCCATGCGGTGCTGCGGGTGGATGACATCAACAGCGCACCGGTTCACGAACTGGGGCCGAAGATCGAAAACCACCCGCGCTTTCCGGCGCGGGTTAATGTGGGTTTCCTGCAGGTCATCGACCGTTCCCGTGCGCAGTTGCGCGTCTGGGAACGCGGTGCCGGCGAAACCCAGGCCTGCGGCACCGGCGCTTGCGCCGCGGCCGTCGCTGCGATCAGCCAGGGGTGGATGGATTCGCCCCTGCTGATCGATCTGCCCGGCGGACGTCTGTCCATCGAATGGGCAGGCCCCGGCCACCCGGTGAAAATGACCGGCCCGGCCACCCGCGTCTACGAAGGACAGGTCCGTCTATGAGTGAGCACATCTAATGACTGATAAGCCTCAAGTACCCGCGCAAGCATCCCCAAGCGAAAGTCTGGAGGCCGCAGCTGTTGCGGCGTATCTGGAGGCTAATCCGGACTTCTTCGTCGAACACGAAGAACTGCTGCCGGCCCTGCGTATTCCCCACCAGCGCGGCGACACCGTGTCGCTGGTGGAGCGGCAGATGAAGATCCTGCGCGAGCGCAATATCGAGATGCGCCATCGGCTTTCGCAGCTGATGGACGTGGCCCGCGACAACGACCGCCTGTTCGACAAGACCCGCCGCCTGGTCCTGACCCTGATGGACGCGGCCAGCCTGGAAGAAGCGGTGATTGCCGTCGAAGACAGCCTGCGCCAGGACTTCCAGGTGCCCTTTGTGAGCCTGATCCTGTTCAGCGACAACCCGATGCCGGTGGGTCGCTGGGTCAGCGGCAGCGAAGCCCAGACCGCCATTGGCGGCCTGCTGTCCGAAGGCAAGACCATCAGCGGCACCCTGCGTGAGCATGAGTTGGACTTCCTGTTTGGTGCCGAACAGCGCCAGCAGATCGGCTCCACGGCCGTGGTCGCCCTCAGCCATCAAGGGCTGCATGGCGTGCTGGCCATCGCCAGCCGTGACCCGCAGCACTACAAAAGCTCGGTGGGCACGCTGTTCCTGAGCTACATCGCCGAAGTGCTGGGCCGCGTCCTGCCACGGTTCACCAGCGCATTGCGCGCGGTGCGCTAGCCATGGAACGACAACTGGACGCCTACTGCGCTCACCTGCGCAGCGAGCGCCAGGTGTCGCCGCATACCCTGGAAGCCTACCGACGGGACCTGAACAAGGTCCTGGCGTTCTGCCAGAAACAACAGATCGGCAGCTGGAAGGCCCTGGATATCCAGGGTTTGCGCAGCCTGATCGCCCGCCTGCACCAGCAAGGTCAGTCCTCCCGCAGCCTGGCGCGCCTGCTGTCGGCGGTGCGCGGCCTCTATCACTACCTGAACCGCGAAGGCCTGTGCGACCACGACCCGGCCAACGGCCTGGCGCCACCCAAGGGCGAACGACGCCTGCCCAAGACCCTGGACACGGATCGTGCCCTGCAATTGCTCGACGGTGCCGTGGAGGATGACTTCCTGGCCCATCGCGACCAGGCGATCCTCGAGCTGTTTTATTCCTCGGGCCTGCGCCTGTCGGAGCTGACCGGGCTTAACCTGGATCAACTGGACCTGGCGGATGGCCTGGTGCAGGTGCTCGGCAAAGGCAGCAAGACCCGCGTATTGCCCGTGGGCAAGAAGGCCCGCGAGGCCCTGCTGCTGTGGCTGCCGCTGCGGGCCCTGGCCAACCCGGCGGATGACGCCGTGTTTATCAGCCAGCAAGGCCGGCGCCTGGGGCCACGGGCCATTCAGGTACGGGTCAAGGCCGCCGGCGAGCGCGAGCTGGGGCAGAACCTGCACCCCCACATGCTGCGGCACTCCTTTGCCAGCCACTTGCTGGAGTCGTCCCAGGACCTGCGCGCCGTGCAGGAACTGCTTGGCCACTCCGACATCAAGACCACCCAGATCTACACCCACCTGGACTTCCAGCATTTGGCAACGGTGTACGACAGCGCCCATCCACGGGCCAAACGCATTAAGGGCAGTGACTCATGAGCATCAAGCTGATCACCTTCGACCTGGACGATACGCTCTGGGATAACGTGCCGGTCATCATCAGCGCCGAGGCGTCGATGCGCGAGTGGCTGGCGACCCATGCCACCAAGGTGGGCGACTTGCCCCTGGAGAAGTTCGCCAGCCTTCGCCAGCAGGTGCTGGAGCGCCATCCGGAGCTTAAATATCGCATCAGCGTGTTGCGCCACAAGGTGCTGCAACACGCTTTCGAGGAGGCTGGATATCCGCTGCCGGAAGCGGCGCAGATGGCGGATGTGTGCTTTGAAGCGTTCATCCACGCGCGCCACCAGCTCACGGTGTTTCCCGAAGCCGAGCCGATGCTGCAAGCGTTGCGCCGCGACTATCTGCTGGGCGTGATCACCAACGGCAACGCCGATGTGCAACGTGTGGGGCTGGCGGATTACTTCCACTTCGCCCTGCGGGCTGAAGACATTGGCATCGCCAAGCCGGATGCGCGGCTGTTCCAGGAGGCCTTGCAGCGCGGTGGCGTTGAGCCGGGCGCGGCGGTGCACGTGGGGGATCATCCCGGTGATGACATTGCCGGTGCGCAGCAGGCGGGGTTGCGGGCGGTGTGGTTTAACCCGGCGGGCAAGGCCTGGGAAGCCGAAAAACGCCCGGATGCCGAGATTCGCAGCCTGACCGAGTTGCCAGAACTCCTCGCCCGCTGGAACGCATAACCTGATGATGAAGGGCTTTTGTGGCGAGGGAGCTTGCTCCCGTTGGGCTGCGAAGCGGCCCCTGAACCAGCCACGACGGCCTTTCTGAAAGACCGCGTCGACCCAACCAGGGGGCGCTTCGCGCCCCAACGGGAGCAAGCTCCCTCGCCACACACGCTCTTCACCCTTGGATGAGTATTAGCCCCAACCGTTTTGTTTCACCCATGAAAAAGCCCGCAGCGACGGCGGGCTTTTTCAGCGAGCAGACAACAGGCCTTAGATAGGCCGGCTGCCGTACTTGTTATCAGGCTTCTTCGGTGGATCTGCCACCACGTTAGCCTCGACTTCCTGCACTTTGCCGCCTTTAGCGAGGAATTCTTCCATCGCACGGGCCAGCGCATCGCGCTCTTTGTTCTTGGCTTCTACGCTTGGCAGCTCGTCAACCGACACCGCAGCCTTGGCCTTGCCTTTGGCTGCCGGGGCCGGTGCATCGTCGCCACCGTCGTCGTCAGCCACGTCTTCGGCAGCCGCCTCAAGACCTTCTTCGGTTTCGTCGTCGTCGCCTACTTCGAGGTCGTCGTTTTCCAGATCATCGTCGCTCATGTTCTACCTCATGACTTGCGAAAAGCAGATTAGTTATAGCCCAGCTTCGCCACCTGTCGACGACAGCCGGAAAAAAATCAACATCCACCGGATAACCAGTGGCCTATGCCCCATCACCGTGCAAGGTGGCGAGGACTTTACGAGCACCGCCATGATCACGGTGCTCGCCCAGATAAACACCTTGCCAGGTCCCCATCGCCAAGCGGCCGGCCCTTACCGGCAAACTCAGCTGGCAGCCCAACAGACTGGCCTTGAAGTGCGCCGGCAGATCATCCGGACCTTCGTCGTTGTGTTCATATCCCGCCGTACCTTGCGGCACCAGCGCATTGAAGAAACGTTCGAAGTCACGGCGAACCGCCGGGTCGGCATTCTCGTTGACCGTCAACGAGGCCGAGGTGTGCTGCAGCCACAAATGCAACAGTCCCACCCGACAGGCCTTCAATTCAGGCAGGCCGGCGAGCAACTCTTCCGTCACCAGATGAAAGCCCCGGGGCTTGGCCCGCAGGGTTATCAGGGTCTGTTGCCACATACAGTTCTCCGCCCATCGGCGCGCATTCTAGCGCGCTCAGGAAAAAAACAAAGTGCCGAATACGCCTACATGCCTGTAAGACATTCGCACGCCGAAAAGTGCGGTGTGGATCCCATCACAAAGTCGCTGAAAAACCCATACACCTTTAGCCACAGACAAACCCCAGACAAAAAAATGCCCGGCAAGCCGGGCATCTTTTTTTCGCGTACTTACAAGTTGTAGCCGCGTTCGTTGTGTTGCGCCAGGTCGAGGCCCACAGCCTCTTCCTCATCAGTCACCCGCAGGCCCATCACAGCGTCCAGCACCTTGAGGATGATAAAGGTCACGATCGCCGTGTAGATGACGGTGAAGCCGACGCCTTTGCACTGGATCCAGACTTGTGCCGCGATGTCGGTGGTGGTGGCGTTGAAGCCGCCCATCGCCGGTGCCGCGAACACGCCGGTCAGGATCGCGCCGAGGATACCGCCGATACCGTGTACGCCGAAGGCGTCCAGGGAGTCGTCGTAGCCCAGTTTGCGTTTCAGGGTAGTGGCGCAGAAGAAGCACACCACACCGGCCGCCAGACCGATCACCAGGGCGCCCATCGGGCCCACGGTGCCAGCAGCTGGGGTGATTGCCACCAGGCCAGCAACCACACCCGAGGCGATGCCCAGGGCGCTTGGCTTACCGTGGGTGACCCACTCGGCGAACATCCAGCCCAGCGCTGCAGCAGCGGTAGCGATCTGGGTCACCAGCATCGCCATACCGGCAGTGCCGTTGGCCGCAGCAGCGGAACCGGCGTTGAAGCCGAACCAGCCGACCCACAGCATGGCCGCGCCCACCAGGGTGTAACCCAGGTTGTGGGGTGCCATTGGCGTGGTCGGGAAGCCTTTACGCTTGCCGAGTACCAGGCACGCTACCAGGCCGGCCACACCGGCGTTGATGTGCACCACGGTGCCGCCTGCGAAGTCCAGCACGCCCCAGTCGCCCAGCAACGAACCCGGACCGCCCCACACCATGTGGGCAATCGGTGCGTAGACCAGGGTGAACCAGATGCCCATGAAGATCAGCATCGCGGAGAACTTCATCCGCTCGGCGAAGGCACCGACGATCAGCGCCGGGGTGATGATCGCGAAGGTCATCTGGAAGGTAATGAACACCGACTCAGGGAACAACGCCGCCGGGCCGGTGATGCTGGCCGGGGTCACACCCGAGAGGAACAGTTTGGACAAGCCACCTACAAACGAGTTGAGGTTGACGACGCCTGCTTCCATACCGGTCGTGTCGAACGCCAGGCTATAGCCGTAGACGAACCACAGGATGGAGATCAGGCCGGTGATGGCAAAGCACTGCATCATCACGGAAAGAATGTTTTTGGAGCGAACCATGCCGCCGTAGAACAGCGCGAGGCCTGGAATGGTCATGAACAGTACAAGCGCGGTGGACGTGAGCATCCACGCGGTGTCGCCGGAATTGAGGACTGGGGCAGGTACTGGGTCCGCCGCCATGGCCAGGGCCGGCATTACGAGGGACAACAGGGCTCCTAGCCCTGCGAATTTACGCAGAGTCATATTGTTTTCTCCTGGGGCGTTGGGGTTTGGCGGCTTAGATTGCGTCGGTATCGGTTTCGCCGGTACGGATGCGAATAGCCTGTTCCAGATTGACCACGAAGATCTTGCCGTCACCGATTTTGCCGGTGTTGGCGGCCTTGGTTATCGCCTCGATAACCCGGTCAAGATCCTTGTCGTCAATGGCGACATCAATCTTCACCTTTGGCAGAAAATCGACCACGTATTCCGCGCCGCGATACAGCTCGGTGTGACCCTTCTGCCGACCGAAGCCTTTGACCTCAGTAACGGTAATGCCCTGCACGCCGATCTCGGACAGTGACTCGCGTACATCGTCCAACTTGAACGGCTTGATGATGGCAGTGACTAGCTTCATGAAAACTCTCTCCCGAATTGGTGGACTTGCCCCAGGAAAACAAACCCGTCTCAAGTCTAAGCGCAGTGCCTGGCTTTGTAACGCTTCGTCGCCTTGGCATTTGCCATTGCAACGCTCGCTAACCACTGGTGACGAAACACCTACCCCGCTCCGTCGGCGCACTGCATCGTCACAGCGACTGCATCAGTGCATGGGTCATGATCGTCTAAGCAGAAAGCTTGCCAGCTCCGTAAAAATCACTGAAATCAGTCCTTTGTTCGCTTGTGCCCGCCTACCGGGCGCCGTTGCCACGAAGATACGCACGAAAACAGTGCGCGACCGCC
This sequence comes from Pseudomonas sp. IPO3778, assembly GCF_013386825.1. Taxonomy (GTDB): domain Bacteria; phylum Pseudomonadota; class Gammaproteobacteria; order Pseudomonadales; family Pseudomonadaceae; genus Aquipseudomonas. The sequence continues at coordinate 338,581 of NZ_JACARC010000034.1, forward strand.
CGGCCCCATGCGCGAAAAGCGTGCGTGGGCGGCGGTGAAAAAGACTATAGACGCTGCGTGATACACTGCCGGCCAACAGATTTTCCGGACTATTCACCATGCTCGCGCCCAAAGACCTCCTCGACGCCCTGAGCGGCCACGCCTCCCGCCTGTTCAGCAGCGATACACCGCTGCCGCGCAATGAAATTGAAAGCCAGTTCAAGGCACTGCTGCAGAGCGGTTTCAGCAAGTTGGACCTGGTAAGCCGGGAAGAATTTGACAGCCAGATGGTGGTGTTGGCGCGCACTCGGGCGCGGTTGGAAAGCCTTGAGGCCAAGGTGGCGGAGCTGGAAGCACGCTTGACGCCGGCCGCCGAATAAACCGGCCCGGACGGGGCAGGTTTCGCCTGGCCCCGTTAAGCCGTTGCCACCGTCAGCTCACCCGCTGATAACCGCCGACAACGCCCTTCTTCGACAATACCCACTGCCACAGCTGGATATCCCGCGCGCGAAACGCCCCTGCACATGACAGCAGGTAATAGCGCCACATCCGGTAAAAGCGCGGGCCAAATGTCTCGGCGAACTCCGGCCACGCCTGTTCGAAGTTTTCGCACCAGGCCATCAGTGTCTTGTCGTAGTCGGCGCCAAAGTTGTGCAGGTCCTCGGCCACAAATAACCCGTCCATGGCATCACCAATCTGCCCGATCGAGGGCAAATCACCATTCGGAAAGATGTATTTGTCGATCCACGGGTCCGGCGTGCTGTTGCGCTGGTTTTTGCCGATGGTGTGCAACAGGAACAGCCCGTCGTCTTTAAGGCAGCGGTTGGCCACCTCCATATACGCCCGATGGTTCTTGCGGCCCACATGCTCAAACATGCCGACGCTGGCGATATGGTCGAATTGCTCGTCGACGTCCCGGTAGTCCTGCAGACGAAACTCGATCGGAAGGTGTGAATACTTGGCGCGCCCCCACTCTGCCTGCTCTTTGGATATGGTCACGCCAACACACTCCACACCGTAGTGCTCGGCGGCATGGCTCATGAAACTGCCCCAGCCACAGCCGATATCCAGCACGCGCATGCCCGGTTTCAGGCCGAGTTTTTTACAGATGAGGTCCAGCTTGGCGAACTGCGCCTGCTCCAGGGTGGTGGCGTCTTTCCAGTAACCGCAGGTGTACGTCATGCGCGAGTCGAGCATGCGCGCGTAGAAATCGTTGCCCAAGTCGTAGTGGGCTTCGCCGACTTTCCAGGCGCGCTTCTTGTTTTGCAGGTTCAGCCATCGGGAGCTGAACGCATGAAACAACAAGGTGGCCGGGTTGGCCTGGTCGATCACCCGGGAACGCATGAGCCGGTAGAAAAACTCATCCAGCGCCTCGGCGTCCCAGCCGCCGTCCATGTAATCTTCGCCAAGACCAAGGTTGCCCTTGGCCAGGGCCAGGTCGAGCGTGCCACCGTGATGCAGTCGCATATCCGCAGCCGACGGGCCGTTGACCTCGATCTGCGCCTGCGCCAGCAGCTCCCTTACGAAGCGCGCCCCCTGAGACATCTCATCAGAACCGGAAAAAGAATGACGCGTTTTGTTAAGCACAATTGCTCTCCAGAAATAGCGTTGCCTTTGATTCATACACTGCGAGAAATCTGGCCATGGAAGCGTCTGGCAAGGCCCTTTGGGCGTCACTGGGAGCGCAGGCGTGGAACAGATGTAACAAATCTTATCCAGCCAATTTTTAAAGATATAATGAATTAATATTATGAAAACCATGCAAAATTGGAATGCAAGATGGACATCCGGGCACTCCGTTATTTCGTAGAAGTCGTGGACCAGCAGAGCTTCACCAAAGCGGCGGTAAAGCTGCACCTGACCCAGCCAACGGTCAGCAAAATGGTGCAGCAACTGGAGTCGAGCCTTGGCCTGAAGTTGCTGGACCGCATGGGAAAACGCTTCACCCTGACGGACGCCGGAGAGATTGTGCGCAAGCGCGCCAAGGAAATGATCGCCCTGCACGATGAGATGACCGTGGAGCTGCAAGACCTGCAGCAGGTCGGACGCGGCGCCCTGCGCATGGGGCTTTCGCCCTCCACCCACCTCGCCCTGGCACCGATCTTTGCGGAGTACCACGCCCGCTACCCGAAGATCGAACTGAAACTGTTCGAAATCGGCGGCAACACCACCATTCAGGACCTGCGCCAAGGCACCCTGGAGTTCGGCACCATTTTGGACTCCCCGCGCGTGGCAGACATCTGGTCCGAATTTGAATCAATGCCCCTGTTTGAATCGCCACTGTGTTTGCTCGCGCCCCATGACTCGCCCTGGCAAGGCCGCAGCTCGGTGGAGCTGAGCGAGCTGCACGCCAGCGAATTCATCTTTTACGATGACACCTTCACCCTTAACCAATTTGTACTCGATGCCTGTGCCCAGGCCGGTTTTGAGCCGCGCATCAGCGGCCGCAGCAGCCAATGGGACTTTATCGCCTCCCTGGTGCGGCTGGGGGTGGGCATCACCCTGCTGCCCCGGGCGTTCTGCGAAACCCTCGATGCGAGCCAGTTCAGCATCGCGGAAATCCAGTCGCCCGCGCTTAACTGGAGGCTGATGCTGGCGTGGCGTCGGCAGTGCAAGCTGTCGTTTGCGGCGCAGGCGTGGTTGACGTTGGCGAAGGAGTTTCTGTGCGTGCCGCCGTCCGACCACTAGCACGATACGTTCTGTAAAACCTCGCCGCCGCGCTTCACCAGCACTGAACTACCCTTGAAAAACCGCAGGAAGCGGCCACTCATTTCAAGGATCGAGCATGTCCCTCGCCATCGTCCACAGCCGCGCTCAGATTGGCGTTGAAGCCCCCGCCGTCACCGTCGAGGTGCACATGGCCAATGGCTTGCCATCGCTGACGCTGGTGGGCTTGCCGGAAACGGCGGTCAAGGAAAGCAAAGACCGCGTGCGCAGCGCCATTCTCAATTCCGCGCTGCAATACCCGTCCCGCCGCATCACCCTCAACCTAGCGCCCGCCGACCTGCCCAAGGACGGCGGGCGTTTTGATTTGGCGATTGCCCTGGGGATTCTCGCCGCCAGCGTGCAGGTGCCGACGCTGACCCTCGATAACGTGGAATGCCTGGGCGAATTGGCGTTGTCCGGCGACGTGCGTGCGGTGAAAGGGGTATTGCCGGCCGCCCTGGCAGCGCGCAAGGCCGGGCGCACCTTGATCGTGCCTCGGGCCAATGCGGAAGAGGCGTGCCTTGCCTCGGGGTTGAAGGTGATTGCGGTGGATCACCTGCTGCAAGTGGTGGCGCACCTGAATGGTCATGTGCCGATCGAGCCTTTCGTTTCCAGTGGCCTGATGTATTTGAACAAACCCTACCCCGACCTGAGTGAAGTGCAGGGCCAACTGGCGGCCAAGCGTGCGCTGTTGATTGCTGCGGCGGGCGCCCACAACCTGTTGCTCAGCGGGCCGCCGGGCACGGGCAAGACCTTGCTCGCCAGCCGTCTACCGGGATTGTTACCCCCCTTGAGTGAACACGAAGCACTGGAGGTGGCGGCGATTCAGTCGGTGGTCAGCCTGGCGCCACTGAGCCATTGGCCGCACCGGCCGTTTCGACAGCCGCACCATTCGGCATCCGGCCCGGCGCTGGTGGGCGGCGGCTCGAAACCGCAGCCGGGGGAAATCACCCTGGCCCATCACGGTGTGTTGTTTCTTGATGAGTTGCCGGAGTTTGATCGCAAGGTTTTGGAGGTGCTGCGTGAACCACTGGAATCCGGGCATATCGTGATTGCCCGCGCCCGCGACCGGGTGAGTTTCCCGGCGCGCTTTCAGCTGGTGGCGGCGATGAACCCCTGCCCTTGCGGCTACGTGGGCGAGCCGAGCGGACGCTGTCGCTGCACGCCGGAGCAGATCCAGCGCTACCGCAACAAACTCTCGGGGCCGCTGCTGGACCGGATTGACCTGCACGTGACCGTCGCCCGGGAAAGCACCGCGCTCAACCCGGGCGAACGGTCCGGGGATGACACCGCCAGCGCCTCCCTGCTCGTCGCCGACGCCAGGGAGCGCCAACAACGGCGCCAGGGCTGCGCCAACGCCTTTCTCGACCTGCCTGGGCTGCGCCAGCACTGCTCGCTGACCAAAGCCGATGAAGGCTGGCTGGAGCGCGCGTGCGAGCGGCTGACGCTGTCGCTGCGGGCGGCCCATCGTCTGCTGAAAGTCGCCCGCACCCTGGCAGACCTGGAACAGGCCGACGCGATCCGCCGCGAGCACCTGGCCGAGGCCCTGCAATACCGCCCGACAAGCCCGTCCGTATAAGCCCATACGGCTTCGCGCAAAACCAGGAACCGCCCCAGACCAATGTCAGATTGACGGCGACATCAAATTGACATTAAGGTCGCCATCTAAATCAGGGAGCGGTTACAGGCATCACGCCTGTCATTTTGCGCGAATGAGCATATGGAGTCTGGATGCGCGGGGCACTGTTACGCAGCGGTAAAAGCGGATCTTTCACAGCCCTGGGCGAAACCGGTCAACCGGTGTATCGCGCAGCGTTGCAGTTGCGCGAAGCGATTCGCCGCAAAGACCCGGAACTGGTCAAGCACCTGGCCGTTCCCCAGAGCGACGAACTCGGCAACCAGATCGACTGGTACAGCGACATCCAAGGCGACGTGATTCCCTGGAGCAGCGCCACCGAAGAAGAACGTGCGCCCGCACGGGAACAGCTCGAGGCCCTGAAAACCTCCCTGAAGGAACTCAGCCAACGCTTTATCGGCCCTGAAGGCGATGCCCAGACCGGCGATAAAGCCGTGTTCGGCAAGTTGCTCAAGCGCGTTATCCATTTCCCCGACGAAAACTTCGTGTACCTGGTGCAAGGCAAACCCGTGCTGACCTTTTGGGGTTTCGAGCATGCGAATGCCGACGCCAATCGTGACCCGCTGATGTGCCTTTACCCCCAACCCGGCGCACCGCTGGACTTCCAACTGCCGCCGGCCGAGCCTGTCGCGCCTGCCTTCACACCATTGGCCCCGGTTATCGCGCGTCCCTGGTGGCGCCGCTGGTGGTGGTGGCTGCTGCTGCCATTGTTGCTGCTGCTTCTGTTGCTGCTGCTCAGCCTGCGCGGGTGCATTCCCGGCGTGGTGCTGACCGTCCCGGGCATCACCTCGACTGAGCATCAAACACCGGATGCCGAAGCCCCGGTAGCCGTTGTCGCGGGCGTGAACGGTACGGCCATCGCCGACGGCGGCGTGCCCGTCAACGGCGCTGTAGAGGTGCCCGCAGCCGGTAACGCGGACGCCGCAAACGCGGCAGAACCCGTCGCCAAGGCAACCGAAACCGAAGCCCCGACACCTCCCGCCGAAGCGCCAAAAACACCGGCCACCGAGCAGCCCGCAACGCCCGACTCCCCGGCCACGCCCCAACCCCCCGGCGCTGCGCTGAGTATTCCGCCGACCGCAGCCGATGGCGCCGCCGACTTCCTCAATGGCCAGTACCGCGCCGGTGCCGGTATCCAGGACCGCAAGACCGGCAAGCCACTGCGCCTCGAATATCAATTCAAGGACGGCAAGGGCGAAGTCACCGTGCACCGCGCCAATGGCGTGAACTGCACCGGCCCGGTCTCGGCGGCGATGAAAGGCGGCAGCCTGTCGATCGACAGCCAGGGCCAGGCCGTGTGCGGCGACGGCAGCACCTACGACATGCCAAAGGTCGATTGTCGGCAGGGCGCGACCCGTATCGCGGACTGCACCGGCGGTTATGGAAATGACAAATTCCCCATGTCCATGCGGCAAACGGGCGAATAAGACTGGAAGACCCTGACAATGCTGCCTGAAGTCACCCAATTCGAAGATACGGTCACCCTCGTCAGTGACACCGGCATCCAGTTCATGGATTTTGCCCTGCGCCTGGACCCCCGCAAGGAACCGGCCGGCGAGTTCGCCCCCATTAACCTGGGCATCTGCCGCCTGCTCTACAACGAAGAGAAAGACTTCTACTTCTACGAGCCTGAGCCCGGGAAGATCGAAAAAGCCAAGCCGGTGTTCAGCCTCGACATGCGAAGCAGCCTGGAGCTGCTGGACGGCATCTGGCTGCCGATTCCGTTCTTCCGGTTCATGCCGCCCTACCGTTTCGACAACGGCCCGGTCAACTGGTCACGCATGCGCCTGGTCAAGTTGCCCACCCCGGACATCGACGGCAACACCCACCGGCTGACGCTGGCGTTCGACAGCCGCATCATGCAAAAGCGCAACGGCACCGCCTACCTGGCGCCGAACGAAGAAGACGTCAGCGCCGGCGTGGCCTTCAAGCTGGCAACCAACCCCGCCGAGCTGCAGGAGTTCCTCGCCCTGCCGTGGGTCAATGAATGGCTGCAAGAGTTGTTCAGCGAAGGCAACGCGCAACGCACCCGTGATGAGTTGGACGCCGACGTGCGCGCCCACCATCACCTGGCGCACTACCTCAACGTATTGAGCCTGCTGGCCAAACCTTCGCCGTCTCAGCAAAGCCAGCTGAGGGCCAAGGTCGAGATTCCCGAAATCAAAGTGGTGACCAATGGCAGCAAGGCCCTGGACGAGAAAATCCTCGTCGACCTGGTGCTGGACGTTGGCAACTCGCGCACCTGCGGCATCCTGATCGAGAACCACGGCCAGGCCGGCTCCGGGCTCAAGCAAAACTACGTGCTCGAATTGCGCGACTTGATTACCCCGGAACACACCTACAACGAGCCCTTTGAAAGCCGTGTCGAATTTGCCCAGGCCTATTTCGGCAAAGACCACTGCTCGGTCAAAAGCGGCCGGCACGATGCGTTCCAATGGGCGACCATCGCCCGGGTCGGCAGTGAGGCCGGGCGCCTGGCCAGCCGGCGCCGGGGCACCGAAGGTTCCACCGGCCTGTCGAGCCCCAAACGCTACCTGTGGGATGAAAACCCCTACAGCCATGGCTGGCGTTTCAACGCAGCCTACGTCAAGACCGACAACGAGCCCTACGCCACCGCGGCACCGTTCTCACATCTGATCAACGAAACCGGCGAAGCACTGTACAGCCTCGACGAAGACGATCGGTTGCCGGTGTTCATGCCGCGATACTCGCGCAGCTCGCTGATGACGTTCATGCTCGCCGAAGTCGTGGCCCAGGCCCTTTCGCAAATCAACAGCCCGGCCCAGCGCTCACGCCAGGGCCACACGCGCAAACCGCGCCAGCTCAACAGCATTACCCTGACCGTGCCACCGGGCATGCCCCAGGCCGAGCGCAGCATTCTCAATGAACGCCTGTTGCAAGCCATCGGCCTGGTGTGGAAAAGCCTTGGCTGGCATGACAGCGAAGACAGCCCCCACGAAGATGGCAGCACTGCGCCCACCACACCGATTCCAAGTATTCGCGTGGAATGGGACGAGGCGTCCTGCGGACAGTTGGTGTACCTGTACACCGAGGTCAACGAAAACTTTGCCGGCCACCCGGAAGAATTCTTCGCCACCCTCGCCCGTCCGGACAAGGAAGACCGTGAGCGGGTTACCCTCGCGACGATCGACATCGGCGGCGGCACCACCGACCTGGTGATCACCGATTACCGCCTCGACCGCGCCGGCAACACCAGCACCGGCAGCAACGTGCACATCGTGCCGGAGCAACGCTTTCGTGACGGTTTCAAGGTGGCCGGTGATGACATCGTGCTCGACGTGATCCAGGACTTCATCCTGCCCAGCTTCGAAAAAGCCTTGCAGGCGGCCGGGGTCAAATCCGCCGACTCGCTGATGTCGCGGCTGTGCGGCGCCGAAAACGTCGACGCCAAGGACGTGATCCTGCGCCAGCAGCTCAACCTGCAGGTCTTCACTCCGCTGGCCCTCGCGCTGCTCAAGGAATACGAACACTACGACCCCCAGACCCAGGTCGAGCTCAATACCCGCACCTACCGCGAACTGCTGGGCGACACCGCCATCAGCCCGTCCGTGCTGGAATACGTGCACAGCGCCGTGCGCCGGGACGTCGGGGCGCAGAACGGGTTTGACCTGTACGCCACGCCCATCAGCTTCGATCTGCAGCAGCTCCACGCCGCGTTCCTCAACGATCAGATCAACATCACCAAGATCCTCGGGGCGCTGTGTGAAGTGGTCGCCCATTACCCCTGCGACGTGTTGCTGCTGACCGGCCGTCCATCGCGCCTGCCGGGCATCCAGGCGTTCATTCGCAAGGTCTTGCCGCTGCCCCCGGGACGCATCCTGGCCCTGCAGAATTACCGCACCGGCGGCTGGTACCCGTTCCACAAGAACGGCCGTATCGACGATCCGAAAAGTACGGCATCGGTGGGGGCCATGCTCTGCCTGCTGTGCGCCAACCACAGCGTGCCGAACTTCTATTTCCGCGCCTCGGCGCTCAAGCCGTACTCCACCGTCAAACACATCGGGATCATCGATCAGAACAACGTGATCAAGGATGCCGACGTGCTCTACCGCGACATCGAAACCGAACCCGATAGCTACAAGATCAAGTTGCCGCTGATCGGTACCGGTGACGAAGCCGATACCCCGCAACTGGAAATGCGCGGCGACCTGCGCCTGGGCTTTCGTCAATTGGCGGCGGACCGCTGGGCCGCCTCGCCGCTCTACACCTTGTGCTTCACCAAGGCGGGTCGCGACAAGTTTTCCCGCGCGGTAGGTGAAGACGGCGCGGCACCCCTGCTCAAGGTGCGGTTTGAGGTCAAGGCCGGCGACAAGCACACCCGCAAGCAAGGCCTGGTCAGCGACCGGCTGGTGGTGCAAGGCATCGAATCCAATAGCAGCAATGTCAGCTTCAACCCGCGCAGCGACCTCGCACTGGAACTCAACACCATGCTCGACGCCGGCCTGCGCGAGACCAAATATTGGCTCGACAGCGGAAGTGTGAAACGCAAATGAATGACCTGACCCCCGAGCAAATTCAGCTTTCCGCCCGCTGGGCCGCTGTTCATGACGGTGCCGGCCAGGCGCTGGAATGGATCAGCCAGACCCGCGGCAACGCTCCGCGCCTGGACAGCGAGGCGGATAACCTCAACGTGCGCCTGCACCGCGCGCGCAACCTGGCCCAGAGCCTGGGGCGCGTGGCGACAACGCCGATGACCGTCGGGTTTTTCGGGCTGTCCCAGGCCGGCAAGTCCTACTTGATTTCGGCGCTCGCCGCCGGGAAAAACGGCAAGCTGGAAACCGAATTCGGCGGCCGTGAGGTGGACTTCATCAAGCACATCAACCCGGTCGGCAATGGCAAGGAGGCCACCGGGCTGGTAACACGCTTCAGCCGCCGGGCCACGCGCAGCGAAGACGACCAGTTCCCGGTCGAGCTGAAGCTGTTCCGGGAAATCGAGCTGGCGAAGATTCTGGCCAACTCCTGGTTCAAGGACTTCGACCTTGAGCGCATCAATTACCAGATCGACGAAGAACGCATTCAACGCGTGCTTGCGCCGTTCGAAGGGCGGGAAAACGCAGCGCTGCAAAAAGGGGTCAATGCCGACGACATCGTTTCGCTCTGGGATTACATGCGCGAGACCGCCCCCAACTCGGTAAAAAAACTCGAACACGCTTACTGGCCGAAAGTGCTGCAACTGGCGCCGCGCCTGAACTTCCAGGAACGCGCCGAGCTGTTCGCGATTCTCTGGGGCGAACAAAGCGAGCTGACCCGCGTCTACCAGCAACTGGCGGGGGCCCTGCACAAGCTCGGCTTGCCCGAGACCGTGTTTGCGCCATTGCACGCGCTGGTCAGCTTCGACGGCGATCGCTACAGCCAAAGCGACAACATCATGAACGTCGACATCCTCGAGCGCTTCGGCACCTCGCAGGACCTGCCGATCACTGTACGGCCACTGATCGACGAGCGCCTGCAAAACAGCCTGGGCATCCCGGTCTCGCAACTCGCGGCCCTGACGGTGGAGATGACCTTCCGGTTAATCGAAGCGCCAGCGGACGGCATCGTCAACCAGGTCGACCTGTTGGACTTCCCCGGCTACCGGGGCCGCAAGAGCCTGATGCAGATCGCCGACTCGTCCAGCCCCGAGTCCAGCGGTAAAGACAACTCGGTCTCGCAACTGATCTTGCGCGGCAAAGTCGCCTACCTGTTCGAACGCTACACCGACCTTCAGGAAATGAATGCGCTGGTGGTCTGCACCGCCTCCCATAAACAAAGCGACGTCAACGACGTCGGGCCGGTGCTCACCCGCTGGATCGACAAGACCCAAGGCTCGACACCGGCCTCGCGCAGCAAGCGCGAACCCGGGTTGATCTGGGCCGTGACCATGCTCGACTACCGCGTCTCCAGCGGCCTCAACCAGGAGCGCGACCAGGACGACGAAGGCTGGAGCGGCATGGTCAAGCTGACCATGCTCGAGCGTTTCGGCAGCCTGCCATGGATGAACGACTGGGCGGGCGCACCGTTTCAGAACACTTACCTGGTGCGCAAGCCGCGCTTGAACACCGGGTTCATCCAGCAAGATCAAAGCGGCCCGGAAACCGGAATCAACCCGGACAACCAGGCACGTATCAACGCCCTCGGCGACAGCTTCGCGAGTAACGCGCTGGTGGGTCGGCACATTAAAAACCCGAGCCAAGCCTGGGCTGAAATGCTCAAGTTGGACGATGGCGGCATCCGCTATTTCAGCAGCAGTTTCCAGGATGTGGCCAACATCGAGTTCAAGCTGCAGCGCATTCGTGAACAGCTGGATGAATGCATCGAAAGCCTGACGGACCACGGTCTGAGCATGTGGTACCACGCCGACGGCGACGGCGCCGCGGCGGCCAAAAAAATCCAGGCCCAGAAAATCCTCACCGGCCTGCACCCCCGTGCCAAAGTGCTCGGCGAGTTTATCCACCAGCTCGACGTGCCCGGCGAACACATTCGCAACCTGTACCTGAGTGGCGTCTACGAGGATGCCGAGGCCACCCCGCCACACGCCGAGCAGCCGGCCACAGCCACCGCCAGCACCAGCCTGTATGGCGACAGCGCCGGGTTTGATTTCGACTTCGGCGATAGCTTCGCTGAAGACGCACCCGCCCCCCACTCCGCGTCCGGCGCCCCGGTCGACAAACCGGTACCGGAGCTGCAAAGCAATGAGCATCGCTTCGCCAAAGCCGCGTTCAAAGCCTGGATCGCGCACCTGCGCGAGCTGACGACCCGCCAGAACCTGCTGAGCCTGCTGGGCCTGGAGCGGTCGCTGATCGAGGCGGTGGTGGACGAGTTGATCACCGCCGGTTATCGCCATGACCTGCCGGGCCAACTCAGCCGCGCGGTGCTCAAGCGGGCCCAGAGTGGCGCGCGCCGCGACCAGTTGGTGGAGCGTCAGGTGCTGGAAGTGCAACTGGTGCTGCGCGACTTCGTGGCGTGGTTCGGCTACATCCAGAAGCCCGTCAGCCAACGGCCGAACAGCCGCGCCGGGGCCAAGGCGCCGCTGTTTTCGTTTTACGCCGATGTCGCCCCCGGCCAACTGCCGCAGCTGCCGCCGCAACCGGCGAACCAGGCGCAACGGTTCCTCGGTGACTGGCTCTCGGGCCTGGCCTATATCACCGTGGAAAACGCCGGCCATGGCGCCGGACGTGAAATCACCCTTGAACAGAATGAACGGCTGGGCGATGTGCTCCACGCCTTCACAGCGAGATAAGTAATGCCCATTCGTGTAGATCTGCTTGCGTTAGAACCCAATGTGCCGGGTCAGGCGCGGCTGGTGGTGAAAAAATGGACCGGGGCCCAGGAGCAGTTGGAGTTTTCCATCCAGCGCAACCAGGACCACTTTTACCTCCAGGACCGTCAGCAGTGGAGCAACAGCCCGTTCTGGTTCAAGGTCACCCGCTTCAGTGCCGTCGACGAAGCACTGGAAACCCCGGTGGGCCCGGATGTGCTGAACCCGCTGCTGGAAGGCAGCGGCAATTCCAATTTCCAGATCGAACTGCGCGAACAGGGCCTGGACCACAGCGACCGTGGTGTGGTGCGCCCGGGCCTGGGCCTGCTGCCCTCGACGGCCGGCGGGCAGACTCGCTCCACTTACGATGCGACCACCCTGCAAGTACCCGAGGCCGAGCCGGAAATCCCCGAACTGCCGGAAATGGTGCTGGATCTGCCGCCGGCGGAGCCCGAGCCCGAACCCGAACCCATGGTGGCGACGCGGGAACCTGAACCTGTGTATGTCGCGCCGCCAAAGCGCAGCAACGCCGTCCTGATCGGCGCGATCATTGCCGTCGTCATCGCACTGCTGGCGGCCGTGGCGGCCTGGGTGTGGCTGCGCAACTCAGCGCCTGCACCAGCACCGGCACCCGTCGTGGCTGCACCGGTCGCCGAAGCCCAACCCTGCGATGTGGCCAACATGAACAGCCAGCCGGAACTGACCTTCGTCCAGGGCTGCATCAAGGCGGCCCCGGCCAGCGCGCAACTGCTGGAAATCATCGAAGCCGCCAAGGCCAACAAGCACTGTGGCGTCGCCCAGCGCCTGTACGCCAACCGCGCCCAAGGCGGTGACATGTTGATCGCCAACGCCTACGCCCGCGAATACGATCCCAAGTACCTCAAAGCCAGCGAGTGCTTCCAGAAACCGGACAACGCCACCGCCGCGTACTGGTACGAAACCATTCTTGGCCATGAGCCGGATAACGCCGAAGCCAAGCAGCGTTTCGAGGAGTTGCAAAAGTGAGCACGCCTACGTCCCTGAACCGCTGGGCGCTGGGCGCCGCCGCCCTGCTGGCCCTGAGCATCAGCTCGCTGGCCTGCGCCGACGACAAGCCGCTGATCCAGGAAGGCAAGAAAACCCTGTTCCAGCGCGTGTTGACCACCCCCGGCTGCAAACTCAGCCCGGCAGCAGGCGGTGCACCCGGCGCGACGCAACCGACCTTCAGCCGCTTCTACGTGTATGAACGTGCGCAAGCGGCGAACGCCGAATGGCTGAAAGTCGGCCCCGACAGCTATGGCAAAACCATTGGCTGGTTGCCGGCCGCCTGTACCACCGACTGGAAGATGCAACTGACCCTGGCCTTCACCAACCCGGCCAACCGTGACCGTCTGCTGTTTTTCAAAGAACGCGCCACCGTCGAAGGCATCCTGGATGCGCCAGACCCGGTGAGCAAAGTCGCACCGTTACGCGCCGCCCTCAAACAAGGCAAGCCGGCGCCCGGCGTACTGGCTGAAGAGCCGGCCTACTTTGTCGACCTGCAGAAGCAGTTCTATTTGCTGCCGGTACTCAGTGGCGAAGAAGTGATGACCGAAGGCGGCTTTCGCACGCGCCTGCTGAACGTTGCCTCGGTCAGCAAGGCCGATGATGCCGGCAGCCAGAACACGGCCGGCACCGGCAACGCCGACCCGGCCGCCGCCAACGCCACCAGCCAGTTGAAGGAGTTCAGTGCGGCAGTGGTGTTTGTCATCGACTCGACCATCTCCATGGACCCGTATATCGACCGCACCCGCGAGGCGATCCGCAAGGTCTACCAACAGATCGAAGCGCAGAACCTCGGCAAGCAGGTGAAATTCGGCCTGGTCGCCTTCCGCTCCAGCACCAAGGCAGTGCCGGGCCTGGACTACGTCAGCAAAATGTACGCCGACCCGAATCAGGTCAAGGACAGTGCCGACTTCCTCGCCAAGGTCGCCGACCTCAAGCAGGCCAAGGTCTCCAGCAGCAGCTTCGATGAAGATGCGTTCGCCGGCGTGATGCACAGCATCGACAAGGTCGACTGGACCCAATTCGGCGCGCGCTACGTGGTGCTGATCACCGACGCCGGTGCCATCGAGGGCGACAACAAGCTTTCGCAAACCGGCCTCAGCGCTTCACAGGTTCGCCTCGAAGCGGCCAACCCGGGCGTGGCGATCTACACCCTGCACCTGAAAACACCGGCGGGCATCAAGGACCACGCCAAGGCCGAGGCGCAGTACCAGAACCTCTCGACCTACCCCGGCACCAACACCTCGCTGTACTACCCGGTAAACGCCGGTGACTTACAAGAGTTCGGGCGAAAGGTTGACTCCCTGGCCGCCGCCATCACCTCCCAGGTGAAGGCCGCCTATCTGGGCGAAGACGCCATCGGCAGCGCGCTGAACGCCAAGGCCGAGCCGGGCGACAAGAAGATGCTCGAAGACGCCGCACTGATCGGCCACGCGATGCAGCTGGCCTACCTCGGCGAGAAGACCAACAGCAAGGCGCCCCCCGTCTTCAAGGCCTGGATCACCGACCGCGACCTGATCAAGCAAAACATCCCGACCACCGATGTTCGGGTGTTGCTGACCAAATCCCAGCTCAGCGACTTGAGCGCGGTGATGAAGCAGATTCTCGACGCGGCCAACGAAGGCCTGATTTCGCCAACCGAAATGTTTGACCGCCTGCGCTCGGTGGCGGCGACCATGGGCGCCGACCCCAATCAGCTCAAGCAGAACAGCAACGCCAAGCTGGCGGACATGGGCGTGCTGGGTGAATACCTTGAGGGCCTGCCGTACCAGAGTGAAGTGCTGAACCTGGATGAAGAAACCTGGAAGAGCTGGGATGGCCTGGCTCAGGAAAAATTCATCCGCACGCTGAACACCAAGCTGCGCCATTACCAGCGCTACAACGCCGATGTCGACCGCTGGGTCGCCCTCGCCAAAAACAGCGACGCCCGGGACAACGTGTACCCGGTGCCCCTGGAAATGATGCCGTAAGCCCATGCCGATTCTTGATATCGACAACCTGCTGGTGCGCCGTGGCGACGGTGCGCAAGCGCATCAGGTGCGCCTGCCACGCTTGCAGGTGGGCGCCGGGGAAATCCTCGCGATCACCGGCGAGAGCGGCTGCGGCAAGAGCACCTTGCTCGAAGCCCTCGGCCTGCTGCTGGCACCGGTGGAGCTCGGGCGTTTTCAGCTCTGCCCGAGTGCGGCAGGCGCACAGCCGCTGGATATCGCCCGGTTACTTGGCAACAACGATCAACCGGCGCTGGCCGCCGTGCGTTCGCGGCACCTGGGGTTCATTTTGCAGAGCGGCGGCTTGCTGCCGTTTCTCAGTGTGCGCGACAACATCTGCCTGCCGCGCCGGCTGCTTGGCATGCCGCTGCACAGCGCGCACATCGACCACGCAGTCGACGTATTGCGCCTGGGCGGGCTGCTCGAAAAACGCCCACAGGCATTGTCCATCGGTGAGCGGCAACGGGTCGCCTGCGTACGTGCCATCGCCCATGAGCCGCCGCTGTTATTGGCCGACGAACCCACCGCAGCACTCGACCCACACAGCGCGCGGCGCTTGTTTGAATTGCTGCTGAGCCTGGTGGCCAACCTGGGTTTGAGCGCGCTGGTGGTGTCCCATGACTGGGCACTGCTGAAGGATTTTGGCTTGCCGCGCCTGGGTGCGGTCAGCCGTCAGGGAGAAACACGGTTTGAACCGATGGATTGACCGCCTGCACCTGCTTGGCAAGCTCGCCCTGGAAGACCTCTGGCACGACCGCAAAGTGTCCCTGTGCATCGCCGCCTCGCTGGTAGCGGTGATCGCGCCGTTGCTGCTGCTGTTCGGCCTCAAGCATGGCGTGGTCAGCCAGTTGCAGGAGGAGTTGTTGCGGGACCCGCGCAACCTCGAAATCAAAATGCTCAGCAGCGGCAACTACGACAACGCCTGGGTCGACGCGCTGCGCCAGCGTCCCGAAACCGGTTTTGCCATTGGCCAGACCCGTACGCTGAACACCCAGGCCGACCTGTTTGTGGGGATGCAACGGTTTGTCGAGGGCGCCGAGATCATCCCGACCGAGACCGGTGACCCGCAGCTGGGCGCGGGAGCACTGACGCCCACCGGCAACCAGGTGATCCTCAGCGAGCGGGCCGCGCAGCGCCTGCAGGTCAAGGCCGGCGACAGCGTGCGCCTGCGGGCCGAGCGCCGGCTGGAGGGGCGCAACGAGCGCGGCGAGCTGAACCTCAGCGTGCTGGCCGTTCTCGACAGCGCGCGCTTCGGGCGGGCCGCCGGGTTCGTCGCACCGCCGCTGCTGCTGAGCCTGGAACACTTTCGCGACGGATATCAGGTCACCGCTTTCGGCGTCGACACCGGCAAATCCCTGGCTGACCTGCAACCGCTGTACGCCCGCGCCAGGGTATATGCCCGCGACATCGACCAGGTCGCCCCGCTGGAGCGCTGGCTGAACGCGCAACGGATTGAAACCTCCAGTCGCCTGGCTGATATCGATAATGTGAAAGCCATCAACCACGTGCTCGGGCTGATCTTCAGCGTCATCGCCCTGGCGGCGCTGATCGGCTGCGTGGCGTCGATGGTCGGCGCGTTCCTGGCGAACATCGATCGCAAACGTAAAAGCCTTGCGGTGCTGCGCCTGCTGGGGTTCAACCGCCCGGCCGTGGCCGGTTTCGTGGTGCTGCAAGCCTTGCTGTTGAGCCTGGCCGGTTACCTCGGCGGGCTGCTGTTTTATTTCGTTGGCAGTCAGCTGTTCGACCATTTGCTGGGCAGCAGCCAGGCCACCGGCACCTTCGTGTGCCACATCACTGTCGGGCACGGCCTTGCGGCTCTGCTGCTGACCTTTTTGGTCGCGGGCCTGGTGGCCGTCATCGGCGCCGTGCGCGCGATCAGCATTGAACCTGCGGAGAGTCTGCGTGAGCTATAAACGTTTTGCCTGGCTATTGCCCCTGAGCCTCGGCCTGGGCTACACGCTTGACGCCTCGGCTGCAGGCTGGGACGAGAAATACTACAACCCGATGCCTGCGGAAAATGACGTGGTATTGCCGATGCCCTGCGATGGCTCGATGGTGTTCCGCAAGGTGTTCATTCCCGTCACCGGGCCGCTCGACGACTACCCGATCAGCATCGGCCAGGACGGCGCGGAATACGGCTACGTGGAGCAGACTCGCCCGACGTTCATTGCCGGCAGCTTCACCGCCGCCAAGGGTGACAAGTCGCGTTACTACCTGCTGGCCAAGTACGAAATGAGCGAGCTGCAATACGCCGCCCTCACCGAGACGACCTGCCCCACCGCGTCGACCAAAATGCGCCTGCCGCAGGTCTCGATCAGTTGGGTGCAGGCGGTCGACGCCGCCGACAAATACAACCTGTGGCTGCGCAAAAATGCCGCCGACACGTTGCCCAAGGAAGACGGCGCGCTGGGTTTCCTGCGCCTGCCCACGGAGACCGAATGGGAGTTTGCCGCCCGCGGCGGGCTGGCCGTCAGCGCCGCCGAATTCCGCGATACACGCTACCCGATGCCGGACGGCCTGAATGCCTACGAGTGGTTTGCCGGATCGCAGTCGTCCAACGGCAAGCTGCAACTGACCGGTCTGCAAAAGCCCAACCCGCTGGGCCTGCACGACATGCTCGGCAACGCCGACGAGATGATGTTCGAGCCGTTTCGCCTGAACAAACTCGACCGCCAGCACGGCCAGGCCGGCGGCTACGTCGTACGCGGCGGCAACTACCTGACCGCCCAGGCCGACCTGCGCACTGCCCAGCGCAAGGAAGAATCGTATTACAACGCCGATGGCCAGGTGAAAAACAAAACCACCGGGCTACGCCTGGCGCTGGTGTCGCCGACCCTGACCTCACGCGAGCGAGTCGCCAGCATCGAAAGCAGTTGGAAGAAACTCGGTACCGGCGCCAACGCAACGGCCGCCCCAGGCACTGCGCAAGCCCTGAGTTCCCTGGCCTCGGGCGTCGAAGACAAAGCCCTCAAGGAAAAACTCCAGGCCCTGGAAACCCAACTGCGCGCCAGCAACCAGCAGCAGGAAGAAACCCGCGACCAGGCGATCCGCGCCAGCCTCAACCTCGGCGCCTTCCTGTGCACCAAGATGCTCGATGACGGCCAGTACGTGGACTTCCTGCAAAAGAACTACGCGCTCAATTGCGAAGCCGCCGAGAAAGACCCGAGCTGCGACATGCGCAAAGGCAAGCTCGACGAACAGAAAGACCGCCTGCACAAACTCAGCCGTTACTACGCCAGCAGCCTAGTGGAGTCGGGCACTTTGTACGGCCAGCCACTGCTCGAAGCGCAAGTGCCGGTGATGGAAGAGATCATCTCGCGCAACAAACAGCTGCAAGACCTTAAACCGTACCTGCGCACCCACTGGGCCAACCAGAAGACCTTCCTGCAAAAGCAGAAGATCGACACAGACGCCTGGCTGAAAAGCTGCAAGTCCGTCACTCAATAAAAACCTTCAACACCGCTATCAGGAGCAACACCATGCCACGCAGCCTCTGGACTCGTTTCAAGCTACAGATCGCCGTCATCCTCACCGGTAGCCTGTTGCTGGGCGGTTGCGCAAGCACCGGCAGTTCGATGGTCGAGACCAACAAGACCGACCCACGCCTGACCCAAGGCAGTGACGCGCAGTTCTTCAGCAAATCCGGTTACCAGGCCTGCGCCGTGGGTGCCGGTATCGGCATCCTCAGCTGCGCGCTGTCCAACAGCAGCAACAAGGCCGTGTGCGCCGTGGCGGCCGGTATCACCGCGTGTGGCGTGGCGATGGGCGCCAACTACTACCTGGACCAGCGTCGCAGCGAATACTCCAACACCGGCCAGCGCCTGACCAAGATGAACAATGACGTGCAACAAGATACCCAGAACGTCATCGCCCGCACCGCCACCGCCCAGCAAGTGATCAACGACGACCAGACGCGCATCGCCCAGATCAAGCAGGCCATGGCCAGCGGCAAAATCAACAAAGCCAAGGCCCAGACCGACATTGCCGAGATCGACAACAACATCGCGATCATGCGCAAAGACCTGGCCAACATGCGCAACAAGGCCAGCGAATACGCCAAAGTGGCCCAGCAGGAACGCCAGGACGGTGCCGGCCCGGAGATCAAGCAAGTCGACGCCAGCATTGCGAAAATGAACGAGAAAGTGGCCGCACTGCAAAAAGAAGTCGACGGCCTTTACACCCAACGCTCCGCAATCACCCTGGGCTGAGAAACCAACCATGAGCACTGTTAAACACTGGCTCGGGTTGACGGCCATTCTGGCCCTCGCCGGGTGTGCAACGCCTCCCGGCAGCTGCGACGCGGGCAATCGTGACAGCAGCATGCTGACCAAGATGAATTGCGATTACTCCGGCGGCTACAGCGATCAGATCAAGCAGAAAGAAGCCGCGCTGACCGCCTCCCGCGAAGAGAATGCGATGTTCCATCAGGTCTACGAAAACATCGCCGCACAGCAGGCCAACACCCGCCGCGACCTGGCCACCCAGCAACAAGCCCAGGCGCAGTTGAACCAGTCACTGGGGCAATTGCTGGCCACCCTGAAAAAGCGCCGCGCCAACCAGGGCGCCGTGCAGCAGCAGGTCGCCAGCCTTGAGCAGCAACTCAAGGCCAATCAAGCCCAGGCCCCCGCGGGCTCAGCCACACCGGCGCAACTGGCAGCCAAGCAGGAGCAGTTGAAAGCCTTGCAGAAAAAGGTCAACCAGCTGCAATTCAGCCTCGGCTACGAAGAGTAAGACCGCGCCTTCGCCACTTTGCAGGCATCTCACGGGATGCCTGCTCCATTTTCAGGAATCGCCTTCATGCAACGGGTCATCAGGGACACACACGCCGTCCCGGACGGAACAAGCGCGCAGCAAAGCAAAGTCGCGCTCATCCAGAAACACCTTCCGCCGGTGGCTGCGAGTCTGTTTGCGATCCCGCGCACGGGCGCCGATGGCATCGTCGAGTGGTGGACTGAACTCGGCGGCCAGCCGACCCCCTACGCCGACCTGGACAAGGACAGCCAGCGACGCCTGCTGCAAACCTTTCAACAGCGCCAGGACGCCATCCGCCAACTCGCCGATGAGTTGAGAAAACGCGATCAGCCCGATACCGCCCATCAGCTGGAATCGCTGATGGGCGAACCGATTCCGGGCGACCTCTACAGCCTCAACGGCGAGCCGCTGGTGATCCGCTGGGACACGCCGCGAGCGCCAAAAGTCATGCCGCCGCCGCTGGTCCCGCCGGCAGCAGCGGTGGCCCCGGTGGCCGCCGGCTCAAAGGGATGGCGCCTGGCTGCACTGTTGCTCGGTCTGTTGCTGTTGCTACTGCTGTTGCTCGCGCTGTGGGCCTGGTGGTTCTGGCGACCGGCGCCGGTGGTCGAACCCGTGGCCCCGTCGCCCATCGTCGAACCGGCAAAAGTGGTCGCCCCGGACCCCGAGCCGGAGCCGGAGCCCGTTGTGGTACCGGAGCCAGAACCCGAACCTGCGCCACCGCCACCGCCGCCGCCCAAGCCGGAGCCTGTGGCCAAGCCCGCCCCGCCGCCGTCCCTGGACAACTACGCCTGCCGCAAAGGTGCCGCAAAAGTCGAGACACCGCAGTTCGTGGTGGTACTCGACACTTCCGGCTCGATGATGTTGAACATCAAGGCCGTGAAGGCTGACGAGGACTGGTTCTTCGGCAACTCCCTCAACCGCTACACCGACGTTCGCCGGGCGCAACAGATTTTCCAGCCGCCCAACCGAATGGACGTGGCCGCCGATTCCCTGAACGGCATGATCAAGGCGCTGGACCCGAAAATCGATATGCGCCTGATTACCTTCGCCGGTTGCGAGAGCACCCCGGACCACGGGGTCTTCCGGTTTGGTGATCGCCCTCGCTTGATGTCCGGCATTCGCGGGCTGGTAGGCAACGACGGCACACCCTTGGCCGCGAGCCTGGAAAAAGCCGCCAGCACGGTGGATGGGCGTAATCGTGATGCAATGATCGTGATGTTCATTGACGGTGAAGACGGCTGCCAGCAGGACGCTTGCGCGGTGTCGCGACGTGTCGCCCAGCAGCAGCCGCGACTGCGGGTCAACGTGGTGAACATAGGTGTCGCCGGAGCATCGCGCTGCATCGCCGAAAATACCGGCGGGCGTACCTACGCCAGCACCGATGCGGCTGAACTGGCCAAAGTGCTGAAACTGGCCACCAAGGAAGTCTCCAGCAGCGCGGATTGCAAGTAGGTCTCTATACCGCCATTCAGCGGAAGCGGTCGACTTCCTGGCGCAAGCCCGCCGCCAGGGTCTCCAGTTCCTTGGCGGTAATCGCCAGGTTCGACACCACTTCCCGCTGCTCGCTGTTGGCCAGGGCAATGCTCTGCAAGTTGCTGCTCAGCAGGGTCGCCGTGCTGCTCTGCTCCTGGGTGGCGGTGGTAATCGCCGCAAACTGCTGGCCCGCCGAGCGGCTTTGCTCGTCGATCCGCGCCAGGGCCGAAGCCACGTCAGCATTGCGTGCCAGGCCTTCCTGCATCAGCACGTTGCCTTGCTCCATGGTGCTGATGGCGTTGCCGGTTTCCTGCTGGATACTCTGGATCATCACGGAAATCTCGTCCGTGGCCTGACGGGTGCGCGACGCAAGGTTGCGTACTTCGTCGGCGACCACCGCAAACCCGCGCCCTTGCTCACCGGCCCGTGCGGCTTCAATGGCGGCGTTGAGCGCCAGCAGGTTGGTCTGTTCGGCAATCGCGGTGATCACCCCGACGATTCCGCCGATTTCCTGGGAGCGCTGGCCCAGGGTGTTGATCACTGTGGCCGTGCTGTTCAGCGCGGTGGCGATGTGTTCCAGGGACGAAGACGCCTCTTGCATCGAGGTGCGGCCGATCTTGGTCTGCGCCGCGTTGTCCTGGGCCAGGCGCTCGGTGTTGCCCATGTTGTCGGCGATGTTCAGCGAGGTGGCGCTGAACTCTTCCACCGCGCCGGCCATGCTGGTGATTTCGCCGGACTGTTGTTCCATGCCCTCATACGCACCGCCGGACAAACCCGACAGCGCCTGGGCACGGCTGTTGACGTCTTCAGCCGCCTTGCGAATGTGGGACACCATGGTCGACAGCGCTTCGCCCATCTGGTTGAAACTGCGGGCCAACTGGCCAATCTCGTCGTGGCTGGAAACGTTCAGCCGCGCGCTCAAATCACCAGCACCCAGCGCTTCCGCCTGGCGCACCAAGTCGCCCAATGGCTGCAACTTGCTGCGCAGCAGCCAGACCGCCGCGCCCACCGCCAGCAGCATCGCCAGCACGCTGCCGATCACCAGGCGTATGCCCACCGACCAGGTCACCGCCCGAATTTCGGCTTTCGGCATGCTCGCCACCACCGTCCACGGGCCGCCTTCAAACGGCACCGCGACGCTGTAGAAGTCTTCGCTCTTGTCGCTCCAGAAACGCCCGCTGCCGGGCTTGGCGGCCAACTCGAGCATCACCGTAATCGACTGATCCAGCGCCTGCACACCCGCCGGCGGCACCAGCCAATGCTTCTGTTCATCCAGCAGCGCCAGGGAGCCGGTCTGGCCGATGCGGAAGCGCTTGAGGTTCTCGAACTGGGCGTTCTGGGCGTCGGTGTAGTCGAAGCCGACAAACAGCACCGCAATCACTTTGCCGCTGGCGTCGCGCACCGGGCTGTATTGGGTCATGTAGGAACGATCGAACAACACCGCACGGCCAACGTAGCCCTGCCCGCCGAGCAGACGTTGATAGGCCGGGTGCTGGTGATCCAGCGCCGTACCGATGGCGCGGCTGCCGTCCTGCTTGGTCAGGGAGGTGCTGACGCGGATAAAATCCTCGCCGCTGCGCACGAACAAGGTCGCCACGCCACCGGACATCTGCTTGAACTCATCAACTTCAGCGAAGTTGTTGTTCAGCACTTCCTCACCCAGGTACAGGCCTGGGGTCTGCACGCCCGCGACGGTGACCGGTTCTCCCGGACGTACGGCCAAGCCGGCGCTGAAGCGCTTCTCAAACAGCCCGCTCAAACGCTGGGTACTTTCGCGCAAGGTGCTGTGGAAGGTATTGAGTTGGTCAGCCAGCAACCGGGCCTCGCTGGCCAGGTGTTCCTCGCGGGTGTCGAGGTTGGCGGAGTCCAGCGAACGCAGGGCGAACACTGTGCTGCCGCTGATGACGACAGCCAGTATCACGGCGAGGGCGAGCCCCAGTTGAGAGGCGATCCGGGCGCGAGGTTGGGACATGAAGGCTCCTGGCCGAGGCCAGGATCATCCTGATCTCATAGCGCTGCTCGGCAAAATTCTAATAGGGGAAACGGTGTAGAACGGTAGTTCCAACAACCCTACTTCGGCGGGCCGACTCAATACTTGAGCGATTCGCAGGGGTATCACGCAAACGATTGCTGCGCCGCGGCGCAATTCCTTCAATCGAGGCGCTTGACCTGGGGCAACTCCATTGCCTGGACCTCACCCTGGAGAAAATCTGCCAGCCGGCGCAAACGCTCGCCCCCCGGACGGGTTTTCGGCCACACCAAATAGTAATTTTCCCCACTGGCCACGGCGGTAGGCCAGGGCAGACTCAAGCGGCCCTGGGCCACGTCTTCGGCCACCATCAGCAAGTCGCCCATGGACACGCCATAACCCCGGGCCGCGGCAATCATGCCCAACTCCAAGGTGTCGAACACTTGCCCGCCCCTGAGCGAAACCTGGGATGACAGGCCCATGCGCTCCAGCCAGTAGCGCCAGTCACGCCGGTCGGGCGTGGGGTGCAGCAATTCGGCCGTGGCCAGCCGCGTGACATCCCAGGGCCCGTCGCTCAACAGGTTCGGCGCGCCCACCGGGATCAGCATTTCCGCAAACAGGTAGCTGGCTTCCCAGTCGAGCGGGAAATGGCCATTGCTCAGCAACACCGCGCAATCGAACGGCTCCTGGTTGAAATCCACCTCATCGATGCTCATCCACGCGCTGGTCAGTTGCACTTCATTGCCCGGCTGCAAATGCCGGAAGCGACTGAGCCGCGCCAGCAGCCAGCGCATGGTCAGGGTGGACGGCGCCTTCATGCGCAGAATGTCGTCCTCCGCGTTCAACGTATGGCAGGCGCGCTCCAGGGCCGCAAACCCTTCACGCACTCCCGGCAGCAACAGGCGGGCCGCCTCGGTGAGTTGCAAGGTGCGGCCGCTGCGCAGGAACAGGCGGCAGGCAAAATGCTCTTCCAGGGTCCGAATGTGCCGGCTCACCGCGCTTTGGGTAATCGATAATTCTTCCGCCGCCCGCGTGAACGAGTTGTAGCGGGACGCGGCTTCAAACGCGCGCAAGGCGTAAAGAGGAGGAAGACGACGAGACATGGCGAAAGCTCCGACGGCGCAATATCGAAACCCTACCAGAATCACTCAGGCATGAGTTTTAATCATGTGAACCATCGCATTTATCCCTTTGTGTAAAGCGCTGTGAGCGCCGAGAATCAACCCTTCCACTCTTCCCTGACTTTTTGAGCGTGATGATCATGCAGCATCCGGCACGTACCGAACTCTGGGCCATTCTGCGGCTGTCAGGGCCGCTGATTGCCTCTCAGTTGGCCCACATGCTGATGGTGCTGACCGACACCCTGATGATGGCCCGCCTGAGCCCCGAGGCCCTGGCCGGCGGCGGCCTGGGTGCGGCAAGCTATTCGTTCGTGGCGATCTTCTGCATCGGCGTGATCGCGGCCGTGGGTACGCTGGTCGCCATCCGTCAGGGCGCGGGCGACATTGAAGGCGCCACCCGGCTGACCCAGGCCGGGCTATGGCTGGCCTGGTTGATGGCGCTGGTGGCCGGCGTGCTGCTGTGGAACCTCAAGCCAGTGCTGCTGATGTTTGGCCAGACCGAAACCAACGTCGACTCCGCCGGCCAGTTCCTGACCATCCTGCCGTTCGCCCTGCCCGGCTACCTGACGTTCATGGCCCTGCGCGGCTTCACCAGCGCCATCGGCAAAGCCAAGCCGGTGATGGTCATCAGCCTGGGCGGCACGGTGATCAACTACCTGCTCAACCACGCACTGATCGAAGGCATGTTCGGCCTGCCAAAACTCGGGCTGGTGGGCATTGGCCTGGTCACGGCCATCGTCGCCAACTGCATGGCCCTGGCGCTGGTCTGGTACATCAAATACAACCGCGCCTACGACGCCTACCCGCTCGGCAAGGGGCTGTTGCGGCCCAACCTGCAGTATCTGCGGGAGCTGTGGCGCCTGGGCCTGCCGATTGGCGGCACCTACGCGGTGGAGGTCGGTTTGTTTGCCTTCGCGGCGCTGTGCATGGGCACCATGGGCAGCACCCAATTGGCGGCGCACCAGATCGCCCTGCAGATTGTGTCGGTGGCGTTCATGGTGCCGGCAGGGATGTCTTACGCGATCACCATGCGCATCGGCCAGCATTACGGTGCCGGGAACCTGCTGGAAGCGCGGCTCGCCGGGCGGGTCGGGATCGGCTTCGGCGCCCTGGTGATGCTGTGCTTTGCCGTGGTGCTGTGGCTGTTCTCGCACCAATTGATCGGCTGGTTCCTCGACCAGCATGACCCGGCATTTCGCGACGTGATCAACCTCGCGGTCAGCCTGCTGGCGGTGGCGGCGTGGTTTGAACTGTTCGACGGTGTGCAGACCATCGCCATGGGCTGCATTCGCGGGCTCAAGGATGCCAAGACCACGTTCCTGGTCGGGCTGGGCTGCTATTGGCTGATCGGCGCACCGGCTGCCTGGCTGATGGCGTTCAATCTTGGTTGGGGGCCGACGGGCGTGTGGTGGGGCCTGGCCCTGGGCCTGGCGTGCGCGGCAGTCAGCCTGACCTGGGCGTTTGAACGGAAGATGAAGCGGATGATTCGCCAGGAGCCTGAAACCCACCGCGGGTTTCAAGCCGCACAGCCTGAGTAACGGCTGTACTCGGTCAGTGTAGGAGTTGGCTTATGTGGGAGCCGGGCTTGCCCGCGATACAGGCACCTCGGTAGGTCAGACACACCGCGGTGATGCTATCGCAGGCAAGCCAGCTCCCACAAAAGCTGGTTCCCATATTTTTGATCGGGTTTACAACATCAGATCACGCCGCCCACCAACTGCTGGCTGTCACCAAAGGTCAGGTAGTCCACCAATTCCACCAACGGCAACGGCTTGCTGATCAGATAACCCTGGGCCTGATCGCAGCCGAACAACCGCAGCAACGCCAATTGCTCTGCGGTTTCCACGCCCTCGGCCACCACTTCCAGATTCAGGTTGTGGGCCAGGTTGATCATGGCGTGGACCAGCTTGCGGTTTTCTTCGCGCTCTTCCATGCCGCCGACGAAGCTTTTGTCGATCTTGAGCAAGGCAATCGGCAGGCTGTTGAGGTGCACGAACGACGAAAAGCCGGTGCCAAAGTCATCCAGGGAAAAGCGCACGCCCAGGCGGCCGAGGGCATCCATGGTCTGCTTGACCAAATCGCTGCGGCGCATCACGGCGGTTTCCGTCAGTTCAAACTCCAGCCACTGGGCTTCCACGCCACGCTCGGCAATCAGCCGGCTGAGGGTGCTGAGCAATTGGCTGTCCTGGAACTGGCGGAACGACAGGTTGACCGCCATGTGCAGCGGCGCAATTCCGCGCTCGCGCAGGTCTTGCATGTCGCGCAGGGCCCGGGAAATCACCCAGTAACCCAAGGGCACGATCAAGCCGCTCTGCTCGGCCAGCGGCACGAACTCGCTCGGCGGCAACAGCCCGCGCTCGCCATGGCGCCAGCGCACCAGCGCTTCAAGGCCGACGATATGACCGTCATCCAGGTCCAGGCGCGGTTGGTAATGCAGTTCCAACTCGTCACGGCGCAACGCCCGGCGCAGTTCGCTTTCAAGGTCGGCGAGGCTGCGGGCGTTACGGTTGATGCGTTCGTTGAAGATATGAAAGGTGCAGCCCTGGGTGCTTTTCGCTTGCTGCATGGCGATGTGGGCGTGCCACATCAGCGGGTCGGCGCCGGCCTTGGCGCGGGCATGGGCCACACCGAGGCTGCAGCCGATCAGCAGGCTTTCGCCATCCACCCAATACGGCTCGACCATGGCTTCGACAATGCGCTCGGCCATCCACTCGGCGCGCTGGGGCGCGCGGCGGGTGTCGATCAGCAGGGCGAATTCATCGCTGCCCAGGCGTGCCAGTTGATCACCGGCCTCCAGCTGGCTTTTAAGCCGCGAGACCACTTGCAGGATCAGCCGGTCGCCGGCCTGGTGGCCGAGGGCGTCGTTGGCGTGGCGAAAGTTGTCGAGGTCGAGGTGGCCGAGGGCGACGCCGCGGCCTTCGTTTTCCGCCAGGCGGGCGGTCAGCAGGGTCTGGAAACCCTGGCGGTTGGCGATGCCGGTCAGTGGGTCTTGCTCAGCCAGGCGTTGCAGGGTGTTTTCCAGCACACCGCGCTCGCGCACATGCCGCAGGCAACGGCGCAATGTATCGACATCCAATGCATTCAGGATCAGCCAATCGCTGACGCCGAGGGGCGAAACCAAAGGTTCCTCTTCCAACAACAACACCGTTGGCAAGCGGCAACGACCGGGGCCGGGCTGAAGGTTGGCCGTGGTCAACAACACCGCACTGTGATCGTCGTCGAACAGATTGCTCACAGACTCCCAGTTTGGTGCGCTGATCAGCACAGCTCCGTCGCCCATCGGCGCCAGGCACTCGCGCAATAACGCTGCCCACGCTGGCTCATCGGCCAGTAGCAGCAAACGCAAGGGTTCGACAGGCGTAGACAAGCTAGCTCCCTAGACTCTGCAAAATTTCGTTGGCGGCGAGCATTATGACGCGCGACCCGATAATGACCAATGATATGGGTTATCAAATACGCACAGTGCAGCTTTAGACCGAACAATAGTCCTAAATACCCTGCACATCCTGCGGCAAAGTAACAAAACCGGCAAATTTAGATCGAGTGGTACGTCACACTGTCGTTCAGAGGCAGCAGAATCTTGCCAGCCTGTTAAAATGCCCGCCCTTTTGATCAATGACTTCCTGAATTTCGTATGTCCCGACTCAATCCCCGGCAGCAAGAAGCCGTGAACTACGTCGGCGGCCCTCTATTGGTGCTCGCCGGTGCCGGTTCCGGCAAGACCAGCGTGATCACCCGCAAGATCGCGCACCTGATCCAGAGCTGCGGCATCCGCGCCCAGTACATCGTCGCCATGACCTTTACCAACAAGGCGGCGCGGGAAATGAAAGAGCGCGTCGGCACCCTGCTCAAGGGTGGCGAAGGCCGTGGCCTCACCGTGTGTACCTTCCACAACCTGGGGCTGAACATCATCCGCAAGGAGCATGTGCGGCTGGGCTACAAGCCGGGCTTCTCGATCTTTGACGAAACGGACGTCAAGGCGCTGATGACCGACATCATGCAGAAGGAATACGCGGGCGACGACGGCGTCGACGAGATCAAGAACATGATCGGCTCGTGGAAGAACGACCTGATCCTGCCCGCCGAAGCCCTGGAGGCCGCGCGCAATCCCAAGGAACAGACCGCCGCCATCGTCTACACCCACTACCAGCGCACGCTCAAGGCGTTCAACGCGGTGGACTTCGACGACCTGATCCTGCTGCCGGTGAAGCTGTTCCAGGAACACGCCGACATTCTCGAAAAATGGCAGAACAAAGTCCGCTACCTGCTGGTGGACGAATACCAGGACACCAACGCCAGCCAATACCTGCTGGTGAAGCTGCTGATCGGCACGCGCAACCAGTTCACCGTGGTCGGCGACGACGACCAGTCGATCTACGCCTGGCGCGGCGCCCGCCCGGAAAACCTGATGTTGCTCAAGGACGACTACCCGTCCCTGAAAGTGGTGATGCTGGAGCAGAACTACCGCTCCACCAGCCGCATCCTGCGTTGCGCCAACGTGCTGATCTCCAACAACCCCCACGAGTTTGAAAAACAACTGTGGAGCGAGATGGGCCACGGCGACGAGATCCGTGTGATCCGCTGCCGCAACGAAGACGCCGAAGCCGAGCGCGTAGCCGTCGAGCTGCTGACGCTGCACCTGCGTACCGACCGGCCCTACAGCGATTTCGCGATCCTGTACCGCGGCAACTACCAGGCCAAGCTGATCGAGCTGAAGCTGCAGCACCACCAGATTCCGTATCGCCTGTCGGGCGGCAACAGCTTCTTCGGACGCCAGGAAGTGAAAGACCTGATGGCCTACTTCCGGCTGATCGTGAACCCGGACGACGACAACGCCTTCCTGCGGGTGATCAACGTCCCACGCCGGGAGATCGGTTCGACCACCCTGGAAAAGCTCGGCAACTACGCCACCGAACGCAAGATCTCGATGTATGCCGCCACCGACGAAATCGGCCTGGGCGAGCACCTGGACACCCGCTTCACCGATCGCCTGGCGCGCTTCAAGCGCTTCATGGACAAGGTACGCGAGCAGTGTTCCGGCGAAGACCCCATCAGCGCCCTGCGCAGCATGGTCATGGACATCGACTACGAGAACTGGCTGCGCACCAACAGCTCCAGCGACAAGGCTGCCGATTACCGCATGGGCAACGTATGGTTTCTGATCGAGGCGTTGAAAAACACCCTGGAGAAGGACGAAGAAGGCGAGATGACCGTCGAGGACGCCATCGGCAAGCTGGTCCTGCGGGACATGCTTGAACGCCAGCAGGAAGAAGAAGACGGCGCCGAAGGTGTGCAGATGATGACGTTGCATGCCTCCAAGGGCCTGGAATTCCCTTACGTGTTCATCATGGGCATGGAAGAAGAAATCCTCCCGCACCGCTCCAGTATCGAAGCCGACACCATCGAAGAAGAACGGCGCCTGGCCTACGTGGGCATTACCCGCGCGCGTCAGACCCTGGCCTTCACCTTTGCCGCCAAGCGCAAGCAATATGGCGAGATCATCGATTGTGCCCCCAGCCGGTTCCTCGACGAACTGCCGCCGGACGACCTGGCGTGGGAAGGCAACGACGACACACCGACCGAAGTCAAAGCCGTTCGCGGCAACACCGCCCTGGCGGATATACGCGCGATGTTAAAGCGCTAGAATCGACTACTTTTTAATCTACTTTCGGCGCCTGTTGCGCCAACAGAGGAAGCTTTCGTGGAAGCACTGCACAAGAAAATTCGCGAAGAAGGCATCGTGCTTTCCGATCAGGTACTCAAGGTCGACGCCTTTCTGAACCACCAGATCGACCCGGCGCTGATGAAACTGATCGGCGACGAATTTGCTGCGTTGTTCAAGGACTCGGGGATCACCAAGATCGTCACCATCGAAGCCTCGGGCATTGCGCCGGCGATCATGACCGGCCTGAACCTGGGCGTGCCGGTGATTTTCGCACGCAAGCAGCAGTCCCTGACCCTGACCGAAAACCTGCTGTCGGCGACGGTGTATTCCTTCACCAAGAAAACCGAAAGCACCGTGGCGATTTCCCCGCGCCACCTGACCAGCAGCGACCGCGTGCTGATCATTGACGACTTCCTGGCCAATGGTAAGGCGTCCCAGGCGCTGATTTCGATCATCAAACAGGCCGGCGCGACCGTCGCCGGTTTGGGGATCGTGATCGAGAAGTCGTTCCAGGGCGGCCGTGCAGAGCTGGATGCCCAGGGTTATCGGGTTGAATCCCTGGCGCGGGTGCAGTCGTTGGCGGGTGGCGTGGTTACCTTCATCGAGTAATCGACGCCCCACATACTGTAGGAGCGAGCTTGCTCGCGAAGAACGTTAACGATAACGCTGGCATTCTGGATGAACGCGTTGTCTGGACGTTTTTCGCGAGCAAGCTCGCTCCTACAGTGACGTCGCTTGAAGCCCTGCCAACAATAGCCGCTGATACAAGTCTTCCTTCAACCCCTCCGGCTTATCCAGGCGCATCCGCACCAAGTGCTCGGGAAACGCCTCCGGCTCCGGTGCGTCCAGCGCCGCCTTGCCCAGCTCCAGAATCTCCGTCAGCTTGAATTTGCTCTTGAGCCAGTTCAACGCCCGCAACAAATCCCGCTCTTCCTCGGTGAAATCACAACCCAGCGGATACTCTGGGAACAACCGTGGATGCCGCGCCTGAATGCCCTGCAAACGCTCCGGGGTGTTATCGGCAAAGCGCGGATCCAGTTGGAAATCCTTCGGCAACTTCCCGGCTTTTTGTGCCTGTTCGATCAAGTCGTCCTGGAAGCGCGAGTCGCTGATATTCAGCAGCCTTTCAATCACTTTGGCATCGGTCTGCCCGCGCAAATCCGCGATCCCGTATTCGGTGATAACAATGTCCCGCAGGTGCCGGGGAATGGTGCAGTGGCCGTATTCCCAGACGATATTGGAACTGACGTCACCACCCGATTCGCGCCAGCTGCGCAGGATCAGGATCGAGCGCGCGCCTTCCAGCGCATGGCCCTGGGCGACAAAGTTGTATTGCCCGCCCACGCCGCTGAGCACGCGACCGTCTTCCAATTGGTCGGCCACGCCCGCACCCAACAGGGTCACGGTAAACGCGCTGTTGATAAACCGCGCATCCAGGCGCTGCAAACGCTTGAGTTCTTCTTGCCCGTACAGCTCGTTGATGTAGCTGATGCGGGTCATGTTGAATTCCAGGCGCTTGCTCTGTGGCAAGTCCCGCAGGCGCTCGTAGAAACTGCGCGGCCCGAGGAAGAAGCCGCCATGCACCGAGATTCCGTCGGTCTGTGCCGCTTCGTCCAGGGTCCCGGCGTTGGCCCGCTCCTGGGTCGCCACGTCCGGGTACACCTTGCGCCGCACAATCCCGGCATCGGCCAGCACCAGCAGGCCGTTGACGAACATTTCGCTGCAGCCGTACAGGCCACGGGCGAACGGTGCGACGCCGCCTTCATGACTGATCAGCGGTGCCCATTGGTACACGTCCAGATCCGTCAGCAACAGGCGATACGCCTCGTTATCTGCCTGGCGCGCCAGCAAGGCGGCGGTCAGTGCGTCGCCCATGGAACCGATGCCGATCTGCAAGGTGCCACCGTCACGCACCAGGGTGCTGGCGTGCAGACCGATAAAGTGGTCCTGGAAACCCACCGGCATGTTCGGCGTGGAGAACAGCGTGGTGCTGTCCTTCTCGTCGATCAGGAAATCGAATGCGTCCATGCCCAGCTCGGCGTCACCGGGCATGTAGGGCAAATCACTGTGAACCTGGCCCACCACCAAAATGGTCTCACCGGCCTCGCGGCGCTTGGCGATCATCGGCAACAGGTCCAGGGTGATGTCGGGGTTGCAGCTCAGGCTCAGGCGGTCCGGGTGTTCGGGGCTGCTGGCCACCAGTTGCGCCACGAGGTTCAGGCCGGCGGCGTTGATATCACGGGCGGCGTGGCTGTAGTTGCTGCTGACGTAATCCTGCTGCGCCGAAAGGCTGTGGAGCAAACTGCCGGGCTGCATGAAGAACTGCTGCACGTGAATGTTGGGCGGCAGGTTGTCCTTGCGCAGGGCTGCGAGGAAATCCAGCTCGGGATAGTCACCAAAAACCCGTTCGATAAAGGGTTCCAGAAAGCGCTTCTGCAAACCATCGCCCAGGGTCGGGCGACCCAGGGCCAGGGCGGTGTAGATCGTCAGCGTCCGGTCCGGCAGCTTGGCGATACGCCGGTACAACGCATTGACGAACAGGTTGGGTTTGCCCAGGCCCAGGGGCATGCCCATGTGAATATGCGCCGGCAACCGTGCCAGTACGTCGTCGACCGCTTGCTCGATTGAACACAACTGCACCATCCGACTTCTCCCGAACATTCCATGAATTGGGGTTGGACCGAGCTTGCCGGGTCTTTGCTGCAAAGAACAGCCTAAACCGGCAAATCACGGGCACAAAAAAGCCGCTGGTCAGCGGCTTTTTTGGCGAAGATCGGTTTATTTCAGCCCCGACATCTTCTCGATCGCGCCTTTAAGCTCGGCATCCGAGCAATCGGCGCAGGTGCCTTTGGGCGGCATGGCGTTCAGGCCAGTGATGGCCTTGGCCAGCAAACCGTCGAGGCCGCCCTGGTGATCCGCACGGTCTTTCCAAGCCGCGGTGTCACCGATTTTCGGTGCGCCCAACAGGCCGGTACCGTGGCAAGCGTTGCAGTGTTTGGCGATCACGTCATCCGGCGATTTCGCGCCACCGCCGCCGCCCGCGGCCACGGCCACTTCCATCCCCTTGCACTCTTGCCCCTGGACGCACACCTGGCCGACCGGCTCCAGGCGCTTGGCAATTTCATCATTGGTCGCAGCTTGAGCGCTGACAGCCCATAGGGCCAGTACGGTTGCTGGTGCAGCCAGCATTTTCATAATTAGGTTCACGCGTTCACCCTCAATGGTGGCTATTCACGCCTGCGGCCACGGTTTCGCAGGCGGCGAAAGTATAACGGTTACCCCGCCCCGCCGAAACAACCCTATTAACCAAAGGGAGATTCAGCAGAGCGGATTGCTGCTACGGGCGTCTCTGCGACATAGGCAGGACGCCTCTTTTCTTAAAAGTTCGCGGGTGTGGCTGCGCTGATTAGTCGCGCCGGCACTTCGAACGGATTGCGAAAACGGTGCGGCTTGGTGCTTTCAAAGTAGTAGCTATCGCCGGCTTCGAGCACAAAAGTTTCAAGGCCCACTACCAACTCCAGGCGGCCTTCCACCAGGATCCCGGTTTCCTCGCCCTCATGGGTGAGCATCTCTTCGCCGGTATCAGCACCTGGCGGGTAGATCTCGTTGAGGAACGCAATCGCCCGGCTCGGGTGCGCGCGGCCCACCAGTTTCATGGTGACGGCGCCGTCGGAGATATCGATCAGCTCATTGGCTTTATAGACGATCTGGGTCGGTTTTTCCTGGAGGATCTCCTCGGAAAAAAACTCCACCATCGACATGGGAATGCCGCCCAGCACCTTGCGCAAGGAGCTGATGGAGGGGCTGACGCTGTTTTTTTCGATCATCGAAATGGTGCTGTTGGTGACGCCCGCGCGCTTGGCAAGCTCACGCTGGGAAAGACCTTTCAGTTTACGGATGGATTGCAGTCGTTCGCCGACGTCCAATGCAGGAGCCTCCTAGGATTCAGGCGTTGTTGTAATTGAGCGTTATCATGGCGACAGCGTTCAGTATTTACAACACTTTGGCCTAAATCCCGGGATCTGCCATTCGTGGGTGCCGCTCAAGCGCCGGAATAGAGCCGTGGCACCCGGCGAAGGTTGCAGAAGATCTGGTAGGGAATGGTGTCAGCAGCGGCGGCAACGTCACTGGCGAGGATGTTTTTGCCCCACAACTCGACCGTGGAGCCGAGCCCGGCCTGGGGCACGTCGGTCAGGTCGATACACAGCATGTCCATCGACACCCGGCCCAACAATTGGCTGCGCTGGCCGGCTACCAGCACCGGCGTACCCGTCGGTGCATGACGCGGGTAGCCGTCGGCATACCCCATGGCCACCACACCGATGCGCATCGGTTTCGGCGTGATGAATTTCGCGCCATAACCCACCGGCTCGCCGGCCGGCAGTTCACGCACGCAGATGACTTTCGATTCCAGGGTCATCACCGGCTGCAAACGCGCGGCAATGGCCTGGTCTTCGCCAAACGGCGTGGCGCCGTAGAGCATGATGCCCGGGCGTACCCAGTCGCTGGAAACGTTCGGCCAACCCAGCACGGATGGCGAATTGCGCAGGCTGACCTGGGCCGACAGGCCCTGGCGCGCCGCTTCAAACACGGCCACCTGTTCGTCGCTGCTGGTGCTGTCCAGTTCGTCGGCCCGGGCGAAGTGACTCATCAACACGATTTTCGCGACTTTGCCGCTGGCCAGCAGGCGCTGGTAAGCGTCGTGATAATCCTTGGGATGCAAGCCAACACGGTGCATGCCCGAGTCGAGCTTGAGCCACACGGTCAGCGGCTTGCTGAGTGGCGCCTGTTCGATCGCGTCCAGCTGCCACAGCGAATGCACCACGCACCAGAAATCATGCTCGATGATCAGCGGCAGTTCGTCGGCTTCAAAAAAACCTTCCAGCAACAGCACCGGCCCGCGAACCCCGGCAGCTCGCAGCTCCAGCGCTTCCTCGATACACGCCACCGCAAACCCGTCCGCCTCGGCTTCCAGCGCCTGGGCTACGCGCACGGCACCGTGGCCATAGGCATCCGCCTTGATCACGGCGAGGGCCTTGGCCCCACCCGTGACTTCACGGGCCAGTTGGTAGTTATGGCGCAGGGCTTGGAGGTCGATCAGGGCACGGGCAG
The DNA here is from genome assembly GCF_013386825.1 of Pseudomonas sp. IPO3778. GTDB lineage: Bacteria > Pseudomonadota > Gammaproteobacteria > Pseudomonadales > Pseudomonadaceae > Aquipseudomonas. Next base: position 373,263 of record NZ_JACARC010000034.1, read on the forward strand.
GACGCATGGCGGCAGGCTTCTAGGCGGCAGTGAGAAGAAAAAACCGGCACCCGCTGACAACGCAGGCGCCGGGAGAGGAGTTTGGCTTAAGGCAGAGCGGCCACAACCGACAGCTCCACCAGGATTTCCGGTTCGCAGAGTTTCGCTTCAACCGTGGCACGGGCCGGCGCGACGCCTTTTGGCAGCCACTTGTCCCATACCGCGTTCATCCCGGCGAAATCGGCGTCGATGTCTTTCAGGTAGATGGTCACCGACAGCAACTTGCTCTTGTCGGTACCGGCCAGGTCCAGCAAACGCTCGATATTGACGAGGGTTTCGCGGGTCTGCTGTTCAATTCCGGCACTCATGTCGTCGCCGACTTGCCCTGCCAGATACACGGTACCGCTGTGAACAACGATCTGGCTCATGCGCTCATTGGTGAGCTGGCGCTGGATTGACATGTTTTGCGGACTCCTGGTGGTTGCCGTAACGGGAAATATCGAGACCGGCGGCGCTGATTTGCGGGGTTTTCTTCGCCATCAGGTCGGCCAGCAAACGACCAGAGCCACAGGCCATGGTCCAGCCGAGGGTGCCGTGGCCGGTGTTCAGGAACAGGTTTTTGAACGGGGTAGCACCGACAATCGGCGTGCCGTCTGGCGTGGTCGGGCGCAGGCCGGTCCAGAAACTGGCCTGGCTCAAATCACCGCCCTGAGGATAAAGGTCGTTGACGATCATCTCCAGGGTTTCCCGCCGACGCGGGTTCAGCGACAGGTCAAAACCGGCTATTTCAGCCATGCCACCGACGCGGATGCGGTTGTCGAAACGGGTGATCGCGACCTTGTAGGTCTCGTCGAGAATGGTCGAGGTCGGGGCCATCGCCGCGTTGGTGATCGGCACGGTCATCGAGTAACCCTTGAGCGGGTACACCGGCGCCTTGATCCCCAGTGGCTTGAGCAGTTTCGGCGAGTAGCTGCCGAGGGCCAGCACGTAGCGGTCGGCGGTTTCCAGCTTGCCGTCGATCCACACGCCGTTGACCCGGTCACCGGCGTAGTCCAGGCGCTGGATATCTTGCTCGAAGCGGAATTCGACACCCAGTTGCTTGCACATATCGGCAAGGCGGGTGGTAAACATCTGACAGTCGCCGGTCTGATCATTCGGCAGGCGCAGGGCGCCGGCGAGGATGTCGGTGACGCTGGCCAGGGCCGGCTCGACGCGGGCGATACCGGCGCGGTCCAGCAGTTCGTAAGGCACGCCGGACTCTTTCAACACGGCGATGTCCTTGGCGGCACCGTCCAGTTGGGCCTGGGTGCGGAACAGCTGCGTAGTCCCCAGGGTGCGACCTTCGTAGGCAATGCCGGTCTCGGCCCGCAGTTCATCGATGCAGTCGCGGCTGTACTCGGACAGGCGCACCATGCGCTCCTTGTTCACCGCATACCGGCTGGCGGTGCAGTTGCGCAGCATCTGCGCCATCCACAGGTACTGGTCGATGTCGGCGGTGGCCTTGATCGCCAGGGGCGCATGGCGCTCCAGCAGCCATTTGATGGCCTTGAGCGGCACACCCGGTGCAGCCCATGGCGAGGCGTAGCCCGGCGAGATCTGCCCGGCGTTGGCGAAACTGGTCTCCATGGCCACAGCCGGCTGACGGTCAACCACGACCACTTCAAAACCAGCTCGTGCCAAATAGTAGGCACTGGCCACGCCAATGACACCGCTACCCAAGACCAGAACGCGCATGTTTATTCCCTCATCACGGCTTGACCGCTGACGTTTGTTGTTCAGCACAAAGATGTGGGCAGTATAAAAAGCAATCACCAGTGCATTTCACTATATAACTGCCTATATTTGGCGACAATTCTCGGCAAAAACCCTTTTCACGGAGGAGCATCCCCTATGCGGACCAACACTCAGACCAAGCGGGAACTGGACAAGATCGACCGTAACATCCTGCGCATCCTGCAAGCAGACGGGCGAATTTCGTTTACTGAGCTGGGGGAGAAGGTCGGCCTGTCGACCACGCCGTGCACCGAGCGGGTCCGGCGCCTGGAGCGTGAAGGGATCATCATGGGCTACAACGCCCGGCTCAACCCGCAGCATTTGAAGGGCAGTTTGCTGGTGTTTGTCGAGATCAGCCTCGACTACAAGTCCGGCGACACCTTTGAAGAATTCCGACGTGCCGTACTGAAATTACCCCACGTGCTGGAGTGCCACCTGGTCTCCGGGGACTTCGACTACCTGGTCAAGGCACGGATCTCGGAGATGGCGTCGTACCGCAAGTTGCTGGGCGATATCCTGCTCAAGCTGCCCCACGTGCGCGAATCCAAGAGCTATATCGTGATGGAAGAGGTGAAGGAGAGCCTGAACCTGCCGATCCCGGATTAAGACAGCACCACTGGTCAATGTGGGAGCGGGCTTGCTCGCGAAGGCGGTGGATCAGTTGCTATAGGGTTGGCTGACACACCGCCTTCGCGAGCAAACCCCTCCCGCATTATTTGACCGGGGACAGCCGCTAGACCAATACCTGACGCGTCGACGCCATATATTCGTGAATCTGCTTCTCCACCCGTGGATGAATCAACTCCACCGGGCGCCGGTCGTTGGGGCATGGCAAGGTGGGTGTGGTGCCGAACAGCCGGCAAATCAGCGGGCGTTCGTCATACACGGTGCAGCCGCTGGGGCCCAGGTGCACGCAATTGAGTTCGTCCATCGCCGCTTCCTGCTCGGCAGCAGTCTTGCGTGGCAGGCGGGACATTTCCTCGGTGGAGGTGGTGACCGGCCCACAGCAGTCATGGCAACCCGGGACGCACTCGAACGAGGGAATCTGCCGGCGCAGCGCGTTGACTTTCTGGCTGTTGCAACTCATCGACACAGGGACCGAACGGCGAATAGACGTGGATTCTGCCCTAAAAGCCCCCGGTGAGACAGCTTCGCCCGACCGCTGTATCCTGCGTCAAATTTTCCAAACAGGGAGGCTCCCCATGACCGCCAGCGCCCGGCACGCCAACTCCTACTACGCCGCCAGCAGTTTCCCACAGCCTGATTATCCGGTGCTCACAGGGGAAATCGTGGCCGATGTGTGCGTGGTCGGCGGCGGTTTTTCCGGGCTGAACACCGCCCTGGAACTGGCCGAGCGTGGCTTCAGCGTGGTGCTGCTGGAAGCCCGCAAGATCGCCTGGGGCGCCAGCGGGCGCAATGGCGGGCAGTTGATCCGTGGCGTCGGGCATGGCCTGGATCAGTTCACTAACGTCATTGGCACCGACGGCGTGCGCCAGATGAAACTCATGGGCCTGGAGGCGGTAGAGATCGTGCGCCAGCGGGTCGAGCGTTCGCAGATCGCCTGCGACCTGACCTGGGGCTACTGCGACCTGGCCAACAAGCCCCGCGACCTGGAACACCTGGCCGCCGACGCGCAAGAGCTGCGAAGTCTGGGCTACCGCCATGAAGTACGCCTGTTGCAAGCGGGCGAGATGGGCAGTGTGATCGGCTCCAACCGCTACGTCGGCGGCATGATCGACATGGGTTCCGGCCACCTGCACCCGCTGAACCTGGCCCTCGGCGAGGCGGCTGCCGCACAGCAGCTGGGCGTCCAGCTGTTCGAACACTCCGAGGCGGTGCGCATCGACTACGGCCCTGAGGTCAACGTTCACACGGCCCAAGGCAACGTACGCGCCAAGACCCTGGTGCTGGGCTGCAACGCTTATTTGAACGGCCTCAACCCACACTTGAGCGGGAAGGTGCTGCCCGCCGGCAGCTACATCATCGCCACCGAACCGTTGAGCGAAGCCCAGGCGGCCGAGTTGCTCCCACAAAACATGGCGGTGTGTGACCAGCGGGTGACGGTGGACTACTTCCGGCTGTCAGCCGACCGACGCTTGCTGTTCGGCGGTGCCTGCCATTATTCCGGACGCGACCCACAGGACATCGGCGCCTACATGCGGCCGAAGATGCTGCAGGTGTTCCCGCAACTGGCCAGCGTGAACATCGACTACCAGTGGGGTGGCATGATCGGCATCGGAGCCAACCGCCTGCCGCAGATCGGCCGGTTGGCTGACCAACCCAATGTGTATTTCGCCCAGGCCTATGCCGGTCACGGCCTCAATGCCACCCACCTGGCGGGCAAACTGTTGGGCGAAGCCATCAGCGGCCAGCAAAGCGGGCGTTTTGACCTGTTTGCCAAGGTGCCGCACATCACCTTCCCGGGCGGCAAGCATTTGCGCTCGCCGCTGCTGGCGCTGGGTATGCTCTGGCACCGGTTGAAAGAACTGGTCTGAATCAACCGCGCCAGAAGGGTTTCAAGCCTTCCCGGCGCGCCTGCTCGGCGCTCAGGCCCACGTCACGCAGTTGCTCCGGGGTCAGCTCCAGCAAGGTCTTGCGCGTGTGCATACGGTGCCAGAACAACGCCCATGAACTGAGAGCCGGAGCCTGGGTACGCGCCGCCATGCGCCGCTCCTGCCCCGCTTCCAGTTCCTGACTGTGTAACGCCAACCGCACATCGCTCAAACCGCTCATTTTCCTGCCCCTCATTTACGTATTGCCATGAGTACACAGGATGAGCCGGCGCGCGAAACCATGACAGATTCAACCACCCAGTATTAAATCCATACAGATACTGCCTATCTGCGGCTGAATCCTGTATTTTCAGCCTATCTGTACTGGTAACCGGGAAGTATCGTCATGACGCTATACGTCAACCTCGCCGAACTGTTGGGCACGCGCATCGAGCAGGGCTTTTATCGCCCGGGCGATCGATTGCCGTCAGTGCGGGCCTTGAGTGTGGAGCATGGGGTGAGCCTGAGCACCGTACAGCAGGCCTATCGCATGCTGGAAGACAACGGCCTGGCGATGCCCAAGCCCAAGTCCGGCTACTTCGTACCGGTAGGCCGCGACTTGCCGGCACTGCCCGCCGTAGGCCGCCCGGCCCAGCGCCCGGTGGAAATTTCCCAGTGGGACCAGGTGCTGGAACTGATCCGCGCGGTACCCCGCAAAGATGCCATACAGTTGGGGCGCGGCATGCCGGATGTATTGTCGCCCACCATGAAACCCCTGCTGCGCAGCCTCGCCCGGATCAGCCGGCGCCAGGACATGCCGGGGCTGTATTACGACACCATCCACGGCAACCTGGAACTGCGCGAGCAGATTGCCCGGCTGATGCTTGATTCCGGCTGCCAACTGACGCCTCAGGACCTGGTGATCACCACCGGCTGCCACGAAGCGCTGTCCGCCAGCATCCACGCCATTTGCGAGCCGGGCGACATCGTTGCCGTCGACTCGCCAAGCTTCCACGGCGCCATGCAAACCCTGAAGGGCCTGGGCATGAAAGCCCTGGAAATCCCCACCGACCCGCTCACCGGCATCAGCCTGGAAGCGCTGGAGCTGGCACTGGAACAGTGGCCGATCAAGGTCATCCAACTGACCCCCAACTGCAACAACCCGCTCGGCTACATCATGCCGGAGTCGCGCAAGCGCGCCCTGCTGACCCTGGCCCAGCGCTTTGACGTGGCAATCATCGAAGACGATGTGTATGGAGAATTGGCCTACAGCTACCCCCGCCCACGCACCATAAAATCCTTCGACGAAGATGGCCGCGTCGTCCTGTGCAGCTCCTTCTCGAAAACCCTGGCGCCCGGCCTGCGGATCGGCTGGGTCGCACCCGGCCGGTACCTGGAGCGGGTGCTGCACATGAAATACATCAGCACCGGCTCCACGGCCACCCAACCACAGATCGCGATTGCCGAATTTCTGAAAAATGGGCATTTCGAGCCACATTTGCGGCGGATGCGCACCCAATACCAGCGTAATCGCGACTTGATGCTCGATTGGGTCAGCCGTTACTTCCCGCCAGGCACCCGCGCCAGCCGACCACAAGGCAGTTTCATGCTGTGGGTGGAGCTGCCGGAAGGCTTCGACACCCTGAAGCTCAACCGGGTGCTGGTGGATGAAGGTGTACAGATTGCCGTGGGAAGTATCTTTTCCGCTTCCGGCAAATACAGGAACTGTCTGCGCATGAACTACGCTGCCAAACCAACGCCGCAGATTGAAGAGGCTGTGCGCAAGGTCGGCGCCACCGCCATCAGGATGCTCGCCGAAGCCGCAGACTGACCTTTCACGGGAAATAGCCGTCATATGCCGACAACCGCCCTGATTCGGAACCCATGTCATTGATGACCCAACGGCTATTACCGTTTTTCCTGCTGGGCATCCTGGCCTTGGGCGGCTGCGCCAGCATCGATCCGCCGCGCACGCCCAGCGAGGCGCTGCCAGCCAGTGAGTCGTCCTTCGGCCGCTCGATCCAGGCCCAGGCCGCGCCCTACAAAGGCCGCTCCGGGTTCCGCCTGCTGCCCAACAGCAGCGAAGCCTTCATGGCCCGCGCCGAACTGATCCGCAACGCCCAGACCAGCCTCGATTTGCAGTACTACATCGTCCACGACGGCATCAGCACCCGGATGCTCGTGGATGAGCTGCTCAAGGCCGCCGACCGTGGCGTGCGCGTGCGCATCCTGCTGGACGACACCACCAGCGACGGCCTGGACCAGATCATCGCCACCCTCGCCGCTCACCCACAGATCCAGATTCGCCTGTTCAACCCGCTGCACCTGGGCCGCAGCACCGGCGTAACGCGGGCCATGGCGCGATTGTTCGACCTGTCCCTGCAACACCGGCGCATGCACAACAAGCTGTGGCTGGCGGACAACAGCGTGGCCATCGTCGGCGGGCGCAACCTGGGGGATGAGTATTTCGACGCCGAACCCAACCTCAACTTCACCGATATCGACATGCTCAGCGTGGGCCCGGTGGCCGAGCAACTGGGCCACAGCTTCGATCAGTACTGGAACAGCGCCCTGAGCAAGCCCATCGGTGACTTCGTCAGCGACGCCTCCAAAAGTGACCTGGCCAGCGCCCGCGTACGCCTGGAAGACTCCCTGGCCGAATCACGCCAGCAAAACCATGCGCTGTACAACCGCCTGCGCACCTACAAGACCCAACCACGCATGGACATCTGGCGCCGCGAGCTGATCTGGGCCTGGAACCAGGCGCTGTGGGATGCGCCGAGCAAAGTCCTGGCCAAGGCCGATCCCGATCCACGGCTGCTGCTGACCACCCAACTGGCACCGGAGCTGGAAGGGGTCAGCCATGAGCTGATGATGATTTCGGCGTACTTCGTACCGGGCCAACCGGGCCTGGTGTACCTGACCGGTCGTGCGGACGCCGGCGTCTCGGTGAGCCTGCTGACCAACGCCCTGGAGGCCACCGACGTGCCGGCCGTGCACGGTGGCTACGCGCCCTATCGCAAGGCGCTGCTGGAACATGGGGTGAAACTCTACGAGTTGCGCCGCCAGCCGGGAGACGGTGGTGGCAGCGGCCCTCATTTGTTCCGCAAAGGGTCGTTGCACGGCTCGGACTCCAGCCTGCACAGCAAGGCGATCATCTTTGACCGGGAAAAATCCTTCATCGGCTCGTTCAACTTCGACCCGCGCTCGGTGCTGTGGAACACCGAAGTCGGGGTGCTGGTGGACAGCCCCGAGCTGGCGGAACACGTGCGCAACCTGGCCCTGGAGGGCATGGCGCCAGCTTTGAGCTACGAGGCGAAACTACAGGATGGCCAAGTGGTGTGGGTAACCGAAGACAACGGCCAACTGCACACCCTGACTCGCGAACCGGGCAGTTGGTGGCGCCGCTTCAATGCCTGGTTCGCTACATCCGTTGGACTGGAACGCATGCTTTAAGAACAGCGCAGAGCCCTGTGGGAGCCGGGCTTGCCCGCGATTGCGGAGTGTCAGGCACAGGATGCGCAAGCTGACACTTCGCTATCGCAGGCAAGCCAGCTCCCACAGTTGTTCGCATTTCAAGTTCAGGCCGGCTGTGTAGCGCCGAACGCGCCTTGGCGCAGCAGCAGAATCACCAGCCCCAACGCCCCCGCCGCCATCAACAGCGGCAAGGCATGCCCGCTGATCCACTGGCTGCCCGCGCCGGCCACCAGTGGCCCGATCAGGCAGCCAATGCCCCACAGCTGCGCGATATGCGCATTAGCACGCACCAAAGCGTCGTCACGGTAGCGTTCGCCAATCAGGATCAGCGACAAGGTGAATAACCCGCCGGCACTGGCCCCGAACAGCACCCAAACCGGCCAGATCATTAGCGTATCCAGCAACGGTGGAATCGCCAGGCTCGTCGCCAGCAGCATCAGCGCGCAGCCGAGAAACAGCGTGCGCCGAGGCAGGTAGTCCGCCAGTGCGCCGATGGGCAATTGCAACAACGCATCACCGACCACCACCGTGCTGACCATCGCCAAGGCAATCTCGGCGGTAAAGCCTTGTTGCAGGCAATACACCGGCAACAGCGTAAGAATCATCGCTTCGAACGCGGCGAATAACGCTACCGCCCAGGCAATCGCCGGCAAGCCCTGGCAGAAGCGCAGCAAGTCGCCGAAGGTCACGCTGAAGGACTCGGCGGTGGGTGCACCGGAGCGGCCCAGCAGCAGGATCGGCGAGAACGTCAGCAGGCCAACGCCTACCCAGAAGCCAATGTCGTTATCCGTACCCAGCGCGCCCAGCAGCAACGGGCCCGACAGTTGGCTCAAGGCATAACTGCAGCCATACAGCGCCACCAGACGACCGCGCCAGCGCTCGATCACCAACTGGTTGATCCAGCTTTCACCGAGGATAAACACGATGGTCAGGATCACCCCGATCATCAGCCGCAGCACCAGCCACACCGGGTAGCTGGGCAATACCGCCAGCAACCCGATGGAAATCGCCCCGGCCCACAGGCACAGGCGCATCAGGTTCGCCGTGCCCAGGCGCGAGGCCAGGCCGCTGGAGACCTTGGCACCGAGCAGTACACCAAAAGCCGGCATCGCAGCCATTACCCCGATGGCGAAGCTGCCGTAGCCCCAGCTTTCCAGGCGCAGGGACACCAGCGGCATGCTCACGCCCAGGGCCAGGCCCACGCTCAAGACCGACGCCAACACGGCGAAATAGGTCGCCCAACGCATTTCCACGCTCCTGTGGATCATTATTTTTCAGGGCTGCAAACGAACTGTAGGAGCGAGCTTGCTCGCGAAAAACTTGAGAGCACCGCGTGCATCCAGAATGCCCGCGTCATCGTTCAAGTCCTTCGCGAGCAAGCTCGCTCCTACAGGGAGTCGCCGGGATTACTTACAACTTGATCCAGGTCGCCTTCAGCTCGGTGTACTTGTCGAACGCGTGCAGCGATTTGTCGCGGCCGTTACCCGACTGCTTGAAGCCACCAAACGGTGCGGTCATGTCGCCGCCATCGTACTGGTTGACCCACACGCTGCCGGCACGCAGTGCCTTGGCGGTGAGGTGCGCCTTGGAGATGTTCGACGTCCACACTGCAGCGGCCAGGCCGTATTGGGTGTCGTTGGCGATCGCAATGGCCTCTTCCACGCTGTCGAAGGCAATCACCGAGAGCACCGGCCCGAAGATTTCTTCCTGGGCGATCTTCATGGCGTTGGTCACGCCGTCGAAAATCGTTGGCTCAACGTAGGTCCCGCCGCTTTCCTGCAGGGTGCGCTTGCCGCCAGCCACCAGCTTGGCGCCATCGGCGTGCCCGGCTTCGATGTACGACAGCACGGTGTTCATCTGCTGGGTGTCCACCAACGCACCGACGGTGGTGGCCGGGTCCAGCGGGTTGCCCGGCTTCCAGGCCTTAAGGGCCTCGATCACCAGTGGCAGGAATTTATCCTTGATGGAACGCTCTACCAGCAGGCGCGAACCGGCGGTGCACACTTCGCCCTGGTTGAAGGCGATAGCGCCAGCGGCAGATTCGGCAGCGGCTTGCAGGTCCGGGGCATCGGCAAACACGATGTTCGGGCTCTTGCCGCCGGCTTCCAGCCAGACGCGCTTCATGTTCGACTCACCGGAGCGAATCAGCAGTTGCTTGGCGATCTTGGTGGACCCGGTGAACACCAGGGTGTCGACGTCCATGTGCAGCGCCAGGGCGTTGCCCACGGTGTGGCCATAGCCCGGCAGCACGTTGAACACGCCTTTGGGGATCCCGGCTTCAACGGCCAGGGCCGCGATGCGGATGGCGGTCAGCGGCGACTTTTCAGACGGCTTGAGGATCACCGAGTTACCGGTGGACAGCGCCGGCCCGAGTTTCCAGCAGGCCATCATCAGCGGGAAGTTCCACGGCACGATGGCCGCGACAACGCCGACGGGCTCGCGGGTCACCAGGCCCAGTTGGTCGTGGGGGGTGGCGGCGACTTCGTCGTAGATCTTGTCGATGGCCTCGCCGCTCCAGCTCAGGGCTTGCGCCGCGCCGGGAACGTCGATGTACAGCGAGTCACTGATTGGCTTGCCCATGTCCAGGGTTTCAAGCAGGGCCAGCTCTTCGGCGTTGGCCTTGAGCAAGCCAGCGAAACGGATCATGGTGGCTTTGCGCTTGGCCGGTGCCAGGCGTGACCAGGCACCGGAATTGAAGGTGGCGCGGGCGTTTTCAACAGCGCGCTGGGCGTCGGCGACGTCACAGCTGGCGACGGTTGCCAGCAGGCGGCCATCGACCGGGCTGAGGCATTCGAACGTGTCGCCGGACACGGCGGCGGTGTATTCGCCATTGATGTAGGCGCGGCCTTCGATCTTCAGATCCTTGGCGCGTTGTTCCCAGTCGGCACGGGTCAGGGTGGTCATGCGAGTGTCCTCCTCTTATTGAATACAAGGGCCGGGCGATGTACCCAGGCACCTTCGAAGAATTCTTGCCCGGCCAGCCAGCTGTTCGGCTCAAGGCAGCTGCCACCCTAAACCAGCGACGATGGATGTTTCAATATATTTGACATAACGGCAGCAAACGCCCTTGCGATGTTCATTTTAATAAACATAGACTTTGAGCTCTCCAACCGCAGGCCAGACGGGACACGCCCATGAACATCCAGAATATCGTCGACTTCAGCCAGGCCAGGACCGAACCTTACCGCTACCGGCCGGCTGCGGAGAAAATCCTCAAGGGCGACCCCGAGCAAACCGTCTACAACCACTACAACAGTCCGTGCGGCCAAATGAGCGCCGGGGTCTGGGAAGGTGAGGTCGGGCAGTGGAAGGTCAATTACACCGAACATGAGTACTGCGAGATCGTGCAGGGCGTTTCTGTGTTGCGCGACGCTGACGGCAACGCCAAGACCCTGCGGGCCGGTGATCGCTTCGTCATCCCGGCCGGCTTCAGCGGCACCTGGGAAGTGCTGGAGCCCTGCCGCAAGATCTACGTGGTGTTCGAAGAAAAGGCCTGATCACTTTTCCAGCGCACAAAAAAAAGCCCGCATCGTGAGATACGGGCTTTTTTTCACAAGGAAGAAAACCAATTACTTGATTTTGCCTTCTTTGTAGATCACGTGCTTGCGAACGCGCGGGTCGAACATTTTCTTTTCGAGCTTGTCCGGGGTAGTACGCTTGTTCTTGTCGGTAGTGTAGAAGTGACCAGTACCGGCGCTAGAGATCATTCGAATCAATTCACGCATGATTTAGCTCCTTAAATTTTGCCGTCGCGGCGCAGTTCGGCCAGCACGACAGTGATGCCACGCTTGTCGATGATACGCATGCCTTTGGCAGATACGCGCAGACGAACAAAACGTTTCTCTTCTTCAACCCAGAAGCGGTGATGCTGCAGGTTTGGCAGGAAACGACGACGGGTTTTGTTGTTTGCGTGGGAAATGTTATTCCCAGTCACCGGACCCTTACCGGTAACTTGACAGACTCTCGACATGCCTCAGCCCTCTAAAACCACATGCCCAACCCGGCATGGGTTGGCCGCTTAATCTCTCAGTCATTTGGCGCCAGGCGCCGCGTTTCTTTAGGGTCTTACCGGCTACACCTACTAGCGAAGGAACCGGGCCCCTAGAAAAGAGCGCTGCTTTATACCAGAAAGACCCCAGTGCAACAACAGGCCGTGTGTTTTTACACGCGTAAATCCAGGCTATGGACGCCTGAACCGTTGCCAGGGTGGGCCGCTATAGAAGCTAACCGCTCGTCGCACAGAATGATTTACAGCGCCCACGCGCACTGCAAAGTGCTCGGCAAAACGACCTGAGGCGCCATCAAAACAGTATTTGAGGCAAAAGCACAGGCAAAAATGGGCTAGTCATTTGTCAATCAGCCCACTACGGTAGGACTTTTCCAGACTGCACTCGCAGATGGGCCTTCGATCTGCAAAGGAAACCGAATATGCGCCTCGCTGCCCTACCGCTATTGCTAGCCCCTCTTTTTATTGCTGCACATGCCCAGGCGGCCACCACCCTGAGCGTCTGCACCGAAGCCAGCCCCGAAGGCTTCGACGTGGTGCAATACAACTCGCTGACCACCACTAACGCCTCGGCAGACGTATTGATGAACCGCCTGGTGGACTTCGACGCCACCAGCGGCAAGCTGGTCCCGAGCCTGGCAGACAGCTGGGACGTGTCGCCGGACGGCCTGACGTACACCTTCAAGCTGCACCCGGACGTTAAATTCCACCGCACCGACTACTTCACCCCAAGCCGCACCCTGACCGCCGAAGACGTGCGCTTCAGCTTCGAGCGCATGCTGGACCCGGCCAACCCGTGGCACAAGATCGCCCAGAGCGGCTTCCCCCACGCGCAGTCCCTGCAACTGCCCACGCTGATCAAGAAGATCGACGCCCTCGACCCGCTGACCGTGCGCTTTACCCTGGACCACGCCGACTCGACCTTCCTGGCCGCACTGAGCATGGGCTTTGCCTCGATCTACCCGGCGGAATACGCCGATAAACTGCTCAAGGCCGGCACCCCGGAGAAGCTCAACAGCCAGCCTGTCGGCACCGGGCCGTTCATTTTCGGGCGCTTCCAGAAGGACGCAACCATTCGCTACAAGGCCAACCCGGACTACTTCGCCGGCAAGCCTGCGGTGGACAACCTGATCTTTGCGATCACCCCGGACGCCAACGTGCGCCTGCAGAGATTGCGTCGCGATGAGTGCCAGATCGCCTTGTCGCCCAAGCCGCTGGATATCGATGCCGCCAAGAAAGACCCGGACCTGAAGATCGAGAAAACCGCGGCCTTCATGACCGCGTTTGTCGCCATCAACAGCCAGCACCCGCCTTTGGACAAGCCGGAAGTGCGCCAGGCAATCAACCTGGCCTTCGACAAGGCCAGCTACCTCAAGGCCGTGTTCGAAGGCACTGCCGAAGCCGCCAACGGCCCTTACCCGCCCAATACCTGGAGCTACGCCAAGGACTTGCCGGGCTATCCGCAAGACATCGCCAAGGCCAAGCAGCTGCTGGATCGTGCCGGGCTCAAGGATGGCTTCAAGACCACCATCTGGACCCGGCCGTCAGGCAGCCTGCTTAACCCCAACCCAAGCCTGGGGGCGCAATTGCTGCAAGCGGATCTGGCCAAGGTCGGCATCGAGGCTGAGATCCGTGTGATTGAGTGGGGCGAGCTGATCCGCCGCGCCAAGGCGGGTGAGCACGACCTGCTGTTCATGGGCTGGGCCGGCGACAACGGCGACCCGGATAACTTCCTCACGCCGCAGTTCTCCTGCGCGGCAGTGAAGTCCGGCACCAACTTCGCCCGTTACTGCGACCCGGCGCTGGACAAGTTGATCAGCGCCGGCAAGACCACCAGCGAACAGGGGGTGCGCAGCAAGCTGTATCAGCAGGCCCAGGCGCAGATCCAGCAACAGGCACTGTGGGTGCCGCTGGCCCATCCGACCGTTTTTGCGCTGACTCGCAAGAATGTCGAGGGGTACCAGGTGAGCCCGTTCGGGCGCCAGGATTACTCGAAAGTCAGCGTCAAGCCATAATCCTGGCCCCCTGTAGGCGCGAGCTTGCTCGCGCAGGTCGTCAACGATAAAGCGGGAAACCCGAGACCCAACGGTGCCCTCAGGTTTTTCGCGAGCAAGCTCGCTCCTACTGACCCCTAAATCCATCCATATTCCGCCATCGACAGCGGGTCACCCTCCCCCACAATGATGTGGTCCAGCACGCGCACGTCCACCATCTCCAGGGCCTTTTGCAGCACTTTGGTCATTTTTCGATCAGCGATGCTGGGCTCGGCGCTGCCGGAAGGATGGTTGTGACACAGGATCAGCGCCGCGGCGTTGTAGTCCAGGGCACGCTTGACCACTTGCCGGGGTAAACGGTGGCACTGTCGATGGTGCCTTGAAACAGCTTCTCGAACCCCAGCACCCGATGTTTGGAGTCGAGAAACAGGCAGCCAAATATCTCGTGAGGCTCATGGCGTAACAGCGCCTTCAGGTAGTCGCGCACCGCCTCCGGGCTTTCCAGCACCGAATCGCAGCGCAGGCGCTCAGCCAGATGGCGACGGGCCATTTCCAGCACGGCCTGGAGCTGGGCAAACTTCGCCGGCCCCAACCCCAGGTGCTGACTGAACACCAACTGCCGGGCCTCCATCAGTGCCCGCAGGCTGCCAAATTGCGCCAGCAGGTGCCGCGCCAGGTCGACGGCACTTTTACCGGCCACCCCGGTGCGCAGAAAAATCGCCAGCAATTCGGCGTCGGAAAGACTCGCCGCACCCAACTCCAACAGCTTCTCCCGCGGACGCTCTGCCGCAGGCCAATCGCGAATACTCATGGCACCTCCATGTGCATGTGCGCCGCTGTTGCATGGCGGGCGCTGTGGTATCTTAGGCCATCTTTTTGCGTGCGATTTCACCTGGGGAGGGGGCATCGCAACGCCATCACTGAACTGGAAAGGCAAGCCAATGCAGCGTCTGTATCGGAAACGCATCGTTCTCGGCGTCGGCGGCGGCATTGCCGCCTACAAAAGCGCAGAGCTGGTTCGCAGGCTCCTGGACCAAGGCGCCGAAGTGCGCGTGGTCATGACCCGTGGCGGCAGTGAATTCATTACCCCGCTGACCATGCAAGCCTTGTCCGGCCACCCGGTTCACCTCGACCTGCTGGACCCCGCGGCCGAAGCTGCCATGGGCCACATCGAGCTGGCCAAGTGGGCCGACCTGGTACTGATCGCCCCGGCCACCGCCGACCTGATCGCCCGCCTGGCCCAAGGCATTGCCGACGACCTGCTGACCACCCTGGTGCTGGCCACCGACGCCACCGTCGCCATCGCCCCGGCCATGAACCAGGCCATGTGGCGCGACCCGGCCACCCAGGCCAACACCCAACTCCTGCAAAGCCGCGGCCTCAAGGTCTTCGGCCCGGCCTCCGGCAGCCAGGCCTGTGGCGACGTGGGCATGGGCCGCATGCTCGAAGCCACCGACCTCGCCCAATGCGCCGCCGACTGCTTCCAGCACCTGGCCCTGACCGGCAAGCACGTGCTGATCACCGCCGGCCCGACCCAGGAAAACATCGACCCGGTGCGCTACATCACCAACCATAGCTCAGGAAAAATGGGCTTTGCCCTGGCTGAAGCGGCGGTCGAGGCAGGCGCCCGGGTAACCCTGATCACCGGCCCGGTGCATCTGCCGACCCCGGATCGTGTCACGCGAATCGACGTAGTCAGCGCCCGCGACATGCTGGCGGCCTGTGAGGCAGCGATTCCCTGCGACCTGTTTATCGCCTCGGCAGCGGTGGCGGACTACCGCCCGGAAGTGGTTGCACCGCAGAAACTCAAGAAAGACCCTACAAGCGGCGACGGCCTGCTCCTGCAAATGGTCCGTAACCCGGACATTCTGGCCACCATCGCCACCCGCGCAGACCGCCCGTTCAGTGTCGGCTTCGCCGCCGAAACCGAGCATTTGCTGGACTACGCCGCACGCAAATTGAAAGACAAAAACCTCGACCTGATTGTCGCCAACGATGTCGCCAACCCGAGCATCGGCTTCAACAGCGAGGAAAACGCCATCAGCGTGATCGACCGCGAGTTGCACGCTACCGTTTTCGCCCAGACCAGCAAGGGCAAGATTGCCCGCCAACTGATCTCTTTTATCGCCCTACGGCTGAACCAGGTTTAATTTCCATGCACGCTTTGCAAGCCAAGATCCTCGACCCCCGCATCGGCAACGAATTCCCGCTGCCGGCCTACGCCACGCCAGGCTCCGCCGGCCTCGACCTGCGCGCCATGCTCAAACAGGACACCGTGCTTGAGCCGGGCCAGACCATTCTGATTCCCACCGGCCTGTCGATCTACGTGGGCGACCCTGGCCTGGCGGCGCTGATCCTGCCGCGCTCCGGCCTGGGTCACAAACACGGCATCGTCCTCGGCAACCTGGTGGGCCTGATCGATTCGGACTACCAGGGCGAGTTGATGGTGTCGTGCTGGAACCGTGGCCAGACCGCGTTCAACATTGCCATCGGCGAGCGGATTGCCCAGTTGGTGCTCGTACCGGTGGTACAGGCGCACTTCGAGCTGGTCGAAGAGTTCGACGAAACCCAGCGCGGTGCAGGTGGCTTCGGGCATTCCGGCAGCCACTGACTAAGCTGAATTGACTTAGCCGAACACGCCGGGTGCCTCACCCGGCCTGACGCCAACGCATGGCCTTTCAGGATGAAGAATGCGCGGAACTTATCAGCAAGATTTCCCCAGTGAAATCAGGGCATTAAGCGGGCGAAAGGGCGGTGCTTCGGCGCCGATGGCACTTTTGCACCACGAACTCTATGCCAAAAACGCCGTCTTACCCTTCAGTTTGAGCCTGCCGGTCAGCACCCTTGAGGCCAGCCCCGCCCTTTTCAGATGGAGTTCCCCCCCGCAATGAGCAACGCAGCCCGAGTCGCCCCGACATTTCCCGACAGCATTTTCCGCGCCTATGACATCCGTGGCGTGGTCCCCAAGACCCTGACCGCCGAGACCGCCTACTGGATCGGCCGCGCCATTGGCTCCCAGAGCCTGGCCCAGGGCGAGCCTGACGTTTCCGTGGGCCGTGACGGCCGCCTGTCCGGCCCCGAGCTGGTGGAGCAACTGATCCAGGGCCTGGCCGACAGCGGCTGCCATGTCAGCGACGTGGGCCTGGTGCCGACGCCTGCGCTGTACTACGCGGCCAACGTACTGGCCGGCAAGTCGGGCGTGATGCTCACCGGCAGCCACAACCCGTCGGACTACAACGGCTTCAAGATCGTCATCGCCGGCGATACCCTGGCCAACGAACAGATCCAGGCCCTGCATACCCGCCTGAAAACCAACGACCTGACCAGCGGCGCCGGCACGATCACCCAGGTTGAGATCCTCGATCGTTATTCGGACGAGATCACCCGCGACGTCAAACTCGCCCGCCGCCTGAAGGTGGTGGTGGACTGCGGCAACGGCGCGGCCGGCGTGATCGCCCCGCAATTGATCGAAGCCCTGAACTGCGAAGTGATCCCGCTGTTCTGCGAGGTCGACGGCAACTTCCCGAACCACCACCCGGACCCGGGCAAGCCTGAAAACCTGGTGGACCTGATCGCCAAGGTCAAGGAAACCGGCGCCGACCTCGGCCTGGCTTTCGACGGCGACGGCGACCGCGTCGGCGTGGTGACCAACACCGGTAATATCGTGTTCCCGGACCGCCTGCTGATGCTGTTTGCCCGCGACGTGGTGGCCCGCAACCCGGGCGCCGAGATCATCTTCGACGTCAAATGCACCCGCCGCCTGACGCCGCTGATCAAGGAATACGGCGGTCGTCCGCTAATGTGGAAGACCGGCCACTCGTTGATCAAAAAGAAAATGAAGGAAACCGGCGCCCTGCTGGCCGGCGAAATGAGCGGCCACGTGTTCTTCAAGGAACGCTGGTTCGGTTTTGACGACGGCATTTACAGCGCCGCCCGTCTGCTGGAGATCCTCAGCAAGGAAAAATCCACCGCAGAAGACCTGTTTGCAACCTTCCCGGATGATATTTCTACGCCAGAGATCAATATCCATGTGACCGAAGAGAGCAAATTCAGCATCATTGACGCACTGCACGATGCGCAATGGGGCGAAGGCGCCAACCTGACCACCATTGACGGTGTGCGGGTCGATTACGCCAAAGGCTGGGGCCTGGTTCGCGCATCCAACACCACACCGGTGCTGGTGCTGCGTTTCGAGGCGGATTCCGAGGCTGAGTTGCAGCGCATCAAGGACGTGTTCCACGCCCAGTTGAAACGTGTTGCCCCTGATCTCCAATTACCGTTCTGATTTTTTTGCACCGGAGCCCTGAATGACCCTCGAACGCGAAGCCGCCGCCAACACCGCCAAGGTCCTTTCCGAAGCGTTGCCTTACATTCGACGCTACGTCGGCAAGACGCTGGTGATCAAGTACGGCGGCAATGCCATGGAAAGCGACGAGCTGAAAACCGGCTTTGCCCGCGACATCGTGTTGATGAAAGCCGTCGGGATCAACCCGGTGGTGGTGCACGGTGGCGGCCCGCAAATCGGTGACCTGCTCAAGCGCCTGTCCATCGAGAGTCACTTCATCGACGGCATGCGCGTCACCGACGCCCAGACCATGGACGTGGTGGAGATGGTCCTCGGCGGCCAGGTGAACAAAGACATCGTCAACCTGATCAACCGCCACGGCGGCAGCGCCATTGGCCTGACCGGCAAGGACGCCGAGCTGATCCGCGCGAAGAAACTCACCGTGACCCGCAAGACCCCGGAGATGACCCAGCCGGAAATCATCGACATCGGCCAGGTGGGCGAAGTGATCGGAATCAACACCGATCTGCTGAACCTGCTGGTGAAGGGCGATTTCATTCCGGTGATCGCGCCAATCGGCGTCGGTGCCAACGGTGAGTCCTACAACATCAACGCCGACCTGGTGGCCGGCAAGGTGGCCGAGGCGCTGAAGGCCGAGAAGCTGATGCTGCTGACCAACATCGCCGGCTTGATGGACAAGGAAGGCAAGGTCTTGACCGGCCTGACGACCCAGCAAGTGGACGACCTGATCGCCGACGGCACCATCTACGGCGGCATGCTGCCGAAGATCCGTTGTGCACTGGAAGCGGTGCAAGGCGGCGTCGGCAGCTCGTTGATCCTGGACGGCCGGGTGCCGAATGCGATCCTGTTGGAAATCTTCACCGACACGGGTGTGGGTACCCTGATCAGCAATCGCAAGCGCCCTTAAGCGCTAAAAAAAGCCCCACCTCTGTAGGAGCGAGCTTGCTCGCGAAGAACGTTAACGATGACGCGTTTATTCTGGATAAACGCGGCGCCTTCAAGTTTTTCGCGAGCAAGCTCGCTCCTACAAGGGATGGGGCTTTTTGTTGTGCCGCGATTATTGAACGCCGAACTGCTCGCGATAGGCCTTCACCGCCGGCAAATGCTGCTTGAGCTGTGGGTCATCTTCCAGGAACTGCAACACCTGGTTCAGGGACACGATACTCACGACAGGAATGCCAAAATCACGTTCCACTTCCTGGATCGCCGACAATTCACCGTTGCCGCGCTCCTGGCGGTTCAGTGCGATCAGCACGCCGGCAGCCTTGGCGCCGTCCTGGGAAGCGATGATCTGCATCACTTCGCGAATCGCCGTACCGGCGGTGATCACGTCATCGATGATCAGCACATCGCCCTTGAGCGGCGCGCCCACCAGGCTACCGCCTTCACCGTGGGCCTTGGCTTCCTTGCGGTTGAAGCACCAAGGCAAATCAAGCCCGTGATGTTCAGCCAACGCCACGGCAGTCGCTGCGGCCAGGGGAATGCCCTTGTAGGCCGGGCCGAACAGCACGTCGAAGGAAATACCGCTTTCAACGATGGCGGCCGCATAGAAACGGCCCAGCTGCGCCAGGGCAGAACCCGAGTTGAAAAGGCCGGCATTGAAGAAGTAAGGGCTGGTGCGCCCGGACTTCAAAGTGAACTCACCGAAGCGCAATACGCCGCGATCGATGGCAAAACGAATGAAATCGCGTTGATACGCCTGCATGAAAAAAGCCTCAGATACCACGGATTTAGCTAATTAGGTAGACGGCGTGTATCATACACGCACGCGATTTTTGGGGCCATTTATGCGGATCATCAGTGTGAACGTCAATGGTATTCAGGCTGCAGTCGAGCGTGGTTTGCTCAGTTGGCTGCAAGCCCAGAATGCCGACGTCATCTGCCTGCAGGACACCCGCGCCTCCGCCTTTGAACTGGACGACCCAGCCTTCCAACTGGATGGCTACTTCCTTTATGCCTGTGATGCCGAAGTCCCCACCCAAGGTGGCGTGGCTTTGTATTCGCGGTTGCAACCCAAGGCGGTCATCAGCGGCCTCGGCTTCGAGACAGCCGACCGCTACGGGCGCTACCTGCAAGCCGATTTCGATAAGGTCAGCATCGCGACCTTGCTGCTTCCATCAGGGCAGAATGGCGACGAAGACTTGAACCAGAAGTTCAAGCTAATGGACGACTTCGCCCGTTACCTGGATAAACAGCGGCGCAAACGTCGCGAGTACATTTACTGTGGCTCGCTGTACGTGGCGCAACAGAAGCTGGATATCAAGAACTGGCGCGACAGCCAGCAATCCCCGGGCTTTTTGGCGCCGGAACGGGCCTGGATGGACGAGATTGTCGGCAACATGGGCTATGTGGATGCCCTGCGGGAAGTCAGCCGCGAAGGCGACCAGTACAGCTGGTGGCCGGATAACGAACAGGCCGAGATGCTCAACCTGGGCTGGCGCTTTGACTACCAGCTGCTGACGCCTGGCCTGCGCCGTTTCGTACGCAGCGCACGCTTGCCACGCCAGCCGCGCTTCTCGCAGCACGCGCCGCTGATCGTGGACTACGACTGGACGCTGACCATCTAAGGTCTTTTTCCAGGCACAAAAAAACCGACATCGCTGTCGGTTTTTTTGTGGGCGGTGGTTATTTGATCAACCGCAACGTCCACGGATAACGATAAGCCACGCCCTTGTTGGCCTTGATGCCCGCAATGATCGTCATCACCACCGCGCCGATCACCAGGACGGTCATCAGCACAAAGCCGACCACGATGAAGCCCAACAGGAAGCAGACCGCCCAGGCAATGCCCACGGTGATCTGGAAATTCAGCGCTTCCTTGCCCTGGTCATCAATGAACGGGTCTGCGTCCTTCTTCACCTGCCAGAGAATCAAGGGCCCCAGCAGGCTGCCGAACGGGAACATCAACCCGAAGAACGCCGCGAAGTGACAGAGCATCGCCCACTGGCGAACTTCCTTGGACGGTGTCGGCAGTGGAAGTTGGCTGTCACTCATGGCGTAGCTCCTTGGGATTGACTCAGTCCGCCAGGGCGGCGTTCTGCAGTTCGAAGATCTCGGTCATGCCTTTCTGGGCCAGGGCCAGCATGGCGTTCAGGTCCGCCGGCTGGAATGGCGCGCCTTCGGCGGTGCCCTGCACTTCGATGAAACCACCGGTGCTGGTCATCACCACGTTCAGGTCGGTCTCGGCAGCCGAATCTTCAAGATAGTCCAGATCCAGCACAGGCTCGCCCTGATACATGCCGACCGACACCGCCGCGATCATCTGCTTGAGCGGATCGCCGCCTTTCAGGCCGCCGCGCTTCTTGATGACTTTGAGCGCGTCAACCAGGGCAACCATGGCGCCGGTGATGGACGCCGTGCGGGTGCCGCCGTCGGCCTGGATCACGTCGCAGTCGACGTACAGGGTCACGTCGCCCAGCTTGGACATGTCCAGCGCAGCGCGCAGGGAACGACCGATCAGGCGCTGGATTTCCAGGGTGCGGCCGCCTTGCTTGCCACGGCTGGCTTCACGCTGGTTACGCTCGCCAGTGGCGCGGGGCAGCATGCCGTATTCGGCGGTCAACCAACCCTGGCCCTGGCCCTTGAGGAAACGCGGCACGCCGTTTTCGACGCTGACGGTGCAGATAACCTTGGTATCGCCAAACTCGACCAGTACAGATCCCTCGGCGTGTTTGGTGTAGTTGCGGGTGATGCGGATCGAGCGGAGCTGATCGGCAGCGCGACCACTTGGACGTTTCATAGGGGATACCTGTAC
Organism: Pseudomonas sp. IPO3778; assembly: GCF_013386825.1. Lineage (GTDB taxonomy): Bacteria > Pseudomonadota > Gammaproteobacteria > Pseudomonadales > Pseudomonadaceae > Aquipseudomonas. The sequence goes on from NZ_JACARC010000034.1 coordinate 395,044, forward strand.
GGAGGACGAAAAACTGCCGAGCATTATAGAGCCGCCAGCCCTGATCGGCACGGCTAAAAAATCCTGTTACAAACCCGCGGCCCGAAGCCACTGTTTGGGGCACCCGTCCCGTTGAGCTACAATCCTGCGCCTTCGCAGCCTGTCGGCTTCAATCTACCCATCAGCCCGCCCGTTTGCGGGACTGCATCGCGAGGTACCTCCATGGTGCACAGCATGACCGCCTTCGCCCGCGTCGAAAAAGCCGGCGTCCAAGGCACCCTGAGCTGGGAATTGCGCTCGGTCAACAGCCGCTACCTGGAGCCGCACCTGCGCCTGCCGGAATCGTTTCGCGACCTCGAAGGCGCGGTCCGTGAAGCGCTGCGCCAGGGCATTTCCCGCGGCAAGCTGGAATGCACCCTGCGCTTTACCGAAGAAACCACCGGCAAGCCGCTGCAGGTTGATCGCGAGCGCGCCGCTCAACTGGTCGCCGCCGCCGAAACCATCGCCGGCCTGATCAAGCAGCCTGCCGCCATCAACCCGCTGGAAGTGCTGGCCTGGCCTGGCGTGCTGGTGGCCGACGCCAGCGACCCGCAAGCCCTGAATGCCGAAGCCCTGGCGCTGTTCAACCAGGGCTTGAAGGAGCTCAAGGCTGGCCGCGAACGCGAAGGTGCCGAACTGGCCCGCCTGATCAGCGACCGCCTGACTTCCATCGAAGGCGACGTGGTGACCCTGCGCGAACTGGTGCCGCAGATGCTCGCCACCCAGCGCCAGAAGGTCCTCGACCGCTTCGCCGACATGCAGGCCGAGCTGGATCCGGTGCGCCTTGAGCAAGAGATGGTCCTGCTGGCCCAAAAGAGCGACGTGGCCGAAGAACTCGACCGCCTGAGCACCCACATCCTGGAAGTGCGCCGGGTGCTGAAATCTGCCGGTGCCGCCGGTCGGCGCCTGGACTTCCTGATGCAGGAACTCAACCGCGAAGCCAATACACTGGGCTCCAAAGCCTTTGATCCGCGCAGCACACAGGCGGCGGTCAACCTCAAAGTGTTGATCGAGCAAATGCGCGAACAAGTACAGAATATCGAGTAAGGCACCCTGACATGACCCACAGCACCGGCACCCTCTACATCATTTCTGCCCCATCGGGCGCGGGCAAAAGCAGCCTGGTCAAAGCCCTGACCGACGCTGACGAGCAGATCCGCATCTCGGTGTCCCACACCACCCGCGCCATGCGCCCGGGTGAAGTGAACGGCGTGCACTACCACTTCGTCGAGCGCACCGAGTTCGTGAAGATGATCGAGCACGGTGATTTCCTGGAGCGCGCTGAAGTCTTCGGCAACCTCTACGGCACCTCCCAAAGCCACCTGCAGCAGACCCTGGACGAAGGCCACGACCTGATCCTGGAAATCGACTGGCAGGGCGCCGAGCAAGTGCGCCAGCTGATGCCCAAGGCCCGTTCGATCTTCATCCTGCCGCCGTCGCTTGAAGCGCTGCACCAGCGCCTGACCAACCGTGGCCAGGACAGCGACGAGATCATCGAAGGCCGCATGCGCGAAGCCGTCAGTGAAATGAGCCACTACGTCGACTACGACTACCTGATCATCAATGACGATTTCGCCCACGCCCTGGACGATCTGAAGGCGATTTTCCGCACCAATCAGCTCCAGCAAAAGCGTCAGCAGCAGCGTTTCGGTAAATTATTGGCCGAACTGCTCGGCTGATTGGCTCTTCCCAAAACCGCTGCAAGGGCTTTACATTGGCACTTGTAGCGCGTTTGCGATGGCCTGCGAAAAATCAGCGCTTCCCTAAACGCTGGTGATTTTTTAAACTGTTCAGTCCGCTCGCCCAACCGGGCAGCGCGCATATTGCATTCGCTCCGAGGAATACCATGGCCCGCGTAACCGTTGAAGACTGCCTAGAACACGTGGATAACCGCTTTGAGCTGGTCATGCTCTCTACCAAGCGTGCCCGTCAACTGGCCACTGGCGGCAAAGAGCCCCTGGTCCAGTGGGAAAACGACAAGCCTACCGTTGTAGCCCTGCGTGAAATCGCTGAGGGCCTGATGAGCTACGAGTTCATCGCCAACGCCGAAATCGTTGAAGACGAACCGCTGTTTGCAGCGTTCGAGGACGAGTCCAACGAGGCCGTCTAAGCCTATGCCTGGTCGACGTAGCACGGCGCGGGGTCACAGCCAACGGCAGGAGTTAATACTTTGCCGAGCATAGACGCCCTCGCCGATCGCTTATCGACCTACCTCGGCCCAGACCAGGTCAACCTGGTCCGCCGAGCGTATTTCTACGCCGAACAAGCCCACGACGGCCAACGCCGCCGCAGTGGCGAGGCGTATGTCACCCATCCTCTTGCGGTGGCAAATATTCTGGCCGACATGCACATGGACCATCAGAGTTTGATGGCCGCGATGCTGCATGACGTGATCGAAGACACCGGCATTGCCAAGGAAGCGCTCAGTGCGCAATTTGGCGAAACCGTGGCCGAACTGGTCGACGGGGTCAGCAAACTGACCCAGATGAACTTCGAGACCAAGGCCGAAGCCCAGGCGGAAAACTTCCAGAAAATGGCCATGGCCATGGCCCGGGACATCCGGGTGATCCTGGTCAAGCTGGCCGACCGGCTGCACAACATGCGCACGCTGGAAGTGCTGTCCGGTGAAAAACGCCGGCGCATCGCCAAGGAAACCCTGGAAATCTACGCGCCCATCGCCAACCGGCTGGGCATGCACGCCATTCGTATCGAGTTCGAAGACCTCGGCTTCAAAGCCATGCACCCGATGCGTTCGGCGCGCATCTACCAGGCGGTCAAACGCGCCCGGGGCAATCGCAAGGAAATCGTCAACAAGATCGAAGAGTCCCTGAGCCATTGCCTGGCGATCGACGAGATCGAGGGCGAAGTCAGCGGCCGGCAGAAACACATCTACGGCATCTACAAGAAGATGCGCGGCAAGCGTCGGGCCTTCAACGAAATCATGGACGTGTACGCGTTCCGGATCATCGTCGACAAGGTCGATACCTGCTACCGCGTGCTGGGCGCTGTACATAATTTGTACAAACCCCTGCCGGGACGCTTCAAGGACTACATCGCGATTCCCAAGGCCAACGGCTATCAGTCGCTGCATACCACGCTGTTTGGCATGCACGGGGTGCCGATCGAGATCCAGATTCGCACCCGCGAAATGGAAGAGATGGCCAACAACGGCATCGCCGCCCATTGGCTGTACAAGTCCACCGGCGACGAGCAGCCAAAAGGCACCCACGCCCGCGCACGCCAGTGGGTCAAGGGCGTGCTGGAAATGCAGCAACGTGCCGGCAACTCTCTCGAATTTATCGAAAGCGTGAAGATCGACCTGTTCCCGGACGAGGTCTACGTGTTCACGCCCAAAGGCCGGATCATGGAGCTGCCCAAAGGCTCCACAGCGGTCGACTTTGCCTACGCGGTACACACCGACGTGGGTAACAGCTGCATAGCCTGTCGGATCAATCGCCGACTGGCCCCGCTGTCGGAACCGCTGCAGAGTGGTTCCACGGTGGAGATCGTCAGCGCACCGGGCGCACGCCCGAACCCGGCCTGGCTGAACTTCGTGGTCACCGGCAAAGCCCGCACCCACATCCGCCACGCCCTGAAACTGCAACGCCGTTCCGAGTCCATCAGCCTGGGCGAACGCCTGCTGAACAAGGTGCTCAACGGCTTCGACAGCTCCCTGGACAAGATCCCGGCCGAACGCGTGCAGGCGATGCTCCACGAGTACCGCCAGGAACTGATCGAAGACTTGCTGGAAGACATCGGCCTGGGCAATCGCATGGCCTATGTGGTCGCCCGCCGCCTGCTGGGCGAAGGCGAACAATTGCCAAGCCCCGAAGGCCCGCTGGCGATTCGCGGCACCGAAGGGCTGGTGCTCAGCTACGCCAAGTGCTGCACGCCGATCCCGGGCGACCCGATTGTCGGTCACCTGTCCGCAGGCAAAGGCATGGTGGTGCACCTGGACAACTGCCGCAATATCAGTGAAATCCGTCATAACCCCGAGAAATGCATCCAGCTTTCGTGGGCCAAGGATGTCACCGGCGAATTCAACGTCGAGCTGCGGGTGGAGCTGGAACACCAGCGCGGCCTGATCGCTTTGCTGGCCAGCAGCGTCAATGCGGCCGACGGCAATATCGAGAAAATCAGCATGGACGAACGCGATGGCCGCATCAGCGTGGTCCAACTGGTGGTCAGCGTGCACGACCGTGTGCACCTGGCCCGCGTGATCAAGAAACTGCGCGCCCTGACCGGGGTGATCCGCATCACCCGCATGCGCGCCTAGCCCATCCATTACAAGGAGTCATTCATGACCAAGACTGTTATCACCAGCGACAAGGCACCAGCAGCAATCGGTACTTACTCCCAGGCGATCAAGGCGGGCAATACCGTCTACATGTCCGGCCAGATTCCACTGGACCCAAAAACCATGGAGCTGGTTGAAGGCTTTGAAGCCCAAACCATCCAGGTCTTCGAAAACCTGAAGTCGGTAGCCGAAGCCGCAGGCGGTTCGTTCAAGGACATCGTCAAACTGAACATCTTCCTCACCGACCTGAGCCACTTCGCCAAGGTCAACGAGATCATGGGCAAGTACTTCGAACAACCGTACCCAGCCCGCGCCGCCATCGGCGTTGCCGCCCTGCCAAAGGGTGCACAGGTTGAGATGGACGCCATTCTGGTCATCGAGTAAAACATCCGGCGCAGCACTTCCACAGGAAGGCTGCGCCGAATTGGTTCTTGGAAGGATTTCGTAATGCGCAAAGCGCTCGTTGCCTCTTCGTTGCTCGCCCTGCTGCTCGGCGGCTGCGCCAGCAATCCCGCCGACCTGGATGTGAGCGGCACCTGGATCAACCAGGCCGCCATCGATGCGGCAGCCAAGGGCGGCCCTTTGCGTGAAGCCCTGCAGAGCTATGGTCCAAACCTCGAATGGGAGGTGAACACCAAGGCCTCTCAGGCCCGCTACTACAACGGCTTTGAAGTGGCTGAAGGCAAGTTGCTGGGTGAAAAATCCGGCGCCTGGAGTGTGGATTTCTACGGCAGCTCCGCCACCGAGCTCAAGCGTAAAGGCAAACAACTGCTGCAAACGGCCAATGACAATGAGCCCGAACAACTGTTCGCCCGCGCCAAGGACCCCGCCCCCGAAGGCGCGCCACTGGGCGCCAACTTCGAGCGCACGCTGTACGCCGCCTACATGGGCGGCACCTGGAAAATCAGCAGCGGCAATGGCGAAGGCGCGACGGTGCAGTTCCAGGCCAATGGCCAGGTAACCGGCTTGCCGGGCGCCGATCAGTACTCGTTGTGCCTGGCGGGCGATTGCGCCTCCATGAGCGGTGGCTACGACAGCATCTGGCTGCAGCTGAACGGCCAGGGCAACCCGTGGATCTTTGCGCGCAAGGGCAAGCAACTGGAGATTTTCCAGGCGATCAACACCGCTCAGGCTGACGAGGTCCCCTCGTTTACTCCCGGGCCGCGACAGTGGTTGCTGGAAAAACAGTGATACCTGCTTTCTGTAGGAGCGAGCTTGCTCGCGAAGGGCGTCAACGATAACGCTGGCATCCTGAATTAACGCGGTGTCTTGGCGTTTTTCGCGAGCACGCTCGCTCCCACATTGGGCCCCATGGTTTTTACCGTCCAGGGATTGCCCCCATGCGCACATTACTGGTCATTAGCCTGATCCTGCTGGGCGGCTGCATGCATGCGCCGCAAACACCGGACATCAGCGGGCTGTGGATCAACCAGGCAGCCATCGACTCAGCCGCCCAAGGCAGGCCCTTGCTGCGAGCCCTTGATGCTCACGGCATGAACCTGGAATGGAACATCGACACCCGCAACGGCAAGGCACAAGTCAGCAATGCGTTCGAGCTGGGCGAAGGTCAATTGCTGCCGAAGGCGCCGGGCGCATGGACCGTCGACTACAACGGCCATGGCGCCGACGAGCTTCGATCGGATGGCAAGCAGTTGATCCAGCTCCCCACAGAACGTTACGCCGGGCAAGTGTTTATACGCCCTGACCCGCCGCCCCCCTCGGGAGAGAAATGGGGCACAACCTTCCGGCAGGCGCTGAACTCAGCCTATATGGCCGGCCAGTGGAAAATCATTGAAGGCCAAGGCACCGGCAACATCGTGGTGTTCACGGCGGATGGCCGCGTGTCAGGCCTGGCGCAAAACGACCGGTACGAGCTGTGCCTGGGCGGCGATTGCGCCACCCAGGGTGCTGGCAATGACACCCTCTACCTGGGCAAGGGCGATGTCGGCGACGGCTGGATTTTCGTCCGCTACGGCAAGCGACTCGAGATTCTCAAGGCGATCAACCTGTCCCAGCCCGACGAAATCCCCCAACTCACTCCGGGCCCGCGCCGGTGGCTACTGGAAAAGCGCTGAAGCGATCAACCCTCAAGAATCGCCGCGTAGCCTTCGCGATAACTTGGGTACCTCGGCACCCAGCCCAACGCCTTGGCACGGGCATTACTGCACTGCTTGCTGCCCGCCCGCCGTACGCTGGCGTTCTCGGCCCATTCGGTCACACCAAGGTACTCGCGCAACCAGCCCACCACGTCGGCCAACGGTGCCGGAGCATCATCAACGCCGATGTAGCACTTATCCAGCACACCGCCCTGCTCCACACGTTGCAACAAAAACGCCAGCAACCCTGCGGCGTCATCCGCGTGGATCCGGTTGCCATATAACGGCGGATCGATCGCCACGCGATAACCCTGGCGCACCTGGCTCAACAGCCATTCACGACCCGGACCATAAATGCCGGTGAGGCGTACGACACTCGCTGGAATGCCGCTGTTCAACGCCACTTGCTCGGCTTCCAGCATCACTTGCCCGGAATAACCGCCCGCCTGGGTCTCGGAGCTTTCGTCCACCCACTCACCGTTCTGCTGCCCATACACACTGCTGCTGGATACAAACAGCAGATGCTTGGGCGCCTGGCCGTAGTCGTTCAACCACTCCAGCACATGCTGCAACCCTTGCACGTACGCTGCGCGATAGCCGGCTTCGTCGTGATCAGTGGCCGCCGCGCAATACACCAGGTAATCCACCCCGCCCACCGGCCAGGTGTCGGGGCAGTCTTCATTGAACAGGTCGCCGGCAATCCCGATAACGCCCTTGGGCAGGCGCGAGGTATCCCGGCGCAGGCCATGAACCTCCCAACCCTGGGCCAGCAATTGGGTGGCCAGACGGCTACCGACATCGCCGCAACCGGCAATCACCACAGAAGGCGCAGACATCACAAAACTCCGTTCTTAAAGGTGAAGATTAGCCCCCGCACATGACCAGCGGCCAGCAAAACGACAAATAAAGTAACCGTATTGCTTCTGTTAACAAGAATTACTTGCAATAATGACCGCCCTTTTGTCCTCGGCCCGCCAGGGTCTGGAAGGACGACCACTCATTTTTTTCTCTCAGGTCCGGCCAGCATGACACGCAATATATTCCCCGCTTCGCCAACCAAGACTCACAGCCCAACCCGCGCCTGGCGTGCGATTGCCGCAGTGCTGTTCAGCGTTCTGCTGGCACCGACCGCCGCGTTCGCCGACAACACCGCGCCGGCCACCCAGCCTGCTGCCACCGCGCCAGCTCACGAGCAAAACGCTCCTGCGCCGGCGGCTGCACCCGCTGCCACCGACCCGGCACTGGCCGCCGAAGGCGCACCGGCTGACGGTTCCGGCGCTGTGCTGGAAGAAGACAACAGCCTGGGCATGGCCCACGACCTGTCGCCCTGGGGCATGTACCAGAACGCTGACATCATCGTGAAGATCGTGATGATCGGCCTGGCCATCGCCTCGATCATCACCTGGACCATCTGGATCGCCAAAGGCTTCGAGCTGCTGGGCGCCAAGCGTCGTCTGCGTACTGAAATCGTCCACCTGAAAAAAGCCGCCACCCTGAAAGAAGCCAGCGAAAGCGCGGCGAAAAAGGGCACCCTGGCCCATCTGCTGGTTCACGACGCACTCGAAGAAATGCGCCTGTCGGCCAACAGCCGCGAAAAAGAAGGCATCAAGGAACGCGTCAGCTTCCGCCTGGAGCGCCTGGTTGCCGCCTGCGGTCGCAACATGAGCAACGGCACCGGCGTGCTGGCCACCATCGGTTCCACCGCGCCCTTCGTCGGCCTGTTCGGCACCGTGTGGGGCATCATGAACAGCTTTATCGGCATCGCCAAAACCCAGACCACCAACCTTGCCGTCGTGGCGCCCGGCATCGCCGAAGCCCTGTTGGCAACCGCCCTGGGCCTGGTTGCGGCGATTCCTGCGGTGGTCATCTATAACGTCTTCGCCCGTTCGATCGCCGGCTACAAGGCCCAGGTGTCGGACGCTTCGGCGGAAGTCCTGTTGCTGGTCAGCCGTGACCTCGATCACCTGCCTTCCGAGCGCAGCTCGCAACCGCATATGGTGAAAGTGGGGTAATCGGCCATGGGCCTGCATTTGAATCAAGGCGACGACGAGCTCGTCGAGAACCACGAAATCAACGTCACACCGTTTATCGACGTGATGCTGGTGCTGCTGATCATCTTCATGGTGGCCGCACCGCTGGCCACCGTGGACATCAAGGTCGACCTGCCTGCTTCCAGCGCGAAACCTGCGCCGCGGCCAGAGAAGCCGATATTCCTCAGCGTCAAGGCAGACCAGCGTCTGTTCCTGGGCGAAGAAGAAGTCAAATCCGAAACCCTGGGCGCGGTGCTTGACGCCAAGACTCAGGGCAAGAAAGACACGACGATCTTCTTCCAGGCCGACAAGGGCGTGGACTACGGCGACCTGATGAGCGTGATGGATGCCCTGCGGGCAGCCGGCTACCTCAAGGTAGGCCTGGTCGGACTTGAGACGGCAGCCAAGAAATGATCACGACGCGCCACAAACTGACGCGTTATGGCACCAGCCTCGCCGTCGTACTGGGCGTCCACGCCGTCGCGATCATCATCGCGCTCCAGTGGTCGGCGCCACATACGGTCCAACTGCCACCGGCGGCCATGGTCATCGACCTGGCACCCCTGCCGGCGCCGCCACCTCCGGCCCCGCCGAAGGTGATTACGCCGCCACAGCCGCCAGCGCCGGTGGAAGAGTTGCCATTGCCGAAACTGGCCGAGGCACCGAAGCCGACGATCCAGGTACCCAAGCCGGTCAAGCCCAAGCCGAAACCACAGCCGCCCAAGCCGGTGGAGAAGAAGCCCGACCCGCCCAAGGAAAAACCTTCCGAAGAGCCGCCGAGCGAAACTCCGCAGAACAACGCGCCTACGGAAAAGTCCGCTCAGCCACAACCGGGCCCTTCACCGCAGCAGATCGCGGCCAAGGCCACCTGGGAAAGTACCCTGCTGGGCCACCTGCAGAAGTACAAGAAGTACCCGCCGGGCGCCCAGGCGCGTGGCAAGGAAGGCCTGAACCGCTTGCGTTTCGTGGTGGATGCCGATGGCAACGTGCTGTCCTATGAGCTGGTGGGCCGCTCCGGCAACGCCGACCTGGACCGCGCCACCCTCGACATGATCCGTCGCGCCCAGCCGCTGCCCAAGCCGCCGGCCGACATGTTGAAAGGCGGTAGCATCGAGATCGTTGCGCCGTTCGTTTACAACATCGAAAAACGTCGCCGGTAACCCTCACCGTGGGCACTCTCGGGTGCCTACGGCGGTTGCTTCATCCTCGCGCTTCACCGCAACCTGAACCAGGGTTGAACGGGCCTCTACCTAACGCCATCTTCACTTGTAACATTTAACGACAACATTAATCATCCGCGAATAATTCTCATTAGCGGACGTTCGGCATGCCTATCCTTGCCCGGCTGGCTCTCCTCCTACTGGCTTTTCCCGTCGCAGCGCAGGCGGATCATCTGGTCACCCTGGTCATTCAAAACCACACCTTCAGTCCCTCACATTTCGAGGTGCCGGCCGGTGAGCGTTTTCGCATTCAACTCACCAGCCATGACGAAAGCGTCGATGAGTTCGAAAGCTATGACATGAAATTCGAAAAAATCATCGTCCCCGGTAACACCATCACGGTGTTTGCCGGCCCGCTCCATCCCGGCACCTACACGTTCTTCGATGACTACCACCCGGACCAGGCCAAAGGCACGGTCACTGCCGTCGCGGCCAAGGAGTAAGCCATGCTGGCCTGTCTGTTGATCGTGTTTCGTGAAGTACTGGAAGCCGGGATCGTGGTGGGGATCGTAATGGCCGCCACCCAGGGCCTGGCAAGACGCGGGCTGTTTATCGGCGGAGGGATCGCGGCCGGCGTGCTGGGCGCGGGCATCCTGGCGCTGTTTACCGGCGCGATCACCCAGGCGCTGCAAGGCTTCGGCCAGGAGATTTTCAACGCGGCCATTCTGGTGGTCGCTGTGGTCATGCTGGGCTGGCACAACCTGTGGATGGCCAGCCATGGACGTGAGCTGGCCACCCAACTGCGCAGCGCCGGCAATGCGGTACTCAACGGCGAAAAATCACTCTGGGCCCTGGCCGTGGTCATCACCGTGGCCGTGCTGCGCGAAGGCTCGGAAATCGTGCTGTTCCTCTATGGCATCGCCGCATCGAGCCAGGCAGATCCGCTGTCGATGCTGACCGGCGGCGTGCTCGGCATCGCCGCCGGCGCGGCGCTGTCCTGGTTGATGTACCGCGGCCTGGTTGCCATCAGCCTCAAGCGCCTGTTCTCGATTACCGGCTGGATGATCGCCTTGCTCGCCGCCGGCATGGCCGGTCGGGCCGCCGCGATCCTAGCCGGTATCGACCTGATTCCCGCCTGGGGCTACCAACTCTGGGACACCTCCTGGCTGGTCTCCGATGGCAGCCTCACCGGCCGCGCCCTGACCGCGCTGGTGGGCTACACCGACCGGCCGCTGGGCGTCCAACTGGTCGCCTGGTCCGTCACCCTTGCGCTCCTGGTGCTGGGTAACCGCTTGCTGCATTCACGCCCGACGCAATCCCGTTAACTGTCCCAAGGAGCCCCACCATGAAACACCTGCGCAACCCCTTGGCCACCGCACTGGTACTTGTCAGCGCCCTGGCCGCTTCCACCCTGACCCAAGCCCGCGAGTACCCGATTGGCGGGCCCGTCCAGGTCAACGACATGGAAATCGCCTCCTCCTACCTGGTGGGCATCGAAATGGCCCCCATGCCACCGGGCATGGTGATGAGCAAGGATTCGGTGCACCTCGAGACGGATGTGCATGCCACCGCCGACAATAAGTACGGCCTGTCCAACGGCGAGTGGGTGCCCTACCTGACCATCACCTACTCGCTGGTCAAGCAGGGGTCGCCCGATTACAAGGAAATCGGCACGCTGCTGCCGATGGTGGCCAAAGACGGTGCCCACTACGCCAACAACGTGAAGATGGACGGCCCTGGCACCTACACCGTGGTGCTGCGCTATGAAAGCCCGCAAATCAAAGGTTTCTTCCACCATGTGGACAAGGAAACCGGCGTACCGGAATGGTGGGGCCCCTTCACCAAAACCTTCACCTTCAAATACCCGCAAAGCTGACAGCCTGCACACGACACCTGATTACCAGGTGTCGTAAACCCCATGCTGTCTGATAACGTGCGTCTATCGATTGCAGCCGGTATGCTTGGCCCGCAACCTCATGGACGCCCGCTATGACTCTTACAGAATTACGCTACATCGTTACCCTCGCCCAAGAGCAGCACTTCGGCCACGCGGCCGAGCGTTGCCACGTCAGCCAGCCGACGCTGTCGGTGGGTGTGAAGAAGCTTGAAGACGAACTCGGTGTGCTGATTTTCGAGCGCAGCAAAAGCGCCGTGCGCCTCACGCCCGTCGGCGAAGGCATCGTCGCCCAGGCCCAGAAGGTCCTGGAACAGGCCCAAAGCATTCGCGAGCTGGCCCAGGCCGGCAAAAACCAGCTGACCGCACCGCTGAAAGTCGGCGCCATCTACACCGTCGGCCCGTACCTGTTCCCGCACTTGATTCCGCAACTGCACCGCGTCGCGCCGCAGATGCCGCTGTATATCGAAGAAAACTTCACCCACGTGCTGCGGGACAAACTGCGCAACGGCGAGTTGGACGCAATCATTATCGCCCTGCCGTTCAACGAGGCCGACGTGCTGACCCTGCCGCTCTACGATGAGCCGTTCTACGTGCTGATGCCGGCGTCCCACCCTTGGACGCAGAAAGACACCATCGACGCGGGCCTGCTCAACGACAAGAGCCTGCTGTTGCTGGGCGAAGGCCACTGCTTCCGCGACCAGGTACTGGAAGCCTGCCCGACCCTGACCAAGGGCAACGACGGCGCCAAGCACACCACCGTGGAATCCAGTTCCCTGGAGACCATTCGCCATATGGTCGCCTCCGGCCTGGGCATTTCGATCCTGCCGCTGTCGGCGGTCGACAGCCATCACTACGCCCCGGGCGTGATCGCCGTGCGCCCACTGACGCCGCCGGTACCGTTCCGCACCGTGGCGATTGCCTGGCGTGCGAGCTTCCCGCGGCCCAAAGCCATTGAAATCCTCGCCGACTCGATCCGCCTGTGTTCGGTGGCCAAGCCGCCTGCTGCGAGCTAAGTAACGGTATGACTGAGCTGTCGCAGGTGTCGGTGACGGCACTCAAGGGTGTCGGGGAGGCCATGGCCGAGAAATTGGCCAAGGTCGGCCTGGAAAATCTCCAGGACGTGCTGTTCCACCTGCCCCTGCGTTACCAGGACCGCACCCGCGTGGTGCCCATCGGCCAGTTGCGCCCCGGGCAGGACGCGGTGGTCGAAGGCACCGTCAGCGGCGCCGACGTGGTAATGGGCAAGCGCCGCAGTCTGGTGGTGCGCCTGCAGGACGGCACCGGCGGCCTGAGCCTGCGCTTCTACCATTTCAGCAACGCCCAGAAAGAAGGCCTCAAGCGCGGCACCCGCGTGCGCTGCTACGGCGAAGCCCGGCCCGGCGCGTCGGGGCTGGAAATCTACCACCCGGAATACCGCGCCATTACCGGCGACGAGCCGCCGCCGGTGGACACCACGCTCACGCCGATTTACCCGCTCACCGAAGGCCTGACTCAGCAGCGCTTGCGCCAATTGTGCACGCAGACCCTGACGATGCTCGGGCCAAAAAGCCTGCCCGACTGGCTGCCTCAGGAACTGGCGCGCGACTACCAACTGGCGCCGCTGGATGATGCGATCCGTTACCTGCATCACCCACCGGCCGACGCCGACGTCGACGAACTGGCCCTAGGTCATCACTGGGCCCAACATCGCCTGGCGTTCGAAGAACTGCTGACCCACCAACTGTCCCAGCAGCGCCTGCGCGAGAGCATGCGTTCGCTGCGGGCGCCGGCCATGCCCAAGGCCACGCGCCTGCCGGCGCAATACCTGGCCAACCTGGGGTTTGCACCCACCGGCGCCCAGCAGCGGGTGGGCAATGAAATCGCCTACGACCTGAGCCAGAAAGAACCGATGCTGCGGCTGATCCAGGGCGACGTAGGCGCGGGTAAAACCGTGGTCGCCGCCCTCGCCGCGCTGCAAGCCCTCGAAGCCGGCTATCAGGTGGCGCTGATGGCACCCACCGAGATTCTCGCCGAGCAGCACTTCATCACCTTCAAGCGCTGGCTCGAACCCCTGGGCCTGGAAGTCGCGTGGCTGGCCGGCAAGCTCAAGGGCAAGAACCGCGTAGCCGCCCTGGAGCAGATCGCCGCCGGCGCCCCGATGGTGGTGGGCACCCACGCGCTGTTCCAGGACGAAGTGAAGTTCAAGAACCTGGCGCTGGTGATCATCGACGAGCAGCACCGCTTTGGCGTGCAGCAGCGCCTGGCCCTGCGCCAGAAAGGCGTGGGCGGCCGCATGAGCCCGCATCAGTTGATCATGACCGCCACACCGATCCCGCGCACCTTGGCCATGAGCGCCTACGCCGACCTCGACACCTCGATCCTCGACGAACTGCCGCCGGGCCGAACGCCGGTCAACACCGTGCTGGTCACCGACACCCGCCGGGTGGAAGTGATCGAACGGGTGCGCGGCGCCTGCGCCGAAGGCCGTCAGGCGTATTGGGTGTGCACGCTGATCGAAGAGTCGGAAGAGCTGACCTGCCAGGCCGCCGAAACCACCTACGAAGACCTCACCAGCGCCTTGGGCGAACTCAAGGTCGGGCTGATCCACGGCCGCATGAAGCCGGTGGAAAAGGCCGCGGTGATGGCGGAGTTCAAGGCCGGCAACCTGCAACTGCTGGTGGCGACCACGGTGATCGAAGTGGGCGTCGACGTGCCCAACGCCAGCCTGATGATCATCGAAAACCCCGAGCGCCTGGGCCTGGCGCAGTTGCACCAGTTACGCGGCCGCGTGGGCCGAGGCAGCGCCGCCAGTCATTGCGTGCTGCTGTACCACCCGCCACTGTCGCAGATCGGGCGCCAGCGCCTGGGCATCATGCGTGAGACCAACGACGGTTTCGTGATCGCCGAAAAAGACCTCGAACTGCGCGGCCCCGGCGAAATGCTCGGCACCCGCCAGACCGGCCTGCTGCAATTCAAGGTGGCCGACCTGATGCGCGATGCCGACCTGCTGCCCGCCGTGCGCGATGCCGCCCAGGCGTTGATCGAGCGCTGGCCGGAACATGTCAGCCCATTGCTCGATCGCTGGCTTCGACATGGCCAGCAATACGGCCAAGTGTGACGGCTGACTCACTGTAGGAGCGAGGGGGACGCCTAGTTCTTGCTCGCGAAAAACCTGAGGGCGCCGCGTTGAATCAGAATACCCGCGTCAGCGTTAACGACCTTCGCGAGCAAGCTCGCTCCTACAGGCGCCTGCAATAGCCGACAGTGTCACAAACCGCACTTAGTCAACCAACACTTGTATCAAGCTGGTTATACTCCAATGACTGTAGGAAATTGGATTCAGGCCATGTCAGAAGTTGCCCTCGCCACAGCCCCGCCGACCGCTCCCTCGGTGATTCGGACGCTGCTTGCAAAGCTCGCCATCAGCTACACGGAAGTTACCGACCGCCCTGGCCTGAACCCGGCACAAAAGGTTCAGGCCGTGCTGCTCGATGATGCCGTGGGTGCACTCATGGTGATGTTTCCGCAGAACCAGCTGCTTGACCTCAATCGCCTGGCCGAGCTCACCGGCCGGCGCCTCACGGCGGTGTCGGCGGAACGTCTCGAGCGCATGCTCGGCAAGCACAGCCTGAGCCTGCTGCCCGGCCTGCCGCCGCTGACCAGCTCCCCGTGCCTGTACGAAGAAAGCCTGCTGCGTGAACCCACCGTGCTGGTTCACTCGGGCGAGGCCGGGCTGCTGCTGGAGATCTCCAGCGACGCCTTCAAGAGCATGCTGACCAAAGCCAGCGCCGCCAGTTTCGGCGAGCCGCTGAGCAGCATCCGACCGAACCTGGATCGCCCCAACGACGACCGCGAAGAAATCACCCAAGCGATGCAGGCGTTCACCGCCCGCCGCATCCAGCAGCGCCTGGAAGCGACCATCGAGATTCCACCGCTGGCCGACACGGCGCAGAAGATCATCAAGCTGCGGGTCGACCCCAACGCCACCATCGACGACATCACCGGTGTGGTGGAAACCGACCCGGCCCTGGCGGCCCAAGTGGTGAGCTGGGCGGCATCGCCCTACTACGCCTCGCCGGGCAAGATCCGCTCGGTGGAGGACGCCATCGTGCGCGTGCTGGGCTTTGACCTGGTGATCAACCTTGCACTGGGCCTGGCCCTGGGCAAGACCCTGAGCCTGCCCAAGGACCACCCGCAACAGGCCACGCCGTACTGGCACCAGTCGATCTACACCGCCGCCGTGATCGAAGGCCTGACCCGCGCCATGCCCCGCGCCCAGCGCCCGGAAGCCGGCCTGACCTACCTGGCGGGGCTGCTGCACAACTTCGGCTACCTGTTGCTGGCCCACGTGTTCCCGCCGCATTTCTCGCTGATCTGCCGGCACCTGGAGGTCAACCCGCACCTGTGTCACAGCTACGTCGAACAGCACCTGCTGGGCATCAGCCGCGAGCAGATCGGTGCGTGGTTGATGCGTTATTGGGACATGCCGGACGAACTGTCCACCGCCCTGCGCTTCCAGCACGACCCGACTTACGACGGGCAATACGCCGAATACCCGAACCTGGTGTGCCTGGCCGTGCGTTTGTTGCGCAGCCGAGGGATCGGTTCAGGGCCGGATGAAGACATCCCGGACGAACTGCTTGAACGCCTGGGGCTGACCCGGGACAAGGCGGAAGACGTGGTGGCTAAAGTGCTGGATGCGGAAACGTTGTTGCGGGAGCTGGCATCCCAGTTCAGCCAGGCCTGAAGCCTCAGGAGATCAATGTGGCGAGGGAGCTTGCTCCCGTTGGAGTGCGCAGCACTCCCAAAAAAGCCGGGGCCGCTTCGCAGCCCAGCGGGAGCAAGCTCCCTCGCCACAGTAAGCATTCTCACCCCATGAATTGGGGTGCAGCCATCAAGCCTTCGGCTTTTTCTTCGGCTTCAAATACTTGGTCAACCCCTGGAACCAGATCACCAGCGCCGGGTTGCCCTTGATCTGGATCAACTTGTCCTGAATCCCCGTCATGAACGCCAGTTGCTTGTTCTTCGCTTGCATCGTGGCGAAGCCGTAGGCGGCGTCTTTAAAGGCGATAGCAAATGCAGGCGCGGGATGAACACCCGAACGGCTGGTGATGCGCTGGTCTTTGACGATGAAGTGACGGGCAACCTTGCCGTCGAGGGTCTGCAGCTGGAACGCCAAGTCCTTGTCACCCAACTGCTGCTGGAACGCAGGATTGGTGCGGCTGGCTTTGCCCATCAACAGGCCAAGCATCCAGAGAAGAAAACGAAATTTCATGCACACGGCCTCAGTGTAATTATTGGGTGGCCGGAGCAGTTTAACGATTTGTGCAAATAACGCTACCGATCTCCCGTTTTAGCAGGAGATCGGCTAGCGTTTACCGCTTATAGCAACAACTTGCCTTAGACGTCAGGGCAAGGAACCGGTGCCCAGTCAACCAGGTCCGGATCGCGGCAGGTGCCTTCGATCTGCGCTTTACCGGCGCTGGCGACCTGCTTGCTTTCAGCGTGCTTGGTCTGGGCGGTCTGGAGGGTTTTCTCGGTGGCGACTGCTTCTTTCGGCACGGTTGGCAGCACCACGACAATGGCAATCCACTGGGCCAGACGCGTTTCATCTGGGATGGTTTACGCCTACTGCAGGAACACAAACACAGCCAGACCAGCCTTTATGGTTATGAAGGGGAAAGCTACGAACCTCTGGCCCGAATAGACGATACCGGGTCGCTGCAAAAAATCCGCTACTACCACAATGATCTGAACGGGCTCCCTGAGCAGTTGACCGAGACCGATGGACACACACTCTGGCCGGCCAGTTACCAAGTGTGGGGCAATACGTCGGAGGAGGTTCACGAGCCTTACTACCTTGAAGAGCAGAACCTACGATTTCAGCGACAGTACCTGGATCGGGAGACGGGGCTGCATTTCAATACATTTCGGTTTTATGATCCGGATGTGGGGCGTTTTACAACGCCCGACCCTGCTGGGCTAGCAGGCGGTTTTAACCTTTATCAGCATTCTCCTAATCCGTCGGGATGGATCGATTCGTTGGGATGGGCACCTTGCGGCTCACAACTGCCAAGCTTCAGGCACACGCCAATGCCGCTAGAAAGGCTGTTTACAGTAACCCTCAACGCTCGCTGACCCCGAAACAAAGAGCAGCAGTAAAACGAGCCTATGACAGCGGTGATCTCGGACAAGCACGTTCACGCTATCGTCGGTATGTAGGGCAGAGAATAGATACAGACTTCAAAACAAGAGTGAAAAATGCCCCATCATTGGGGCATTTGGAGGTATCAAAATCAGGGCAACGTCTACCCGATGTGTATGAAACTAAAAAACCTGGTGGGATCTCACGACGAAGGCTGACCGGAAAAGAGGCACGCATCAGCGGCGTTACGGGGACTGGGGCAATGGTTATGAAGGAATATTATGGTGAGTGAAAAAATTCCATCAAAAGTGCTGTCTGGTGTTGAGCAGGACGGACTCGTTTTGCCTAAAAAAACACGCTTTGAAAACGAGCTCATCAGTGGTTGCAAACTGAAAAACGCGAAACTCTGCGATCCGATTTTTGATCAATGTGTTCTGGAAAATTGCGACTTTGAGAAAGCTGACTTTTCCGGCTCGCGATTCTTCAATAAAACATCCTTGACCCATTGCTCGTTCAAGAATACGGATTTTCAAGCATCCGGTTTCAGCAATAGCAAATTTGAGAACTGCACGTTTGTGAAATGCAACTTTCGAGAAGCATCGTTGAAGGATTGCACCTTTGCAAACTGCACCTTCTCTCAATGCAAAATCATTGATAACTCATTTAACGCAAAAAATATCACCCACATTAAATTTATTGGAAAACTCCAGGAAGTAAATTTCATATCAGACCAGGCCTACACCCCACTTTCTGCAGACTTTGAACTTTGCAAACTCGATTATGTAACCTTTGAAAACTGCAACTTAGAAAACATCACTGCCCCCACCGAGGCCAAGCACATTTTTTTCAAGGACGTGGCAGCCCGTGCAAAAAAAGCACTCACTATCATATCTTCTGAACCTGAAAGCCAGATCAATAAAATATTAAAGCGACGACTGTTAAATCTCACAACTCAACGAGGTGCCGTTTTCAACACTGACAATCTAGAAGATTATGAAGGCGTGGAATTCACCGCACGATTTATTTCACTTCTTCAGGATGCTTAGGCAATACAAAGGGGGAAGACAAGTTATCGACGTCTACGCGCTGCAATCACTCAGCGACGACTCATCCGGCCAAGTAAGAAAAGGCATTTTATACCAACAAAAAATGGGCACCCGACCCAGTCGGCGTGCCCATTTTTCATCCCGCGCTCACACTCGCATGTGCGTAGCGCGTGCTCTGTTACTTACGGATTGACGCTGTCTTTAAGCGACTTGCCTGGCTTGAACGCCACGGTGTTGCTCGCCTTGATTTTCACCGGCTCGCCGGTTTGCGGGTTTTTGCCGGTGCGGGCGCCGCGGTGGCGCTGCAGGAAGGTGCCGAAGCCGACCAGGGTGACGCTGTCCTTGCGATGCAGCGCGCCGGTGATTTCTTCGAGTACGGCGTTGAGTACGCGGTTGGCCTGTTCTTTGGTCAGGTCTGCTTTTTCAGCAATAGCGGCTGCGAGTTCTGGTTTACGCATAAGTGAAGCCTCTTTGACGGTTTTTTGTTGTTATGTCCGTGCTGCTCTCTTTCGGAGCAGCGCCCAAGGCGCCGCAGGCTCTACTCTGCGGCAGACGGGAGTGAGGATGGCATGCCATCGGGGCCTGCGCCAGTCTCACGGCGACCTTTCTACGGTCAAAATGATGCTTATTCCGACAGAACGACCAGCATTTACGCCAGCAACGGCGGAAGTTCTTTGTTGAGGGCCAGTTTTTCCATTACGGCGCTGCCGGTCAGGGCATAACCCAGCAGGCGCCCGCTGCCGTCGCGGCATAGGGCCTTGATGTCGCCGCCCTGCCCTTCGACGCTCCACACGCCTTCGGTGCCCCGTGGCGGTGGCGAGACGACCAGCGGGCAGACCGGGGTTTTTACCGTGACCGGCATCGGGCCGTAGCTGACGGCCGTCGCGTTGCCCGCCAGGGTCTGGGCCAGGGCGCGGGCGCAGCTCATCAGCGGCATCACGTACAGCAGGTTCAGGCCATCGACCTCGGCACAGTCGCCCAGGGCGTAGATGTTCGCGTGGGAGGTCTTGAGGTGGCGGTCCACCATGATCCCGCGGTTGATCTGCAAGCCGGCGGCCGCAGCCAGGTCCACCCGCGGGCGCAGGCCGATGGCGGACACCACCAGGTCGCACTGGATCACTTCACCGTCAGACAGGTGGGCTTCCAGGCCTTCAGCGTTGCGTTGCAGGCGATTGAGCACCGGGCCCAGGTGGAAACGCGCCCCCAGGCCTTCGAGCCCGGCCTGCACCGCTGCGGCCGCCGCCGGGTGCAGCAGGGTCGGCATGACTTGCTCGCACGGCGCCACCAGGTCGATCTCGTAGCCGCCGAGGATCAGGTCGTTGGCGAACTCGCAACCAATCAACCCGGCCCCCAGCAGCAACACCCGGCGTTTACCCGCCGCCGCCGCCCGGAAGCGTGCGTAGTCTTCGAGGTCGTTGATCGGGAAAATCAGGTCGGCAGCGTCGCCCTGTACCGGCACCCGCACGGTTTCTGCGCCCCAGGCCAGGATCAGGTCGCGGTAGGCCACCGCTTCCTCACCGATCCACAAGCGCTTGTGGCCCGGGTCGATGCCGCTGATGCGGGTGTGGGTGCGCACTTCGGCCTTTAACTGCTCGGCCATGGCACCGGGTTCAGCCATGCTCAGGCCGTCGGCTTCCTTGTTCTTGCCAAAGCCGGTGGAGAGCATGGGCTTGGAGTAGGAGCGCCCGTCATCTGCGGTGATCAGCAACAGCGGGGTTTCGCTATCGAGCTTGCGAAACTCCCGAGCCAGGTTGTAACCGGCCAACCCCGTGCCGACGATCACGACAGGTGCGTTCATTCCTCTCTCCTTGTAGTTAAATTCTGGATTCAGCCGATTTCGATCATTTCGAAATCCATTTTGCCCACGCCACAATCCGGGCACAGCCAGTCTTCGGGGACGTCCTGCCACAGGGTGCCCGGAGCGATGCCGTCATCCGGCCAACCGTCTTTTTCGTCGTAGATCAGGCCACAGACGATACATTGCCACTTCTTCATTACGTGTTTCCTCAGGGTCCAGGCGTGTTGGCCGACGGTCGATAGATCCAGCCTTGCCGTGCGGCTCAGGGCGT
Source organism: Pseudomonas sp. IPO3778 (assembly GCF_013386825.1). Lineage (GTDB taxonomy): Bacteria > Pseudomonadota > Gammaproteobacteria > Pseudomonadales > Pseudomonadaceae > Aquipseudomonas. The sequence continues at coordinate 415,781 of NZ_JACARC010000034.1, forward strand.
TTTGTACTGATCGGCACGCGCAGATGCAAGCGTGATCGACGCATGGCCCTGGCGCGCCCCGGCAAAAGTTCAGGGCACCATGGTAAGCTCGCCGCCTCATTAACTGCCAATAATGACCCTCCGTGCCGCATTCAAACGCCCTTCCCGATGCTTGCCGATGGCTGGCCCAGAGCCTTCTGAGCCCACTGCCCGCGCCGCTGACACTCAACTGGCTGTTCGATGAAGGTTCGCTGACCCGGCGTCTCACACGCCTGTCCGGCGGTGGCTTCAGCGTGACGCCGCTGTTCGAAGGCTGGCAGCCACTGCGAGACGACGAATGCGCCGCCCTGGCCTTGCCGGCCGCCAGCATGGGCTGGGTGCGCGAGGTGTATTTGCGCGGCCATGGCCAGCCGTGGGTGTTTGCCCGCAGCGTGGCGGCCCGCAGCGCTTTGCAGGGCGACGGTTTGCACATGGATGAGTTGGGCAGCCGGTCGCTGGGGGAGTTGCTGTTTTGTGACCACGCCTTCACGCGCCAAGCCATTGAGGTGTGCCGCTATCCACGGGAATGGCTGCCCTCGGCGGACCAGGCCGATCACCTGTGGGCGCGGCGCTCACGCTTTGATCGCGGGCCGCTGAGCGTGCTGGTGGCCGAAATCTTCCTGCCGACCTTGTGGCAAGCCGTGCACGATCACCCGGAGAATTGCTGATGTACCAGCGCCTGCTCAAATCCCTGAATCACTTGAACCCCAGGGCCTGGGACTTCGTTCAACTGACCCGCATGGACAAGCCCATCGGCATTTACCTGCTGCTGTGGCCCACGCTGTGGGCGCTGTGGATTGCCGGCAAGGGGTCGCCATCGCTGCTCAATATCCTGATCTTTGTGCTCGGCGTGGTACTCACCCGGGCCGGCGGTTGCGTGATTAATGACTGGGCCGACCGCAAGGTCGACGGCCATGTGAAACGCACCGAACAGCGCCCGCTGGTGAGCGGTAAGATCAGCTCGAAAGAGGCGCTGGTGTTCTTCGCGGTGCTGATGTTCATCAGTTTCCTGCTGGTGCTGCTGACCAATTCCATGACGATCTGGCTGTCCCTGGGCGGCCTCGCGCTGGCGGCCAGCTATCCGTTCATGAAGCGCTACACCTATTACCCGCAGGTGGTGCTGGGCGCTGCGTTCTCCTGGGGCATGCCGATGGCGTTCACCGCCGAGACGGGCAGCCTGCCCGCTGCGGCATGGCTGTTGTACATCGCCAACCTGCTGTGGACGGTAGGTTACGACACGTACTACGCCATGACCGATCGCGACGACGACCTGAAAATCGGGGTCAAATCCACGGCCATTCTGTTTGGCGATGCCGACCGGGTGATCATCCTGACGCTACAGGGCCTGGCGCTGGTGTGCCTGTGGCTGGCGGGGCTGCGTTTCGAGCTGGGCGGCTGGTTCCACCTGGGTTTGCTGGCAGCGGCCGGGTGTTTTGCCTGGGAGTTCTGGTACACCCGGGACAAGGACCGGCTTAAATGCTTCAAGGCGTTTTTGCACAACCACTGGGCCGGGTTGGCGATTTTTGTCGGGATTGTGGCGGACTACGGGTTTCGGTGAAGGGCCACGCCCCTCACCGTTAACCGGTTGACTCAGGGCTTGGCGACCTTCCAGGCCCCGTCCATTTTGCCTTCGCCGGTCATGTCGCCGGCCTTCTTGTCCATGACGAAGGTGTAGAGCGGCTTGCCACTGTAGGCCCATTGGCTTTTCTGGTCGTCACGGGTGATGACGGTCCACTTGCCCATGGGCTTGGCGGTGGAGTCCGCCATCAACGGCGGCCAGTTGGTGGCGCACTTATCGTTGCACATGGACTTGCCGTCGGAATCCTTGGCGAAGGTGTAAAGGGTCATGCCCTTGTGGTCCACCAGCATCCCGTCTTTGGTCATTGCCGGGTCCGCGGCAAAGGCCAGTGTCGGCAACGTTAACGCAGCCGTTACCAGCAGGGCTTTCCAAGAAAAAGTACTGTGAGTCATGGGAACCTTCCTTTTGTGGTTGTCAGGATTCGGACCCAAAGCGTAGTCCAGAGAGGCACCGATTGCCCAAGCGACTAAATTACTGTCACACGACTGCAATAATTCCGTTATCTAATGCGGCGCAAGACAGTTAAATGACAAGAGGATTTAGCATGGTTGGCAGGAGCATTCTGATCGTTGACGACGAAGCGCCCATTCGCGAGATGATCGCCGTTGCGTTGGAAATGGCCGGCTATGACTGCCTGGAGGCGGAGAACTCCCAGCAGGCCCATGCCATTATCGTCGACCGCAAGCCGGACCTGATCCTGCTGGACTGGATGCTGCCCGGCACCTCCGGCATCGAGTTGGCCCGCCGCCTGAAGCGCGATGAGCTGACCGGGGATATCCCGATCATCATGCTCACCGCCAAGGGTGAAGAGGACAACAAGATCCAGGGCCTGGAAGTCGGTGCCGATGACTACATCACCAAGCCCTTTTCCCCACGGGAACTGGTCGCCCGTCTGAAAGCCGTGCTGCGTCGCGCCGGCCCTACCGATGGTGAAGCGCCGATCGAAGTCGACGGCCTGATTCTGGACCCGATCAGCCACCGCGTGACCATTGACGGCAAGCCGGCCGAGATGGGCCCCACGGAATACCGCCTGCTGCAATTTTTCATGACCCACCAGGAACGCGCCTACACCCGTGGCCAGTTGCTGGACCAGGTCTGGGGCGGCAACGTGTATGTGGAAGAGCGCACCGTCGACGTGCATATCCGCCGCTTGCGCAAAGCCTTGGGCGACGCTTACGAGAATCTGGTACAAACCGTGCGCGGCACCGGCTACCGGTTCTCCACCAAAGGCTGAACCGCACCGAACTGCCCAAACAGCTGAAAGGACGCGTGTTTAAGTGAATCAAAACTGGCATGGCACCCTGATCCGCCACATGCTCCTGCTGATCACCGGCTGCCTGCTGGTGGGCCTGGTCAGCGGCTATTACGGCTGGAGCCTGGCCGTCGGCCTGGGCCTCTACCTGGGCTGGACCCTCAAGCAATTGCTGCGCCTGCACGAGTGGCTGCGCCAGCACAAACCCGACGAAGCGCCACCCGACGGCTACGGCCTGTGGGGCGAGGTGTTCGACAGCATCTACCACCTGCAACGCCGCGACCAACGCGTACGCGGACGCCTGCAAGCGGTAATCGACCGGGTGCAGGAGTCCACTGCCGCCCTGAAAGACGCGGTGATCATGCTCGACAGCGACGGCAACCTCGAATGGTGGAACCGCGCCGCCGAAACCCTGCTGGGCCTCAAGACGCCCCAGGACAGCGGCCAGCCGGTGACCAACCTGGTTCGCCACCCGCGCTTCAAGGAGTACTTCGAGCAGGACAACTACGAAGAAGCCCTGGAGATCCCGTCGCCGACCAACGACCGCGTGCGCATCCAGCTGTACCTGACGCGCTACGGCAACAACGAACATTTGATGCTGGTGCGCGATGTCACCCGCATCCATCAGCTGGAACAGATGCGCAAGGATTTCGTCGCCAACGTCTCCCACGAACTGCGCACGCCGCTGACCGTGATCTGCGGCTACCTGGAAACGTTGCTCGACAACGTCGAGGACGTAAACCCCCGCTGGACCCGCGCCCTGCAGCAAATGCAGCAGCAAGGCTCGCGCATGCAGACCCTGCTCAACGACCTGCTGTTGCTGGCCAAGCTGGAAGCCACCGACTACCCCTCGGACAACCACCCGGTGCCAGTGGAAAGCCTGTTGCAGACCATCAAGAGCGACGCCCAGGCGCTGTCCGGGCAACGCGAACAGAACATCACCCTGGACGCCGACCCGTCGATCCTGCTCAAGGGCAGCGAAGGCGAACTGCGCAGCGCCTTTTCCAACCTGGTGTTCAATGCCGTCAAATACACCCAGGACAAGGGCAACATCCGCGTCCGCTGGTGGGCCGATGACCAGGGCGCACACCTCAGCGTGCAGGACTCCGGGATGGGCATCGACGCCAAGCACTTGCCGCGCCTGACCGAACGTTTCTACCGCGTGGATTCCAGCCGTAACTCCAACACCGGCGGCACCGGACTCGGCCTGGCCATCGTCAAGCATGTGCTGCTGCGCCATCGCGCACGGCTGGAAATCAGCAGTGTGCTGGGCCATGGCAGCACCTTCACCTGCCATTTCCCGCCGGCCCAGGTGACGCGTTCACGGGTGATTCATCAGGACGAGTGACCCTCCACCCGGCAGCCGCCACTAGGCAAGCGCCCCGTCAGCCGCTACATTGGCTGACTTGTGCCTGCCTTTCAGGCCCACCTGCTAACCCTTATTGATTAGACGGAACCCGCAAAACCCCATCATGGACCCTTCCCCTGGCATCACCCTCGCGACACTCTTCGCCGACTTCGGCATGATTCTTTTTGCACTGATCCTGGTACTGCTCAACGGCTTCTTCGTTGCGGCGGAATTTGCCATGGTCAAACTGCGCTCGACCCGGGTCGAGGCCATCGCCCACAAAAACGGCTGGCGCGGGCAGATCCTGCGCACCGTACACAGCCAGCTCGACGCGTACCTGTCGGCCTGCCAGTTGGGTATCACCCTGGCATCCCTGGGCCTGGGCTGGGTCGGTGAGCCGGCCTTCGCGCACATCCTCGAGCCATTGCTGGGCGCGATCGGCGTGCAATCGCCGGAAGTGATCAAGGGCGTGTCGTTCTTTGCCGCCTTCTTCGTGATCTCCTACCTGCACATCGTGGTGGGTGAACTGGCGCCCAAGTCCTGGGCCATCCGCAAGCCTGAGCTGCTGTCGCTGTGGACTGCCGTGCCGCTGTACCTGTTCTACTGGGCCATGTACCCCGCGATTTACCTGCTCAACGCCAGTGCCAACGCCATCCTGCGCATTGCAGGCCAAGGCGAGCCTGGCCCGCACCACGAACACCACTACAGCCGCGAAGAACTGAAACTGATCCTGCACTCCAGCCGTGGCCAGGACCCGAGCGACCAAGGCATGCGTGTACTGGCCTCCGCCGTGGAAATGGGCGAGCTGGAAGTGGTGGACTGGGCCAACTCCCGGGAAGACCTGGTGACCCTGGACTTCAACGCCCCGCTCAAGGAAATCCTGGCGCTGTTCCGTCGCCACAAGTTCAGCCGCTACCCGGTGTACGACGCCGTGCGCAACGAGTTCGTCGGCCTGCTGCACATCAAGGACCTGCTGCTGGAACTGGCGGCCCTGGACCACATCCCCGAGTCGTTCAACCTGGCTGAACTGACCCGCCCGCTGGAGCGCGTTTCGCGTCACATGCCGCTGTCGCAATTGCTCGAGCAGTTCCGCAAGGGCGGCGCGCACTTTGCCCTGGTGGAAGAAGCCGACGGCAAGATCATCGGCTACCTGACCATGGAAGACGTGCTCGAAGTGCTGGTAGGCGACATCCAGGACGAACACCGCAAGGCCGAGCGCGGCATCCTCGCTTACCAGCCGGGCAAGTTGCTGGTGCGCGGCGATACGCCGTTGTTCAAGGTGGAGCGCCTGCTGGGCGTCGACCTGGACCACATCGAAGCCGAAACCCTGGCAGGGCTGATCTACGACACCCTGAAACGGGTACCGGAAGAGGAAGAAGTGCTGGAGGTCGAAGGCCTGCGGATCATCATCAAGAAGATGAAAGGGCCGAAAATCGTGTTGGCCAAGGTGCTGCTGCTCGACTAGGGCACACCCCCTGTAGGAGCGAGCTTGCTCGCGAAGGACGTTAACGATAACGCTGGGGTCCTGACACCCGGCAGCGCCCTCAGGTTTTTCGCGAGCAAGCTCGCTCCTACAAAAGCCTTACCGCGTGCCCAACGCAAAGTTGGGCAACGCCTGCACCGGCTGGTTGAATTCATACGGAATCGACACTCGCCCCACCGCCGTCGTGCGCAGCACCACAGCATGCAGATGCGGCCCGCTGCTTTAGCCGGTGTTGCCCCACAGCGCCAGCGGGCTGGCTACCGCCACACGCTGCCCTTCCCTGACGCTGACCGAGCCTTGCTTGAGGTGCAGGTACACGCCTTGCGTGCCGTCATCGTGCTGCACCCGCACGAAATTGCCCGATGGATCGCTGCCGCGCCCGGTTTGGGCACTCTCGGTTTTCACCACCACACCTGCGCGCGCCGCGATGATCGGCGTGCCTTCAGGCATGGCGATGTCCATTGCGTAGCGGACTTTCAGGCCGGCAGTGGTGTGAAACAGATATCCACGTCCATATGGGCCGCAGCGGACAAATTGACCAAAGCATCCAGTGAGAACTTGTCGATTTTCCCGCCCAGAATGTCATTGAGGCGCGGCTGGCTGATGTGAAGCCTCTGGGCCGCGTCCTTCTGGGAAAGCTCCCACCTGCGAATGGTTTTGCACAGTTCCAGAAGCAGCTTTGAGCGCAAACGCATGTTGGCTGCCTGCTGGGGAGTATCCTCCAGGGCATCCCAGACGCTGCTGAAACGTTCTGATTGAATCTTTTGGTCTGTCATGGCTTTAACCTAACTCCTGCAGCCTGGTGCGAGCCAATTCGATATCCCGCATTTCGGTTTTCTGAGTGGTCTTGCGCAACGCATGCAGCACATAGATGGCCTCAGGCCGGTTGACCACATAAAAAACCCGAGAAGCGCCTGACTCGTCGAAAACCCTGATCTCATGAACCGGCCGATGGTCTTCATCGGATTACAGTCAAAAGGCTGTTCACCCTGCTGCAAGAGATCCAACTGAAAACCAGCCGCTCGTCGCGCATCAAGCGGGAACGACTTCAGATCCTTGAGTGAGCTTCCCACAAACACCACGTCCTTGTGCCTCGGCATCCACTTCTCCCTTTCAGGAAAGGAGAAGCGTAATAGACGATGCAGCTCATGCCGCGAGCGGTGTGTTTCAAGGCGTAGCGAACAACCGACAACGACAGTGCGTTAACGAAAAGTTATATCGAAACCGATATAAATCAAGCCGGACACCGAGAATCAGACGGTTGGCCGATTCCCGGTATTGGAAGAAAAATCACGCACCCGGCACAAAATGCTTCTGCGCGGTGCCGCGGGCAATCAGCCGTGAGATGTAGTCGAGCTTCTGCGCGTCCTGGTCGATAAACCGGAAGGTCAGTTGCAACCAATCACTGTCCGGCTTGGGCTCGTAAGCCACGACGGCGTGCAGGTAGCCATTCAAACGGGCCACTTCAGCGTTCTCGCCCTGCTCCAGGTCGAGCACGGCGCTTTCCAGTACCTGAGGCAGGACTTCACCGCGACGCACCACCAGCAGCGCCTCCTTGATGCTCAAGGCCTTGATCACACATTGCTGGGTGCCGCTGGACAGGCGCAACTGGCCCTGGCCACGACCGCCGGCAGGCGATGCTGCAGAAGCGACCTGCACCGGCGGGCTGTTGAGCAGGCCTTTGCTGGGCGCGGCCACCGGAGCCGGCTTGACCGCCTCAGGCTTGCCCCCCGTCAGGGCGCTGAGGGAATCGTTGCCGAACGCCGAGTTCATCTTGGTCGGCGCGCTGGCGATCAACGCGTCGAGGCGACCAATCTTGTTGAGTGCCTGCTTGACCTTGTTCAGCAGCTGTTCATTGGTGAAGGGCTTGCTGACGTAGCCGGAAACCCCGGCCTGGATCGCCTGTACCACGTTTTCCTTGTCGCCACGGCTGGTCACCATGACAAAAGGCATGGCCTTCAGATGAGGTTGTTCACGGCACCAGGTCAACAGTTCCAGGCCAGACATCTCCGGCATTTCCCAGTCGCACAGCACCATGTCGAAGGTTTCGCGCATCAGGATGGCCTGGGCCTTTTTGCCGTTCACCGCATCTTCGATCTTGATTCCCGGGAAGTAGTTGCGCAGGCACTTCTTCACCAGGTCGCGAATAAACGAGGCGTCATCCACCACCAACACACTGACTTTGCTCATCGACCCTTCATCCTATAAAAACCCCGGCAAGCATAACGCTTCGCTGATGGCATTTTGCCAAAAATTCAAACACCACAAACGAAAACGCCCGACCAAGGGCCGGGCGTTTATTTCTCGGGCAATCTTACTTATCGTCAGGAACGCCCGGAACATTAGGGATTTGATCGGCGGTGCCTTCAACTTCGGCTTTCATGCGCTTGAGGCCCATGTGCCGCACGTCGGTACCCCGGACCAGGTAGATCACCAGTTCCGAGATATTGCGCGCGTGGTCGCCGATGCGCTCCAGGGACCGAAGCACCCAGATGATATTCAACACCCGCGAGATAGAGCGCGGGTCTTCCATCATGTAGGTGGCCAACTCACGCAAGGCGGTCTTGTATTCGCGGTCGATGATTTTGTCATACTGGGCCACTGACAACGCCAGCTCAGCGTCAAAACGGGCAAACGCATCGAGGGCATCACGGACCATGTTGCGCACCTGGTCACCGATGTGGCGCACTTCCACATAGCCCCGCGGCGCTTCGCCTTCTTCGCACAACAGGATCGCGCGACGGGCAATCTTCGTCGCTTCATCACCGATGCGCTCCAGGTCGATCACCGACTTGGAGATGCTGATGATCAAACGCAGGTCGGACGCCGCCGGCTGACGACGGGCCAGGATGCGCAGGCATTCTTCGTCGATGTTGCGTTCCATCTGGTTGATCTGGTCATCAATCTCGCGCACTTGCTGGGCCAGGCCCGAGTCGGCCTCGATCAGCGCGGTGACGGCGTCGTTGACTTGCTTCTCCACCAGCCCGCCCATGGCCAGGAGGTGGCTGCGCACCTCCTCAAGCTCGGCGTTGAACTGCGCGGAGATGTGATGGGTAAGGCCTTCTTTGCTAATCATGTTGGCGTCCTTGGAACGTCCAGTAAGGTGCGGTTGACCGCAGCATCAGTTCAGTGAGCAACCCGTCACCTGCTAGCCGTAGCGACCGGTGATGTAGTCTTCGGTCTGCTTCTTCGCCGGGTTGGTGAACAGGGTATCGGTGTCGCCAAATTCCACCAGTTTGCCCATGTACATGAACGCGGTGTAGTCGGAAACCCGCGCCGCCTGTTGCATGTTGTGGGTCACGATCACGATGGTGAACTTGGATTTCAGTTCGTAGATCAGCTCTTCGACTTTCAATGTGGAGATCGGGTCGAGTGCCGAGCACGGTTCGTCGAGCAGCAGCACTTCCGGCTCCACGGCGATGGTACGGGCGATCACCAGACGTTGCTGCTGGCCGCCGGACAAACCAAGGGCCGACTCGTGCAGGCGGTCCTTGACCTCATCCCACAGTGCCGCGCCTTTCAACGCCCATTCAACGGCTTCGTCGAGGATGCGTTTTTTGTTGATGCCCTGGATGCGCAGGCCGTAGACCACGTTTTCGTAGATGGTCTTGGGGAACGGGTTGGGCTTCTGGAACACCATGCCCACCCGGCGACGCAGCTCGGCCACGTCTTCACCCTTGCGGTAGATGTTGGTGCCGTAGAGGTTGATCGCGCCCTCGACGCGGCAGCCGTCCACCAGATCGTTCATCCGGTTGAAGGTACGCAGCAAGGTCGACTTGCCGCAGCCCGACGGGCCGATAAAGGCGGTCACGCGCTGCTTGGGGATATTCATGCTGACGTCGAACAGCGCCTGCTTGTCGCCGTAGTACAGGCTCAGGCCCGGGACTTCGATGGCGACGGTTTCCTGGGCCAGGCTCAGGCTCTGCTTATCGCGACCCAGGGCGGACATGTTGATGCCGTGGGAATGGGTTTCATGTTGCATGGGATGCTCCCTGTGCTACCAATTCGTTTCATTGAACCGCCGGGGCGGCTTACTCAAAATCTGTGTCCAGC
>NZ_JACARC010000034.1:425549-441297 GCF_013386825.1 Pseudomonas sp. IPO3778
CCAGCTCCCACAGGTGCCCGCTTAGCTGTCCAGCGCTTTGTATTTTTCGCGCAGGTGGTTACGGATCCACACCGCCGACAGGTTGAGCGTGGCAATCACCAGCACCAGCAATAGCGCGGTGGCGTACACCAGCGGCCGTGCGGCCTCGACGTTGGGGCTCTGGAAGCCCACGTCATAAATATGGAAGCCCAGGTGCATGATTTTCTGGTCCAGGTGCAGGTACGGGTAGTTGCCGTCCACCGGCAGCGACGGCGCCAGTTTCACCACACCCACCAGCATCAGCGGCGCCACTTCACCGGCAGCGCGGGCCACGGCGAGGATCATGCCGGTCATCATCGCCGGGCTGGCCATCGGCAGCACGATCTTCCACAGCGTTTCCGCCTTGGTCGCGCCCAGTGCCAGGGAACCTTCACGAACCGTACGAGGAATCCGCGCCAAGCCTTCTTCAGTGGCCACGATCACCACCGGTACCGCCAGCAGCGCCAGGGTCAGGGACGCCCAGAGCAGGCCCGGGGTACCAAAGGTAGGCGCCGGCAGGGCTTCGGCGAAAAACAGCCGGTCGAGGGAACCGCCCAGCACGTAGACGAAGAAGCCGAGGCCGAACACGCCGTAAACGATCGCCGGAACGCCCGCCAGGTTGTTCACTGCGATACGGATGATGCGGGTCAGGGTGTTCTGCTTGGCGTATTCACGCAGGTACACCGCCGCCAGCACGCCGAACGGGGTCACGATCATCGCCATGATCAGGGTCATCATCACGGTGCCGAAGATCGCCGGGAAGATCCCGCCTTCGGTGTTGGCTTCCCGTGGGTCGTCGCTGAGGAATTCCCAGACCTTGCTGAAGTAGAAGCCGACCTTGGTCATGTAGCCCATGGCGTTCGGCTGGTAGGCGTGCACCACCTTGCCGATGCCGATTTCGATTTCTTTGCCGTTGGCATCGCGGGCGGTGAGGCTGTCTCGGTTGAACTGGGTATGCAGGTCCGCCAGGCGCGCTTCGATGTCTTTATAGCGGCTGTTCAGCTCGGCGCGGCCGCTGTCCATGTCGGCCTGGGCGGTGGCGTCCAGCTTGCCTTCCAGCTCCAGTTTGCGACCGTGCAGGCGGATACGCTCGAGGCCGGCGTTGATCGCGCCGATGTCGGACTTCTCAAGGGTCTTGAGTTGGGCCGCGAGCTTGTTGACGCGGTCGACACGGGCTTGCAGTTCGGGCCAGGCGGCCTCGCCTTCAGCGATCACCTTGCCGTCTTGCTTGACGTTGACCAGGGTGCCGTAGAAGTTGCCCCACTCACGGCGCTCGATGGCCATCAGTTCGACAGGCTTGGTCTGGTTGGTCAGCCACTCGCCGACGATCCAGGTGAAGTCGTTGCCGTTCAGGTCGCGGTTGCCGACTTTGATCAGCTCGCGGGTCATGAACTCCGGGCCTTGGTCGGGCACCGGCAAGCCAGCGCTTTTCAGGCGCTCGCGGGGCACTTCTTCTTTCTGCACCACTTCGCCGACGACAATGTGGTTTTCCTGGCCCGGCACGTTGTAGCTGGCCTGGATCAGGTCAGCCGGCCAGAAGTGGCCCAGGCCACGCACGGCAATCACGGCCAGCAAGCCAATGGTCATGATGACCGCGATGGACACCGCGCCACCGCTGATCCAGACGCCCGGGGCGCCGCTCTTGAACCATCCATTCAGGGAGTTCTGTTTCACAGACTTCTACCTTTCTTAAAGCGACGAGTATTTCTTGCGCAGACGCTGACGGATCAGCTCCGCGAGGGTGTTCATGATGAAGGTGAACAGCAGCAGTACCAGCGCCGAGAGGAACAGCACGCGGTAGTGGCTGCCGCCGACTTCCGACTCGGGCATTTCCACCGCGACGTTGGCCGCCAGCGTGCGCAGGCCTTCAAACAGGTTCATCTCCATCACCGGGGTGTTACCGGTGGCCATCAGCACGATCATGGTTTCACCCACCGCGCGGCCCATACCGATCATCAGTGCCGAGAAGATACCCGGGCTGGCGGTCAGGATGACCACCCGCGTCATGGTCTGCCATGGTGTGGCGCCGAGAGCCAGGGAGCCCAGGGTCAGGCCGCGTGGCACGCTGAACACGGCGTCTTCGGCGATGGAGTAGATGTTCGGGATCACCGCGAAACCCATGGCCAGGCCGACCACCAGGGCGTTGCGCTGGTCGTAGGTAATCCCCAGGTCGTGGGAGATCCACATGCGCATGTCGCCGCCGAAGAACCAGGTTTCCAGGTACGGGCTCATGTACAGCGAGAGCCAGCCCACAAACAGGATCACCGGGATCAGGATCGCGCTTTCCCAGCCGTCCGGAACCCGCAGGCGGATCGACTCAGGCAGTCGACTGAAGACGAAGCCGGCAACGAGGATGCCAATCGGCAGCAGCATCAGCAGGCTGAAAATCCCCGGCAGGTGCCCTTCGACATACGGCGCCAGGAACAGGCCGGCGAAGAAACCGAGGATCACGGTCGGCATCGCTTCCATCAATTCGATCACCGGCTTGACCTTGCGGCGCAGGCTCGGGGCCATGAAGTAGGCGGTGTAGATCGCAGCGGCAACGGCCAGTGGCGCCGCCAGCAGCATGGCGTAGAACGCGGCCTTCAGGGTACCGAAGGTCAGGGGCGCCAGGCTCATCTTGGGTTCGAAGTCGGTGTTGGCGGCGGTCGATTGCCAGACGTATTTAGGCTCGTCGTAGTTTTCGTACCAGACCTTGCTCCACAACGCGCTCCAGGAAACTTCCGGGTGCGGGTTGTCCAGCAGCAGCGGTTGCAGCTTGCCGCCGGCTTCGACGATCACCCGGTTGGCCCGTGGCGACATGCCGAAGACGCCAGTGCCATCGACCACCGAGTCCACCAGCAGCGTGCGGTGGGCGGTGCTGTGGAACACGCCGAACTTGCCGGAGGCGTCGAGGGCGGTGAAGCCTTTGCGACGTTCTTCAGCGGTGATTTCAACGATGGGCGCGGTGCCCATCTGGAAGGTGCGGATCTGTTTCAGGCGCTGCTCACCGTCCGGGTCGCGGGCCATGAACCACTGCGCCAGACCACCGCTGGAGTTACCGATGATCAGCGAGATGCCGCCCACCAGTTGGGTGCTGGCGGTGACTTGTGCAACGCCATCTTCCAATAATTTGTATCGACCGTTGAGGCTGTTGTCCCGCAGGCTGAAAACGTCGGCCTGGGCGCGGCCGTTGATCACATACAGCCACTGCTGGCGCGGATCAACAAAGATGGCTTTCACCGGCTCGGTCATTTGCGGCAGCTCGATGCGCTTCTGCTCGGTGGTGACTTCGTCGGTCATCATGTTTTCTTCACGGCTGATGGACAGCACGTTCAGATGGGCACCACTGGAACCGGCCACCACCAGCGACGAGTCGGTAGCGTTCAACGCGACGTGCTCAAGCGCGCGACCTTGTTCGTCGAGGACGATCGGCGTTTCGCCGTAAGGGTATTCGATGGCGGGCGAGATGGTCTTCTTGCCGTCCGGGTAAGACACTTTATAGGTGTGGCGGAACACCAGGGACTGGCCGTTGGACAGGCCGAGGATCACCAGCGGGCTGCCGGGCTGGTCTTCACCAATGGAGGCGACGGTCACACCGGCCGGCAACGGCAGATCAACGCGCTTGAGTTCGGCGCCCGTGTCAACGTTGAAGAACAGCGCCTGGCCCTTGTCCGAAACCCGCATGGCGACCTGGTTCTGTTCTTCCATGGAGATCATCAGCGGCTTGCCGGCGTCCTGCAACCAGGCAGGCGTCAGGGCGTCTTCTTTGGTCAGGTTGGCGCCGTGGAACAGTGGCGCGACCACGTAGGCGAGGAAGAAGAAGATCAGCGTGATCGCACCCAGGACGGCGAGGCCGCCGATCAACACATACCAGCGGGTCAGGCGATCCTTGAGCGCGCGAATGCGGCGCTTGCGTTGCAGCTCAGGCGTATTGAAGTCAATGCGCTTGGGAGGAGAAGTCGTCGTCATGGTGGAATTGGCCAGATCATTCATGCGCACACCCTAGCGGTCCTGTATGACAGAAAGATGACAATGCAGTGACGCAAGAAATCCGCCGCGTAGCAGGGCTGGCAGCGGATTAAAAAATGGGAGGCGGGGTCCAGGTCTTGCAGACCCCGCCCAGGCCTTGAACCGTGGGTAATGCCCGGTTCAAGGCAGGTTTACCGGCGGCTTATTTGCCACCTTCTTTCAGGCCCAGGTCAGCCAGTGCCTTGGCGGCAACTTTGGCTGGCAGTGGGATGTAGCCGTCTTTCACAACCACTTCCTGGCCCTGCTTGGACAGAACCAGCTTCACGAACTCGGCTTCCAGCGGGGCCAGAGGCTTGTTCGGGGCTTTGTTGACGTAAACGTAGAGGAAGCGCGACAGCGGGTATTTGCCGTTCAGGGCGTTTTCTTCGCTGTCTTCGATGAAGTCAGTGCTGCCTTTCTTGGCCAGAGCCACGGTCTTCACGCTGGCGGTTTTGTAACCGATGCCCGAGTAACCGATGCCGTTCAGCGAGGAGCTGATGGACTGCACAACCGACGCCGAACCCGGTTGTTCGTTCACGTTAGGTTTGTAGTCGCCTTTGCACAGCGCTTCTTCCTTGAAGTAGCCGTAGGTGCCGGATACCGAGTTACGGCCGAACAGTTGCACTGGCTTGTTGGCCAGGTCGCCGGTCACGCCCAGGTCGCCCCAGGTTTTGACGTCGGCTTTGGCGCCGCACAGACGAGTCGCGGAGAAGATCGCGTCGACTTGTTCCATGGTCAGGTGCTGGATCGGGTTGTCCTTGTGCACGAACACGGCCAGGGCATCCACGGCAACAGGGATAGCGGTTGGCTTGTAGCCGTACTTCTGCTCGAAGGCAGCCAGTTCGGTGTCCTTCATCTTGCGGCTCATCGGGCCCAGGTTGGAGGTGCCTTCAGTCAGCGCAGGCGGTGCAGTGGCGGAGCCGGCGGCCTGAATCTGGATGTTGACGTTCGGGTATTCCTTTTTGTAGGACTCCGCCCAAAGGGTCATCAGGTTGGCCAGGGTATCGGAGCCGACGCTGGACAGGTTGCCCGACACACCAGTGGTCTTGGTGTAGCTCGGGATCGACGGGTCAACAGCGGCGAACGCGTTAGCGGTCGCAACGCCAGCAGCGACAAAAGTCATTGCCGCCATCAAACGTTTCAGTTTCATGCCTTGCTCCTAGCAGATAGGGATAGTTGGATCGGGGCCAAGTATCGGTAGGCCGTGTGAACACTCTATGTCTGGAATATGACAATTAGATGAAAGGCCAGTATTTATGAAAAACCTGACAGGAAGGGAAAAGACCAATAAATCCGGGGCTTGCGAGGAGGTTGAAGCGATTTCGTGGAAACAATCTGTAATCGTTGTAAGGCAAAATCTGTGGCGAGGGAGCTTGCTCCCGTTGGGTCGCGTAGCGGCCCCAAAAAAGGAACTGCTGCGCAGTTCAACGGGAGCAAGCTCCCTCGCCACAAGGTTATCCGGCAGTTTTCAAAAACGTCTCAGCGCCCGCGCTTCCACAGGTACCCACCCACCGCCATCCCCATTACACACAGGGCCGCCACGTAGTAAGCAGGGCCCATCGGGCTTTCCTTCATCAGCAGCGACACCGCCAGCGGCGTCAAGCCGCCAAACACCGCGTAGGCAACGTTGTAGGAGAACGACAACCCACTGAAACGCACCACTGCCGGGAAGGCTTTCACCATCACGTAAGGCACCACGCCGATCACGCCGACAAACAAGCCGGTCAGGGTGTACAGCGGGAAGAGCCAGTTCGGGTGGTCCATGAGGCTGTGGTACAGCGTCCACGATGTCGCCAGCAGCAACAGGCAACCGACCACCAGCACACGGCCGGCGCCGAAGCGGTCGGCCAGCGCGCCGGAAGCGATGCAGCCCAGGCTCAGGGTGACAATGGCCAGGCTGTTGGCTTGCAGCGAAACGGTCGGGCTGAAGTGGTAGACGGTTTGCAGCACGGTCGGGGTCATCAGGATGACCACAACGACACCGGCCGACAGCAGCCAGGTCAGCAGCATCGACAGCACGATGGCACCCCGGTGATCGCGCAATACCGCACGCAACGGCAGCTCGGCCGCCAGGGTTTTACGCTGCTGCATCTCGGCAAAGATCGGGGTTTCATGCAGCCAGCGACGCAGGTACACCGACAGCAGGCCGAACACGCCGCCCAGCAGGAACGGGATCCGCCAGGCGTAATCCGACACCTGCTCCGGGCTATAAAGGGTGTTGATCGCGGTGGCCACCAGCGACCCTAAAAGGATCCCGGCGGTCAGGCCGCTGGTCAGGGTGCCGCAGGCATAACCGATATGACGCGGTGGCACGTGCTCGGAAACAAACACCCACGCGCCCGGCACTTCACCGCCAATGGCGGCGCCCTGGATCACGCGCATCAGCAGCAACAGGATCGGCGCCCACAGGCCGATCTGCGCGTAGGTCGGCAGCAGGCCCATGATCAGGGTCGGCACGGCCATCATGAAAATGCTCAGGGTGAACATCTTCTTGCGCCCCAGCAGGTCGCCGAAGTGCGCCATGATGATCCCGCCCAGCGGGCGTGCGAGGTAACCTGCGGCGAAGATGCCGAAGGTCTGCATCATGCGCAGCCATTCGGGCATGTCGGCGGGGAAAAACAGCTTCCCGACCACGGTGGCGAAAAATACGAAAATGATGAAGTCGTAGAACTCCAGCGCCCCGCCCAAGGCAGACAGCGACAGGGTTTTGTAGTCGTTGCGGGTCAGCGGGCGCGAAGGTTGCGCACTGCTTGCGGGCACGGAGGACATGGCAAGGCTTCTCTTATTGTCAGGACGGCGGACGCATGGCCCCGGCAAGCACCGGGGTTGGTCCGGCACGATAGCAAATCGCCCGCAAAAGCACAGCGCTGCTTAACGCCCGCGTTTCCACAGATAACCCCCCACCAAGATGCCCATCACGCACACCAGCGCCACGTAGTAAGCCGGGCCCATCGGGCTTTCCTTGAGCAACAGGGACACGAACACCGGGCTCAAGCCGCCCAATACCGCGTAGGCCACGTTGTAGGAAAACGACAAGCCACTGAAGCGCACCGCGGCCGGGAAGCCGGTGACCATCACAAACGGCGCAGCCGCCACCGTGCCGACGAATAAGCCCGTCAGCATATATAAGGGAAACAGCCACTCAGGATGGCTGGCCAGGCTGGCATAGAGGGCCCAACACAACACCATTAACCCGGTGCAGCCGAACACCAGCACCCGGCCAGCCCCCAGGCGGTCCGACAACCTGCCGGCAATCACCAGCCCCACGCCCATGGCGATAATGGCCAGGCTGTTGGCCTGCAGCGAAACCTTCGGCGCGAAATGGTAGACGCCTTGCAGCAACGCCGGCGTCATGAGGATCACCACCACCACGCCGGCCGACAAGAACCAGGTCATCAGCATCGACAGCACGATGGACTCGCGATTCTCCCGCAACACCGTGCGCAACGGCACGTCCTGCGATAACGCCTTGCGCTGCTGCAACTCGGCAAATACGGGCGTCTCATGCAGCCAGCGCCGCAAGTACACCGACACCAGACCGAACACACCACCCAGCAAGAACGGGATCCGCCAGGCGTAATCCGCGACCTGCTCCGGGCTGTACGTGCCGTTGATAGCGGTGGCGACCAACGAGCCCAACAAAATCCCCAGGTTCAAGCCAACGGACAGTACGCCCACCGCATAACCGATACGCCTGGCCGGCACGTGCTCGGCGACAAACACCCAGGCGCCCGGCACCTCACCGCCAATCGCCGCGCCCTGGATGATACGCATCAACAGCAAGAGGACCGGCGCCCACAGGCCAATGTGCGCATACGTCGGCAACAAGCCGATGGCCAGGGTGGGCAGCGCCATCAAGAAGATGCTCAGGCTGAACATCTTCTTGCGCCCAAACAGATCGCCAAAATGCGCCATCACGATGCCGCCCAGCGGGCGAATCAGGTAGCCGGCGGCAAAAATGCCGAAGGTCTGGATCAAGCGCATCCACTCGGGCATGTCGGGCGGGAAAAACAGCTTGCCCACCACCGCCGCAAAAAACACAAAGATGATGAAGTCATAAAACTCCAGCGCACTGCCCAAGGCAGACAGCGACAGGGTTTTATAGTCATTGCGGGTCAACAGGCGCGCGGGTTGCGCGGTGCTTGCGGGCACGGAGGGCATGTCAGGACTTCTCTATTAGGGTGGCGCTGAACCAGTTAACAGCCGACAACACCGAAATATTCCCGTAGCCACGTGCAATTAGCATGAACAGAAGCACAGTTGCCGGAAAAAGCCGCAATACAGCGTCTATTTACCGACCAAATGAGCCGCGAGAGGTCGTCGTGGCGCCGACGGCTCGATATACTCGGCCCTTGCAAGCGCCAGACCCGCATCCTTGAGGGGCTGCTGTGCCAAAACGCCGTTGGCTGCCCGCCAGCCGATTTGGCAGAGTTTCCCTTTAGTACGCCTTACGAGAAACGCATCGAGCGGTGTATGTTGGTGCTGAAACGTTTTTCCAGAAGACGGCTATCCACTTGAAATACCCATGAAGCGTCACGGGTCAGAGGCACCGGCATGATCGAACTCGAACAAGAAGATCCTATCCCGCAAGGCGATCTCGCCCTGCAAATCACCGCACTCCCGCGTGAAACCAACGGTTTCGGCGACATCTTCGGCGGCTGGCTGGTCGCACAGATGGACCTGGCTGGCACGGCCATGGCGAGCAAGGTTGCCGGTGGCCGCGTAGCGACCGTGGCGATTGACCGCATGGCGTTCCTGGTACCGGTGGCCGTCGGCGCGCAGTTGTCCTTCTATACCCAGGCCCTGGAAATCGGCCGCAGTTCGATCCAGATGATGGTCGAAGTGTGGAGTGATGACCCGCTCTCCAGCGAATGGCGCAAGGTGACCGAGGCCGTATTTGTGTTCGTCGCCATCGACGGCAGCGGTCGCACCCGGTCGGTTCCGTCGCGGGCGCGTTAAACATCGCGACGTTTTGACGGTCCATTGCCCCATTGTCTGCCATTGAGAGCGCGCGCCTATGTCTACGCCCAACGTTGAAACCGTAAAACTGGATGAGCTGAACGCGTGGCGCATCCGCCATAACGGCGCCGAATTGGTGGTAGCCCGGCAAGGCGCACACATCGTCAGCTACCAGCGCACCGGCGAGAAGCCGCTGATCTGGCCCAACGATCACGTGGTGTTCAAGAAAGGCAAAGGCATTCGTACCGGCGTGCCGGTGTGCTGGCCGTGGTTTGGGGTGTTCGACCGCAACCCGCAGAGCGTGAAGGCCATGTACCAGGGTGACGAACCGGCTGGCGCCCATGGTTTTGTGCGAACCGCCGACTGGACACTGGCGGGCGTTGAGGCCGTGGGCGATACGCTGCGGGTTGAGTTGGAACTGCCGGTGCCGGAAGGTGGCTTTCCGGGTTGGCCCCATCAGGTCGACCTGAAGATGAGCCTTTTGCTGGACGACCAGTTGCATATCCACCTGACCAGCCATAACCGCGGCACCGACACCGTCAGCCTCAGCCAGGCGCTGCACAGCTATTTTGCGGTCAGCGATGTGCGCAACGTGCAGGTCGACGGCCTGGACGGGCTGGCCTATATCGACACCGCTGACGGCTGGAGCCACAAGCAGCAAGACGGGCACCTGCACTTCACCGCCGAGACCGATCGCATCTACCTCGACACGCCAGCGCAACTGAACATCGTCGATAAAGACTGGCAGCGTCGCGTTCAACTCACCAGCACAGGCTCACGTTCGACGGTGATCTGGAACCCGTGGACCGAACGCGCCAAGGCCTTCAACGACATGGCCGACGACGGCTGGCAGGGCATGCTCTGCATCGAGACCGCGAACGTGCTGGACGATGCGGTGACGCTGGCGCCGGGTGAAAGCCATACCCTGGGTGTGAGCATCAGCGGTATCGCCCTGTAAACCCAATCAAATGTGGGAGCTGGCTTGCCTGCGATAGCGGAGTGTCAGGCGACAGAGATGTCGACTGTCAGGCCCTCATCGCAGGCAAGCCAGCTCCCACATTTTGAATGGCGTCGCGGCTTACAAGTCCGACTCCTTGACCGCCCGCACCTTCCCCGCATCCAGCGCATAGGCCGCATCGGCCAGGTCATTGTTGACCTTCTCCACCTTCAGCGTGCCCGTCACCCACAGCGGCGTGTAGATGTCATCCAGCTTCAAACCCTTTGGATAACGCACCAGCACCAACTGGTTGGGCGGCGGTGGCGGCACGTGGATGCAGGCGCCCGGGTAAGGCACCAGGAAGAACAGGGTGCTGCGGCCCTTGGCGTCGGTTTCCAGCGGCACGGGGTAGCCGCCGATACGGATGTTCTTGCCGTTCATGGCGGCCACGGTCTTGGTGGAATACATCACCGCCGGCAAGCCCTTGCTCTGCTTCAGGCCACCCTTTGCAGTGAACGTGCCTTGAGCTTCCGGGGAGTTGTGGTCGATTTCCGGCATTTCTTCGAGGGCTTTCTGGTCCGACTTGGGCATCAGTTCCAGCCAGTCGGTTTCCGGCAGTTCGCCAGCGTGCGCCAGGCCAGAGCCCAGCAAGAGAAGAGTCAACAGAAGACGGCGCATGGAGAGGCTCGGCAAGGATTACAGTGCCGGCATTCTAGCGCTCTGCGCCTGCGCAGCGCAGAGGGCCAGGTCGCTAAATTACTTCTTTTTCAGCAGACCGTAGATCACCAGCAACACGATGGCGCCGATCAGTGCACCGATAAAGCCGGCGCCCTGGCCTGCCTGGTAGATGCCCAGTGCCTGGCCACCATAGGTCGCAACCAGCGAACCGGCGATACCCAGCAGGATGGTCATGATCCAGCCCATGCTGTCGTCGCCTGGTTTCAGGAAACGCGCCAGCAGGCCGACGATCAAACCGATAAAGATGGTTCCAATGATACCCATGGCATTTCCCTCTGAATGAAGTGAGCTAAGTCAAAGCCTAGTCAGACTTTGGCTTCCTGCAATCAGAGGGTGGCGGGTACCAATGGTTCCCGCCCGGCCTTGGGTTATTGCTCGGCGATCAGCGCTTCAACCTTGAGGATCTGCGCTTGCAGCGTTGCGCGGTCCTTGCAGCGCAGGTTGGCGTGGCCGACCTTGCGCCCGGCTTTGAAGGCCTTGCCGTAGTGATGCAGGTGGCAGTCATCGATCGCGATCACGCGCTCAACCGGCGGCACCACGCCGATGAAGTTGAGCATGGCGCTCTCGCCGACCTTGGCCGTGGAGCCCAACGGCAAGCCCGCCACCGCCCGCAGGTGGTTTTCGAACTGGCTGCACTCGGCGCCTTCGGTGGTCCAGTGCCCGGAGTTGTGAACCCGCGGGGCAATTTCGTTGGCCTTCAGGCCACCGTCGACTTCAAAGAACTCGAACGCCATCACACCGACGTAATCCAGTTGCTTGAGCACGCGGCTCGAATAGTCTTCGGCCAGGGCCTGCAGCGGGTGGTCGGTGCTGGCCACGGACAGCTTGAGGATGCCGCTGTCGTGGGTGTTGTGCACCAGCGGGTAGAAACGGGTTTCGCCATCACGGGCACGCACGGCGATCAGCGAGACTTCACCGGTGAACGGCACGAAGCCTTCCAGCAGACAGGCGACGCTGCCCAGCTCGGCGAAGGTGCCGACCACGTCAGCCGCGGTGCGCAGGACTTTCTGGCCCTTGCCGTCGTAACCCAGGGTGCGGGTTTTCAGCACGGCTGGCAGGCCGATGGAGGCGACAGCAGCGTCCAAGTCGGCTTGGGACTGGATGTCGGCGAAGGCCGGCGTCGGGATGCCCAGGTCCTTGAACATGCTTTTTTCGAACCAGCGGTCGCGGGCGATGCGCAAGGCTTCGGCGCTCGGGTACACCGGCACGAACTGCGACAGGAAGGCCACGGTTTCAGCCGGGACGCTTTCGAACTCGAAGGTCACCAGGTCCACTTCGTCGGCCAGTTGACGCAGGTGATCCGGGTCGCTGTAGTCAGCCCGCAGGTGTTCACCCAGCGCGGCCGCGCAGGCGTCCGGTGCCGGGTCCAGGAAAGCGAAGTTCATCCCCAGCGGCGTACCCGCCAGGGCCAGCATGCGGCCCAGTTGGCCGCCACCGATTACACCGATTTTCATCAATCAACAACCTCAGGCAATGCGTGGGTCTGGATTGTCCAGGACGCTGTCTGTCTGCTCAGCACGGAATTTTTTCAGCACCGCGTGGAACTGCGGGTGCTTGGCACCGAGGATGCTGGCGGACAGCAATGCGGCGTTGATCGCGCCGGCCTTGCCGATCGCCAGGGTGGCCACCGGAATACCGGCGGGCATCTGCACGATGGACAACAGCGAATCCACGCCCGAGAGCATCGACGACTGCACCGGTACGCCCAGCACGGGCAGGTGAGTCTTGGCTGCACACATGCCTGGCAGGTGCGCCGCACCGCCGGCACCGGCGATGATCACCTCGATGCCACGGGATTCTGCTTCATCGGCATACTGGAACAGCAAATCCGGAGTGCGGTGGGCCGAAACCACCTTCACTTCATAGGGAATGCCGAGTTTTTCCAGCATATCGGCGGTGTGGCTAAGGGTGGACCAATCGGACTTGGAGCCCATGATCACGCCAACCAATGCACTCATCGTCGTGCCTCTTCTCTCTGGGCGCCCGCAGGCGCGTCAAAAAACAACAAGCCACGCGGGAGACCGGCGTGGCTTGTTGTACGAATTAGTTTCGGGCCAGAACTGCCTGCGCTCGATCATGCTGCGTTAAAAACAAACTCGGAATGCTCATTGGCTAAAGCCAACTCCGCTTCCTCGCTTGTTTTTGCCTTGCCTGATCTTCGCTCGGCGAGTTCTGACCTCGAAACTCGGCCGGTTGGACCGGCCGAAGGCCGCGCAGTATACCGTAATAACGCAGATAAACAGCCCCTGGGATGACCATCTGTCTAGCGGGGTAACGTGGCGGTTTTATTGACTTTCAGGTCAGCGAACACACCACAAAACCCTGTAGGAGCTGGCTTGCCTGCGATAGCGGTGTATCAGCCAACATTTCAGGCGCTGACCCACCTCAATCGCAGGCAAGCCAGCTCCCACATTTAACCGCGTTCAGCCGCCGGATTCTGCGCCGCGCCACCTTCCAGCTTGCGCCACAACAAGCGCACGTTCGCCTTGCGTACCAGGGCGCAGCGGTACAACCGAATCTCCAGCGGCACATGCCATTGGGGGCCACCGCACACCACCAGTTCGCCCCGGGCCAACTCGGCACGTACGCTCAACTGCGGCACCCAGGCAATGCCCAAGCCTTCGAGGGCCATGCTTTTCAGGCTGTCGGCCATGGCGGTTTCGTAAATGGTGGTAAAGCGCAGCGCGCGCTGGCGCAGCAACAGGTTGACCGAACGCCCCAGGAAAGCCCCGGCACTGTAGGCCAGCAGCGGCACACTGCCCTCGCCCTCCAGGTCGAACAACGGCTTGCCCTCGGCATCGGCAGCGCACACCGGCAGCATCTCGGTGTTACCCAAGTGCAGCGACGGGAAGATCTCCGGGTCCATCTGCATGGCGGCGTCCGGGTCGTAGAACGCCAGCATCAAGTCGCAGCCGCCTTCGCGCAAGGCGTGCACCGCGTCGCCCACGTTGGTGGCCACCAACCGTGTGGCAATGTTCAACCCCTCGTTGCGCAACTGCGCGATCCAGCGCGGGAAAAAGCCCAGCGCCAGGGAGTGCGCCGCCGCCACTTGCATCACTTCGCCCTGCCCGCCTTCCAGGTGATGGAGGTGGCGCAGCACTTCACCGAGCTGCTCGACCACGGTACGTGCGGTGACCAGAAACAACTGCCCCGCCGCCGTGAGCTCCACCGGCGTGCGCGAGCGGTTGACCAGGGTCAGGCCCAGCGCGGCCTCCAGGCTGCGGATGCGCCGACTGAACGCCGGCTGGGTGACAAAGCGCCGCTCCGCCGCCTGGGAGAAGCTGCGGGTGGCAGCCAGGGCGCTAAAGTCTTCCAGCCATTTGCTTTCAAGGTTCATCACATCCTCCCGGGGCACGCACCATTTTGGCACACACGTCCGTCATGGTAACGGGGTCACACCGACATTATGCCGTTTATGCATAGGCCAGTGTTTAACAGCATTGGCCCAAAATCTTGCGCAAGCCTAGCATTCACAGCGTTCCGGCTTAGCCCGGGTCCCTATCGAGATGATTTCCGTCATGTCCTCCGCTGCATCTTTCCGCACAGAAAAAGACCTGCTTGGCGTACTCGAAGTACCCGCTCAAGCGTATTACGGCATCCAGACCCTGCGAGCGGTGAACAACTTCCGTCTCTCGGGCGTTCCGATTTCGCATTACCCGAAATTGGTGGTCGGCCTGGCAATGGTCAAGCAAGCGGCCGCTGACGCCAACCGCGAGCTGGGCCAGCTCAGCGAAGCCAAGCACGCTGCCATCAGCGAAGCCTGTGCCCGTCTGATCCGCGGCGATTTCCACGAAGAGTTCGTGGTGGACATGATTCAAGGCGGCGCTGGCACTTCAACCAACATGAATGCCAACGAAGTCATCGCCAACATCGCGCTGGAGGCCATGGGCCACAGCAAGGGCGAATACCAATACCTGCACCCCAACAACGACGTGAACATGGCGCAGTCGACCAACGACGCCTACCCGACCGCGATCCGTCTGGGTCTGCTGCTGGGCCATGACGCACTGCTGGCCAGCCTCGACAGCCTGATCCAGGCGTTCGCTGCCAAAGGCGTCGAGTTCAGCCACGTCCTGAAAATGGGCCGTACCCAACTGCAAGACGCCGTGCCGATGACCCTCGGCCAGGAATTCCGTGCCTTCGCCACCACCCTTGGTGAAGACCTGGCCCGCCTGAAGACCCTGGCACCCGAGCTGCTGACCGAAGTGAACCTGGGCGGCACCGCCATCGGCACCGGCATCAACGCCGACCCGCGCTACCAGGCCCTGGCCGTCCAGCGCCTGGCCACCATCAGCGGCCAGCCGCTGGTACCGGCGGCCGACCTGATCGAAGCCACCTCCGACATGGGCGCTTTCGTGCTGTTCTCCGGCATGCTCAAGCGCACCGCTGTGAAGCTGTCGAAGATCTGCAACGACCTGCGCCTGCTGTCCAGCGGCCCACGCACCGGCATCAACGAAATAAACCTGCCGGCTCGCCAGCCAGGCAGCTCGATCATGCCCGGCAAGGTCAACCCGGTGATCCCGGAAGCCGTGAACCAGGTGGCGTTCCAAATCATCGGTAACGATTTGGCGCTGACCATCGCGGCCGAAGGCGGCCAGCTGCAACTGAACGTGATGGAGCCGCTGATCGCCTACAAGATCTTCGACTCGATCCGCCTGCTGCAACGCGCCATGGACATGCTGCGCGAGCACTGCATCGTCGGCATCACCGCCAACGAAGCCCGCTGCCGCGAACTGGTGGAGCACTCCATCGGCCTGGTCACCGCGCTGAACCCCTACATCGGCTATGAAAACGCCACCCGTATCGCCCGTATCGCCCTTGAAAGCGGCCGCGGCGTGCTGGAACTGGTGCGTGAAGAAGGCTTGCTCGACGACGCCATGCTCGACGACATCCTGCGCCCCGAAAACATGATTGCCCCACGTTTGGTCCCGTTGAAGGCCTAAGCGTTTGTTGCACCGCTCACCAGGTTGAGGGACTAGACACCTCTCACCTTTTGAGGGCCTGAAGGCTCGTTCTTCAGGCCCTTTTTTTTGGTTCATCACGGATTCCCGGGAAAGACGCTCTTGATCTTCATGAAGAAGAACTCGCTATCCCGGTAACCGTACG
>NZ_JACARC010000035.1 GCF_013386825.1 Pseudomonas sp. IPO3778
GACGTCTACTTCTGCCATCACTTTTTGCGGACTATCGACGTGAACAAACCTGATTACGGGCCATAATGTGTCAACCATGTCCCCGCACATGTGTCAACCATGTCCCCGCACATGTGTCCACCATGTGTCCGGTCCGTACAGGCTCCTTTCAAAAGTGACCCGCTGTAAGAGCGGAACCGATATCAGCCATCACCCAAATAACGGATATTCACCCCCAAAGCCTACCGCTCGATCGACCGACTCCACCGCGCATTCCATTCCGGCCGCGCCTGGTTCACCTGGTCCCAGTCAATCGAAATCGCCGTCTGCAAATAGCTGTTCATGGCCTCCACCCGCGCCCGGGTTTTATCGGTGGTCGGCGTAGTAGGGTTCGAAGGAATCTGGTCACCCAATTCCAACGCCGGCGCCTGAGCTTCAGCGGTCAACAAAAACTGCGCCAGTTTCTGCGCCAACTCCGGCTGGTCATTGCGTGCAATCACGCACTCGGCCACGTTCAGCACCACCGCGCCTTCCTTCGGCTGGGCATACTCCATCGGCACACCCAACAACTGCTGGGTGGTCACCTGGGTGGGTGTCAGCGGGAAGATCGCCGCTTCATCGGTCTGCACCATCTCGGAAATCTTCGCCGAGCTGGCGATGTATTCCAGCACGTTAGGCCCGATGGTTTTCGGCCAGGCCTTGAAGCCCGGTTCCACGTTGGTCTCGCTGCCGCCCTGAATCCGGTTGAACATCAGGAAGCCATGCAGCCCAAAGGTGGAGGAGGCCAGGGACTGGAACACCACCTTGTCCTTGAAGCGCGGGTCGGCCAGGTCCATCCACGAGGTGGGCGGTGCCCAGCCTTTTTCCTTGAACATCTTGGCGTTGTAGCCCAGGCCGGTGACGCCGAGGGTCACGGCCACCGCTTCGTCCTTGATCTTCGCCTTGGCCGGGATCTGGTCCAGGGTCGGGTTGGGCGTCAGTTTTTCGCACAGGCCCATGGAAATGGCGCGGTACATGATGCCGTCATCGAGGAACATCACGTGCATCTGCGGGTTGTCTTTGTTGGCCTGCACTTTGGCGAGGATGTCCGACGAGGTGCCGGGCACGATCACTACCTTGACGTTGTTGGCCTTCTCGAACGCGGGCAGCACCTTGTCGGCGTAGACCCGTTCCATGGTGCCGCCGTTCATGCCCAGGTACAGCGTCGGTGCGGCGTGGGCCGCCGTGCTCAACAGGGCGAGGCTCAGGCAAGACAGCGCAGTACGTTTGATCATGTGCATAAATCTTCCTCTCAGGCTTGGAAACGACGGATGGAAAACGCTTCGATGGGTTGCCGGCTGGCCCCCGTGCAGACGATCTCTGCCAGGGCTTCACCGACCGCAGGGCCGAGCTGGAACCCGGCGCCGGCAAAGCCGAAACCGTGGAGCAGGCCGGGTTGGGTGCTGCTGTCGCCGATCACTGGTTCGTGGTCGGGCAGGTAACCTTCGGTGCCGCTCCAGGTGCGGATCGCCTGGGCACCTTTGAGGAACGGGTACAGCTCGCCGGCATTGCGCAGGATCTCCAGCACCGCCGCCTGCCCCGGGCGCGCTTGTTGCGGGCCCAGGGCAAAGCCGCGACCGCCACCGAGGATGCAATTGCCCCGGGCGACTTGCCGGGCATAAATCCCGCCGCCTTCGACGCCGGTGCTCACGTCCATCACCACCGGCAGCGGCTCGGTCACCAGCATGGCCGGGTGCGCCGAGGTCATCGGCACCGGCTCGCCAAACTGCGCGGCCACGGTGCCAGCCCAGGCGCCGGCGCAGTTCAGCAGCCACGGGGCTTGCAGCTGCAGGCCATTGGCACAGCGCACCTGAAACCGCTGGCCGTCATGTTCAACCTGGGTGACTTCGGTTTGCTCCATCACCCGGGCGCCGTGGCGTTGTGCGGCGCGGGCAAAGGCGGGGGAGACCAGGCGCGGATTGGCATGGCCGTCTTCCGGGCATAACGACGCGCCGACCGCTACATCGCCCACCCACGGGAATCGGGCACGCAGTTGAGCATGATCGAGCATTTGCAAGCCCAGGCCGAAGCCCCGGGTGGCGTCGGCATACGCCTGTAGCGCGGCCAGGTCATCGTGACTGCGGGCCAGTTTCAGATGCCCGGAGCGCACGTATTCACCGTCGATGCCGATCAACCCCGGCAGGTCGGACCACAGCTCATGGGAACGTTGCGACAATGGCAATTGATGCAAGGGCCGACCTTGCCGGCGCACGCCGCCATAGTTCACGCCGCTGGAATGGGAACCGCAAAAGTCCCGCTCCAGCAGCACCACGCGCCGGCCTTTTTGCGCCAGCATCAAGGCCGCCGACGCACCAACAATCCCACCACCCAATACGATCACTTCGCTGTCGATCATGGCTGCACCTCCACGCCAAACGGCAAGGGTTTGATCGGTGCCTGGCCACGCAGGCGGCCCACGTTTTCAATCTCGCGGCCACTGCGCTCGGCAATGATTTCCGCTGCCGCCAAGCCGCACATCCGGCCCTGGCAACGGCCCATGCCGACCCGGCAATGGGCCTTGACCCGGTTCACTTCCCAGTGGCCTTCATCCACCACCGCACGTACCTCGCCCACGGTGACTTCTTCACAGCGGCACAGGATCAATTCATCCGGGGCTTCAGCAGCCCAGTTTTCCGGGAAGGGGAAGGCGGTTTCCAGGCCATGGCGAAAGCGCTGGATGCTTGCCAGTTGTTGTTCCAGCACAGGCCCGCGACGGTGGTCGATGGCAATGCCGGTGTCTTCCAGCAACGCCAATGCCGCGCGCTCGCCGGCCATCTGCGCTGCATCGGCGCCCATGATTCCGGCACCGTCTCCCGCCAGGTAGACGCCCGCGACACTGCTGCGCCCGGCCGCATCCCGCTCGGGCAACCAGGCGCGGTTCAATGCATTCCAGGCAAATTCACAGCCGAGCAAATCCGCCAGTTGGGTCTCGCTGCGCAGGGCGTGAGCGAAGGCCACGGCATCACAGGCGATGTGCTGCCGGCCCCAGTGGATGCCCGTGACCCGCTGCTCGCCGTCGATGTGCGACAGCGTTGCACCCTGATGCACCGGGATGCCATGGGCCGTGAGCCAGGCGCGGTAATACAACCCCTTTGCCAGCGTCACGGGTTGGCCGAGCAGCGCCGGCAACGCCCGGCACTGGGCACTGAACGGCGCACTGTCGAGCACCGCCACCACCTTGGCCCCGGCCTTCGCGTACTGATACGCCACCAGGTACAACAACGGCCCGCTGCCGCAAAACGCCACCCGCTCACCGATGGCACAGCCTTGATACTTCAGCGCGATTTGCGCCGCGCCCAGGCTGTACACACCGGGCAAGGTCCAGCCCGGCACCGGCAGGATACGGTCGGTGGCGCCGGTGGCGACGATGATCTGCGAATACTCGAGGCTTTCGGCCTGACCATTGTTGAGCATGTCCAGGCGGCCGTTTTCCGCATTCCACACCAGGGTTTCCGACCGGTAATCGATTTGCGTGGCCAGCTCATCCAGGGTGCGATGCAGCGCCGTCGCCTTGCCGGCTTCGAAGCCATACACCTGCTTGGCCGAGCGCTGGAAATTCACGGGCTGGCGCCGATAAATCTGCCCACCGCCGCGCAGGCTTTCGTCCACCAACACCGGAGTTACACCATGATCGAGCAAGGCCCGTGCTGCGGTAACGCCCGCCGGGCCTGCGCCCACTATCACCACTGGATTCATGCCTGGCGCCCCGGATCACGGCGAATCGCCTGGCCGTCTTCCAGCAAGGTCGAACAGGCACGTACCCGGCGACCATCCTCAAGCCGCACCCAGCAATCCTGGCAGGCGCCCATCAGGCAGAAACCGGCACGGGGCTCGGCGCTGAAATCACTGCCCCGCAGGTGCTCGGCGCAGGTCAGTACGGCGGTCAGCAAGGTGTCCCCGAGCAAGCCCGTGGCAGACTGCCCGTCGAGGGTGAACGCCAGGGTGGGCCGCTGGGTCTCGGCCAGTCGTTTGAACAGAGCCATCAATGTTTCCCTACCAACACACGGTCCAGGCCATAGACCCGGTCCAGCAAAATCATGGCCGCCGCCGTCAACGCGATCACCAGCGCCGACACCGCCGCCATCATCGGGTCAATGGATTCGGTGGCGTACACGTACATGCGCACCGGCAAGGTTTGGGTGGCCGGCGAGCTGACAAAAATCGACAGGGTGACTTCATCGAAGCTGTTGATGAACGCCAGCAACCAGCCGCCGGCCACGCCGGGCAAAATCATCGGCAAGGTGATCTGGCGAAACAGGGTGAAGCGGCTGGCACCGAGGGATTCGGCGGCCTGCTCGGCACTGCGATCAATGCCGATGGCGGCGGCCAACACCAGGCGCAGCACGTAGGGCGTGATGATCACCACGTGGGCCAGCATCAGCCAGGTGAAGCTGCCGTTGACGCCCATCATGGCGAACAGGCGCAGCATCGCCACCCCCAGCACCAGGTGCGGGATGATGATCGGCGACAAAAACAGCGCACTGAAGAAGTTGCGCCCGGGGAACTGGTAGCGGCTGATCGCGAGGGCGGCCGGTACCGCAATCAATGTGGCCAAGGTGGCGGCAACGAACGCCAGCACCAGGCTGTTATAGAACGCCTGGATAAAGTCCGCGCGTTCGAACACCGCATGAAACCAGCGCAGGGAGAAGCCCGACGTGGGCAGGCTCAAGGTGTTTTCCGGGGTGAAGGCCACCAGGCACACCACCACCAGCGGCGCCATCATGAACAGCACCACCAGGCCGTGAAAGCCCAGGGCCAAAGGACCGTTTCTGGACATCGTCTTATACTCCCAGGGACTTTTTGTAGCGGCCTTCGACCATGCGGTTCCAGCTCAGCATGATCAGCAGATTGACCAACAGCAGCACCACCGCGATGGTCGCGCCCATGGGCCAGTTGAGTTCCGAGAGGTATTGGTCGTAGACCACCGTGGCGACCATCTTCAGCCGGCGCCCGCCCAGCAGGCCGGGGATCGCGAAGGAACTGGCGGCCAGGCCAAACACAATCAGGGTGCCGGACAGCACGCCGGGCATCACCTGGGGCAAGACGATCTTGCGCATCACCGTGGCCTGGCTGGCACCCAGGGACAACGCGGCCTGTTCCGCCGACGGGTCGAGCTTTTGCAGGGAGGTCCACACCGGGATGATCATGAACGGCAGCATCACGTGCACCAGCGCGATGATCACCGCGAACGAGGTGTACAGCAGCTTCACCGGCTTGCCGCCCAGGGCCTGGATCACCTGGTTCACCAGGCCATCGGCCCCCAGCAGCAGGCTCCAGCCAAAGGCCCGCACCACCACCGAAATCAGCAGCGGGGTGAGGATCAGGATCAGGAAAATCGAACGCCATGGCGTGCCCATGCGGCTGAGGATGTAAGCCTCGGGCACCCCGATCACCACACACAGCAAGGTCACCAGGGCACTGATCCAGAAGGTGCGCCAGAAAATTTCGTAGAAGTACGAATCGCTGAACAGCGACAGGTAGTGGGCGAAGGTCCATTCATCGGCCTTCACCCCTACCTGGTAATCGAACACGTTGAACGACAGCACCAGCGTCAGGCCCAGGGGCAGAATCAGCAGCCCGAAAAACAGCACCAGCGCCGGCAATGACAACAGGTAGCCACGGCTCATGGGTGCACCTCGTCGGCGGCTAGCACCCTTAGCAGGCTCGATTCCCAGTCCAGGCCCACCGCCGCGCCACAGCCCAAAGGCGCGCTGCCGTCGTTGCGGCGCACCACGGTCAGCTCACCGATGGCGGTCTGGATGCGGTACAGCCACTGGCTGCCGAAGAAATAGCTGTCGAGGATCTTGCCTTGCAGGCGACCGCTGCCTGCGGCCACCAGGTCGATCTTTTCCGGGCGCAGGCTCAGGGTCAGTTCGCCGTTGCCCGGCTCGAAACGCACTTGCGGGGTGCCGAGCTGATCAAAGTCGCCCGTCAGCAGATTGGCCTTGCCGACAAAATCCGAGATGAAACGCGTGCGCGGGTGCTCGTAGAGTTTGTACGGCGCATCGATCTGGGTGACGCGTCCGGCCTGCATCACCACCACCCGGTCGCTGATGGACAGCGCTTCGGCCTGGTCGTGGGTGACCATCAAGGTGGTGATCCCGACTTCGCACTGGATGCGGCGGATTTCGAACTGCATCTCTTCGCGCAGGTTGGCGTCGAGGTTCGACAGCGGCTCGTCCAGCAGCAACACGGGCGGCTCGATCACCAGGGCGCGGGCCAGGGCTACGCGCTGGCGCTGGCCACCGGAAAGCTCCCGGGGGTAGCGCTCGGCGTGGGGCGCCAGGCGCACCAGCTCCAGCACGGTCTTGACGCGGCTGGCGATCTCGCCGGCGGGCACCTTGCGCATCTTCAGGCCAAAGGCGACGTTGTCGCGCACCGTCATGTGGGGGAACAGGGCATAGCTCTGGAACACCACGCCCAGGCCGCGGCTGGCGGGTTTGGCGTGGGTGATGTCGCGGCCGTCGAGGAGGATCTGCCCAGCGGTGACGTCGACGAAGCCGGCAATCATTTGCAGGGTGGTGGTCTTGCCGCAGCCCGAGGGGCCGAGCAGGGAAACGAACTCGCCTTTTTCTACCGCAAGATCAGTGGCGACCACCGCGTCGACGGCGCCGTAGCGTTTGCTCAAGGCGTTGAGTTGGAGAAAAGCCATGTCTGCGTTCCACCTTTTTGAGTCGCGTCGAAACGCGCTTTTTTGTTTTGGGCAGATGCGAAAAGGGTAGTGCGGGTGCGTTGGCGCTCGATCTGGAGTCGGCTGCCGTGAGTTGTTCATTTCGCCCCTGTGGACGCAGATTAGGGCGAAGACTAGGATGGCGGAAGATGGAATTTCACTGGATAGAGTACTTTTTTCAGTTTCATTCACTGACCAGAATTTAGTGTGAGATATCGGCGTATGGATTCCACTGAGCGGAATGAAAGTGTCAAAGAAGTCGGCGCCGGTGGCGTCTCACGGCTGTTTGCGTTGCTGCGCATTCTGGGCGCGGCGCCGGACGGGGGTGAGCGGGTGACGCAACTGGCGCAGCAGGTGGGGTTGTCCCAGCCCACCACCCACCGGTTGCTGCGCAGCCTGATGGACGAAGGCATGGTGGAGCAGGATGCGCGCAGCAAGCGTTACCGCTTGAGCCTGGAGTTCTTTGCGCTGGCGGCGAACGCGGGGAATACCGGCAACCTGCGGGACCTGGTGCGGCCGAGCATGTTGCGGCTCAGTGCGTCGTTGGGGGACTCGTTGTTCCTGTTGGCCCGCAGCGGGTTTGATGCGATCTGCCTGGACCGCAGTGAAGGGCCGTACCCGATCCGTACCTTTACCGGTGACATCGGCGGGCGTGTGGCGTTGGGGGTGGGGCAGGGCAGTTTGGCGATCCTGGCGTTCCTGCCGGAGGAAGAGCGCGAAACGGTGATCCGCTACAACTTGCCGCGGCTTAAGGATTTTCACCTGTACGACGAGGTGTTTTTGCGCTCGGAGGTGGAGAGTGTGCGGCGGTTGGGGTATGCGGCGCGTAATACCGGGGTGCTGGAAGGCATGGCCGGGTTGGCGGTGCCGATCCTCGACCGCAATGGGCATGCGGTGGCGGCGTTGAGTGTGGCGACCATCAGCGACCGGCTGGGGCCGGGGCGGTTGCCCACGGTGGTGGAGTTGCTCAAGCGCGAGGCGGCGGCGATCGGGCCGAGGATCAACCCGTTTGACCCGACGTTGCGGCGGCCTTCGCAGATCTTTGGTGGGTAGCCGGTGTCAGCTGCAGTTGAGATCAAGGGGGGCTGAGTACATATCCGTTGCTGCGGTAACGGCCACTTAGGGTTCCGCTCTTACAGCGGGTCACTTTTGGCAAACGCCCCAAAAGTAACCAAAAGGTCTTTGCC
>NZ_JACARC010000036.1:0-18985 GCF_013386825.1 Pseudomonas sp. IPO3778
GGGTGATGGTGGTACGACCGGAAGCATCACAGGCGACGTTGCGACGAGCACTGGCACCACGCTGGCTTTTGATCACAGCGATCCCTACGCATTCGGCGGCGTGATCTCGGGCGCTGGTGCACTGAGTCAAATTGGCACCGGCACGCTGAGCTTGACCGGCGACAGCAGCGCATTCACGGGCGCGAGTGACGTCGCCGCCGGCACCCTGGAGGTTGACGGCAAGCTGGGCGGCACATTGACGGTGGACAGCGGCGCGACCTTGTCCGGTATCGGTACGGTTGGCACGACGACCCTGGCCAACGGCGCGATCCTGGCGCCCGGCAATAGCGCCACGCCGGTTGGCACGCTGAACGTAAATGGCAACCTGACCTTCGCGCCAGGCTCGACTTATCAGGTCCAGATACCGCCTGGCAGCACCACCAGCAGCCTGGTAAACGTCAGCGGCACAGCTAACCTGGCAGGCTCGGTGGTGCATTTGGGCGAGAACGGCAATTACGCCGGGTCGAGCATCTACACCATCCTGACGGCCAACCAGTTGAACGGCAGCTTTGATTCGGTATCGAGCAACCTGGCCTTCCTGACGCCTTCGTTGGTCTACGACGCGCATGACGTGATGCTGCGATTGCAGATGAAGGAAAATTTCGCCGACGCTGCCGCAACCCACAACCAGCGCGCCGTGGCCAATGCGCTGCAAAGCCTGCCTGCGGGCAGTGATCTTTATAACCGCATATTGAACCTGCCCAACGGCGCACCGCCGTCGGCGTTCAACGCCTTGTCTGGAGAGTCGCACGCCAGCACCGCCTCTGTTCTGCAGGGCGTCACGGACAATGTCATCAAGCTGCCAATGGATCACTTGCGCAGCAAACTGGACGCGAGCGAAACGGCCAGTCCGGAGGCCGAGCAACCGGTCTGGGTACAGGTATTCGGCAACTCTCGTACGTTGGGCGGCAACAGCAACTCGGCCAAGGTCGAGGAGTCGGACGGCGGCGTGTTCGTGGGTGCAGACCGGTTGATCGACAATGGTTGGCGAGTGGGTGGGGCGCTGGGCTATACCGACAGCAACAGCACGGTCAGTGACCGTTCGTCCAAGTTCGCTATCGATAGCTATAGCGCTACGGTTTACGGCGGCAAGGCGTTTGACGCAGGTCCCGGCAAGATCAATCTGACTGCTGGCGCGGCCTATACCTGGAGTGATATCGATAGCCGGCGCGACGTCAACGCCGCCGGCCTGGACCAGACGCTGAAGTCGACGTCCGGCGCCAGCACGAGCCAGGTATTTTCGGAACTGGGATACGCGTTGCCGCTGAATAATCACGCCACGATCGAACCGTTCGTGGGTGCGGCGTTCAGCGACCAGCGCCTGCGCGGTTTCTCGGAATCGGGCGGTTCCACTGCATTGGACGGCGAAAGCAAAACCAACGATGCCACCACCACCACGCTGGGCCTGCACGCCAAAACGGCGCTCACTGCGCTGCAGTTGCAAGGCCATCTGTATGGCACTGTGGGCTTGCGCCATGCCTTCGGTGATGTAACGCCGGAAACGACGATGGCATTCGAGGGCAGCCAGCCATTTACCGTCGCGGGCGCCCCAATCGCTCGCAATGCGGCAGTCACTGAGGTTGGGGCGGATGTCGCTGTGAGTAAAAACACCACGGTGGGCGTTTCCTACAACGGGCAGTTCGGCGCGGGCTACCAGCAGAACGCCGGCAACATCAACGTCAACTGGCGGTTCTGAGGCTCGCGGTCCGTTGTTCAACTGCGCGGTGGCAATGCTGCCGCGCGGGTCCTTGGGTCTTATGTTTCTAACCAAGTTCTGGCGGAGTGCCGCTGGGCTTCATCGCGGATAGCGCGAATGGAACAGGGCGAGCATTCATATGCTAATGGGCCTTCGCAGCGGACTGCGCTATTCACTCGGTCCCTCCCTCGCAACAGTCGTACCGGACGGGCGACGCTGCTAGAGGCTGCCCGCAGGGATTTTCGCATCCTCCCCCTCAGCGCTGGAGTCCCGCCAGACCAAAGAGGGAACGACATGCGGATCTTGATAGCAGGGATGACATTTTCTGCGTTGACACTGTTCACCAATCTGGCGTTGGCGGCGAAGCCGTCCGATGAGAATCTGAGCTTCTGCACAACCCTTTCTGAATTGGCCGGATCTATCATGAAGAATCGTCAGGACGAGGTGTCTATGGACAAAATGATGAAGGTCATCACAGGAGAGCCCGGTCTTGAGGCGCTAGGGGCAGAGATCATTAAAGATGCGTACAGCACATCGGCTTTCCGTACTAAAGAAAACCAAAAAAGAGCAGTAAGCGAATTTGAAAAAAGTGGTTTTCGTTATGCTTGAAGATAAGAGGTAAATGACAGTTCAGCTCCGCAACGGGCGTTTGTAGAAATAACTGCAAATGCTCGCAATGCCTGAGACTTCGATGGGGAAAATCCGGTTCGGCTTCTCAGGCCCTGCCTTTGCAGACGCCAACCTGGCGCTCCGCCAAGTCTCTCCCACTGGGCGGAGATCTTACGGGCAAGGTCGCGCCCGTCATCTGCTTGGCAGGGTGAACCCATTCGCACAGCCAACTATGAAAAAGCCCGCACTTAGCGGGCTTTTCTATCAAAGTACTGAAGACTCGACCTGGTTCAGCTTCCCACATTGAAGCCTACTTTCTCGCACTTCACCCGAGCAAATGCTTTCGGGTTGCCACCCACACGAGCGCTATTGGTCTCCATCACTTGGTCGCCGCGCAGCATGAAAAACCACAGCTCCTGCCCTGAATAGCCGCCGTAAATATTCTTTGCATTCATGATGACGCATATCCCATACCCGAATCGAAGCCCAAAGATGCCGTTCCACATCGGAATAGGCTCACCCAGAAACTGATACTTTGTTGAGTCGGGATCCGGCTGCGTCCGCGCCATATACGCCTTGATCGTGCGGTCGTAGTCGAAGGGATAGGGTCCATAGTCCGGGTTTTCAAGCTGCTCTGGAGTGGGTTTAACGCACCCGGAAAGAAGAAGCGAGGCGGCACAGGCTACAAGCAGTTTCTTAAGCATGAGGTTCCCTCTCTGGCTGATGCCGCATTTTACCATTCGTGGCGTACAGCCACCATTGGAGGGCAGAGCTGCCCGGCAAGTCTCAGACAAAGAAATGCCTGTGATGGGGAGGGCGGGCTTAGAGGTGTTCACCAAGAGTTGGGATAACAATAGGCGCTCGACTGTAAAAGGGATGCGAGGGCAGTGGTCCCTAAGCAGTGCGCATCACTTATGAAAACTATCTATTGCCGGTATCCGCTCTCGTCGATCGGTAACGGGTACCTGCTTTCATCTATCAGTGAGCGCAATCGCTTTGAGTGGATAATCGCGTTTAGTCCATGTGGCCATAGAAGTGATTCAGTGCTATCAGCTCAATCACCGTCACGAAAACGCAGAGCACCACGAACCCGGGGCTGAAGACTCGCTTGCGGTTGGATGAGCTGACCTCTGGCCACGTCCCTGAGTAGCTTGTGAAAACCGCCATGAGCGTCAGCAGCGCATAGGTCCCTGCCTTGCTCCAGAAGCTCTGATTTCGGCACTCAGTCACCAGTCTTGCCATCCACAGTAAGGGCGATTTATCGCATCAAGGCGGCGTCTACTGCAGGAAGAAAACTCCGTAGATGCCTTGCCTTAAGCATGCTGAAAGTATGCGATGCTCGAATGAGTATGCGCAACGAATACGCATAGGGCTGTTGCCTGGATTCCGTAAAGCGATTCGTGCTGAGGATGTCCAAATGCCATCATTTCGCTACAATGCGCGCCGGCTGAGCTTCAGCCGTGCCAATGAAGGCGCAACGGAGTGATGGTATGACGATGGGGAAGGTGGCGGGCGCCACGCTGCTTGCAGCAATGACGGTATTGGGCGGATGCGCAAGCATCGTGAGCGATAGCAAGCCAAAGGTTGGGCTGTATAGCCTGCCGACAAATGCCAACTATGTAATCAAGGACAGCAAGGGAAGTGTACTGCTGAAGGGTGTCACGCCAGGCACGGCGCTTTTGGAGACGAGCCGAGGCTACTTTAAAAGCCAGAGCTATACCGTCACCTTCCAGAAGGACGGATACACAGAGACGACTGTTCCTCTGAAATCTACGGTTAGCGGCTGGTACTGGGGAAATCTGCTGATTGGCGGTTTGATCGGCATGCTGATCGTAGATCCGCTGACAGGCGCCATGTACACGCTGCCTGAAGACGCTACAGGAAATCTGTCGGCTGTTGCATTACCTCAAGCCTCGTTGCTGCCAGCACCGGGCGCGCCTCAGTAGTTAAGATATCAAAAACAAGCCCGCGCTTGGCGGGCTCTTCGATTGAAGAGGCTCGTGGTTCAAGCTTCAGCCTCGGACGGGCTCAGCCGTTCAAGTTTAAGTGGACCTGGTTCCGGCTAATTTTTCCCGCCTTCACCTCATCCGCATAGCCGCTGAGCTTTCCTTGCTGCGCGGCGAGCAATGCGCCCATCTTCATCAGGGCCATCGCTTCGTCTGGTGATTTGGCGACCCCGGCGATAGTGGCCAGCTCATTGACCGACCAGGCGATAACGGCCATTGCATCTTCGAGGTCGTAGAACAACTCCTGCTGTGCGGTCCTTGGGCCGTCGAGCATTTCCATCAGTCCTGTCATCTGTTCGTGCTCCCCTTGGAAATGATTCAGTGCACCGGCTCAAACACCCTCGCACCAATCCTCCAGCAAGCCGGGAGACACGGCAATCGCGATTTTCCCCTGAATACCATTGTTGGGGCTTTCCAGCCGCGAATGGGCGAGCGGGATGTCGGCAAGGGAGTAGACCGCGCCAATGTGTGGCCGCAGTTGACCGTTCGCTATCAGTGCACTCATTTCATCCAGCTTGCCGCGATTCTGCCGGGTGAAAACGAAGTGGTAACTCGCGTTTTTGCCCCAGGCCTGAACGAGGTTCTGTGGTTGGGCAATGTCCACAATCGTGACAATACGACCCAGTTGCGCAAGCACGTCCGGGCTGCGGGACAATGTGTTGCCGCCGATGGTATCGAACACGACATCGACGCCACGGCCACCGGTTTCCCGCAAGATGGCCTCGACGTAATCCTCTTTTTGGTAGTCAATGATCACATCGGCGCCCAGGCTTCGTGCGAACTCAATGTTTACGTCGCGCACGGTCGTGAACACCTTGGCTCCCATGGCTTTTGCCAGCTGGATCGCCACGTGGCCGACGCCTCCCGCGCCGCCATGCACCAGAGCGCTTTCTCCCACCCTGAGTGCCGCACGCACCACCAATGCTTCCCAGGCTGTGCCGCCGACCAGGCTCAGGCTTGCCGCTTCAAGGTGGCTCAGGGAGGGGGGCTTCTTGCCGATTATGCTTTCGGCCGCCACGTGGTACTCGGCATAACTGCCAGGCCCATCAAAAATCTGCGGGGTGTACCAGACTTCGTCCCCTGGCGAAAAGGCCCTCACACCAGGGCCGACTGCTTCAACAACACCCGATACGTCATGCCCGCTAATGGCGGGTAGGGGCACCAGGTCAGGGTAGTCGCCACGTCGGACCTGATAATCCAGCGGGTTGATGGAGGTTGCGTGGACGCGAACCAGCACGTGACCTGCGTGTGGCACTGGTTTGGCTACGTCGCAGAGTTCGAACGATTCCGGGCCGCCAAATGAATTGAGTATCAACGCTTTCATTGTATTGCCTCATTTCGACAAAAAGGGATATCGCGAAATCTAGATATGATGTAGTAAAAAAGTTACAGCTCTTTCCCCATGATCTCGGCAAGCTTGCTGATGGTTGCTTCATTGCGCTTGTAGTAGGTCCACTGGCCGATACGCCTGACTTCCACCAGGCCCACTCGTTGCAGCGTTGCGAGATAACCGGACACCGTCGACTGCGAAAGTCCGATGCCTTCCTGAATACTGCTGACGCACACGCCCACCGTGTGAACATCACCTTCATCTTGTGGAGGGAAGTTCTTTTCGGGGTCTTTCAAACCTTTCAGGATTTCGAGGCGTGTCTGGTTTGAGAGGGCTTTGAATATTTCGAGTAAGTCCATGAGGCGAGGATATCGAGATTTACCGATATGTCAATGCGCAGTAAGGTTCCGTGGTCGTGCGTGGCCACTTTCGGTCCAGCGGGTGTAATAGCGCTTTTTCGAACCCTTGCTAATCTTTCTGAAGATTTCACCACAAGGATCGTCCATACAGCGCTGTATCTCAGGAGAGACCCCATGAGTGCCAAGGACAAACCAGAAGGGCAAGTGGTCCCCGGCTACGTCACCTTTGTCGGGAGTGAGGCATCGTGGGCCACAGGGCAGTTCATGAGTTTCAGCTATAGCGTCAATGGGCAGCATTTTCATAAGTCTCTCAATGAGACGGTTGACGCTTGGTCAACGGCAACGCTTCGTAACGCCACCTCTGGCCTGCGGGTAGGAGACCGAGTATCTGTCTGGTGCTCTCTCACCGACCCGGGCGTGTGCTGCATTGGCGAAAACCCAGCCGAGAAACCAAAGATCTTGCGCTTGATGGAGACTCTGGGATCGCTAGGGCCGTTATGAAATTGAGCCCCACCGTTCGTCCATCGTCCGGCACTTCCCGACCCCGCCCCGTTTCTGATGTTCAAGCACGGACATCCCGCGCGCCAGAACGGAGAGCCAGCATGGAAATTAACGAGAAGGCCCCTGGGAACCTATCCCAGCAGGGCGTAACGCGCGGTACCGACAATGAGGCCGGGCATGATCCCCGGCGCGATCAACCTCAGGCGGCTCCACCGCCGGACGATGATGCGCCCTTGGAGGAAGACATGTCGGACGTCGATGCCGCCGACTCGGTGGCGAGTGAACACCCCGACAACTGACGCATCCGAACAAGCCCGACCACAACGTCGGGCTTTTTTGTGGTCAACATTCCTGCCGCCCTCATTGCACTTTTTCCCATTCTCCCGCTCTATCTCTGGCCCGACCACATTAAATTCCCGGCGTGGACACGAGACCCAGACCTGGTGCCGATGGATCGCACAATCCCTGTTTTTATCATTCGATGGATGCGCCAACCACTCTGGCTGGCGGCGGTCTTGATGCTGTGCGTCAACGGTTGCAGCCAGCAGCAAGGACGGGATATCGCCAAGCAGTTCAGCAACGGCAAGCCCGATGAATTCTTCCAGACCAGTGTCGATCGCATGGCCACCCTGGGCATGCGCGACAATCTGCAAAGCCTGTATGTGCTGATGAGCAAACTCTACCTGCGCAACCCCAACCAGTGGCGTCAATCGGGGTACCCGGATGCGGTAACCGCCGCCCGGCAAATCCGCCAGGCCATCGAACTGCGCCAACCGTTGCCCGCCCTTGGGGATCGCCGTGACCTGGCGGCATTGAGCTACTCGTTGAGCCCTGAGTTTCGTGGCGACCGGGTGGGGGCCTTTATCTATGCGATCGGCAGCATGCTCGTCACCGCACACGGCGGGCGCACCGAGTTTTATATAACGGACTCGATCAATCCGCAGTTCGTCAGCAATGCCGCCCGAAACATCGAGAAGGCAACCTGGTTGCTCAGTCAGCGCCAGGATGCCAATGGCTCGTTATTGCTGTTCTCCAACGAGATCTCGGAGGAGACCAGCAACCTG
The DNA here is from genome assembly GCF_013386825.1 of Pseudomonas sp. IPO3778. Taxonomy (GTDB): domain Bacteria; phylum Pseudomonadota; class Gammaproteobacteria; order Pseudomonadales; family Pseudomonadaceae; genus Aquipseudomonas. The sequence goes on from NZ_JACARC010000036.1 coordinate 7,605, forward strand.
AGTTTTGCCGTGGAGTTCGGCAAGATCGTCGCGCGCCTGGACCTGTTGACCCAGATGCTCGACGAATGCTACCGCCGCATTGGCCTCAACTACGCGCAAAGCTTGCTGCTGATGAACTTCCTGCCGGTGCAGTAGCGAGCAGTCATCTCAGAACAGCCCCAGGGCCCACGCGATGCCGAACAGCACCAGGGAAAACCCCCACATCCACCAGAACGAGTAGCGGATGTGCCGCCCCAGGTCCAGCCCGGCCAGGCCCAGGGCCAGCCATAGGGCCGGCGAGAACGGGCTGATGAAGGTGCCGATGATGTTGCCGATCATCAAGGCATACACCACGCTTGCCGGTTGTACGCCGTAGTTTTCCACCACTTCCAGGGTCACGGGCATCAGGCCGAAGTAGTAGGCGTCGGTGCTGAGCATCAGTTCCATGGGCAGGCCGAACAGGCCGAGGACGATGTGCAACTGCCCAACCATTGACTCAGGAAGTACTTGTACCAGGTCCTTGGCAATGGAGGTCAGCATGCCGGTGCCGGCGAATATGCCGAGCATGGACCCTGCTGCCAGGATGATCATGCCCATGCTCAAGGCCGCCGCCGAATGCGCGGCGATTCGTTGCATCTGCACTTTGCCGCCTGGGTAGTTGATCATCAGGGCCACGGTGAGGCCGAGCATGAAGATATAGCCGGCCGGCAGCACGCCGAGGAACAGCGACGTCAGTACCAGCACAAACAGGCCCGCGTTGAACCACAGGCGTTTGGGGCGCTCCAGCGCACGTTCTGCATCGCTGATGTTCTCAAGGGTGTTGGTGGTTTCCACCAGCACCCCATCGTCCATCGCGGCGCCCCCGGCGGCCATGATACGCCGCTGTTCGCGCCAGCCGAGCAGGGCGGCCAGGGCAATCAGCAGCACCACCCCGAAGCCCTGGACGGGAATCAGCGGGCGCCACAGATCGGTGACGTCGAGGCCGGTCACCGCCGCCGAACGCCCCAGTGGCCCGGCCCAGGGCACCATGTTCAGAATGCCGGCACCGATCGCCAGCAGCATCAACATCAGGTAAGGGCTCATGCGCAGTTGCTTGTAGAGCGGCAACAGCGCGGGGATGGTCAGTAGAAAGGTGGTCGCGCCGGCACCGTCAAGGTGCGCGAGCATGCCAATCAGGGCAGTGGCAACGGCCACGGCGATCACATTGCCCCGCGTCAGCCTGACCATAAAACCGATCACCGGACGAAACAGCCCGGTGTCCTGCATCACCCCGAAAAACGTAATGGCGAAGATGAACATGGTGGCGATCGGCGTGACCCGCCCAATGCCATCGGTAAAAAATCCGGAAATTTCCGCAGGGCCGAAGCCGGCAAACAAGGCGCCCAGCAATGGCACGACGATCAACGGCAGGATGGGCGACATACGCCCGATGAGTAGCAGCACGACCAGGCTCAGGATCGTGATCAGACCTATCAGCGTCAGCAAACCGAGTTCTCCTCTTGTTCTTATCAGGTTGTCACGTGGACACACGCACAGGTCGACCGTAATGGCCGAACCTTTCAGCAACCTTTAAGGCAGGCGGAGATAACCCGATGATTTGTTTGAGAATGTGTACGTGAAGCGACGCAGCTTGCACAAACCTTGTGGCGTGGGCGCGATTCCCTGTGCCACAAGATCAGTGCGTGGCCGCTCAGCGGCCTCTATCACGCGTCGGTTTGCGCTTTACCGCAGGCAGCGGTTTTTGTCGGTGAGCGCATCAGCAGCGGGCCGAATGTCGCCAGCAAACCCAGCATCACCAGCGGGAAAAACATCAGCTTGCTCAGGCCGAAGTTGCTGACAATCACGGTGATCACAGCCGGGCCCATCAGCATCCCGGAAAAGCCGATGCAGTTGACGATGCCGATATTGCGCCCGGCATGTGCCGGATCCCGACGCCCGGCGGCGGAGATCATCAAGGGGGCAATGCACGAAAGGCCGAGGCCAAACATCGCAAAGCCGATAATCCCGGTCACGGCCGTGCTGCCCACAATCGTGACGACCATGCCCAGCACACACAACGTGCCGCATCCGAACACCACCTGCGCATTGCCAAACGTGGCGGCCAGGCGGTCGCCAAAAAGACGCCCCACGAATGACGCACCGACGAACAGCGAGACTGCCATGCCGGCGGTCGAGGTGGTGGTTTCGAACTCCCGGCGAATGTATTCCTGGCCCCAGTCGGCAAGCGCATTTTCGCCCATCATGCTGCCCAACAGCAGCGTGCCGAGGGCGATCATCACCAGCAGCGTCTTGGCCGAGGGGCCCTTGCCGGTTTCGTCCCGGGACTGGGTACCGGCTTGCCAATCGTCGAGTGAGGCGTCTGGCACATCATGCTTGCCCAGCAACCACCGGCTGAACACACAGCCGAGAATGAACATCGCGAGGCCCAGCACGGTATAGGGCACCATCACGCTGTCGGTGTAGAACCGGGTCAGCCAGCTGCACACCATGCCCAGCAGGAAACCGCCGAGGGAATAGAAGGCATGGAAGCCGGACATGATCGAGCGTCGGTAAAAGCGCTCTACCTGCACGCCATGGGCGTTCAACGCCGTATCCAGGGCACCGCGCAACAGCCCCAGCACCGTGCCAAAACACAGCGCAAACCAAAAGCCGTTGACGAAGCCCAACGGGATAATCGAAAGGGGATAGGCGAGCGCACCCAGGGTAATCACCGGTTTTGCACCGAAGGAGTCCAGCAGTCGACCGACCAGCAACGCGCCGGCTGCGGAACCGACGCCGACCCCGAGGGCAATCAAGCCGAAACTCGCATCCCCCAGCTCCCCCGTCAACCCCAGCTGGGCCCTGAACACACTCACCCCGGTGGACCAGATGTACATCATGGCGCCGATCATCATGAAGCCAAGAAAGGTCGCAATACGTGCCTTGCGAATACGCGGAGGGATCGGTGTTTTCTGAAAAGTGTTTATCACGCTGCATGGTCCCTTTTGTTTTTGTGGGGTGGTTATGCAATTGGAAGTTATACGAATAACCTTGCGGAAGTAAAACCTGCGATCTATGAGCTGTCAATGCTTTAGGAATCCATGACGGGTTACTGCACACGGCAGTGGTCGAATTCTGGATTTTAAGTTATACGTATAACTCTTATTGTCCGGGTCCTGGGGTTTCCGTGTCGTCTCAAGAGTTGTTGTTGCCGTGCTCCACGCCGCATATGCCGGCCTATCGCTTGACGTTTCTGCTGTCCGGCTTATGCATGGGCGCCTGGGCGCCGCTGGTTCCCTATGCGCGCAGTCGGGCAGGAGTAGACGACGGCGCATTGGGCATTCTGTTGCTGTGCCTGGGTCTGGGTTCGCTGGTGATGATGCCGCTGGCGGGCATCCTGAACGCCCGCAAAGGCTGCCGCTTTACCATGCACATCGGGATTACCCTGGTATTTCTGACGCTGCCGCTCCTGGCGACTACGCATTCATTCATCGGCTTGATGTGTGCCCTGACCATATTTGGTGCCGGGTGCGGTGCGGTGGATGTGACGATGAACGTGCAGGGTGTGATGGTTGAGCGCGCCACCGGCCGGTCGCTGATGTCGGGCTTTCATGGCTTGTTCAGCCTGGGCACGATCGTCAGTGCGGCGGGGATCACCGGTTTGCTCTGGCTGGGCGCCACGCCGTTGTTGGCCAGCAGTGCGGTGATGGCGGCGCTGGCGGCGTTTGTCCTGAGCTACGGGCGGCAGATGCTTGGGCGCAGCGGCGACGAAGGCGCGCCGATCTTTGTGCGGCCTACGCGCAAAGTCCTGGTGCTGGGGGTGCTGTGCCTGTTCGCCTTTCTGGCGGAAGGCGCGATTCTCGACTGGAGTGCGGTGTTCCTGACTCAGGTGCGTGAGGTAGAGCCTGCCATCGCGGGCCTGGGTTACGCGTGCTTCGCTGTGATGATGGCGTTGGGGCGCCTGAGTGGCGACCGGATTCTGCTCAGGCTCGGCGCCCGGGTGGTGCTGGTGGGCGGCGGGTTGATTGTGATCCTGGGCTTCCTCACGGTGGTGCTCGCGACGAACTGGCGGGTGAACCTGGTGGGGTTTGCGGTCATCGGTATCGGTTTGGCCAACATCGCGCCGGTCTACCTGTCCCTGGCGGGCGCGCAAAAGACCATGCCGGGGGAGCTGGCGATTGCCGCGGCCACCAGCCTCGGTTATCTGGGTATCCTGATGGGCCCGGCGGTGATCGGGCTGTTTGCCCATGCGACGAACTTATCCTGGGCGCTGCTGGCGGTTGCCTCGCTGATGGTCGCGATCATGCTCAGTGCTACACGACTGGTTCCGAAGGTTTCCCGTCAGCGGGTACACTGAGCGCCTGTTTTTTCATGACCTCGCATGAGGTTTCAAAAGGATTGGGAAGCAAGCGATGGCCGTTTCAATGAAAGACGTAGCACTGGCGGCAGGGGTGTCCCAGCCTGCGGTGTCTTACGCCTACAACCGACCCTCCAAACTGTCTGCGGCCCAGCGCGAGCATATTCTCGAAGTGGCGGCCTCGCTGGGCTACCCGGGCCCCAATGTGCTGGGCCGCAGCCTGCGCTCGGGCAAGATCGGGGCGATCGGGTTGATGATGATGGACAAGTTGTCCCTGGCCTTTGCCGACCCGTGCACCATCGCCATGCTGCGGGGGATCAGTGAGGTGGGCGAGTTGGAAAATGTCGCGTTGACATTGTTCCCACTCAACAACAACCGCCTGGTGGGCCGCGGCCAGGCGGCCAGTCACGGCAGCCTGGCCCTGCGCGGGCTGGTGGATGGCTTGATTATTTCGACCCTGCCCGATGATCACCCGGCGGTACTGGCGGTGGTGAAGCACAGCATTCCGTTCGTGGTGATCGACTCGCCGCTGGTGGAAAATTCATTTTTTGTCGGCATCGACGATCGCGGCGCCGCCCGCACGCAGATGCAGCACCTGCTGGACCTGGGGCATCGCAAGATCGGCGTCATCATCGACCGCCTCAACCCGGATGGTTATCGCGGCCCGATTGATCTGCAACGCTTCAAGAGCGCCAGTGAGCGGATTGTGCGCGAGCGCCTCACCGGTTACGTGGAGGCCGCCACGGCGGCTGGCCTGGCGTTTGAAGACCTGAGCGTGATCGAGGCCGGTGGGCTGGATTCGATGTCGGGGCAGGCCGCAGCGTTCACGTTGTTGACGTCCAACGAGGTCACGGCGGTGGTGGCGTGTTCGGATGTGATGGCGATTGCCTGCATGAAAACCGCCCATGCCCTCAATCGCCCGGTGCCGGAAACCCTGTCGGTGATCGGTTTTGACGATATTCCCGAGGCGGTGCAGCTCGGTTTGACCACCATTGCGCAACCCATGGTGGAGAAGGGCGTCTACGCGGCACGCATGCTGACCGAGCAACTGAATGCCCCGGCCGATGCGCCGCTGGCGCCCGAGCAGAAGATTTTCGCCACCAAACTGGTGGTGCGTACGTCCACTCGCCACCTCCAGCCCGCAGACGCCTGATCCTGTCGGTAAGGGATCACTTCAGGCGCCGGCTTGCCTGCGATGGCATCGACTCAATACCACTGAACACCGAGTCGACTGCATCGCAGGCAAGCCAGCGCCTACCTCTACCGTGGCTGTCCCTTGAAGTGTGCCGCTACCCTGAGGGCATTCGCCGCGATGGTCAGTGCCGGATTCACCGCTGCCGACGAGGGGAAGAACGAGCTGTCCACCACCCACACGTTCTCCAGGTCATGCAGCTTACAGTTCAGGTCCAGCACGCTGGTGGCCGGGTCGGTGCCCATTACAGCCGTGCCGCACTGGTGGGAGTTGGTCGCGATGCCCATGCGTGCCTTGAGGATCAGTGGATACCCCGCGTCACGCATGGTCTGGGTGGCCTTGCTCACCAGGCCTTCATGGGCCTTGAGGTTGTTTGGCGTCCAGTGGACCTTGATCGCCCCGCGCTGGGTGTCGTAGGTGACGCGGTTATCGGGCGTCGGTAAATCCTCTGAGGTCAGGTACAGGTCCACGCTGTGATCAGTGATATAGCGTGAAGCAAATTTGGGCAGCCAGGGCCGCATGGCGCTGATCATCGGTTCGCGGATTTTCCCCAGCATCTGCACGTTACCCAAGGGGAACGCATTGTGCGGGCTTGCGCTGTACCAGTCGTTGATGGCCAGGGTTTTCTGGAAGGTCACGTTGTTCTTGCGCCGTGGGTCCACGGCCAGCATGAACGTGCTGTTGTGCACCATGTAGTTACGCCCCAACTGCCCCGAGCTATTGCCCAGGCCGTGAGGATGTCGCGGGCTGGCCGACTTGAACAACAACGCTGCGCTGTTGACCGCGCCGCACGCCAGCACGAAGCGCTTGGCGCGCAAGGTCACCTCGCGGCCATCGAACAGGCCCTGGGCTTCGGTCACGGTGTTGCCATCGCTGCAGGTATTCAGTTGCCTGATCGTGGTTCGGGTCATCAGTCGAATGCTGCCGGCGCGCAGGGCCGGCCTCAGGGCTGACACTTCAGCATCCGCCTTGGCATCCACCAGGCAGGGATAGCCATCGCAGGTTGAGCACAACACGCAATCGCCGCCATCTCGATAGTCCACCGCCGCCGGCATCACGAACGGCTTGAGCCCCGCACGCTGCATACTCTGCTCAAGCGCCACCAGGGCCGGATCATGTTTCAATGCCGGTTGTGGGTAGGGGCCGGAACGCCAGGGTTCACTGGGGTCGATACCGGCCTGGCCGTGCACGCGGTACAGCTTTTCGGCTTCGGCATACCAGGGTTCAAACTCGGCATAGCTGACGGGCCACGCAGGGGACACGCCCTCGGCATGCTGGATCTCGCCGAAATCCGCTTCGCGAAACCGTGGCAGCATGGCGCCGTAGAATTTGGTGTTGCCGCCGACGTAATAAAATACCCCCGGCGAAAACGCTTGGTTGGATTGGTCCAGCCACGGTTCAGCATTGCGATAACGCCCTTGGCCGAACACTGCTTCGGCGCTCCAGTTCTGGATCTCCCGGGGCAAAAAGTCCCCCCGTTCGACGATCACAATATCCAGCCCGCTGTCACGCAGGGCATGGGCGAAGGTCGAACCGCCCATGCCCGAGCCGATAATCACCACATCACAGTGGATAGTGCCATCTGCATCAGGTGTCACCACGTCGAGGGCGCGCGGTTCGCGCGGCGCCCCCGGTTGTGGATTCAGCTCTGCATGATGCGAAATCAATGCATCACTCATTTGAGCCGCTCCGGCGTTTACAGGTGTTGTTCGGAATTACGGATCTGCCAGTACTCATCCTGGCGTTCGTCGGTGATGTACTCCGGAATCGGGAAGTCCCACCACCCTGGCACCCAAGGGCCCGCCGCGTCGCGATCGGTGGGTACTTCGATCAGCACCGGCACGTTCAGGTCCAGCGCCTCCTGCAGGATCGGCTCGAGGTCTTCCGGGCGCTCCACACGGTAGGATTTGAGGCCGAAGGCTTCGCCCACCGCCTTGAAGTCCGGGCTGTAAGGCGTGCCGTCCGGGTGGTTGAACTCGGTGCCGATATGGCGGCTGGTCTGCTTGCGCTGGCCACCGCGAATCGACATGTAGCCGGCGTTGTTCTGGATCAGGAACACCACCGGAATATTGTTGGTCACGCAGATCGCGATTTCCTGGGAGGTCATCAGGAAGTCACCATCCCCGAGGATGCACACCACCGGCTGGTTGGGCGCCGCCAGCTTGGCACCGATGGCCGCAGGCACGGCCCAGCCCATGGAGGAGAAACCGCCGGAGGTCAGGTGCGTACGCGGGGTGTACACCGGGAAGGTCTGCTTGACCGCGCCCTGGGTATTGCCGGAGCCGACCACCACGATGGTGTCCCGCGGGAACACTTTACGCAGCGCGCCGAGCGGGCGTTGGGAGGTGAACGGGAAACGATCGGAGTCACGACGGCCGGCCAGTTTGGTTTCCCATTCCTCCTGATAACCGCGCAGGTCGCTCAGGTACGCTTCGCGCTCAACCGTCTGGTCTTTCAGGCCTTCCACGATGGCGGCCAGGGCGTATTTGGCATCAGCACAAATACCCACGGTCACTGGGTAGTTCTTGCCGATTTCGTGGGGGTCGATGTCGATGTGGATCAGCTTCGACGGCGGGATCGCAAAGGTCACGCCCTTGGCATAGCTGGACGACGACCAGTCGGTGAAACGACAGCCCACGGCAATGATCACGTCGGCGGTGGACGCGACCTTGTTGCCACACAAGGTGCCGGTCTGGCCCACGCTGCCGGCGAACAATGGGTGATCTTCCGGGAAGCCGCTTTTGCCGTTCCAGGTGGTCACCACCGGAATTTTCCAGGCTTCGGCAAGGGCGAACAGTTCCGCGCTGGCTTCGCCGGTAATCACGCCGCCACCAATCACCAATACCGGGCGCTGGCTGAGTTTCAGCTCTTCCACCGCGCGCGCCGTAGCCGCCGGGTCCGGAAAGCATTTGCCGATCGGGGTGCGTTCTTCGAGGGCGTGAAGGGTCACTTCAGCCGCTTCGGCCTGTACATCCATCGGAATTTCCAGGTGCACAGGACCCGGGCGCCCGGTGACCATCGCACTCCAGGCACGGTGCATCATAAACGGCAACTCTTCAACGCGGGTTGCCACCCAATGACGCTTGGTCACGGCCTCGGCGATTTTCGGGAAGTCGTTGTCGGTGTAGCGTTCCAGCTCCTGCAACAAACCGTGGCCACGCATGTGAGTGGGTGGCCCGCCGGTGATCAGCATCAGGCTGGTGGAGTCGGTAAACGCAGTGGCCATGCCGATCACCGTGTTGGCGGCGCCGGCACCGATGGACGTCACCGCCGCCATCGGCTTGCCGCTCACTCGGTAGTAGCCATCGGCGAGGTGCACCGCGCTTTGCTCATGGAACACCTGGATGAACTTGAGCTTCGAGTCTTCTTCGAGGAAGGCGTCGGTCAGGGTCCAGATACCGTGGCCAGGAATACCGGCGACGTATTCGACGCCATAATTTTTCAGGGTTTGAGCCACGATCTGGCTGCCGGTCAATTTAGTCATGACAGGACTCCTTGGGTTGATGGAACGGAGGTGGTTGGCGCGGTAGTGGCTGCACGCCCGCGTGTCGCCCAGTTCAGGCCTTGCTTGGTCAGGCGGCGGATATTCGGGTCGGCGAGGTTGCTGGTGTCGTGCCCGATGGAGTGATAGAACACCCGGCCCTCGCCCCAGTGGCGCACCCACGCCACCGGGCTGCGATGGCCGTTGAGCCAGGGGAAGGGATTGCCGTCGAAGGTGGTTTCAGCCAGCACGTGGATGTTCGGGTCGACCTGCATGTAGTACTGCTCGGACCGCACCTCGAAATCCTCGACGCCTTGGGTGACCTCGTGGCTGTGGTCGATGACATTGACCTGGTACGGATGGGGAAAGCCTTCACCCATCGGGTGTTCCAGGAACGAGCCGCCGAGCACCCAGTGGTACTTGAGGCTGGCGCGAAACGCCGCGCCCGCACCGTGCCAACCCACCAGGCCGGTGCCGCTTTCGATCGCTTCCAGCAGGCGGTTTTCCTGGGAAGCGGTAAGCGTCTCGGTGGTGACGGCGTTGTTCCAGCCGATCACGATCAGGTCATAACCGGTCAAGTCCCTGTCCAGTGTGAAGATGTCGGTGGACTCTTCGACCTCGAAATCCAGCTCCTGGAAAACGGTGCGCGCCCATGCCGCAATTTCGTAGGGGAAATGGCCGGGCCAGCCACCGAATAGATACAAGACTCGACTCACGGTTGATCACCTCTTTACGTTGGGTGTGATTATTAGGTTATACGTATAACCGCTTATTTAACCTATCACTCCGAATCCCTAAGTCAATGGGGCTGGCGTATTTTTCGCAAACGGTTATACGAATAACGTCAGCGACCTGCGCCAGTGCTTCAACACTGCGTCTGTGCTGCGTCAGGTTGCGTCACCAATAGGGAGGCTGCGAAATTGCCCGGGGCAGGGGGGTAGGAAAAGATGGTTGCCAATGTCGGGGGCATGTCGCGTGCCCTCAAGAACCACCTGGAGCCACTTGATGATTCGTTACCTGAAAACACCTAAACCGGTCGAAGCCCAAGCCGAGATTGCTGCTCAAGTCCGCGATACCGTTGAGCGCATCATCGCCAACGTCGCCCGCAACGGCGACGCGGCTGTGCGTGAATACTCCCTGCAGTTTGACCAGTGGTCGCCCGTGTCTTTCCGGCTGAGCGACGAAGAAATTGCGGCGTGCGTGGCGAGCCTTTCCGAGCAGGAAATCGGCGATATCACCTTCGCCCAGGCTCAGGTTCGGCGCTTCGCCGAGGTCCAAAAAGCCTCGATGCACGATGTGGAAGTCGAGACCTTGCCGGGGGTTATCCTCGGGCACCGCAATATCCCGGTGAACTCGGTGGCTTGCTACATACCGGGCGGCAAGTACCCGCTGTTGGCGTCGGCCCACATGAGCGTGCTGACGGCCAAGGTGGCCGGTGTGAAACGGGTGGTCGCCGCTGCACCGCCGTTCGATGGCAAGCCTCATCCGGCCATTGTGACGGCGATGTATCTGGCGGGCGCCGATGAGATCTATTGCGTCGGCGGGGTGCAGGCCATTGCCGCGTTTGCGTTGGGTACGGACACCTTCAAACCGGTGGACATGATCGTCGGGCCGGGCAACGCCTATGTGGCTGAGGCCAAGCGCCAACTGTTCGGCAAGATTGGTATCGACCTGATTGCGGGGCCGACCGAGACCCTGGTGATTGCGGATGACAGCAGCGATGTGGAAATCATTGCCGCCGACTTGTTGGGCCAGGCCGAGCATGGGGTCAATTCCCCTGCGGTGTTCCTGACCAACAGCGCCGAGCTGGCGCAAACCTTGCCAGCGGAGATCGAACGTCAGTTGGCGATCCTGTCCACCGCGCCGGTGGCTTCTGTCGCCTGGCGTGACTATGGCGAAATCATCCTGTGCGACACCCTCGACGAACTGGTGCAGGAAGCCGACCGAATTGCCTCCGAGCACGTGCAGGTGATGACGCGGGATCCGCTGTATTTCCTGGAGCACATGACCAACTATGGCGCGTTGTTTCTTGGTGAGCGCACCAACGTTTCCTATGGCGACAAGGTGATCGGCACCAATCACACCTTGCCCACCACCGGGACTGCGCGGTACACCGGCGGGCTGTGGGTCGGCAAGTTCATTAAGACCTGCACGTATCAGCGGGTGCTGACGGATGAAGCGTCGGTGCTGGTGGGGGAGTACTGCTCGCGGTTGTGTGGCATGGAAGGGTTTGCGGGGCACAAGGAGCAGGCGGATATCAGGATTCGTCGTTATAAGAAGCATGAGTGAGGGGGCATATCCGTTATTTAGGTAACGGCTTCTATGGGTTCCGCTCTTACAGCGGCTCACTTTTGAACAGCGCAAAAGTAAGCAAACGCTCTTGCCCCACCACT
>NZ_JACARC010000036.1:19177-24155 GCF_013386825.1 Pseudomonas sp. IPO3778
CATTTGGACCGTGCCCGCTTTGGCTTTTGATCTGGCTTTTGCTTCTACACACTCAAGCCGGCCGGCAGTCCGCTGTGCTGAGCGAGTAAATCCCATCCGCCGCCTTCTCACCCATCATGATCGCCAACGCATGGGTAGTGCTCACACACACACACCGTCGGCGCAATCAAGTTATCAACCACCCGTAACCCCTCAATCCCATGCACCGCCAGCGTGCTGTCCATCACGGCCCGGCACACCCGACTCCGGCCACGATGTAATCCGTCATTACTATTCCTCCGGGCAAAAAAAACGCCGGACCAGGCTCCCGTGAAAGAGCGCATGATCCAGCGTAAAAATGAACCTCGGCTGCTTCAGCCAGGCCCCATGTTCAACCCATTCACGCCGGGATCACCACAAAGCTTTCCGGTTTGCAGGTCAGTGCTACGTTTGTGCCCGGCGGCAGTGCGTGGCTGCCGGGTGTGGGCAGTTGCTGGCATTTGAGGTCGAGTGTGCCGCCGGCCACTTCCACGCGGTAGATCACGCGGTTGCCGATAAACGATGTGTCCTTGACCTTGCCGGCAAACGCGCCGTCGGCCAGTGTGGCGCCCAGTGCGGGCTCAAGGCCGATGGTTTCAGGGCGGATCGACACATTCACCGGGCCCGCACCCACGCCGCTTTTAGCGGTGTGGGCATACCGCCCAAATGGCAGCTCGACCACGCCACTCACCCCATAGGTGCCATTGACGATGTTGGTGTCGCCGAAGAACTTGGCAGCGAACAAGGTGCGCGGCGACCAATACATTTCCTGCGGCCCGCCGATCTGCTCGATGCCGCCCTTGTTCAACAGCACCACACGGTCCGACAAAATCATCGCTTCGTCCTGGTCATGGGTCACGTACACAAAGGTGGTGGAGGTCTCTTCGTGAATGCGCTTGATCTCGTTGAGCATGTGGTGACGAATTTTCAGGTCCAGGGCCGCCAGCGGTTCGTCCAGCAGTAAAACCGCCGGGCGATTCACCAGGGCGCGGGCCAGGGCTACGCGTTGTGCTTGCCCGCCACTGAGCTCGGAGATCCAGCGGCTCTTGAAGCTTTCCAGTTGTACCAACTCCAGCGCCTTGTTCACTTCACGCTTGATCTCATCCTTGGGCTTTTTCTTCAGGCGCAACCCGAAGGCCACGTTGTCGAACACGTCCAGGTGGGGGAACAGCGCGTACTTCTGGAACACCATGTTCACCGGGCGGTGTTCAGGCGCCAGGGCGGTGGAGTCCTTGCCGTCGATCATCACCTTGCCGGTGGTGGGCTCTTCAAAGCCGGCAATGATGCGCATGAGGGTGGTCTTGCCGCAGCCGCTGGGGCCGAGCAGGGTCAGGATCTCGTTGCGTTTTACCGTGAGGTCGACTTTGCCCAGGGCGGTGAGGTTGCCGTAGCTCTTGGAAATTCCGGTCAGTTCAATACTGTTGGTCATGGTGATTACTCTGCAGTTTCAGCACGTTCAAGTTCCAGGCGGCGACGACGCAAGGTCATGACCAGGCCGGCGATGGCGATGATGGCGATGGTCACCACCAGCATGAATACCGAGGCGGCATTGATGGTGGGGCTGACGGCGCGGCGCATCATCGAAAGAATCATGAGGGGCAGCGTGGTGTCGCTGCCGGTGACGAACACGGTGATCAGGAACTCGTCCATCGACAGCGCTACCGCGAGGATCGCGGCACCGGCGATGGTCGGGCCGATGATGGGCAACGTCACCAGCCAGAACGCCTTGAGGGGCGAGGCGCCAAGGTCACGCGCCGCTTCTTCGAACGACAGGTCGAAATACTCCAGGCGCGAGCGCACCGACTCCACAAAGAACGGAAAGGTGAACAGCGTATGGCCGATGATCACCGTCAGCAGCGAGCGGGGCAGGCCGATCAGGGAGAAGAAAATCACCAGGGCGATCCCGAGGAACAACCCAGGCAAGGCGATGGGGGCGAAGTTCATGAACGCGAACACCGCCTTCACCCGGCCTTTCATGCGCATCAGCGCCAGGGCCGAGAACGTACCCAGCAAGGTAGTGAGAATCGCCGAACCGGCGGCGACGATGGCGCTGTTGGTCAGGGCCGTCATAAAGTCCGAGCTGCTGAACAACGCCTCGTACCAGCGCGTGGAAAAACCCTCGAACGGGAACGACAACGAGGCGGACGAGTGAAAGCTGAACAGCGCGATAATCGCGATGGGCGCGTAGAGGAACAGCATGTAGATGTAAGTGAATAACCGGATCATGGCGAGTTACCTTTTTTATGGGCGGTATTCAGTCGTGGTAACGCTTGCCGGGTGCCAGGTTGGCGGCGCGCAACACCCCCAGCAGCAACGCGTACACCAGCATGAACACGATCAACAGCAGATAGGCCATCGCTGCCCCCAGTGGCCAGTTACCCACCGAACGGAACTGGTTGGCGATCACCAGCCCGGTGGTCATGGCATCCCGGCCGCCGAGCAGTTGCGGGGTCACGTAGTCGCTGGCGGCCAGCACGAAGGTGAACATGAACGAACTGACGATGCTCTTGTGGGCCATGGGCATGATCACCCGCCACAGGATGGTGACGCCGCCGGCGCCCAGGTCGGCGGCCGCTTCCAGGTAGTCCTTCTTGATGTCCCGCAACCCCGACACCAGCAGCAACAGAGTGAAGGGCAGCATGATGTGCACCAGGGTCAGCACCACCGCGAACTTGCTGAACACCAACCATTCCAGCGGCTGGTCGATCAGGCCGAAGTGCAGCAGGGTGGAGTTGATCACGCCGTTGGTGCCCAGGATCGAGCGCCATGCGTAGACCCGTACCAGGTAGCTGGAAAACCACGACACCAGTGCCAGGTACAGCACGGCGTTGGAGCGCGTGCGGTACACGATGTAATAGGCCACCGGCGCACTGATCACGGTGGAGAGCAGGGCGGTCCAGAAACCGTTCTGCAGGGCGATCCACAGCGAGTCATAAAACCCGCTGGCGCTCAATGCCTTGGCATAGTTGGCCAGGGTGGCGGCGGGTTCCATGCTGAAGGTCTTGGCGGTCCAGAAGCTGGCAACCAGCAGCAGTACTGACGGGATCAGAAAAAACACCACCAGAAACAGCAACGGCGGGGATGCCAGCCAATACCCGCTGAGGGTTTTCTTGTCGATCTTCACGTGTTTGCCGACCCTTGAATCCCGGTCGTCCAGGGGCATGGACTCGGTGTTGTTGACTACGGTCATGATGAGGTTGCCTTTACGGTTTTTCTTCGAGAGTCAGGGCGCTTTGGCCCGTGGGGCGAGGGTTTGCGAACCCCGCCCCCCGGTTGCCTGCACCAGCGTGCCAAGCGCTCTAGAACGAGCCTTTGAAGTTCGCCCACTGATCGATCCATTCAGCATAGGTCACATACTGTTCGGAGCTCAGGGGCGGCTGGCCATAGAGTTTGGATTTCTCGAAGAAGCTGTCCAGGTGCCCGTAGTCGAAGGTGTTTCTCAGGTCCTCGGGCAGCAGGGGCACGGCCTTGGGGTTGACCACGCCGGAGAACATGGTGGTCGCCATCTTGGCCTGGGTTTCGGGTTCAAGGGTCTTGTTGATGAACTCCAGGGCCAGGGGAATATCCTTCGCGGTTTTCGGGATGAACAGCGCATCGCACCAGAGAGCCGCACCTTCGGTGGGCACCGAGAGGGCGGTGGTCACGCCACGCTTGGTGGTTTCGCTCGGGGTGTTGGCGGAGGCCGAGAACACCGCGTCCACTTCACCCGACACCAACAGCGACACCGCATCACCCGAAGAGGCGGCAAACACCCGGCACTGATCACGGTATGGCTTGAGTTTTTCGAAGGCGTCGTTAAATTCGTCGCGGGTCAGGTTGGGGTATTTGTCGCCGTAGCCGGCAATAATCGCGATCAGCGACCAGTTCGAGGTGCCGTCATCGACGAACGTCAGCCGGCCCTTGAGTTTCGGGTCCAGCAGGTCGGTGTATTGGGTAGGTTTTTTGACGTTCTTTGGGTTGTAGACAATCGTGTTCATGCCCCACAGCAACGGGATGCCCCATTGCTTGCCGTCCCAGTACCAGCGGCTGCCCTTGTAGAACAACGGCAGGGTATTGTCGGCGGAATAGTTGGGGATCTTCGAGGTGTCGATGGCCTTGAGCAGGCCCATTTCCTGGTAGATTTTCTCGTAGCCCAGGGCGTACATGGTCAGGTCGAGTTGCACCGGATCGGAGCCCGCCAGCCGCGCAGTGATGTCGTCCTGGTTGCTGGCATAGCTGGAGCGCACGGTGACGTTGCGCTGCTTGCGCCAGTCGGCGAGTTCGGCGTCGCCGGTTTCACCTTCCCAGCCGAGGATTTCCAGGTGCCCGGTGGTGGCGGCGAATGCGCTGGGTACGAACGAGCCGAGGTACAAGCCTGCGGCAGAGGCGGCTGCGCCCAGCAGAAACGAGCGCCGTTTCAAGCTGAGGGAATTGAAGTCAATGCCGGTCAAACCATAACCCGTCTCTATTTCTTTTTTCATTTCGAGTTCCTGCCTGGGGGGTGGGTGCACATGTTGAGCGACTTGCAAGGCGTGGGCCCGGCGGGGTTGCCGGGTGCGTCCTTTTGTATGCAGTCAGTTGGATCGGCAGTGTTATGGCCAGCATTGACTCCATGCTGCTGGGGAGGGGGGTAAGGCCTCCACTGTTCCGATTGACTCTTCCTTGGCTGGGCGACGCACGCTTTTTCCGGGCGGTATGGAGTTGCAGGCCTGAAGCGGTGCGCCCAGCGCTTGATAGGCTCGGCTTGTTGTTTTCATGGGATGAGTATTGAGCCGGGAGGTGGGGGGGCTCAATTTCGCAGGGGGGCTAAAAGCGACGCACTCTGACGCATTGGAGTGACCTAAGCGGCGCAGGGGGGCTTGGGGTTTTTGGGTGTATATCCATTGCTGCGGTAACGGCCACCTAGGGTTCCGCTCTTACAGCGGGTCACTTTTGGCAAACGCCCCAAAAGTAACCAAAAGGTCTTTGCCCCACCACTCGG
>NZ_JACARC010000037.1 GCF_013386825.1 Pseudomonas sp. IPO3778
CCGTGAAGAACCTTTTTTTTGTGGGAGCTGGCTTGCCTGCGATAGCGGTGGGTCAGGTTGATCATGGGAAGCTGACAGACCGCTATCGCAGGCAAGCCAGCTCCCACAGGGGTTTGTGTGTTTGGTTGACCGTATTTAGAGGCCGCCCATCAGCAGGTATTTGATCTCCAGGTAATCCTCCAGGCCGTACTTGGAACCCTCACGGCCCAGGCCCGATTCCTTGATCCCGCCAAACGGCGCGACTTCGGTGGAGATGATCCCTTCGTTGATCCCCACCATGCCCGCTTCCAGGCCCTCGGCCATGCGCCACACGCGGCCGATGTCGCGGCTGTAGAAGTAGGCGGACAAGCCAAACGGTGTGTCGTTGGCCCGTTGCAGCACTTCCGCTTCGTCCTTGAAGCGGAAGCAGGCCGCCACCGGGCCGAAGGTTTCTTCCTGGGCGATCAGCATCTCGCCGTGGGCTTCGGTGAGGATGGTGGGTTCAAAGAACGTGCCGCCCAAGGCGTGCCGACGGCCGCCGCACAGCAGCTTGGCGCCCTTCTCCAGGGCGTCGCCCACGTGGGCTTCGACCTTGGCCAGGGCGGCGGCGTTGATCAGCGGGCCTTGTTCGGTTTCGCCGTCCAGGGCGCTGCCCACGCGCATCGCGGATACCGCTTCGGCCAGTTTGCGGGTGAACGCGTCATAGACGCCGTCTTGAATGAAGAAGCGGTTGACGCACACGCAGGTCTGGCCGGTGTTGCGGAACTTGGAGGCCATGGCGCCTTTGACGGCGGCGTCCAGGTCGGCGTCGTCGAACACGATAAAGGGCGCGTTGCCCCCCAGTTCCAACGAGACCTTTTTCAACGTGTCCGCAGCCTGGCGCATCAGCAGCTTGCCAATGCGGGTGGAGCCGGTGAACGACAGCTTGCGCACTACGCTTGAGGCTTGCAGCGCGCCGCCGATGGCCACGGCATCGCCGGAGACGATATTGAACACGCCGGCGGGAATCCCGGCCTGCTCGGCCAACACCGCCAGGGCGAAGGCCGACAACGGGGTTTCTTCCGACGGTTTGAGGATCATCGTGCACCCCGCCGCCAGCGCCGGGCCGACCTTGCGGGTGACCATGGCCAGCGGGAAGTTCCACGGGGTGATTGCGGCGACCACGCCGATGGCTTCCTTGGTCACGATGATGCGCGCATCGGCCTTGTGAGTCGGGATCACGTCACCGTAGGCACGCTTGGCTTCTTCGGCAAACCACTCCAGGAAGCTCGCGGCGTACACCACTTCGCCAATGGCTTCGGCCAGCGGCTTGCCCTGTTCCAGGCTGAGCAGGTGGGCCAGGTCCTTCTGGTTGCTCAGCATCAGCTCGCTCCAGCGCTTGAGGCGCTGGCTGCGTTCCTTGGCCGTGAGTTTGCGCCAGGCCGGCAAGGCGCGGTTGGCGGCGGCAATGGCCAGGTGGGTTTCCTCTGCGCCGGCCCGTTGTACTTCGGCGATCTGCGCGCCATTGGCCGGGTTGAGTACCGGGTAAACCGGCCCACCGCTGGACCATTGGCCATCGATGAAATTGCCTGTGCGAATCAGCGGGTTCATGCCACGGCCTCTATCAGGTTAAAGCGGTCCAGGCCCGGACGGGCGCTGCGCAGAATGCGTTTGCCGGCGGTGTAGTCGTTGATCACATCGCACGGGGTGTAGTTGCGTTCCAGCTCGTGGAGCTCTTCGGCATCCAGTTGGGTGTCGAGGGCGGCGAGCGCGCTGTCAAACTGTTCGGTGGTGTCGGCGCCCACCAGCATCACGTCCACACCCGGGTGGTTGGCCACCCAGGCCTGGGCGATCTGCGCGTTGGACACGCCACGGGCACGGGCCACGCGTTGCACCGAGTGGGCGATGTCGAACGACGCCTGGTCGCTGTACATCTGCTGGGTGAAGAAGTCGGTCTGGTTACGGTTCGATTGCACGTCGCCGGTGAGCAGGCCACGGGCCAGCGGGCTGAACACCGAGACACCCAGGCCCTGGTCGCGGCAGAACGGGATCATCTCGCGCTCTTCTTCGCGGTAGGCGCAGTTCAGTTGCAGCTGCATGTTGATCGGCTTGACCCAGCCGTTGCGCTCGCAGGCCATGAGGATTTTCGCCAGTTGCCCGGTGAGCATGGTGGACACGCCAATGTAGCGAGCCTTGCCGGAACGCACGATGTCGTTGAGGGCGCCCATGGTTTCTTCCACCGGGGTGTTCACGTCGAAGTAATGCAGCATGAACACGTCGACGTAGTCCATGCCCAGGCGGCTCAGGGAAGCGTCAATGCTGTCCATGATGTGCTTGCGCGAATGGCCGCTGGCGTTGATGCCGGCGCGGGTGCCGTAGCCGACCTTGGTGGTGACCACGATGTCTTCACGGCGGGCAACGCGCTTGAGGATGCGCCCTACCACTTCTTCGCCGACGCCGGCGGAATAGAAGTCGGCCAGGTCGATGAAATTGACGCCGTTGGCCAGCGCGTGGGCGACGATGGGCTCGCTTTGTTTCTCATCGAAGATCCACGGCTTCCAGTCCGGGGTGCCCATGTTCATGGTGCCCAGGCACAGGCGGGAGACTTGCAGGCCGGAGTTGCCCAAACGAATGTAGTGCATGGGGAGGTCCTCAGGCTTTTGGCGTGTAGAAAGGGTTGCTGATGTGGTTGACCACGTCCGCCAGCTGCGCGGTGTGCGGCAGGCCGGTCAGGGCGGCGCGGATCGCCGTGCGGCAGGCGTTGTAGTTATTGAGGTAGACCGCGTCCAGGTCATCGCAGGCCGGGTTGACCCAGTTGGCGGTGACGATGGCCCACTCGTCTTCGGCTTCCGGCGGCAGGGTGCCGTCGAGCAAGGCTTCGAGCACCGCTTTGGCGATCCCGGCCTGGGACGCGCCCCAGGTGGCATTGCCGTGGAGGTCACTGCCGATGGCGGCCTTGTTGACGTACAGGGTCATGGGTTTGACCGGGATGTTCGGCTGGGCAATCACCATGAACGGGCAATGGCCCTGGCTGGGTGAGGCCAGGCTGGAGGCAAACGCCTGGCCGGCCGGGCCGTTGCGCGGGCCGATAAGGATGTTGATGTGGGCAGCATTGACGCCTGGGCCTTCGAAGCCTTCGCCGATGTACAGATCAAGTGCTTTCATTTCGCAAACGCTCTTTTTTGTTATGGGGAGCTGGTTGGCGAATTTTTAGCACTGGCGCAGGCGGGCGCCGTAACCATTAAAAGTCATGGGGCTGTGAGTTTTGCTCATGGCCCTGCGACCATCGGACCCGTCCTACGCGTTGACCATCCTTGTCACACCCCATATAGTGTGCCCACAAACACAGACAACCACTACATAGTGTGCAAGAACACCTAGCCTCGACCACACTATGGGCAGTATTTCAATGCCTTGCAGCCTGCAAAACGCACATTTTTGAACGCGGTCACGCCGTCAAATGGACCAGGAAGGAGCAATTCAATGCTGAGTTGGGATGAAGCAGATCAACCAGACACCGGTGACGTCGTCATCCGAGGCGCCAACGCCGGCCACGCCACCGAAGCCAACATGGACCGCCTTGACGGCGCCGGCGCTGCCGCCGCCCTCGAAGCCCGCAACGTGACCGCCAGCGACTCGGCCGCGATCATCCGCGCCAAGGCCGCCCTCGACAAACTCGACGTCGCCGAAGGCCTCGCCGAACTCGAAGGCTCCGCCGCCCGCGTCGCCGTTGACGAAAAGCGCATGATCAACTGCCGCGCCGACCTCAACCAACTCGTACCGTTCAAGTACGACTGGGCCTGGCAGAAATACCTCGACGGCTGCGCCAACCACTGGATGCCGCAAGAGGTCAACATGACCGCCGACATCGCCCTGTGGAAAACCCCCGAAGGCCTGACCGACGACGAACGCCGCATCGTGATGCGCAACCTCGGCTTCTTCTCCACTGCGGATTCGTTGGTCGCGAACAACCTGGTCCTGGCCGTGTACCGCCTGATCACCAACCCGGAGTGCCGCCAGTACATCCTGCGCCAGGCCTTCGAAGAAGCGATCCACACCCACGCCTACCAGTACTGCATCGAATCCCTGGCCATGGATGAAGGCGAGATCTTCAACATGTACCACGAGATTCCATCGGTCGCCAAAAAGGCTGCCTGGGGCTTGAAGTACACCCGTTCGATCTCCGATCCGAAGTTCGAAACCGGCACCGTCGAGACTGATAAAGAGCTGTTGCGTAACCTGGTCGCGTACTACTGCGTACTGGAAGGCATCTTCTTCTACTGCGGCTTCACCCAGATCCTGTCCATGGGCCGTCGCAACAAAATGACCGGCGTGGCGGAACAGTTCCAGTACATCCTGCGGGATGAGTCGATGCACCTGAACTTCGGTATCGACGTGATCAACCAGATCAAAATCGAAAACCCGCATTTGTGGGATGCCGGGATGAAGGAAGAAGCGACCCAGATGATCCTGCAAGGGACTCAGCTGGAGATTGAATACGCGCGCGATACCATGCCACGTGGTGTTCTCGGGATGAATGCGGCGATGATGGAGGATTACCTCAAGTTCATCGCGAACCGTCGTTTGTCGCAGATTGGGTTGAAAGAGGAATACCCAGGCACCACCAACCCGTTCCCGTGGATGAGCGAGATCATGGACTTGAAGAAAGAGAAGAATTTCTTCGAGACCCGTGTGATCGAGTACCAGACCGGCGGCGCGCTGAGCTGGGACTAATCCACGACGCAAATCAAAGGTGGGAGCGGGCTTGTTGTGGTGAGGGGGCTTGTCCCCCGTCGGGTTCGCCATAGATTGATGGGGCTGCTTCGCAGCCCAACGCGGGGCAAGCCCGCTCGCCACAGCAAGCCCTCTCACCACAGCAAGCCCCCTCACCACAGCAAGCCCGCTCCCACATTGGGTCCGCGGTGTTCTACAAGACTTTGCACATTATTTTTATGCCCAATCAAACCATCAAGACACCCTGCGTCGGCCTGTGCTCCACCGTTTACGGGGACCTGGTCTGCCGCGGCTGCAAGCGCTATCACCATGAGGTGATTCAGTGGAACGGCTACAACGCCGAGGAGAAACAGGCAGTGTGGCTGCGCCTGGAACAACTGCTGGTGCAGGTGATGACCAGCAAGTTGCAAGTGCTGGACCCGCAACGCCTGCGCCAGCAACTGGAAGACCGCAAGATCCGGTTTGTGCCCCACCAGTCGCCGTATTGCTGGGCGTACCAGTTGATTGCCCGCGGCGCGCGGGTGATTTCCAAGCTGGATGCGTATGGGTTGGCGCTGCTGCCGGAGTTTCGCGAGCGTAATCTGACGGATTTGCGGGATGCGATTGATCGGGAGTTTTTCCTGTTGTCCGAGGCGCATTACGAGCGGTACATCGCGCCGGGGTTTCTGCGGGAGACTTTTGGGGCGCCGTTGATAGCCAGTACTTTGGGATAAACACCGACTAATGTGGCGAGGGAGCTTGCTCCCGCTGGAGTGCGCAGCGCTCCCAGGGTTTTGGGGCCGCTTCGCAGCCCAGCGGGAGCAAGCTCCCTCGCCACAGTTTTTGTTGTGTCAGCACACCCAGGACGCATCCCGCTCCGTCTGCAATGCGTACCGCTCTATCGCCTGCTGGCAAACCTGCCGGTCCACACTCCCCTGCTCCACCAACGCCGTCAGTGCCGCCAGCACAATGTGATAGCGATCCACCTCAAAGAAATCCCGCAACGCGGCCCGGGTATCGCTGCGACCAAAGCCGTCCGTGCCCAGCACCGTGTACGCCGAATCCACGTATGACCCAATCATCTGCGGCACCGCCCGCACGTAATCAGACACCGCCACCACCGGCACGCCCTTGGGCAAACACTCCGCCAGGTGACTGCGCCGCGCCGGCTGCTGCGGATGCAGGCGATTCCAACGTTCCACCTCCCGCGCGTCCCGGGCCAGTTCGCTGAAGCTGGTGACGCTGAACACTTCGCTCGCCACCTGCCAATCATCCGCCAGCAACTGCGCCGCGGCCTGGGCTTCAAGCACCAGCGTGCCGGCACCGAGCAAACGAACCTTGCCGCCCACCTGCCCGCTCAAACGGTACAGGCCTTTGATGATCGCCGCGTCCACGCCGTCCGGCAGGCTCGGCTGCGGGTAGTTTTCGTTCATCAGGGTCACGTAGTAGAACTCGTCCACGTCGTGCTCCAGCATCTGGCGCATGCCGTGGTCGAGGATCACCGCCAATTCGCCGGCAAACGCCGGGTCGTAGGCGCGGCAGTTGGGCACCGTGGCGGCCGTGAGGTGGCTGCTGCCGTCCTGGTGCTGCAAACCTTCGCCACCCAGGGTGGTACGCCCGGCCGTGGCGCCCAGCAGGAAGCCACGGGCACGCTGGTCGGCCGCGGCCCAGATCAGGTCGCCGACGCGCTGGAAACCGAACATCGAGTAGTAGATGTAAAACGGCAGCATCCGCAGGCCATGCACCGAATAACTGGTGGCCGCCGCCACCCAGGAACTGAGGGCGCTGGCTTCGCTGATGCCTTCTTCCAGTATCTGCCCGTCGGTGGCCTCGCGGTAGCTGAGGATCGAGCCGATGTCTTCCGGCTCGTAATGCTGACCGACACTGGAATAGATGCCGATCTGCTTGAACAGGTTGGCCATGCCAAACGTACGCGCCTCGTCAGCGACGATGGGCACGATGCGCGGGCCGAGGGCCTTGTCCTTGAGCAGATGAGTGAGCATGCGCACAAAGGCCATGGTGGTGGACATTTCCTTGCCATCCGCCCGGGTGGCAAACCCGCCGTAGCCCGACACCGGCGGCACGTTCACGGCGGGCGCCTGCTGGCTGCGGCTCGGCACATACCCGCCGAGGGCGGCACGACGCTGGTGCAGGTAGCGCATCTCGAGGCTGTCTTCGGCCGGTTTGTAGAAGCTCAGGGATTCGGTCTGCTCATCCGACAGCGGCAACTGGAAGCGATTGCGAAAGGCGATCAACGCCTCGCGGTCGAGCTTCTTCTGCTGGTGCGTGGTCATCTTGCCCTGCCCGGCTTCACCCATGCCAAAGCCCTTTTTGGTCTGGGCCAGGATCACCGTGGGTTTGCCCGTAACCCGGCGTGCAGCGTGATAGGCGGCGTGGATCTTGACCATGTCATGGCCGCCACGCTTGAGGCGGTCGATCTGCTCGTCGCTCATGCCTTCGACCAGTTTGGACAGCGCCTCGCTTTGGCCGAAGAAATGTTCGCGGTTGTAGGCACCGTCCTTGGCGGCGAAGGTCTGGAACTGCCCGTCCACCGTCTGCGACAGGGTGCGCACCAACTCGCCGTCGGCGTCTTTGGCCAGCAAGGCGTCCCAGTCCGAGCCCCACACCAGCTTGATCACGTTCCAGCCGGCGCCGGCGAACAAGGCTTCCAGTTCATCGATGATGCGCCCGTTGCCGCGCACCGGGCCGTCGAGGCGTTGCAGGTTGCAGTTGACCACCCAGGTCAGGTTGTCCAGGCCTTCGCGGGCGGCCAGGGTCAGGGCCGACATGCTTTCCGGCTCGTCCATCTCGCCATCGCCGAACACGCCCCAGACGTGGCGGTCTGTGGTGTCCTGCAAGCCACGGTGCTGCAAGTAGCGCATAAACCGCGCCTGGAAAATCGAGCTGATGGGGCCAATGCCCATGGAGCCGGTAGGAAATTGCCAGAAGTCCGGCATCAACCACGGGTGCGGATAGCTGGACAGGCCCCGGGCCCCCGCCTGGCCGGCGCCGATTTCCTGGCGATAGTGGGCCAGGTCGGCCTCGTTCAGGCGTCCTTCAAGGAAGGCACGGGCATAGATCCCGGGGGCGGAATGGGGCTGGTAGAACACCAGGTCGCCGCCAAAACTGTCGCTGCGGGCGCGGAAAAAGTGGTTGAAGCCCACCTCAAACAAGTCCGCAGCGCTGGCGTAGCTGGCGATATGGCCGCCGAGTTCGCCATAGGCCTGGTTGGCCCGTACCACCATGGCCAGGGCGTTCCAGCGCACCACCGAGGCCAGGCGTTCTTCAGTGGCCAGGTCACCGGGAAACGGCGGTTGTTGATCCATGGCGATGCTATTGATGTAGGGCGTGCCATGGGCGGGTTTCCAGGCAATGCCCGGCGCGCCACCCGCTTGCGCCAGCATGTCGAGGATCTCCCGCGCTCGCGCCGCGCCGGCGTTGGCCACCAGGGAGGCCAGGGCGTCGCGCCATTCGGCCAGTTCTTCCTGATCCATCGCTGTCTGACTCACTGCATTCGCGAAACCGTTCATGGGCACCTCCGGGCTTTTTTTCCAGTTTATGTCGGTGCCAAGGGATTTTTTGACTGTTGTAAACCGCCGAGCATGCCTTTTTGAGCACAAATCACTGCCAATCGACAAATTCAGAGCACGTTGTGCTTCAACGCCCGAACACCCCGCAATTGTGTTTAAAATGCCGCCCGCTCAATGACCGACGTTGCCCGATGAACCCAGACGCACTTGCCACCCTGCACGCCCATTTGCTGACCGCCCTGCAGGCCGTCCCCACCGAAACCCGCCGCCTGTTCCACGGCCGTGGCCGCTGCTGGCCGGGCCTGGAACAGCTGACCGTGGACTGGCTGCAAGGCGTGGTGCTGGTGGCGCTGTTCAAGGAGCCCGAGGCTGCAGAGCTTGAAGCCTTGAAGCAGATGCTGGTGCAGATCGACTGGCCGTCCTGCGGTGCCCATACCGTGGCGCTGCAACACCGCTACCTCCCCCAAAGCACCACCGAATGGCTGGTGGGCGAGGCCGTCGACGAACTGACCATCACCGAAGGCGGCCTGCGCTACCTGATCGACCTGGGCAAAAAGCAGAACAGCGGGCTGTTCCTCGACATGCGCTATGGCCGCAATTGGGTGCGCGAACAGGCTCGAGGCCAGCGGGTGCTGAACCTGTTTGCCTACACCTGCGGGTTCTCCGTCGCCGCCATCGAAGGCGGTGCCGAGCATGTGGTGAACCTGGACATGGCCCGGGGTGCCCTGAGCCGAGGCCGCGACAATCACCGCCTGAACGGCCATGACTTGAGCCAGGTGACCTTCCTCGGCCACGACCTGTTCAAGTCCTGGGCCAAGGTCATCCACAGCGGCCCGTATGACCTGGTGATCATTGACCCGCCTTCCTTCCAGAAAGGCAGCTTCCTGCTGACCAAGGACTACCAGCGGGTGCTGCGCCGCCTGCCGGATTTGCTCACGGCCCAGGGCACGGTGCTGGCCTGCATGAACGACCCGGCATTCGGCGAAGACTTCCTGATCGACGGCGTGACCCGCGAAGCACCTGGCCTGCGCTTTGAGCGGCGGCTGGAAAACCCGCCGGAATTCCCTGATATTGATCCGCAAAGCGGGTTAAAGGCGCTGGTGTTCCGTCAAGGCTGATGCCGAAACGTCCTACGCTTGCTACGCTTAACCTACGCCGGGTGGTGAACCTTATCCCACCCTTCCCGGTCGATACTTGCACACTCTGGCCAGATTCGACGGTGTTACCCCGTCGGCTGCCCTGTTTCACCTTTTGGAGAACGCCCCTGTGATATCGACCCTGCATGTAGCCCGTCTCAAGGCCTGGGGTGCCCATGGTTTTACCGCGACCGGCGTGGTGCTGGCCTTCCTGGCCACCCTGGCGCTGCTCGACAACCAGCCCAAGGCCTGCCTGTTGTGGCTGGGCCTGGCGCTCATCGTCGATGGGGTGGACGGTTCCCTGGCGCGACGGGTGAATGTGCAAACGGTATTGCCAAGCTTTGACGGCTCGGTGCTGGACCTGGTGATTGATTACCTCACGTACGTGTTTATCCCGGCGTTGTTTATCTATCGCTATATCGCGCTGCCGGACTTCACCCCGCTGTTTACGGTATCGGTGATCCTGGTGTCATCGCTGTTCTGCTTCTGCAACGTCAACATGAAGAGCAAGGACAACTACTTCCAGGGCTTCCCGGCGGCCTGGAACGTGGTTGCGCTGTGCGTCTACATCATCCAGCCCGATGCCTGGATCACCCTGTTGACGGTGATCGGCCTGGCGCTGCTGACGGTCACCCCGATGAAGTTCCTGCACCCGTTCCGGGTCAAGCGCTTCATGCCGCTCAATATTGCAGTGACCACGATTTGGTTGCTGTGCAGCCTGCTGCTGGTGATCGACTTCCCGTACACCAATCGGCTGACGATGGGGCTGTGGTTGCTGATGTCGGCGTACTTCCTGGGAATCTGCTTCTGGCGCACCGGCATGGAATGGTGGGAGAAGCGTCACGCCTGATACCCACGCGATCGTTCCCACGCTCCGCGTGGGAATGCATCCAGTGACGCTCTGCGTCGCACGTGGGACAGCAGGACGCGGAGCGTCCAGGGCGGCATTCCCACGCAGAGCGTGGGAACGATCAAGCACCCTCACCACAGCAAGCCCGCTCCCACATTTGGATCGCCTCGACCCAGGGTTATGGGTAAGATACCGGCCTTTCGCGCAGCCCTTTCTGCGCCTTGCCGAATAAGTCTTGCCCATGCCCTTCGAACTCAGCGTTGACCTCACCACCCTCGCGATCCTCGCCGTTGTCGCCTTTATCGCCGGTTTTATCGACGCTATCGCCGGCGGTGGCGGCCTGCTGACCACGCCTGCCCTGCTCACCGCCGGCATGCCGCCGCACCTGGTGCTGGGCACCAACAAACTCAGTTCCACCTTCGGCTCGGCCACCGCCAGCTTTACCTTCTACCGCCGTAAGCTGTTTCACCCGCGCCAGTGGGTGCATGCCATCGTCGGTACGCTGATCGGTGCACTCACCGGCGCGATCGTCGCCCATTACCTGCCCGCCGAAACCCTGAACAAGATGCTTCCGGTGATCGTGTTCGGCTGCGGTTTGTATTTGCTGTTTGGCGGCACGCCCAAGGCGGCGCTGGACAACGACGCGCCGATCAAGAAGAAATGGCAATCCACCCAGGGCTTTGGCCTGGGCTTCTATGACGGCGTGGCGGGCCCGGGTACCGGGGCGTTCTGGACCGTGAGCACCATGTTGTTGCATCCCATCGACCTGGTAAAAGCCAGCGGCGTGGCGCGCAGCATGAACTTCGTCAGCAACGCGGCGGCGCTGACGGTGTTCATTTTCAATGGTTCGGTGGACTGGATTGTCGGCCTGAGCATGGGGGTGTCGGTGATGTGCGGCGCATTCTTTGGCGCACGCAGCGCCATCAGCGGCGGCGCCAAGTTCATTCGCCCGGTGTTTATCACCGTGGTGCTCGGCCTGACGGTGCGCCTAGCCTGGCAGCACTGGTTCAGCGTGGCCTAAACGGCGGGCCAGGTAGAGGTCGATCAGGTAGCGCGCAATCGAGCGGGACGCCGGCAACGGCGGCAGCTCATGGACGTTGAACCACTGCGCGTCTTCGATTTCGTCGGCCTGGGGCACGATATCGCCGCCGGCGTACTCGGCATGAAAACCCAGCATCATCGAGTGCGGGAACGGCCAGCACTGGCTGCCCATGTACTGGATGTTCTTGACCTCCACCTGCACCTCTT
The DNA here is from genome assembly GCF_013386825.1 of Pseudomonas sp. IPO3778. Lineage (GTDB taxonomy): Bacteria > Pseudomonadota > Gammaproteobacteria > Pseudomonadales > Pseudomonadaceae > Aquipseudomonas. The sequence goes on from NZ_JACARC010000037.1 coordinate 11,436, forward strand.
CACGCACTTCGCGAATCAGGCAGTCTTCGGCCGACTCACCCGGCTCGGCAAATCCCGCCAGGGTGCTGTAGACCCCCGTGACAAAGCGCGGCGAACGGGCCAGCAGGATCTCGTCGCCACGGGTCACCAGCACGATCATACTCGGCGAGATACGCGGGTAACTGCGCAGGTCACAGGCCTGGCAGAACATCGCCCGCTCCCGTGGCACCTGCACCATCGCCTGGCCACAACTGCCACAGAAACGATGCTCACGGGCCCAGGTGCCGATTTGCGCGGCATACCCGAGGACTTTGTACAGGGTGTGGTCGCCTTGCAACATGAACGCTCGCAGGCCCTGCCAGCCGCAGCCCGGTACGTCGGCGGGGCTGTTGAGCTCCAGCAGGTACACCGGTTCGCCGTCCAGGTGGCCGATGCCATGCTCGGCAAACACCGACAAGTCCTGGCGCTTGAGCCATTCCCGGGGGAACAGCGGGCCGTTCTGGTCGTGCAAAAAGCCTTCACGGCTGCGGGCCACGGCCCAGCCGCCCGGGGCGTCGTTGTCCAGCAGCGTTGTGGTAATCCAGCCTGGGGTCATGTTCAGTCAATCCACGAAGTCGGGTTTCTGCTTGCTCATATGGGCCGCGATGGCCACGCGCAGGTCGTTGGATTGCAACATAGCTGAGTTCCAGGTGGCAACGTATTCCAGACCATCATTGATGCTGTGGTCACGCATGTAGCTGATCATCGCCTTGGTGCCGGTGACCGCGATTGGCGATTTGGCCGCGATTTCCCGGGCGATCTCCATCACCCCGGCCAGCAGGCTCTCGTGATCGCTGAACACCCGATTCACCAGGCCGATGCTGCGCGCCTCTTCTGCGCCGAACGGGCGGCCGGTGTAGGCCAGTTCACGGAGCATGCCGTCACCGACAATGCGCGGCAGGCGTTGCAGGGTGCCGACGTCGGCGGCCATGCCGATGTCGATTTCCTTGATGGAGAATTGCGCATCTTCGGCGGCGTAGCGCATGTCACAGGCGCTGATCAAGTCGATGGCACCGCCGATGCAATAGCCGTGAATCGCCGCGAGTACCGGCTTGCGACAGGTGTCGACGGCGTTGAACGAGGCTTGCAGTTCGAGGATCTTGCGCCGCAGCAGGCGGGCGTTGCGGCCTACGTCCTTGCCGAATTCATTGGCCACCGAGGCCAGCATCATCAGGTCGATGCCGGAAGAAAAATGCTTGCCGGCGCCGCTGATGACCACCGCACGCACGGCGTCGGTGTCTTCGACCCACTGGAAGATGTCGATGATCTCGGTCCAGAACGCCGCGTTCATGGCGTTGATCTTTTCCGGGCGGTTGAGCTGCACATGGGCGACGTTGCCGCTGAGTTCGACGACAAAGGCTTGGTATTCGGACATGGCAGTGATCCTTGACTGGCAGCTGGGATAAGGGCCGAACTATAACAAGGGTGTGTGAGGGCGGGTAAGGCTGTGCATGCGCCAAAAACAGGACTGAAGGACGGTGAGGATCACATGTGGGAGCTGGCTTGCCTGCGATGGCGGTGTATCAGTCAACAAAGATGCAAGCTGACCCACCGCTATCGCAGGCAAGCCAGCTCCCACAATGGTTTTGCGGTGTTCTTTAGCTTGGTAGCCACAACCTGAAACGTGCGCCGCCCAATGGCGAAGCCTGGGCCGTCAACGTTCCGCCTTGGGCCTCCAGCGCCCGCCGGCTGATGGCCAACCCCAACCCAAACCCGCCGGTGGCGCGGTCACGGCTGCGATCCAGCCGGTAGAACGGCTCGAAAATCCGCTCCCGCTGGTCAACCGGAATGCCGATGCCGTCATCGTCCACCCAGATCTCGCAGCCCTTGGGACACACCTTCACCCCCACCTGAATCCGCCGTTCGCAATAGCGCATGGCGTTGCGCAGCAGGTTTTGCAGGGCCCGGGCGGTCAGGCGCGGGTCCAGGGTGAAACGCTCCACGGCGCAGTCCAGCACCACATCCATCACGATATCGGGGTTTTCCAGTTCATCGTCAACGCTGCCCAGGATGCTGTCGATAAATTCGTCGAGCACCACTTCCACCTGCTCGGGGGTTTGCGCCGGGTTTTGCAGGCGGCTGTAGGACAGTAATTCCAGCACCAACTCGTCCAGTTCACGAATATGTGCCACCAGCCCTTGCAGGCGTTCGCGGCTGGCGGCCGGGAGGTCGTCGGACAGCGCCAGGGCCAGGCCGAAGTCCAGGCGCGTGAGTGGCGTGCGCAGTTCATGGGAGACGGCATTGAGCAGATCACGCTGTTGGTTGAGCAACTGCTCGATGTCGTTGGCCATGGTGTCGAACACCGCTGCCAGGCTGCCGATGTTGGAGCTGGGGGGAATCTTCGTGCGTGCCCCAAGGTTGCCTTGGCCGAGTTGGGCCGCCGTGCTTTTCAGGCGCTCCAGGTCGCGCCAATGGGGCCGCAGCCAGAACAGCAGGCACGCCAGCAGCGCCGCACCGATCAGCACGTTCATGCTCCAGTACAGCAGGTTCATGTCCAGCGGGTCCGGCGGGACCGAGACCTTGACCACCAGTTGGTCGTCCAGGGCCGAGCTGACGTCGTCCGCCCAGCCCCACTCGCCCAGGCGAATCACCATTTGGTCTTTTTCCAGCAGCCGCTGTTCTTCAGGGGTGTAGCTAGCGTCCTGGATCCGCAGCAATTGCACTTTGAGCGGTGCAAAATCCGCCGCCAGCCGCACGGTGACATTGGCCCACTGCTCCACCGGCACCCGTTGGTATTCCTTGACGATCAGGCTCTGCATCCCGCGGGACTGCTCGATGTTGTAGCTCATGTAACGGTGTTCAAACAGCTGGATCACCGCCCGCGGGACGAGGTAGATCGCCGCGGCGAAGGTGACAATGGTGATCAGGTACAGGCGAATCAGGACACGAAACATGGCTCAGCATTCCCACTCGGAACGGCTGAACAGGTAGCCCTTGCCCCATACGGTCTTGATCTTGCGCGCTTCCCCGGCGTGGTCGTCGAACTTGCGCCGCAGCTTGGAAATCGCCACGTCCACCGAGCGGTCGGTGCCGTTGAATTCGATGCCCCGCAGGCGTTGCAGGATCTGGTCGCGGCTGAGCACTTCGCCGGCATGCCGGGCCAGCACCACCAGCAGGTTGTATTCACCGCTGGACAGCTCCACCGCCTGGTCGCGCCAGGTCACGGTGCGCTCCGACAGGTCGATGCACAGGTTGCCCATCAGGATCTGGTCGTTGGCCACCTGGGGCTCGGTGAGGCTGCTGCGCCGTAGCAGGGTGCGCACGCGGGCCAGCAATACCCGGGGCTCGCAGGGTTTGGTGACGTAGTCGTCGGCGCCCATTTCCAGGCCCAGCACCTGGTCGTGGCTGTCGTCGCGGGCGGTGAGCATCAGGATCGGCAGCGTGGCCGAATCGGCCCGCAGCAACCGGCAGACTTGCAGGCCGTCGAGGCCCGGCAGCATCAGGTCGAGGATCACCAGGTCCGGCGGGTTGAGCCGCGCGCGCTCACGCACGTGGTCGCCACGGCTGAGCACACTGACGTGATAGCCGTTGCGTTCCAGATAACTGGCGATCAATTCGGAGAGCGCGGCGTCGTCTTCCACCAGCAGGATGTTGGGCATGGTATTTCCAAATAATACAATTTCTAAGTAGTGCGCAAATCCAGTGTGGGAGCGGGCTTGTGTGGGCGCCGGGCTTGCCCGCGATGCAGACGCCTCGGTTTATTCAGTAAAACCGAGGCGCTGCCATCGCAGGCAAGCCAGCTCCCACACAAGCCCGCTCGCACATTTGATCTTCAGTGTGTAGAAGATCGTGTAAGGTTCGGCGGTTATGAAGGATATACGCCCCTGTGCATCTGTGGGCCGCACCTTACATTTCTTCACACACCACCTACAGAGCTTCACAGCACTGTGGCGGGGGCGCCCGTAGGATGCGCCAGTCAATATTGGGATATGAGCATGTCGAAGAATCTGTTTGCGCCGTTTTGCCTGTTGGCCCTGACACTGGCGCTGAGCGCGTGTGGCAAGTCGACGGACAAAGCCGCCGAGGCACCACTGGCCAAGGTGCGGATCGAAACCCTTGAAGCCAAGCCCCTGTCCATCACCAGCGAGCTGAGCGGGCGGATTGCCGCGCCGCGCATCGCCGAAGTGCGCGCCCGGGTGGCCGGCGTGGTGTTACAGCGGGTGTTCAAGGAAGGCCACGACGTCAAACAGGGCGATGTGCTATTCCGGATTGACCCGGCGCCGTTCAAGGCCGACCTCGACAGCGCTCAGGCCAGCCTGCGCAAGGCCGAGGCCAATGCGTTCCAGGCGCGCCTGCAAGAGCAGCGCTACAGCCAATTGGTGGAAGGCAACGCCATCAGCGGCCAGGAATACGACAACGCCCGCGCCGCCGCCCGGCAAACCGCCGCCGATGTGGCCGCCAACCAGGCCGCCGTGCAGCGCGCCAGGTTAAACCTGGGCTATGCCACCGTGACTGCGCCGATCTCTGGCCGCATCGGCCGCGCGCTGGTGACCGAAGGTGCACTGGTGGGGCAGAACGAAGCCACGCCGATGGCGCTGATCCAGCAACTGGACCCGATTCACGCCGACCTGACCCAATCCACCCGCGAGCTGAATGACCTGCGCCGGGCCTTCCGCGCCGGGCACTTGAAGCAGGTCGGCCAGGACCAGGCCAAGGCCACGCTGATCCAGGATGACGGCAGCCTGTACCCGTTGCCGGGCAAGTTGCTGTTCGCCGAGATCAGTGTCGACCCGGGCACCGGCCAGATCATTTTGCGCAGCGAGTTCCCCAACCCGGACCTCGACCTGCTGCCCGGCAGCTTTATCCGCGTGCGCCTGGAGCAAGCCGTCGACCAGCAAGGCATCAGCGTGCCGCAACGGGCGATCACCCGCGACAGCGCCGGAATTCCCATGGTGTTGCTGCTGGACGCCGAGCAAACCGTGAGCCAGCAACCGGTGGAACTGGGCTCGGTGGTGAATGACCGCTGGGTCGTGACCAGCGGCCTCAAGGCCGGTGACCGTATCGTCGTCGAAGGCCTGCAACACGCCCGCCCTGGAGAGAAAGTCCAGGTCGACGACAGCACCGCGCCACTCGCCCAGGCATCCGGCCAATAAGGATCGTTTTCCATGCCGCAATTCTTTATCGACCGCCCGATCTTCGCCTGGGTGGTCGCCCTGTTTATCCTGCTGGCCGGCGCCCTCGCCATCCCGCAGCTGCCCGTGGCGCAGTACCCCAACGTCGCCCCGCCAAAGGTCGAAATCTACGCGGTGTACCCGGGCGCTTCGGCGCAGACCCTGGACGAAAGCGTGGTCAGCCTGATCGAGCAGGAGCTGAACGGCGCCGATCACCTGCTGTATTTCGAGTCCCAGAGCAGCCTCGGTTCGGCCACCATCACCGCCACCTTCCAGCCGGGCACCGACCCGGAGATGGCTCAGGTCGATGTGCAAAACCGCCTCAAGGCCGTCGAGCCGCGCCTGCCCCAGGCGGTGACCCAGCAAGGCTTGCAGGTGGAGAAAGTCTCCGCCGGTTTCCTGCTGTTGGTGACCCTGACCTCCAGCGACGGCAAGCTGGATGACGTGGCGCTCAGCGACTACCTGGCGCGCAACGTGATGAACGAACTCAAGCGCCTGGACGGTGTGGGCAAGGCCCAGCTGTACGGTGCCGAGCGTGCGATGCGGATCTGGATCGACCCGCAGAAGCTGATCGGTTTCAACCTGACCCCGGCGGACGTCAACGCCGCCATCGCCGCGCAAAACGCCCAGGTGTCAGCCGGCAGCATCGGGGATCTGCCGGGCACCAAGACTCAGGAAATCACCGCGTCGATTCTGGTAAAAGGCCAACTCTCGACCCCGGCCGAATTTGCCGACATCGTGCTCAAGGCCAATCCGGACGGTTCTACCGTGCGCGTCGGTGATGTGGCACGGGTGGAAATCGGCAGCCAGGAATACCAGTTCTCCACCCGCCTGAACGGCAAGCCGTCCACCGCCGTCAGCGTGCAGCTGTCCCCCGGCGCCAACGCCTTGAGCACCGCGACCCTGGTGCGGGCAAAGATGGACGAACTGGCGCGCTACTTCCCGGCCAACGTCGAATACAAGATTCCGTACGACACTTCGCCGTTCGTGAAGGTCTCGATCACCAAGGTGGTGTACACCCTGGGCGAGGCGATGCTGCTGGTGTTTGCGGTGATGTTCCTGTTCCTGCAGAACATCCGCTACACGCTGATCCCGACGCTGGTGGTGCCGATCGCGTTGATGGGCACCTTCGCCACCATGCTGTTGCTGGGCTTCTCGATCAACGTGCTGACCATGTTCGGCATGGTGCTGGCCATCGGCATCCTGGTGGACGATGCGATTGTGGTGGTGGAGAACGTCGAGCGGATCATGGTCACCGAGGGCCTCTCGCCCAAGGAAGCCACGCGCAAGGCCATGGGCCAGATCACCGGGGCGATTGTCGGCATCACCCTGGTGCTGGTGGCGGTGTTCCTGCCGATGGCGTTCATGCCGGGTTCGGTGGGGGTGATCTACCAGCAGTTCTCGTTGTCGATGGCCACCTCGATCCTGTTCTCGGCGTTCCTCGCCCTGACCTTGACTCCGGCGCTGTGCGCCACCTTGCTCAAGCCGATTGCCAAGGGCGAGCACCATGAGAAACGCGGGTTCTTCGGCTGGTTCAACCGGCGCTTCGAGCAGTTCACCGACCGTTATGAAGGCTGGGTGGCCTATGCCCTCAAGCGCAGCGGCCGTTACTTGGTGATCTACCTGGTACTGGTGGTGGGCCTGGTGGTGTTGTTCAGCCGCCTGCCCTCCTCGTTCCTGCCGGTGGAAGACCAGGGTTACACCATCACCGATATCCAGCTGCCGCCGGGTGCAAGCAAAAACCGCACGGTCAAGGTGGCCGAGCAGATCGAGGCGCACAACGCCGGCGAACCCGGTGTGGGCGATACCACGATGATCATGGGCTTCAGCTTTTCCGGCTCCGGGCAGAACGCCGCGCTGGCGTTTACCACGCTCAAGGATTGGTCGGAACGCAGCAGCAAGGATTCCGCCGCCGCGATTGCAGACCGGGCCAACGCGGCCTTCAGCGAGCTGAAGGACGCGATCGCCTATGCGGTCCTGCCGCCGCCGGTGGATGGCCTGGGCACCTCCAGTGGTTTCGAGTTCCGCCTGCAGGACCGTGGCGGCGTCGGCCACGCGGCCTTGATGGAAGCCCGTACCGAATTGCTGGCCGCCGCCGAGAAAAGCCCGATCCTGGCCAACGTGCGTGAAAGCGCCCTGGCCGAGGCGCCTCAGGTGCAACTGGAAGTGGACCGCAAGCAAGCCAATGCCCTGGGGATTTCCTTTGCCGACATCGGCAATGTGCTGTCCTCGGCCATCGGTTCGGCTTATATCAACGACTTCCCCAACCAGGGCCGCATGCAGCGGGTGGTGGTGCAGGCCGAGGGTGATCAGCGCAGCCAGGTGGCCGACCTGATGAAGATCCATGTGCGCAATAACGCCGGGAAGATGGTGCCGCTGTCGGCCTTCGTTGAAGCACGCTGGATCCAGGGCCCGGCGCAGTTGACCCGCTACAACGGTTACCCGGCCATCGCGATTTCCGGTGAAGCCGCGCCGGGCCACAGCACCGGCGAGGCGATGGAGGAAATCCAGCGGCTGGTCAGCCAACTGCCCGCCGGCCTGGGCCAGGAATGGACCGGCCTGTCGTTGCAGGAACGCTTGTCCGGTTCCCAGGCGCCGCTGTTGCTCGGCTTGTCGCTGCTGATCGTGTTCCTGTGCCTGGCGGCGCTGTACGAGAGCTGGTCGATTCCAACCTCGGTGTTGCTGGTGGTGCCGCTTGGCGTGCTCGGCGCGGTGTTGGCGGTGAGCTTGCGCGGGATGCCCAATGACGTGTTCTTCAAGGTCGGCCTGATTACGATTATTGGCCTGTCGGCGAAGAACGCGATCCTGATCATCGAGTTTGCCAAGGACCTGTATGACCAGGGCGAAGACCTGATCGATGCAACGCTCAAGGCGGCACGCCTGCGCCTGCGGCCGATCATCATGACGTCCCTGGCGTTTATCCTCGGCGTGGTGCCGTTGGCGATTGCCACGGGTGCCAGTTCCGCCAGCCAGCAGGCCATCGGTACCGGCGTGATCGGCGGGATGATTACCGCGACGCTGGCGGTGGTGTTTGTGCCAGTGTTCTTTGTGGTGGTGATGAAGCTGGTGAAGAAGCGCCACAAAGACAGCTGAACAAAGGACTCAGGTGGGCTAAGGTAATGCAAACCCTGGCCCATCGAGTTCCCATGCCCTTCCTCGCCCGCACCCACCCTCGCCTGTCCTCCGCCGCCGTACTGGGCCTGGCGGTGGGCATTCTCGCTCCGGCCGATACGCTCCTCAGCAAAATCCTTATCGGCTGGAACGCCGGCGTCTGGAGCTACCTGGTGCTGATGCTGTGGCTCACCAGCCATGCCCGGGCCGACGACGTAAAGCGTATCGCCGAGATCGAAGACGAGAACGCCAGCCTGGTGCTGTTTATGGTGTGCATCGCGGCGATTGCCAGCCTGGCGACCATTACCTTTGAACTGGTGGGCAGCAAGGACCTGAGCAGTACCGAGCGCCTGTTGCACTACGGGTTTACCGGCCTGACGGTGATCGGTTCATGGCTGCTGATCGGGGTGATTTTCAGCGTGCATTACGCGCGCCTGTATTACACCTGGGACGGCCCCGAGCCGGCGCTGCGGTTTGCCGAGGATTTACGCACGCCCAACTATTGGGACTTTCTGTACTTCTCGTTCACCATCGGTGTGGCGGTGCAAACCGCGGACGTCGGCGTGGCCACCCGTGGCCTGCGCAAGGTGGTGCTGGGGCAGTCGTTGATCGGGTTCCTGTTCAATACCGCGATCCTGGGGTTCTCGATCAACATTGCCGCCGGGTTGTTCGGTTGAGGCTGCACAAACCTTCTAGACGCCAGCCGGCGCTGCGGCGCTAACTGGCGACCACCTATTCGTTATCGGTGCGTTATGACCGCCCACAACTGGATCGACCTGGCTCAAGACGCCGACACCGGCATCGAGACCCTGCGTGCGCATTTCGAGGGCCACGCCTACGACCCGCACTGGCACGACAGTTTCCTGGTGGGCGTTACCGAGCAAGGCGTGCAGCAATTCAACTGTCGCCGGGCCCGCCATCACAGCACACCGGGGCAAGTGTTTTTGCTGGAACCGGGGGAAATCCATGACGGCAACGCCCCCACGCCCGAGGGTTTCACCTACCGCATGCTGTACCTCGACCCGCATTGGCTGGAGCGGGAAGTCTCGGCGGTGTTCGAGGAAGCGCCCGCCAACAGTCAGCTGAGCGTTACCACCACACTGACCAGTGACCCGCGCCTGGCGCTCGCCACCCACCAGGCTTTTCAAAGCCTGCATGCGGGCGAGTTACGCATCGTGCGCCAAAGCGCCCTCGACCAGTTGCTGGAACGCTTGACCGGGCAATTGCAGTGGCGCCAGCGCTACCGCGAAGACCCACGCATGCCGCTGGTAGCCCACAAGGCCCGGGAATACCTGCACGCCCATCTGCAACAGGATGTCGGGATGGACGAGTTGGCCCTGGCGACCGGTGTTGACCGCTTCCGCCTGACCCGCGCGTTCAAAAGCGCGTTCGGATTGCCGCCTCACGCTTACCTGGTGCAACTGCGCCTGGCCCGCGCCCGACATTTGCTGGCCCGAGGCGCCCAACCCGCCGACGTCGCAACAGACCTGGGCTTTGCCGATCAAAGTCATTTGGGCCGCTGGTTCGTGCGGGCCTATGGCCTCACACCCGCCGCCTACCGCAAGCGCTGCTCAAATCTTCCAGACAGGTAACGGCCAGGCTTGTGAAGATCGACTTCATTGATCTGCTGATTGGAGTCGCGTTGCCATGTTCCCTACCCTGCTGCCGTTTCTGTTGTTCGCCTTCGTCGCCTCCATCACCCCGGGACCCACCAATATCCTGGTGCTGAGCAACAGCGCCCGCCATGGTTTCAAAGCGGCCTTGCCCATCGTGCTGGGCGCCTGTACCGGCGCGGCGGGGATTGTATTCGTGGTGGGCTCGGGGTTCGGCCAGTCCCTCGCGCAGCTGCCGAAGGTGCAAACCGCTATGCAATGGACCGGCGTGGCCTGGCTGAGCTATTTGTCGTGGCAGATATTCCGTGCCCCCGCGATGGCGATCACCCCGGACGCGACACAAAAACCCATGGGCCTGGTGGGCGGCGCAAGCCTGCAACTGGTGAACCCCAAAACCTGGATGATGGCACTGGCGGTCATCAGTGTGTTCGGCGGCGCTGGCGACGAGCGGCAAGCTCACGTGCTGTACCTGTCCCTGGCGTTCTTTGTGATTTCCCTGCCCTGCCTGGGCGCCTGGGCCTTGCTGGGTGCCGGGTCAACCCGGCTGTTTCGTTCCCCCACCGCCATGCAGCGGTTCAACCGCTGCATGGCGGTGTTGCTGCTGGGGTCGACGTGGTTGAGCGTCATTGTGTAAGGGCGATGGGGCTACGACGCTTAGCATCAAAGGGAGTTAAAAAACGGTTCTTAGACTGTCATTTATGCCAGTAGACAGCACGCGGGAACGGCGTCTAATAACCCCAAGCCTTCCAACATTGCGGTGGGTCAGTCACTCGCAGAAGACAGGCTTTGTAAACTGTTATTTTTGACAGTTTACAGGCCGGGCAACGTTGCTATTTCATAGCCTGACCAGAATGACTTGAACCCTGGTTTTCGCACAATCATCGACGATGGAGAAGCGATCATGTCAGCACAAGCGCAACAGTTAACCCCCGCCCAACAAAAACGGCTACTACCCAGGGCCCTCACGGCCACGGGTATTTTTAACGCAGCCGTTGACCGTATTGTCACGAACCCGCAGACCAAGACCGTAGTACACGACTTCGATGAAGGCATATACGCTATCAACGGCCGGTACGCGGATAACTCCGTTACGATCAAAGAGTTTTATATCCAGATTCCGGATGACACCGAAACCGATAAAATCATACGGTTAGAGGACACCGAGTTCACAAAGGTAAGGGTCTGGTATTCCGTAAAATCGCCCACGGAGCATTACGCGGTGCGTTGTATATCTGGAGAACTGGTTATCCAGGCACTGGTCAGCGGCATTATAAAAGTCAGTGGGCGCCTTGTGGGACAAACCGAGACCGACCCCCATGGAAACCCTCATGAATTGGTTTTAGTCTTTGACCTTTTGAGCTGACCCTCAAGCAAACGCAAAAAAGCCCGTATCTCTCGATACGGGCTTTTTTATCTGCGACGACTTACCAGGAGTAACGAACGCCTACGTTGGCACCCCAGGGCTGGTCAATTTTCTGACCACTGCTGTGTTCAAAGTCCGCATGCAACTGCAGGTTCTGCGACAGTTTAACCGCAACACCAGCACCAAACTCGTTACGCGAGCCGGACAAGTCATTGTTGAACACGTTGTTGTTCACCGCGACTTTGTTGTTGTTGGCAAACTCATGCACCCTGGCTGCGCGCAGGTACGGCTGAACAACACTGCCGCTGTCGAGCTGGATATTGCGCCCAACGGTAGCACCGGCTTTGGCCAGGATCGAACGGGTTCTTTCACCCTTGGCTTGCAGCCCATTATCCAGGCTGTAATTGGCCCCCTGAATGACCACCGTCGACAGTTGAGCGTAAGGCTCGACAAAGAAGTCGTCGTCCAGTTTGATGTTACGCCCGAACTCTGCCGACAGACCGCCACCGGTGTTGGTGTACTGGCCCTTGGAACCTGTTCCGTCACTCAATCCAACCTTGGACTCGTTGTGGAAACGGTTCAGCTTGGCCACCGCATCAAAGTACAGGCCACTCTCCTCGTCCAGCCAGGTTGCGTAGCCACCTACGTAGTAACTCTTGACGTTACCCGATGTACCGCGCTTGAGGTTCAGGTCGGAGCTGCTGTGACCGACCATGGCGCCGATCAGCCACTGGCTGTCAGCCAACGGCATGTCGGCACCCAGGGAGAACCCTTGCTGGTTCTGGGTGTAGCCCACCCCGTTGCCATCGGCCACGTTGTACTTGTTGCCATAGCCACGGCCCCATAAGCCTGCCTGGCCCGGCTCAAAGCGCAGCTCACCCATACGCGTGCGCAACGAGGTAGCTTCGCCGTACCACACGGTCGGTGCGGTATTGAACAAGGCCAGCACGGAGCGGGTGCTTGGGCTGATGGCGCGGTTGTTCGGGTCGAGGAACCAGTCGGTCCCGTCTTTTTTCAGGCCGTAGGAATAGGCCCCCACATCCACCTTGTCGCCCACCAGGGAGAACTCGGCGTCACCGCCGCCAGTGTGCACGACACGAATCTCTTCGGGGCTGACCGGCTCCGCACCGCTGGCCGCAAGCAACAGGCTGTGATTGCCGGTGGCCTCTCCCGTGATATTCAGAAAGTCGGTCACGCCCCGGGCAAAATCGGTGCCCATGACAAAGGTCCCGTTGCCCTCAAGGCTATCCAGGTCGAGCTGGTAGAACGCATCGGTAGTACCGAACTTCACGATGCCGCCGGCCAGACTTAAGGCTCCCACTTGACTGTCACCGGTCAACTCCCAGAAAGAACGGTCGCCTACGCTCAAGCTGCTGACGTTCTGCAACTGGCCAGTCAGGCCGGCATTGTTCTGCAGGCTCAGGCGCGCGGTGCTGCCGTCTTCGACGATGACGTTACCATTCAAACGGCTATCGTCGACGTTCATGCTGGCCACGCCCCCACCGGTGACTTCCAGCAACGTGCCGTTGCCGCCGGTCAAGGTGGAGCCGTTACGCACATCGATTTCAGCTTCCGGGGTCGAACCGAACTCGCCTTGAACGACGATGGCGGAACCGCTGCGACCTTCGACGCTGGCGTTATCCAGGACCAGTTTGCCCACGCCACCGCCATCGAAATCTTCGGTGAACACTACCCCGTTCTTGCCGCCGATAATGCGGCTTTGGCTGGCAGTGACAGTCGCGCCCTCAACCCATACGCCAAAGCTGTCGGCGCCAGTACCTTCCACCAGGGTGTTCTGGTTGAAGTTCAGCTCACTGTTGCCAAAGGCCATGGCTCCACCCAGGGCGCCGCGAATAGTGCTGTTGAATACGTGTGCAATCCCGCCCTGGGCCGAGCCCAGGTACTCGAAAGCTTGCAGGCCAACCGTGGCATTGCTGGTGATCGTGCTGTTGCTGATGACGGCAGAGCTGTCGTCCAGGCGTACCGCGCCAAACAGCGGATGGTTCGACTCCACTGTGGCACCGTCGAGGCTGACCGTGGAACCCTGGGTCGCCCGAATGTCATCAACCCGGCTGCCGGCGTTGACGATCAGTGCCGAGTCGTTGACAAGGATATGTTGTGCCCGCGCACCGTTAAGTGTCAGGTCGGACTTCTGGTCCAGTTGCCAGTCATTGTTCAACTCACTGGCATCGATGGTTTTTGATTCGCCAATCAGCTGACCGGCCTGGGCCGTCGTTTGAACGGCGGCAAACATAAGAAAGGTAATGGTTGGAACTTTCATCATCTTGCTCAAGGGATTGAGCTCGAAGTTGGCTAACACTGGCATTGGGGATCACTCTCTGTAATAGAGCCTTTGAAAACGGTTTGGCTCGTTCTCTCGGAATGGAGCCTCACCCTGTGCGGCGCAGAGATTACGCAGCAGAGATACCCATTGATGTAGGACTAATCCGAACAGAAAAAGTGATTGGCAATAGGACAAGTAGGAAAAAGGATTCGCAGCAGTCAGACGCACAAAAGGGAAGCCATGCTTCCCTTTTGTGGTTTCATCACTGGGTTGAGTTAGGGGAAGTCGAGCGCTTCTATCCCGTCGCAGAAGGAGTTAGGGTTCGAGAACCCGGTATACTGCGCAGCCGGTAAACCGCGCCCTGTTGCCCCGGTGTCTACTACCGTGGTGTACGTGACTTCGGCAGGCCCAAACGGCACCTGGGCCAGGAATGGACGGTAAGTCACCTCAACATTAAAGCCATTTGCTACGTTATCAGCCGTCAACGGCGCAGTGGTAATCGTCTCTGTAAAGGGACCCGGTGGCAGCCCTGGGAAATCGTTCTGAATCGTGAGTGTCACTGTCACGGTATTATTCACTACTAACCGTGGGTCGCCGGGAATGAAAAGCTCGGCATAGAGCACAGGTGGCGAACCGGGCATCCGGGTAAGCAACGACTCGCAAGACCACTCGCCGTTAGCATCAATACGCAAATATTCCGCAGGCAACAGCTCCACCGTGACAGCGTCGATTACGTCGACGGTCGTAATCCCTGACGGGTTTTCGTTCGTGGTACCGGGGCCGGTCACGACATAGCTGACCGGCTGCGGGCCATTACCATGACGGGCAACCACGTCCCAGGGAATTTCAAACGTAGCGGTGTCACCGGGCACCGTCGTGCTCAAGGGAAAAGGCCCGACGCGCTCTTTGGACGCACCCCAGAACAAGAAGAATTGATTGTTGGCATGGGGCAATGCAGCAATCGTCCAGAGTGGAATATCGATCCTGACGGGCAGGTTCGCGTCCTCAAAGTGCAGTTCGTTCAACACAGGCGTGGGGCCCGTACCAAACACTTGTGCCAGGTTCAGTGCCGGGTTCACAGAGCCAGGCTCGAGGGTGGGATCCAGTACGGGGCCTTCCACCGACAAGTCAAGCCGCACCGTTTTAACCGGAGAAGGGTAAAAGATGCCATTGCGTTCAATCCGGTAACTCACGTCCACCGACTGCGGGCCAAGCGTCGCCGTGTACGCAGCCTTGATCGTGTCATTCATATTGTACGTATTATCGTCGAAGACCACGGGGAACGTGGACAACGGAGGTGACTGCCGACTAAAGGGCAGCGTTGCCCACTGCACTTCGAACTGGTCCAGCCCTGGGGCATTGTCCACGTAGTCTTCGATATGGACGTCGATCCCTCGCAGGTAATCCGCTATATCGAGCAAATCGTCTGTACTGCCTCCTCTGGGCGCAGGAGCCAAGGGGAGAAAAGGCTCCAGGGGAACCGGATCATCCAGCAATGCCACGGTACGGAAGGCATTGAAAGAAACCCGACTGGTGTTACCGGCCCGGTCAGTGATGGTATAGAAAATATAGTACAAGCCGCTCAGGAGGATATCGGCCGCAGCCAGGAAAAAAGTTGCGCCCGTCGCCGTCATCGGCAAGCCTGGGCCCGTCACCAAATCCCCTGGTGTCGGGAACATGGTCGAACTGAAATAGAGATTGATCGTGTCACCGATTTCAAAGCGCCCGGGCTGGGGGCCGTAGGTATTGGGAGGGATGGTAATCTCCACCCCCCCATTGGCAATGAGAAATGCATTGTCGATGACCGTGCCCGGTGGCACATTCGCGAAGACAGGAGCAGTCGGCTCTTCACGGGACGTCGCGACCGCGTAGGGCGCAATGGTGTCGACCCTGAATGGCGCGGGGTCCGATTCGTCGAAGGAAGGGCCGGGTACCGTGCCAGCATTACGGTACTGTGTGTTTTTTATTTCATAAAGACCATGTTGAAACTCAGGTGGAGGTGCTGGAACAAACCGGGGGATCGGCAAAACCGCCGTCCCGATCTGGAAGGGTGCCACCAGGGTGGCCCAGGATGATGGAGGAAATGTGACAGCGCGTAATTCGACACTCATCCAGTCGGTTGGCCGTGTGATCCCGCCGCCGTTGAGTTCAAGTGTTATACCCTGATCCGCGAGCCTCGCCGGAATCAGGCCTGATGCAACATCCAGCGCCTCGACAATCGTGGGTGCGGTGATAGCCAGAGGCCCTGGCACATTTGTGGCATTGGGGTTGCTGCTCATTTCAATCTCTCCTTACTGTTTAAGGTAGGCGCCGCATAAGTACTCACAAAGTCTCCAGGCCTAATTCGCCCTCGGTACAGAGTTACGCTCGGGTGACTGAAACCTGGACACACTTTCTCCAGCCGAAAGACTTTCGGCCAATCAACGCTCTTCGAAAAAATAGCCGAACCTCCTGAGCACTGGACGTGTGCCAGTGCTCAGGGTCTGAAGCAACCGGACTAAGGCTCGGGGCCGTTACCGTCGATCCAGCAGTAAATGGGATCTGGTTGGGAGCTGTTCACCTCGCGATCGAACTGTACGTACCTGGTCGCAGAGAGGCCGATATCGACACCTGCCCTGCTCACCATGTAGGTTGCCCCGCCTCCCGCATTGTTTTTCAAGGGGCGGATAACACGCTCGACATCACGAATCCAGAAACTGTACCCAGAGGCATCAGCGACCCCATCCCAGAAGTGGGTGAGGGTCTCAACAAGGGAGGGGTCTGGGTTGACATCGGGACTTTGGCCGTACCCCTGGAACCGCATCGTTACCAGGTCCCCATCGCGGATGTCTGCATGAGCGGCAACGAACACCTCGACCCCCTGCCAGATCGGAGGTTGGTTGTCGCAGGTCATGACCCCTCTGGCATTCGTTGCCGCCTGAGGATAGCTGGGCCGTGGATAAGTGACGGGGGGCAGACTGGTCTGCAGCCCAACCCGTGCCACCTGCGAAAACAACGGATTTACGTTGCCGGCACGATCCTCCAACCGGTAGAAACAAAAAAGAAACAGAGCCCCCGGATAAAGGCGGAACACATCACTGGGCACGTCGACGAATATCCGGCCGCTGGCGCTGGCCAGCGGCAACGAAACCAAGGTAGGTACACCCGTTGGCAGCAGATTCAAATCAGAAAAATAGAGCAATATCTTGTCACCCACCTCGCGCCCCAGATAGCCGTCCGGGATTTCCATGGCCACCTGGGGATTGGCGATCAGGTAGGCCTCGGTAATCGGATCAATGGGGAAAATGGCCGGTGGCAGCAAGGCGCCTGCACCAGGCGCATCACGGTCGATTCTGATGGTCCTGACGTCGGAATCATCGAAGCTTGGACTGATTGGCGTTAGGTTATGCACGCGATATTTAAGATCAACGATTGCGCTGCTCAGCAAAAAAGCCTGGGGTATTTGTGCACGGTAAGGAAAGTTTGCCGGGGTCATTGGATTTGGCAGCAAAATAGGGGGCGCATCAACGGGGCGGGCCCCACGCACATTCCATTCGAATACCAGATACTGGTCTCTGCCGGGGCTGGGTAAAAATGCCCACGGTGTTGGAATATCCACCTCAAGATCGGCGAAATAAAACCGTGCGGGCACCAATCCGTCCGGCAATGCTTCGACAACCTCGGGCGCGTCCAGCAGCAGGACGCCACCTGGACCCGACGGCCCATTCACACCGGATTTCCCCGCATGACGGATGCTCATAAAAACCTCCCGTGACTCAGACAATCTCCACGTGCGGGCTGTCAATCGATCCTGCATACCCGCGCTTCTGGACTAATTGAATACCTCCTACACGCTTGCGGATACTGTCAGATCTAACAGGTCTCGCCGCCACTCGTCGGATATCACAGGCAAAAACGCCTATTGAGTCAGCGAAGATTTCCTTGACGAAGCGGGCCCGCTGGTGTTTTCTGAAACCGGTTTCAGTGCAACATCAACTCCAATAAGAAAGGCGCTACCGTGACTCCATTTTCCGCCGCCCAGCGCAGCCGCGTAACCATGCTTGACGTGGCCGAGCGTGCCGGGGTTTCCAAAGCCAGCGTGTCACGCTTTATCGGCGACGACCGTGCCCTGCTCTCCGACGCCATCGCCCTGCGCATCGAACAGGCCATCGACGAACTCGGCTACCGCCCGAACCAGATGGCCCGTGGCCTGAAACGCGGGCGCACCCGCCTGATCGGCATGCTGGTGGCCGATATCCGCAACCCCTATTCAATTGCCGTGATGCACGGTGTGGAAACCGCCTGCCGCCAACACGGCTACAGCCTGGTGGTGTGCAACACCGACCGCGACGACGAGCAGGAGCGCCAGCACCTGGCCGCCCTGCGCGCCTACAACATCGAAGGGTTGATCGTGAATACCCTGGGCCATCACCTTGACCAGCTGCTGGAACTGCAACGGGAAATGCCCCTGGTGCTGGTAGACCGCAAGGTCGAGCCACTGCACAGCGACCTGGTGGGGCTGGATAATCCGGTGGCAGTGCGCATGGCGGTTGAGCACCTTGAACAGCAAGGCTACCGCGACCTGCTTTTGGTCAGCGAAGCGCCCGATGGCACCAGCTCACGGTTGGAGCGGCTGGTGAGTTTCAAGAGCGAAATCGCTCGGCGCCCGCTGCTTACCGGCTCGGTGCTGGAGATCGATAGCGACTTGAACAGCCACCTGCACGCCTTTCTCTCCCGTGATCACGCCGGCCCCAAAGCCTTGTTTTGCGCCAACGGCATCGCCGCGCTGGCCTGCACCCGTGCGCTGAAGGAACTGGGCTGCAACCTGTTTGCCGATATCGGCTTGATCGCCCTGGATGACCTGGACTGGTACCCGTTGGTGGGCAGCGGCATCACGGCCCTCGCCCAGCCCACAGAAGCGATCGGCGCCAGTGCGTTTGACTGTTTGCTCAAGCGGTTGCGCGGGGACACAGCGCCGACACGCACCCTGGATTTTCTGCCGCAATTGATTATCCGAGGCTCGACCCAATCCCTTGTGGGAGCTGGCTTGCCTGCGATGACGGTTTCTCGGGCGAAGCAGTAGTCGACCGACACGCCGCCATCGCAGGCAAGCCAGCTCCCACATGTTTATTTTGCGTATAAAAATGAAACCGGTTTCAGAGGTAAACAACAATGCACAAATACCCCGTTTCCATCAGCCTTTCCAGCTACGGTGCCGACCTGGTCCGCGATCGTGGCCAGCTGAATTTCGTTGAAGTGCTGGCCCGGGCCGGCGCGCAACGCATCGAATGGCGTGAAGAGCTGCTGACCACCGAACAGCCCGCTGAACTGGCCCACGCCGCGGCGGATCACGGCCTGGAGTGCGTGTTTTCCTCGCCCCTGGAACTCTGGGTTGCCGGCCGCTCCCAACCCAACGCCGAACTCGCCGCCACCCTCGACCGCGCCCAGGCGTTCGGCGCCCGCTGGCTGAAAGTCTCCCTGGGTTATTTCACCGACACCAACGACCTGGACAGCTTGAGCGCCCTGCTCAACCGCCACTCGGTCAAGCTGCTGGTGGAAAACGACCAGACCCTGCACGGCGGGCGCATCGAGCCGATGCAGCGGTTTTTCAACGAAGTCGAACGCCTGGCGGTACCGGTGAAAATGACCTTCGATATCGGCAACTGGCAATGGCAGGACCAATCCGCGACCACCGCCGCACGCTTGCTGGGCCGGCATGTGGATTACCTGCACTGCAAGGCCGTGGCCCGGCGAGGCGACGGCAAGCTGGTGGCGCAACCGCCGGGCGCCGCCGACCTGCATCTGTGGGAACAACTGCTCAGGTCTATGACTCAAGGTATTACCCGGGCCGTGGAATTTCCCCTGCAAGGTGATGACCTGGTACAGGTCACCGCACACCAGGTCGCCGCCCTCGCCGTCCTCGGCCAGCCCCGCGTGGAGAACGCAAATGTCTGAGATCGATATTCTGTCGTTTGGTGAAACCATGGCGATGTTTGTCGCCGAGCAGACCGGCGACCTGGCCCAGGTCGCGCAGTTTCACAAACGCATCGCCGGGGCCGACAGCAATGTCGCCATCGGCCTGTCGCGCCTGGGTTTCAACGTGGCATGGTTGAGCCGCGTGGGCGCCGATTCACTCGGCCGTTTTGTGGTGGACACCCTGCAAAACGAAGGCCTGGACTGCCGGCATGTGGCGGTCGACCCGTTGCACCCCACCGGCTTCCAGCTCAAGTCCCGTGAAGAGGCCGGCGATGACCCCCAGGTGGAATACTTCCGCCGTGGCTCGGCGGCCAGCCATTTGTCGGTGGAAGCGATCAAGCCCGAACTGTTGCAAGCCCGGCACCTGCACGCCACCGGGATTCCGCCGGCACTGTCGGACGCCGCCCGCGAGCTGTCGCGCCAGTTGATGACGCAAATGCGCGAGGCGGGCCGCAGCGTGTCCTTCGACCCGAACCTGCGCCCGTCCCTGTGGGCCAATGAGCAACGCATGATCCGCGAAATCAACGCCCTCGCCTGCCTGGCGGACTGGGTGTTGCCGGGCCTGAGCGAAGGCCGCTTGCTCACCGGTTTTGAAGACCCGGCCGACATCGCCGCGTTTTACCTGGACCAGGGCGTGGAAGCCGTGGCCATCAAGCTCGGCCCCCATGGCGCGTATTACCGCACGCAGCTGGACCAGGGTTTCGTTGCCGCTGTGCCAGTGGCCAAGGTGATCGACACCGTAGGCGCCGGCGATGGGTTTGCGGTCGGCATGATCAGCGCGCTGTTGGAAAACCTCAGTTTTGTCGAGGCCGTGCAGCGCGGCAACTGGATCGGCAGCCGCGCAGTGCAGAGCCGCGGCGATATGGAAGGTTTGCCGCTGCGTGAAGATCTCCCCGCCTACGGTAGGAGCGAGCTTGCTCGCGAAGGTGGTTAACGATGACACGGGCCACCTGAATAAACGCGGCGCCCTTACGTTTTTCGCGAGCAAGCTCGCGCCTGCACCACTACCTGTTGCCACAACTACAACAAGCTCAGGAGCAACTTTATGGAACCGTTGAAACTCGCCACCCGCCGTTGGTGGTACATCATGCCCATCGTGTTTATCACCTACAGCCTGGCGTACCTGGACCGCGCCAACTACGGCTTTGCGGCCGCCTCCGGGATGGCCGAAGACCTGATGATCACCCCCGGCATGTCGTCATTGCTCGGCGCGCTGTTCTTCCTCGGCTACTTTTTCTTCCAGGTGCCGGGCGCGATCTACGCGCAAAAGCGCAGCGTGAAGAAGCTGATTTTCGTCAGCCTGATCCTCTGGGGCGGCCTGGCCACCCTGACCGGCATGGTGTCCAACGCCTACATGCTGGTGGTGATCCGCTTCATGCTCGGGGTGGTGGAAGCCGCGGTGATGCCGGCGATGCTGGTGTACCTGTGCCATTGGTTCACCCGCGCCGAACGCTCCCGGGCCAACACCTTCCTGATCCTCGGCAACCCGGTGACCATGATGTGGATGTCGGTGGTCTCGGGCTACCTGGTGCAGCATTTCAGTTGGCGCTGGATGTTTATCATCGAAGGCTTGCCGGCCGTGATCTGGGCGTTTATCTGGTGGAAGCTGGCGGACGAAAAACCCGCCGACGCCAAGTGGCTCAGCGCCCAGCACAAAAAAGACCTGGAAACCGCCCTCGCCGAAGAACAGGTGGGCATCAAGGCGGTGAAAAACTACGCCGAAGCCTTCCGCTCGCCCAAGGTGATCATCCTGGCGCTGCAGTTTTTCTGCTGGAGCATTGGCGTGTACGGCTTCGTATTGTGGCTGCCATCGATCCTCAAGGCCGGCCTGAAGATGGACATGGTCGAGGCCGGCTGGCTGTCGGCGCTGCCGTACCTGGCGGCAGTGATCGGCATGCTGGTGGTGTCCTGGGGTTCGGACAAGCTGCAAAAGCGCAAACGCTTTGTGTGGCCGCCGTTGCTGATCGCCTCCATCGCGTTTTATGCGTCCTACGTGCTCGGCGCCGAACACTTCTGGTGGTCGTACACCCTGCTGGTGATCGCCGGGGCGTGCATGTATGCGCCTTACGGGCCGTTTTTTGCGATCGTGCCGGAAATCCTCCCGGCCAACGTCGCCGGTGGCGCCATGGCGCTGATCAACAGCATGGGCGCCCTCGGTTCGTTTGGCGGCTCGTACCTGGTGGGTTACCTCAACAGCAGCACCGGTTCGCCCGGCGCCTCGTACCTGCTGATGAGCGGTGCGTTGCTGGTGTCGGTGGTGCTGACGATTTTTCTCAAGCCCGGCGCCAGTGACCGCGAACGCGCCCCGCTGCATTCCCTTGAATTGAAGGTAAAGACCTGATGAAAAAGTCTGTCGTGCTCTACAAGAAACTCTCTGCGCCGCTGATGGCCCGCCTGCATGAGCAGGCTGAGGTCACGCTGATTGAATCGCTGGATGACAGCGGCCTGGCCAAGCTGCGGGAGGCCTTGCCGACCGCCCAAGGCTTGCTCGGGGCCAGCCTGCGCCTGGACGCCAAACTGTTGGACCTGGCGCCCAATCTGGAGGCTGTGGCCAGCGTGTCCGTCGGCGTCGACAACTACGACATCGACTACCTGACCGCGCGCGGCATCCTGCTCAGCAACACCCCCGACGTGCTCACCGAAACCACCGCCGATACCGGTTTCGCACTGATCCTCGCCACCGCGCGCCGGGTGGTGGAGCTGGCCACTATGGTGCGCGCCGGCAACTGGAACCAGAACATCGGCCCGCTGCAGTTTGGCAGCGACGTGCACGGCAAGACCCTGGGCATTATCGGCATGGGCCGCATTGGCGAAGCGTTGGCCCAGCGCGGGCACTTCGGTTTTGGCATGCCGGTGATCTACCACAGCCACTCGCCAAAGCCTGCGGTGGAGCAACGTTTCAACGCGGAATACCGCAGCCTGCCGGACCTGCTCCGGGAAGCTGACTTTGTGTGCCTGACCTTGCCACTGACCGCTGAAACCGAAGGTTTGATTGGCGCCAAAGAGTTCGCACTGATGGGACCGGAGACGATCTTTATCAACATCTCCCGGGGCAAGGTGGTGGACGAAGTGGCGCTGATCGAAGCGCTGCAACAGCGCACGATTCGTGCGGCGGGGCTGGATGTGTTTGTGCGGGAACCGCTGGAGCACGATTCGCCGTTGTTGCGCTTGAACAACGTGGTGGCCACGCCGCATATCGGCTCGGCCACCCATGAGACGCGGGAAGCGATGGCGCGGTGTGCCGTGGATAATCTGCTGGCGGCGCTGGCGGGTGAAAAACCGAAGAACCTGGTGAACCCGGCCGCCTGGAAACACTGATTACTGTGGGAGCTGGCTTGCCTGCGATGGCATCAACGGGGTGTACCTGATACACCGAGGCGTCTGCATCGCAGGCAAGCCAGCTCCCACATTTTTGATCGCATTTCAGGTTAGATAACGAAGCGCGCCACCATCCCGTTCAAATCCACCGCCAGGCGCGACAGTTCGTGACTGGCGGCTGAGGTCTGGTTGGCACCCGCTGCCGACTGGGTCGCCAGGTCACGGATATTCACCAGGTTGCGGTCAACCTCGCGGGACACCTGGGCCTGTTCTTCCGAGGCGCTGGCGATCACCAGGTTGCGTTCGTTGATCAGGCTGATGGACTGGGTAATCTGCTCCAGGGCCACACCGGCGGCACGCGCCATTTCCAGGGTGCTTTGGGTGCGCTGGTTGCTCTGCTGCATGGAGTGCACGGCTTCACCGGTACCGCTCTGGATGCCGGCGACCATTTTTTCGATTTCCTGGGTCGATTGCGCAGTGCGATGGGCCAGGGCCCGTACTTCGTCCGCCACCACCGCGAAACCACGACCTGCTTCACCGGCGCGCGCCGCTTCAATCGCCGCGTTAAGGGCCAGCAGGTTGGTCTGTTCGGCAATCGCACGAATCACGTCCAGTACCTTGCCAATGTCACGGCCCTGAGTGGCGAGGCCTTCGATCATCACGGCGGTGTTTTGCACGTCCTGGGTCATGGTCTGGATCGCGCCGACGGTTTCCACGACACGGTCGCGGCCTTCCCGCGCCGCCTGGTTGGACTGGCTGGAGGCTTCAGAGGTGGACACCGCGTTGCGCGCCACTTCTTCCACCGCGGCCGTCATTTCGTTGACCGCCGTGGCGGCCTGGTCGATTTCGTTGTTTTGCTGCTGCAAGCCTTTGGAGGCTTCTTCAGTGACGGCGCTGAGCTCTTCGGCAGCCGAGGCCAGTTGGGTGGCCGAGCCGGCGATGTGCTGGATGGTTTGACGCAGGTTGGTTTGCATGGCGGCCAAGGCGCCCAGCAGGCGGGCGGGTTCGTCCTTGCCGTCGTCCTCGATCACTTTGGTCAGGTTACCGCCCGCGATGATTTCAGCCGCCTCAAGCGCTTTGCGCAACGGCGTCACAATACTGCGAGTCAACAGCCAGGCCAGCAGCACGGTCATCAAGGCCGCGATCACCGAGACAGCGATGATTCCGGTGATAGCGTCCTGATAACTTTGCCCGGCGTCATCGCCGGCCTGTTTCGCATCGGCAGCGTTGATGGTGATCAGTTTATTCAACTGCTCGCCCATCTGATCAGTGCCGTCCTTGATACGGCTGTTGATCAAGGCACGCATGTCTTCAACCTTGTTCTGCTGAGACAAAGCCACCATTTCGGACTGGGCCTGCAGGTAGTTCTCGAGCGTGACAGAGAACGCCTTGTACACCGTTGCCTCTTCCCCCCCGGCAGGCAAGGTCGCGTACGCCGCCTGGGCCGTTTTTACCTTGTCTACCAGTACGGCCATCCGGCCTTGTGCCTCCTGCAAGGCCGCAGGTTCGCGGTTCACCAGCACACGAAAGGACAATATCCGCAGGCGCAGGACGTTTTCGGTCATGGTGGCCAGGTACCCAACGCTGGGCAGTTGGTTGGCGCCCATGTCTACCGACGCCGCACGGATCAGTGTCATACGGTTAGCCGCAAACACTCCCAGGATAATGACGAGTAACGCAATGAAAGCAAAACCGAGAAAAGCTCGAGGGGCGATGTTCAACTGACGGAGGGACATAGGGGGCGCTCTCAGAAGTAGTGGCTGCGAGCATCCCTGCCGCGACACGGCCGGTCAGCGTCAACGCGCTGCTCCAACCTTACGGCGCCACTGTTATCGTTGGTGTGTGGCGCCTACTACTCTTATCGGCAGGGTTTAGGGTTTTCTGTGGAGCAAACGCAAATATATTTCTGAATGTGTGCAGGCATATCGCCACTAACGGTAGCCATCAGCGGCTATCTACCTGGGTCGTCCACTCCCAGCGATCACTTCCTCGCCAGCGCAGAGTTCCTTAAGGGTTCATCCGCACGCTCAGGGCTGGCGGTGTTTGTCGCAGGCTAAGCCTGGGTGCGATACCCGTGACTTTCTGGCATCCTGCGCCTCCTTTTTCCTGCCCGGGCCCGTATTTTGTCTGACGCTCAAACCCCTCGCCCCCGTTATAAATCCGACCTGATCTACGGCCTGGAAGATCGCCCGCATTTCAGCGCGGCGATCTTTGCCGCCCTGCAACATGTGCTGGCCAGCTTTGTCGGCATCATCACCCCGACGCTGATCGTTGGCGGCGTACTCGGCCTTGAAAGCGAAGTGCCGTACCTGGTGAGCATGGCGTTGTTTGTGTCGGGGCTCGGCACCTTTGTGCAGGCCCGCACGTTCGGCCCGGTGGGTTCGGGCCTGCTGTGCCTGCAAGGCACCAGTTTTTCGTTTATCAGCGTGATCCTGAGCGCCGGCTTTATGGTCAAGGCCCGGGGCGGCGGCACCGATGAGATCCTGTCGACCATCTTTGGCATCTGTTTCTTCGCGGCGTTTATCGAAGTGGTGCTCAGCCAGTTCATCGGCAAGCTGCGCAAGCTGATCACCCCGGTGGTGACCGGCACCATCATTACCCTGATGGGCTTGTCGCTGATCAAGGTGGCGGTCACCGACATGGCAGGCGGGTTTGGCGCCAGTGACCTGGGCGCCGCCAGCAACATGGGCCTCGCGGCCCTGGTATTGCTGACCATCGTGGTGCTCAACCGCTTCAACAACCCGTTCCTGCGCCTGGGTTCGATCGTGATCGGCCTGACCCTCGGGTTTGTGGTGGCCTGGTGGCTGGGCCGCGTCGACCTGGGCGCCCTGCCCCAGTTGCCATTGATCAGCGTGCCGGTGCCGTTCAAGTACGGCTTCTCGTTCGACTGGGTGGCGTTTATCCCGGTGGCGGTGATCTTCCTGATTTCGCCCCTGGAAGCGGCCGGTGACCTGACGGCCAACTCGATGATTTCCCAACAGCCGGTCAAGGGCCCGCTGTACATCAAGCGCATCAAGTCCGGCTTGCTGGCCGACGGCCTTAACTCGGTGATGGCGGCCACCTTCAACAGCCTGCCCATGGTGACCTTCGCCCAGAACAACGGGGTGATCCAGTTGACCGGCGTGGCCAGCCGTTATGTGGCGTATTTCATCGCCGGGCTGCTGGTGTTGCTGGGGCTGTTCCCGATGATCGGCGCGGTGCTGCAACTGATGCCCAAGCCGGTGCTGGGGGGCGCCACCCTGATCATGTTCGGCACCGTGGCGGTGGCCGGCATCAAGATCCTTGCCGAGGCCGGCCTGCACCGGCGCAACGTGCTGATCGTGGCGATCTCCTTAGGGATGGGCCTGGGCGTGGCGGCGGTACCGGAGGTGCTGCGGGAGCTGCCCAAGGCGCTGCACAACATCTTCGAGTCGCCGATCACCGTGGGAGCGTTCTGCGCTATCGTGCTGAACATCTTCCTGCCTGAGGAGTTCATAGAACTGGAAGAAGATGAATTTGATCCGGAAGCCTCCACCCTCAAGGTGATGCAGGACCCGGACGTCACGAAATAGGAGAACCCGTTTATGCGCAAGCTCATGGTCCTGTCACTGCTGCTCCTCAGCCTGAGCGCCTGCGCGCTGTTCCCTGACCGGGATCCGGTGAACATCAACGTGGTGGGCATTGAGCCGCTGCAAAGCCAGGACCTGGAGGTGCGTTTTGCGGTGAAGTTGCGGGTGCAGAATCCTAACGAGACGGCGATCGATTACAGCGGCGTGGCCCTGGACCTGGAGGTCAATGGCCGGCCATTGGCGTCGGGGGTGAGTGACCAGGGGGGTTCGATCCCACGGTTTTCGGAGACGGTGCTGACGGTGCCGGTAAGTGTTTCGGCGTTTTCGGTGTTGCGTCAGACCCTTGGCTTGAGCCAGACCCAGAGTTTGAATAACCTGCCTTATGTGTTGCGCGGGAAGCTGGCGGGTGGGCTGTTTGGCACTATGCGCTTTGTGGATCGCGGGACGTTGGACTTGCCTAATACCGCCACTTGGTAATGATCACGGAGCGCCTCGCGACATGGACGCTATACCTACGTTGTATACGGAACGTTTGATTCTGCGGCCGCTGACGATGGGGGATGCCGAGGGGGTGCAGCGGCAGTTTCCCCATTGGGAAGTCGTGCGTTATCTGAATGCCCAGGTGCCTTGGCCCTACCCGGCGGATGGGGCGCGCAGCTATCTGGAGCATGTCGCGTTGCCGGCCATGGCGCGGGGTGAGGAGTGGCATTGGTCGATCCGGCTGAAAAGCGCGCCTGAGGCGTTGATCGGGAATGTCAGCCTGATGGATGAGGTGGATAACAACCGGGGCTTTTGGCTCGCGCCGCAATGGCAGGGTCAGGGGTTGATGGCCGAGGCCAGTGCGGCGGTGACCGAGTATTGGTTTGAGGTGCTCGGGCGGCCTTTGATGAGAGTACCGAAGGCAGCGCCGAACCTGGCTTCGCGCAGGATTTCCGAGCGTACGGGGATGCGTTTGATTCGCACCGATGAAGGGCGGTTTGTGGAAGGTAATTTCCCTAAGGACATCTGGGAAATTACCCGCGAGGAATGGCTGATCAGGCAGCAGCAAGCGTAGTCGCTGACGCTTGCGGATCGCTGTCGATACGCTGAATTTTCCCGACCATGACCAGGTAGCACAGGATGGCGAGGATCGCGTGAGCCGACACGTAGATCAGCGCGCCTTCAAAGGATCCGGTGGTGGCGATGATTGCGCCGATGACAATCGGCGTGGTGATCCCTGCCGCATTGCCGAATCCGTTGAAAAGCCCGCCGCACAGGCCGGCAATATGTTTGGGCGCCGTGTCTGCGATCACTGCCCAGCCCACCGCACCAAAGCCTTTTCCGAAATACGCGACCGCCATGATGCCAACCACCAGCCATTCAGCGTCCACGTAGTTGCACGCGACCATCGTCATTGACATCAACATGCCGACCACCAGCGGCGCCTTGCGGGCGAAGGTCAGCGAATGGCCTCTGCGAATGAGCGCATCGGAGATGATTCCACCCAGTACGCCGCCGGCAAAGCCGCAAATCGCCGGCAGCGACGCAACGAACCCGGCCTTCAGGATAGACATGCCGCGCGCTTGCACCAGATACACCGGAAACCAGGTCAGGAAAAAATACGAGAGCGTGTTGATGCAGTATTGGCCGATAAACACGCCGAGCATCATGCGGCTGCCCAGCAGCTGTTTGAAGTGCACAAGACGCGGCCGGGTGAATTCGTTCTGCACCCCGATCTGATCCATTTCGATCAGGCCGCCGCCCTCGGAAATCAGCTTCAACTCCGCCTCATTCACGTGTGGGTGCTGGCGCGGCGCGTGAATGGTCTTGAGCCAGATCAATGACATCACGATGCCAATCCCGCCCATCACCAGAAACACGTAATGCCAGCCATAGTGGTACGTGATCCAGCCCATCAACGGCGCGAACAGCACCGTTGCAAAGTACTGCGCCGAGGTAAAGATACCCGCGGCCGTCCCCCTTTCTGCGGTAGGAAACCATGCTGCGGCAATACGGCTGTTCCCCGGGAATGACGGCGACTCCGCCAGGCCTACCATGAAGCGCAGAATGAACAGCGTGACAATCGCCGCCCCCACACTCAAGAAGCCAACGCCCGCCTGCAGCAGCGTGAACAATGACCAGAGAAAGATGCTCCAGGCATACACGCGCTTGGAGCCAAATCGGTCCAGCAGCCAGCCGCCGGGAATCTGCCCGATGACATAGGCCCAGGCGAACGCCGAGAAAATAATGCCCATGTGCACCGGGTCCAGCCCGAGGTCTTTCTGCAACGATGAGCCGACAATTGAGAGGGTGGCGCGATCGGCATAGTTGAGCGTGGTGACCACGAACAGCATAAGCAGGATCAGATAACGAATGCGGGTAGGTTTTTCGGACATGACAGAACCCCTGTTTTATTTTTGTGGGTGATCAGTGCGAGTGAGAGGTACGGCCGCCCCGGCGTGGCACGGCCGCAGGCGGTCATTCGTCGCGCGCGGGAACGCGGGCGATCATTGTTGGCGGTCGTAAAAATTCAAAATCGCAGCCCTTGTCGGCCTGGGTGATCTGTTCGAAGAACAGGCGACGATAACCTCGTTCGGCATCGACGGGTTTAGGTAGCACGAGCGCTTCACGGCGTCGGACCAATTCGTCGGCGCTGACCAGCAATTCCAGAGACCGCGCGGACACGCTCAGGCGGATCCGGTCACCGTTTTGCACCAGGGCCAGGGGCCCGCCCAGCGCCGCTTCCGGGGTCACGTGCAGCACGATGGTGCCCGCCGCCGTGCCACTCATGCGGCCATCCGAGATTCGCACCATGTCCTTTACGCCCGCCCGCGCGAGTTTTTTTGGAATCGGCAGGTAGCCTGCCTCGGGCATGCCCGGTGCGCCAAGCGGGCCGATGTTCTTCAGCACCAGCACATCGTCGGCATTGACGTCCAACGCCGGGTCATCAATACGGTTGGCCATGTCCTCCGAGTTTTCGAACACCACGGCGCGCCCCTCATGCTCCATCAGCACAGGGTTGGCCGCCGACTGCTTGATGATCGCGCCCTCCGGTGCCAGGTTGCCGCGCAGGAACGCGATACCGCCAACCGGATAGATCGGGTCAGCGATGGACCGTACGACGTGCTGGGCAAACGGCGCCACCTCGTCCAACTCTTCGCCCAGGGTGCGTCCGGTCACGGTCAGCGCGTCCAGGTGCAGCAAAGGGCGCAGTTCACGCAGCACGGTAGGCATGCCCCCGGCAAAATGCAGGTCTTCCATGTAGAACTGCCCGGAAGGCTTCAGGTCCACCAGCACCGGCGTTTCACGGCTCATCCGGTCGAAGGCTTCCAGGTCGATTTCGAACCCCATGCGCCCGGCAATGGCGGTCAGGTGAATAATGCCGTTGGTGGACCCACCAATGGCCAGCAACACGCGAAGTGCGTTCTCGAACGCTTTTGCCGTCAGGATCTTGTCCGGCGTGAGGCCATCGCGCGCCATCTGTACCGCTTGCTTGCCGGTCAATTCGGCGATGCGTATACGGTCAGCCGTAACGGCTGGCGGCGAAGCGCCACCGGGCATCACGATACCCAGCGCTTCGCCCAGGCATGCCATGGTGCTAGCGGTGCCCATAACAGAGCAGGTCCCAATGCTGGCGACCAGTTTGGAGTTGACCTCGTTGATCTCTGCCTCGTCGATCTGCTGCCCGCGGAACATCCCCCAGTAGCGCCGGCAGTCGGTGCAGGCCCCTACCCGTTCCCCACGGTGCCCGCCGGTGAGCATTGAGCCGGTTATCAACTGCACCGTGGGAATGTTTGCCGACGCGGCGCCCATCAATTGCGCCGGCACGGTCTTGTCGCAGCCACCGATGAGCACCACGGCATCCATCGGCTGGGCGCGGATCATTTCCTCGGTGTCCATGGACATCAGGTTGCGCAAATACATGCTGG
Organism: Pseudomonas sp. IPO3778; assembly: GCF_013386825.1. GTDB lineage: Bacteria > Pseudomonadota > Gammaproteobacteria > Pseudomonadales > Pseudomonadaceae > Aquipseudomonas. The sequence continues at coordinate 41,665 of NZ_JACARC010000037.1, forward strand.
TGGGCGACGAGAAACTTTCAGCGATGGAGATCGTCGGGAAATCGATAGGCAGCCCACCCGCCATCAACACCCCGCGCTTGACCGCCTCAATCAGTTGCGGCGCATTTCCGTGGCAGGGGTTGTAGCCGCTGCCGGTGTTGGCAATGCCCACGATGATGCGGTCCAACGCCTCATCCGTGTAGCCCGCGCCTTTGATAAACGCCTTGCGCAGGAACAAGGAAAAGCCGCTATCGCCGTAATTGGTCAGGCCTTTGCGGATGCCGGAGGGCACCACCACTGAAGGTTTGTGTGCATTGTCTGTCATGCGAATCTCGCTATCGACTATATTATTGATAATATTGTCGACATATTTAGGCATGCTCATGTCATGAAGGCAACTCCCTTAACGAAAATTCCCCTGGGGCGCGTGTTGACGTACATTTAGCCCCCCGGGAGAGGCTTGTGTGGCCACTTGCGGCCTATCGACAGTCAATCTCGAACCACGGACATCGCACAGCGTGAGCAAAGCAGACCAAGGCAGTGACGAACCGACCATGCAACTGGTCGTCGAAATACTCGAAGAAGAGATCGTGCTAGGGGTTTTGCACCCCCGCGAACGCTTGGTCGAAGATGACCTGCTCAGCCGATTTCAGCTAAAGCGTCACGTCGTGCGCCAAGTGTTGATCGAGTTGGAACGCATGGGCCTGGTGGAGCGCAAACGCAACATCGGTGCGCTGGTGAAGGCCTATAGCGTTGAGGAAGTGAAGAATCTGTACGCCGTACGCGAGTTGATGGAAACCCATTGTGTGGGGATCATCCCTTTGCCTGTGCCACTCCCGGCACTGGACACCCTCATCGCGGTGCAGCACGAACACGACGTGGCCGCAGCCGCTGGGGATTTGCGGCGAGTATTCCGCGCCAACATCACCTTTCACCGAACATTGTTCGGGCTTTCGAACAACCCGATCCTGGTGGATGCTATACAGGACCATGCCCAGCGAGCCCATTCGGTTCGCACCTCGACCTTGGTACTGCCCGAACAACTGGAACGCGCCCGCCGCGAGCACTGGCAGATCATTGAAGCGCTGCGCGAAGGCGACCGCGAGCAACTGATCCGCGTGTGCCGCGATCACCTCACACCCTCCCTGGAGGCCTATATCGCGGCACACAATCGCCGGGCCCATGGCAGCAGCCTGGCGTCACAGGCGGGATAAGGAGCGCCCCGCTACGCCCTTCCTGGCGTTGCCCTTCACTCGGCAATAAACCGCACACCCGGCTTGGCCCGTTCATCCACCGTCAGCTCGAAAATATCAGGCCGGGCATAGTGCCCAACCACGTCATAGTCATACCGCGCCCGCACCAGGTCATCGGTGTCAATTTGCGCCGTCAATAGCCCCGCGCCACCCAACAGCGGCCCGGCAAGGAGGTCGCCCATGGGCCCGACGATGACGCTGCCGCCGGCAATCAACGGCCGATCATCCGGCCAGTGGGCAACCTGCACGCCCAATGCCTCTGGCGACGCTTGTACCTGGCACCCACTGACCACAAAACACCGGCCCTCATGGGCTATGTGCCGCATGCTCACCTGCCACATCTCGCGCTCGTCCACCGTTGGCGCGCACCACACGTGGACGCCCTTGGCGTACATCGCCGTACGCAGCAACGGCATCATGTTCTCCCAGCACACCGCGCCACCGATGCGCCCCACCGCCGTCTCAATCACCGGTAAGGTCGAGCCGTCACCCTTGCCCCAGATCAACCGCTCGGTGCCGGTAGGCATTAACTTGCGATGCTTGGCCACCAACCCGCCAACCGGCTCGATATACAACACTGTGCAATACAATGTGCTGCCACTGCGCTCGATCACGCCCACCACCAGGCTCGCCCCGGTGCGCGCCGATAGCCCGGTCAGCGCCTCGGTCTCTGTGCCCGGCACATCAATCGCGTTGGCAAAATAACGGGCGAAGGCTTCACGGCCTTCGGGCAGGCGATAACCCAACTGTGTGCCGAAGTTTTCACCCTTGGGGTAACCCCCCAGCAACGCCTCGGGCATCACCACCAGTTGCGCACCGCTGCGCAGGATTTCGTCCTCGTAGGACAGGATCTGTTCCAGGGTTTCAGCCTTGCCGCCGGGCAAGGCGCCGATTTGCAGGGCAGCCACGGTAGAAATGGGCATTGCGAGCACTCCGAATCAATGGGATGGCCCATTCTCCGGCGTCCGGCGCTCATGAATAAAGCCCACCTTGTTGCTAACTGATATGAGCCAAATCACTATCGGCCGCCGTCAATTCACGTCTTTCAAGGCGCTGGCCAGGGCTTCGATAAACCGTTCGAGGGTCGGCGGCAATGAGCGTTTGGGCATGGTCAGGACTTGAATCGCCCGGTCCGAAAATTGCGGGTTCGACAGGGCAACCGATATCAGGTCGTCACTTCCATTGGCTCGATGGCTGATCGACCCACCAAACGCGATGGTGTCCGTGTGGCGAACGAACTCATGGATGGCGCCCGAGTAATTGCAGGTCATGACATGGTTAAACGTCAGCCCTTCCATCTGGCACACCAGGTCGAACAATTGGCGCTGGGTAGAGCCTTGTGGGGTCAGCGCCAGCGGGTAAGGTGCCAGCGCCCGAAGCGGCAGTTGCTTGAGTGCCGCCAACGGGTGCCCCACCCGCATCACGGCGCGGATCGGCGAGCGACTTGAATGCAGGACTTCAACGCCTTCAATGGGTGCGGTGCTGAACACCAACCCCACATCAGCCTCGCCGCGCCTCACTTTCTCCGCACAGTCGTGAGGCGACATCACCTCCAGCACATACTGGAACGCCGGGTTGTGCTGGTAATGCCGGATCAGCACCTGGGGCAGGAAGTAACGGGAAAGCCCCTCGGTTGATACCAGCCGGACAACTTTCGCACCGGGGTAATCACCGGCGCGCAACTCAGACAGCAGGCTTTGTTCTTCCAGCGAGGCGCGTCGGGCGTGGTCGGCCAGGGCGCTGCCGGCCGCCGTCGGCTGCATGCCCCGCGGGCGTCGCTCGAACAACGGCACACCGATGTTTTCTTCCAGCAATGCGATCTGGCGACTGACTGCACTGGGCGCGATGTGCAGGCGTTCGCCGGCGGCGGCCAGTGACCCTGAATCGATCACGGCCAGGAAATAGCGGTAGTCCACGGTTTGACTCCTTCACCAAAGCATCTATTTATTAGAAGTCAAACGTCAAAAAACAGCAATATACAGTACGACAACGGGCTCCTATATTGGGTTGAATCCCCGCCCACACCGGAACTGTCATGTCCAAGCAACAAGCGCTCGCGAGTGTTCGCCAGTACCTGGCCGATGGCCATTTTGAAGCCGACTTACGCCGCCGGATCGCCATTCGCAGCGAAAGCCAGAACCCCGGCCAGGCCCACGAACTGATGCGGTACCTGCAACAGGAAATTCAGCCGGCGCTGATCGCCATGGGTTTTGAATGCCAACTGCTCGATAACCCGTCCGGCGCCGGGCCTTTGCTGTTTGCGTCACGCCACGAAGGGGCCGATTTGCCCACGGTACTGACGTACGGGCATGGCGACGTGGTGCTCGGCTATGACGAGCAATGGCGCGAGGGCCTCAGCCCCTGGGCGCTGACCGTGGAAGGTGATCGTTGGTACGGCCGCGGCACCGCGGATAACAAAGGCCAGCACAGCGTCAACCTGACGGCCCTCGAACACGTCATCCAGCAACGGGAAGGACGCCTGGGCTTTAACGTCAAAGTGCTGTTTGAAACCGGCGAAGAATGCGGTTCTCCCGGGCTGCGGGAGGTGTGCACGGCGCACCGGGACCTGTTGCAGGCGGATGTGTTCATCGCCTCGGACGGGCCGCGCCTGAACGACAGCCGCCCGACAATATTTCTCGGTTCCCGGGGTTCCGCGCTGTTTTCCCTCAACGTCACAGCGCGGGACAAGGGCCTGCACTCCGGCAACTGGGGCGGCGTGATGTCCAACCCCGCCGTGGTGCTGGCCAACGCACTGGCCAGCCTGGTGGACCAGAACGGTCGTATTCGCTGCCGCACGCTGGTGCCTTCGTCCATCCCCGACTCGGTGCGCGATGCCATTCGCGACCTGGATATCCACCAGCACTCCCTGGGCCGCGCCCTGGACGTGGATTGGGGCGAGCCTGGCCTGACCCTGGGTGAGCGACTGTTCGGTTGGAACACCATTGAAGTCCTGGCCTTTACTGCGGGCAATCCGGCCAAACCCGTCAACGCCATTCCGCCCAGCGCCACCGCCCATTGCCAACTGCGCTTTGTGGTGGGCACCGACTGGCAACACCTGGAGCACCTGCTGCGCCAGCACCTGGATGCCGAGGGGTTTGAACAGGTCACTGTCGTGATTGATCGCTGCACCCCCGCCAGCCGGCTGGACCCGGACAACCCGTGGGTGCGCTTCGCCAAACAGTCGATTGCCGACGCCACCCCTCGGCACATCGCCGTATTACCCAACCTGGCGGGCACCTTGCCCAACGATATCTTCGCTGACGTGCTGGGTTTGCCCACGTTGTGGATACCGCACTCCTACCCGGGTTGTTCGCAACATGCCCCGGATGAACATGTGTTGGGCTCGGTCGTCCTCGAAGGGCTGCAAATCATGACCTCGCTTTTCTGGGACCTGGGTCACCTCACGCCCTTTCACCCACAATAAAAAATCGGGGTCAGACCGACCCTTTTTATCTGCCGCTCACCCCCTTATAAAATCAGGAGCGTCAAGCATGACCGCGTTATCGTCCCCCAACGTCGCACCGGCGACCGCCAAGGCAATGCCCCTCTGGAAACCCGTGGGCGCCGCCTTGATCGGCAACACCCTCGAATGGTTTGACCTGTCGGTGTACGCCTATTTTGCGTTGACCATCAGCAAGGTGTTTTTCCCGGCGGCAGACCCGGCGCTCTCGTTGTTTCTGGCCTTCGCGACGTTCGGCCTGTCGTTTCTGATCCGGCCGTTGGGCGCCGCCGTGCTGGGTTCCTATGCCGATCGGCAGGGCCGCAAGAAAGCGTTGACGCTGTCCATCATGCTCATGCTGATAGGGACGGCGATGATCGCGGTGATGCCCGGCTACGCCGCCATCGGGGTGATTGCGCCGATTGGCATTCTATTGGCACGCCTGCTCCAGGGGTTTTCTGCGGGGGGTGAGTTCGGCAGTTCCACCGCCTTCATGATGGAACACGCCCCGCAAAAGGCCCGCAACTTTGTGGCGAGCCTGCAGTTTGCAAGCCAGGGTTTTGGCGTGGTCATCGCCTCGTTGTTCGGCTACTTTTTGACCACCCACCTGAATGATCAGCAGATGTTCGACTGGGGTTGGCGCGTGCCATTTTTCTTCGGCTTGATCCTCGCCCCGGTGGGCTTGTACATCCGCCGCACGGTGGATGAGTCGCCCGACTTCAAGGAAAGCGCACCGGGTTCCCGGCCGCTGCGGGAAGTGCTGAGTTCGCAGAAGACCTTGTTGCTGGTGGCCATGGGCGTGCTGATCGTCTCGACGGCGTCCAACTTCATGATCAAGTACATGCCGTCCTATGCCGCCACCACCCTGAACATTCCCCAGTCCACCGGCTTTTTAGCCACGCTGTCGGGTGGGCTCATCCTGACCGTGGTGACGCCGGTGGTCGGGTTCATCACCGGTTATGTCAGCCGCATCAAAATCATGCTCTGGGCCTCGGCCATCTACATCCTGGCGATCCTCCCGGCGTTCGTCTGGCTCAACACCGTGCCCAGCACCACCTCGTTGTTGCTGGTGGTGTCGATGATGGCGTTGATCAAGGCGGTGTACTTTGCGCCGCTGGCATCGCTGATGGCGGATGTGTTTCCGGTACGCACCCGGGTCACCGGCATGTCGCTCAGCTACAACCTGGCCGTGACGATATTTGGTGGCTTTGCGCCGGTGATCGCCACCGGGCTGATCGCCCTGACCGGCTCGCAACTGGCGCCGAGCTTCTACCTGATCGCGGCCGCCGCCCTCAGTATCAGTGCGCTCCTGGTGGCCAGGAGAACATTGCGGCTGGTGTAGCGGCGCTATACATTCCGGGCATATCCAGCCACATGATATGAACCTGATGAATATCGCCCACGTCGACCTCAACCTGCTGAAAACCTTCGAAGCCCTGCACGACGAATCCAGCGCCAGCCGCGCCGCCGTGCGCCTGGGGGTGACGCAGTCGGCGATCAGTGCGGCATTGCGCCGTCTGCGGGAGGTGTATGGCGATCAGCTCTTCGTACGCACCGGCCGGGGCCTGGCGCCGACCTTGCGGGCCAACCAGTTGAAACCGGTGATCAGCGAAGCACTGGACCGCTGCCGCCAGAGCCTGGCCATGGTCGACCCGCAAGGCGGCCATTATCAGGGCCGTTCGGTGGTGGTGGGGTTGTCGGATGATTTCGAGGTTGCCTACGGACGGCGATTGATCGATGAGATCGCCCGGCGCGCGCCGAAGCTGCGGCTGATTTTCCGCCAGACCCACAGCCAGATCGTCGCCGCGGCCCTGCTCGACCGCAGCCTGGACCTGGCAATCACCGCCGGCGGCTTTGCCGAGCGCCGGCTAAGCCGCCAGGTGCTGGGGGAAGGCGATTATGCGTGCCTGGTGGACGCCGCCAGCCTGGCGCCAGGGCAACAGACCATCGACCTCGACGAGTTCGTGAGGCGTGAACACCTGCTGGTGTCGTCTGGCGGGTTTATCGGGATTACCGACGAGGGCCTGGCCGCGCTGGGCTTGAGCCGCCACGTGGGCGCTTCCACCACCCACTTTGCCGCCTTGCCATTTCTGCTCAAGGGCAGCCGGGCGGTGGCGACCATCCCCGGTCACGCGGCCCAGGCCATCGCACGGATGACCGGGCTGACGGTGCTGCCCTGCCCGCTGGCGTTGCCGCGTTACCCGGTGGAGCTGGGCTGGCGGACCCAGGCGCCACTCGATCCGTTGCTGCGCGTGGTGCGGGAGGCGATCGAGGCGAGTTTTACTTCGCCGCCATCAGGCGATTGACTTCACTGCGCACCATGTTGGAAAACTCCGGCGGCGACATGCCGTCCAGCTCCGCACGTACCCATTCGGACCATTTGCCCTTGCGCTTGGCGCGCTCGCCAAACAGCCGGGCGGCCTCGCCCTTGGCTTTGCCCAGGTTGCTTTGCCACAGGTCGTAGAGACGGGACTTTTCATCTTCCAGCGCGGCGCGCTCGGCAAGGGGCTTGTTGGCCAGATTGAAGCTCATGTTGAATTACCTGCTGCACAAATAGGTGACATCTTACACTGTAGGTCGAAATTTCTTGGTCTGGATTTCACCTAAGCTGACCGCAGGAAAAAAACCTGCAACTTTTGCCAGCTTCAAACACTCCATTCTTCATCGAGTGCATTCATTGCCACATTCACCTGCAAGGAGTTAACCCAATGGCTCGCAAATCTGCCGCCCAAGCCGTCGAAGACCAAATCAAGGATCAAGCCTTCAGTGAGCTGACCGCGCTGATCGAAGAATCGGACAAGCTGCTCAAAAGCAGCGCGTCACTGGTGGGGGAAGAAGGTGAAACCCTGCGTGAACAGGTCGCCATCAAACTCAAGCAAGCCCTGGAATCGGTGTCCAATGTGCGTGAGCGCAGCAAGCCCGTCGTGGACGCCACCGAAACCTATATCGGTGGACATCCATGGCAGACCGTGGCGATTTCGGCCGGGTTTGGCCTAGTCGTCGGGTTGTTGCTGGGCCGCCGCAACTGACCTGACCGGATGCCTGCGCCCTCCCCGGGCGCAGCGCGCTTCAGGCCTGTGCCAACACCCGTAAGCGCGTCAGCTCTGCCGTTTCAATCTCAATCCCGCCTGCCAGTGCCTTCGCCCTTGTGCGATGGCGTCGATCCCCCGGCAAACGCCGCAACCCGGCCGCATGCATCTGCCGCACCAGTTCCTGGCTGCGCTCGGCGAAGTTCTGCCCGGCGGTTTTGCTCGGGTCGATCACGATCAGCAATTGCCCGGTCCACGGCGTACGGGCGCCGGGGTGATCGGACCAATTGAACTCAAACGAAAAGTTGCCGCCCGTGAGGGCTGCGGCCAGTAACTCGACCATCATCGACAGGGCCGAGCCCTTGTGCCCGCCAAACGGCAACAGCGCGCCGCCTTCGAGAATCGCCTTGGGGTCCTGGGTGGGCTGGCCGAGGCTGTCCACGCCCATGCCGGGCGGCAGCCGTTCGCCCTTGCGCGCGGCAATCTGTACGTCGCCGTGGGCGATGGCGCTGGTGGCCAGGTCAAACACGATGGGCAACCCGTCGGCGCGGGGCGCGGCAAAGGCAATGGGGTTGGTGCCGAACAGCGGGCGGTCGGCGCCATGGGGCACCACGCAGGTCATGCTGTTGACCACGCTCAAGGCCACCAGGCCTTCTTCGGCGAAGGGTTCCACATCCGGCCAAAGGGCCGCGAAATGGTGGGAATTGTGAATCGCCAACAAGGCAATCCCGGCACTGCGGGCCTTTTCCACCAACAACGGGCGGGCGGCTTGCAGCGCGGGCTGGGCGAAGCCATTGGCGGCATCGACGCGAATGAAACCACTGGCGACATCCTCGACCACCGGCACGGCCTTGCCGTCGACCCAGCCACTGGCCAGGGTCGAAACGTAACCGGGAATGCGAAACACACCGTGACTGTGGGCCCCGTCGCGCTCGGCGCTGGCGCAGTTCTCGGCCAGCACCTGGGCCACCTCGGCCGACGTGCCGTGGCGCACGAAGACCTGGCGCAACAAATCGGTCAATTGGGCGTAACTGAGTCGCTCTGATGAAGACTCGACATCCAAAGGCGATGCAGACATCTGAAGCTCCCGTTTAATTATTGGAAAGGGCAACAGCGTACAAAGAATCGGTCTGCCGATTAGACAGGGTTTGCCCCATGGCTGTCGACAGGGAACGCCAGACATATCTAGTCCCCGGGGACGCTGGCGTGTGCGTAGGGTCACTGGCCTCACTTTGTCCAAGGAGCCGGCACATGAGCCAGAACCCCCTACCCTATTTTTTTCCTGAAGCCCTGCGCGATGGCTGGAACGTGCAGGACCGTGAACGCCAGTTGGGCCTGGACCGCAACGACCACGAATTCCTCGGCAAGGTGTTCTTCGCCACCGACACCGCACGCCGCCAACAGTCACCGCCGATGATTGCCCAGCGCATCTGGCTCGACCAACACGCGCCCGACGCCCTGGAATTGGCCGGCAGCTTCATGCTGAGCTCAACCGCCGCCTACCCCCACGCCTTCCTCTATACGCCTTACGGCGGCCTGGAAAAATTCGATAACTGCGGGCAACTATTGACCACGCTGGCCGAGCGTTTGAAGGTACCGGCGCAGGCCGCTCGACTCCTGTGTTTTCTGCCCCTGCAACGGCAGGCCCCACCGGCACCGGACAGCACGCCGGTACTGACCGCCGAGGCCATACTGGAGGGCGTCTTTGAAGCACAGGAAAAAACCCTCAACGCCTATCAGGATAAAAACCGCCAAGGGATGCTGGATGAATTAAAACAACTGCCGGCACTGGATACCTGGCTGTCCCAGTTGCTCAACTCGGTCTGTCGCCCGCTGTTCCCAGGGATCGATGCCAGCACGGCCCATGTCAGCTTTTTCGCCCGCCAGCCTGCCCAGGGCCACACGCCTCGCTGGCTGGACTCATTGCAGATCAATGAGGCGGTACTGCTGTTTTACCGCGAGCAAAACTGGCCAGTGGGGCAAACCCGGGAGTTTTTCCATCCCGCACGCCCAAAGGCCCCCACCGACACACCGCGCTGGGAAAGCGCCATCCGCCAAGCGGCCGGGCAGTTGGTGCCGTTTCTGCACAGCGCCCTGGAGACGTTCTGGAACACCGAGGTCTCGCCAAACCTCTCCCGCCGGCGCTTTTTCGCCCAGGCCATGGGCGCCAACGCTCGCCTGGACATCCTGCTCAAGCGCCAGAACTCAGTCATCAGTGCCACGCAAAGCCAGGCGCTGGCCGCGCTGTACCAGCCCGAAGCGGCTTCGACCGAGAACCCTCTCAACGCGCTGCGCTTTGAAAAAGTGCAGATTTGGGAGCATCCCGCCCACGCGATTTCATTGGCCAGTACCTTGATGATTGGCAACGCCGAGACGTTTTTGTACGCCCCGGGCCTGGGCCTGCAAGTCCTCGAAAACTACCCTGACCTGATGGACACCCTCAAGGCCATGGCCAAGGCGCCCGGGTATGACAATAACTTTTACAACCTGATGTCCCTGGAAGAGCGGGCACTGTTTGTCGGCTTCAAGACACCCGTATTTTCCGGCCAGCGCATCCAGGGCAATCTGTTCGAGCAACTGTTCGAAGCGATCATCGCCAAACAACAGCAGAACCTCGCCTACGCCCTGGACCTGTACCGTCGCACGCGGGACGGCATAGAGGCCTCGGCCCTGGTGGATCATGCGCTGGACGTGCGGTACATGATTGACAGTCAACTGCCGGGCCTGGATGCCGCCGGACGCTGGACCCCTCATTCGGTGCTGGCCGACCCCACGCGCCCGGTTTCCCTCGCCGCAGAGCGCATCACGCTGCTGCAGAAACAGCTGGCCAGTATCGAGCAATCGCTGGCGGCGCAGGTCCGGGCGCAACCGGCGTTGGCCAGCCGCATTCGCCAGGCCCTGACCGCGCAATTCAACCTTCACCTGTTGACCGATCTCGACCCCCAGGACATTTACGTCAACCGATACGCCGGTACCGCAAGCGATACCCCCACCGCAGCGCCCCTGGAAAGCCAAAGCCTCAGCGGTTATTTGGTCGGGCGCCTGACCCGGGGCCTGGGGCCGATCCCCCAGACGCTCGACCACGGTCTGTACCCTGCGCCGGAAAAGGGCGTCGTGAAAAAGCTCACCACCCTCGACATCACCCGGGCCAACGCCATTCTGGGCGCGGCACTGACCCAACTGCGTAGCCTCGACCTCGCCGACCTGCCCCGTGAGCATCTGGAAAACCTCAAGGCCCCCATGGCCCATGCCATGTCGGTGGCCATTCAGGGAGAAGCCCGCCTCAGGCGCCTCAACAACAGCCTGGACGCCCGCGACGAGGCGCTGATCAACACCGTGTTTGATCTTCATCGCCCCGATCGACGCCAGCGCCAGGGGCTCAACGGTTTTATTCCGGATGCCTACGCCCTGACCGTGGAACCGCAAAACCAGATGCAGCGGGTGCCATTGGCCCAGTGCCTGGTGCTCACCGAACGGGGCGGCCTGGACCCTTCCCACTCCGGCCGGGCGATTCTGTGGACCCCGGCGCGCGGCCTGGAAAGCTTCACCCACATCGCCCAACTGCGTGACGAACTTCAGCGACGGATCACCGATCCCGACCTGCGCATGACCCTCCTGGAGAACCTCGACGCTCGCCAACTCAAGCCCCACCAGCGCTACCTGCTGGGCAGTTTCATGCAGATCACTGGCGCCGTGGCGCAACATCGCCAACAGTCCTGGATCGACCACTGCATCGGGCAACGCGCCCACTGCCTGGCGCTGCGTTTGTCGGGCAACGTCGTATTGAACCGTTTTGCCGAGCTGGAACAGGCGTTGCCCGCTACCGACCTGGATCACACCGCGCGGATCGCCCAAACCCTGATGGCGCAGCAGTCGTTGCCCGCCTGGCTGGGGATGGCCCCAATCAAGGAGCAGCAACGCCATATCGAGATCCTTGAGCAATACCGCCACAGCCTCAACGATGGCCAAGACTACCTCCATGACTTTTTCTCCCTGTCGCAGTACGTCCACAACCAACTCACCGCTTTGTTGATGGACTACGCCGTGTCCCCGACCAACGTGTACATCACACCCAAACTGGTGCTGGCCGGCCAGCGGCAGAACCTGGTGGACTACGCCCTCAATCACCTCTCCCAGCAGGCCGCCGCCTTCGACGTCGATTCCACGGCTGCCAGCCTGACCCCTGCCGTCATACGCCAGGTGCTTGCCCGCGTGCCTCTCCAGCGAGACAACCAGGCCTACCTCACTGAAAAGCTCAGCCCGGGTAACCCGGGTGCCGAAGAGCGCGAGCAACGGTTTATCCGCCAACTGCCTTGGCAACTGCTGCAACACGCCCACGCGCTGATGCTGCAAGAACGGCTCTCGACCACCGGGTTGAGCCTGATCGAGCAGGTGCTCGACATGCCGGACGCCACCGCCCGTGCGACCGTCGAAGGCGCGACCGCAACGCTGCGCCCGCTGGAACTGATCGCAACGGCAGGCGCCCGCGCCATCAAGGCCCTCGGGATCTACGTGATCGGCGCCCCGGGGAACAGCCCAGTGGTGCTGTACACACCGTATGGCCCGCAACTGACGTTCCGCGAGTTTGAAAACGAAGCCCGCCTGCTGCACGCCCTCAACACCCCCGGCCCGCTGCAGGACTGGGTCATCAGCCACCTGCCGACCAGCGACCAGGCCACCTATAAAAACCTGTGGGCCACCACCGCCGGGAAACGTTCTGAAATCACCCTGGCGGCTACGCCGATCACGGGCAATGCCCTCAAGCAGTTGTACCGGGACAACACCGCCCTGATGGCGCACATGCTCGAGCAGCAGCATGAGCCCGACGGCCAATCGTCTTGGGACACCATCAAGGCGCTGTTTACCGGCGGCCTGCAACAAGCGCTCGGGTTGCTGCCCGGCAAACTGCTGCTGCCGATCGTGATATGGCAGAGCTACCGGTTGTTCAAGGCCTCCGCCGAGGCCTTGCAGCAACACCGGTGGCGCGAGGCATTGGAGACGTTTATCGGCGGCGTCGGGCAAATGGTCTCGCTGCGCCAGTTGATGCAGGAGCCTGCGGTTTCAAGCGACACCCCGCCGCCTGAACCGACGGAAAAATCCCCGGCCTGGCAGGACATCGACATTACCGCTCGGGAACGCACCCGGCTGCAGCCCTACGAGGTCCACGAGCCAGGCCTGGCGCAACTGAGTGCCGGCGTCTCCGGGGTCTACACCGACGCGAACAACCGTCACTACCTTCCCTGCGCGGGCAAGGTCTATCGCGCACAACAGAAGGAAGGCCACTGGCGGCTGTTCAGTGCACATTCCAAAGGACCTCGCGTGCGCCTGGATACCGAGCGCAAATGGCGCATCGACAGCCGTCCGCCGGCCCGCCGCCATGGCCCGGGCCTGAGCAGAATGCTTGAACAGCGAGAAGTCAGGGCCGCCGCCCGCAGGGTGATGAACATCGAAGCCCGGGGCATGGCCAATATTCGCCGGCTGGCGCCCCACAGGGCCCAGGCGATTGTCGATGCGCTGGACCTGGCAACGTTTTACCTGCACAACTGCCAGCAGAATCTCAAGTTGCTGGACCCCAAGTACCCGCCCGTCACACGGGTGCATCGCTTCGTCAATCGCTTCTTTGGCCTCGCGGCAGACCCCGACACCGGGCCCGCCCGGTTCCCGGAGGCACTGGCAAAAAAGCTCCTGGAAACCGTGACCGCCATCCTCGACGAGGCGCTGGAACCGTCACTTTACTCACTCAATTCGACCCGGTTCGTTGCCGGCGCGCATATCTGCGAGCCCGACCGGCACTGGGCCTTTACCGTCGACGATGACCCGGACCGACGCATCTACCTCTCCGAGAACTTCTTCACGCCCCCGGCGTCGCAGTACGACGGCCACTTGACCGGCTACTTCGACCAGCCGGTCCACGCCCGCGCCACCACGCTGATCCACGAGCTGACCCATATCGTGCGCAACACCGTCGACGCGGCTTACCTCAATACGGTATCGCCATTTTCCGACCTGATTGACGTGCAGACCCAAACCGGCCGCGACCTGCGGGATTGGCTGCAAGACATCCAGGAAAACGCCTACTCGGTGAGCACACCCATCGGGCAACTGTTCAAATCAATGGATGCCATGGGCGCGACCGGGACTGACGTGGGAACAGACCCCGACGACGACTACATCAAGGAGCAGATTCTCGAGACCACCGGCGGCGTGGACTTGAGCAATGCGAGGGGGATTTTCAAAACCAACCTGACCCGGCGGTTCAATACCCAGATGGATAACGCCGACTCACTGACGTTGCTGATCACCACCCTGGGGCGTCAGCTGGACCCGATACCGTCGATCGTGCACCAAACGCCATGAAGGGCCAACCTGCGCAGACCCGGGGCGGGGCTGCGCAGGTTCAATCAAGCCCGGCTGTCAGTCTTTCTGGTCCCGCAGCACGTTGCCCGAAGCACCGTCGATACGGAACTCATAGACGATGCCATCGGCCTTGCGACCTTCCCCTTCCCAATAGCCATCGTTGTCGGCTTCGATCTTGTAAATCTCGATATAGCCGGCCTTGGTCTTGGCTGTTTCGATGGCTTTTTCGATGGTGATCCAGCCGGCGCCCGGCTTGTCGGCCAGGGCGGCCCCAGCGCTGAGCAAGGCAGAGGTTGCAACGAGGGCGGCTAAGGTTTTCTTAAGCATTTTCGTGCTCCATTGAGGGAAAGAATGATACGTGTCCTGATTTTTTAGGGCCGCCCAGACGAGAATTAGTTCCAATTGATGTGCATTCGCCATGATGGCTGTTCTCGCCATCCTCCTGTGGAGGTTAGAATGTGGGAAATCAGGATGAGTTAATGACAGATAAGTCCCTTTCAGAAGCCGAATATGACGCCATCACCGATGCCGCTGCGCACTGGTGCATGCGAATGCATGCGGGTGATTGCACCACACCCGAGCGTCAGGCGTTCCAGCAGTGGCACGATGCGCATCCTCTGCATGCCTTCGAATATGCGGCCATGCTGGAAATCTGGGACGTCGCCGACCATCTGCCCCGCAGCGAGCCCGCCCCGGTGGTGGTGCCGTTGCAACCCCGCCGACGTTTAAGCAAGTACGCGGTAGCGGCGGCGGTCTGCCTGGTGGCCCTGCCACTGGCGGCCTTCACCGGCTGGGAAGCCGGCTGGCTGCCCAGCTCCTACAAGCATTACGAAGCCGAAAACAGCCTGCGCCAGGTCACCCTCGACGATGGCAGCCAGGTGGAACTGAACCTGGGCACCGAACTCGTCTACAGCAACTACAAAGATCAGCGCCGGGTGACCCTGGAAAAGGGCGAGGCGTTTTTCAAGGTCAGCCATGACGCCCAACACCCGTTTATCGTTCACGCCGGAGACGGCCAGGTGCGGGTGACGGGCACTCAGTTCAACGTCTGGAAATACGAAGACCATGTGCGGGTCATGTTGCTCCAGGGCTCGGTGCTGGTGAGCAGCGACGAGACCCACAGCGGCCTGCACCTCTCTCCCGGGATGCAAGCCAGCTACAACCGTGGCGACGCCAGCCCCCAGGCCCAACCGATTGCTCCCGGCGACACGGCCCTGGCCTGGCGGGACGGCAAGCTGATCCTCGACAACCTGGCCCTGGCCGACGCGCTGCCGCTGATCAACCGCTACCTGAACAAACCGGTGATGCTGGCCGACGCCGGTACCGGTGCGATTCGCATTGGCGGCATCTACAACATCAACGAAGTGTCCAACCTCGTTCCCTCCCTGCCCAAAGTCCTGCCGGTCTACCTGACCCAGAACCAGGACGGCAACCCCGTGCTCAACTCCATTCCGCGTAAAACCCCGAAAAGCTGAGCGTCGGTGCGAGGGCCTGCGCCCTTCTCCAGCGACTCCCCGCGCCTGCAACTGTCCACTTTTGAAACACTTGCACCGGCTGCATTGACAGCCGGCTGCGGACTGCCGGGTTTATGACACGCGGTGTTTCATCCCTGACACACCTGCCGCGCGAGCGGAACACCGGACAGTTGTCTCAGTTCTGAAACACCTTCTCCCCGCGTTACTTTCCCCGCGCTCATAAACCTTTGAATCTCTTAATAAAATCAAAAGCGGCACAGCTCCTGCTCTCTTCCTGACAACGCTGTTTAGGGTCAGCGCCAAGAATAAGGAATGCCGTCGTGAAGACACTTAATCCAGGCTCATTGAGCCTCCTGCTGATGAGCTGTGTACTGAGTACCAGCGTGAGCCTCCCCGTGCTCGCGGCAGGCGATGGTGTGATCGTGATCCAGCGCACCGTCCAGGGCCACATGGCTGGCCGTACTGCCGGCGTCGACCCAAACCCCGTCACCGTCAATGCCAACTCCTCTCCACAGATTCTGCGGGCCACCAGCGAGCTGAGCGATAACGACTACGCCAACATCAGCAGCGGCGCCAGCATCACCCGCGCCATTTTGCCTGGCGGCAACCTTCCTGGCTTGAGCAACAACGGTGGCGGCGTGGGCCTCGGTGCAGGCGCAGCAGCCGGCCATGGTGGCGGCTCCAGCCTCTCCGGCCAGATCAACGGCTCGATTTCCCGCGGCATGGCGCCTTTGAATAACATCGGCAGCCTGATGGGGGGCCAGTGAGATGAACTACTCCTGGTTATTCCTCGCGATCCTGGGCAGCGCATCGGTCATGGCCGACAACAGCGCGGTGATCGACAACTCCGGCCAGCAATACAACGGCGTCATCTCGATCAACCAGGCAGCCGGCGATCAGCAACAACAACTCAACAGCCGCGCGATTTCAGTGGGTACCCATACCCAGGCCGGCGGCGCCATCAGCCAGACCATCGGCGGCGCACCTGCCGACCGCTCCCAGAACGCCAAGGTGGCGATTCAGGGCAACGCTTTCAGCAACGGCAACGGTGTACTGGGCGTCAACCAGTCGGCCGGGGCCAACAACCAGATGATCAATGCGGTGCGGATCAGCGTGAATGCTGGCCCGCAAAGCATCGACGACGGTGTCATGTCGCAACAGAACGTGGCGCTGTCACCAAACTCAGGGTTCACCTCTACCACTGGCAGCCGCCAGGTCGTCACCAGCGACCAGGCCTTCACCGGCAGCCGTGGAGTGGTACAGGTGAATCAGAGTGCCGGGGTGGGGAACCGCATGGCTAACGCCCTGAATGTGCAGATCCAATGAGCATTGGATCGTAAAGCTGGACCGTACCAACACTTAACCAACTAATTAGAAGCAAGGAGATACACCATGAAACCTACAATGGCTCTTAAACCACTGGTTTTCGCTCTGACTGCTCTCATGGCTGTTGCTGCAAACGCGGGTGGCTACGGCGGTGGCCATGGCGGTCACCCTCAACCTGACCCTACGGCGACAGTGGCGGCAGTGTCTGATGCACAATCGAGCCACGGCAACGGCGTGCTCAACCTCGGCACTCAAAACAATGCGTCGGCCAACAACTCGTTGAATGGCAGCAGCGGCAACGCTCAGGCCAACATCGCGTCGGGCGACGGCAACCAACAAGACAACCAGACCGCCATTGCCGCCGGCGATGCGGACGCTGTGTTTGCCCTGGGCACCATTACCCAAGACAACCGCAACAACATCTCCGTGCAAGTGGCTACCCACAACAACGCGTCGCTCAACAACTCGGGTAACGGCAGCTCCGGTAACCTGGGTGTGAACGCTACCGCCGGCAACTTCAACCAACAGAAAAACCAACTGGCCATTGCCAGTGCCAGCGGCGCTGCTGCAGCCGCTTCCAGCAACACCACCCAAACCAGCGTCGACAACGCCTACCTGAATACCGTGGCCGTGCAGTCCGGCCACCACAGCACCACTTATCTGCCTGTCGTGAACAACGCCAGCGCAAATAACTCCCTTAATGGTTCGTCCGGCAACCTGGGCGCAAACATTTCGGCTGGCGTGGGCAATCAGCAAGGCAACACCACTGTGATCTCCTCTGGCATGCGCTTCTGATCCAACGGGGCCTTGGCAACAAGGCCCCTTTTTATTCCAGTGTCCTCCAGGCCATTCGATCATGCGGATCATCGCCCTCACCTTCCTGTTACTGCTCACCGGCCCGACCTGGGCAGGGCAAATGGCGATTGCTGCCATGCCCGGCGGTGGCGTGATCTACAAGAAGGTCGAAAGCATCCGTGAACGCAAGTTCGCCAACCTGGTGGAACAGAAAACCGACTTCAGCTGCGGTGCTGCCGCCCTCGCCACCATCCTGCGCCAGGCCTACTGGATGGATGTGGATGAAGACCACATCATCAAGGGCATGCTGCTCAACGCCGACCAGGACCTGGTCCGCACCCAGGGCTTCTCCATGCTGGACATGAAGCGCTACCTGGAAAGCATCGGCATGCGCGCACGGGGCTACCGGATCAACGCAGACACCCTGCTCACGGTGAAAATCCCGGTGGTGGTGCTGTTGGAGATCCGCGGCTACAAGCACTTCGTGGTGATGCAGCGCGCCGACAAGGACTGGGTCTACATTGGCGACCCGGTACTGGGCCACAAGCGTTACGCCCGCGACGACTTCGTCAAAGGCTGGAACGGGATCGTGTTCGCCGTGCTCGGCGAAGGCTACGACAAGACAAACGTGCTGCTTGATCCGCCCACCCCGCTGACCGCGAAAAACCGGCTCAATGAGTTCAGTCCGGTCCGGGACAGTGAATTGATGGATTTCGGTTTTATCCAGAGCGACTTCTTCTAGAAGCGCAATAAGGGGCAGGATGCTCCAGGAGCAAACGATGAACACTTACCGTTGGCTGACGGTCATGTGCCTGGCAGCCTCAATGCCCGCTTATGCGTCATCGGTGTTCAAGCCGATTGAAATGAAAGACTCGGAATTGGCTGACCTGCGGGGTCGCTACGTGATGCCGGGGCGGATCATCAGTTTCGGGATTGTGATGAGCAGCACCTGGACCAACGCCGCGGGCGACAGCATCACCGGCTCGGCCAGCATGCACGTCAACGCGTCGACCATCACCCCGCAGTTTTACGTGACCACCACCAGCACCACCGGCAACGGCTCGGCACCCACCACGGGCACCGGCAACGTCGTCGGCGGTTCAGGGCTGGGCACTGGCCAGGGCGTGACCCAGAGCGTACGCGCTGCTGGCGATGGCAATACCGCCAACAACAACGTCGATATCAACGTCAGCCAGAACGGCCTGTCGCCGGCCAATATCGTGCAATCCGGGCAAGCCCTGGTTGCCGGCCAAACCATTACCGGTAATAGCGGTGCGGGCCAGGTCAGTGTCTCGGCGAAGAATGGCGGGCTGCAAATGGCGATCCTGGCCAACAACAACCAGGGCAACACGACCCAGCAAATCGGCGGCGGCAATGTACTGCAGGGCACGGTTTTGCAGGGTAACAGCAACTTTGTCAGCAACATGACGCAGCTCAATGTGGTACTGGGCAACAACGGTTTGAACAATTTGGGGCAGAACCTCAACCTGAATCAACTCAAGGGCCTACGCACTAACGGATATTGAACTACGCTGTGCCTCGACACTTGCGCATTAAAAAGGGACGGCTTATTTCATGCATCGATCGCTATCGTTACGTGCCGTAATTTGTTTAAGCACGCTCCTGCCCGCATCCATGTTGTATGCCGCGCCGGACACCGACATAGACACATTGAAAAAGGAATTGCTGGAGCTCAAGCAACGCTACGAAGTGCAGCAAAAAGCACTGGCGGTGCTGGAACAACGGGTGCGCCAGGTTGAAGAGCAACCGGCAGCGCCGCCGCCCAAACGCCTGGCCAAATCCCCGGCAGACTTCCAGAAAGGCGGCACCACGGTGGCCGGCAACACGCCTGGCGTCGGCGCAGCGGCGGCTTCCGGGGGGGCTGCCGGCGGCGCGTCCTACGGTCAGTCCCTCAAGGACGATTCGGCCCCCGCGCAAAGCGTGAGCAACTTGTATAACGAGGCCAGTGGTTTCTTCGGCAACGGCAAGTTCAGCTTCGAAACCGGCGTTACTTATTCCCGCTACGATGCCCGTCAGTTGACGCTTAACGGCTTCTTGGCGCTGGACTCGATCTTTCTCGGCAATATCAACCTGGACCGGATCAAGTCGGACAGTTGGACCCTGGACCTCACCGGCCGCTATAACCTGGACAATCGCTGGCAGTTCGACGTGAACGTGCCGGTGGTGTACCGCGAGTCAACTTATCAGTCGGGTGGCGCCAACGGCGGCAGCGGCACGGCGACCTCGGAACAATCGGTTACCCGCGATCCGACTATCGGCGACATCAACTTCGGCATTGCCTACAAGTTCCTCGACGAGAGCGTCAACCTGCCGGATGCGGTGGTGTCGGTACGGGTCAAGGCGCCCACCGGCGAAGACCCGTTTGGCATCAAACTGATCCAGTCGCCGACCAACACCAACCTCTACGTGCCGGAAAACCTGCCGACCGGCAACGGCGTCTGGTCGATTACCCCGGGCATTTCGCTGGTCAAGACGTTCGACCCGGCCGTACTGTTCGGTTCGCTGTCCTATACCCATAACCTGGAAGACTCGTTCAGCGATATCAGCTCCCAGGTCGGCCAGAAAATCCCGGGCAAAGTGCAGTTGGGTGACAGCTTCCAGATCGGTGCCGGTGTAGCGTTTGCGTTGAACGAGAAGATGAGTATGTCGTTCTCGGTGTCCGACCTGGTGCAACGCAAGAGCAAGCTCAAGCCGGATGGTGGCGACTGGCAGTCGGTGGTGTCCAGCGACGCCAACGCCGGTTACTTCAACGTGGGCATGACGATTGCGGCAACCGACAACCTGACGATCGTGCCCAACCTGGCCATCGGGATCACACCGGATGCGCCGTCGTTCAGTTTCAGCCTGAAGTTCCCGTATTACTTTTAAGGCCTGACAACGGGAAAAGCCCCGCAACGATAAGGGTCGTTGCGGGGCTTTTCGGTTTACCCGCCCTAGCGGATCTGGTGTTTGTGCAGCAACCGGTAGAACGTTGGCCGGGAAACCCCCAGCACACGGGCCGCGACACTCAGGTTGTCGCTGTGCCGGTTGAGCACATCGCACAGCGCCTGACGTTCGGCGCGGTGCTTGTAATCTTCCAGTGTAGCCATCGGCAGCGCGATTGCCTGCTGGCTTTGCAGTCCCAGATCAACGGCTTCGATTTGCCGCCCTTCCGCCAGGACCAGGCCACGGCGTACCCGGTTGGCCAACTCCCGCACATTGCCCGGCCAGCCGTGCTCGCCCATGGCCACCAGCGCGTCTTCACTGAAGCTGCGGGGGCGGCGGCCGGTTTCCTGGCTGTAGAAGTGTGAAAAGTGGTTGGCCAGCATCGCGACGTCACCGTGGCGCTCGCGCAGCGGCGCGGTCACCACTTGCAGGACGTTGAGCCGGTAATACAAATCTTCACGAAAGGTGCCCTTGGCAACCGCGGCTTCCAGGTCAACGTGGGTGGCGGCCAGTACGCGCACATCCACCGGGATCGGTTGGCTGCCGCCGACCCGTTCAATCTGCTTCTCCTGCAGAAAACGCAGCAGGTTGGCTTGCAGTTCCATGGGCAGATCGCCGATTTCATCGAGAAACAGCGTGCCACCGTGGGCCGCCTCGATACGCCCGACCTTGCGCTGATGGGCGCCGGTAAAGGCCCCCTTCTCATGGCCAAACAGTTCGGACTGGATCAGGTGCTCGGGAATCGCCCCGCAATTGATTGCCACAAAAGGCTTGGCGTGGCGCTGGGATTGGCGATGCAGGGTGCGGGCCACCAGTTCCTTGCCAGTGCCGCTGTCGCCGCGAATCAGCACCGGGGATTCCGTAGGCGCCAGTTTGGCGAGCAGTTTGCGCAGCTCCCGGATCGGGCGGCTGTCGCCCAGCAGTTCGTGCTCCGGCTGGCCGGCGGGTGCGTTGTTGCCCTTGCCCCGCAGGCGCGCCATGCCAAAGGCGCGGCCCAGGGTGACCTGCACCCGGGACACATCAAACGGCAGGGTATGGAAATCGAAGAACCATTCGCAGACAAAATCACCGACATTCTGTAGGCGCAATACTTCCTGGTTGAGTACCGCAATCCATTCCGTGCCGCTGCGGCTGATCAGCTCCTTGACCGCTTCGGGCCGCTCCAGGTGAAACGGCTGCAGACGCAACAACCCCACGTCGCAGGAGCGTTCACCCACGGCCTCCAGGGCACAGCTGTCCACGTCCCAACCCGCCGTTCGCAAACCGGGCAACAACCGGTGGCAATCATCACAGGGATCGACCACAAGCAGGCGACGCTGGGCAGGTGCAACAATCATGACTATTCCTTGGCGTCAAAATCGTTAAAGTTATTTAAAAACAGCTATTTGGAATGTCTGTCGGTAACCGTAGCAAGATCTTGACGCGGCCTTTGGACCGATTCGCTATAAGTCGTGAGCCAATAGGGTCTTTTCGCTCAGGCGGTGCGGTCATTTGTCGCGGCGTAACTTTCACGAGCCTTTCAAAATAGCCCCTTACATGACTTTAATCAGGGAAAGTTGAAAAATCTTCTTCTAACATGTGACCTGTACCCGGTGATCGTGCATCAGTACAAGTAACCAGTCGTTAGGCACGCCCAACCAACGGCTTCACTTGAATGGGCATTTAGAGAGAAGACCCCATGAACGCCCCGCTCCGCATCAACGAAGCTCTTTTGATCGCAGACCGCGCCTTCCAGCCCTTTCAATGTGTGGCCTGGCACGATGGCAACGGCGCCCTGAGCCTGAGCGTCATCGACCGCACCAATAACCGTATTGGTAGCAAGCAGCTGTCTTCCAGCACTTATTCCGACCCGGCACAGCTCGAAGACTTGCTGTTGCAAGCCCGTGCTGAACTCGACAAAGATGGCTATCAGTTGCAATCCTGGGCAATGCCCAAGTAACTGAGACGGGCGCTGGGCGGCATTCGAAAGTGTGCCGTTGGAACACGCCCTATATGATCAGCACTAACGCCAGTGAGTAGTCAGCGATGCAAGTTGCAACTTGCATAGCTGACTACTTATTACTGTGTTTGCTAATCAATAGGCCGAGAGAATAAACCGCTCGATGGCTTCCGCCGCGCCGTCCTCGACATTACTGCCGGTCACCACGCTGGCCTGGCGCTTGACCACTTCTTCAGCCTGGCCCATGGCAATCGACAACCCGGCCACGTGAAACATCGCCGGGTCGTTACCGCCGTCACCAATGGCCGCCGTCTGCTCCAGCGGTACACCGAGGTGCGCCGCCAGGGTCTTCAGGGCTTCCCCCTTGTTGGCCTTCATCGCCGTCACATCCAAAAATACCGGCTGCGAGCGGGACACCTGAGCCAATCCTTCGACTCTCGGCTGCAACTGCGCCTCAAGCTCCATCAGCAACTGAGTATTGGTGCTGGCCGCGACAATCTTGTCGACCCGATCCAGATACGGCTCGAAACTCTCCACGACGATCGCCCCATAGCCCAGGCCATGTTCCTCGCGCACCGCCATCGGTCCGCCAGGATCGCGGCGCAGCCAGTCGCCGTCGGCAAACAGCCAGACTTCCACGTCCGGCTGCGGGGTAAACAGGGCCAGCGCCACCAGCGCGGCTTCCGCCGGCAAGTGATGCGCCACCAGAATGCTGCCGTCGGGATTGACCAGCGTGCCGCCATTAAAGCCGGCAATGGGCAGGTCAATGCCCAGTGCTTCGACCTGTTGACGCATGGCCTTGGGCGGCCGTCCGCTGGCCAGGCTGAAAAACACCCCGGCCGCGCGCAAGGCGCGAACCGTATCAATGGTGCGCTGGCTGAGGCTGTGATCGGGATGCAACAGCGTCCCGTCCATATCACTCAACACAAACCGGATGGGTTGACTCGGCAAGTCACTCATCCGAGGCTATGCCAGGTGTGGCCATCGCGGGCCAGCAACTCATCGGCCGCTGCTGGGCCATCTTCACCCGCCTTGTAGGCCTGAATGCCGTCATCCTGCTTCCACGCATCAAGAAATGGCTGCACCGCACGCCAGCCGTTTTCGATGTTGTCGGCACGCTGGAACAAGGTCTGGTCGCCGGTCATGCAGTCGTAGATCAGGGTTTCGTAACCCGTCGACGGCTGCATCTCGAAGAAGTCCTTGTAGGCAAACCCCAGCTCGACGTTGGCCATGTCCAGGGTCGGCCCGGGCTTCTTCGCCAGCAGGTCGAACCACATGCCTTCATTGGGCTGGATCTGGATCTTCAGGTAGGTGGGCTTGAGCTCATCCACCTCGGTGTCGCGGAACTGCGCGTAAGGCGCCGGCTTGAAGCAGATAATGATCTCAGTGTCGCGGATGCTCATGCGCTTGCCGGTGCGCAGGTAGAACGGCACGCCGACCCAACGCCAGTTATCAATCATTACCTTGAGGGCGACGAAGGTTTCGGTGCTGCTGTCCGGTGCTACGTTGGCCTCTTCACGGTAACCCGGCAGTTGCTTGCCACCGACTTCGCCGGCGGTGTACTGGCCGCGCACCGAGTTGGCACGGGCGTCTTCCAGCGACCAGGGCCGTATGGCACCGATCACCTTGGCTTTCTCGCCGCGCACCGCATCGGCGCCAAAGGCGGCCGGCGGTTCCATGGCGATCATCGCCAGCAACTGGAACAGGTGATTGGGCACCATGTCCCGCAGAGTGCCGGTGTGTTCGAAGAAGCTGCCACGGGTTTCCACACCGACGGTTTCGGCAGCGGTAATCTGCACGTGGTCGATGTAGTGGTTGTTCCAGAACGCTTCGAACAGCACGTTGGAAAAACGGCTGATCAGGATGTTCTGCACCGTTTCCTTGCCCAGGTAATGGTCGATGCGATAGATCTGCTTCTCGCTCATCACCTTCAGCAGGCACGCGTTCAACGCTTCTGCGGTGACGAGGTCGGAGCCGAACGGCTTCTCGATCACCACCCGGCGGAAGGCCTCGGGGGTTTCTTCCAGCAAGCCGGCAGCGCCGAGGCGCTGCACCACTTCGGCGAAGAAACGCGGCGCAGTCGCGAGGTAAAACACCGCGTTACCGGTACCACTGTCGGCGATCTTCTTGCCGATGTCGGCGTAGGTGCCGTCGTCGAGGAAGTCACCCTCGACGTAGCTGATGCCTTCGGCCAACTGGGCCCACAATTGCGGGTCCAGGGCGTCGTCTCCCTTGCCCTTGACCTTGCTGGCGGCCTCGGTGCGAATGAAGTCTTCGAGCTTCTTGGCAAAGTCGGCATCGCTGATGGCGTTGTGATCAACGCCCACAATGCGCAAGCCGTTGCCCAGCAGCCCGTCGCGACTGAGGTTGTACAGCGCCGGCATCAGCAGGCGTTTGACCAGGTCACCGTGGGCACCAAACAGAAACAGTGTGGTGGGCGGAGCGGGTTCGGCCTTGGGTTTCTTGCCGTTGGCGGTCATTTTTTGGGTGTCTCCACATGGCCGCCAAAGCCGAAGCGCATGGCAGAAAGCATTTTGTCACCGTAGGTGCTTTGCTGGCGGGAACGGAAACGTGCGAACAGCGAGTTCGACAGCACCGGAACCGGTACAGACTGTTCCATGGCCGCGTCGATGGTCCAGCGGCCTTCGCCGCTGTCGGCGACCGAGCCGGAGTAACCGTCGAGCTTGGGGTCGGTGGCCAGGGCGTCGGCGGTCAGGTCCAGCAGCCAGGACGACACCACACTGCCCCGACGCCAGACTTCAGCGATATCGGCAACGTTAAGGTCGAAGCGCTGGTCTTCCGGCAGGTTTTCCGAGTTCTTGGTCTTGAGAATGTCAAAACCTTCGGCGAAGGCCTGCATCATCCCGTATTCGATACCGTTGTGGATCATCTTGACGAAGTGCCCGGAACCGGCAGGGCCTGCGTGGATATAGCCGCGCTCGGCACGGCTGTCCGCTGCGGCCGACCGGTCCTTGGTGCGCGGAATGCTGCCCAGGCCCGGCGCCAGGCTTTCGAAGATCGGGTCCAGGCGCTTAACCGTCTCGGCGTCACCGCCGATCATCATGCAGTACCCGCGTTCCAGGCCCCAGACGCCGCCGGAGGTGCCGACGTCGACGTAGTGCAGGCCTTTTTCCGACAGGGCCTTGGCGCGGCGGATGTCATCCTTGTAGAAGGTGTTGCCGCCGTCGATGATCACGTCACCGTCTTCCAGCAGCTGGCTCAGTTCTTCAATGGTGTTTTCGGTCGGGTCGCCTGCCGGCAGCATCACCCAGATCGCCCGCGGCTTTTGCAGCCCGGCCACCAGGCCCGCCAAATCGGCGACGCCCGTGGCGCCCTCGCCGGCCAACCCTTTTACGAATGCTTCATTGCGGTCGTAAACCACGGTGGTATGCCCATTGAGCATCAGGCGCCGCGCAATGTTGCCACCCATGCGGCCTAGTCCAATAATCCCCAGTTGCATGTGCTGATGCTCCTTACTACGAATAAATGTGTGTCACAGTTTATAGCGCAATGAGGCTAATGAGGGTTAGTCCAGAGCGGATTGGCATAGTTTCATGACAAAAATTGGCCATCCTTTAGCCTTCATTGCGGCAAAAGTCACAACGACCGTCAAAAATAAAAAAGTTCCCTTCATTAAAAAAAGAATTCAGAATTGCCCCGACTGTTGCCGAGAGCCTCGAATCAAGCGCTCTGGCACCGCGATTCACCGGCTATTTGCGAGGTAAGCAATGAGCACTGCACAGATGACCCGTCCGCCACAGACCCTCTACGTCACTATTCGCCGTGATGAATTGCGCCAGTTGAAAGACGAGCGCGACCAACTGCAGCAGGAAGTCATGCGTCTGCGCTCCCATTTGCAGGGCCAGCTCGTTCAGCCGTCCGACACCCAGCCTGCCCTTTGCTGAACGTGAGCTGAACGAACCGTTCAGGAATAACTCACGAAGTTTTCACATCCTCCTCCCGATACTCCCGCCGAATAGGGCCACGCCACGTGCGCAGGCCCTCTGTTGCGTGCGTCCCTGCGCGTCGACTGACATTTATCGGGTTGGAGCGCTGGATGGCGATGTTCAAACGCAGCACTACGTCTGCGAAAGGTTTTGATTGGTCCGGCCTGGGCTGGATGTTCCTGTTTTTCTGGTATTTCTCGGGTATTACCCAGCTCCTGATCCAACTGACCGGTACCTCCGGCTTCAGCGGTTTCCGCCAGGCCTTCTTCATGAGTGCCCTGTGGCTGGCGCCGATGCTGTTGTTCCCCCGTCGCGCGCGCCTGGTAGCGGCGGTGATTGGCGTGGTGTTGTGGGCCTGCTCCATGGCCAGCCTGGGTTATTTCTTCATCTACCAGCAGGAATTCTCTCAAAGCGTCATCTTCATCATGTTCGAGTCGAACATCTCTGAAGCCGGCGAGTACGCCACCCAATACTTCGCCTGGTGGATCGTGCTGGCGTTCATCGCCCACACCGCCATGGCCGTTTTCCTGTGGACCCGCGTGCGTCCGGTGTACCTGCCCCGTGGCCAGGCGCTGCTGGCGGCCACGGCCATCGTGATTGCCATCGTCGGTTACCCGCTGGTCAAGCAGATCGCCAAGAGCGAAACCATGGAACTGGCCATCGACCGCTTTGAAACCCGCATCGAGCCGGCCGTGCCGTGGCAGATGATCGTTGCGTACCGGCGCTACACCGAACAACTGGACAACATGCAAGGCATGCTCACCAGCGCCAGCAAGATTCCGCCCCTGACCAACCTCAAGGACAGCATGGCCGGCCAGCCGTCGACCCTGGTGCTGGTGATCGGCGAGTCCACCAACCGCCAGCGCATGAGCCTGTACGGCTACCCGCGCAACACCACGCCGGAACTGGACAAGCTGCGGGACCAACTGACGGTGTTCGACAACGTCATCACCCCGCGCCCCTACACCATCGAGGCGCTGCAGCAGGTGCTGACCTTCGCCGACGAAGAAAACCCGGACCTGTACCTCAAGACCCCGTCCATCGTCAGCACGATGAAGCAGGCCGGCTACAAGACCTTCTGGATCACCAACCAGCAGACCATGACCAAGCGCAACACCATGCTCACGACCTTCTCCGAACAGGCCGACGAGCAGGTGTACCTGAACAACAACCGCAACCAGAACGCCCGCCAGTACGACGGCGACGTGCTGGAGCCATTTGCCAAGGCCATGTCCGACACCGCCGAGCGCAAATTCATCGTGGTGCACCTGCTGGGCACCCACATGAGTTATCAGTACCGCTACCCGCCGACCTTCGACAAATTCACCGATCGCCAGGGCGTGCCCGACGCGATCAGCGACGCGCAGTTGCCGATCTACAACAGCTACGACAACGCCGTGCTGTACAACGATTTCGTGGTGTCGAGCCTGATCAAGGACTACGCCAAGACTGACCCGAACGGCTTCCTGCTGTACCTCTCCGACCACGGCGAAGACGTGTTTGACTCCGCCGGCCACAGCACCCTGGGCCGCAACGAAGGCAAGCCGACAGCGCCGATGTACACCATTCCGTTCATGGCCTATGCCTCGCCCAAGTGGCGTGAAAGCCATGACTGGAGTTTCGCCGGTGACGTGCAGCGGCCCTACAGCAGCTCGCAGTTGATCCATACCTGGGCCGATATGGCCGGGCTGAGCTTCGATGAACTGGACCACAGCAAGAGCCTGGTCAGTGACAGCTTCAAGCCGCGGCCGCTGTTGATTGGCGACCCGTATGCGCGCCAGCAGAAACCCCTGATCGATTTCAGCCTGCTCAAGCCGAAGAAAACCGACCCGGCCGACGTGGCGACCAAGTAACCCTTTCGCGCCAGGGCTTCAGCGTGCAATGCGCTGAAGCCTGCAACATACAGATAAGAATTATTCTCATCAAAACCTAAAGTATGCAATTCCCCGCCGTCTTTAAATCGCGTGATCAATTTAAAGACGACAAGGAATTCGCTGCAATGCCAGTGCCCATTACCCGCTCCATCACCTTGACCCTCGGGCTTTTCAGCGCTGTGCTGAGCCCGGACCTGCTGGCTGACGACCCCTACCCGGAAACCGAAGCGCCCGCCACGGCGCTGGAGTTGGCCAGTACCAACATCACGGCCGCCGGCCTCGGCTCCGACACCGAAGGCACGGGTTCCTACACCACGGGCGCGATGAGCACCGCCACACGCCTGAACCTGTCGATCAAGGAAACCCCGCAGTCCGTCTCGGTGATCACACGCCAGCAAATGGACGACTTCAAGCTGGGCACCTTGAGCGAAGTCATGAACCAGACCACCGGCGTTGTCGTGCAGCGAAACGATTCCGAACGCTTCAATTTCTATTCCCGCGGCTACGCCATCCAGAATTTCCAGATCGATGGAATGCTCAACACCTTCACCGGGCTGAAGTCCGACTCTGACACCATCATCTACGACCGCATCGAGGTGGTCCGCGGCGCGACGGGGCTGACCACCGGCGCCGGCGATCCCTCGGGCACCATCAACATGGTGCGTAAACGCCCTACCGCCGAATGGGCTGCCAAAATCGGCACCAGCGCCGGCAGCTATGACAACTACTACAGCTATGTCGATGTGGGTGGCCCACTGGCCTTCGACGGGCGCCTGCGTGGCCGCACCGTGCTGGCCTACCGTGACAGCCAATCCTTTCGCGACCGCTATGCCCTGGAGCGGAAAGTGGGCTACGGCATTCTCGAAGCCGACCTGACCGACAGTACGGTGCTGGCGGTGGGTTATGACTATCAGGACAAGCAGGTTCAGGGCGCAACCTGGGGCAGCGTGCCCTATTGGAACGCGCTGGGCGGCAAGGCCAACATGCCACGCTCCAACAACATCACCACGCCCTGGAGCAACTGGCCACTGACCGACCGCACCACCTTCGCGACCCTGGACCAGAAACTGGCCAATGATTGGCGCTTCAAGGCCGCCTACACCCACCGGGAAAGCGAGACCGACGGCAAGGTCTACTACGGTGGCGGTGGCTACCCGAACGCCGACCGCAGCGGGATCAGCGCCTACAGCAGCCATTTCGCCGGCAAAGACAAAATGGACGCGGTGGACTTCAACGTCGCGGGCCCCTATTCGCTATTCGGACGCGAGCATGAAGCCATGGCCGGCTACGGCCAGGCGCGCCACCGAGACTCTTCGCCCTACCTCATTGGCAAGGTGCCCGACGGCTACCTGCAAATCCCGGACTGGGCCGACACCGGCGGCATCCCCGAATTTGCCGATGAAACCACCCGCATGGACTCAAGCAACGGCAGCACCTACCAAAAAGCCGGCTACCTGGCGACACGCCTGAGCCTGAGCGACCACTGGCACGCCGTGCTGGGCAGCCGCTACGGCTCCTGGAAGTCCACCAGCTCCAACTATGACTACGAGGAGCGGCAGTTGGTGGACATCCGTCACAGTAGCCAGACCCAAAGCGATGTCTGGACGCCCTACGCCGGATTGCTCTACGACATCAATCAGGACTTCACGGCCTATGTCAGCTACACCGACATCTTCAAGCCGCAGACGCAAAAGGATGTAAGCGACCGGTACCTGGAGCCGATCGTGGGCAAGAGCTACGAGCTGGGCCTCAAGGGCAGCCTGCTGGACGATCGCCTGAGCCTGTCGAGCGCGGTGTTCTGGACGACCCAGGACAACGTGGCGGAAGTCGATGACTCGGTCCCCCTGGGGCCTCAGGGCGAGCAGTATTACAAGTCCGGCGGCAAGGGCAACAAGGTGCAGGGCTTCGAAGTGGAAGTGGCAGGCGAAGTGATGCCTGACTGGAATGTAAAAGCCGGTTACACCTACACCCATTCCGTGAACGGCGAAAAAGAACGCAACAACACCGCCCAGCCCCTCAACCTCCTGCGCACCTCCACGACGTATCGCTTGCCCGGCAGCTGGCGCGGGCTGACGGTCGGTGCCGGGGTCAACTGGCAGAGCGACATCTACCGCTACGCCAATCGCCCGGTGGGCCGTGACGCGAATGGCAGGCTCATCACCCAGAGCACGGCCATCCGTCAGGACGCGTATGCCCTGGTCAACCTGATGTCACGTTATGAGTTCGATAAGCACCTGTCGGCATCAGTGAACGTAAACAACTTGTTTGATACGAAGTATTACAACAACGTCGGCTTTTATAACGGTGTTTATTGGGGAGACCCGCGCACGGTCACGCTGGCGCTGGAGTGGAAGCTTTAAGCGCTCCCCCTGGTTAATCGAAAGTTAACGAAATCGTTAACTTTCGGTCAGCTCAAGGTTAACCCTTACTTAATATCATGGGCCCAAAGTCTCCCCATGCCGCCGCTGAACACAACGCGCGGAACCCAACACACTTAATGAGACACTGCCATGAAAATTTCGACTGTTATCCTTGCCGGCCTGATGACCATGACCTCTGTAGCTGCCTTCGCAGAAGGCGGTTCAGAGCGCTCGAAGGAGTTTTACAACAACTTCACCTTCGTCCAGGAACAAACCCACGGCGCCGCCCAGCAAACAGCGCTGGCTGACGGCAAGACTGTAAAGCCCGCCTCTGCCGAACAAACTACCGATGTGCAGCAGCCCAACAGCTGATAGTTTCCCGTAATACCCTGTGCTATTCCGCTCTGATAGCTAAGGTCAATTTGGCGCCACTTGCTGGCGCCTTTTTTTGCCTTTAATTAAATAAACATTAATTAAAGCGATTTATTCCAGAACAACATCCGGCCATGGGCGGGATCAAACACTGCGTCGTCAAAACCAAACTTGCGATACGCCGACTGCGCCACGGCGTTGCCTTCGAGTACCTCGAGGGTGATCTTGCAGCAGCCGCGCTGGCGGGCGATTTCCTCGACCTTCTGCAGCATTTTCTGACTCAGCCCCAAGCCACGGAATTTATCCATCACCACCACGTCGTGGACGTTGACCAGCGGGCGGCAGGCAAACGTGGAAAACCCTTCAAAGCAGTTCACCAGCCCGGCCGGCACACCGCCGACAAATGCCAGCACACTGAACGCGTGGGCACGCTTGGCCAACTCCGCTGGCAGTTGCTCCAGGCGGTCGGCCGGCAGGCTGTGGCCACCGCCCATGGGGTCTTCGGCGTAATGATTGAGCACCAGGCCAATGGCCTCGGCATGTACCGGGTTGGTGTAGCTGGCTTGCAGCACCAGGATTTCTGCGGTGTCCATGTCCTTCCTCGTTAACGGTGCAACAGGGACTCGGTCCCCATAAAAAGGATCGATTGTAAGCGTTGAGCGGGCATTAGCTGAAGGAGATTAACTACATTTGCCCGCGTGAAAGCGCGCCAGCCTCGCCGAATCGTGCCAACTGCATCTCCTGCAAGCGGCTCAGGGTGCGGCGAAAGGGAAACGCCAGGTAACCTTCGGTGTAGAGGCTTTCCAATGGCACCTTGGCCTCGATGTACAGCGGCACCTTGCGGTCGTAGCACTCGTCCACCAAGGCGATAAACCGTCGGACGCTGTCGTCATGCACCGAGAGTTCCGGCAACTCCCGATCACCGGCGTCCACCCGCAGGGCGGCGTCTTCAGTGCCACGGGCGATTCTTCCCGGGCGTTTTTGTGCGCTGAGGTTCGGCACATCCCCCAGCAAAATGGCCTTGAAGCGATCACACAGCAGCATGAAATCCATGGCCGCCAACGGCTGTTCGCACAGGTCGGCATAGCGGCACCACAACACCGTGTCGCTGGACTGCACCGCCACGATGCTGCGGTAGCCGACCGCAACAGGCCCGCTGCTCACCGCCTGCCCGTCGCTCAACTGGCGAAACACCTCAGCCAGCGCCTCGGGCTGGTCAACCCAGTAACGCTGCAGTGCGGTGCCGGGGTGCAGGCGATGATCTTCCCCGCCATCAACGGCCACCACGCGCATATGGCGTTTGATGGCCTCGATCCCCGGCAGGAATCGATCACGGTTGAAACCATCGGCGTACAGCTGATCGGGAGGTTGGTTGGACGTGCAGACCATCACCACGCCTTCCTCGAACATCACCTGGAACAGCCGGCCGAGAATGATCGCGTCACCGATGTCATTCACAAACAATTCATCAAAACACAGCACCCGCACTTCCCGGCTCAGTTCACGCGCGAGGGCCTGCAAGGGGTCGTGGGTACCGGTCAGCTGGAACGAGCGCTGATGCACCCACCCCATGAAGTGATGGAAATGCTGGCGCCGCGCGGGCACTCGCAGGCTCTGGTAGAACTGGTCCATCAGCCAGGTCTTGCCGCGCCCGACCGGGCCCCACAGGTACACCCCGGTGATGGGCCCGTGACCGTGGTGCAGCGCCTGATGGCAATCCTGCAGGGCTTGCACCGCTGCGCGCTGGGCGTCGTCGGGGACGAAACCCTGTTCGGTGACAGCGTACTGGTAGGCGGCGAGTGGCGAGTCGAAATTCATGCCCGGCAGTATGCCATGACGGCTACAGGGAAATATCCAGTCGGGAAATCTTGCCCTGTTCATTGAGGCGGAAGGTATAACGCAGCTCCAGCGGGCTGCCAGGGAAGCTACCGGTGATCAGGTTGCTCACCAGCACCTTGCCCGTGCGGTGTTGCACATTGAGTACCTGCACCTTGGGTTGATAACGGCGCCCGGTGTCTTCCATCCAGCGGGCGATGGCGGCGGTGCCGATCCGGTGCTCACCTTCGTCGAACACATTGGCATCCTCGGCAAAACAGTCGACCACCAGCGAGGTATCGCCGGCATTCGCGGCGGCGATGTACGTCGCGATCGCCGGGGCCAGTTCAGGGGTGGGTTGGGACATGGTGACCGCTCCTTGTTAGTGATTTATGGAGCCATGCTAAAGCAGCGTTGTGTCAGTTCTTGTCAGGAGTGAACGGCCCGGATTCGTTCTGTTCCATCAGCTTGCGCCAGGCGCGCAACCAGTCGCCGCGCCGCCCCGGATAACGCTCGCCTTGCAGGCGGGCCGCGGCCACACGGTCGGTGCGAAAGGTGCGATAGGCGCCGCGCAACTCGCACCACGCGACGATCACCCGCACTTCATTGAGAAAGCCCAGGGCCAGGGGCCAGATCAACCGCTGGCTGGCGGTCTGCCTCGCATCGGCGTAATCAATGTGCAGCTTGGCCTGGCCACGAATGGCCTCGCGGAACACATTCAACGGTACGCGGTTTTCCGGGTAGCCAAACCCCGGCGGGCCTGGCAACAAGGTGGGGTTGCGCAACGCTTCCTGGGCGGCCGGGTCCAGCACATCGGCAATTTTTGCCAGGGCATTGGCGGCCGCCCGGCTCAGCACGTCATCGCCCCGCTGATCGACATAGCGCAAGCCCAGCACGATGGCCTCGGTTTCGTCGGCATTAAGCATCAGCGGCGGCAGGAACAGGCCGGCACGCAGCACATAGCCCACACCCGCCTCGCCGAAAATCGGCGCACCCAGGGCGGTCAATTCAGCGATATCGCGGTACAGCGTGCGTTCGGATATCTCCAGTTCTGCCGCCAGAACGGCGGCCGTCACCGGGCGCTTTTTGCCCCGCAGGACTTGCAACAAGGTCAGCAGACGACTGGTACGCGACACGTTGATCACGCTCAAGCAAAGGAAGGTGGCGCAGCTTAGCAGAGGCCTCTGTCAGAAAGTGTCAGGAGCAGGCGCCCTTCCCTTCGCAGCCAAAAAAAGCCCCTTGACGAAATATATGACTCGCATCATATTTAATAGATGTTGCAAAACATTTAAACCAATCACAGCATCAGGAGTTCTCGTATGCGCAATAAAGTCTTTGGCCGTCGTAGCGGCCTGCGGGTTTCGGAACTGGCCTTGGGCACCGCCAATTTCGGTACAGGCTGGGGCCATGGCGCCGAGCGCGAAGAGTCCAAGCGGATCTACGACGGTTACCTGGAAGCCGGCGGTAATTTCCTCGATACCGCCAACGGCTACCAGTTCGGCCAATCGGAGGTGCTGCTCGGTGAGTTCATTGCGTCGGAACGGGATCACCTGGTGATCGCCAGCAAGTACACCCTGCGCACACAGCCCCAGGACGAAGGCACGATCAAACTCGGCAACAATCGCAAAAACATGGTGCGTGCCGTCGAGGAAAGCCTGAAACGCCTGAACACCGACCACATCGACCTGTTCTGGGCCCATATCAGCGACAACGTCACGCCCATGGAAGAAATCCTGCGGGGTTTTGATGACCTGGTGCGGGCCGGCAAGATCCACTATGCCGGCTTGTCCAACTTCCCTGCCTGGCGGATCGCCCGCGCCGACCTGCTCGCCGAAGTGCGTGGCTTTGCGCCCCTGGTCGCGATCCAGACCGAATACAGCCTGGCCGAACGTACCGCCGACCGTGAGCTGTTGCCCATGGCCGAAGCCCTGGGCCTGGCCGCCACGTTATGGTCGCCCCTGGGCGGTGGCTTCCTCACCGGCAAGTACCGCAACAGCCAGGACGATACCCGTGCCAGCAAGCTCGGCATTCTGGTTCACGCGGAAAAAAGTGCACGGGAAACGGCGGTGCTCGACACGTTACTGGCGGTGGCCGGCGAGCTGAATGCCACGCCGACCCACATCGCCATCGCCTGGCTGCGGGAAAAAGCCCGTCGTTCGACCACTGCGCTGATTCCGATTCTGGGACCGCGTACCCGTGAACAACTGGACGGCACCCTGGGCGCACTGAACGTGCAACTCTCGGCGGAACAAGTGACCCGCCTGGACACGGCCAGCGCGATACCGCTGGGCGTGCCCCACGAAATGATCGCCGAGCGCTTCCCGCGCTACACCGGTGATGACGCCCAAGACCTGCGCTGGCCGCCGGTTATCTAAGACCACCTGTGGCGAGGGGGCTTGTCCCCCGTTGGGCTGCGTAGCGGCCCCAAAAAAAGCGGGAGCGCTGCGCACTCCAACGGGGGACAAGCCCCCTCGCCACAGGACAAGCCCCCACACCACAGGACAAGCTCCCTCAACACAGGACAAGCCCCCCTCACCACAGGACAAGCCCCCACACCACAGGACAAGCCCCCTCGCCACGGAAGTGTGTTCGGCCCTAACTAAACCGCTCAGTTAAGCGAGGCTCTTGCTCACCACCTCAAACACATCACTGGACAGCTCGCCGGACGCGCGAATCCGCTCCAGCTCGCCTTTCATCAGCGCCTGCCGCGCGTCGTCGTATTTGCGCCAGCGGGTCAGTGGTGCCAACTGCCGCGACGCAATCTGCGGGTTGAAGCCGTTCAACTGGATCACCAAATCCGCCAGGAAGCGATAACCCGAACCATCCGCCGCATGGAAGTTGATCAGGTTCTGCCCGGCAAACGCGCCCACCAATGCCCGCACCTTGTTCGGGTTCTTGATGTTGAACGCCGGGTGCTGCATCAACGCCTTGACCCGTTCCAGCGCGCCCGGCAACCCACTGCCGGCCTGCACGCTGAACCATTGGTCCATGACCAGCGGGTTGTCCTTGAAGTTCTCGGCAAACACCGCCAGGGCCTTGGCCTTCTCTTCTTCGAACGGCGAGTTGACCAACACCGCCAGGGCCGTGAGGCGCTCGGTCATGTTGTCGCACGCATCGAACTGTTCAAGGGTTGCGGCCAGCACTTCAGGCTTGCCGCTGAGCATCAGGTACGACAGCGCAATGTTCTGCAAGGCGCGACGGGCAAAGTGTTCCGCCTCGGCCACGTACGGGGTTTTCTTCGACAGGTCGCGATTGGCCTGGTAACGCAGCCACAGCCCTTCGAACAGCTGATCGGCCAGTTGCTTGCGGGCAAATTCACGCGCGGTGTGGATGGCGTCGACGTCTGCGACTTCGCTGATTTCAGTCAGGTAGGCTTCGCTCGGCAGCGAGAGCATTTCGGCGACCATCGCCTGGTCCAGGCGCTCATCGCTCAATACACTGCGCAGCGCAGTGATCAGGCGTTGGTCCAGCGCCAATGCCAGGCCCTGCTGATGCTGGGCGATCAGCTCTTGCAACACCTGCACCGACAACTGCTGGCCGGCGTCCCAGCGATTGAAACCATCGCTGTCGTGCTGCATCAGGAACATCAGTTGGTCGCGGTTGTAGGGGAAGCTCAGCTTCACCGGCGCCGAGAAGCCACGCAGCAGCGAAGGCAGCGGGTGTTCGGCGATGTCGACAAAGGTGAAGGTCTGTTCGGCTTCAGTCACCGAGATCACCCGGGACGTGGCGCCAGCCATCGCTTCGCCGGCCAGGCGCAGGGCGATACCCGCGCCCTTCCCGTCCAGCAGGCCCAGTTCGACCGGAATCACGAACGGCAGCTTTTGCACTTTGTCCGGGGTTTCCGGGCAGCTTTGACGGAAGGTCAGGCTGTAGGTTTTTGCGGCTGCGTCGTAGGACTCGCTCACCGCCAGGCGTGGCGTGCCGGCTTGGCTGTACCAGCGCTTGAACTGGGTCAGGTCGGCGCCGTTAGCGTCTTCCATGGCCTTGATAAAGTCATCGCAGGTCACGGCCTGGCCGTCGTGGCGTTCGAAGTACAGGTCGCTGCCTTTGCGGAAGCCTTCGGCGCCGAGCAGGGTTTGGATCATGCGGACGACTTCCGAGCCCTTTTCGTACACGGTCAGGGTGTAGAAGTTGGAGATTTCGATAAAGCCGTCCGGACGTACCGCGTGAGCCATGGGACCGGCGTCTTCGGCGAACTGGTGCGTGCGCAGGTAGGCCACGTCCTGGATACGCTTGACCGTCGCCGAGTTCATGTCGGCAGAGAATTGCGAGTCACGGAACACGGTGAAGCCTTCCTTCAGCGACAGCTGGAACCAGTCGCGGCAGGTCACGCGGTTGCCCGACCAGTTGTGGAAGTATTCGTGGGCGACGATCGCCTCCACACGCTGGTGAGCGGCGTCGGTGGCGGTTTCGGCACGGGCCAGCACGGCGCTGGAGTTGAAGATGTTGAGGCCCTTGTTCTCCATGGCGCCCATGTTGAAGTCGTTGACCGCGACGATCATGAAAATGTCGAGGTCGTACTCACGGCCATAGACTTCTTCGTCCCAGCGCATGGACTTCTTCAGGCTGTTCATGGCGTGCTGGCACTTGTCGATGTTTTCCGGCTCAACATAGATGCGCAGCGCCACGGTGCGCTCGGTCATGGTGGTGAAGGTGTCTTCAACGCACCACAAATCACCGGCCACCAGTGCGAACAGGTAAGCCGGTTTCTTGAACGGGTCTTCCCAGGTCGCCCAGTGCCGGCCGTCTTCGCCGGGGCCGGACGCAATCGGGTTGCCATTGGACAGCAGCACCGGGTAGCTGTGTTGTTCGGCGATCACCGTGGTGGTGAAGACGCTCATCACGTCCGGGCGGTCGAGGTAATAGGTGATCTTGCGGAAGCCTTCGGCCTCGCACTGGGTGCAGAACATGCCGCCGGATTTGTACAGGCCTTCCAGGGCGGTGTTGGTTTCCGGGTGGATCTTCACCGTGGTGTCGAGGGTGAAGGTCGCGCTGGTGGGGTGCACGGTCAGGTGGCTGTCGCTCAACTGATAGTCCGCGTCGGTCAGTTCCTGATCGGCGAGGTTTACCGACACCAGCTCGAGCTGTTGCCCGTCCAGCACCAGCGGCGGCAAGCCGGCGCCGCGCTCGGGGTTGCGGCGCATCACCAGTTGCGCGTGGACCAGGCTGTGGTCCTCGAACAACTCGAAGGTCAGGTGCGTCTCGTCGATCAGGTAGTCCGGCGCCTGATAGTCCTTCAGGTAAATCATCTTCGGCTGTTCGGTGCGCATGTCTGTCGTCCTTCTACTGATGCACGGCGAGCTGGTAGGCCGTGTATTTACGAATGTTGATCACGCCGGTGTCGAAGATCAGGTATTGGCCCTTGATCCCCATCAGCGTGCCTTCGGCAATCGGGTTCTTGTCCAGGTTGAAGCTGACGATCTTGGTCGGGTACTGCTCGATCGGGTAACGGATTTCGATCGGTTCGATATCGGTCACCGGTTGGATGGCCTGCAGGCCAAAGCGTTCCTGCAAACCGAGCAAGCCTTCGGCACAGTTGGCGAACAGTTCGTCGCGCACCTGCGCAAGGTCGACGGCCTGGGCATCGCCCTTGAGCAGCGCACGCCAGTTGGTCTTGTCGGCCACCTGGCTGCGGAACAGGTCTTCGACGAAACCCGATTGCTGGCGTGTGGCAACGCGCATGATCGGCAGCGCCTGGCTGGCGCCCTGGTCCAGCCAGCGGGTTGGCAACTGGCTGGCGCGCGTGATACCGACCTTGATCCCCGACGAATTCGCCAGGTACACCACGTGGTCGGTCATGCAGAATTTTTCACCCCAGGCCGGATCGCGGCAGGTGCCGGCGTCGTAATGACAGCGCTCGGGGCTCATGATGCACAGATCGCACTGGGCCAGTTTGGTCATGCACGGGTAGCAGTAACCCTGGCTGAAACTGGTCTTGGTCTTGCGACCGCAATGGGTGCAATGAATCGCACCGAGGTATTCCAGGCGCACGGTGGTGCCGATCAACGGGTTGACCGGCACCTCGATATCGCCGAGGCGAAACGCGTATTGAACGGTCGGCTCACCCAACTGCGCCGACATTTTGCTGACTGCACCACGGCCAATCTCAATCAATGGATGGCATCCGACTTGAACAGGATGTTCGGCACCGGTGCCGACTTCGAGGCGCATTCCTGCGGGCCCATGTAGCCGGTGCGCTGGTCTTCCGGCAGGTTCTGCAGTTCCCAGGCGATCACCGCCTGCAACGACAGTTCACGCTGCTCGGCGGTGAGCTTGCGGCCATCGGACCATTTGCCGATTTCCACGGCGAGCTTGAGGCTCTCGTAGATGTCCGGGGTGATGTTTTCGATCATTTCGACAAAAGAGGACATAAGACTCTTCCTTAACTAAATAGGAGACATTTTGCGGCGGCTGTACAAGCCACCCAACAAGCCGGTCAGGCACCCGATCACCAGGCCGCCCACGTGGGCCGCGTTGGCGATTTCGCCGAAGCCGATCATCGAGACCAGGCCCGACAGGCACAGCACCAGCCACACCAGCATCATCACCAACACCCCGCGAGGCAGGCGATACACCGGATTGGGCGACAACAATTGATAGATCCAGCAATGCCCGAGCAAGCCGTACAGCACGCCGGACAACCCGCCAAACAGGCCGGGACCACCAAAATAATATTGAGCGTAGTTGGACACCAGGCTGAACAACAGCGTCAGGCCCAGCAGGTTGATACTGCCCTGGCGCAGCTCGATACGCCGCCCCAGCTCCCAGTACCACATGCCGTTCATGGCCAGGTGCAGGATGCCGAAGTGGATCAGCATCGGCGTGACCAACCGCCACCACTGTCCCGACGCCAGGCTGTCGGTCAATGGCGTAAAACGGATGTACTCACCGACCACGCTGAACGGCAGGAAGGTCAGCCAGCTCATCGCCTGCAGGTTATCCCCCAGCAGCGTGACCGCACCGACAATGATGCTCAGCAGCAGCACCAGCCCGGTGACCGGGCTGTGGCGCAACTGCTGGACAAACCCGGGGCGCCGGGCCGGCGGTGCCTGGTCCGGAATATCCAGTTGCTGGTCCGGGTCGCCGGCAGGAAAGCGCTGGTACAAGACCTTCACGTCTTCACTGATTGCATCGGGCACCCACAGCACCTGCTCCCCGGCTTCCTCGCTCACGCGATGGGGCACTTGCATGCGTTGCAGCAGCTTGACGAAACCA
Organism: Pseudomonas sp. IPO3778; assembly: GCF_013386825.1. Lineage (GTDB taxonomy): Bacteria > Pseudomonadota > Gammaproteobacteria > Pseudomonadales > Pseudomonadaceae > Aquipseudomonas. The sequence continues at coordinate 81,786 of NZ_JACARC010000037.1, forward strand.
CTCAAATCCACCGCCAGCGGCAAACGTAAAACAGCCACGGTACTCATGAAATAACCTCAGGGCGCTCGACGTCGACCCAAACAAATTTACGCGGGTCCAGGCGGGTTTCCTGATCCAGCCGGTAGGCCACCAGCTTGCCGTACAGCACCGCGCTGTAGTCCAGGCAGGCCAGGTTCGGGCGGATCGGTGCTGGTTTGCCGCTGCGCCAGTAGTGACCGACGAACAGCAACGGTTCGTCGACGCCATAGCGCAGCAGGGAATTTTTCTCGCTGGACGACAGTGGCGTGGCGGCCACCGGCTCCGGCAGCGCATCGGGCTGGAACACGATGTCGCCGTAGGTCTTCGGGTCGTCTTCCCAGAATTTGGTGCGGAAGAACGAACGCGTCAGGCCGTCGCCACCGGTCAGGGTCAGGCCGTCCGGCAGGCGCATGTCGGTGCCGCGCAGCAGGCGGTCGAAGGCGTTGCTGGCGAAACTGCCGGGCACGGCGGCGGCTTGCAGGAAGTGCTGGTCGATGCAGCCGTCCGGGAAATGCGCGCGCAGGGGTTCGATAAAGCCGTTGTCCCAGCACGCGTGCACCACGCGGAACCGCCCGGCATCGACAAACAGCGGCATTTCGTAGAACCAGCCGAGGAAGTCGTGCCAGTCCGCCGGGTGCTGTTCGAACTGGGTCAGGGTTTCCTGGATCAACCGCGCATGGCGTGGGGTGTGCTCGCGCACGAATTGCTTGCCGCTGCCCGGGGTGGCCGGCGTACTCCAGCCCAGCGCGTTGAACTCATGGTTCCCCATGATGCACAGCGCCTGGCCGGCCTCGGTCATGTCGTGGACGATGTGCAGCGCCTCGCGAATACGCGGCCCGCGGTCGATGATATCGCCGAGGAACACGGCCATTCGCGACGGGTGGCGCCAGGTGCCGCCCTGCTTGTGGTAACCCAATTGGTCGAGCAAGTGCTCAAGGGTATGAGCGCAACCGTGCACGTCACCAATCAGGTCGTAGCTACGCGCGGGATCGAGCATCAGTCGCCTCCACCCCCCAAGCGGCTGCCCCAGCCCAGCTTGGTCCGGCACACTTCGTAGTAGTTGTGGTCCAGCGGATGGATCAACCGCAGCTTCTGCGCCTTTTTGCTCACGGTGATGGTGTCACCGGGGGCGCAGGTGAAATGGTTCTGCCCGTCGCAGGAGACTTGCGGGTAGATCTGCATGTCTTTGGAGACCACGATTTTCAGCTCACTGTTGCCGTCGACCACAATCGGTCTGCTGGACAACATATGGGGGTACATCGGCACGATCACAATGGCATCCAGCTTGGGATGCATGATCGGCCCGCCGGCAGACAGCGCGTACGCGGTAGAGCCGGTCGGTGTGGCGACGATCAGGCCGTCGGCCTTCTGGCTGCAGACGAACTGGCCGTCGATGTACAGCTCGAACTCGATCATCCGCGTCGATTTGCCGGGGTGAAGCACCACGTCGTTGAGGGCGTCGCCCTGGCCGATGGCTTCACCGTGGCGGCGCACTTCAGCCTGCAGCAGGAAGCGGTTTTCCACCAGGTAGTGACCGTCCAGCACCTTGGCCACTTCGACTTCCAGCTCGTCGGGGCGAATATCGGTGAGGAACCCCAGGCTCCCGCGGTTGATCCCCAGCACCGGCACGTTATGCCGCGCCAGCGCACGGGCGGCGCCCAGCAGGCTGCCGTCGCCACCCACCACGATCACCATGTCGCAGACTTCACCGAGCATTTTGCGCGACGAGGTTTGCAGGCCGTGGCCCGGGAGGATTTCAGCGATGGTGTCTTCGAGGATCACATGCAGGTGGCGCTCGAGCAGAAACTTTTTCAGCCGGCGGACGGTGTCCAACACCTGGGTACTGCCCAGGCGACCGATAATGCCGATATTGCGAAATTGCTCCATGGGGCTCCTGCGGGGTTCGGGTTCTGCAAAAAAGAACGATTATGGGCGAAAGCCGGCGTTACACAAAATCCTTTGTCGCCGCAAACCCCAGACGACAACGGTTCTCAGCCCCCTTTCCGGCTGTAAAAGGCTATGCTCGGACCATGACCCTGTTCCCTGATTTACAGCACCTGCCCCGCCAACTGCGTCACCCCGAGGTGCGCGACCTCGCGTGGGTGATGCTCGCCCCGCCGATGCTCACGCAAACGCCCTGGCCGCAACGTCACCCGCTGACCGGCAGCGACTGGGTGCAGGCCCCGCATGTGCTGGAGCACTGGTTGCGCCAACTGGACCAGGACAGCAGCGCCCTGCTGCACTGGCTGAGCCAGGCACGCACCCGGCGGCTGGGGTTGTATTACGAACGATTGTGGCAATTTGCTGTGCAGCATGCGCCGGGCGTGGAATTGCTCGCGGCCAACCTGCCGATCCGCCAGGCCGGGCATACCCTGGGAGAGCTCGACATGCTGCTGCGCGACCGAGACGGCGTGCACCATCTGGAACTGGCGATCAAACTCTACCTCGGCCCCCAGGACGGCGACGGCCGGGACACCGCCCAATGGCTGGGCCCGGGCTGCCACGACCGGCTGGACCGCAAGCTGGCCCATCTGGCCCAGCATCAACTGCCGATCTCCGCCCGGCCGGAAAGCCGGGAAGTGCTGGCCGCCCTGGACATTCAAGCCTTTGATGCCCATCTATGGCTGGGCGGGTATTTGCTCTACCCATGGCCCGGCATGGCACACGCGCCGGTGGGCGCACATCCGCAGCATCTGAATGGGCGCTGGCTGCATCAGCGCGACTGGTCGAGGTTTATCGAACAGAGCCCCGCCGGTCGCTGGCAACCGCTGCCCCGCCACGCGTGGCTGGCGCCGGCACACTACCCGGCGGACGAAGCCTGGGACGCGGCCCGGATGCAGCACTGGCTAACCGAGCTGGACCCGATGGCGCCCGCACAATTGCTGGTGCGCCTGGTGGAAAACAGCGAAGGCGAATGGGAAGAGGCCGAACGGTTGTTTCTGGTGGCGGATCTCTGGCCGAATGTGCCGGCGCTTACAGGTTATCGATATGCCGATAATCAATCTGTAACTCCGTAGCCAGTTGCCTCGCGCGTCCCAGCCGAATCGGGCCGCGCTCGATGTCCACCAGCAAACCCGGGCAGTCCAGTGGCGGCAGCCCCGCCACATCCTTCAGCCGTCCATCGGTGATCACCAGCAACCGCTGCTGCTCCGCCGGATAACGCGTGCGTCGGGCCGCCAACCACTGCCCAGCTTCGTTCAGCGCTGCCAACAATGGCGTGCCGCCGCCTGCGCCGAGCCCTTCAAGCCAGTGATTGAGCCCCTTGGCTGCCTTTAATCCCTGCACCTGCCATTTCGGCGATTGCCCGCTCGCAGTGAGCAACGCCATGCGCGCCCGCTGCCGATAGGCATCGTCAAACAGCTGGGCCAGCAACCCTTTGGCATCCGTCAACGCCTGATGCCGCCGGGTGGAAGCCGACGCATCGACAATCACTAGCCACAGCTCATGGGGCGTACGGCTGCGCAGTTGATACAACAGGTCTTCACGGCGTTGCGGTCGCCCGCCGAGCAGCGTGCCCGGCCAGTTGATCGAACCTTGCGCCGCGCTGCGCGCCTGGCCTCGCCGGCCCTTGTTCAGTCGACCCGCCTTGGGCCGCGCATCCGCCCCCGCGTCAGGCTTGGGGCGAATGCCTAGGGCTTTTTTGGCCAGGTGGGCACGGCTCGGCGAGCGCCTGTCGGCAGTGCGGGTGCGGGCATGTCGCCCCATTGGCCCTGGCCTTCAGGTGCATCATTGGCCTTGGGTGATTGACCGCCAGCGGGCGGCGTTGCAGGCGGGGATTGCTCCTGGCGACGATGGCGCAGGGCAAATTCCGCGACGGCTTCGATATCTTCTTCGCTGATGGCCGTAGCGCCCCGCCAAGCCGCATGGGCACGGGCGCCACGCAGCCAGACCAGATCGGCGCGCAAGCCATCGACGCCGGCGGCAAAGCAGCGCTCGGTAATCTGCGCCAGCGCCTGGTCATCCAGCGGGATGCTCTCCAACAGCGCCCGCGCCTGGGTGCAGCGCTCGCGCAACGCGGCCTGCTGATCGGCCCATTGCTCGCAGAAACCCTGGGGATCGTTGTCGAAATCCAGGCGGCGACGGATGATCTGCCCACGCTCGGCGGGCTGGGTGTGCCCGCTCAGCGCCACGTTGAAACCAAACCGGTCGAGCAATTGCGGGCGCAACTCGCCCTCTTCCGGGTTCATGGTGCCGATCAGCACAAAGCGCGCCGAATGCCGATGGGAAATCCCGTCGCGCTCGATCAGGTTGGTGCCGCTGGCGGCCACGTCCAGCAGCAGATCCACCAGATGGTCGGGCAGCAGGTTGACTTCATCGACGTAGAGCACGCCACCGTCGGCCTTGGCCAGCACGCCGGGGGAAAATTGTGCGCGGCCCTCGCCGAGCGCCGCGTCCAGATCGAGGGTGCCTACCAGCCGTTCCTCGGTGGCGCCCAAGGGCAGCGTGACGAACTGACCACTGGCGAGCAGGTCTGCCAGGCCGCGCGCCAGGGTGGACTTGGCCATGCCGCGCGGGCCTTCGATCAGCACGCCGCCGATTTTCGGGTCGATGGCGGTCAGGCACAGGGCCAGTTTCAGGTCATCGGCGCCGACAACGGCAGACAGCGGGAAATGCGGGAGGTCGGTCATCAACTGCCTTCTTCTATATCCAACAACAGGTTTTCCAACGCCTCGCGGTATGCCCCGGGCTCCTGCCACAGGCCACGCTGCTGGGCTTCGAGCATGCGCTCGATCATGTCCCGCAGGGCATCCGGGTTGTGCTGCTGCACAAAGGCCCGGGTGTCCGGGTCGAGCAAATAGGCGTCGGCCAGCAACGCGTACTGATGATCGTCGATCAGCGCGGTGGTGGCGTCGAACGCGAACAGATTGTCCACGGTGGCCGCCATCTCGAACGCGCCTTTGTAGCCGTGGCGCTTCACCCCTTCGATCCACTTCGGGTTGGCCGCCCGGGCACGGATCACCCGGTTCAACTCTTCCTTCAGCGTGCGGACCTTCGGCAGGTCCGGCTGGCTGTGGTCGCCATGATAGCTGGCGGCCTTGTCGCCGCTCAGGGTTTCCACGGCGGCAAGCATACCGCCCTGGAATTGGTAGTAATCATTGGAGTCGAGCAAATCGTGCTCGCGGTTGTCCTGGTTCTGCAACACCGCCTGCACCTGGCTCAAGCGCTGGGCAAACTGTTCGCGGGCGGCGGTGCCTTCGTCGGAGCCGCCATAGGCGTAGCCGCCCCAGTTCAGATAAACCTCGGCCAGGTCTTCACGGCTCTGCCACAGGCGCCCGTCGATTGCGCCCTGCACACCGGCACCGTAGGCACCGGGCTTGGCGCCGAAGATCCGCCAGCCCGCCTGCTTCGCGGCGGCCTCCTCGTCCAGGCCCGACAGGCGCAAGGCCTCACGCTCGCTGCGCACCTTGGCCGCCAGCGGGTTCAGGTCGTCGGGCTCGTCCAGCGCGGCCACAGCTTGCACCGCCGCGTCGAACAGGCGGATCAGGTTGGCGAACGCATCGCGGAAGAACCCCGACACACGCAACGTCACATCCACACGCGGCCGGTCCAGCAGGCTGATCGGCAGGATTTCAAAGTCATCCACCCGCTGGCTGCCCGTGGCCCACACCGGGCGCACGCCCATCAGCGCCATGGCCTGGGCGATGTCGTCGCCGCCGGTGCGCATGGTGGCAGTGCCCCACACCGACAGGCCGAGTTGGCGCAAGTGGTCGCCGTGGTCTTGCAGGTGACGCTCAAGAATCAGGTTCGCCGACTGGAAACCGATGCGCCACGCGGTGGTGGTCGGCAGGTTGCGCACATCCACCGAGAAAAAGTTACGCCCGGTGGGCAGTACGTCCAGACGGCCCCGGCTCGGCGCGCCACTGGGGCCAGCCGGCACGAAACGCCCGCTCAGGGCATCCAGCAAGCCACGCATTTCCGCCGGGCCGCAAGCATCCAGGCGCGGCGCGACGACGATGCGCAAGCTCTCGATCACCGACTTGACGTCTTCCCAGCCCGGCTCTTCAAGCTGTTCCACCGGCCCTTCCAGCGCCTGCTCGATCAGGCGGGCGGCATACAATTCGAGGCGTTCGCGGGTGTCGCCAGCGGTGCGCCACAATTGCGTATCGATCTTTTGCAACACCTCGGGACGACGCCCGGTCCACGGCTCGGCCAGGGCGCAATCCAGCGGGTCGAAGCCCAACTCAAAGGCCCTGGCCAGTACCCGCAGCAGGCTCGATTGCGGCCCGCGACCATCGCCACGCGGAATGCGCAGCAACGCCAGCAAGGTGTCGATGCGCAACCGGCCCTCGGGCGACTCACCGAAGATGTGCAGGCCATCGCGAATCTGCGACTCCTTCAAGTCACACAGGTAAGTGTCCAGGCGTGGCAGCCAGATGGCGGCGTCGGCGTCGCTGTCGAGGTTTTCGTCGAGGGCCAGTTCCTGGTCGATACGGGTTTCCCGCACCAGCTTGAGGATGTCTTTTTGCAGCTCACGGGCGCGCCGTGGGTCGAGCAGTTGGGCTTCGTAATACTCGTCGGCCAACAGCTCCAGGTCACGCAGCGGCCCGTAGGTTTCGGCGCGGGTCAGCGGCGGCATCAAGTGGTCGATGATCACCGCCTGGGTGCGCCGCTTGGCCTGGGCGCCCTCGCCCGGGTCGTTGACGATAAACGGGTAGATGTTCGGCAACGGCCCCAGCAGTGCGTCAGGCCAGCAATTTTCCGAAAGCCCGACGCCCTTGCCCGGCAGCCACTCCAGGTTGCCGTGCTTGCCGACGTGGATCACGCCGTGGGCACCATAGGTCTGGCGCAACCAGAAGTAGAACGCCAGGTAGCCATGGGGCGGCACCAGGTCGGGATCGTGATAAACCGCGCTGGCGTCCACTTGATAACCCCGGGCTGGCTGGATGCCGACGAAGGTCAGGCCAAAGCGCAGGCCGGCGATCATCATGCGGCCGTCGCGGAACATCGGGTCGTTACGGGGCGTGCCCCAGCGTGCCAACACCGCCTGGCGATTGGATTCGGGCAAGCGGTTGAACATCGCTTCATAGTCATCGAGCGCGAGGCTTTGGTGGCACGGACGCAGGTCGAGGCTGTCGAGGTCATTGCTGACGCCGCCCAACAGTTCCTGAATCAACGCCGTGCCGCTCTCCGGCAGCACGTCCGGCAACGGATAACCTTCGATCTTCAAGGCCCGCAGGATATTCAGCGCAGCGGCCGGCGTGTCCAGCCCCACACCATTGCCGATACGTCCGTCCCGGGTCGGGTAGTTGGCGAGGATCAGCGCGATACGCTTTTCGCCATTCGGCACCCGCGCCAAGTCGACCCAGCGCCGCGCCAGCTCGGCGACGAAGTCCATACGCTCAGGCTGCGCGCGGTAGCACACCACATCCGACTGGCTGCGCTCGCTGCGCCAGGCCAGGTCCTTGAAGCTGATGGGCCGGCTGATGATGCGCCCGTCCAGTTCCGGCAAGGCAATGTGCATCGCCAGGTCGCGCGGGCCGAGGCCTTGTTCGCTGGCCTGCCAGCCGGGCTCGTTGTCCTGGGCGCAAATCGCCTGGATTACCGGGATGTTGCGGCGAAACGGCCGCAGGTGCGGCGCTTCGGGGCTGGATTGGGCAAAGCCGGTGGTGTTGAGAATCACCGAGGCGTGCACTTCGTCCAGCAGGTCCTCGACCACCGTCAGGCAGCCGGGTTCTTTCAAACTGGCCACCGCCATCGGTAACGGATTAAGACCCGCCGCCTGCAAGCGCTGGCAAAACACATCGATAAAACCGGTATTGGCCGCCTGCAAATGGGAGCGGTAGAACAGCACCGCCGCCACCGGAAAACCGGGTTGCCAGTCGGCCTGCCAATCGTTGAGACGGGCATTGGCTTTGTGCGGGTGATAAATCGCGGTACGCGGCAGGTTTTGTGGCTCGTCCCAGGCGTAATCGCGGCCCAGGTAGCCGGCCGCCAGGCAACGATAGAAATCCAGCGCGTTACCCAGGCCGCCCTGGCGCAGGAAGTGCCAAAGCCGGTCACGCTCCTCCACGCCCACGGTACTCAGGCCACTGAGTTCCGGGTCCGGGCGATCATCCCCCGGCACCAGGATCAGTTGCACACCGCGCTCGGCCAGCTCAACGAGGCGCTCGATGCCGTACCGCCAATAGCCGATACCGCCGTGCAGCGAAATCAGGATGACCTTGGCGTGGCGCAGTACCTCGTCCACGTACAAGTCGACCGAGGCGTGGTTCTGCACCTGCATCGGGTTGGCCAGGCGCAGGCTCGGGTAATCCTCGGGCAACTGCTGGGCCGCTTCTGCCAGCAGCGCCAGGCTGGAGTCACCGCTGCACAGGATCACCAGCTCGGCGGGGGTTTGGCCAAGGTCGGCAATGTTGTCATCCGAGACGAAACCGCCGGGCTGGGTCCTGAGCAGGTGCATGGTTTAAACGCTGAGGGCAGCGCGCAATTGCGCTTCGAGCAAGGCGGCGTCCAGTTCCTGGCCGATCAGCACCAGGTGCGTGGCGCGCGGTTCATCGGCGCGCCAGGCGCGGTCGAAGTGCTTGTCGAAACGCGTGCCCACGCCCTGGATCAGCAGGCGCATCGGCTTGTTCGGGATCGCCGCGAAACCCTTGACCCGCAGGATGCCGTGCTGGACCACCAGTTGGGTCAGGGCGTCGAGCAGCAGGCTTTCGTCAGCCTGGGGCAGTTCGATGGAAATCGAATCGAAGGCGTCGTGGTCGTGGTCGTGGTCGTCTTCACCTTCGTGGTGATGATCATGGTGGCTGTGGCGACCGTCGATGTGCTCTTCGGAGCCAGCGCCCAAGCCGATCAGCACGTCCAGCGGCAGGCGACCGCTGCTGGCTTCGATGATTTTTACCGCGGGCGGCAGTTCTTCAGCCACTTCCAGGCGCACACGTGCCAGGTCTTCAGGGCTGATCAGGTCGCACTTGTTGAGGATCACCAGGTCGGCGCTGGCCAGTTGGTCGGCGAACAGCTCGTGCAGTGGGGATTCGTGGTCCAGGTTCGGGTCGAGTTTGCGCTGGGCGTCGACCTGGTCCGGGAAAGCGGCGAAAGTGCCGGCGGCCACGGCCGGGCTGTCGACCACGGTGATCACCGCGTCAACGGTGCAGGCACTGCGGATTTCCGGCCACTGGAAGGCCTGGACCAACGGTTTTGGCAGCGCCAGTCCTGAAGTTTCGATGAGGATATGGTCGAGGTCGCCGCGACGGGCCACCAGTTCGCGCATCACCGGGAAGAACTCTTCCTGGACGGTGCAGCACAGGCAGCCGTTGGCCAGCTCGTAGACGCGGCCGTTGGCTTCTTCCTCGGTGCAGCCGATGGAGCATTGCTTGAGGATTTCACCGTCAATGCCCAGCTCGCCGAACTCGTTGACGATCACCGCAATGCGGCGCCCCTGGGCGTTGTCCAGCATGTGGCGCAGCAAGGTGGTCTTGCCCGAGCCGAGGAAGCCGGTAACGATGGTGACGGGGAGTTTGGCCAGTGTTTTCATCGGATGCCCTTTGGGGCGGGCATACGGGACGAGTGGCCCTGCGCGGGTGCGCAGAAGCAGAATTCGCCACCGGATCACCCCGCCCGGTTGAAGTAGAAAATCGGTTGCGAGGCAGGTCTCCTGGCTTGGGGCTTGCCGACGGTGTGGCCGGCGCTGGCTGCGCCTTCCCGCCTTGTTCAGGCAGTGGCGTGGCAGTCAGATAAACCCTTTACAGTTGCGGGGGCAGCCGCGGCATCGACCGCGTTCCCTTCTTAGCTTCGGCCTGGGCCGAAGAACCTCGAACGTGCAAGGCTACGCAGTGCGCGGGGACGGGTCAATGTCCGAGCGCTTGGCGCGAAGCAGCGCCAGGCGCTCCAGCATGCCCTCGCTCGCTGCCGGCCCGGCTTGCACGCTGCATTGTTCAACGGGCACGCGCGCCCCGCTACCGGCTTCCACCACCGCCACTTCCACTGGGCGCCGGGTTTCCCGGTCGACCAACTGCAGGCTTTCACCTTCGGTGGCGAAGTGGCGGTTGCCCCAGCCGATAAATGCCATGATCACCACCCGGAAGTCCTCGCCCACCGGCGTCGGCACGTACTCGAAACGCGGCGGCCGCTCGCTGTATTGCCGGCGCTCCAGCAGGCCGGCGTCCACCAGGCTGTTAAGCCGGCGCGTGAGCATGTTGGGGGCAATCTCCAGGCTCTGGGAGAACTCGTCAAAGCGCCGCAAGCCTTGCAGCGCATCGCGCATGATCAGAATGCTCCACCACTCGCCTACCCTTTCCACTCCACGGGCTACCGGGCATTCGGCATTTACCAGTGACTTACGTTGCATTGCAGTTCCTCTGTGGGGCGGCCCCGAAAATTTAAGCTGTTCGATGTTACTTTCATAATGATAGTTTCGTCGCAGCATTGCTACCAAACTGAAATGGCGGAGCTAAGCGATCATGAATAAGCGAATTGTTGTGACCGGCATGGGTGCAGTCACCCCGCTGGCAACCGGCGTGGAGCAGACCTGGAAACGCCTGTTGGCAGTTGAATCCGGGATCCGCAGGCTACCCGAGGCCTTGGTCGGTGACTTGGCAATCAGCATTGGCGGCCAGGTGCTGGGCCGGGATCAGGACCCGCACGCCGGGTTTGACCCCGACAGCGTGATCCCCGCCAAAGAGCAACGCAAGATGGATCGGTTCATCGTGTTCGCCCTCGCCGCAGCGCAGGAAGCCCTGGCGCAGGCAGGCTGGGCGCCGCAAACCGCCTCCCAGCAAGAACGCACCGCGACGATTATTGCTTCCGGCGTCGGTGGTTTCCCGGCGATTGCGGAGGCTGTGCGCACCGCTGACAGCAAAGGGCCGCGCCGCCTGTCGCCGTTCACGATCCCGTCATTCCTTGGCAACATGGCCGCCGGGCATGTGTCGATCCAGCATCAGCTGAAAGGCCCGCTTGGCTCCCCCGTCACCGCGTGCGCCGCCGGCGTACAAGCCATTGGTGATGCCGCGCGCATGATCCGCGCCGGCGAAATCGACATCGCCGTGTGTGGCGGCGCCGAAGCCTGCATCCACCGCGTCAGCCTGGGCGGCTTTGCTGCGGCGCGGGCGCTGTCCAGCGATTACAACGACACGCCGGCGCTCGCTTCCCGCCCATTTGATCAAGGCCGCGACGGGTTTGTAATGGGCGAAGGTGCCGGGTTACTGGTGATCGAAGAACTGGAGCATGCGCTGGCCCGGGGCGCGACGCCGATTGCGGAGTTGGTGGGATACGGCACCAGTGCCGATGCCTATCACATGACTTCAGGGCCCGAAGACGGCTCCGGCGCACGTCGCGCAATGGAGTTGGCGATTGCCCAAGCGGGGATCACCCCGGCACAGATCCAGCATTTGAACGCCCATGCCACCTCCACACCTGTCGGTGACAACGGCGAGTTGGCGGCGATCAATACGCTGTTCGGCGCCGATTCGAGTGTCGCTATCAGTGCCACAAAATCGGCGACCGGCCATCTGTTGGGCGCTGCGGGCGGGATTGAGGCGATTTTCACCGTGCTTGCCCTGCGTGACCAGATAGCCCCGGCCACCCTCAACCTGGACAACCCGGACCCGGCCGCCGCCGGGCTGAATCTGGTGCGTGGCCAGGCCCGGCCGCTGCCGATTGAATACGCGATTTCCAACGGGTTCGGGTTTGGTGGCGTGAACGCAAGCGTGCTGTTCAAGCGCTGGCATTAAACCGGCGATTTGACGCCCATCGCCCGCCCATGCTCTCCTACACATCTTGTTTCGGGTGCCCTTCACAGGGTGAAACGGGAAACCGGTGAGTCATGTGCCTTTACTCAAGGGCGTGACGAGTCCGGTGCTGCCCCCGCAACGGTAAGCGAGTGAAACATCAAATCCACTGTGCCTGTACGGCATGGGAAGGTGATGTTTTTAAGGCCAAGGCCCCTCGCAAGCCCGGAGACCGGCCCGAAAAAATCAGATAACAAACCCGCGGTGGGCGGGCGCTGTTCAGAACCCTGCGTGCCTGGCTCGCGGGGTTTTCATGCGCTCGTGTCACCCTGAAACCCAGAAGGGACGCGCCATGTCGATCATCAGCAGCACTGCCTCTACCGCCAGCACCACTGCCACTTTGAGCCAACGCCTGAGCGCCGCCATCGGTGCGTCGATTCTTGGCGCGTGCCTGGTGTATTTCGCCGGTTTCTCGCACATCGAAGCGGTGCACAACGCCGCCCACGATACCCGCCACAGCGCCGCATTCCCGTGCCACTGAGACCTGCCGACATGATCAAGCGTATTGCTCAAACCGCAGGTTTCACCGGGCTTCTGGCCGCCTTGTTGCTGACATTGCTGCAAAGCTTTTGGGTTGCCCCGCTGATTTTGCAGGCGGAAACCTACGAAAACGCCCCGGCCGCTGCCGAAGTGCATGAACACGCCGGCGCTGCCGCTCACACCCACGACGCCGAAGCCTGGGAGCCGGAAGACGGCTGGCAGCGCGTGCTGTCCACCACGGGCGGCAATTTGGTGGTCGCGGTAGGTTTTGCTTTGATGCTTGCCGGCCTGTACACCCTGCGCGCCCCGACCCGCACGGCTCAAGGCCTGCTTTGGGGCCTGGCCGGTTACGCCACGTTCGTGCTCGCGCCAACCCTCGGTTTGCCGCCTGAATTGCCGGGTACCGCTGCGGCGGACCTGGCACAACGGCAAATCTGGTGGATCGGCACTGCGGCCTCCACTGCGGCCGGTATCGCGCTGATCGTGTTCGGTCGCAACTGGCTGCTGAAAGTGCTGGGCGTGGCGATCCTGGCGGTGCCCCACGTGATCGGCGCGCCACAGCCGGAAGTCCACTCGATGCTGGCGCCGCAAGCCCTGGAAGCTCAGTTCAAGATTGCCTCGCAACTGACCAACGTGGCCTTCTGGCTGGCACTGGGCTTGATCAGTGCCTGGTTGTTCCGCCGTAACCGTGATGATCAGTACGCGGCATGATCCTGGCAGTTGGCCTGGGTTGCCAGCGGGGCTGTCCTGTCGACGCCCTGCTCGACCTGTTCAATGCCGCCCTTGCCGAGGGTGGTATTGAGCGCCAGCGAATTACCGCGCTGGCCAGCCTTGATCGCAAGCAGGATGAGCCGGGGCTGCTCGCACTCGCCCAGGCGCTGGAACTGCCTTTGACGTTTTTCAGTGCGGCGGAACTGGTGCCTTACGAAGATCGATTGAGCCATAAATCAGAGACTGTTTTTGCCCATACCGGCTGCTACGGCATCGCCGAAAGTGCTGCCTTGGCGTTGGCTGAACAGCTGTCCCGACGCCCCGCCACCTTATTGGTCACCCGCCAAAAAACCGCCCAGGCCACCTTTGCATTGGCGTGCGCCGGCTGAATTCCCGATAATCATCAGCTTCCATCATGAGCAATCTTCATCTGAAGCCCTGCTCGCGTGCTTTTTCACAGGAACATATCCATGACTGTCTTTTTCATCGGCGCAGGCCCAGGCGACCCGGAACTGATTACCGTCAAGGGCCAGCGGCTGATTCGCAGTTGCCCGGTGATCATCTATGCCGGTTCGCTGGTTCCGGCGGCGGTGCTTGAGGGCCATCAGGCGGAAGTGGTGGTCAACAGCGCGGAATTGCATCTGGAGCAGATCATCGAGCTGATCAAGACCGCCCACGGGAAAGGCCAGGATGTGGCGCGGGTGCATTCCGGGGATCCGAGTCTGTATGGGGCGATCGGCGAGCAGATTCGCGTGTTGCGCGAGCTGGGGATTGCGTTCCAGATCATTCCCGGAGTGACGGCCGTGGCGGCCTGTGCGGCGTTGCTGGAGGCTGAGCTGACGCTGCCGGACATCGCTCAAAGCGTGATCCTGACGCGTTATGCCGACAAGACCGCAATGCCGGCGGGTGAAGCGTTCAGCAGCCTGGCGCAGCATGGCGCGACGATGGCGATCCACCTGGGGGTAAATCACCTGGAGAAAATCGTGGCTGAGTTGTTGCCTCACTATGGCGCGGACTGCCCGATTGCCGTGGTGCATCGGGCGACCTGGCCGGATCAGGATTGGGCTGTCGGCACCCTGGCCGATATTGCCGGGAAAGTCGCGGCCAAGGGCTTTCGGCGTACGGCGCTGATTCTGGTAGGCAGGGTGCTGGCCAGTGACAGCTTCAGCGAGTCCTCGCTGTATCGCGCCGGCCATGCCCACCTCTACCGCCCCTGAAGGAGCATAGAACCCAATGTGGGAGCGGGCTTGCTCGCGAATGCGTCGGGCCAGTCGATATAGGTGTCGACTGATCCACCGCGTTCGCGAGCAAGCCCGCTCCCACACTTGATCTTCTTCGTTAAGAAGATTATGTAACTAACTGAATAACAAACATAAAAAAACGGCGCTCACGGGGCGCCGTTTTTTATGTCCGCAGTGAACACCTTACTTAGTAGTAGGCGTTTTCTTTCTGCGTATGGTCAGTCACATCACGCACGCCCTTAAGCTCTGGAACGCGCTCCAGCAAGGTGCGCTCGATGCCTTCACGCAAGGTCACGTCTGCCTGGCCGCAGCCCTGGCAACCGCCACCAAACTTCAGCACGGCGATCCCGTCATCCACCACATCGATCAGGCTTACCTGACCGCCGTGGCTGGCCAGCCCCGGGTTGATCTCGGTTTGCAGGTAGTAGTTGATGCGCTCGTTGATCGGGCTGTCCGCATTAACATTCGGCACCTTGGCGTTCGGCGCCTTGATGGTCAGTTGGCCACCCATGCGATCAGTGGCGTAATCCACCACGGCATCGTCAAGGAACGCTTCACTGAACGCATCGATATACGCCGTGAAGCTTTTCAGCCCCAGCGCCGTATCTTCAGGTTTTTCTTCACCCGGCTTGCAGTAGGCAATGCACGTCTCGGCGTACTGGGTGCCGGGCTGGGTGATAAAGACGCGGATGCCGATACCCGGGGTGTTCTGCTTCGAGAGCAGGTCAGCCAGGTAATCGTGGGCGGCGTCGGTAATGGTTATGGCAGTCATGGAAACTCCTCACAGGCTTGCCGGCAGTTTACGCCAAATTATTACCGAGGTACAAAGTCCCAGTAATTTTGTCGGAAAAGACTTTCGCCTCCCATCACAGGTTTTCATAACGGTTCATGTCCAGCACACCCTCTTCCACCGGCGTGGTTTCGCGGATGTACTGTGACAGGTCGTGGAAGTACTGCCAGAACTGCGGATGGCTGCGGCGGATGCCCCAGCGGTCGACAATCTTCTCGAAACGGTTGGCGTCCTTGGCGTTCTCCATGGCGGCGACAAACTCCGGCACTTGCTCCGCCGGGATGTTGAACATGAAGTTGGGGTAGCTGCTCAGCACGCCGGGATAGACGGTCACGGTGTCCAGGCCCGGGTGGTAGCGATAAGCCTCACCCAGCATAAAAGCCACGTTGCTGTGGGCACGGTTGCGCAACAGGCTGTAGACCTCGCGTTTGCCGCTGCGGGTTTCGATGCGCAGCAGGGTGGCTTCCGGCAACTGGTCGATCACCTTGAGCCCCGCCGCCGGGCGATTGGTCAGGCGGCTCAGGGCCTGTTCGGCGTCCTGCAAGGCCGGGTCGATGCCGGGGCGAGAGCAATAGGCGCTGACGCAGCGGTTGATCGGGTCCGGGCTGGCATTCAGGTCGCCATAACGGGCCAGCAACTGGTTGGCGAAGTCACGCTTGGGGTCTTTTTCATCGAGCTTGAGGCCGGTGGGCTTGTCGTCGTCGATGGCTTCATAGTCCAGCCACAGCTTGACCTTGCCGCTGTTCTGGTACCAATCGTCGAGGAAATCATCGCGGGAATCCGCCGGCATCAAGCGCAGGAAGTTCTGCTCGGCGCCGTTGCGGATCAGGTCGAAGTACAGCCGCGTCTGGGCCTGATGGGAGACGTTGCCGAACACGTCGAAATTCACCGCCAACTGGTAATAGGTGCGCTCCAGCAGCGGGTAGTCGAACAGCCACATCGTCTGCGGCACTTCGCCGATCAGCCCCTTGGTCACCGACGCACTGTCAAAGTGGCGGAAGATCGTCAGCAACGCGTTGTCATTGCCCGCCCACAGGCTCGCCCAACTCGGCGGCGGCACGTCGGCATAGCTGTCCCGGCGCAGCGCTTCGTATTCGTTACGTTTGTCGCGGTATTTGAGCCAAAGGCTGAGCACGCTGCCCACATCGTCAATCTGCCCCGGCATCGCCAGCAACGGCGTGGCCTGGCCACGGTAACGGGCATCGGTGATGTACAGGTCGTGGTCGGGGTCCTGGAACAGGGTCCAGAAGTTGTCGCGGATCACGTCGGTGGCGATTTGCCCACGGCACACCGGCCCGCGAATAAAGGTGCGCACGAAGTATTCGGCGTTATCCAGCATGAACTGGTAACGCGCCTTGACCGGGATCGCCTCGAAGGTCTCGAACGGGTTGGCCCGGCGGCCCGGCCCGTAGCCCGGCAAGGCGTGCACCTGCCAGTCGTCGGTGTAGAACAGCGACTTGATCCGGGCCATTTTCTCGGCGCTGAACGGATAAGTAATGTGGGTCTTGTGCACGATCACGCCCTGCACCGGCCACAGGCGGTAGTACACCTGGGTGCCCGGGTCGTCGTTGGGGCGGCGGGTGTTGATCAGGTCGATGGGCTGGCCGCTGGGCGTGCGCGACCGTACCCACTGGAAGAAATGCCCCGGCTCGCCGCCTTCAAAATAGATGTGGGCAAGGAACAAGTGCTCGAACAACCAGCGCGCCACCAGGCTTTCCCGGGCGCCGGGCTGGTTGAACAGGTTTTCCCATTGCTGCACTTGCAGGGCTTCCTGGGCACTCGGCGCCAGGCCTTGTTCGTCGATCGGTGCACCGGAGGCCAGCCAGCGTTGCAGCGTCTGGTATTGCTGGTCGGTCAGGCCGGTGACGGCCAGCGGCATGCCTTCCTTGGGGTGGCTGCCTGCGTAGGCGTTGAACTCGCCCGGCATCGGGCAGGCGTTTTCGCGGTTCAGGCCCAGCACGATGTCGTCGGGCAGCTTGGCATTGGGCTGCAACGGCGCGTTATGCCCCAGCTCCAGCATCCGCGCCATCAGTGCGGCCTGGCTGCCCTGGGCGTCGAGCACCGAGTAAAAATCCTTCTGCTGCCAGGCGGCTTTGCCGAAGGCGTCATAGAACAGGCGCGTCGGTTGGCTGGCCTGGCTGCGCTCCCCGTCGTACACCGGCACTTTGGTCGCCCCGCGGGCGGCACCTTCGGCACTGCCCAGGTTGAGCTGGCAGGCCGAGTCGTAGCACGCATGGCAGGCCACGCACTTCTCGGTAAAAATCGGTTGGACATCACGGGTGTAAGAGATCGCCGGGGCGGGACCTGCTGCCTGTGCGGTGAAGGCGAACAGCGCAAAGGCGGCGCTGGCGATGAGGCGAAGTGACATGTTCCCGGTCCCGATACAATGCGTGCGGTAAAAAATCCTACACAATTCTACCGACCTACAGCCCTCACCAACATGAGCGATATTCATGCAAAACCTGCACATGCTCTAAAAGCGCACAGGTTTGCTATGATCTTCGCCCTCCGTAATACCTGACCAGAGTAGTCCCATGCCCGATCGTAGCGCTCGTCTGCAAGCCCTCCACCACGCCCTCAAGGAACGCATCCTGATCCTCGACGGCGGCATGGGCACGATGATCCAGAGCTATAAACTGGAAGAGCAGGACTACCGTGGCAAACGCTTCGCCGACTGGCCGAGCGACGTCAAGGGCAATAACGACCTGCTGGTGATCACCCGTCCGGACGTGATCGGCGGTATCGAAAAAGCCTACCTGGATGCCGGCGCCGACATTCTGGAAACCAACACCTTCAACGCCACGCGCATTTCCATGGCCGACTACGGCATGGAAGAGCTGGCCTACGAGTTAAACGTAGAAGGCGCACGCCTGGCGCGCAAGATCGCCGACGCCAAGACCCTGGAAAACCCGGCCAAGCCGCGTTTCGTGGCCGGCGTGCTCGGCCCCACCAGCCGTACCTGCTCGCTGTCGCCCGACGTGAACAACCCCGGCTACCGCAACGTGACCTTCGATGAGCTGGTGGAAAACTACACCGAAGCCACCAAAGGCCTGATCGAGGGCGGCGCCGACCTGATCCTGATCGAGACCATTTTCGACACCCTCAACGCCAAGGCCGCGATCTTCGCCGTACAAGGCGTGTTCGAGGAATTGAACGTCGAACTGCCGATCATGATCTCCGGCACCATCACCGACGCCTCCGGCCGCACCCTGTCGGGCCAGACCACCGAAGCCTTCTGGAACTCGGTCAGCCACGCCAAGCCGCTGTCTGTGGGCCTGAACTGCGCCCTGGGTGCCAGCGAGTTGCGTCCGTACCTGGAAGAGCTGTCGAACAAAGCCAACACCCATGTGTCGGCCCACCCGAACGCCGGCCTGCCCAACGAATTCGGCGAGTACGACGAACTGCCGTCGCAAACCGCCAAGGTCATCGAAGAGTTCGCCCAGAGCGGCTTCCTGAACATCGTCGGCGGTTGCTGCGGCACCACGCCGGGCCACATCGAAGCCATCGCCAAGGCCGTGGCCGGTTATGCGCCGCGCCCGATCCCGGACATTCCCAAGGCGTGCCGCCTGTCGGGCCTGGAACCGTTCACGATTGATCGCAGTTCGTTGTTCGTCAACGTCGGCGAGCGCACCAATATCACCGGTTCCGCCCGCTTCGCCCGCCTGATCCGTGAAGACAACTACACCGAAGCCCTGGAAGTCGCCCTGCAGCAGGTGGAAGCCGGCGCCCAGGTGATCGACATCAACATGGACGAAGGCATGCTGGATTCGAAGAAGGCCATGGTGACCTTCCTCAACCTGATTGCCGGCGAGCCGGACATCTCCCGCGTGCCGATCATGATCGACTCCTCCAAGTGGGAAGTGATCGAGGCCGGCCTGAAGTGCATCCAGGGCAAGGGCATCGTCAACTCCATCAGCATGAAAGAAGGCGTCGAGCAGTTCATTCACCACGCCAAGCTGTGTAAGCGCTACGGCGCGGCAGTGGTGGTGATGGCCTTCGACGAAGCCGGCCAGGCCGACACCGAAGCGCGCAAGAAAGAAATCTGCAAACGCTCCTACGACATCCTGGTGAACGAAGTCGGCTTCCCGCCGGAAGACATCATTTTCGACCCGAACATCTTTGCGGTCGCCACCGGTATCGAAGAGCACAACAACTACGCCGTCGACTTCATCAACGCCTGTGCGTACATCCGCGACGAACTGCCGTATGCACTGACCTCCGGCGGCGTGTCCAACGTGTCGTTCTCGTTCCGGGGCAACAACCCGGTGCGTGAGGCGATCCACTCGGTGTTCCTGCTGTATGCGATCCGCAACGGCCTGACCATGGGGATCGTCAACGCCGGCCAGCTGGAGATCTACGACCAGATCCCGGCCGAGCTGCGTGACGCCGTGGAAGACGTGGTGCTCAACCGCACCCCGGAAGGCACCGACGCCCTCCTCGCCATCGCCGACAAGTACAAGGGCGACGGCAGCGTCAAGGAAGCCGAGACCGAAGAGTGGCGTGGCTGGCCCGTGAACAAGCGCCTGGAACACGCGCTGGTCAAGGGCATCACCACCCACATCGTTGAAGACACCGAGGAATCCCGCCAGTCGTTCGCGCGCCCGATCGAAGTGATTGAAGGCCCGCTGATGTCCGGCATGAACATCGTGGGCGACCTGTTCGGCGCCGGCAAAATGTTCCTGCCCCAGGTGGTGAAATCCGCCCGGGTGATGAAACAGGCCGTGGCCCACCTGATCCCGTTTATCGAGCTGGAAAAAGGCGACAAGCCGGAAGCCAAGGGCAAGATCCTGATGGCCACCGTAAAAGGCGACGTGCACGACATCGGCAAGAACATCGTCGGCGTGGTGCTGGGCTGCAACGGCTATGACATCGTCGACCTGGGCGTGATGGTGCCGGCGGAAAAAATCCTGCAGGTGGCCAAGGAACAGAAGTGCGACATCATCGGCCTGTCCGGCCTGATCACCCCGTCCCTGGACGAGATGGTGCACGTCGCCCGCGAGATGCAGCGCCAGGACTTCCACCTGCCGCTGATGATCGGTGGCGCCACCACGTCCAAGGCCCACACCGCGGTGAAGATCGAGCCCAAGTACAGCAATGACGCGGTGATCTACGTGACCGACGCCTCCCGCGCCGTGGGCGTGGCCACCCAGCTGCTGTCGAAGGAATTGAAGGCCGGTTTTGTCGAAAAAACCCGCCTGGAATACATCGACGTGCGCGAGCGTACGGCCAACCGCAGCGCGCGCACCGAACGCCTGACTTACCCGGTCGCCATCGCCAAGAAGCCGCAGTTCGACTGGAGCACCTACACCCCGGTCAAGCCGACGTTTACCGGCTCCCGGGTACTGGACAACATCGACCTGAACGTCCTGGCCGACTACATCGACTGGACGCCGTTCTTTATCTCCTGGGACCTGGCCGGCAAGTTCCCGCGCATCCTCACCGATGAAGTGGTGGGTGAAGCCGCGACCTCGCTGTACGCCGACGCCCAGGAAATGCTGAAGAAACTGATCGACGAAAAACTCATCAGTGCCCGCGCCGTGTTCGGTTTCTGGCCGACCAACCAGGTGCAGGACGATGACCTGGAAGTCTACGGTGACGACGGCCAGCCGATTGCCAAACTGCACCACCTGCGCCAACAGATCATCAAGACCGACGGCAAGCCGAACTTCTCCCTGGCCGACTTCGTGGCGCCCAAAGACAGCGGCGTGACCGACTACATCGGTGGCTTCATCACCACCGCCGGCATCGGCGCCGAAGAAGTGGCCAAGGCCTACCAGGACGCGGGCGACGACTACAACTCCATCATGGTCAAGGCCCTGGCCGACCGCCTGGCCGAAGCCTGCGCCGAGTGGCTGCACCAGCAAGTGCGTAAAGAACACTGGGGCTATGCCAAGGATGAAGTGCTGGATAACGAAGCGCTGATCAAGGAACAGTACAGCGGCATCCGCCCTGCCCCGGGTTATCCGGCGTGCCCGGACCACACCGAAAAAGCCCAGTTGTTCCAACTGCTGGACCCTGAGGCCAGCGAGATGCATGCCGGCCGCAGCGGTGTGTTCCTGACCGAGCACTACGCGATGTTCCCCGCCGCCGCCGTCAGCGGCTGGTACTTCGCCCACCCGCAGGCGCAGTACTTTGCCGTGGGCAAGATCGACAAGGACCAGGTGGCGAGCTACACCGCCCGCAAGGATCAGGACCTGAGCGTGACCGAGCGCTGGCTGGCGCCCAACCTGGGTTACGACAACTGATCGATGCCGGAGCCGGTCCCGGGCCGGTTCCGGCTTCATTTACAGATTGAGCGCCGTGCGTTCGAGTGCGGAAAGCCGTATGGCCAGCGCCGTCTGTTCGGCTTTGTACTGCGCGTCCAGTGCCGAAATCTCTTCCAGGTAGGCCGGGGTGATCTCGGAATGCCGCGTCTCCAGTGCGTCCAGGCGAACCTGCCGTTGCTGGGTCAAGGCGGAGAATTCAGACGGGTAACGCTGCTTCAGGTAATCCACCCAGTACTCACGATTCACCAATTTCTCGACAAAGGCCGGTTGCGCCTCCTTGGCGATGATCGATGCATAAGCCGCATCGATATCGGCGTCGGATACCCGGGATAGGTTGCGGTAGATCATGGTTGATGGCTGGCGAGGCAACGCCAGGCGCTGGGCCAGCCCGATACGGTAGGCCAGGCGAATCTCTGCCGGGTCAACACCCGGTCGTCGCAGGATCGCGACTTCGGCCACGGCCTCCACTTCTTCCAGGCGAATGATGCCGGTGGCCAGCTTCAGCAACGCCGGGCCTTCCTGGCCCTCGGTACCGCCGTGGAGTGCCTTGAACTCATAGACCCGAACCTCCAGGTCGCTGAATAACAGGATCCAGCCATCACCACAGGTGACGCGGGAGATGGAGGCTTGAGCCCTCACAAACAGGGTTGCCTGCAATTGCGGGTACTGGTCGGCAGCTTCCAGCACCTCCCAGACCCGGCGGCTCAGCTCCGCTTTGTCCTGGACAAAGTCTTTGGCATGCCGCAATTGGGCCACAATGTAGAAAAAATCCCGGCTCTGCTCGTTCGCCTTGAGGTTTTCCCATACACGGTGCCGGGATGAGCCGTCGGGTATGCCGGCAAACCATTGCGCTTTCTGTTCGGCCTCCGTCAGTAATTCAGGGTGGGCCTCATCTTCGCTGCTGCCGGACTCCTGCGTTGTGGCGTAGCCCTCCAGCAGGCGGTCGATATCACTCGGGGAGAAGCCCAAACCATTGCCGGTGCGTGCCTGATATTCGCGCAACGCCTCCAGTTCCTGCTCGAGCAGCAGGTTGTCGGACAGATCAGTGTTTCGCATCAGCACCTCGTGCTCGTCATCCAGTGCCCCAAATGGAATGGTTTCAATCTGGTTGTTGCTCAGGTCAAGATTGCTCAGGTTACGCGCGTGCAACACCCCGGCCGGCCAGTCTTCGAGGATGTTGGCGTGCACATCCAGATGCCGCAGGTTGGGCAAGGCGCGGATGTCCAGGTTCGCCAGCGTGTTTTCACTCAGGTCCAGCCATTCAAGTACCGGCCAGTGCGCCAGGTATTGCTCCAGCCCAGCGCTGTCGCGCAGGTCGTTGTAAGCCGCTTCAAATCGAGTCAGCGCGCTGAACGCTTCGAGGGCTTCGGGCAAGCGGCTCAAGCCGTTGTGGTTGAGTACCAGGCTGCGGGCCTGGGTAAATGCACGCAAAAACCCGTTGGAACCTTGTTCGGTGAGCCTGACCCCGTTCAAGTTCAATTCGGTGACGTGATTGAACTGCCCGGGCACCGCAGGTAGCTCCCCCAGAAACAGCCCGGATAAGTCCAACCGGTGTCGACCATCGACCGCTGGCTGCCCGGGGTCGGCACGCAGGTTGTGCCGCCAGCTGTCGAGAATCCGGTCGGCCGCACGCCGACGGTCAACGGCGCTGATCCAGCCACCGTCCTCGCGGTATCCGCGAACGTCGATCCATTCGTTCAACATCATCACCAGTGCCTTGTGCTGCTGCGTCCACTGCCGCAGGCGCGCTTCGATCTCCAGCGCCCCCAGGCCGCTTTCACGCAAGCCAGCGATCAGGCTCACCGCGCCACTGTCGCTCAGCTGGGGCGCCAGGCGGCGCAAGCGCTGCGCCGGCGTCAGCCGCGATTCAGCGCCCGCCGGGTCCAACGCCAACGCAATCAACATGTCCGGATCTTCCGACACTTCAAGAGGGAAATACTCCGGTTCACCGCCGGTCGAGCCTTCGGCCAGACCGGCCTTGGGAATACCCATGGGACTATCCAGGTAGGCGGCCTGAGCAAAGGCCTGTTGTGTCGAAACCAGATGCAGGAGATCGTCTCGATACAGGCGTCGGGAGAATTGCTCAATGTCGGCGCAGGCTTGCAGCGTCAGCGGACAACCCCGCAGGTTGGTCCTCAGCATCAGCAGGTCGTGGCCGCTCAGGGCCTGCGGCGGAATACCCGTGATCGCGCTGTGATTGAGCTTCAATTCACCCAGCTGCGGCAGTTCGAGAACGCCGGTCGGCCACTCACGCAGCGCGGTATGGCTCACGTCCAGCTTTTGCAAATTCGACAACATCCGCACATCCAGAGCGCCCAGGCGGTTGAACGACATTGTCAGCTGCTGCAACTGCGTCATGCCGTTGAGTTGCTGCTGGATGGCGGGCGTCACCGTCAGTTGGTTGCGGGACAGATCGAGGAACTGCAGGGCCTGCAGGTTGCTGAACGCCCTCGGTAATGCTGAAAGCTTGTTGCCGCTCAGGCCCAGGCGGCGCAGATTGGGCAGCTTGTCCAACACGCTTTCCAGCGCCGGCAACGACAGACGGGCGCTGGCCAACTGCAATTGGCTCACATGGGTAAAACCCTGTGCCGGAAGTTCGGGCAAATCACCCAGCATGCCGCCCGACAGGTCCAGACTCACTGCGCTTTCCACCCGTGAAGAAGGTCCTGCTACCGCCGCACCCCCGCCATAGCGCTGCTCCAGACCCGCGCGCCAGCAGTCCAGAATACTTCTGGCCGCACGCTGACGATAAAAGACATCGACCAATTTCCCGCCTACCCGAAGCTCACGGGCCTGCCAGCTCTCCAGCTCTGCCGTCAAAACCCGGTGTTCTTCACGCAGGACGTTAACCCGCACGACCTGTTCGTGCGCAGACAGCCCTTGGCGGCTGAGTTCGGCCATTGCATTGAAAACGAACGCCGAATCCCAGGCCTTCAAGCTATGCAGGCTGCCGTCGCAATAACTTTTTACCAGTTGCGCCTCGTCCATCAGGTGCGCGGCGTTACCGTGCACGTGTTCAAACACCGCCATAAATGCGGAGGGCTCGAAGGCCGACCACTTCATGGTCAAACCACGCCACACCCGTTCATGCCCGGCGAACAACTGCGGTGTAACCGTATTGATCCGCGTGCCGTACAAGTTCAAGGTTTCCAGGTGTTCGAGGGCCAGCACGCCGGTCGGCCATTCGGCCAGAGAGCCGGAGACGCTGAGGCTGCGCAGGTTTTTCAGGCCGCTGACGTCCAGGGCAGCCAGGTCGCCCGCCAGGCTCAAGCGTTCAAGCTGCACCCGTTGGCTGAGGCCCTGGATAAACTCGGGCGTATAGCTCAACTGATACCCATCAATGGCCAACTCGGTCACGCCGGGTAACGCGCCCAGGCCGTCGGCGATGGCGTTCAACTCGGCCTGCTCAACATAAAGGTCCACACGTTTGACATTGGGAAATTGCCGGAACAGTGCCGCCCGTGTCTGGCCGGCGACTGCCGCGCCAGGCAATTTCAACCCACGTACGTGGGAGAAGTCGGCAACAAGCAGCGGCAACTCACTGACTTCCATCAGGTCCAGATAAGCATGCGCGTCAACCCCGCGTACCAGGCCTTGTCGCCAGCCACCGATCAAAACGTCGGCTACGCGCCGGCGCACCAGGTTGCCTTCTGCCCATTGATCCAGGGTTGCCTTCAGGCCGTCCAGCTCGCGCTGGCGTGTGGCCAACAGATGCAGAACCTGCTGCTGCGTCTCGCCGCTGGCCAGCCGCATCAGCACAAAACGCTCGGCCTCTTCCTCGGAGAAGTTCGGATAAATGGCCCGCAGCCGAGTGGTCAGCGAGGTTTCATGGGCAAAGGCATCACCGTGCCCACTCAGGGCATACCCCACCGGCCCGGTGGCCGGTGCCAGGGCGGGTCGGGAACGCGGCACGCGCTGTTTCAAGATGGCCGCCATGGCATCGCGATGGGTCGTCGCATAGCGCGCCAGGGCCTGTTGCAGCTCGGCATTCTGGGTCACGGAGGGCAGGCCCAATGACTGTCGCGCCTGATCGGGCAAGGCCTGCATGATCGACTCGAAGAAGTTGCGACCGTCGGGCGTTAGGCTGTTGAGGCTTTGACCCCGCTCGTCGAAGGCCCGATAGATATCGCCGGTCTTGACCAGGTATTTGCGTTCGACGGCATTGTGCGGGCCGATGCTGTCGAGCAGCGGGCCGGTGACGCTTTCGCCGTGCACTTCCAGACGCAACGTCCCAGGCCAGCCCGGCAACTGTTCCAGGCTGTGCAACGCCAGGCGCTCGCTGTCGGCCGAGGCGAAGGTCAGGCGATGCAGGCCGGTGATTGCCCGGCTCAGCCGCCCTTGTTGAGCGCGCAGGCGCGCCAGGTTATCCAGGCGTGCCGAGACCCGGCCGGTCCGGGCCAATTCCGCGCGCTGGCGAACCCCCGCCTGCTCCAGCACTTCACTGACCGCCCCACGGGGCAACGAGGCGAAGCGTTGCTCAAGCACCTGGGACACCACCTGCTTGGGCTCGCCGGAGCGATACAGGCTGTCGACCAGCGCCGGTTTGCGCTTTTGCGCAAAGTCCGCCAGGCGGGTACGGAACACGTACGCCTGGTCACCTGGTGCATGAGCCCCCAACAGGTCACTGCTGCCCTGCTCGCCCAGTTCGGCCAGCACCTGGCGAGGCAACTTGCCCGCCAGCATCTCGCCACGGGTGATTTTGATCGTGGCACGTACATCCGCCGCCGATAACGGTTTGCCATAGCGGTGGGACACGCCCCAGGGTTCCGGCCCCTGGAACAATTCCAGCACCCGTCCGGCGGGCCAGTTCGGCATTTGCACCAGCAACGGCAAGGCGTATTCATAACGGTCATCGATGCCGACACCGGTACGCCATTGTTCGATCACTTCGCTGGCGCCCCGGTCAGCGCAGAATTGGCGCAGGGTATCGGCCAGCAACGACGGCATCGGCCGGCCATCCATATGCACCTTGCGCAGAACATCATCTGGCACCGCGCTGATGTCGCCGATAGTGTTCAGGGTCTCATCGGAAAATCCCTCGGCCTCGTGACCCAGGCGCCGCAGCAGCGTCGTGCGATTCCACAGCAGCGGGTTTTCATGGGTGTGGCGCCATGCCCCGGCATTGTTGTGCTCAAGGATGGGTTGGTAGGCATCAGGATTGGTGGGGTGTTTGAGCCGCCATTTGCCCTGGCGCGTATCAAAGCCCTTTTCAAACAGGTCCTCGCCCAGGCGTACGTATATCTTGCCGCCAGTCTCATACTGGCCTTGTGCGTTGGGCCGCAGGCTGGGGGGCAGTACCGCGTCACTGCGATAAGGGGTCAGGTCCGGTTTCCACAGCCGGGCTTCACCGTTGGGCAACTTGACCGGCACCATCCCATCGACCCATTTGGACACCTGAATCACCCGCGCCTTGCCCGCCATCACCCCGGCGACGCCCAAACTTGCCATAAAGGCAACATTCAGCGCCACCGACTCCAGATGCCCCAAGGCCCCCTCCATATCACCCTGCTGCCAGGATTCGAGGCCGTGGTAGACCTCCATTCCCAGCTGAACGGCGGTGACCGCCATCATCAACTCGCCCACCCCCGGCACGACAAACGCCGCCACGTTCAGCACATTCATGCCAATACTCAGCCAATAGTCGAGACGTTCCCTGGCGGCCTGGCGATCGGCTTCGGCCGTGGGTACTGCCACCGCCAGCGCATTGTCTTTCAAGCGCTGCACATGCAGATCATAAAGGGCGCCGAACGGCTCGCCAGTGATGGGCGTGTCGCGCAGGTTGAGGTCAATGTTCTCGTCGTACACCCGCTCGCGCAGCCCTTGGCTGTTCCATTTGTGCGTGTACAACTTATCGTTCAAACGCTGCAAAAACTCCGCCGCCTTGTTCTGCGGCAGCAGGCTGGCGAACAGCTTCTGATAGGACGGCGTGCGCAAGTTGATCGCCAGGTCCTGATTGAATTGCGCAATCGAGTCGTACTCCTTGAGCGGGTACAGCGGCGCCCCCGGGATCCATGCCACAAAGCGCCCGACCGGTACCTTGGGGGTCAACCAGTCGATCGCGCCCGGGAGCGGAAAGACCCAGTCGAACACCGTACGACCCTGGGGTTTGAAGCCCGGGCCGATCAAGACGATTTCGCCGAGGGGCATACCGAAGATCGACAAGCGGCTGTAGGCCAATGGCTTGCCCTCCAGCGTGGCGTAGGGGGTGCCGGACAGGACAGCCAGCAGCGCCCGATAGAACGATTGAGTGATTTCATTCTTTATGCGGGCAGTGTGTACCCGCACCGCCAACAGGTCTTTTTGCGCGGCAATCATCTGTGCCCGAACCGTTGCGGCTCGGTCAGGCGCCTCGAACACCTGTTTCAAGTGCTCCTGATATTGCCGCCCCAGATCCAGCGTGCGGCACAGCTGCGAGAAATCCTGTGGGGAAAGCGACAGTTTTTCGGTGTAGCGATAAGTCGCCGACCAACCTCCTACTGCGGGGTTGAACGCTCCATACTCAGTGACCAGCGCATCGATGGGTGCCAAGGCACTGGTTTCACCCAGCGACGTCTGGGAAAAGTCCTCATTGCCTTCGAAGTTCAACAACGCCGCCTGCAACAAGGTGTGTTGCTCCGTCGCCATGCGGTAGCGCAGATAGAACAGCGCATTTCTGTTCACATCCAGGGTTTGCCCCAAACGCTTTTTCAAGGCCTCGACCAGCAGCGGCTCGGTAAACGCACTCACCCCTTTCAACGTCGCGAGGGTCTTGGCCAAACGCTCTCGGGAGGCACGACTGCTCGCCTGGCTGGCGCTGAGGGCGCGTTGCAGGTCGCGGCTGGCGCTGGTCAGCCACTGCGGTAGCGGGCCTGACGGGGAGTGACCGGGAAACACTGCCGGCTTGAGGCGTTGAATATCGGTGAGCGTACTGTGAGCAATCCACGCCGGGAGGCTGGTTCTGATCTGTTTCGTATGCAAACCGTCGTCTGCGCGAGGGGGTATGGCTGGCATGTAGTGACTCCTGATGACGCGAGTTAAGGAGTCTCAGTACATCCAGTGCAGCGCCCTGCCAGGCAGTAGATACCTATGGGGCCGCGTTTTACTGCAAGTTGACTATCCTTTGGGGACCATTGGGCTTATCCCGCCGTCGAGGACCACATGGACGACTCCAACAACAAGCCGCCGACGTTCTGGCAAATGCTCCACAGCGTCATGGCCGCCGCCTTCGGCGTGCAGAGCGGCAAGAATCGCGCCCGCGACTTTACCCACGGCAAGCCCAGTCACTTTGTGGTGCTGGGCATTCTGTTCACCGCCGTCTTTGCCTTGACCCTGTTTGGCATCGTCAAGCTGGTGCTGCACCTGGCGGGCGTTTGAGCCCGGTCAATGCATCAGTAATTGCAGGCTGAACGGGTAACGGTACGTCGCCGGTTTGCCCTGGGCAGACAGCCCGCGAAAATCAACCCCATTGCCCTCGCGCCCGTGCAGTTGCAAAAGGCGCGCGGCGTGTGACGGGTCAATCAACCGAAAGAGTTCGAGGGTGCGCTCGCGCCCGCCATGCTGCGCCATGTCCAGCCCCAGGGCATCGTCATGCAGCACCACCATCGCCCACCCGCCGAGGGTAAAGTGCCCGGCCACCAGCACACTCAGGCGGCCCTCAAGGCGCGCCTGCAACGCTTCGGGCGAAGAGTTGACCGCGCTGAACAACACGTCCTTGCCCGGCGTGCGCCCGCTGTCTTTGAGGGCGTCCATCGCCCCCAGGGCCATTTCATCATTGGCCGACCACACCAGTGCTGTCTGCGGGTAACGCTTGAACAGCTGCGTGGCCTGGTCGAAGGCGCGCTGGCGGCTCCACTCGCCATACACCAACTGGCGCAGGCGCACCTGCGGATGATCCGCCAGGGCGCGCCGCAAGCCTTGCTCGCGCTGTTGGGCCGCCGGTGTGGTCTTGGCGCCGGAGAACGCGATCAGGTCGAGGGTTTCGCCCGGGGCGACCGGGCCATGCAGGCGCACCAGTTGCGCGAGCATCAAGTACCCCGCCTCTTCGTCGTCGGCCACCAGGCTGCCGATCCAGTTGGGGTACTTGCCTGCGCCGAGCAGTTGGGTCTGGTCGGCCGTCAGGGCGTTATTGACGATCAGCAGCTTGACCCCACTGCCCTCGGACAGGCGCAGTATCTGCGGGGCGATGTATTGTTCGTTGACCAGCACCAGGTAGTCCGGGCGCTCACTGCCCTGCAATGCCTCCCGGGCCTGGGCAAGGGTCGTCTCGGGGTTGCGCTCGGAATAGCGCACACGCAAATCCAGGCCGACGTCCCTGGCGGCGGCCTGCATGAATTGCGCGTAGCTGACCCAGAAGGTCTCGGTCGAATTGCCAGGGTTGAGAAACACCACCGACGTCGCCTGGGCCACGGCCCAGAACGGCATGCTCAGCACCAGCAAGCACTTGCAGAGAACCTTCAACATCGTCGCCTGAGCCCTTCGGAATGACCGCCCATGATAATGGCTGTAACCCGGTCAAACCCGATTAATTGCCGGCTGTCCGACAATCCGGCTCGGGGAACCCCCATTTATTGATGGCTGACCCAGAACACGGCAGTGGAAACCACCAGGATAATCAAGAACAAAATGGCCCAGGCATCGACACTGCTGTCACTTTTGCGGGCTTTGGTCGGATTGCTCATAGCATCGCCTCTTGTCGGTTTTATAGGTGATTGCATAAAGACACGAGCACAGTAAAGTTCATGATTGCCCGCATGACAAATGTGGGTATCACGATAACCGTTCTCATTAGGCGATTTGGTTATTTGCATATACTCAAACATCACTTTTGCGCATAAACGCAAACTGGTATCGTGCGCCGGCTCCGTTGGGAGTGCGCGGCCGTGCGCGCAGATTTGCCGAGAACAGGACCTATATGTACGTATACGACGAATACGATCAGCGCATCATCGAGGACCGCGTCAAGCAGTTCCGTGATCAGACCCGACGCTATCTGGCAGGCGAACTGAGCGAAGAAGAGTTCCGCCCTCTGCGCCTGCAAAATGGCCTTTATGTTCAGCGCTTTGCGCCGATGCTGCGGGTTGCCGTGCCTTATGGCCAACTGACTTCCCGTCAGACGCGCATGATGGCCAAGATTGCCCGCGACTTCGACAAGGGCTACGCCCACATCAGTACCCGCCAGAACGTCCAGTTCAACTGGCCGGCCCTGGAAGACGTGCCGGACATCCTGGCTGAATTGGCCACCGTGCAGATGCACGCCATTCAGACCAGCGGTAACTGCCTGCGCAACGTGACCACCGACCAATTCGCCGGCGTTGCCGCTGACGAACTGATCGACCCGCGCCCGTGGTGTGAAATCGTCCGTCAATGGACCACCTTCCACCCGGAATTCGCCTACCTGCCACGCAAGTTCAAGATCGCCATCAATGGCTCGACCTCGGACCGCGCTGCCATCGAAGTGCACGATATCGGCCTGGAGCCGGTGCACAACGCGGCGGGCGAGCTGGGCTTCCGGGTTCTTGTCGGCGGTGGCCTTGGCCGTACGCCGGTGGTCGGTGCGTTCATCAACGAATTCCTGCCGTGGCAGGACCTGTTGAGCTACCTCGATGCCATCCTGCGGGTGTACAACCGCTATGGCCGTCGTGACAACAAATACAAGGCCCGGATCAAGATCCTGGTGAAAGCGCTGACCCCTGAGGTGTTCGCCCAGAAAGTCGACGCCGAGATGGAACACCTGCGCGGTGGCCAGACCACCCTGACCGACGCCGAAGTGCACCGCGTCGCCAAGCATTTCGTCGACCCCGACTACAAGGCCCTGAGCAATCAGGACGCCGAGTTGGCCGAACTCGATGCGCAGCACCCGGGCTTCGCCCGCTGGCGCACCCGCAACACCCTGGCCCACAAAAAGCCTGGCTACGTGGCCGTGACCCTGTCTCTGAAACCCACCGGTGTTGCGCCGGGTGATATCACCGACAAGCAACTGGACGGCGTCGCCGACCTGGCCGAGCGTTACAGCTTCGGCCAACTGCGCACCTCCCACGAGCAGAACATCATCCTCGCCGACGTTGAACAGTCTCAGTTGTTCACCCTGTGGGGCGAGCTGCGCGAGCAGGGTTTTGCCACGCCGAACATCGGCCTGCTGACCGACATCATCTGCTGCCCCGGCGGCGACTTCTGCTCCCTGGCCAACGCCAAGTCGATCCCGATTGCCGAATCCATCCAGCGCCGTTTCGACGACCTGGACTACCTGTTCGACATCGGCGAGCTGGACCTGAACATCTCCGGCTGCATGAACGCCTGTGGTCACCACCACGTCGGCCACATCGGCATCCTGGGCGTGGACAAGAAAGGCGAAGAATTCTACCAAGTGTCCCTGGGTGGCAGCGCCAGCCGCGATGCGAGCCTGGGCAAGATCCTCGGCCCGTCCTTCGCCCAGGAAGCCATGCCTGACGTGATCGGCAAGCTGATCGACGTGTACGTTGAACAGCGCACCGAAGATGAGCGTTTCATCGACACCTACCAGCGCATCGGCATTGACCTGTTCAAGGAGCGCGTCTATGCAGCGAATCATTAAGAACAACGAAGTCCTCGACGAAACCTGGCACCTGCTGCCCAAGGACGCGAGCTTCGATGGCATTTCCAACTGCGACGACCTGATCGTGCCGCTGGCCCTGTGGCGCGAGCACGCTCACGCCCTCAAGGCCCGCGACGGCGGCCTGGGCGTGTGGCTGGACGCCGATGAAGAGGCCGAAGAGATCGGTGATGACGTGGAACATTTCCAGGTCATCGCCCTGAACTTCCCGGCCTTCACCGACGGTCGCAACTACTCCAACGCCCGCCTGCTGCGTGACCGTTACGGTTACAAGGGCGAGCTGCGGGCGATTGGCGACGTGCTGCGGGACCAATTGTTCTACCTGCGCCGCTGCGGGTTCGATGCCTTCGCCTTGCGCGCCGACAAAGACCCGTATGAAGCGCTGGAAAGCCTCAAGGATTTCTCGGTGACCTACCAGGCTGCAACGGATGAACCGTTGCCGCTGTTCCGCCGCCGGTAACCGCTGGAAGCCGTCTGAATACCCCTCATTGAGGGGTATTTTTTTGCCCGGGTTTTCTATTCGCTTTCCAGGCTGAGCGTGACCAGCGCATCGTCGTTGAGGTCGGCGGCGAACTTGCCCATCAGGCGCACCAGGTGATCAATATCCTGCTGCTCCCAGTTGGCGAAGATCGCCATACCCATGCGGGTCCGTGCCTCATCCACTCGATCCGTCATCGCCTTGCCCTCTGGGGTGATCACCGATTCGCGCACCCGGCGGTCCTTGGCGCTTTCCTGGCGATCAATCAACCCAAGGCTTTCCAGCTTCGCCACTTGCCGGCTGACCGTGGTGTAGTCGCGCCCCACCCGATCGGCCAACTCCACAACGCCGATCGGTCCCAAGCGCTCTACCAACACCAGCAACGGAAACAGTGCCCGATCGAGGGCTATCCCGGCCTCGCGGACCATCACCTCGTCGCGCTGGGGCCGGTTCATGGCGCCGACAATTTCAATCAGCGCCCCGTGAAGCTCGCGAATCTGACGACCAATAGGTGTATTTTGCACGCTTTCTGTTGACACGGATTTTTCCTTGCTCAAATATATGTGCATATTACATATAAAGGCGATCCAGATGAAACAGCAATGCGCAGTCGACGTTCTGATTTGTGGTGCGGGTGCAGCCGGTTTGACCCTGGCAATCGAGCTGGCGCGACGGAGGGTGTCCTTCCGGCTGATCGAGAAAGCGCCCTCGCCGTTCCATGGCTCACGGGGCAAGGGCATTCAACCCCGGACCCAGGAAATCTTTGAAGACCTCGGCATTCTCGACCGCATCATCGCCGCGGGCGACGTCTACCCGCCCGAGCGGCGATACAACGCAGACGGCAGCCACACAGACGCCAAGGTGGTCGAGCAGTCCGAGCCGACGCCAGCGGAGCCCTATCAGCAGCCCTTGATGCTGGCGCAATTCCTGACCGAAGGGCTGATGCGCGACCGCCTGCTGGAACTGGGGCACCGCCCGGAGTTTGGCTGCGAGCTGGTGGGCTTCGATCAGGACAGCCAGGGCGTGACCGCACATCTGGCCAGCCATGACGGCGAACACACCCTTCACGCGCGTTGGCTCGTTGGCGCAGACGGTGGCCGCAGTGTGGTACGGCGCACGCTGGATATCGGATTTCCCGGGCAAACCCTCGGCGTTCGCGCCATCGTGGCCGACGTTGCAATGACCGGCCTGTCACGGGACTGCTGGCACCGGTTCAGCAATGAGTGCATGACAACGCAGATCGCAATCTGCCCATTGGCGGGGACCGAGCTGTTTCAGATACAGGCGCCGATTCCACTGGACGCAGACGTTGACCTCAGTGCTGAAGGGCTCATGACCATGGTGGCGCAGCGCACAGGTCGGCAGGACATTCACATCCAGTCCGTCTCCTGGGCGTCGGCCTACACGATGAATGCGCGGCTCGCCGACCGCTATCGCGTCGGGCAGGTGTTTCTCATCGGGGACGCCGCGCACATTCACCCGCCAACCGGGGGCCAGGGCCTCAATACCAGCGTGCAGGATGCCTACAACCTGGGCTGGAAGCTGGCAGCGGTCATTGCCGGTGCGCCCGACGCATTGCTCGACACCTATGAGGAAGAGAGACGCCCGGTGGCTGCG
Organism: Pseudomonas sp. IPO3778; assembly: GCF_013386825.1. Classification (GTDB taxonomy): domain Bacteria; phylum Pseudomonadota; class Gammaproteobacteria; order Pseudomonadales; family Pseudomonadaceae; genus Aquipseudomonas. The sequence continues at coordinate 115,677 of NZ_JACARC010000037.1, forward strand.
TCGATGCTCGGCCTGTCGACCAAGCTGCTGGACGGGATGAAAAACGGCGACATGCGCCGTGGCCGCGAGGTGCACCAACTCGATATCGGTTACCCCCACTCCACGCTCGCGCTGCAACGTCCCGGACGTGAGGGCGGCGTGGTCGCCGGCGACCGGGCGCCCGATGCAAGGGTCCGGGACGCCGCGGGTCATTCATCCCGGCTGTTCACCCTGTTCCAGGGCGCGCATTGGACGCTGCTGGGCTACGAGGTGGAACGCCAGTCACTGAAACCGGCGCCCGGGCTGCATATCCATCGCTTCGGCCCGGGTGGCGACCTGGTGGATGATCAACGACAGTTCAACGAAGCCTACAACCTCACACGCGGCGACTGGGTGCTGATACGCCCGGATGGCTACATCGGTGCGATCGTCAGGCATGACGACGTTGCGACGCTGAGCAACTACCTCGCCCACGTGGGACTCAGTGCGCAGACGCTATAAGCGTCCACGACCTTTAACGTTCAGGCAGTTGGCTGCAAGGCCAACTGCACCGCGCCATCCACACTCAACCCGCTGATCAGCACCTGCGGCGCACATGCCTCAGGCAGCGTCTGCAACACGTCCTGAGCTTCATGCCGCACCCGGGCCAGCACCAGGCACTTGCCCTCCCCTTGCACCTGCACGAAAAACGCCTGCAACGCCTCGACACTGGTACCGTCCAGGTCCGGCGATTCTTCCAGGCTCAGCACCACCGTGTGCACCGGCGACGCCACGCGCCGCATCAGGTGCAACACCGCCCCCAGCACCCGCTCGGCATTCGCGAAAAACAACGCCTCGCTGGGCCGCACGATCAGCACGCCCGGAATCTGCTCGGCGCCTGGGTGACGTTGCAGGTCGACAAAGTCGTGCCCGCCATCAATACGCCCCAGCTCACGAACGTCCGCCGACGACATCTGCCGCAGCATCAACACCACGCTGATCCCCACCGCCACCAACAGGCCATCCAGCACCCCAAGTACCAGCACCGCAGCAACCGCGCAGATCACCAGCAACCGGTCGCGGCGCCAGGAGAAATAGCGCCCCAGAGGTTGCAGGCTCAGGCCCCGGCCCAAGGCATAGATAACGATGGCGGCAAGCACCGGCTCCGGCGTCAGCGCCACCCACGGCAGCACGGTCAGGACGATCAGCAACACCACCCCGGCGGCCACGGCACCCGCCAGTCGGGAGTTGGCGCCCGCCGCCTCATTGGCCGACGTGGCCGAATAACCCGCACCGGCGGGCATGCCCTGAAACAGCCCGGACAGCAGGTTGGCCGCCCCCAGCGCCAGCAGGTCGCGGTTGGATGACACGCGGTCGCCATGCTTGAGGGCGAATGAGCTGATGGAGCCGTAGGACTCGGCGTAAAGAATCATCACCATGGCAAACGCCAACTCTCCCAGGCGCAGCCAGTCGGCAAATGGCAACACCGGCAGGTGCGTCAATTCCAGGCGCAGGTCGATCACGCCGATCAACGCCACGCCGTGGGCCTGCAAATCCAGCCACTGGCCGGCGGCAATCCCGAGCACCACTACCAGCAAGCCGCCCGGCAGGCGCCTGAACCGCGCACACAGCCAAAGCAGCAGCAAGGCGACGCCCGCGACGGCAGCAGCCGCCCAGTTCCAGCGAGGCAGTTGCTCCAGAAGCTGAGGCAGGAAGCGAATCAGGTTGTTGTCGGTCAGGTGCACGCCCACCACGCTGGCCAGTTGCTTGAGGATGATGGTCAACGCCAGGCCAAAGGCAAAACCACGCAATACCGGCTTGGCGATAAACGAAGTCAGGCCGCCCAGTTTGAGCAGCCCGGCCAGCAGGAAAAACGCCCCGGTCACCAGTACCAGGCCCATCGCCAGGCTTAGCCGCAGCGCCGGATCGTCACCCGCCAGGGTCGACGTAGCGGCCGCCAGTACCGCTGCCGAGGACGACGTGGCAGAGACAATCGCAAAACGGCTGGTACCAAACAGGCCGTAACACAGCAACCCGGCGAACAAGGCGATAACGCCCGCCTGGGGCGGCAGCGCCGCGATGCTGGAATAGGCCACGGCCTCGGGCAGTAACAAACCGGCAATGGACAGCCCGGCCAATAAATCCTGAACGCGGTTCTGTCGGGTTTCAGTTGTCAATCTGGCCGACCCACCCTGGCAGGTAGCGGGCTTCCTGGCTGCGCGCCAGGGTCATGGCCTTGCCCATCAACTTGGGGCTGAGGTCGTTCATCAGGTCGCTGCCGATCCGGCTGCGGAAAAAGTCGGCCCAGAGAAACTCGCTGAAGGGCGTCGCGTCCTTGGCATACCCTCCGGCGGTGCGCAGCAGGCCCGCGAGGCTGCGGTAGGGATCGTCCTGCAAATCAGTAATCCGTCGCGGAATCGCATCGTAGGAGCGGCGAATGCCCCGTGCGTCGTAAGGGTGCACCCATTGGTTGAAGGTCATTACATTCCAGAACGTGGTGCGTTCCACAAACGACAGATCCTTGAGCACCAGCAACGACACACTCTTGACCCCTTCCTGCAATAACGCCAGGCCGAAGTGATGATGGTCGGTGATGTAGTAACGTTCGTCCGGCCCCACCACACAAGGAAACCAATGCTGGTCGAGGGCGGCGGCGCGCTCTTTGCGCTTGAGTTTTTTCCAGGCCTCGCGCTTGGTCGCAACTTCGGCGAGGCCGACCGTCAATTGGGTGGGGTGGAGTTTTTCCAGCTTGCCGGTGATCAACTGCGGGCGGGCGCGAGCCATGAATAACCTCCAGGTAAGAATTCGACGTGCCCTGTCAGACACCCGCGACAAGCTTAGCCGCGATTGCCCGCCTGGCGTTGATACTTATCAGCCCCCGGCGTGTTGCAGGCACAAAAAAAGGCCGACTCCCGTGGTGGCGAGCCGGCCTTTTTCAGCGTAACCCGAGGATCAGGACATCAGCGAATAAACCAGCGCGGTAATCGCCACCAGGCCAACGGCGGTGACAAACACGTTGGACGCCTGGCCACGGTACTTGGCCATCGCCGGTACCTTGCGGATCGCGTACATCGGCATCAGGAACAGGATTGACGCAATGATCGGCCCGCCCAGGGTTTCGATCATGCCCAGGATGCTCGGGTTGAGGGTGGCAACGATCCAGCACACCACCAGCATGAACGCGGCCGTCATGCGGTCCAGGGTCTTGGCTGCCGGGCGACGGCCGCTTTTCAGCACCAGCCCCTTGAGGCCTTCACTGGCACCGATGTAGTGGCCCAGGAACGACTTGGCAATCGCGACAAACGCGATCAGCGGCGCGGCAAATGCGATGGTCGGGTTGCTGAAGTGGTTGGCCAGGTACGACAGGATCGACAGGTTCTGCGCCTTGGCTTCGGCCAATTGCGCCGGCGACAGGGTCAACACGCAGCTGAACACGAAGAACAGCACCATCACCACCATCAGGAGGTGCGCCCGGGACAGGATCTGCGAGCTGCGCTCCTCGGCGTGTTCGCCGTACTGGCGCTTCTGGTCCACCGCAAAGGCCGAGATGATCGGCGAGTGGTTGAACGAGAACACCATCACCGGAATCGCCAGCCACAGGGTGTGCAGCAGCGCCGAAGGAGCCGGCACGGTGCTGGCGGTGCTGAGGATGCCGCCGTTCCAGTGCGGCACCAGGTACACGGCGAGGAACAGCAAGGCGACGATAAACGGATACACCATCAGGCTCATGGCCTTGACGATCACCTGCTCGCCGCAACGCACCACGGCCAGCAGGCCGAGGATCAGCACCAGCGACAGAATCGCCCGGGGCGGCGGCGCGATGTGCAGTTGATGCTCCATGAAGCTGCCGACGGTGTTGGTCAGCGCCACGCTGTAGATCAGCAGGATCGGGAAGATCGCGAAGAAGTACAGCAAGGTGATCGCCGCACCGGCCTTGAGGCCGAAATGCTCTTCGACCACGTCGGTGATGTCGGAGCCTTCACGGCCCGAGAGCACAAACCGGGTCAGGCCACGGTGGGCAAAAAACGTCATCGGGAACGCCAGCGCCGCGAGAATCACCAGCGGCCAGAAACCGCCGAGGCCCGCGTTGATCGGCAGGAACAAGGTGCCGGCGCCGATGGCCGTACCGAACAGGCCGAGCATCCAGGTGGTGTCCTGGCGGCTCCAGCTTGTGAGGGTTGCAGGTGTCGTTGCGTAGCGTTCGTCGACGCTATTGGCCTGATCATTCATCCGTTCGGATCTCCGCAGTCACTCAGTCGGGACGAGTCAGAAAAACCTGACAGGCAGCGCCCCGACCGAAACAGGGGCGCGATTGTCCGGGATTCGCTTGAATAAGCAAAGACTTAGCTGAGGAGCGGTGCTGCCGTGCAGGCGATTGGAAGGGATGGGCGGAGGGTGTTTTTTACATTTCAAAAGAAATCTATTTTATAAATTCCCATCGTCATGTATTTTAAATCCACGCCTCCCACTGGAATACCCGCCATGCCCATCGTACGCATCGACCTTAGAAAAAACCCCGACGTCACCTACGCCAAACGCGTTGGCGTGCTGATCTACAACGCCATGCACACGGCCATCGGCGTGCCGGAGCATGACAACTTCCAGATCCTCACCGAGCACGATGAACACCACTTCATCTATGACCCCGAGTACCTGGGCATCCAGCGTACCGACAACCTGGTGATCATCCAGATCACCCTGAATGAAGGCCGCAGCACCGAGCAGAAGAAGCTGCTGTACAAGACCATCGCCGAAAGCCTGAACCGAGAACTGGCGGTACGCCTGGAAGATGTGTTTATCAGCCTGGTGGAGGTCAAGAAAGAAAACTGGTCGTTCGGCAACGGGATTGCGCAGTACGCCAGCTAAACGTTTTATGATGCCGCCTGCCCCCGTCTCAACCTGACCCTGAGAGCCTTCGATGCCACGCGTGTCCCGCAAACAAGCCGAACTCAACCGCGAGATTATCGTCGAGGCGGCCACGCGGCTGTTTCGTGAGCGGGGTATCCACGGCATCAGCGTGTCGGACGTGATGGCGGCTGCCGGCCTCACCCATGGTGGTTTCTACGGGCACTTCGAGTCCCGCGAGGCGCTGGCCACGGAAGCCTGCAACCGGGCGTTCGAACAGTCGAGCCTGCGTTGGCAAGCCAAGGTCGAGCAATGCCCTGACCCCGAGACCGCGCGCCTGGCGTTGATCGATCCGTACCTGTCGGCCACCAATCGTGACAACCCCGGCGACAGTTGCCCGGTGGCAGCCTTTGCCGGGGAAATGTGCCACGAGGCCACCGACAGCGCGTTGCAACGGAGCTTTATCCAGGGCTTTGAAAAATCCATGGGAATCCTGGGCACGACCCAGGCCACCGGCACCCCCGAAGGTGATCGACAGGCCGCCATTGCCCAGTACGCGATGATGGTCGGTGCCATAACCCTGGCCCGTGCGACCAAAGGCAACAGCCTGTCCGACGAATTCCTGGAAGCGGCCAGAAAGCTTCTGATCCCGGAAAAAAACCTCGGCTGACACGTTGACAGCCAAACGCCAGCGCCCACATGATCGACCAATGGACCTTATTCAGCTCGCCCTCACCCTTACCACCACCACGACCGCTTATGGCGGGTCGTGTGGTAGCTGTGAGTGGCGCGCAAACTAAGCCGCCCCGGTTTACCCAAGGCCCCGCCAGCAATGGACGGGGCCTTTTTATTGCTCCGCCCATCTGGCAACGACAAGGAGCAGTACCATGCCAGACATCAAGCGCCTCGCCCTGCTGGTCATCGACATGCAGACCGGCCTGTACGACGGCCCCGAAAAGCCCTACGAGCGCCAGCGCGTACTCGACACCATCAATCTGTTGATCCAGCGCGCCCGACACGCTGGCGTGCCGATTTTCGCGGCGCGCCACACCGGTCCGGCAGGCTCCCCCATCGAGGTAGGCAGCCCGCTCTGGCAGCTATGGCCGGCGCTGGAAGTCGATGAAGCACGCGACACGGTGTTCGATAAAACCCGGCCCAGCTGTTTTCTCGGTACGGCGCTGGGGCAGCTTTTAGGGGCCGCACAGGTGAATGAACTGGTGATCGTCGGGAAGAAAACCCAGTACTGCATCGACACCACCTGCCGGGTCGCCGTCGAACTGGGGTTTTCAGTGGTGCTGCCGGAGGATGGCCATACGTGCATGGACACTGCGACGCTGTCGGCCAAGGCGATTATTGAACATCACAATGCGACCTTGGCCGGGGCATTTGTGAAGCGTGTGACGGCGGCAGATATCTGCTTTTAACGTCACACTCTGAAGCGCCCGCCGGAGCACCAATGCCCGGCGGACGTCGGTATTTTCTTCTACACGCAAGGGATTCATTCTCACAAAATGTCGCATACTGAAGCCATCAAACCCTTCAGGAAGAGCCCTCGCATGCCCGTCACCGTTCTGGTCCTGGTTGAAACCATCAACGACTACCTGCCGATTATCGAAGGCAATGGCTTTCACGTGATCCTCGCGCCCACTCCGGCCGAACGCGCCAAGGCGATCAAGGCCCACGGCGGGCAGATTCAGGCGGTGCTGACCCGCGGCCCGCTGGGCCTGTACGCCGAGGAAATCGCCGCGCTGCCGGTGCTGGAGATCATCTGCGTGATCGGCGCCGGTTATGAACACGTGGACCTGCAAGCCGCCAGCAATCGGGGCATTGTGGTGACCAATGGCGCCGGCGTGAATGCGCCGTCGGTGGCCGACCACGCCATGGCCCTGTTGCTGTCGCTGGTGCGTGATATTCCCCGGGCCGACGCAGCAGTACGGCGCAGCGAATGGCCTAAGATGATGCGCCCTTCCCTGGCCGGCAAACAGCTGGGCATTCTCGGGTTGGGCGCCGTAGGCCTGGAGATCGCCAAGCGTGCAGCCCTGGGTTTTGGCATGGAGGTGAGTTATCACAACCGCCAGCCCCGCGACGACGTGGACTACACCTACTGCGCCACCGCGGTGGAACTGGCACGGGCCTCGGACTTCCTGATCCTGGCCACGCCGGGCGGTGCCACCACCCGGCACTTGATCGACCGCCAGGCCCTGGACGCCCTCGGGCCCAACGGGTTCCTGGTCAACATCGGCCGCGGCAGCGTGGTGGTCACGGCCGACCTGATTAACGCCCTCGAGCAGCGGCGCATCGGGGGTGCGGCGCTGGATGTGTTCGACGACGAACCCCAGGTGCCCGACGCCTTCAAGCACCTCAGCAATACCGTGCTCACGCCCCATGTCGCCGGGCTGTCACCGGAGGCGGCCCATGACACTGTGCAGCGTGTGGCGGACAACTTGCTGGAATACTTTGCCGGCCGGCCCGTGCTGACCCCGGTGGCCCTGCCACCCCGAAAATAGTAGCCATTAGCCAGCAATCATCCAAAACCTGACTACACTGCTGTCGGGGATGCTCAGGGCGCCGGTGCTGGACCGGCGAAGGAACGCAGGATGATTTGCCATGGACCCGGCCCGGAGCGCCAACGCGGCGCGATAGGACTGATGGGCGCGATGACCCTTGGGATTGCGCTGTTGTTCCTGTTGCTGGTGGTCGACAGCGGCCGGCTGTACCTGGAAAAGCGCAAGCTGCAACGCGTGGCCGACACCGCAGCGCTCGAGGTGGTGACTCGCGGCGGCGCTTGCATCACGCCGAATACCAACGCCGCACAATTCGCCATACAAAGCGCGGCCCGCAATGACTTCCCGATCGACAACAACCGTACCCTCAGCACCGCCTGCGGCACCCTGGTGACCGGGGCTGACTTCATGCGTGCCTTCAGCCCCAACCCCTCCAAGGCCGATGCGATTCAGGTGATCGCCACTCATCGCGTGGCCACCAGCATTGCCAACGCCCTCTTCATGTTGTTCTCCCCGGGAGCGTTCGACCCGACGATCCAATTGCGCGCCGTGGCCGTGGCCGCAGTGCCCGCGCCACCGGTGGCCGTGCTGACCATCCGCAGCACGCTATTGACCGTGGACAGCACCAAATCCGCAGCACTCAATGCGCTGATCGGCGGACTGCTGGGGGGCAAGTTGCAGCTCGATGCAGTGGGCTGGAAGGGTTTGATCGATACCGATATCAGCCTGCTCAGTTACCTGGACGCATTGGCGATTCAGCTGAAGGTCAACGCCGGCAACTACGACGAACTGCTCAAGACCGACGCCAGCGTCGGCGATTTGATCCAGGCCGCGATTGATGTACTCAAGCTGGGGGGCGATGCGGTCAAGGTGGTGATCAATAACCTGGAGGCAATCAAGCTGATTGCCCCCGGCACGAAGATCCTGCACCTGGGCGACCTGCTGACCATCCAGAACGGCACCGACAAGAGCGCCCTGGACGTCAACCTGCAACTGTTCAATCTGATTCAGGGGTTTGTGCAACTGTCGAACAAGTACAACGCCGTGGCGGTGGAGCTGCCGGTGGATGTGCTGGGACTGCTGAACATCACGGTCAAGACCAAGGTGATTGAACCGGCGCAGGTCTCCGCCATTGGCAACCCGAAGCTGATCGCCACCCAGCCGATTTACGTCAGGACCGCGCAAGTCAGGACGTTGATCTCCGTCAAACTGCCGGTAATCGACGGACTGAACGGAATTATCAGCGTCATAACAGGGCTGGTGGGTGGCTTGTTGGGCGGATTCCTGGACCCGGCCATCGGCTCGCAAATTGATGTTGCCCTGGAGGCTGCCAGCGGCAGCAGCAGCGTCACCGGCTACAGCTGTACGAGCGCGGCGGACAAATCGTTGTCCGTTGTGGGCACCACCTCTGCCGTGCGGTTGATGGTGGGCCAGATCGATCCGAAGAACCTGTTTTCCTCCACTGAACCACTGAAGGTCAACGAATTTGCGCTGCTGGACCTGGGCGAAAAAACCTGCAGCAAGGGTGTGTGTGACCGGGAACCGTATGCCGTCGGCGGTATCAGCCTGAAGATCGACAGCAGCGTGGCCAAGACCACCCGAAACCATACCTACCTGTCGCCACCTGAAGTCGCAAGCCCGCCGGATTACTTCAGTTTCAGTTCCAACAACGTCGTGGGCAGCCTGAGCAATACCCTCAACGGTATCCAGCTGATCAACCACCCCCCGACTAAAGGCGGGCTTCTGGGGTTGGTGCTGAGCCTGGTCGTGGGGCTGTTAACGACCGTGCTCAACCTCGTCAGCACCACGATCTCCGGTCTGCTCAGCCCACTCCTCGACCCGCTGGTCAACAACCTACTCGCCGGACTGGGGGTGGACCTGGCAAAAGTCGAGATCGGTGCCAACCTGTCCTGCAACCCCAGCGGGCGTGCAATTCTGGTGATCTGAGCACATCAGGCCCGCTGATCATCGGCCAACACGCTAACCTATTAAGCCGCCCCAACCTTGTGGCTGGACGGCCGCGCGCATTAGATTAGCCAATAGTCCAAGGCCTTAAGAATAAGCAGAAGGGATAAGCATGGCGCTTAATGACCAATCGACCCAGATTCGCCCCGGCGAAGAACTTGATGCCAGCCTCATCGATCCCTACCTCAAGGCCCATATTCCGGGCTTGAGCGGTAGCGTCAACATCAGCCAGTTCCCGGGAGGCGCCTCCAACCTGACGTACCTGCTGGAATACCCCGGCCAGGAATTCGTGCTGCGCCGCCCGCCGTTTGGGCACAAAGCCAAGTCCGCCCATGACATGGGCCGCGAATACCGGATTCTCAACCAGCTCAAGGACGGTTTCCCGTATTGCCCCAAGGCCTACGTGCACTGCACCGACGAGTCGGTGATCGGCGCCGAGTTCTACGTGATGGAGCGCGTCAACGGCATTATCCTGCGCTCCGACCTGCCACCGGAACTGGGCCTGGATGCGTCAAAAACCGAAGCCTTGTGCAAAAGCTTTATCGACAAGTTCGTCGAGTTGCACCAGGTGGACTACACCGCCTGCGGCCTGGCCGACCTGGGCAAGCCGGAGGGCTACGTGGAACGGCAGATTCGCGGCTGGAGTGACCGCTACGAAAAAGCCCTGACCCCCGACGCGCCAAGCTGGGAGGCCGTACGGGCCTGGCTCAACGACAAGATGCCGGCCGACCACCCGACTTCGAGCATCGTCCACAACGACTACCGCTTCGACAACGTGATCCTCGACCCCCATAACCCGATGCAGATCATCGGCGTGCTGGACTGGGAACTGACCACCCTGGGCGATCCGTTGATGGATTTGGGCAACACCCTCGCCTACTGGATCGAAGCGGCCGACCCGGCGCCGGTACAACTGATGCGCCGCCAGCCGAGCAACGCCCCGGGCATGGTCACCCGTCGCCAGTTCGTCGACTACTACGCCGAACGCTCCGGGATCCAGATCGACAATTTCGACTTCTACTACACCTACGGCCTGTTCCGCCTGGCCGGCATCGTGCAGCAGATCTACTACCGCTTCTTCCATGGCCAGACCCAGGACAAACGCTTTGCGCAGTTCATCCACATGAACAAGCTGCTGGAGCAAATGAGCCTGAATGTCATCAAACAGTCTTCCCTCTGACCCTCTTCAAGGAAAAACCATGTCCAAGACTCAACTGTTCGACCTCGACGGCAAGATCGCTTTCGTTTCCGGCGCCAGCCGCGGTATCGGTGAGGCCATTGCCAAGTTGCTGGCCCAACAAGGCGCCCATGTGATCGTGTCGAGCCGCAAGATCGAGGGCTGCCAGCACGTGGCCGACGCAATCATCGCCGACGGCGGCAAGGCCACCGCGATGGCCTGCCATATCGGGGAGATGGAGCAGATCACCCAGGTGTTTGCCGCGATCCGCGAACAGTTCGGCCGCGTGGATATCCTGGTCAACAACGCGGCCACCAACCCGCAGTTCTGCAACGTGCTGGACACCGACCTGGGCGCCTTCCAGAAGACCGTCGACGTGAACATCCGCGGCTATTTCTTCATGTCGGTGGAAGCCGGCAAACTGATGCGCGAGAACGGTGGCGGCAGCATCATCAACGTGGCGTCGATCAACGGGATTTCGCCGGGCGTGTTCCAGGGCATCTACTCGGTGACCAAGGCCGCCGTGATCAACATGACCAAGGTCTTCGCCAAGGAATGCGCGCCGTTCGGCATTCGCTGCAACGCCCTGCTGCCGGGCCTGACCGACACCAAGTTTGCCTCGGCGCTGGTAAAAAACGACTCGATCCTGAAAATGGCCCTGGCCCAGATCCCCCTCAAGCGCGTGGCCGACCCGAGCGAAATGGCCGGCGCGGTGCTGTACCTGGCCAGTGATGCGTCCAGCTACACCACCGGTGTATCGCTGAATGTGGACGGTGGTTTCCTGTCCTGATACGGCCGGCGGGTGACTTGCGGTAATCTTGCGGGTGATTGCTTGCCTCTGGATGAACCATGGAACTGCACGTCGTTATCAAGGGCCGCAAGGACCTGGCCGAACAGCTTTACCAGCAACTGCGCACGGCCATTGAGTCGGGACAGCTGGTGGCCGGGGCGCAATTGCCCCCCAGCCGCCTGCTGGCCCTGCAACTGGGGGTGTCACGCAAGACGGTCTCAGACACCTATGCGACGCTGACCTACGAAGGCCTGTTGACCGGCGAGATCGGGCGCGGCACGTTCGTCAACGCCTGGGCCACACGCCGCGAACACCTGCAAAGCGCCGCCGACCTCGCCTGCGCCGCCAACCTGGCAAAGTGGCAGGCCCTTCCCTCCCCCATGGGCCACCAGAGCCGCGCAGCCCGCCCCAGCCGGGATTTCATCGGCGGTGCCACCGCCCGCAGCCAGTTCCCCCAGGATGAATGGCGACGCTGCACCCTCGACGCCTTGCGCCGTATCTCCCACGACAGCGGTTTCTACGGCCGGCCGGAAGGCTTGCCGGCCTTGCGTACTGCAATCGCCGGGCATATCGCGTTTTCCCGCGGGGTCCGGTGCAGCGAGAATGACATTGTGGTCACCAACGGCGCCCAGCAGGCGCTGGATTTGATCGCCCGTGTGGTGCTGGAACCCGGCACCCTCGTCGCCATGGAAGACCCCGGATACACCCCCGCCCGACTGATGTTCGACGCCATGGGGGCCACCGTGGTGGGCGTGCCGGTGGACGAACACGGCCTGCAGGTCGAATTGATCCCCGACGGTACGCGGCTGATCTACGTGACACCGTCCCACCAATTCCCCCTCGGCATGCCCATGAGCGTGCCGCGCCGTACGGCCTTGCTGGCGCGCGCGCTGGCGTTGGGCGCCATCGTGATCGAGGACGACTACGACAGCGAATTCCGTTACGAGGGCCGCCCCACCGACTCCCTGCAAAGCATGGACACCCGCGGCGTGGTGGCCTACGTCGGGACCTTCTCGAAAACCCTGCTGCCGGAGCTGCGCCTGGGCTACACCGTACTGCCACCGGCGATTTATGGCGCGGTGCTCAAGGCCAAGCAACTGACCGACCAACACAGCTCCACCCTGCCGCAATGGGCCTTGGCCAAGTTCATCAGCGAAGGCTACCTGCTCAAGCACATTCGCCGTTGTCATGGGGTGTATGCGGGGCGGCGCGAGCGGATTCTGCAACGCCTGGCGGGGGACCTGTCGCCCTGGTTCGACGTGGTGCCAACCGTAGCCGGGTTCCACCTGGCGGCGCTGTGCAAGGTGCCGGTGAACATCCCGTTGCTGATCCAACTCGCTCGCGAAGCTGACGTCGGGATCTACCCCCTGAGCGTGTTTTACCAGGACGCACCGTTACGCGACGGCCTGAAGATCGGGTTTGGCGCCATCGAAACCCTGGACATTGACCCGGCGCTGGACGTGGTGCGGGACATCCTGTTGCAGATTGGCTGAGGGATTTTCCGCCGGATTGGCTATTGGTCAATGGCAGGCCTGAGCCTAAGGTGAAAGGGTCTCGAATCACGCGGAAGCATCGCCATGAAAGTACTGCTCGGCACCACCCTGCTGCTGGCCTCAATCAGCGCCTTTGCCCACGACCCGGTGTACAACCAGGAAAAAATCAACGTCCTGCAGGAGCACGCCCTGACCAACGTTCCCGGCAAGAAAACCATCATGCTCACCGTGGATTACGCCCCGGGCCAGGCCACCGTGCCCCACAGCCACACCGGCACGGCCGTGGCCTATGTGCTGGAAGGTGAAATCACCTCGCGGGTCAACGACGAGAAGGCGATCACCTACAAGGTCGGTCAATCGTTCTATGAGCCCGCCGGCTCGCGGCACTTCGAATCCAGCAATGCCAGCCAGACCCAACCGGCGAAACTGCTGGTGGTGATGGTGATGGACGACAAGGCCGAGGTGCTCACGCCGCTGCCCCACTAACCCGCGCCACCGCACCCTCCTGTGGGAGCTGGCTTGCCTGCGATGGCGGTGTATCAGACACCGTTGTGTTTGCTGATCCACCGCCATCGCAGGCAAGCCAGCTCCCACAGTTTTAACCGCGCACAGTCAGTGGCTCAGGGTCGTTTGAAGTGGCGGCGCAGGTGTTCGATTCGAGGCCGGCAGACGCACCCTTCAAGGTGGTCGTTGACCATGCCCATCGCCTGCATGAACGCATACATCGTGGTCGGGCCCACGTAGCTCCAGCCACGTTTCTTCAGGGCCTTGGACAAACGTGTTGACGCGGCTGACGTGGGGTTGGCCGTCCAGTACGCCAGGTCGACCCGCGCCGGACGTTCATCGTCGGCCGGTTCAAATGACCACAGCCACGCCGCCAGCGAGCCGGTTTCGTCCACCCGCTCACAGGCGCGCCTGGCGTTGTTGATGGTGGAGACGATCTTGGCGCGATTGCGCACGATGCCCGGGTCGGCCATCAGTCGCTCGATGTCCTGCTCGGTGTACTGCGCCACCCGGCGAAAATCAAACCCCTCGAACGCCCGCCGAAACGCCTCGCGCTTGCGCAGGATGGTGATCCACGCCATGCCGGCCTGAAAGCCTTCCAGGCAGATCTTCTCGTACAACGCGATGTCATCGGCCACCGGCACGCCCCATTCGTGGTCGTGGTAATGGGGGTACTCCGGCGCGGCCGTGCGCCATATACAGCTCGTGACGCCCGCCGCGTCAGTGATCAATCCTGGAATATCCATAACTCACCCTGTGGACCAAGCCGGGGATGATAAGCGAAAAAAATTCCGGGCCGCCAACCGCTCAAGCACCGACCTTGCGAACCCACTGGTCAGACCGGGACCGGTCATCTCTGTAATATTTACTTGCGACTTGAAAAAAACCGAGCGTAGACTGGCCCTGCACTGGACATACCGGTCAGACCACAACAATTAAGCCCTGGACCCACCAGGGCACCGAATAGAGATCCCTCCCATGCTCAGATGGTGCTCGCGTTCGATTTTCCTGCAAGTCGTGATTGGCCTGATCATTGGCATAATCTGCGGCCTGGCCCTCCCCGAATTCTCCTCCCAACTCAAACCCCTGGGTGACGGCTTTATCAAGCTGATCAAAATGCTGATTGGCCTGATCGTGTTCTGCGTGGTGGTCAGCGGTATTTCCGGCGCCGGCGACTTGAAGAAAGTCGGGCGCATCGGCCTCAAGTCGGTGATCTACTTTGAAGCATTGACCACCGTGGCCCTGGTGATTGGCTTGATCATGGCTTTCAGCACCGGGATCGGCACTGGCGCCAATATCCACCTGGAACAGCTCTCCTCCGCCGGTTTGAATGAACTGGCCGACAAAGGCCAGCACATCAAGGGCACCAGCCAATTCCTGATGGACCTGATCCCCAACTCAGTGATCGGTGCCTTCGCCGACAACAACGTGCTGCAAGTGCTGTTGTTCTCCGTGTTGTTCGGCAGCGCCTTGAACCTGGTGGGCGAAGCCGCCTCCGGCATCTCGCGGCTGATCAACGAGCTGAGCCACGTGATCTTCCGCATCATGGGCATGATCGTGCGCCTGGCGCCCATCGGCGTGTTCGGCGCCATTGCCTTCACCACCAGCACCTACGGCCTGGACTCCCTGCAACACCTGGGCAGCCTGGTGGGCCTATTCTACCTCACCTGCTTCCTGTTCGTGGCGGTGATCCTCGGCCTGGTGATGCGCCTGTCGGGGCTGCGAATGCTGCCGCTGCTCAAGTACCTGCGCGAAGAACTGTTGATCGTGATGGGCACCGCGTCCTCCGATGCGGTGTTGCCACAGATCATGCGTAAACTGGAGCACCTGGGCATTGGCAGCTCGACGGTGGGCCTGGTGATTCCCACCGGGTATTCGTTCAACCTCGACGGTTTCTCCATCTACCTGACCCTGGCCATCGTATTTATCGCCAACGCCACCGGCACGCCGCTGTCGATGACCGACCTGCTGACGATCCTGCTGGTGTCGCTGATCACCTCCAAGGGCGCCCACGGGATTCCGGGGTCGGCGCTGGTGATCCTGGCAGCGACCCTCACTGCGATCCCGGCGATTCCGGTGGTGGGCCTGGTGCTGGTGTTGGCGGTGGATTGGTTCATGGGGATTGGCCGGGCGCTGACCAACCTGATCGGCAACTGCGTGGCCACCGTGGCCATCGCCCGTTGGGAAAAAGACATTGATATCCAGCGGGCCAACAAGGTACTGGACGGGCAACACGGGTATGCCTTCCAGGCCAAGAAACCGGTGCTGCCCGCCCACCAGGAGTTCTAAGACAACACACATCCAATGTGGGAGCTGGCTTGCCTGCGATGGCGGTGTATCAATAGATGATGGGTTGGCTGACACATCGCCATCGCAGGCAAGCCAGCTCCCACAATAGATCTTCGCCGGATTCACTACCGTATTTGCAACTTCAAGGAGACGTAGACGTGATCAGCACCTCAACCGTCGTCAATTCAGTGGTAGAAAAACTGCGCGCCGCCCTGGCGAGGGGTCAGTGGCGGCGCGGCGAGATGTTGCCCGGCCAGCGTGAACTGGCCGAGCAAATGGGCATCAGCCGCCCGAGCCTGCGTGAAGCGGTGATCGTGCTCGAAACCCTCGGCCTGGTGCGCTCCATGCCCGGCAAGGGCGTGGTGGTGCTGGAAACCACCCTCAACGAATCCCAGGCCCAGGACAGCGGCGTGGCCGAGGCCAGCCTTGAAGACATCCTGCAACTGCGCTACACCCTCGAGCCGTTTATCGTCGGCCTGGTGGCGCAATCCATCAGCAGCAAGGAAGTCGGGCAACTGCGCCTGACACTGATGGACATGCGCGAAGCCCTCGACGCCGGCGACAGCGAAGCCGGGATGAACGCCTACATCGCGTTCCACGAAGAACTGTTCGCCCTGACCTCCAACCCGATCTTCCAGAACGTGGTGCAACAGACCAGCAACGCCCTCAAGCAAAGCGCCCAGGTGTTGCGCAATTCCCCCGAACACCTGGCGGAACGCCTGCAGGAAAACGACGCCGTAGTGCGCGCCATCCGCAACAAGAACAGCGCCCTGGCCAGCGCCGAAATGCGCCGGCACATCCTGCAGGAAGGCCTGCGCATGGGCATTCGCCTGAACATCCCGGACGACCATCTGGGTAGCTGACTTTCTGGAGAACGGCCATGACTGCCCGCGCCTTGCACACCGCTTTCCCACTGACGCCGTTGCGCCTGGTGGGCAAGCCGAAACTCTCGGTGGACGACATCTACCCGGCCCTGTTCGACGCCATTCTCGAACAGCGCATTGCCCCCGCCAGCCGCTTTACCGAAGAAAGCCTGGGGCAGACCTTTGGCGTCAGCCGCAGCGTGATTCGCCGGGTGCTGGCGCGGCTCTCCCACCAGCAAGTGATCATCCTGCGGCCCAACCATCGGGCCCAGGTGGCGGCGCCGGACGCCCAGCAAACCCGACACATTCTTGAGGCCCGACGCCTGACGGAAATCACCGTGGTGCAACTGGCATGTGCTCACGCGAAACCGGCGCAGATCCGCCAGCTGCGAGAGCTGATCGTTCGGGAACGTGACTGCATCGAGCGCGACGAACGCGGCCCGGCGATTCGGCTTTCCGGGGAGTTTCACCTGCAACTGGCGGCGATTGCGGGTAACGCCCCGCTGGCACAGTTTCTCAACAGCCTGGTGCCGTTGACGTCGTTGGTGATTGCGCAGTTTGAGGCCAAGGCCTGCACGTATTGCGCGTGGCAGGAGCACATGGCGATTGTGGAGGCGGTGGAGCAAGGCGATGCCGGGGCAGCCGCCACCTTGATGACCCGCCATCTGGATCACCTGGAAGCCAAGTTACTTCGCAGCAACCGGGAGCACCGCTAACTTGTGGCGAGGGGGCTTGTCCCCCGTTGGGCTGCGCAGCGGCCCTAAAACCGCAAATGCATTTTTCCTGAATAAATGGGGTGCCTGGATTGGGGCTGCTGTGCAGCCCAACGGGGGACAAGCCCCCTCGCCACAGGGCTAACCCACCACCCAATCAATGTGCACAAAAAAGCCCGGCATCTTTCGATACCGGGCTTTTTGTTTTACCGCTCAATCACGCCAGTTACAGCGCCGACTGACCGCTCAACGCCAGGTCCAGCAACTCACGGTTGGCCACCGCGTACATGGCGTAGTCCGTGCCGACCGCAGCACGAATCTCAACCATCATGGCGCGCCAGCGTTCAGCCATGTCCTGGTGCTGCTCAAGCCACAGGGCCACGCGGGCTTCCATGTCTTCTGGCGCGTCGGCCATCTGCAGTACGGAAATGGTGATCGCCCGTTGCTGCCAGTCCACGTCGTCGCGGAAGGCCTCGCGGGCCTGGGCCTGCCAGTTGTTGCCCACCGGCAGGCTGCTGATTTGCTGCAGGTACCACGGCAAGTCCAGGGCGCTGCCGACGGCGAAGTAAGCCTTCGCAACGTCAGCCGCACTTTGGCCTGTCACGTCGGCAGCTTCGATGATCGGCAACAGGGTGTACAGGTGCGTAGTGCCTGCAACCATGCGCGCCAACAACTCCGGCACACCGGCCTCGACGTAAGCCTGGTAACGGTTCTGCCAGCCTTCGCGGGTCGGGCCTTCCAGCAGTTCGTCGAGCTTGAGGCCCAACGCAGCAAGGTGCGGACCAAAGTGCGCAACATCACGCCCGGCGTCCTGTTCGTTGCGACGGCTGCGCAGGAACCAGCGTGTGGCACGACGACCCAGGCGCATCAGTTCGTCCATCAACTCCAGTTGCACGTCAGCCGACACCTGGTGGTCCAGGGCTTCGATCTGACGGAACCAGTGCGGGAGGTGGAAGATGTCACGCACAATCACATACGCGCCGGCCACGTTCGCCGGGCTCATGCCCGTGGACTCTTTCAACCGCTGAACAAAGGTGATGCCCATGTGGTTGACCAGGTCGTTGGCGATCTGGGTGCTGACGATCTCGCGCTTCAGACGATGGCGACGCATGGCTTCGGAGAACTTCGCCACCAGGCTCGGCGGGAACGCGGTCTCCATGTCACGGGTCAGGTAGTCGTCGTCCGGCACCAGGGATTTGAGCAGCGCTTCCTTGAGGTCGATCTTGCTGTAGGAGATCAGTACCGACAGCTCCGGACGGGTCAGGCCCTTACCGGTGGCAGCGCGCTCAGTGAGCTGGTCTTCCGAAGGCAGGTACTCGATGGCGCGGTCCAGCTTGCCACGGCCTTCCAGGTCGCTCATCAGGCGCTTGTACTCGGCTGCACGCTCAAACGCTTTGCGGGCGGCCAGGGACAGGGCCTGGGTTTGCTTGTAGTTGTTGCCCAACACCAGGCTGCCGACTTCGTCGGTCATGCTCGCCAGCAACTGGTTGCGTTGCTTGTCGGTCATGTCGCCGGCCTGCACCACTTCGTTGAGCAGGATCTTGATGTTCACTTCGTGGTCGGAGCAGTCCACACCACCGGCGTTGTCGATGAAGTCGGTGTTGGAACCGCCGCCGTTGAGGCCGAATTCCACACGACCCAATTGGGTCATGCCGAGGTTACCGCCCTCGCCCACCACCTTGCAGCGCAGCTCGTTGCCATTGACGCGCAGGGCGTCGTTGGCCTTGTCGCCCACATCGGCATGGCTTTCGGTGCTGGCCTTGACGTACGTACCGATACCGCCGTTCCACAACAGGTCCACCGGCGCCTTGAGCAAGGCATTCAGCAGTTCGGTCGGGGTCAGCTTGTCGGCCTGGATGTCGAAGCGTTCTTTCATCTGTGGCGAGATGGCAATGCTCTTCGCGCTGCGCGAGAAGATACCGCCGCCTTCGGACATGATGCTGGTGTCGTAGTCGGTCCAGGACGAACGCGGCAGGTCGAACAGGCGCTGACGTTCAGCGAAGCTGTTGGCCGGGGTCGGGTTTGGATCGATGAAGATGTGCAGGTGGTTGAAGGCCGCGACCAGTTGCAGCTTGTCGGACATCAACAGGCCGTTGCCGAACACGTCGCCGGCCATGTCGCCCACGCCCACCACGGTGATGCTGTCTTGCTGGACGTTGATGCCGCGCTCACGGAAGTGACGCTGCACGCCCACCCACGCGCCCTTGGCGGTGATGCCCATTTTCTTGTGGTCGTAGCCGGCAGAACCACCGGACGCGAACGCATCACCCAGCCAGAAGCCGTAGTCGATGGCGATGCCGTTGGCGATGTCGGAGAAGGTCGCAGTGCCTTTGTCCGCGGCCACCACCAGGTACGGGTCATCGTTGTCGTGGCGTACCACGTTCAACGGTGGCACCAGGGCGCCGTCTTTCAGGTTGTCGGTGATGTCCAGCAGGCCGGAAATGAAGATGCGGTAGCAGGCGATACCCTCGGCCGCGATCTCGTCCCGACCGCCGCCCAATGGCAGGCGACGGGGCAGGAAACCGCCCTTGGCGCCCACCGGCACGATGACCGAGTTCTTCACTTGCTGGGCTTTTACCAGGCCCAGCACTTCGGTACGGAAGTCTTCTTCACGGTCGGACCAGCGCAGGCCGCCGCGCGCGACGTTACCAAAGCGCAGGTGCACGCCTTCAACCCGTGGCGAGTAGACGAAGATTTCAAACTTCGGCACCGGCTTGGGCAATTCAGGAATGGCGTGCGGGTTGAACTTGAAGCTGAAGTACGACTTGTTCTGACCGTTGGCATCCGCCTGGTAGAAGTTGGTACGCAGCGTGGCCTTGATCAGGTCCAGGTAGCGACGCAGGATGCGGTCTTCGTTGAGCACCTGAACGTCGTCCAGGGCCGTCAGAATGGCCTGTTCCAGGCGCTGCTGCTTGTCTTCCAGGTCTTCGGCGGTGAGCTTGCGCGCCAGGTAGAAACGGGTCTTGAACAACCGGGTCAACTCGCGGGCGATGTCGGTGTGGTTGTTCAGGGTGCTGGCGATGTAACCCAGGTCGAAGCCCAGGCGAATTTGCTTGAGGTAGCGGGCATAGGCCCGCAGCAGCGCTACATCGCGCCATGGCAGGCCGGCGGTCAGCACCAGGCGGTTGAACGCATCGTTCTCGGCATCGCCGTTGACGATGTGCACAAACGCGTCCTGCAGGGTGTCGTTGAGCTGCTGGATGTCGAGGTTCAGGCCTTCGGCGGCGGTGAACGCAAAATCGTGAATCCAGAACTCGCGGCCATTGGCGTGACGCAGGCGGTACGGGAATTCACCCAGTACACGCAGGCCAAGGTTTTCCAGGATCGGCAGCACGTCGGACAACGCCAGCGGGGTGTCGGCGTGGTACAGCTTGCAATGCAGCTCGCGCTGGCCGGAGACCTGGCCCAGGGGCTGATAGAAACTCATCACCAGCGGGTTGGCTTCGGTGAGGCTGAGCAAGTGCTGCATGTCGACCACGGCCGAATGCGCGGCGAAACGCTCGCGGTAGCCGGCCGGGAAGCCTTTGGGGAAGTCCGCCAGCACGTTGGTGCCCTGGGCTTCGCCGAAGCTTTCCACCACCAGGCTGGAGTAGTCGTCCTGCCAGCTGCGGCAGGCCTGCACCACTTCTTTTTCCAGTTGCAGCGGGTCGATGTCCAGGCGGTTCTTCGGGTCTACCCGCAGAATCAGTTGGACGCGAGCCAGTACGGACTCGGAGAAGAAGGTCCAGAATTCGCAGTCCGAGGCTTTCAGGCGATCCATCAGCACTTGCTGGATCTTCTGGCGCACTTCGGTGGAATAGATGTCACGCGGCACATAGGCCAGGCAGTAGCAGAAACGACCGTACGGGTCTTTGCGCAGGAACACGCGGATCTTGTTGCGCTCCTGGATCTGCACGATCGACATCACGGTGCTGAACAGTTCGTCCACCGGGGTCTGGAACAGGTCATCACGGGGCAGCACCTCGACCACCTGGGCCAGCTCCTTGCCCAAATGCGCCTTGGCCTGGAAGCCCGAGCGACGTTCGATTTCCGCCACCTTGCGGCGGATATACGGGATCACCCGCACGCTTTCGCCGTACACCGAAGAGGTGTAGAGGCCCATGAAGCGGCATTCCTTGGTGACCTTGCCGTCGGCATCAATCTGGCGGATCGACACGTAGTCCGGGTACGCCGGGCGGTGCACACGGCTTGGGTGAGCGGCCTTGGCGAACGAGAGCACGGCCGGTTCACGCAGGTAGTTCACGGCGTAGTCTTCGATGCGCAGGTCGTCGGCGGTGAGGCCTGGGCGCAGCAGTTTGGTCAGACCGAGGAACGAGTTGGCGTCATATTCGATATGACCGCCGTCCGCCTCGTCACGTACCACGAACTCTTCATAGCCGAGGAAGGTGAAGTGGTTGCCCACCAGCCATTCCAGGAAGCTCTTGATCTCGGCTTTCTCTTCGCCGTCGATCACGTAGGAGCTGGCGTCGATACCGGCCAGCAGTTCCTGGACCTTGGCCTTCATCGGTTCGAAATCGGCAACGGCCACGCGCACTTCGCCCAGTACCTGCTCAAGTTCCTTGCTCAGGACATTCAGCTCGGCGGCGTTGGCGCAGCGGTCGATTTCCAGGTACATCAGGGATTCTTGCTGAACGTCTTCGCCCTGGGTGCCTTTGGGCAGGATTTCCAGCAACTCGCCTTTCTTGCCACGACGCGCGCTGAGCACGGTGGTTTGCAAGGTGTGGATGCTGTAGCCACGGCGGTTCAGCTCGGTACGCACCGAGTCCACCAGGAAAGGCAGGTCGTGGTGCAGCACTTCGACCGCGGTGTGGGTCGATTGCCAGCCATGACGTTCGTAATCGGGGTTGTAGACCCGCACTTGCGGTTGGGTGTGATCAAAGCGCTCAAGCAGGCGCCAGGCAGACAGGGTGCAACCGGCCAGGTCGGACAAGCGACGCTGGGTCAGTTCATCCAGGGAAATGATGCCGAAGAATTGTTCAGCGAACAGCGCCACTTGTGGCAGTGCCTGTTCACTGATGTGCTGCGCCAGTGCCGCTTGCAGTTGGTGCTGGAAGTCGGCTTTGCTGGCTGCGGTGAAGAACGCCATCTGTGGTACTCCGCTTGGGCTTGTTATTGATGGAAGCGTCGCGTGTTATCCCCTTGCGGGGAGACCGTCAGCTCTGTTCGCGGTCTACAGTAACGAATTCAGAGTGACAGGTGGGTGAAGCTGGACAAGACGATCAGGTCACATCAGATGCGCCGCGGGTGCAGGCGACGGAACGACGGGCAGGTCAGAATCCTGGCAGAGGCGCATCCACTGTGCAGCTTAACGAGTGTAGGAAGACACGTGCTTTCTGCACGGCGACATATTCGGTCAACAGCCGGTAGCACTCATCAAGGCTGCCGGGCCCACTCTGAAAGACACCTGGGACGCCGATAGACTGTATCTGTACGGCCAATAGATATTGCTCATGGAGCCACTTGTTGTGCGCTCACCACTTAAAAAGTGCGGTCAGTAAGACTTAACGTTCCCGTTACTTTTTCCTGATCTGGACAGACACAAATCATTTCAAGGATGGCGACTATTTAATCGAGAAAACATACAACATGAATACTCTCCCTGCGCTCCCCCGCCATGAAGCTCAATCCTGGGTGCCCGCCACCAATACCGTGCAACCCCAAAATAATGATGAGACCAATAATTACCCCGTAACTATTAATTGGGATGCCATCCCCAAAATCGATAGCAGCGGTCAAAAAACGCTGTCTCCTGAAGGCGCCACGCCTGAATATTTCACGGCGCCATTGCCCAGAAACAATTGGGTCGACAGCTTGGCGGCCGACAACTATCGCCCGATGAAGACACCCAGCGAACACACTGCCGTCCATGTAAAAGCACAAGTAAAAAAACAATGGGGCGTTGATGTCGATCCTGAAAAAACCTTTCTGGTGACCATCGCTTATGACCGTACGAAACGGCCATACAAAGGCGTTATCCTGCAAAAAATATCGCTGGCCGACGCAGCACGACTCAACTCGCAAGGCACACCGCTCCCTTCACGCATGCCACAAAGAGGTAACCCGTCGCTGGGCGACAACCCCATCGAAATCCTTCCGACGTCTCAACACTCGCAAAAGCCAGGCCCTGATGGCACCTTCCCGCTGCCGGACGTCGGCGTCTTCTCGGCACACCATCAGGCCATTTATACCGAGCCGTCACCCAGCGAACCCAACACCTATAGCGCCGCTAATCAAACGCCAATCCCCCCTAAGGAATTCCAGAAAATGGTCTGGAATCATGCATACAAAAAACCTTACGACGAATACCTGAATCACTATTGGGCGCATAACGACACCCGCAGTTCATACTCGCTGCTCGGTAAAATTTCTTATCTGAAGGCTGCGCACACACAACACCATGAACAGTCGCTGGATGAAGAAGGGCGAAAGATAGCCATGCGTTTGTCGGGTATCCCTTCCAACCAGACTTATATGGATGTTGATGCTCAGACGCTTAAAAAGCCGTACATACCCGACCCTGGACTGGAAACAAAATTCCTGACGTTTAACGGTTTCAAATCCACCGACATTTTTTATACCCGCGACACCACTACCCAAAAAACACTTTTATACATCCCGGGAAACTCTTCCCCCATTCATACATTCGACTCTCCCGAATCCATGAACGAATGGCTCGGTAATCAGTTGACGGACAAAGCCAAGGCTGAAGAATTCAAAACACACTTTCTACCGCGCGACCAACCTTCCAGTTATTTTTACGCCGGAATGGATGCCCGGATAGACGTGCTGCAGAAGCGAATGGCCAACCAGGGCACGAATGAACACTATAAAGAGCAGGGGTATTGGAAAGAGGGTGGCTTGTTTGACGGAGAAAAAATTGAAGGCGACCCCTTTAAGGCAGTTCAGCAGCGTGTTGAAACCGCCGTCAAAGCCAGTACCAGCCAACAGTTCGTCCTTAACACCGACATCACAAAAAAAACCGTTCTAAAGGCAACAAACGTTCTGAGCTATGCGCTTCTTTTTCTAGCCCCCTTGGGCATGGCGTTCCCACCCGTAGGTGTCCTGATGTCCGCCCTGTCCACAGCAACAGGTCTCGTAAAACTGGGAATCGGCATCGATGACAAGGTTCAGGACCGCCCCGGTGGCGCAGACCGAATCACGTTTGGCTTGTGGAATGCGGCTACGCCGGTGTTGACCAGCGGCTTCGGTAAAGCGCTAGAACCGGTCACCCAGCCGTTCAAGACGTTTCTACAACCGCTGATTTTTAAGAATTGACGAACCGGAGCCACACCGGACCGTGAAGCGTGGGCGTTCCTCCTGCGTTAAAGACAGCACAAACCCCAGGACAATGGCAAAATCCCCTTTTTTGCCGCCCTAGAGTGCTGCTTTCCGAGGATCGCCCATGCAACTGACCACCGCCCACCTGATCGTCAACCCGTGCGATGACGAAGAAGACAACATGGCCATGCTCTGCTGCCACGGCAACCAGGGCGAGATGTTCATGCTTACCCGTTATCCCGATGAGGACGAGGTGGAAATCACCTGGGATTACGAGCCGTCGACCCTGGAGGGGCTGAAGATCACCCTGAGTGCCACGACCTTGCTGGTAGAAATTGGCGCGGCGGACGCCGATGCGTTGGGCGGCAGCGATCATCTGGAAATTACCCACGGTACGGCCGAGTCGGATCTGGCCGAAGTGGAAGAAACCTTGCAGAACATTCTCAGGGGCACCGGGACTTTTATCCGCACCTAGAAATCAAAACCGCTCAATGTGGCGAGGGAGCTTGCTCCCGCTGGGCTGCGAAGCGGCCCCAATCCAGCCGACTGCGCCCTGCCCGGAAAAACTCGGCAGCCTTGTTGGGGCTGCTGCGCAACCCTGCGGGAGCAAGCTCCCTCGCCACAAAGGCCACAAAGGCAGGCGCCTATCGGAAAAAACCTCAGACATTTCCCCTATTTCCCAAAAAATACCCCCCGCGCCGTTAGTCTCCACCCCCTCCGATGCATTAAAGTAACGCCCCCAGGCCTGGCATTTTTCGCAATGCCCAGTCTCACCTCTCCAGGAACCGTCATCGATGGAACATCGTGAAGCGCTGCTTGCGCTGCGAACCTTTCTTTCAACGCAGATTCTCGGCCAGGAAAAACTCATCGAGCGCTTGCTCATTGCGCTGCTCGCCGATGGCCATATGCTGGTTGAAGGCGCTCCCGGCCTGGCCAAGACCAAGGCCATCAAGGAGCTTGCCGAAGGGATCGAAGCACAGTTCCATCGCATCCAGTTCACCCCCGACCTGCTGCCCGCCGACATCACCGGCACCGAGATCTATCGTCCGGAAACCGGCAGCTTCGTGTTCCAGCAAGGCCCGATCTTCCACAACCTGGTGCTGGCGGACGAAATCAACCGCGCCCCGGCCAAGGTGCAGTCGGCCTTGCTCGAAGCCATGGCCGAACGCCAGGTCAGTGTGGGGCGCAGTACCTATGAGCTGTCGCCATTGTTCCTGGTAATGGCCACGCAAAACCCGATCGAGCAGGAAGGCACCTACCCGTTGCCCGAAGCCCAGCTCGACCGCTTCCTGATGCACGTGAAAATCGGCTTCCCCGATGCCGCCGTCGAGCGCCGCATCCTGCAGCAGGCCCGTGGCGAAGCCCTCAACGGCGAGACCAAGCCCGAGCGCCGGGTCAGCCAGCAGGCGATCTTTGCCGCCCGCAAGGAAATCCTCGGCCTGTACATGGCCGACGCGGTGGAGGAATACCTGGTGCAACTGGTCATGGCCACCCGCACCCCGGCCAAGTTCGACCCGGAAATGGCCGAGTGGATTGCCTACGGCGCCAGTCCCCGTGGCTCGATTGCCCTGGACCGCTGCGCCCGGGCACACGCCTGGCTGGCCGGTCGCGACTTCGTCAGCCCGGAAGACATCCAGGCGGTGCTGTTCGACGTGCTGCGCCACCGCATCATTCTGTCGTTTGAGGCGGAAGCCGCCGGCATCGACCAGGACCGCGTGGTGCAACGCATTCTCGACGTCGTTGCCGTCGCTTGACGCCCATGAATGCCGGCGATGGAACCCGTGTCACCCTGAGCGAATTGATCGAGATGCGCCATCGCGTGCGGGAAGTGCAGCTGTTTTCCACGCCGAGCCAGCGCAGCCCGCTGATCGGCCTGCACCACTCGAAACTGCGCGGGCGCGGGGTCGACTTCGACCAGGTGCGGGTGTACCAGGCCGGCGACGACGTACGCACCATCGACTGGCGCGTCACCGCACGCACCCAGGAGCCCCATACCAAGCTGTTCCATGAAGAGCGCGAACGGCCGATCTTTATTATGGTGGAACAAAGCTGCCGGCTGTTTTTCGGCTCGGGGCAGATGTTCAAGTCGGTGCTGGCAGCCCAGGCGGCGAGCCTGATCGGCTGGGCAGCGCTGGGTCACAACGACCGGGTCGGCGGCCTGGTGTTCGGCGACAGCGAGCACTACGAAATCAAACCCCGTCGCAGCAAACAAAGCCTGCTGCAACTGCTCAACCGCCTGGTGCGGGTCAACCAGAGCCTCAACACCGAACGTCGCCCGGAAGCCGACGCCCTCGGCATGGCCTTGCGCCGGGCCCGGGAAGTGCTGCGCCCGGGCAGCCTAGTGATTGTGATCTGCGACGAGCGCGCCCTGACCGAAGGCGCCGAGCAACAGTTGAGCCTGCTATCGCGGCATTGCGACCTGCTGCTGTTGCCGGTCTCCGACCCGCTGGACCACGCCCTGCCTGCCGCCGGGCTGTTGCGTTTCGCGGAAAGAGGCGCGCAGCTGGAACTGGACACCCTGAATTTTGACCTGCGCCAGGCCTACAAAGCCCAGGCCGAAGCCCGCAGCGCCCGCTGGGAACTGCTCGCGCAAAAGCTGCGGGTGCTGTTGATGCCTTTGAGCACCCAGGGTGAAATGGTCGAGCAACTGCGCGAATACCTGAACCCGCAACGCCCGGTTAAAAAGCAATGAGCAGCCTCGACCAACTGCAACCCTTGATCGCCCCGCCGGTGATCGGCTTCTGGCCGCCGGCGCCGGGTTGGTGGCTGTTGCTGCTGATCCTCCCGCTGGCGGGCTGGGGCCTGTGGTGGCTGCGACGCTTCCTGCCGGCCAAACGCCCGCTGGCCCGTGCCGAACAACCCCTGGACCCGTTGCGCATCGCCGCCCTCGCCGAGCTGGCCTTGATGCCCAAACCCTATGACGGCGCGCCGGCCGGTGCCTGGCTGCAACAACTCAACGGCCTGCTTAAACGCCTGTGCCGCAACGACTATCCCTACAGCCAGAGTCATACCCTCAACGGTCGCAAATGGCTGGCGTTCCTCGACAACCGTTGCCCCGCCGCCGGCCTGACCCGCTGGATGGTGCTGGTGGAAGGCGCCTACAAGCCCGAATGCAAACTCGACGACAAGGCCATCGCCGGCCTGACCCAGGCCGTCGACACCTGGATTCGCAAACATGTTTGAGTTCGCCTGGCCGTGGATCTTTGCCCTGTTGCCCTTGCCGTGGTTGCTGCGGGTCGTCTTGCCGGTGGCCGACAGCGGCGAGCCGGCGTTGAAAGTCAGCTTCCTGAGCGACCTCGAAGGCCTCGCCCGTCGCCGTGCGCGGGTCAACCTGCCGGGCTGGCGCCAGCAAGCGCCGTTCGTGTTCCTGTGGCTGTTGCTGTTAACCGCCGCTGCCCGCCCGGAATGGCTCGGCGAACCGCTGCCCATTGCTGCCAGTGGCCGAGATTTGCTGGTGGCGGTGGACGTCTCCGGCTCGATGGACTTCCCCGACATGCAGTGGCAGGACGAGGACGTCAGCCGCCTGAGCCTGGTCAAGCACCTGCTGGGGGACTTCCTGGAAAGTCGTGAAGGTGACCGCGTAGGCTTGATCCTGTTCGGTAGCCAGGCTTATCTGCAAGCACCCCTGACGTTTGACCGACGCACCGTGCGTACCTGGCTCGATGAGGCCCGCATTGGCATCGCCGGTAAAAATACCGCGATTGGTGACGCCATCGGCCTGGCCCTCAAGCGCCTGCGTCAGCGCCCTGCGCAAAGCCGGGTGCTGATCCTGATCACCGACGGTGCCAACAATGCCGGCCAAATCGACCCGCTGACCGCCGCCCGCCTGGCCGCCGAGGAAGGCGTAAAAATCTACCCGATCGGCATCGGCGCAGACCCCGAGCAAACCGGTTCCCTGGGCATCCTCGGCGTCAACCCGAGCCTGGACCTCGACGAGCCGGCCCTCAAGGCCATCGCCGAAGCCACCGGTGGCCGCTACTTCCGCGCCCGCGACGGCAATGAATTGCTGAAGATCAAGGAAACCCTCGATCAGCTTGAACCCGTGGCCCAGCAACCGACCCAGGCCCGCCCCGCCCAGGCGCTGTACAGCGCGCCGCTGGCGTTGGCACTGATCCTCAGCATGCTGCTGGTGATCCAGGAACGC
Organism: Pseudomonas sp. IPO3778; assembly: GCF_013386825.1. Taxonomy (GTDB): domain Bacteria; phylum Pseudomonadota; class Gammaproteobacteria; order Pseudomonadales; family Pseudomonadaceae; genus Aquipseudomonas. The sequence goes on from NZ_JACARC010000037.1 coordinate 144,200, forward strand.
TGGCCGGATAACGCCCTGCAACGCCTGTTCAACAAACTCTCAAGCAAGGGCCGTTTCCTGCAACCCAACCCCGAATGGCGCGAACGCCTGAAACGCCTGCGTTTGCGGAGGCGTCGATGATCGCCCTGTGGCCGCACTGGTTCCGTCCCTGGTGGCTGTTGCTGCTGCCCCTGCTCGGCTGGCTGCTGTGGCAGTTGTGGCACCGGCAGAAACGCGCCGGGCGCTGGCAGATGATCCTGCCACAGGCCTTCCATGCCGCGCTGCTCAGCGGCGGCAGTGGCCGGGAAAGCAAATCGCCGTGGGTGGTGCTGGGCATCGCCTGGCTGCTGGCCGTGCTGGCGTTGCTGGGCCCGAGTTGGGAACGCGTCGAACAACCCAGCCAGAAACCCGCCGACCCGCTGGTGGTGCTGCTGGAACTGACCCCGGAAATGCTCGCCACCGACAGCCCGCCCAGCCGCCTCGAACAGGCGCGGCGCAAGCTGTTCGACCTGCTCCAGGCCCGCAGCGATGCGCAGACCGCCATCGTGGTCTACGCCGGCAGCGCCCACACCCTGGTGCCGCTCTCGGACGACCTGGCCACCAGCCATAACCTGCTGGAGGCCCTGCGCCCTTCGATCATGCCTGAGCCCGGCCATCGCGCGGACCTCGCCGTGGAAAAAGCCCTGGGCCTGCTCAAGCATGGCGGCCTCGGCCAGGGCCGCCTGCTGCTGATTGGCTCGTCGCTGTCCAAGCAGGAGCGCCAGGGCATCCGCCTGCAGTTGCAAGGCAGCCAGGCGCCGACCTTGTCGATCCTCGGCATCGGCAGCCGCGAAGGCACGCCGGTGACCCAGGAAAGCGGCGAATTCCTCAAGGACGCCCAGGGTGCGATCCTCGTACCGCGCCTCGACAGCCCGACGCTCAAGGCCTTCGCCAGCGAAATGGGCGGCCGCTACCGCCAGGCCCGCCTGGACGACAAGGACCTGCGCCACCTCGGCCTGCTGGACGGCCCGCAAAGCCTGCGCAATGACGGCCAACTGCTGCACCTCGACACCTGGGCCGACCAGGGTTATTGGCTGCTCTTGCCGCTGTTGCTGCTGGCCGCCTGCGCCGGGCGCCGCGGCTGGCTGTTCTTCTTGCCGTTACTGCTGTTGGGCGCGCCACAGCCCAGCTATGCGTTCGACTTCCAGGACCTGTGGCTGCGCCCGGACCAACAGGGCCAATTGCTGCTGAAGCAAAAACGCCCGGCCGAGGCTGCCGAACATTTTGAAGACCCGCAATGGCAAGGCGTCGCGCTGTATGAAGCGGGTAACTACGCCGAAGCCGCCAAGCGTTTTGCCGAAGGCAGCGACGCCTATTCCCACTACAATCGAGGCAATGCCCTGGCCAAAAGCGGCGAACTGGAAGCGGCGATCGACGCCTACGAACAGGCCCTGGAAGCCCAGCCCGACTTGCAGCCGGCACTGAAGAACAAAGCCCTGGTGGAAAGCCTGATGCAGCAGGAGCCGGAAAAAACCGAGCCGGCCAAGCCTGCAAAAAACGAGGATGACGAAACCACCCAACCCGGCCAGACTGCGCAACCGGGCGCCAACAGCCAAGCCGCCACCGGTGGCGAGCAGACGTCCCAAGGCCAGGGCCAGCCCGGTACGACCGATACCCAAACCGGCGCCACACCCCACGCCGGCAGTAACGAGGTACCCGGCAGCGAGTTGGGTGATGAGCAAACCACCACGCCGCCCCTGCGCCCCGCCGACGGCACGATCGAAGGCGAACAGCGCCAGGCCCTGGAACAATGGCTGCGGCAGATCCCGGACAACCCCGGCGAGCTGCTGCGACGCAAATTCTGGTACGAACAGCAACAACATCAGGACAAGACTCGATGAACCGCTGCACCGCCCTTCTTCTCACCCTCGCGTTGTGGGCCAGCCAGGCCCAGGCCGCCGGCCTGGTGGCCAGTGTCGACCGCAGCCGCATCAACTCCGGGGAGACGGTGGAACTGACGGTGGAGTCCAACGACGTCACGCTGTTCGGCAAACCGGACCTGGCGCCCCTGGACCCGCTGTTTGAAGTAAGCGGCACCCGCCAGATCAACCAGCTCACCACGCTGGCCGGCGACAACCACGCCACCACCCGCTGGATCATCACCCTGCTGCCCAAGGAAAACGGTACCGTGGTGATTCCGCCGTTGCAGATCGGCGAACTCAAGACCCAGCCGATCACCTTGCAAGTGGTGGAAACCGTCAGCCAGAACACCGAGACCCAACTGGCCCCGGTGTTTATCGAAACCAACCTTGATCAAGACAGCGTCTACGTCCAGGCCCAGGCGCTGCTGACCGTGCGCGTCTACCACTCGGTGTCGCTGTATGACGACAGCAGCCTCACGCCGTTGCAGATCGCCGACACGCGCATCGAGCAACTGGGCGAGTCGCGCACCTACGAAAAAGTCATCAACGGCATCCGCCATGGCGTGATCGAAACCCGCTATGCCATCTACCCGCAGCACAGCGGCACGCTGACGATCCCGCCGCAGATCTTCAGCGCCACCCTGGCGGAGCCACGTCCCGCCCAGGACAACAACCCTCAAGGCTCCAAGCCCGGCAAGCTGATCCACGTCAGCTCGCCGGAGCTGTCACTGACGGTCAAGGCCAAGCCTGCGCTGTACCCGGCAGACGCCCCCTGGTTGCCGGCCCGCAGCCTGACCTTAACTGAAGCCTGGAACCCTGAGCCGGATCACGTGCAGGTCGGCGACTCCCTGACCCGCAGCCTGACCCTGAAAGCCGAAGGCCTGGCCGGCGCACAACTGCCGCCCCTGGCGCTGAGCGACATCCCCGGCCTGCGCCGCTACCCGGACCAGCCGGTGCTGAGCAACCAGAACAACGACCGCGGCCTGATCGGCAGCCGTGAAGACCGCGAAGCCCTGGTGCCCAACCGCGTCGGCCCACTCGAACTGCCGCCGGTGGAAGTGGTGTGGTGGAACACCCACGAAGACCACCTGGAACGCACCAGCCTCCCGGCCCGCACCCTGCAAGTGGCGACCAACCCGAGCCTGATCGTGGACACACCGGCCAGCCCCACCGTAATCACCGCGCCGGACAACGACAGCCTGTGGATCTGGCAACTGACCAGCCTGATCCTGGCCTGCACCACCCTGCTGGGCTTCGGTTTGTGGTGGCGTGCACGCTGGCAGCCGGCGATCCTGCGGGCCGCGCAAACCGGCCCGAGCCCGCGTACCTTGCTGGACGACCTCAAACGGGCGAGCCAGGCCAACGACCCGCAAGCCACGCGCCAGGCACTGGATGCCTGGGCCCGGCAACAGCCGGAGACCCTGGCCGACATGGCCGCGCGGTTTGTGCCGCTGTCGGATGCATTGGACGGGTTGAATGGCGCGCTGTACAGCGAGAGTGGGCAGTATTGGCAGGGTGAGGAATTGTGGCGGGCGGTGAAGGCGATTCCGATGGCGGAGCGTGAGCAGGACCCTGCGGGGGACAGCACCAGCTTGCCGCCGCTGTATCCCAAGTAGCCCCCCTCTCAGAAACACCACGAAGCAAATGTGGGAACCGGGCTTATGTGGGAGCTGGCTTGCCTGCGATGGCACCACCGCGGTCTGGCTGATAGACCGAGGGGATGCCATCGCGGGCAAGCCCGGCTCCCACACAAACCTGGCTCCCACATTTTGATCTGCTGCGTTTGGGTTATTTGCGCGCCGCCTCCCACGACTTAACCATCTCGTTATAGCTGACCGTCTCACCCTGTGGCTTCTCATTCGCCAGCTTCGGCTTCGGCGCACCCGGCTGGTCAAACCAGTACTGCGCGTCCCGCTCCTCGTTCATCTTAGGCCCGCAAATCGGCTGCACCTTGGAGCGTTCCAGGCGCGTCATGATCGCATCCTGGTCCTTGGCCAACCCATCCAGCGCCTGTTGCGGCGTTTTTTCGCCGCTGGCCGCTTCCGAAATATGGCTCCACCACAATTGCGCCAACCGTGGATAGTCCGGCACGTTGGTGCCGGTCGGGGTCCACTCCACCCGGGCCGGGCTGCGGTAGAACTCCACCAGGCCACCGAGTTTCGGCGCCAGGTCAGTCATGGCCTGGGAGTTGATGTCGGATTCACGAATCGGCGTCAGGCCCACGATGGTTTTCTTCAGCGACACGGTTTTCGAGGTCACGAACTGCGCGTACAGCCAGGCCGCGAGTTTCTGCTTCTCGGGCGTCGACTTGAGGAAGGTCCAGGAACCCACGTCCTGATAGCCCTTCTTCATGCCTTTCTCCCAATACGGCCCGACCGGCGATGGCGCCATGCGCCATTTCGGCGTGCCGTCGGCGTTCACCACCGGCAGGCCCGGCTTGGTCATGTCGGCGGTAAACGCGGTGTACCAGAAGATCTGCTGGGCGATGTTGCCCTGGGACGGCACCGGCCCGGATTCGGAGAAGGTCATGCCCGCCGCTTCCGGTGGCGCGTAGGCTTTCATCCAATCCACGTATTTCTGCGTGGCATACACCGCCGCAGGGCCGTTGGTGTCGCCACCACGGCTCACGCTGGAACCCACCGGGTGGCAGTCCTCCACGCGAATGCCCCACTCGTCCACCGGCAAGCCGTTGGGTAGGCCCTTGTCGCCGCCGCCGGCCATGGAGAACCAGGCATCGGTGAAACGCCAGCCCAGGGACGGGTCTTTCTTGCCGTAGTCCATGTGCCCGTAGACGCGCTTGCCGTCGATTTCCTTGACGTCTTCACTGAAGAATTTGGCGATGTCTTCGTAGGCTGACCAGTTCACCGGCACGCCGAGTTCATAACCGTATTTCTCTTTGAACTTGGCCTTCAGGTCCGGCCGTTCGAACCAGTCGGCGCGGAACCAGTACAGGTTGGCGAACTGCTGGTCGGGCAATTGGTAGATCTTGCCGTCCGGCGCGGTGGTGAACGAGATCCCGATGAAGTCCTTGATGTCCAGGGTGGGCGACGTGAAGTTCTTGCCTTCGTTGGCCATCAGGTCGGTGATGGATTCGGTCTTGCCATAGCGAAAGTGCGTACCGATCAAGTCGGAATCGTTGACCCAGCCGTCATAGATATTCTTGTCGGACTGCATCTGGGTTTGCAGCTTTTCCACCACGTCGCCTTCCTGCAGCAAGTCGTGGGTCAGCTTGATCCCGGTGATTTCGCTGAAGGCCTTGGCCAGCACCTTGGATTCATATTCGTGGGTGGTGAGGGTTTCCGACACCACGTTGATCTTCATCCCGCGAAAAGGCTCCGCGGCCTTGATAAACCACTTCAGCTCTTCGAGCTGTTGGGCTTCGGTGAGGGTCGACGGTTTGAACTCACTGCCGATCCATTTTTTCGCAGCGTCTTCATAGGCATCGGCCCAGGCCGCAGCACTGAGCCCGCTGAGCGCCAGCACGGCCGCCAATGAAATGCTATGTCGCAGCTTATTGTTTTTATCGAACATAGAGACCTCCTGGTTTTGGGGTTCAAAAGGGGCAACTAGCCCCAGCGCATCACAGACAACAGCCACACCAGAGACAGCGCGGACGCCACCCAGATGCTCCAGCCGGTTACGCCGATCACCAACAAATGCAGGTAGGCGCTGCCGAGAAGACCGATAAACAAGCGATCACCACGGGTGGTGCTGATCGGTAACACGCCGCGCCGGGGGATACTCGGCGAGCGCAATTCCCAGGTCGTCATGCCCGCCAGCAGCAGGCCGATGGCGACAAAGAACAGTGCAGTCGGGGTGGTCCAGGCCATCCATTCCATCATCGACTCCTCAGACCCGGCCCAGGGCAAAGCCCTTGGCCACGTGGTTGCGAACAAACCAGATCACCAGCATGCCCGGCAGGATGGTCAACACCCCCGCCGCCGCCAGCACGCCCCAGTCGATGCCGGAGGCGGACACCGTGCGGGTCATCACTGCAGCGATGGGCTTGGCGTTCACCGAGGTCAGCGTGCGGGCCAGCAGGAGTTCGACCCAGGAAAACATGAAGCAGAAAAACGCCGTGACGCCGATCCCCGAGCCAATCAGCGGGATGAAAATTTTCAGGAAAAACTTGGGGAAGCTGTACCCGTCGATGTAGGCGGTTTCGTCGATTTCTTTGGGCACACCGGACATGAAGCCTTCCAGAATCCACACCGCCAGCGGCACGTTGAACAGGCAATGGGCCAGGGCCACGGCGATATGGGTATCGAACAGGCCAATGGAGGAATACAGCTGGAAAAACGGCAGCAAAAACACCGCCGGCGGTGCCATGCGGTTGGTCAGCAGCCAGAAAAACAGGTGCTTGTCACCGAGGAAGCGGTAGCGCGAAAACGCGTAGGCCGCAGGCAGCGCCACACTCAGGGAAATAACGGTGTTGAGGCTCACGTAATACAGCGAGTTGAGGTAGCCGGTGTACCAACTCGGGTCGGTGAAAATCACCTTGTAGTTGGCGAAGGTAAAGTCCTGGGGAAACAGGGTCAGGCCACCGAGGATTTCGGTGTTGCTCTTGAAGGACATGTTCAGCAGCCAGTAGATCGGCACCAGCAGGAACAGGATGTAGACCAGCAGCGGGATCAGCTTGCGCTTGCGCATGTTGGCGGCCTCAGCGGTTGGCGTCGGAGTGGGTCATGGCGGTGTAGAACAGCCAGGACACCAACAGGATGATCAGGAAGTACACCAGTGAAAACGCCGCCGCCGGGCCCAGGTCGAATTGCCCTACAGCCATCTGGGTGAGCGTCTGGCTGAGGAAGGTGGTGGAATTCCCCGGCCCGCCCCCCGTCAGCACAAACGGTTCGGTGTAGATCATGAAACTGTCCATGAAGCGCAGCATCACCGCGATCAGCAGCACGCTTTTCAGCTTCGGCAGCTGGATATGTCGGAACACTGCCCAACTGGAGGCCCGATCAATCCGCGCCGCCTGGTAGTACACATCCGGGATCGCCCGCAGCCCCGAGAAACACAGGAGCGCCACCAGGGACGTCCAGTGCCACACGTCCATCACCAGCACCGTGACCCAGGCGTCCATGGTGTTGGCTGCGTAGTTGTAGCTGATGCCCATCGCGTTGAGCGTTGAACCCAGCAGGCCAATGTCGGCGCGGCCGAAGATCTGCCAGATGGTGCCCACCACGTTCCACGGGATCAGCAGCGGAATCGCCATCACGATCAACACCAGCGAGGACCAGCGACCCTTGGTGGGCATGGTCAGGGCGATGGCAATCCCTAAGGGAATTTCGATCAGCAGCACGCACGCGGAATAGATGAACTGGCGCAACAGCGAGTCATGCAGGCGCGGGTCCAGCAGCACCTGTTTGTACCAGTCGGCGCCGACAAAGTAGCGGCTGGACTGATCGAAGATGTCCTGCACCGAGTAGTTGACCACGGTCATCATCGGGATCACCGCACTGAAGGCCACCAGCAAAAACACCGGCAATACCAGCCACCAGGCCTTGTTGTTCTGCACCTTGTTCATGGCTGCACCTCCAGCAGGTAGTCATCGGCATACAGCATCAGCCATTGCCCCGGAAAGCTGATGGACGCATGGCCCTCGGGCACCGGCTTGTCTTCCGCCAGGCGCACTTTCAGCGGTGCGCCGTCGAGGTTGAGGGTCATGATCTTGTAGGTGCCGAGGTCTTCCACATGGGTGACTTGCGCCTGCAACGCGTCGGGATTGTGCTCATCCCACACATGGATAAATTCCGGGCGGATGCCCACCTGCAGTTTCTTGTAGGGTGTTTCGCCAATGCGCTGCTGCAACGCCTCGGGCAACGCCAGATGCGTGCCGGCAAAGCGCACACCGCCCGCCTCGGCCTGCACCTCAATCAGATTCATCCCCGGGCTACCGATGAAATAGCCGACAAAGGTGTGGCTTGGCCGCTCGAACAATTCCCGTGGCGTGCCGAACTGCACGATCTGCCCGCCGTACATCACCGCGATCTTGTCGGCGAAGGTCGAGGCTTCCAACTGGTCGTGGGTGACGTAGACCATGGTGATGTTGAACTGCTCGTGAATCTGCTTGAGCTTGCGCCGCAGCTTCCACTTCAGGTGCGGGTCGATCACCGTCAGTGGTTCGTCGAACAGGATCGCCGACACGTCATCACGCACCAGCCCGCGGCCCATGGAGACTTTCTGTTTTTCATCGGCGGTGAGGTTGCGGGCCTTTTTGCCCAGCAGGTTTTGCAGGTCGAGCACCTCGGCGATTTCCTGCACCTTGCTGTGCACCTTCGCCTCGGCCATGCCCTGGTTGCGCAGCGGGAAAGCCAGGTTGTCGAACACCGTCATGGTGTCGTACACCACCGGGAACTGGAACACCTGGGCGATGTTGCGTTTTTCCGGGGTCAGCTCGTTGACCACCTTGGCATCGAACAGCACCTGGCCTTCGGACGGGCTGAGCAGGCCGGAAATGATATTCAGCAAGGTCGACTTGCCGCAGCCCGAGGGCCCAAGCAAGGCGTAGGCGCCACCCTGCTCCCAGATGTGGTTCATCTCGCGAATCGCGTAGTCCTCGGGGCCAGCGGGCTTTGCGCTGTAGCTGTGGGCCAGGTTCTGCAAATGGATCTCGGCCATCAGGCAACCCTCGCAACACGTCGACCCGGGGCCTGGACCAGGCGTCCCTGGCCATCGAACACAAACAATTTGTGGGTAGGGATATAGATGCGGATCGGCGCGTCGACGTCGTACTCATGCACGCCGGGCAAATGCAGCACCAGCAGGAAGTGTTCGCTGCGCACATGCAGGAAGGTTTCCGAGCCGCTGATCTCGGCGACTTCCACGGTCACCGCCAACTCCAGGTCGTCATCGTTGCTGGGCACCAGGCTGATATGGCTGGGCCGCACGCCAAAGCGAAACTCGCCCTCGCCGATGGGCCGCAGGTCGACGTTCAGCGGGAAGTGCACAACGTTGGCAAAGCTCACTTCATTGCCGCTGATGCGCCCGGGCATCAGGTTGATCGGCGGCTCGGAAAACAGCTCGGCGGCCAGCACGGTCTGCGGCTGGTGATAGACCTCGGCGGCCTTGCCGCTCTGGATCACCCGGCCCTCATGGAGAATGGTGGTGGTGCCGCCCAGGGCCAGGGCTTCGTTGGGTTCGGTGGTGGCGTAGATCGCAATGGTGTGGCGCGCCTTGAACAGCTCGCGCATTTCCTGACGCAGTTCTTCCCGCAGTTTGTAGTCCAGGTTTACCAGGGGCTCGTCGAACAGGATCAGCTCGGCGTCCTTGACCAGCGCTCGGGCCATGGCGGTGCGCTGCTGTTGGCCGCCCGAGAGTTCCAGGGGGTGACGCTGGAGGAATTTCTCGATGCGCAACATCCGGGCGGTTTCGAGAACCTTGCTCTGGATCTGCTCGGCCGACACACCGGCCTGGCGCAGCGGCGAGGCGATGTTCTCGAACACGGTCATGGTCGGGTAATTGATGAACTGCTGATAGACCATCGACACGTTGCGCAAACGCACCGGTTTGTGGGTGACATCGACGCCGTTCATCAGGATGCGCCCGCTGTCGGGCTTGTCCAGGCCGGCCATCAGGCGCATCAGGCTGGTCTTGCCGGACAGCGTGCGGCCCAGCAATACATTGAAGGAACCGGCTTCGAAACGCAGGCTGGCGTCGTCGATCCAGGTCTGGCCTTCGACAACGCGAGTGACGTGCTCCAGGGTCAATGACATGACACGACCTTTTTATTATTGGAATGGTTCTGGCAAGAGCACAGAGCGAGTTCCGTGCCAAAAACCCAAAACCCAGGCGGGTCAACGGGTTAGGCAAAAAGGCGGTTCACCTCTGAACAGAAATGAACAGGCCGGCCTGAACAACTGAACACGTGGTGGGTTGACAATGAACAGTTCTGAACAACACTTTGTGTCGGAGCGAGCTTGCTCGCGAAGAACTTCAGGGCGCCGCGTTCATTCTGGATGGGCGCGTTATCGTTGACGTTCTTCGCGAGCAAGCTCGCTCCTACATAGGTAGAGATAGAACCCAGAACAACAATAAAACAAGGGTCACCGCCATGAGCACACCGCTGGCGCACGATGCCATCATCCAGGACTCCTGGCGCCGCTGCCGCGCCTATGGGCTGGATCACCAGAGCACGCCGAGCTTCGATCAACTGCCCGCAGACGGTGTTAGCCAGTTGCTGGAAAGCCAGCATTCCCTCGTGCAAACCACCCATCAGGAAGTGCTGCCCTACTACGAAAATATTCTCAGCAATTCCAACTGCCTGATCATGCTCGCCGACAACCAGGGCCAGGTGCTGACCTCCTGGGGCACTCAACGCTTTATCGAACCCAAACTGGCCCGGGGTTTCAGCGCCGGGGCCAGCTGGATGGAGCGCGCAAGCGGCACCAACGCCATCGGCACGGCGCTGGCCTGTGCCCAGGCGGTGCATATCGAACACGACGAACACTTCCTCAAGGCCAACCGTTTCATGACCGGCTCGGCGGCGCCGATCTTCGATGCCCAGCGGGAAATCATCGCGGTGCTGGATGTGTCCAGTGACAGCTACCTGCCGCCCTCCCACACCCTCGGCATGGTCAAGATGATGAGCCAGACCGTGGAGAACCGGCTGATCCTCAACCTGTTTCGCGGTGAGCATTTCCAGCTGACGTTCAACACCGGGTTGAACAACCTGGATAGCCAATGGGCGGGCTTGCTGATCTTTGATGAAAGCGGCCAGGTGCTGTCGGCCAATCGCCGGGCAGACAATCTGCTGGGTATCAGCCTGTCGCGGGTACTGATCGACAGCCTGTTCAAGGTGTCACTGCTGGAGCTGCTCAACCAGCCCGAAGGCCTGCCCTTCTCGCTGCAAGCCGCGGGGCGAAACCGTTTCCAGTGCCTGTTGAAACGCCCGAAGCAGGCGCCGGTGCAGGCCCGCGTGTTTATGGAAACCCAGAAACCCAGCGAACCCGCCCCCACGGCCATCAACCTCAAGACCCTGCACTTTGGCGACGCCCGGGTGGAAAAGGCCGTGCGCCAGGCCGAGCGCCTGCTGGAAAAAGACATCCCGTTGCTGATCCACGGTGAAACCGGGGTGGGCAAGGAAGTCTTCGTCAAAGCCCTGCACCAGGCCAGTTCCCGCAGCCAACAGGCGTTTATCGCGGTCAACTGCGCGGCGATCCCCGCCGAACTGGTGGAATCGGAACTGTTTGGCTACGAAAAAGGCGCGTTCACTGGCGCCAACCAGAAAGGCAGCATCGGCCTGATCCGCAAGGCCGACAAAGGCACGTTGTTTCTCGACGAAATCGGCGACATGCCGCTGCCCACCCAGGCCCGGCTGCTGCGGGTGTTGCAGGAACGCTGTGTTCAGCCGGTGGGCAGCAGCGAGTTGTTCCCGGTGGATTTGCGGATCATCTCCGCCACCAACCGCTCACTGCGGGAACAGGTGCAGCTCGGGCGTTTTCGCGAAGACCTGTATTACCGCATCGGCGGCCTGACCCTGGAACTGCCGCCGCTACGGGAGCGCACGGATAAACAGGCACTGTTCAAGCAACTGTGGCAACAGCATCGGGAACCGACGCAGTGGGCCGGGTTGAGTCATGAGGTGATGGCGCTGTTTGAGCAACATCCATGGCCGGGGAATTTAAGACAGGTCAGCAGCGTGTTGCAGGTGGCGCTGGCGATGGCGGAAGAGCAGCCGATTCGGGCGGAGCATCTGCCGGATGATTTTTTTGTGGATTTGAATGGGGTGGTGCCGGAGCCACAGGGCGAAAGACTGGATGACAGCCTGGACCTGGCCCAACGGCTGAAGGCGGTGGGCGGCAATATCTCGCACCTGGCCCGGGAGTTGGGGGTTAGCCGTAATACGCTGTACAAGCGCCTGCGGCAAAACGGGGATTCTAGTCAGGGGCACGGTTAAACCTGTGGGAGCTGGCTTGCCTGCGATGGCGGAGTGTCAGTCAACATCTCTGTCACTGATACACCGCTATCGCAGGCAAGCCAGCTCCCACACTTGAACTACGTCGGGTTTGGAATTTGGGCTCAGTTCAGAACCGGCGTCGCCCCCATCGGTACTTTGCGACCCGGCGCGGCCATTTCAAACAGCTGCTCCACCCGGGCACTTTCTTGCGCGCTCGGTTTGATCGCCAACGCACACACCACAAAAATCCCCGCATTCACCACCAACCCGACGATCCCGCTGGTCAACGACCCCAACCCGGGAATGTCATCCGGGTAGATCGTCGTCAGCACAATCGCCACCACGATCCCCGCCAGCATCCCGGCAATCGCGCCTTCCTTGTTGCCACGACGGCTGAAGATCCCGAAGAACAGCGGCACCGCCAACTGGATAATCCCCTGGTAGGAAATCTGCGCCAGCAGTTGCAAGCGTGAATAATCAAAGGTCAGGTACGCCAGCACCGAGGCGGCGACGATAAACACCACCATCCCGGACTTGGCCAGCAGGGTCAGTTGGCGATCGGTACGCGGGGTGTTCCAGGTGGCCAGGTCATTGGCGAACTGGGTACCACATACCTGTACACATCCGTCGACGTGGCCGATGCTCGCCGCCAGCACGATGACAATGGCCAGTGCCAGCATCCACGGCCCGCCGATGTCGAACAGCGAGAGGAACCAGCCTTGTTGCGGGTGCGCGATAACATTCGGGTCCTGGCTGATGGCTGCGGCAAACAGCATCAGGATGCCGTAGAAACCACCCACCAACAGGATCGTATACAGCGTGCCCTTCTTCACGGCCTTGACGCCGCTGGCGGTGTAGATGCGCTGAAAACTCATGGGCCAGCACATCGAGCCGATCACCCCGGTGAAGATCAGGCTGAACATGTACAGCGGGCCATAACCGGTGCCGCTGGCGCCAGGAATCAGCAGCATTTTTGCGGGCAAATGCGACAGGTTGGAGAACGACGCCTGGTCGCCGAACAGCAGGAATACACACAGCGCCGCGCACAATACGTAGGCGATCAGGCCCTGGAACATGTCGGTCATGATCAGCCCGCGCATGCCCATGCTCACCGTCCAGTATTGGCGCACCAGCACCACCCCTACGCCGGCGATCAGGCAGGTGGTGACGCCCCAACGGCCGAAACTGGCGAACTGGAACAGCATCGCCAAGGCCTGGATGCCCATCACTACCCACGGGAACACCGAGATGATGCCGATGATCGAGGCCACGCGTTTGACCACAGGGCTGTTGAAGCGCATGCCGAGCAGGTCTGGCTGGGTGCGCAGGTTGAAGCGCTGGCCCCAGGTCCAGGCGCGGCGCGCCATCAGGTACATCGCTGTCACGCCCAGGGTGGCGTAGACCATGCCGTAGAAGCCCAGGGCGCCGCCGATGGTCAGGGCAAAAAACGCGGTAAAGGTCGAGCCCGGCCACCACGAGTTGGTGTAACACATGGCGATGTACCACGGCCCGTAGGAACGCCCGCCTACGGCGTAATCGGAAAAGCTCGTGCTCTCGCGGTTGGTGGCGTACAGCACGGCGATCATCCCGGCCAGGAACAGGCCGATGACGCCGAAAGTGATAAAGAGGTTGGCATCGCTGGTGGTGCTGATCATGGCGCATCCCCCTCTTCGGGAATTTCACCGGCTTTCAGCTCGGCGACATACAGCGCCCACAGGCCCAGGCCTGCGAGAACCGCGATGGCGATCCAGTAGAAGATCGGCAACGGAATGCCCAGTACCAACGCGGTACTGCCGCTCACGCTCAAATAGAACGGCGGGAATAAAGCGAGCATCAGCAACAGGAAAAAGTACACGCCGAAGAGTTGGCTCTTCAGGCGTCCGGGTGGTGCGGTATCGGATTTCATGAGTCGGGTGCTCCTTGAATTTCTGGATCGGTTTGTTATGTGATCAAACAAAAAATCAAGCAGTGAAACGTCAGCGCAAACCAGCGCCAAAGGCGGTACAGCGGGTGTCATCGTTATTGTTATGGCGCAGGCTCAAGCCTGTCTTAGCCAGGTTTCCCATTGCGAATCATTGATGATGCTGCGGGCACGCATGTGCTTCCAGGTGCCGTATTTGTAGAAGTCGAAATCCAGCTGGGACACGGCGTGCTGCACCATCGCCCAGGTCGACCATTTGATATCCGCCAGGGCCTTGTGCAACTTGATGCGCGCCAGGTTCTGCGGGGTGACCTGGCCGAAGTAGTCTTCAATCAGGGCCAGCTCCATCTCGTCGGTAAAAAACATCTCGCCGAACCACAGCGCCAGCTCGTAATGCCGGTCGTTGTTGGAGGCGTATTCGAAGTCCACCAGGCGAATCTGCCGACGGTCGTTGAGCATGAAATTACCCGCCAGGGTGTCGTTCATGCACGGTGCCAGGTCGATGCCGGATGCTTGCAACACACCGCGGGCGCGCTCGCATTGGCGGCGCAGCCAGGCGTCATCCGCGGGTTTGCAGCCGTTGAGTTGTTCCACCTGGCGCTGGTGCTCGGCGATCATGTCGAACACGGTTTTGGTCTGCACCAGCGGCGGCTGGTCATTAAAGGCCTTGAGGGCGTGCAGCGCGTTATGGCGCACGTCGCGGTCGAGAAAATCGTGGTTGGACGAGGCGCGCCAGCCTTCCATGAACTCGAACACTTCCACGCCGAACTCTTCAAGGAAGGCAAACACCGGCGCGCCATAGCCGGTTTGCGCCGCCTTGAGGCTGGCGTCGTGGGCGGTGCGGCGGTCGATAAACATCTCGGTGCCCACACCGGGCACCTTGAAGAAATAGGCGGTGTCGATCCCGGCCACTTCCACCCGCCAGTTGGTGTTGGAAATCCCGCCGCTGACCGGCTCATAACGAATGCCGGTGCCGCCCCAACTGGCGACCCCGCGCACCGCTGCTTCCAGCTGACACTCTTGTGGCGTACACGCCTCACCCAACGCTTTCATGCCTGCCCCTCCTGTACCTGACGTAGCCAACTTTCAAACCGTGGGTCGTGCAGACTTTGGCGGCAGCGCAACAGTGTCCACTGCCCCACCTTGGAAAACTCCAGCGGCCGCGCCGACGTGGCGCCGACCCACAGGCCCCAAAGGGTCCAGTACCAATCGTTGATCAGGGCGTACAAACGGCAGCGGGCGTAGTCGCTTTCGCGGCAGTGGCCGGCCCACGCGACAATGCCTTCGCGCCAGTCGCTTTCAAACACGTACAACTCGTTGAGGCTGATGGCCACGTCGTACCAGGGATCGCCGCAGCCGCCGTAGTCGAAGTCGATCAGTTGCAAGGCGCCGTCCGGGCCGATCATCACGTTGCTGACCACACCGTCACCGTGCAGCGGTACCGCGTCACTGGCGCTCAATTGCAGGGAGGTCCAGGCCAGGTCAATGCAGGTGCCGACCCAGGCATGGTCGATGGGCAAGGCCACGCTGTAGCGCACACACAGTTCGTGCAGGTGCTGGATATCTTGCAGCGGCGAGCGGGTGAAGCCCGGCGAAGCGCCCTGGTGCAGTTGTTTCTTCAGGGCCCAGAGCGCTTGCAGGCGTTGGGGTTGCATCAGTTCGTCGAGGCGGGCCCAGCGCCATTCGCTGGCGGGCAAGGCGTCCAGCAGCAGCACGCCGGCCGCCGCATCCACCAGGCGCACGCCGGGGGTGACGTCGCACGCCGCCGCCAGTTGGGTGGCGCGGGCGCTGCGTTCGATGTCGATCAGCGCGCGCATGTCGTCATGCAACACCTTGGCGTAACACTGGCCCCACGGCGCGGTGACGGTAAAGCCCGCCCACTCGGTGGCCAGTCGCACCGGCGAGGCAATCCCGGCGGTGCCCTCTTCGACCACCACATGGGCGGACAAGCCGGCAGCCTCCAGGGCGCCCAGCAGCCGCGACTTAGCTTGCAAACGACTCGACATGGCAGACCTCAGCGGTAGGCGTTGGGGGTGGAACAGGCTCGGTGCAACAACGCGGTCAGCATGTGCAAACCGTTGCGCATGTCCTGCTCGCTGGTGAACTCCGCTTCGTTATGGGACACGCCGTTACTGCTCGGGATAAACAGCAGGCACACCGGGTAATGCCGGCTCAGGCTGATAGCGTCGTGGCCCGAGACGGTGACGCTGTTGCCGATGGGCAAGCCCAGTTGCTGGCCGACGCTGTAGGCCAACTCGGAAAAGCCGTGGTGCAGGTGAGTCGGTTCACGCAGGGCGCGGCTTTCGATGGTGTAGTCCGTCGCCGTGGCGGCGGCGGTGGCCTTGAGCGTGGCGTCCAGGCGCGCGCCGGCGGCGGCCAGCAACTCGGTGTCCGGCGACCGGTACTCGACGTGCAGCGTCACGCTGGAGGGCACCACGTTGGGTGAGTTGGGGTAGATCTCCAGGCGCCCCACCGAGCTGTGCAGTTGCAAGCCGTGCAGGTCCGCTTCGGCGCGCACTGCGGTGATCGCATGGGCGGCGGCGAGCAAGGCGTCCTTGCGCGCAGCCATGGGCGTAGGGCCGGTGTGGTTCTGTTCGCCGATAAAACGAATGCGTTGTTTGAGGGCGGCCCAGGTGTCACGCACGACGCCGATGGCCAGGCCGTTGCGCTCAAGGCCGTCGCCTTGTTCAACGTGGATTTCCACATAACCGGCCACGTCCAGCTCAACCTTGCCCGCCCCCAGATAACCAATCTGTTGCAGCGCCTGCTTGAGGCTGATGCCCTCACCATCGCGGCACGCCCAGGCGTCTTGCAGGGCCAGGTCGCCGGTGAACACGCTGCTGCCGATCAGGCTGGGCTGGAAGCGCGCGCCCTCCTCGTTGGTCCAGTTCACCACCGCCAGGTTGCACGCCGGCACCTCGCCGCGTTCGCGCAGTTGGCGGGCCAGGCTGGCCACCGCGACGGCGCCGGCCAGCACACCGTACACACCATCGAAACGCCCGGCGCTGGGCTGGCTGTCCAGGTGTGAGCCACACAGCACGTAGGGCGCGTCTGGATTAAAGGTGATCAAGCCAAACATATTACCCACGGCGTCCACGCGCACTTCAAAGCCGCGCTCGGTCAGCCAGGCGGCGAACAGGTCACGCACCGCGCCATCTTCGGCGGACGCCGCCAGGCGATGCAGCCCGCCGGCTTGGGTGGCGCCGATGGCTGAGGTGTCGCGGAACAGCGCCTCGAAGGTTTCAAGGTCCTGCTCGCTGGGCGACAGCCACTCAGGGGTAAAGGATGTCGACATGGGCTTGCTCCAGGCGGGTCGCAAAATCGTCGGACGGCGCACGATTGGTAATCAGGGTCGTGATGGCGCTGAACGGCAGCGTATTGATAAAGGTGCGGTGGCCGAACTTGGCGTCATCCGCCAGGATCACGCTGCGCAGACTGTGTTTGGTCAGTTCCCGGCGCAGCAGCGCCTCGGGCTCCTGGTAGTCCATGAACCCCAGTTCCAGGTCGACGGCGCCGATGCCCATGAAGGCAATGTCGTAATGGAACTGCCGGACGAATTCCAGGGTGTGGGCGCCAATCAGCGCGTTGTCGTTACGGCGTACATCGCCGGGCACCACCAGCACCTGGTTGGCGCTTTGTTCGGTGATCAGGCGGGCGATGTCCAGGGAGTTGGTGATGATGCGCAACTGGCTGAACCCGATCAGTTGCTGGGCCAGGGCCAGGGTCGAGGTACCGGTGTCGAGGAACAGCACCATGCCTTCACTCACCAGCTTCGCCGCACGCACTGCAATGCGTGTCTTGGCCTGGGGCTTGATGCGGCTGCGCACTTGCAGCGGCTGTTCTTCGTTGAGGCGCGGCAGGATCGCGCCACCGTGGATGCGCCGCAGCTTGCCGGCTTCTTCCAGGTACTTGAAGTCGCGGCGGATGGTTTCTTCGGAGACGAACAGTGCCTGCGCCAGGTCCGACGCCTTGACGCGCTGGTGTTGGGTGAGCAGGAGCATGATTTCGTCGAGACGGGGCTGGTTGAGCATAAAAGAGTGGTTCCAGGGCAGGTTCAGGCGGCCGGTACTGCGCGGCCCACGGCGAGACGCGGCAAAAGCCGGTCCAGCAGGGAGCATCGGGCGTAATACGGCCATGGACAGGGTCACGGGTACCTCTCACTCATCAGGGTGTGAAAGGGCAGGACAACACAAAGTGTTTATCACGGGCAGGCTTCTGTTGAGCCCACTCCGGGTGCAATCAGTCAGGGCGTCAGCATCGGGGGAAGGTGCTGATCCCAAGGGGCGATGGCTTCCACGGCGGCGCAGAACTGCAGCACCTGGGCGTCGGCAAACCGTGGGCCGATCACCTGCAAGCCAATCGGCAAACCGCTCGGACTGAAGCCACAAGGCAAGCTGGCGGCGGGGTTGCCAGTGATATTGAACGGATAGGTAAACGGCGTCCAGCGTGCCCACGGCACCGCGCCCTCCTCCCCTGGCCAGCCTTCGGGGGCCACCCGGTCGGCGGCGAACGGCAGGATCGGCATTGTCGGCATCAACACTATGTCGTAATCGTTAAACAGCGCGTGTACCTGATTGGCAAACAGTGCGCGTTGCTGCACGGCCTTGAGGTAGGCCGCCAGATCGTAATCGGCGGAGCGTTTGATCAGCGCGGCAAAACCGGGGTCCAGTTGGTCGAGGCGATCGGCCAGGGATTTGCCGTAGGCGATGCCGCGCCCGCCGACCCACAGGGTTTCGAAGGTGGAGAGCGGATCTTGCCAGTCCAGGGTCAGGGTGGTGACGGTGACCGGCAGCTCTTCCGCGAGGTAATGCACCGCTGCTTCGACGGTGGCGGCGATGACCGGGTCCACCGGCGTTTCGAACAAGGTCGGGCAGTAGGCCACGCGCAACGGGCCCAACGGCCGGTCGCAGCGGGCCAGGTAGGACTCGGTGGGTGCGGGCAAGGCCTGGTGGTCCAGCGGGTCGGGGCCGGAGAGGATGTCGAAGAGCAACGCGCTGTCACGCACGGTGCGGGTGATCGGGCCGGCGTGGCTTAGCATTTCAGTGGCGGACCAGGGCCACGTGGGGATGCGCCCCAGGGAGCCTTTAAGGGCAAACGCACCGCAGAAGGCGCCGGGGATACGCACCGAGCCGCCGCCGTCGGAGCCCAGCGTGGCCGGGACCATCCGCGCCGCCACGGCAATTGCCGAACCGGAACTGGAACCGCCGCTGGTGAGTTGCGGGTTCCAGGGGTTGCGGCCATTGCCGAAGACGCGGGAGGTGCTGGCGCCGGTCCACCCGAACTCGGTGGTGGCCGTCTTGCCGAGGATGATCGCGCCGGCGTCTTTGAGACGGCGAATGATCGGCGCGTCTTGTGTTGGGACGTTGTCCAGCCCAGTGAGCGAGCCGCGGGTGGTGCGCAGGTTGGCGGTGGAGAACAGGTCTTTGATGCCGAAGGGGATGCCGTGGAGCGGGCCTTTTATCTGCCCGGCCTCGGCGGCCACCGTCATGGCATGCGCCTGCTCAAGCGCGGACTCGGTGTAGACGTCGCCAAAGGCATTCAGTGTGGAATTGTGGGTTTTGATGGATTCGAGGCTTTGCTCCACCAGTTGCACGGGGGTGAGCGTGCCTTGGCGGATGCTTTCGGCTGCGTACAGGACGCTGGGCATATCGGTCAGTGAGGTATCAGTCTTCATTGAGCATCCTGGGACATCTGCGAAATGGTCCAGCGGGTACGTCAATAGACGCCAAGGGAATGGCGGCTGTCAAGTTGGATTTGTTGTGTATGTGGGTTTTGTGGGTTTTATTTTTATCGGAGATTTGGCTTACGAAAACGGGCCGGTTTAGCGGGAAATTTGGCGAAACGTCCTATCAGTAGCAGTGGATAGCTCTGACTTCTTTCTCTCACAAACCGCTGCAAAGTCCCTCGCCTGATCACACAGCGCGAGGGAACGCCGATGTCTTTTTCGATTACTGCTCTGCCCGATGGGGCTGCCTCTTGAATTCCGCCATAGGCAGGTTGGCCCTGGCTCCCATGGATGTGGAGACGAAGGACGTCGAAGCGGTCTTTCGTAACTTCAGGCAGTGCCTTAACACCTTTGACGATTGGGCTGAGAGCTTCTGGAGCTTTTCGGCGCTGGAAGTCGAGCAAGTGTTCAAGGTCGGGGATGAGGTGGCGCTGATCGCACCTGTTTCCTCGAAAGCCCCAAGTACCACGGTTGCAATGTGCAAATCGAACGGCGCACTCACCTTGGTGCATATGTTTGAGAGCAGGCGGTTTGTGCCGATCGGCAACACGCCGGTCATGCTCCAGGCCATCGCCGAGGACGGCAGTCCGATCGGTCCTCCTATCCATAAAACCATCGGCCCCAGCGGCATTCTCGAAGTCACCGACTGCACCCGCGACCAGCAGTATCAGGTCAGTTTTTATCCCAATGTTTCCAACGATCACGTCAAGACGCTCTACGCCTCCTATCAGTCGGTAATCAGCTCGCTGGAAAGCAGCTTGCGCAGCGAATGGACGAACACGTTCGAAGCGCAGTGGAACCATTATTCAAATGCCAGCCCCCTCGACCGTCGCAAGTTGATGGACGCAGCGTTTGTGCGAGGGATTGCGAACACGCTGTACAGCCTTTGGGACGGAATTCCCAACCTGTACAACTTGCTGGCGGACATCAAACCCAATAGCGAAAAGTTGCTGCACTACATCTCCCAAGGCGAACTTGAAGAGCTGTTGAAGCTTAGCAATGAGGCCATTGCCAACGGTCTTTTGATACTGAGTGACGAACCGCTGTTGTTCATCTATTTGTCGGCGATGTTCAGTTGGGCGCAATTGCTTCCGCCGCCGGATATGAACGAGCTGCTGGGAGAAATAACGCTCGAGGTGCTGCTCAACCTGCTGTTGCTGTGGGCCACCGGCGGGATGGGTGTGGCGGTGCGCTTGGGGGCGCAGGTGCTGGGAAAGGTCAGGTCCGGCCGAGCGCGGGACTGGCTGGAGCAGATGGCCAAGTTGGGCGGCACCCTGCGGATGGATGGGCATGCCGAGGCGGTCAAGCCGATGTTGCTGGCAAGCCAGGCGGTACCGGCCAAGGCGGCGGCGGTGCCGTTGAAAGCCGGACAGCATGAAGTGCCAAATCCGATGCCGCTGGCCAGGGATAAGAGGCAGCCGACGACCGCGTTGGTCAGGCAAGACCCTGTCGACGATGTGCCCTCCTCCGCCAAGAACCCCGGCGGCGATGCGGCCGCTCCCGCAGACAAGACCGCAACCAATGGCTGCCCGGTGTCGATGGTTACCGGCGAGGAACTGCTGACCCTCACGGATGGCTCGTTGGAGGGTGTGCTGCCGTTTGCCTGGACGCGGTTGTATCGCAGCAGTGCGGTGGAAGTGGATTGCGGGTTGGGGCTTGGCTGGAGTCATGCGCTGGCTCAGCGGTTGGTGGTTAGCGGTGAAACGGTGGTCTGGACCGATCACGAAAACCGCAGCACTACGTTTCCCCTGCCCTCTGCTACGCGGCCAGCCATCACCAATAGCCTGGCGGAAGCCGCGATTTATCTGGGCGCTTTGCCTGATGAATTGGTACTGGCTCAAACCTCCCTTTTCTATCACTTCCGCGACGGTGTGCTGACGTCGATCAGCGACGCGTATGACAACCGGCTGCTTATTTCCCGTGACTATTCCGGGCGGATTCAGCGGATTGATAACCACGTCGGCCAGGGATTGCTGCTGCGTTATGACCGCGGGCACATCGTTGCGGTCGACTATCAGGTACAGCGGGAGCTGGACTGGATTACCGAGCAGAACGTTGTTTCCTACAAGTATGACGACGCTTGGCGGTTGGTTGAGGCGACCAACGCTGTCGGCGAAAGCGAGCGTTATCGGTACGACGATCAGCAGGTGATCCTGGAACGGCAACTGGCCGGTGGGGCGAGTTTCTTCTGGGAGTGGGAACGGTCCGGCAAGGCGGCGCGATGCGTCCGGCATTGGGCCAGCTTTTCCCAGATGGACACGCGGTATGTATGGGATGACAACGGCACGGTCACCGTGCACAACGCCGATGGCAGCCAGGAAGTCTACGTCCACGACCAGCGCGCACGGCTGGTGCAGCGAATTGATCCGGACGGCGCCGAGCACTTCAAATCCTACGATGACAAAGGCCGGCTGACGGTCGAGCAGGATCCACTCGGGGCGGTGACGGCGTATCAATACGATGAAGCCGGTCGGTTGATTGCGCTGTTTCCCGGTGACGATGCGCCCACGTCCTACGAGCATGACAATGGTTTCGTCCGAGTCGTACGCCGTGGCGATGCCGTCTGGAAATACCAGCGTAACGATCAAGGCGATATCACCCGCAAGACCGATCCGGACGGCAACTACACCGAATACACCTACACCAAACACGGAAAACTCTCCGGCGTCTGGCACCCGGATAACAGCAGCCAGCGATTTATCTGGAACGAACGTGGCCAGCTTATCGAAGAGAAGCTGGCGAATGGCGGTGTGCGGCGTTATCGCTATGACGATCTGGGACGGCAGGTGGCTTGCGAGGATGAGCACGGTGCACTGACCCAGTATCAGTGGGACGCCGCAGGTCGCTTGCTGAAAGTGATTCAGCCGGGCGGCGCCACTCGCGAATTCAGCTACAACCCGTACGGAAAAATCACCGCCGAGCGCGACGAACTGGGCCGCGTCACCCGCTACGAATATGCGGACGGCCTGCACCTGATCAGCCGCCGCATCAACCCCGACGGCACACAGCTCAAATACCGCTACAACAATGTCCGGTTGCTACTGACCGAGATTGAAAACGAAGTCGGCGAAACCTATCGGCTCGACTACCACGCCAACGGCCTGATCCAGCAGGAAACCGGCTTTGATGGACGCCGCACGGCTTACGTTTACGACCTCGCCGGCCATCTGCTGGAAAAGACCGAATACGGTGACGATGGCAGCCAGCTGGTTACCGGTTATCAGCGAGACAGCGCCGGTCGCCTGGTAAGAAAAACCCTGCCCGACCGCAGCATTGTCGATTACACCTACGACCGCCTCGGCAATCTCCTCAGTGTCGACGACGGCCACTGGCCGCTGCACTACGAATACGACCTGCAAAACCGCCTCACCGCCGAACACCAAGGCTGGGGCACCCTGCGCTACCGCTACGACGAATGCGGCCAACTCAACCACCTGCGACTGCCCGACAACAACCGCCTGGCCTTCCATCACGACAAAGGCGGCGACCTCGCCACCATCGAACTGAATGGCAACCCGCTCACCTCGCACCTGTTCAAATCCGGCCGCGAACACCAACGCCAACAGGGCCAACTCCTCAGCCACTACCACTACGACGACCACGGCCGCCTGCACGCCCATGCCATCACCCAACAAGAACAACGCCACCAACGCCGCCAATACGACTACGACCAACGCGGCAACCTGACCCGCATCCTCGATACCCGCAAAGGCCAGCACGACTACCACTACGACCCACTCGACCGCCTGACCCGCGCCAACCACTCGCACGACCTGCAAGAACGCTTCTTCCACGACCCGGCGGGCAACCTGCTGATGCAAGACCGCGTAGGGCCGAGTGTGATCAAAGGCAACCGCCTGCTGATGCAAGGCGATCGTCATTACGACTACGACGCCTTCGGCAATCTCCTACGCGAGCGTCGGGGCCGTGCCCAGCAGTTGGTCACCGAATACCGCTACGACTGCCAACACCGCCTGACCAGCGTCACCCAACCCGACGGCACCCACGCCAGCTACCGCTACGACCCGTTTGGCCGCCGTATCGCCAAAACCCTAAATGGCCAGACCACCGAGTTTTTCTGGCAAGGCGACACGCTGATCGCCGAACACAGCGCCGATCACCACCAAAGCTACCTCTACGAACCCAACAGCTTCCGCCCGTTAGCGCTGCTGAAAGGCTACGGCCCGGAAGCAGCAGAACCCTTCCACTACCAACTCGACCACCTCGGCACCCCACAAGAACTCACCGCGCCCGATGGCGAAATCGTCTGGTCCGCCCACTACCGCGCCTACGGCCAAATCGCGAAACTGGACGTCAATACCGTCACCAACCCACTGCGCTTCCAGGGCCAATACTTCGACCCGGAAAGCGGGCTGCACTACAACCGCCATCGCTACTACAATCCGGACGTTGGCCGCTATCTGACGCCTGATCCCGTGAAGCTCGCGGGTGGGCTGAACGGATACCAGTACGTGCCCAACCCTACGGGGTGGGTGGATCCGTTAGGATTGAGCGCCAATTGCCCACCCGGAGGACGAAGTAACCCGAACTGCGGTGTTCCGGTTGAACCCGACGCTCCTGAGGTCTCTCGCAAAGGAGCTTTCAGACAAGCAAAAAGAGCTGCCAAGATACCGATGCGCCAAGACCCAGACATGGTAGTGGACCCAAGGACTGGAGCTGTAAAACAATATGAAATAGTAAAAATGACAGACAAAAATGGTGAAAGTATTTTGAATGACGCGGGCAAACCGATAAAGACCAGGGTATATAAATATACAAAGAGCGATGGTTCTGAAGTACTGATTCAAGACCATTCTGCCGGGCACCGATTCGGCAGCAAAGGCGGAACAGGTGACCAAGGCGCACATTTCAACTTACGACCCATAGAAAAACCAAGGAACGGTAACGTACCCGGCGCGAAGGAACATTACTTTTTCAAGGAGAAAAAATGAAATATTGGAATGAATTAGATGAAAGCATATTTTTCTGTAAGCTTTTTAGTCACCCAATCGAAATTGGCCGAATTTCTCTTTTTTCATTACAAATAGAGAACGATCAGCCCTCGCTAGGGCTGGGATTTGACATACCGGAATTCCCAGATAACTTACCAGAGAAATGGCAAAACAAAGGGTTCAACACTTGCAGACTCGGGCTTACCTGCTCGAACATCAGCGATTTGAAAATCACCAACATCCCAACCAAAGAATTTTTTTCCGCAACTATCGCGGAAGAAAACGGAATTCTTATATTCCAAGCCGCCGCAAAAAAATCCTCAATCGAATTCAAAGCACAATTCATATCTCTGAATGGTCCTTCGGTTTACATAAACGGCCCTGAGGATGATAAATTTTTAGCTAATCCCAAACACACCTAATTTGGATTATCCAATTTACGTAAAGATCGGCCACATTTCCTGAGAACAAATACTCGCCCCCCTTAACTGAAGAAAATGTGATCATAAAAAAACCAATATATATTCAGAGAATCACGGCTTGCAGGTGAATTGACGTGAGTTTTCACTGACTCTCCAAGAAAAAGACAAAACACAAATTGATTTACTTAACTCGTTATTCAAAACTGAGAATTTGGATGGGGACGATTTACCGAGCTTATGCCCCACAAACTACTTCCTAAGCCCTTGATTTTTGAGGGCCACCTTACGTTCTATCACCAAGAGGGCTTTTAGTTTATACAGCGCAAGCCTCACTCTATTCCGGCAATCGCTCCCCTCAACTCCACGCCACCACCAACAACCCCGCCCCCAACACCAAACACAACGGCGAGTAAAAAAACGTATCCAGCCGCGCAAACCGCGACCCACCGACCTTCTTGAAAAAACCCACCAGCTCCGAATCCCCAATCGCCCGGGCGAACATCACCAGCGCTACCGCACTGATCCCCCATTGCAACGCATGGTTGGACACCGGCTCGAAATACAGCCCGGCCCGCAAACACACCAGCACCGCAATCGCCACCAATCCCACTCCCACCAGCAACGTGCCCAGCGCCGAGGGCTTGAACGCCGGGCGTGGCCCGCTGGCGAATTCACCCGGCAGCTGCGGAATCGCCGCGGCAACCCCCAATTTGCCACCGGCCGCCCAGTACAAATGCACCAGGCTGATAAAGCCAAACACCCCGACGATCCATCGCGCGACTAAAAAGCTCATGGCTGGATATCCTTGGAAAAGTCCGAAAGAGGATAGACCTCTTGAGATTTTTTGCAGGCAATTCGTCGGCGGCTGATGGTAAAGTGCCGCCCCATGAAACTCGCCCGTACCGACCGCTCGCTCATTGCCTGGATGCTCTATTGCTGCGTCCTGTTCAATGTGTTCGCCTGCAGCATCGGCCACGGGCAAATGGTCGGGATGCAGCTCAACGGCATCGGCGGCCAGTTCTGTACGGTGGACCCGCGCACCCAGGCGCCAGCGCCTTACAAATCCACCGATGAATCCCTGCCCACGCTCTCGAAAGCCTTCGGTTGCCCGCTGTGCTCAACCGGCGGCATGGGCCCGGCGCTCAGCTCCAGCCTCAACATAGTCGTCCTGCCACAACCCCATGCACCGCCGCCGGCCATCGTTGCCAGCGCCGACATTCCTGCCCGCTTCACCTGGCCTGCGGCCAATCCGCGCGCCCCACCCGCCTTCGCCTGATCCCTGCGCTTTTTTGATTGGCACGTGTTGCCGTCTCCCTCGGGAGTACGGGCGGCTGTGCGTTGTTTTCAAGCCATGTTTTTCAGGATTCAACCATGAAACATTTACCCCTTTTGGCGGGCCTGTTCGGCTGCCTGCCTGTCAGCACCTGGGCGATTGAGCTGGCACCCACCACCATTGATGGCGAGCAGACCGGCGAACCCGGCCTGGCCCTGGACCAATCCAGCGGCATGGCCTCGCGCCTGGGGCTGAGCGTGCGGGAAACCCCGGCGTCCATCGCCATTGCCAACCGCAACGACATCGAGCGCCGAGGCGCCAAAACCTTCCAGGACGCGGCCAATAGCCTGCCCGGGGTCAACGCCAGCGCGCCGCCGGGGTTTGGCGGTTTTATTTCTTATCGCGGGTTTACCAGTAGCCAGATCACCCAGATGTTCAATGGCGTTGCTGTCGCCGGCGGCCTAGCCCGCCCGGTGGACGCGTGGATTTATGACCGGGTCGAACTGGTGGGTGGCCCCTCCTCCCTGATCAACGGCGCCGGTTCCGTCGGTGGCTCGCTGAATTACGTGACCAAGCTGGCGACCCGTGAGGAACAGGCCGCCGAAGGCCAACTCACGTATGGCAGCTACGACACCGCCGGCATGGCCTTCGGTCTGAACCACGCACTGACCGAGCCGGGCGCCGAGGTGCAGCATTACGCGCGCCTGGACGTGAGCCGCAACACCAACCACACCTACATTGATCGTCAGCAGCGCGATGCCTGGAGCGTGGCGTTTTCCCTGTTGAGTGATTTCACGCCGAACCTGTCCCACACCCTGGCGCTGGAATACCAGGACGAGCACGAAGACAGCCCCTATTGGGGCACGCCGGTGCTCAACCCGAAGTCGGGGGAGTTGAAGATCGACAAGCACAACCGCTTCAACAACTACAACGTGGCGGACGGCCGTTATGAGCAGCGCACGATCTGGGTGCGCTCGATCATCGATTACCGGATCAACGACAGCACCACCCTGAAAAACACCCTCTACCACCTCGACAGCCAGCGCGACTATCGCAACCTGGAAACCTACCAGTACAACGCCGATAACAGCGCCGTGAATCGCTCGACGGCCTATCAGGTGCGGCATCAGGGCGAGCAGAACGGCAACCAGTTCGAGCTGCTCCATGAAGACACGTTTTTTGGCTTGAGCACTACGTGGTCGGGCGGTTTTGAGTACAAGGTCAACAGCACCACGAACAACCCGCTTAACGTGCCAGGCAACAGTACGGTGGACCCGAACCACTATGATCCCGGGCATTTCTATGACATCCCCGGCACGAAGCCCGGCTTCGACCCGGACAAAACCAACGCGGTGACCACCCAAGCGCTGTTCGTCGAAAACCGCCTGGGCCTGACCGACAAACTGTCGTTGCTCACCGGCCTGCGCTACGACGCGATTGACCTTGAGGTCACCAACCACCGGGCCATCACCGCCAGCAATCCCCGGCACGTCAAACGCAGCTGGGAGCCGGTCACCGGACGCATCGGCCTGACGTATCAGTTCATTCCCCAAGCCAATGTCTATGTGCAATACAGCACCGCCGCCGAACAGCCGAGCAGCACCACCCAGGTGTTCGATGTCTCCACCGGCAAGCAATGGGAAGTGGGCAGCAAGTTCGACTACCTGGACGGCCGAGGTTCGGCCACCGTCGCTGCCTATAAAATCGAGCGCAAGGACTTCGCCGTGACCGACCCACTGGACCCGACCAACAGCATCCCGGTGGGCGCGCAGTCGTCCAAGGGGATCGAGTTGGCCAGTTCGTTGCGGGTTACCCCCCGGCTATTGGTGGAAGGCAACTACGCCTGGGTCGATGCCGAGTACGAAGACTTCAACGAGAAAATCGCCAGCGGGGCCGTGGTGTCGCGCAAGGGCAATACGCCGACCAATGTGCCCAGGCAAGTGGGCAATCTGTGGCTGACCTATGACTTTGCCGAGGATTGGCAAGGGGGCGTGGATGCGCGGTATGTAGCGTCGGTGTATGCCGATAACGCCAACACCCTGACGGTGCCGGCGTATACCTTGTTCGGGACGTTCTTGACCTACAAGGTGGATCAACACACCTCTGTGACCGGCCGGGTGCGCAACCTGACGAATGAGGTGTATGCGGAGTTTGCCCACGTATCGCCGGCGTATTACCTCGGGTCGCCGAGGACGTTTGAGCTGGCGGTGCAGACGAAATTCTAAGACTGGAACAGGGTCCATGTGGGAGCCGGGCTTGCCCGCGATGCCGGCAACTCGGTCTGGCAGTCAAACCGAGGTGCCGGCATCGCAGGCAAGCCAGCTCCCACAGTTAGTCGGTGCCCGTCATGTCTATTGAGGGGTTACTTAAGGCTGGCTTCCACCTTCTGCGCCACATCTTCAGTCAACCACGCCTTCCAGATTTGCGGATGATCCTTGAGGAATGCCTGGGCGACTTCACGTGGCTGGCTGTGCTTCTCGCTCATCTCGGCCAGTGCCTTGTTCAACGGTTCGATGGGAAAGTCGACCTTGGCAAAGAACTCGGCGATCTGCGGGTACTCCTTCTGGAACGGCGTGGACACACCGATGCTCAGCTTGGAAGCCAGTGAACGGGTGGGCTTCGGATCAGGATTGTCCGCATCCGTCAGGGTCTTCCAGGCCTCGGCATCAAACGGCGGTTCTTCCAGCTGGATCAGCTTGTAGCGCCCCATCAGCGGCGTCGGTGACCAGTAGTAGAACAGCACCGGTTTGCCCCGGCGGATCGACGAGGCAATCTCGGCGTCCAGCGCGGCACCCGAGCCACTGCGGAAGTTCACGTAGCTGTCGTCAAGCCCATACGCCTTGAGCTTTTGCTTGTTGACCACTTCCGAGGTCCAGCCAATCGGGCTGTTGAGGAACCGGCCCTTGCTCGGTGCTTCAGGGTCCTTGAACACGTCCTTGTAGCGCGCCAGGTCTTTCACGCTGCGCAGGTCCGGCGCCAGCGGCTTGATGCCTTTGGCCGGGTCGCCCTTGACCACGTATTCCGGCACCCACCAACCCTCGGTGGCGCCCTTGACGATATCCCCCAGGCCCGCCACTTTGCCTTCAGCCTCGGCCTTGACCCACACCGGGCTGCGGCCGGCCCATTCTTCGCCGATCACCTGGATGTCGTTCTTGGCCAGGGCGGTTTCCAGGGTGATGGTGGTGCCGGGCAACGTGTCGGTGGGCAGGTCATAGCCCTTTTCGACAATCACCCGCAGTACCTCGGTGATCAGGCTGCCACTTTCCCAATTCAGGTCCGCAAAGTGAATCGGCGCCTGGGCGGCCGACACCGGCAGCGAAGCCGCCGACAGACTCAGGGTCGTCAGCGAGGCTGCCAACAGTGCTCGAATTCCTTTCATGCTTTGCACCTCATGCCTACAGCAATAGCGAACGGCTTTGCTGTAACACCGCGAAGCCTCTAAGTACTTAAGTCAACTCAACTGTAGTAGAGGTTCCGGCGAACAGGGCATGACGCCGGGATTTACGGCGGATTGTTCAGGCGCTGCAGTTCGCGGCGCACCATGCTGGCGTACTCGGCTGGCTTGAGTTCATACAATTGGCCGGCGACCCAGTTCAACCAGGCGCCCTGCAACTCGGCCTTGCGGGCAAACAATTGTGCCGCCCTGGCCTGGGCATCGAGCACATGCTGCTCGTGGAACTGCGCCCTGCCCTGGCTCATTACTCGCTGGCCTTGAAGGTCACGAGTTCACCCTTGCGCCATTTGGCAGCCTTGCCGGTAACGGCCTTGAGGGTTTTGGTCAGGCCTTCCACCAGTTGCTCATTGGCGGCGAACACCAGCATCACGCTGTGGCCTTCCTTGAATACGATGCCCTGGCCTTCGGTCGAGGAAACAAAGGCGTAGTCGCCCAGGCCATACACCGTCAACTTGATATCGCGGAACTTCAGTTCGAACTTGCCACCTTCGCGACTGGGCAATACTGCCGCGCGGAAGTGATCACCCACCTTGAGTTCCAGCCGCGGCTTGTCGTCCACGACCAGAGCGGCTTCGGTATCGATCTCGGCGATGTAGATACCTTCAGGCGTCTGCTCAGTGATGTAGACGAAACGGGATTGAAACTGCTTGACCAACTTTGCGCGCAAATCACCCAGCACGAACAACGCGTGCATATCCAGATTACTGACTGCCAAGGAAACGCCCCCACATCAAAAGGGTGCTGTCCGCACACGCGGGCAGCACAAAAAAACGGCCGAAACGGCACGATCACACAACACATACACTGAAAAAACTGAAGAAGATCACGCTGCCAAGCCATAAGACTAGTACAGGCGTGCCCGACGCACCTTACGCAGGTCGCCAGGCGTTGCAGGAAATCACAGGTTCAACGGCCAGAGAATACCGGCCGACCCACTTCAGACAATAACCCTTTAAAAAATGCAGTTTTCCGACATCCCACACAGAAACTCATGCTTTGAATGGAACCGGACGCCGGATGCTGACGACAATACTAAAACAGCAACATGGGTCAAAACCACCCGAAATACTGCAAGCGAGTCCGCACGATCGATCAACAGGAGCTGATGATGCAACGACCTCAACCGATTGCCACCCACTCGAGCACAGGTTCATCTTTTCTGGATGACGGCCAATTCTACTCCCTATACACCCACGGCGGTTGCCTGCATTCGGCGCTCTATCGGGTAGTGCCCGCCGGAAGGAACTTCTTCCACATCCTTGAAGTGCCCAGCGGGCGGATCAAAGGCTTTCGCAGTGGCCATAGCCAGGCCTGCGAACTGGCCAGGCAACTGGAAGCGACCCTGTACGCCTCCCACCCTTGAACGTGAGCGCTGTCGTTTCGTCATCTGGTTGACTTTACTGCGCCGCCAGCGCGTAACAACTGCCATACTGGCCCGTCCATTGAGATTTGTCCCCTTGCGGTTCAGGTTTCACCAGCGCAATCACCTTCAAGGGAAGGCTATACGTGACGGAATTTGATATAGGCGAATTTTTCATCCATGGCGAAGCCAGGGAAGTAGACGGTGAATTCCAGGCCGTGATTGTGATGCGGGCCAAGCCCCCACTGACCACCGTGACCACCCACCAGGTAGAAAAGGACCGCTGGTTCAAAACCGTAGACGCCGCCAACACCGCCGCCAAGGATGCCGCCAAAGCCCTCAAGGCCGCCGTCGATGCAGGCGCACTGACCTCCTGAACCCCCGGCGCGACAATCCGATCGAACTCTGCCCCGCGACAACCCTCCCATGCATACGATGATCAGCCTGCATGGAGAACGATATGGACGCGCCGACGTACAACCTCAAAGACTTGTTTGAACAACTGGGCCTGGAATCGTCCCCGGAGGCAATTGATGCCTTCATCGGCGAACACACCCTGGCCAATGACGTAAAGCTGATCGACGCGGATTTCTGGTCGCCGCAACAAGCCCAATTCCTTAAGGATGAACTGCGTGAAGACGCGGTCTGGGCCATCGCGGTCGACGAACTGAACCAGCGGCTGCACCAGCCACGCTGATCCCTCAATGCAGGCTGTCTGATTGCTCCAGGCGCAACAACGCCTCCCAGGCAGCCCTGCACTCTTCAGCCTCATCGCGACTGGCGAACGCCGTGCCGCGTTGCTCGCCATTAAGCAACACCACCCAGCAGGCCTTGCGCCCCAGCGCACGCAGGGTCGGTGGGACGCCACTGCCATCATCACGGCGACATCGACTTTGGTTTGCATGAAACCTCTCCAGAAAATTAGTTAGCTGGCTAACAATGTTCGCCATGCTACGGATTTCCTCCAGTTGGAAAAAGCTATCTACGGAATAGCTCCCTTGCATAACCTGCAACAATCGCCCTCGATGCGTTAACGGCCCTCGGGTTTGTAGCCCAGGCGCAAGCCACCCCAATGCCTGCCCCTGACCGTGATCGGCACCGACAAGTCGTGCATCAACTCGCCGGTATCGCGGGTGTAGGTTTGCAACAACACCGCCTGCTGGTGGCTGCCACAGCGAATCCCGGTACGGTCTTCGAATTTGCGTTTGGTGCGGTTTTGTACCGCGTCCACCTGGGCATCGCCGGTTAATGTCTGGGAAAACACCCTGTTGTGGGTGGGCACATAACCCTGGGGCGTGCAGGCGATGGCAAACACCAGCCCCTCATGCCGGGGCAGCAAGGCTTCCTGGATGGCGGGCAGCACCTGGTCGGTGTAGCCATCGAAACGGGTGTGATACTTGCTGGGCTGAGTGTTGGGAATGGGGGTGTAACTACGGTCGAACAAGTCATCGAGGCTGATGCGGTTTTGCAGCACGTCGGCTTCAAACTGTGCCGCGATGCGGCTCGCCCCTTCGCGCGCCAGGTCATAGATGCGCTGGTGGTAGTCGTCCAGGCCGACTTCGGCCAAGCGTTCACTGATGGTTTCGGCCTGCCCTTCCATTTGCACGGCGGCGGCGGCCAGTTGTTGGGTCTGCTGGTCACTGACGGTCAAATCGCTGCGCATCTGCTCCACGGCATGGAACAGGCTGTCGAGCTGGGCGCGGTTGGTGTCGGTGCCCTGGGCGATTTCATTGACTTGCCCTTCCACATCCGCCGCCAGGGTGGCGATGCTGACCAACTGCTCACCGGCGTGCTCCACCTGCTCTACACCGGATTGCAAATCCGCTGACAATTGGCGGATCTGCTCCACCACCTGGGCCGTACGCTGCTGGATGTCCGCCACCATCACCCCGACTTCATCGGTGGCCGTGGCGGTTCGCCCGGCCAGCCCGCGCACTTCGTCGGCGACCACCGCAAACCCGCGACCATGCTCACCGGCCCGCGCCGCTTCAATCGCCGCGTTCAAGGCCAGCAGGTTGGTCTGGCTGGCGATCGACTGGATCACCAGGGTGACACGCTGGATTTCTTCGCTGCGCTGGCTCAAGGCCTCGATCAATTGGCGACTGTCATTGGCGCGCTGGCTGAGCTGGTGCATGCGGGTGATGGACTGGGCCAGCACCTCACGCCCTTCGGTGCTGCGCTGGTGAGCCTGGCTGGCAGCGCCGAGGGCCTGGCGGCTGAGGTGCGAGGTGACTTTCTCAGTGCCAATCATCACTTCGGCACTGCTGACGATCTGCCGGGCCGCGCCGAGTTGGGATTGCAGCCTGGCCGCCAGTTGCTTGACCGAATAGGCCACGCCCGCGGCAGACAATGCGTTATGGCTGGTGGTGTAAGACAGGTCGCGGGTCAGCTCGCCGATTGCATCGCTGGCTTCGGACGGTGCAACGCCTTGGGGGCGATGTTTCAGGCGGGGCAGCCAGATCAGCAGCAGGGCCACCGGCAGGCACAGGTAAATCGAGAGTTGGGCAAACGCCAGGCCCAGCAGCAACAGCACCAGGGCGGTGCTTTGCAGGAGCGGCGTCAACCAGCCGGGCACCTGTCGGGCCACCGTCGGGGGTGACACTGCTGCGCCCATGAGAGATCCGTCTCCAGCCATCTTCGTTACCCCACTGCTTGTCGTTATTGTCACTGCATTAAACGCCACTATCTAGCCATTATCCATGGGCCTTTAGTGGGGGGCTTGCAGCAGATCAATAGACAGGGGTAATACGGGCGAAATCTATGTAGGAGCCAGCTTGCTCGCGAAGAACCTGAGAACACCGTTGGGTATCAGGTTTCCCGCGTTATCGTTAACGACCTTCGCGAGCAAGCTCGCTCCTACACGGGCGGCATCAGGCTTGACGCTGGTGCTTGTCGATTTGCTCGTGGCGCTCTTGCGCTTCGATGCAGTACTTGGTGGTGGGGCTGATCAGCAGGCGCTTGAGGCCGATAGGCTCGCCGCTGTCATCGCACCAGCCGAAGGAATCTTCCTTGATACGGCCCAGGGCCTGCTCAAGTTGCGGCAGCATGCGCTGGTCGCGGTCGATAGCGTTCACCAGCCAGGTGCGCTCTTCTTCGACAGACGCCGCGTCAGCCGGATCAGCCGGGGTGTCCAGGCTTTCAATGGCGATGCGGTTCTGCTCGATGCGCTCGTGGTGTTCCACTTTCATGTCTTGCAACAACTGCTCAAAAAAAGCGTGCTGCTCGGCATTCATGTAGTCATCCGCCGGCATGGCCAGCAACTTTTCCTTTGTCATTGATTTCTCTATAAAAAATACGTGCATTAAGGCGAATAAGGGAGCGTTCCGGCCGACCTCTGCAGGTCTCGGAAAGGCGCCGTCCATTTCAAGCGCCACCCGGCACTCAATTTACGAGGGGCGGCAGTCTAAGGCCGACTTGAGGGCTCAGCAACTGAAATGACAGGCATTTTTTCCAAGATAACCCGCAAAGGCACCAGGACGGGCTCGGCGAACGGTCATCGGAGTGCGTTTATAGCAAGAAATTCAGTGTTGTGGAGCTATATAGAAGACAAACGGTTAAACCACTGTAGGAGCGAGCTTGCTCGCGAAGAACTTCAAGACACCGCGTTTCGTCAGGCTACGCGCGTTATCGTTGACGTTTTTCGCGAGCAAGCTCGCTCCTACAGGGAGTTAGCGCTTGAGCTTGCGCTTGTTGCGATACTGGTCGATCACCACCGCCACCACGATGATCAGGCCCTTGATGATGTCCTGGATGTACGCATCCACGCCGACGAAGGTAAACCCGCTGGCCATCACCCCGAGGATCAGCGCACCGATCACTGTGCCGGTGATGCGCCCTACCCCGCCTGCCAGGCTGGTACCGCCGATCACCGCGGCGGCAATCGCGTCCAGCTCGTACGACATGCCCATGCCCGCCTGCCCGGTGGCGGCCCGTGCCGAGGCCACCACGCCGGCCAACCCTGCCAGCAAGCCGGCGATGCTGTAGACGATGATCAGGTGACGCTTGACGTTGATCCCCGAGGTGCGCGCCGCCTGCATGTTGCCGCCGATGGCGTAGGTGTACTTGCCGTATTTGGTGTAGCGCAGCGCGATATGGAAGATCAGCGCCACCACCAGGAAGATCACCACCGGCATCGCGCCGTGGCCAATCGCCGTGTAGGAGTCCGAGAGCATGCTCACCGGCTGGCCTTCGGTGTAATAACGCGCCAGGCCACGGGCCGAAACCATCATGCCGAGGGTGGCAATAAACGGTGGAATCCCGGTGACGGCAATAATGCTGCCGTTGATGGCGCCCGCCAGCAGCCCCACACCCAGGCCCATCGCCACGGGTATCCACACCGGCAAGTCCGTCAGGGACGGAAACACCGCGCGGGAAAAGTCGGATGTCTGCGCCAGGCTGGCGGCGATCATTGCCGACAAGGCCAGTACCGAGCCCGAGGACAGATCGATCCCCGTGGTGATGATCACCTGGGTCACACCAATCGCCAGCAGGCCAATGATCGACACTTGCAGGATCATCAACACCAGGCGCTGGGAGTTCATCAGGAAGCTCTGGTCGCGCACGATCCAGCCGAACAACTCAAACACCAGGGCAATGCCAATCAGCACCAGCAGGATGCTCAGCTCGGTGGGCATGCGCCGACGCTGCTTGACCGGCGCCGTGGCAGGCTTTTTTTCCTCGGGTTTGCTTTCCAGTATCGCGTTCATAACCACTCACCTTTTTTTTATCGCATTGCGCCGGCCACAGCGGGCCGGCGCCGTCTGTTCGTTAGTGGACCGCCGTCATACCGGAAGCCAGTTGCATGACTTTTTCCTGGGTCGCCTCGCTGCGGTCCAGGGTGCCCATCAGCTCGCCTTCGTGCATCACCATCACCCGGTCGCTCATGCCCAGCACTTCCGGCAGCTCCGAGGAAATCATGATCACCGCCATGCCTTCGCTGGCGAGGTAGGAAATCAGCCGGTAGATCTCGGCCTTGGCGCCCACGTCGATACCGCGGGTGGGTTCGTCGAGGATCAGCAGCCGCGGGTTGGTCATCAGCCAGCGGGCCAACAGGGCTTTTTGCTGGTTGCCACCGGACAAGGTGTCGATGCACTGCTCCAGTGACGGGGTTTTCACCCGCAGCTTGGTGCACATGTCTTCACACAAGGCGCGCAGGGCTTTTTGCTGGATAAAGCCGTTGCCGGAGTAATGGGGCAGCACGGCCATTTCCATGTTTTCCAGCACCGACAGGCAGGGGAACAGACCACTGAGCTTGCGGTCTTCGGTCAGCAGCGCGAAGCCCTTCTCGATGGCCATGTGCGGGTCGGTGATGCGCAGGGTCTTGCCGTCCAGCTGGATCTCGCCGCCGGAACTTGGGGTGATGCCAAAAATGGTTTCGGCCACGTTGGTCCGCCCGGAGCCCATCAGCCCGGCGATGCCGAGAATCTCCCCGGCGTGCAGGTCAAACGACACGCCCTGGAACACGCCATCCAGGCGCAGGTCGCGCACCGACAGCAGCAGCTTGCCGATGGGCTTGTCCCGCACCGGGAACAGCTGGCTCAGCTCACGCCCCACCATCATCGAGATCAGGGTGTCGCTGTTCATGCTGTCGGCCCGCTGCAGGCCGATATAGGCGCCGTCGCGGAACACCGCCACTTCATCGGCGATGGCGAACACTTCGTTCATTTTATGGGTGATGTAGATGATGCCTTTGCCCTGGGCCTTGAGGTCACCAATGATCGAAAACAGGTGGGCCACTTCCTTGTCGGTAATGGCTGAGGTCGGTTCGTCCATGATCAGGATGTCGGAGTCATAGGACACCGCCTTGGCAATCTCGACCATCTGCCGTTCGGCGATGCTCAGGTTGCCGACGTGTTCTTCCGGGTCGAGGTTGATCCGCAGCCGCGCCAGCAATTGCGCGGTGCAGCGGTGCATTTCCCGGTGGTTGACCATGTGCAGGCCGTTGAGCTGTTCACGGCCGATCCAGATGTTCTCGGCGATGCTCATGTGGGGCATCAGGTTGAGTTCCTGGTGGATCATCGCGATCCCGGCCTTCTGCGCCGCCAACGGTGTTTCGAGTTTGATCGGCTTGCCACGCAAGCGGATTTCACCGGCGTCGGGTTGATAGATGCCGGCGATGATCTTCATCAGCGTCGACTTGCCCGCACCGTTCTCGCCCATCAGCGCCAGCACCGAGCCGGGGCGCACCCGCAGCTGCACATCGGCCAGGGCCACGACGCCGGGAAAGCCTTTGCTGATGTTGGAAATTTCCAGCAGGTAGGGTTCGTCCAGCCCGGTGGGCTGGGCGCCCGGCAGCGGGGCTTGCGAAGCAGTCGCTTGAGCAAACATATCGGGTACTCCGTCAGCAGGGCCGCCGTGGCTGCCCTGCCGGTTTATTGTTGTTATTAAGGACTACTTGAAGTCTTTGACGTTGTCCGGGGTGATCAGCTTGAACGGGATCACCACGTTCTGCTCGAAGTCCTCGTGTTTCGCCATCTTGCGGGCGGCTTCCACCGAACCCACGGCCTGGCCGTTGGCGTCCTGGAACACCGACACCGTCATCTCGCCCCGGGTGATTGCGTTCAATCCATCCGGCGTGCCATCAACCCCGCCGATCAATACGCTGCCCGGTTTGACGCCGGCGGTTTTCAAGGCCATGGCGGCCCCAATGGCCATTTCATCGTTGTTGGCGACCACGGCGTTGAACTCACGGCCCTGGGTCAACCAGTCGTTCACCAGGGTCATGCCCTTGTCGCGCAGCCAGATACCGGTCTGTTCCTGTTCGATCTTGATGCCCGGGTACTTGGCCAGGATTTCCTTTACACCGTCGGTGCGGTTGGTGGTCGAATTGTTGGCCAGGTCGCCGAGCAGAATCACGATCTTGCCCTTGCCGCCCATCTTGTCCGCCAGGTATTGCATTTGCAGGCGACCGGCTTCCTTGTCGTCGGAGACCACGGTGGCCACGCCTTTGGGCAGGTCCTTCTGGTCAGGACGGCGGTTGACGAAAACCAGCGGGATACCCGCATCGGTCGCAGCCTTGATCATTCTGCCGGTGGACGCTGTGTCCACCGGGTTGACCACAATGGCGTCGACCTTCTGGCTGATGAAGTTTTCCACCTGGCTGAGCTGCTTGACCACATCGGCGCGGGCATCTTCAAATTGCAGTTGCACGCCGTCACCCTTGGGATAGGACTTGGCTTGCTTGTCCATGTCCTCGCGCAGGTAGGTCAGCCAGGTGTCGTCGAATTGCGACATGCTGACGCCCACCTTGATGTCGGCGGCGCTCGCCACACCGCTGGCAAGCATGATGGACAGGGCCAGCGAGGCGAAACGGATCTTGGTCTTCATGAACGGTCTGTCTCCAATTTCTTGTTGGTTTTGTGGACGTTGCGTTTATCAGAGCGTGGATGCAGGCAGTCGAACGATCGGTGCCCCCGGAATACAGCACACCAGGGAACCCTTGTTTTCGACGCACAGGACATTCAGGAGGGAAAAGTAAAACGGCCGGGCGCGGGGCAGACCGCGTGGCGTGAGGGCAGGACGTAAAACTCGCAGTACAGCGTTAAAGATTTTCATCTGACGGTACCTGGTTGTTTTGATCTTGTTTTTGTCGAGTCGCCCGAATCGAGTCCGAACGTACTTTATGCAACCTGGAAATGACTTTATTGGAAAATAATTTCCATATCAACCTGTTTTAGAATTTTATTCTATTTTTCATCATAGGTGCTCAACCGCCGGCATTTCCACCACCTGCCCGCGCTCGGAACTGAGGCGCGCCGCGTCCAGTACACGGGTGGTTTCCAGCGCATCCCGGGCATCCACCGGCAACGGCCCATGGCCTTCCACCGCATTTTGCAGCTGACTGTAGAACTGATTCCAGCGGCCCTTCTCCGACGGCACACGCTCGCGTTGTTCACCCTGCTCGAACCAGCCCCAACGTCGGTGCTCTTCAGCGCCCCAGTGCTCGCCCTCGGTCTTCGGGGTCTTGCCGGCCATCAGCAATTCTTCCTGGCCATCCAGCCCTTCTACGGTGTAACAACCCGCCGTGCCATTGACCCGGAAACGCGGCGCCTGGCTGTTCTGCAAGGCACTGCCCCACAGGTGGGAAATCACCCCATTGGTGTGGGTCATGGACACGAAAAAACCGTGATCCACCGTAGGCTCCTGCGGGGTGTAGTGCAATTGTGCGAACACCCGTTCCACCGGGCCGAACAACTGCATGGCCTGGTCCACCAGGTGGCTGCCCAGGTCACGCAGGAACCCGCCGCCGCTGGCATTGCCCACGGAGCCTGGATTGTAGCGCTCCACACGGGATTCAAAACGGGTGACAGTGCCCAGGGCACCGGCGTCGATCAGCTTGCGCAGGGTCAGGAAGTCCGAGTCCCAGCGCCGGTTCTGGTAGACGCTGAGCAACACGCCCTGGCGTTCGGCAGCCGTGATCAAGGCCTGGGCCTGTTCGGTATTGCTGGCGAAGGGTTTGTCGCTGACCACCGCCACGCCGTGTTCGATGGCTTCCAATACCAGGGCCGGACGGCCCTTGAGGGTGGTGGAGATCACCAACGCATCGACGCCCGCCTCGACGATCTGGCCGATGGTGTCGAACGCTTTGACGCCGGGATGCTCAGCCGCCAATTGCTGGCGGCGCTCGGGTGAACGCGTCACCACGCCTACAAAGGTTGCCCCCGGCAGGCTCGCAATCAGGGGTGCATGAAAAACCCGGCCACCTTTGCCGTATCCAACCAGTCCGATTCGCATACAAATACTCCTTGGTTAATGGTGGCGAGGGAGCTTGCTCCCGCTCGGCTGCGTAGCAGTCGCAAGCTTTTGGGGGCGCTTCGCACCCCAGCGGGAGCAAGCTCCCTCGCCACAGAGCAAGCCGCAACGATCTAACAGCACAGCTCGCGGGTAACCCGCTCCAGCATCATCCGGTTGGACTCATCCGGCCGGTCTTCCCAGGCAAACACCGACACCGTGGCGATGCCGTCGAACTTGATTTCCCGCAGGGTGCCGAAAAACGCGTCCCAGTTCACCTCGCCCTGGCCGATGTCCAGGTGCTGGTGCACGGTGGCGGTAACGCCCGGCGGGTTGACGATGTAGCGCAGGTTAGATGACGCCCGGTGGTTGTAGGTGTCGGCGATGATCAAGTGGCTGAGCTTGGAGCCTGCGTACTTGAGCATCGAGGCGATATCGCCCTTGCCGTCGTCATAGAAGAAGGTGTGCGGCGCGGCGTAGAGGTAGTTGATCCAGTCGCGGTCGAGGCCGCGAATGATGTCCACCGACTCGTTGTTGCGCTCGCAAAAATCGTACGGGTGCGCCTGGATATCCAGCTTGACGCCTTCGCGTTCGAACTCCGGCATCAGCTCATCCATGGAGCGCATGAACTGGTTTTCGCACACCAGCGGGTTGTCGGACTGGCCGGTGAACTCGGTGTTGACCAGTTCGCAGTCCATTTCCACGGCGATCTGGATCGCACGCTTCCAGTTACGCACGGCGGCCACCCGCAGGCCTTCGTCGGCGGCGGCCCAGTGGTACATGGGCAGCAGGGAGGACAGTTGCACACCGGCGTCGCTCAAGGCCTTGCGAAATTCCTTGATGCGCGCCCGGTCGACCCGAGCTGCCTTGTAGAACGGCAGGAAGTCTTCCCGGGGCGAGAGTTCGATGTGCTGGTAGCCGAGCTCGGCAGCCTTGTCGACCATTTGGCCGAGGGGCAGGTGGCGGTACATGTAGGGGTCTAATGCGATACGCATGCTTGAGATCTCCCGAATTTGATGTAGGAACCCGATCAAATGTGGGAGCTGGCTTGCCTGCGATAGCGGTGTATCAGGCGACAGTCTTGTTGAATGTGCCGCCGTCATCGCAGGCAAGCCAGCTCCCACACTGATCGGGTTCCTCCAGTGGAATAGGTGTCAGCCGTAGAAAGGTGGACGGGGTGGCAGGCCTACTTTCACAATTTGCCCGCTGTTCTGCGCCTCGATGCACGCATCCGCCGCCACCGCTGCCGCAAAACCATCCCAGGCCGACGGCCCGCCGACCTGCCCTGCCCTCACACCATCGATAAATGCCTGCAACTCGACGTCATAGGCGGCGATAAAGCGGTCCTTCCAATCCATCAAAATGGCGTTCGACAGCTTGGCCCCGCTGCGCATCTGCACCTGGGACGGTTCCGGCAGTTTCGCAATACCGGTCTCCCCCACCACTTCACACTGAATGTCGTAGCCGTACTGGCAGTTCACAAACACTTCCACATCGATGCGCGTGCCCTTGGCGGTTTCCAGCAGCACGATCTGTGGGTCACGCAGGTGCGCCAGGGCTTTGCCCGATTTGCGCGGGAACACCACCTGCACCGACACGTAGTCATCGGCCAGCAACCAGCGCAATACATCCAACTCGTGGATCAAGGTGTCGGTAATCGCCATGTCAGTCTTGTAGTTCTCACCCACCGTCGGGTTGCGGTGTGCGCAGTGCAGCATCAACGGCTCGCCGATCTGGCCGCTGTCGATCACGGCTTTCAAGGCGCGGTAGCCCTGGTCATAGGGGCGCATGAAGCCCACTTGCACCAGGCGCTTGCCGTGGGCCACTTCGGCCTCGACGATCTTGCGGCAGCCTTCGGCCGTCACGGCCAGGGGCTTCTCGCAGAACACCGGTTTGCCGGCCGCAATCGCCGCCAGCACGAACTCTTCGTGGCTCGGGCCCCAGGAGGTCACCAGGATCGCTTCGACTTGCGGCGAGTTGATCAGCGCGTGGCCGTCCGGGTACACCTCGGCGGTGAGTTTCAGGTCGGCAACGACCTTGGCAGCCTGCGCAAGGTTGATGTCGGTGACGGCCACCACCTGGCTGTTGAGCAAGGTCTGGCTGCAACGACGAATGTGATCCTGGCCGATGGCGCCAGTACCGATAACACCCAACTTCAAAGACATGGAAACACTCCTCTTGTTATTAGTACTGCCGGGCCTTGGCCAGGCGTTCATTGAGTTGTTTGGCCACCGCATCGGTGCGCGCGCTGGTGGACACCTGCGCCACACCGACGCGCCACCACGACAGGTATTTGTGGATCATGGTTTTGGGCAGAACCTTGATATCAATCAGCGTCGACACGGTTTGCGTGCGGGCGTCGGCCAGCGCCGCCTGCAGTTGCTCCACGGTGTTGACCTTGTAGGTCTTGCAGCCATAGGCCGCCGCGCTCATGGCGAAGTCCACCGGCACAAAACCGCCGTCGAGCTTGCCGGTTTCAGGATTACGGAAGCGGAACTCGGTGCCGAAGCTGTCCATGCCGTGTTCCATCTGCAGGTTGTTGATGCAGCCGAACGTCATGTTGTCCAGCAGCACCACGTTGATCTTGCGCCGCTCCTGGATCGAGGTGGCCAGCTCCGAGTGCAGCATCATGTAGGAGCCATCCCCCACCAGGGCGTACACCTCGCGCTCAGGCTCGGCCAACTTGACGCCCAATGCGGCGTTGACCTCATAACCCATGCACGAATAGCCGTACTCGACGTGGTAAGTATTGACGCCCTTGCTGCGCCAGCTGCGCTGCAAGTCACCCGGCAGGCTGCCGGCGGCGGCAACGATGATCGCGTCGTCGGCCAGGGTTTCATTGAGCACACCGAGTACGCGGCTTTGGGTCAGGCAGGAGCCGGTCAGTTCGATGAATTCCCGCAGCACCGCCGGGTCCATGTGGTCGTTGATTTCCGGGACGAAGTTTTCGCTCTGGTAGTCAGCCTGGTAGATGCGGTCGACCTCGACGTCCAACTGCGCCTTGGCATCCCGAGGCTGATCGCCCCAGCTGGAGCGATAGTCACCCAGGGCTTCAGCCAGCGCTTCCAGGCCCACCTTGGCATCCGCCAGCACTTGCACGGCGTCCAGTTTCAGCACATCGCACGGGC
Source organism: Pseudomonas sp. IPO3778 (assembly GCF_013386825.1). GTDB lineage: Bacteria > Pseudomonadota > Gammaproteobacteria > Pseudomonadales > Pseudomonadaceae > Aquipseudomonas. Next base: position 186,943 of record NZ_JACARC010000037.1, read on the forward strand.
TGATATTGAGGTTGAGAAACCGCACCTCGGGGTGCTTGAACAGAGACTTGGACGAGGTGGTGAAGTCGGTGTAGCGCGTGCCGATGCCGATAATCAGGTCGGCTTCCGGCGCCAACAGGTTCGCCGCCAGGCAGCCGGTTTCACCCAGGCCGCCGAGGTTCAGCGGATGGCTGGACACCACCGCGCTCTTGCCCGCCTGGGTTTCCGCGAAAGGAATGTCGAAGCGTTCGGCAAAGGCTCGCAGCGCTTCATTCGCGCCGGAGTATTTGACCCCGCCGCCGCACACGATCAGCGGTTTGCGCTTGCCTTTGAACGCCGCCACGGCATCGCCCAGCATCGCTTCGGTGGCCGGACGACGGTCGATACGGTGCACGCGTTTTTGCAGGAAGTAATCCGGGTAGTCCCACGCCTCGCCCTGCACATCCTGCGGCAAGGCCAGGGTCACCGCGCCGGTTTCGGCAGGGTCGGTGAGCACGCGCATGGCGTGGATCGCCGCGGTCATCAACTGTTCCGGGCGGTTGATGCGGTCCCAGTATTTGCTGACCGAACGAAAGGCGTCGTTGGTGCTGATGCTCAAGTCGTGGAACTGCTCGATCTGTTGCAGCACCGGGTCCGGCTGGCGGCTGGCGTAGACATCGCCGGGCAACAGCAGCAACGGAATACGGTTGGCGGTGGCAGTGGCGGCAGCGGTCAACATATTCGCCGCGCCCGGCCCTACCGAAGAGGTGCAGGCGTAGATCTTGCGGCGCAGGTGCTGCTTGGCAAAACCAATCGCCGCGTGGGCCATGCCCTGTTCGTTGCGGCCCTGGTGCACCACCAGGTCGCCGCTGTCCTGCTCCAGGGCCTGGCCCAGGCCCAGCACATTACCGTGGCCGAAAATCGTGAACATGCCGGCGACGAACTTGCTCTGCACACCGTCGACTTCGATGTATTGGTTATCCAGAAACTTCACCAGGGCCTGGGCCATGGTCAATCGGGTTGTGGTCATGAGGTGCCCCTTATCGTTTCTGCAGGTGGGCCATGCTCGCCCCCAGTGCCTGCTTGATGTCCGCCAGGCCGTGCACGCTTTCGGCAAACGGTTCGAACGACAGGTGGCCGCTGTAGCCGGTGCTGAGCAAGGTGTCGATCTGGGCCGCATTGCCAAGAATGTCAGCCTCGCCCACCAGCACGCGGTGGCCGTCGCGGATCGAGTTCAGCGGCGCGTCGGCGTCTTCCACACCGGAGATGTGCACCAGCCCGGTCAGCTCGGGGAAGAACTCATGTTCACTGGCCAGGTGGTGGTGGAAGGTGTCGTGCACCACGCGGAACACATCCAGCCCGCCAATGGCCTTGATCGCATCCACTGCCACGCGCTTGCGGCGCAGGGAGCATTCTTCAAAGCCCAGGGGTTCGACAAAACCGAGAATCCCGTATTCCCGCAGGATCGGCGCCAGTTCGCTCAACGCGGTGCGCAGACCGGCCGCGCGCTGGGCTTCGTTGCGTGAGTCGGCGCGGTCGTTCAGCGGGCACATCACCAACGCCTGCGCACCGCATTCGCGGGCATAGGCGGCCAGCTTGATCGCCTGGGCGCGGCGCTCGTCGTTCCACACATCGAACGGGTACAGCGCGTTGATCGACAGCACGGTGATGCCGTGCACCGCGCACAATTCGCGCACGCGGCTGGCGGGGGTGCCGTCTTCAATCTCGATGCCCTTGAGGTCGTTGCGGATCTCGATGGCGTCGCATTTCAAGGTCACCGCCAGTTGGATAAAGTCCGGCAGGGAAAGGCTGGGGGCGACCATGCGGTTCAGGGCAAAACGTAGAGGCGACTTCATTATTGTTGTGCTCCACACTCGAAAAAGTTACTTGGCGGTTGGCATGCTGAATTCAGGGCCCTTGGCGATGCTGTCGGGCCAGCGTTGCATGACGCTTTTGTAGCGGCTGTAGAAACGAATGCCTTCTTCGCCGTAGGCATGGTGGTCGCCAAACAGCGAGCGCTTCCAGCCGCCAAACGAATGCCAGGCCATGGGCACCGGAATCGGCACGTTGATGCCGACCATGCCCACCTTGATGGTGCGGGCAAACGCGCGGGCAATGCCGCCGTCGCTGGTAAAGCACGACACGCCGTTGCCGAACTCATGGGCGTTGATCAAGGCCACGGCGCTGGCAAAATCCGCCACCCGCACGATGCCCAGCACCGGCCCGAAGATCTCTTGCTGGTAGATGCTCATTTCGGTGGTGACGTTATCGAACAAGGTCGCACCGACGAAGAAACCACCCTCCGCCCCCGGCACCTTGAAGCCACGGCCATCCACAATCAGCTTCGCGCCCTGGGCCACGCCCTGGTCGATAAAGCCTTCAACCTTGGCCTTGTGTTCAGCGGTGACCAATGGGCCCATCTCGCTGTCTTTCTGCATGCCGTTGCCGACCTTCAACTGGTCAATGCGCGGCAGCAGTTTTTCGATCAGCTTGTCGCCGACATCACCCACCACCACCGCAATCGAGATCGCCATGCAACGCTCGCCGGCCGAGCCGTAGGCCGCACCGATCAAGGCGTCGGCCGCCTGGTCCAGGTCAGCATCCGGCATCACGATCATATGGTTCTTGGCGCCGCCCAAGGCCTGCACCCGCTTGCCACGCTGGGTCGCCTGCTGGTGGATGTACTCGGCAATCGGTGTGGAGCCGACAAACGAAATCGCCTCGATGTCCGGGTGCTGCAACAGGCCGTCCACCGCGCTCTTGTCGCCCTGCACCACGTTGAACACGCCGTCGGGCAGCCCGGCTTCGGTCAACAGGCGGGCCATCAGCACACTGGCGGACGGGTCGCGCTCGGACGGTTTGAGGATGAAGCAGTTACCGGTGGCCAGCGCCAGCGGGATCATCCACAGCGGCACCATCACCGGAAAGTTGAACGGGGTGATGCCGGCGCACACGCCCAGGGGCTGGCGCAGGTTCCAGTTGTCGATGCCACCGCCGATGTTGTCGCTGAAATCGGTTTTCAACAGGTTCGGCGCGCCACAGGCGTACTCGACAATCTCGATGCCGCGGGTCACTTCACCCTTGGCATCGGAGAACACCTTGCCGTGCTCACGGCTGATGATTTCGGCCAACTCGTCGTGGTGCTGGTCGAGCAGTTCCTTGAACTTGAACAGCACCCGCGAACGGCGCAGGGACGATTGCTCGGACCACGCCGGAAAGGCTTTCAGTGCCGACGCCACGGCCTCATCGACGGTCTTCTGGCTGGCCAGCCCGACACGGGCCTGGACTTCGCCGGTGGCCGGGTTGAACACCGGGCTGAAACGCTCGCTGCCGCTGTCCTGCACCTGGCCGTTGATGTAGTGGCCGATTACCTGGGCGTTGCTCATTATTGTTCTCCGTCGGAAAGGCTTAAAGATCCAGCAGCCAGCTGTGCTGCGGGTCGTTATGGAAATGCCAGGCGCGCTTGGGGCCGGCCATCACGTTCAAGTAGTAGGACTCGTAGCCATACGGCACGCTGACCGGGTGATACCCCTTGGGCACCACCACCAGGTCGCTGTTTTCCACGGCCATGGCCTGGTCGATGCTGCGGTCGTCGGTGTAGACGCGCTGGAACACAAAGCCCTGTGGCGGGTTGATCTGGTGGTAATAGGTTTCTTCGAGAAAGCTCTGGTGCGGCAAATCGTCGGTGTCGTGCTTGTGGGGCGGGTAGCTCGACGAGTGACCGGACGGCGTACGCACCTCCACCACCAGCAGCGAATGGGCGGGCTCGCTGTCGGGCAGGATGTCGCACACGTAGCGGGTGTTGGCGCCCTTGCCGCGGACGCTGCGCTTGCATTGTTCGGGGCGGATCAACCGTGGCGCCAGACCGGCCTCGGTGGAACCGGGAGCGGCGCAGACAGCAATTTGCACGTCGCTCAGCGCAGTGACCTGGGCGTCGGTGCCCGGTGGCAGGTAGGCGGCGAACGGGGATTTGTCTTCGAACACCGAGTGGCGATCGCCGAGGTTTTCCCACTTGAAGCCTTCGCCCTGAATCGTCACCCGGCCGCTGAGCAACACCAGGCACAGCTCTTTATCACCGGCGGTGACGGGCAAGGTTTCGCCGAGGCTCAAGCGGTAGGCAGAGAAGCCCACGTACTCCAGGCGCCCTTCTTCCAGTGCGACCATGGTTTGCCCGCGTTTGCTGCTTTTGACCAACAGGCTCATTGTCCAATCCTCTCGCTCAACAGTGCGCGCAGGGTGTCGTAGCCCTTCTTCGCATAGATGTAGCTCGGCGCCACCGCCGGATCCTGCTCGGCCTCCACCACCAGCCAGCCGTGGTAGTTGGCGGCCAGCAGCACGTCCAGCAGCGCGGCGAAGTCGATATCACCGTCGCCCGGCACGGTGAAGGTGCCGTTGACGATGCAGTCCGGGAAGCTCCACATCTGGTTGCGCGCCAGTTGCACCACCGGCTTGCGCACGTCCTTGAAGTGCACGTGGCAGATGCGGTCGATGTGTTTGCGCAGCACCTCGATGGGTTCGCCGCCGCCCATATAGCAGTGGCCCGAATCGAACAGCAGGCCGACTTCGGGGCCGGTGCGGCGCATCAGTTGATCGATGTCTTCCGGGGATTCGACGTAGGCGCCCATATGGTGGTGGTACGCCAGGCGCACGCCCTGGGACAGGGTGAAACGCGCCAGTTCAGTGAGCTTGTCGGCGTAGGCCTGCCAGGCCTGTTCACTGTGGAAACGCGGGCGTTCCATCAGGCGTACCGGCGAACCCTGGATCGAGTCGGCGACTTCGCCGTACACCAGCACACTGGCGCCGTTTTCCCGCAGCAGTTCGACGTGGCCGGCGATGGCCTCGATTTCTTCCGCCACCGAGCGCCGGGCCAGGCGGCTGGAGTACCAGCCGGAGACCAGGGCCAGGTCATACGGGCGCAGTACATCGCCCACGCCTTTGGCGTCCTTGGGGAACTTGCCGTTGAGTTCGAAGCCTTCGTAGCCGATGGCCTTGCCTTCGCTGAGGGCTGTGCTCAACGGCGTTTCGCCGCCCAGGGCCGGCAGGTCGTCGTTGCTCCAGGAGATCGGGTTGATGCCAATTCGGATAGCGGGCATGGCTGCACCTATTATTGTTTTCTAACTTAAGGCGGGTGAGATCTGCTTTATGTGGGAGCTGGCTTGCCTGCGATGCGGGCGACTCGGTCTAACAGGTGTACCGAGGTGATGCCATCGCAGGCAAGCCAGCTCCCACATTTGATTGCATTCCAGTCAACGACCGGTGTTTAACGTCGAGAACTGCGCCAGGCATTAATCAGTTGTTCGAATATGCCCTGGGCTTGTTGAATCAACCCCTCATCGTCAATCTCCCCCGCCAGCCAGGCGCGGCTTGGCTCCTGGAAGATCGTGCGGCCCACGGCGAAACCACGACAGGTCTGGCTGTGGCTGGCTTGCCGGAAGCCATCCGCCAGGCATTCGGCGGAAGCGTTCAGGCCCAGCAGCACCACGCCCCGGCAGTAGGGATCGCGTTCCTGGATCAGTTCGTCGAGCTTTTTCCAGTCTTCGGCCGATTGCGCTTCAATCTTCCACCACGCCGGGTAGATGCCCAGGTTGTACAGGCGCTTGAGGCTGCGATACAGCACGTCGGGGTAGGTGGACGGGTGATCCTTGGGCGGCACGATTTCCAGCAGCAGCTCATGGCCGCTGACCAGGGACGCCTGGTACAGGCTCTTGAGTTGCGCTTCCTGCTCCAGGCGCAGCAGCGGTTCGTCGTCGGGGTGGAATTGCACCAGGCACTTGATGATCTGTTCCTGGGGCCAGGCAATCAGGTTGCTGCCCACCGAGCGACCGTGCTCAAAGACCAAGGGCCGTGAGTTCTGCACTTCCACCGGGCGGGCGATCCACCAGCCGCGACCGCTGGCAGCGTTCAGCGCGTCCTGGCCGAAGCGTTGGTCGGCCAGAATCCCGACATCAGCCTCGATGCCCTGCTCCGCCAGTTTGCGTTCAACCCGTTCCACGGCCTGGATAAACAGTTGCTTGAGGGCGCTGATGCGCGCCGGGTCCTGGCCGCCTTTTTGTGCCAGTTCCACCAGCTGCCAGCGGTGGTCGAAGGCAAACACAAACAGCTGTTTCCAGACTTTGCGCGGCACACTGACCTGGTGCAGGCGTTGCAGCACTGCGTCCTGGTCCGGGCGGGTAATCGGCACCGGGCTGTTGAACAGGTAATCGAGTTCGGCCTTGGTCGGCATGGCCGGTGCGCAGGCATGGCGGGACACCACCAGGCCGCCGCAGGCATTGGCCAGCTGGCAGCAACGCTCGTCGCTGGCATCGATCAGCCAGCCGCTGAGGAAGCCGGACATAAAGGCATCACCGGCGCCCAAGACGTTGAGCACTTCCACCCGCACACCGGGGTAGATGGCACCGTCTTCGAGGCGGGCCGGGATGTCGCCGTGGATCACCGTGCAGCCTTGCGGGCCGAGCTTGACCACCAGGGTGGCCGAGGTCAGGCCGCGCACGGTACGCAGCGCGGTGAGCAAATCTTCGCTGCCACCGGCAATCAGGAATTCTTCTTCGGTGCCGACGATCAGGTCAAACCGCGGGAGGATTTTTTGCACGTGCTGGCTGACATTCTGGTCGGCCACAAACCGGGTCTCACCGTCGGCCTTGCCGGCCAGGCCCCAGAGCACCGGGCGGTAGTCGATGTCGAGCACGCGTTTGACGTGGTGCTTCTCGGCATAGTCCAGCGCCTGGATGCTGGCCTTGTACACGCCGTCGGTGGAGAAGTGAGTGCCGGTGATCAGCAGCGCCTTGCTGGAGGCAATAAAGGCTTCGCTGATGTCTTCGGCGCGCAGGGCCATGTCGGCACAGTTTTCGCGGTAGAACACCAGCGGGAAGGTTTCGCGGTCCTTGAGGCCCAGCAGCACCAGGGCGGTGAGGCGTTCCGGGTCAACCTTGATGCCGCTGACATCACAGCCTTCACGGGCCAGGGACTCCAGCAGGAAACGTCCCATATGGTCGTCCCCCACCCGGCTCAACATCGCCGACCGCAGCCCCAGCCGCGCCGTACCGAAGGCGATGTTGGCGGAGGAACCGCCGAGGTACTTGGCGAAGCTTGAGACATCCTCCAGCCGTGCACCCACTTGTTGTGCGTAAAGGTCGACGCCCAGGCGTCCCAGGCAAATCAGATCCAATTGACGCCCACTGGCAAAACGAGTCTGGCCCATGCTGGCTCCTGTTATTTTTATCAGCCTGCGTGTGCCGTCGTGGTGGCGGCATACGCTCTTGGTGCAAGCAGACTAGAACGTCTGGCGGCACCAATCAATATTTATTCTATAAATATTTTTTGTGGAATATATTTTCCAATACGCCACCATCGGGGTGTTCCAGCCACGGTGCATCGTTTCACCTGCACCGTGGGGCGGGATGCCGAGGTATTTTTTTGCGCCTACCCTGTAGACTTGCGCACATCGACTTATTGTCAGGGGCGGCTCACCGCGCCCTATAAGAACAAGCCAGAAGGATTCCCTATGTCCCAGAGCGCCCCGGAAGACGCACTCGCCAGCCCGCCGATCAACGCCGAGCGGCTGCTGCAGCTGATCACCGATGAATACGAGAGCCTGCCGCGCCAGCTCAAACGCATCGCCAGCTACATGAGCCAGCAGAGCGACCGGATCATGGTCGACCGCATCAGCGACATCGCCCGTGAATGCGAAGTGCACCCGTCGGCCATCGTGCGGTTTTCCCAGCGTTTCGGTTTCAGTGGCTTCAGTGAGATGCAGGCGTTGTTCCGCGAGGCCTACACCCACAAGACCACACCAGTGCAGAACTACCAGCAACGCATCCGCAGCATGATCGCCAACAAGTCGCAGAAAGCCAGCGGCGGCGACCTGGCGCGTGAGTGCGTGAATGCCACCCTGTCCGGCATCGAGCGCCTGGGGCTGGAGCTGGACGACGTGGCCTTCGACAAGGCCGTAGACCTGGTGGTGAACGCCGACAACATCTACGTGGTGGGCGTGCGCCGTTCATTCGCCGTGGCGGATTACCTGGTGTACAACCTGCAGCACACCAACAAGCGCATTCACCTGGTCTCGGGGTTGGGCGGCAGCTATCGCGAGCAGATGCGCAGTGTGCGGGCCAATGACCTGGTGATCGCCATCAGCTTTACGCCGTACGGCAAGGAAACCCAGCACTGCCTGCGGATTGCCCAGCATCATCAGGCCAAGACGCTGATCATTACCGACAGCAACCTGTCGCCCCTGGCCAAGCGGGCGAGCACGGTGTTGCTGGTGAATGAAGGGTCGTCGTTTGCGTTCAGGTCACTGAGTGCGACGCTGTGCCTGTGCCAGGCGTTGTTCATTGCCGTGGCGTATCGGCTGGAGTTGAAGGTCGACGAGATTCATGAGCAGGTGGGGTTCGACGACTGACTAATAACTTTCAGCCATCAGATATCCAATGTGGGAGCTGGCTTGCTGTGGCGAGGGGGCTTGTCCCCCGTCGGGTTCACCATAGATTGATGGGGCTGCTTCGCAGCCCAACGCGGGGCAAGCCCGCTCGCCACAGCAAGCCAGCTCCCACATTTTTGACCGCGTTCATTTGGGGTTAGCGCAGTGCCCGGCGCAACACCTTGCCCACCGTTGTCTTGGGCAACTCTTCAGTACGAAACTCCACAAACCGCGGCACCTTGTACCCCGTCAAATATTCCCGGCAATGGGCCAGAATCTGCTCCTGGGTCAAACTCGGGTCCTTGCGCACCACGATGATCTTCACCCGCTCCCCGGTCACGCCGTCTTCAACCCCAATCGCCGCCACTTCGCCGACGCCCGGGTGCAGCGCCACCACGTCTTCGATCTCGTTGGGGTACACGTTGAACCCGGACACCAGGATCATGTCCTTCTTGCGGTCCACCAGGCGAATGAAGCCTTGCTCGTTCATCACCCCGATATCCCCGGTGGACAGCCAGCCGTCGGCGTCCAGGACCTCGGCCGTTTCCGCCGGGCGTTTCCAGTAACCCTGCATCACCTGCGGCCCGCGCACTTGCAGCTCGCCCTGCTCCCCCAGTTCCGCCAGCTCACCGTCCTCACGGACAAACCGCACCCAGGTGGACGGCAGCGGCACGCCGATGCTGCCGGTGAATTCCATTTCGCGCATGCGTGAGATGTCGATGGGGCTGATGCTGACTACCGGCGAGCATTCGGTGAGGCCGTAGCCTTCGATGATCGGCAAGCCGGTGACTTCCTTCCAGCGCTTGGCCACGGCGGTGTGGGTGGCCATGCCGCCGGCGATCACCATGCGCAGCTCGGAGAAATCCCGGGCGCAGAATTCCTGGTTTTCCAGCAAGCCGTTGAACAGCGTATTCACCCCTGCAATCCCGTTGAAACGCTCCTTGCGCAGGATCATCTGCACCCGTTTCACATCCCGCGGGTTGGCGATCAGGATGTTGCGCCCGCCCAGGCACATAAACATCAGGCAGTTCACCGTCAGGGAAAAGATGTGGTACAGCGGCAGCAAGGTGACGTTGGTTTCCTGCTGGTGCTGATCCAGTTGGTCACCGACCCACGCCTTGGCCTGCAACAGGTTGGCGATGATGTTGCGATGGCTGAGCATCACGCCCTTGGCGTCGCCGGTGGTGCCGCCGGTGTATTGCAGGAAGGCCAGGTCTTCGCGGTTCATCGGCACCGCCAGGTGGGTCTGCCCGCGCCCCTGTTTCAGCACCTGGTTGAAGCGCACCGCACCCGGCAGGTTGAAGCGCGGTACCTGCTTTTGCACGCTGCGCAGGATGAAGTTCATCGCCGCGCCCTTGAACGTACCGAGCAGGTCGCCGATGGCCGCAATCACCACACGTTTTACGGTGCTGGCAGCGACCACCTTCTCCAGGGTATGAGCGAAGTTTTCGAAGATCACGATCGTCTCCGCCTCGCTGTCCTTGAGCAGGTGTTGCAGCTCCCGGGCGGTGTACAGCGGGTTGACGTTGACCACCACCGCCCCCGCCAGGATCGTGCCCAGCAGGCAGATCGGGTACTGCAAGCAGTTGGGCATCATCAACGCCACCCGGTCACCCTTTTTCACGCCCTGGGCCTGCAGCCAGGCCGCGAAGGCGAGGCCCTGCACCTCCCAGTCGGCATAGGTCATTTCGGTGCCGATGCTGACGTAGGCCACGCGATCGCGGAACGTGTGCAAGTGCTCCAGGAACACCTCGCGCAACGACGGGTACGCCTCGATGCCGGCGTCGATGTCGGCCGGCACGCCGGGCAGGTAAGCGTTCAACCAGAGGCGTTCAGTCTGTTCCAGGCTTACAGCGTTCATGGCAGTCTCCTTGTTGTTTTTAGAGTGGGAACTACTTTTCGACGATAGCGGTAATGCCCAGCCCACCCGCCGCGCAGATCGAAATCAAGCCACGCCCGCCGCCCCGCTGATGGATGGCCTTGGCCAGCGCCGCCAGTTGCCGGCCACCGGTGGCCGCGAACGGGTGGCCACAGCCGAGAGAGCCACCGTTGACGTTCATCTTGGCGCGGTCGATGCTGCCCAGCGGCGCGTCGAGGCCCAGGCGGTCGCGGCAGTAATCCGGGTCTTCCCAGGCCTTGAGGGTGCACAGCACCTGGGCGGCGAAGGCTTCGTGGATTTCGAACAGATCAAAGTCGGCGAACGTCAGGCCTTCGCGCTGGAGCATGCGCGGCACGGCGTAGGCCGGGGCCATCAGCAGGCCTTCGGTGCCGTCGACAAAATTCACTGCTGCGGTTTCACCGGTTCTTAAATAGGCCAATACCGGCAGGCCACGTTCGGCGGCCCACGCTTCGCTGGCCAGCAGCACCACCGAGGCGCCATCGGTCAGGGGCGTGGAATTGCCGGCGGTCAGCGTGCCGTTCTGGCGGTCGTAGGCCGGGGACAGCCCGGCGAGTTTCTCCAGGCTGGCGTCGGCCCGCAGGTTGTTGTCCCGGGCCAGGCCGCGATACGGGCTGATCAAATCGTCGAAAAAACCCTGCTTGAACGCCGCGTCCAGCCGCTGGTGGCTGGCGAGGGTCAGCTCGTCCTGGGCCAGGCGCTTGATCTGCCAGCGCTTGGCCATTTCTTCGCAGTGCTCGCCCATGGACAAGCCGGTGCGCGGCTCGCCATTGCGCGGCAGCAGCGGCTTGAAAAACATCGACGGGCGTACGCTCATCAAGGCCTTCAACTTGGCAGCGCTGCCCTTGGCGCGGTTGGCGGCGAGCAAGGTACGGCGCAGGGATTCGTTGATACCAATGGGCGCGTCGGACGTGGTGTCGGCGCCGCCGGCAATGCCCGCTTCAATCTGGCCGAGCGCGATCTTGTTCGCCACCAACAACGCCGCTTCCAGGCCGGTGCCGCAGGCTTGTTGCAGGTCGTAGGCCGGGGTTTCGGGGGACAGCGTGGTGGACAGCAGGCTTTCCCGGGCCAGGTTGAAATCCCGGGAATGCTTGATCACCGCACCGGCGGCAAACTCCCCCAGGCGCAGGCCGTGAAGGCTGTAGCGGTCCACCAGGCCTTGCAGGGCGGCGACCAGCAAATCCTGGTTGCTGTCGTGGGCGTACACGGTGTTGGAGCGGGCGAACGGAATGCGGTTACCGCCAATAATCGCCACGCGGCGGGTCGGGGCCGGGTTGAAGCTGTAGTCACTCATCGAGGGTTCTCATTCCAGATAAACAGCCCGCGCATATGGGGTTTGTCACCGGCGAAATTGCGCACTTCAAACTCACGGCGCGGGCCGGTGGGCGGGACGTTCCACAGGGCCACCTGGCCGGGCAGGAAAATCGGCAATTTGAAGTCGCAATGGGCTTGGGCCTGTTCCAGTCCACCCGGCGGTTGCTGGGCGGCCAGGGCCCGGCCCAGGGTCCACATGCCGTGGGCGATGGCCCGGCGAAAACCGAACAGTCTGGCGCCAATCACCGAGGTGTGAATCGGGTTGAAATCCCCCGAGACCTTGGCAAACCGGCGCCCCAGATCGGCGGGCAGCACCCAGCGCTGGGTGCGCAGCAAACCCTCTTCCTGCAAGGGCAGCACGTCGTCCCACGGCTCGCCGACCGGGGTGTTTACGTCACGCCGCAAGTACAGGCTGTCGCTCTCCCACACCAGGGTGCCTGCGCTGTAGGCACGGGTGGCGATGCTCAGGGCCTGGCCCTTGGGATGGGCGACCCAGCGCTCGCAATACACTTCCAGGCGCAAGGCCTGGCCCTCCTTGAGGCGTTGGTGCTGACGAATGCGATTGGCCAGATGCACCATGCCGCTGGCCGGGTACGGAAAGCTCGGGCGAGTCAGCAGCATCAGGTGCAACGGAAACGCCAACACATGGGGATAGGACAGCGGCACGCCCTGCTCCCGTCGAAAACCACAGGCCCGAGCGTAGGCGGCGATCCCCTGGGCAGACAGCTCAACCGCCGACCGCACCAGGCGTTCTTTGGGCAGCGTCGGTGCGCCTTCCACCTTGGGTTTGCGCAGGGCCAATACACCGTCCAGCAGCAGGCGCGAACGCGAGGGCGGCGGGTCAATAATCTGCGTCACATAGTCCATGGGTCAGGCTCCCAACAGGCTTTGGCCGCAGACCCGCACCACCTGGCCGTTGACCCCGCCGGACGCCGGATGGGCCAGCCAGGCGATGGTTTCTGCCACGTCGATGGGCTGCCCGCCCTGGGACATGGAGTTCATCCGCCGCCCCGCTTCGCGGATCATCAGCGGGATCTTCGCGGTCATCTGGGTTTCGATAAACCCGGGCGCCACGGCATTCACGGTCACTTGCTGCGCCGCCGCTAGCGGTGCCAGGCCTTGCACCAGGCCAATCACACCGGCCTTGGAGGTGGCGTAATTGCTTTGCCCGAGGTTGCCGGCGATGCCGGAAATCGACGACACACACACAATCCGCCCGCCCGGCTTCAGGCCCTGGCTTTCCAGCAGCGTGGTGCTCAGGTGCAACGGTGCTTCCAGGTTGACCGCCAATACGTTGCGCCACGCGGCTTCGGTCATCTTGGCGATGGTTTTGTCGCGGGTGATCCCGGCGTTATGCACCACCACGTCGAAGGCGCCGTGTTGGCCGACATGGGCCTGCAACTGTTGCGCGGCATCAGGGGCGGTGATGTCCAGTGCCAGCGCGGTACCACCGACACTGCTCGCCGCCTGTTGCAAGGACTCCTGGGCCTGAGGCACGTCCACGCAGACCACTTGCGCACCGTCCCGGGCCAGCACCTGGGCGATCGCCAGGCCGATGCCACGGGAAGCGCCGGTGACCAGGGCGCGGCGGCCGCTGAGGGGCTTGTCCCAATTGATCTCGGCTGGGGTGTCTACCGGCGTTTCGAGGCGCACCACCTGCCCTGAGACATAGGCCGAGCGCCGCGACAGGAAAAACCGCAGGCTGCTTTCCAGTGCCCCCTCGGCACCCGGTGCGACGTAGATCAACTGGACGGTGATCGCCCGGCGCAATTCCTTGGCCAGTGAGCGTACCAGGCCTTCAAGGGCACGTTGGGCAATGGCCTGGGGCAAGTCCTTGCACAGTTCCGGCGCAGTGCCGAGCACCACCACCCGGGCGTGTTGGCCCAGGCGCTTGGCGTTGGCGTGGAAGAATCCGTAGAGCTCGTCCAGTTGCTTGAGGTCGGCGATGGCACTGGCGTCGAACACCGCGCCCTGGACCTTGACCGTGGAAGGCGCCTTGAGGGTCGCGGCCGTGGCTGTCACTGTGTCGGTGGCGGTGAAGATGCGCTGGATTTCCGCCCCCAGGCGCCCTGCTCCGGCGAGGATTACCGGGTTGGCCAGGCCTTGTTGGCCGCTGCGGTGGCGTTGCAGCGTCAGGGGTTGGGGCAGGCCGGCAGTGCGGGCCAGCCAGGCTCCCCAAGGGGAATTGACGAAAGAAAGGTAGCTGTCACTCATGGATAAACTCACTCACAACACGGTGTTGCCATGGAAACCCGGTCCCCTGTGGGAGCTGGCTTGCCTGCGATGGCATCGCCTCGGTGTAACGGATACACCGCGGCGTCTGCATCGCAGGCAAGCCAGCTCCCACATTGACCGTGCTCCTCCAGTTCCAGTCAGTTGACCGGTGCGTTTTCGCCTTGGCTGGCGCGGCGTTTTGCGCTCGGTTTGGCGGCCTGTTCCAGCGCCTGCTGGCGCTGTTGCAGGGCTTCCAGCAAGCCGAAGTCCTGCGGGAAGTCGTCCACCTGAATCGCGTGATCGCCGTACTCCACGTAGCGCGCCAGCAAGCTGTCGTCGTCCTCGCTGATCAGGTCCAGCGCCCGCGCCTTGACCCGCCACGGCGTAAACGCAGCACTGGAAATCGGCATCGGTTCGATCAGGCCTTGCTTGACCGCCCCCTTGAGCCGCGCCTCGATCAGCTCCACTTGCGGCAGCAGGCGCAAGGCGAGTTCGCCATACGCGAGCTTGTCGATTTCCGGCCGTGGAATGTAGGAGTTGCCCAGCAAACGGTCGCGGGTTTCCCCCGGCACTTGCACCAGCTCCGCCACTTGCGCCAGCAGGCGATCCGACGGTTTGCGCAGGGGAATCCCGAACGGGAACGTCAGGCCACGCACCACGGCCGCCGCCGCTTTCGAGGGGTAGTTATCGAGCACTTCAGCCAGGGCTTCATGGGCCCGCAGCAACGCGTCCTGAGCCGCCCAATGCACCAGCGGCAAATCCGCCTGGGGTCGGCCATCGTCCTCAAAACGCTTGAGCACGCAGGACAGGATGTACAGCTGGGACAGAATGTCTCCCAGCCGCCCGGTGATGCTTTCCTTGCGCTTGAGGGCACCGCCCAGCACGCCCATGGAAATATCCGAGATCAATGCCAGCACCACCGACAGCCGATTGGCCTGGCGGTAGTAGGACGCCAACGCCGGGTCGGTCTTGCCCGGCACGGAAATCAGCCGCCCGCCCGTCAGCGAATGCACTGCGGCCCGTACGGTATTGGCCAGCACAAAGCTCAGGTGACCGAACATCGCGCTGTCGAAATCCACCAGGGCCTTGCGCCGATCCGTGTTGCGTGCGGCTTCCATCTCGCGGAACACATACGGATGGCAGCGAATCAGGCCCTGGCCGTAGATGATCAGGCAGCGGGTCATGATGTTGGCGCCTTCCACGGTGATAGCGATGGGGCTTTGCTGGTAGGCCCGGGCGAGGAAGTTATTGGGGCCCATGCAGATGCCCTTGCCGGCGACGATGTCCATGCCGTCGTTGACGATGATGCGTGCCCGCTCGGTGACGTGGTATTTGGCGATGGCCGAGATCACCGACGGCTTTTCACCGGCATCCAGTGACGCCACCGAGACCTTGCGCACCGCGTCACAGGCATACAAATGCCCGGCCATGCGCGCCAGGGGCGCCTGCACGCCTTCGAACTTGCCGATGGGCAGGCCGAACTGCTTGCGCATCGCCGCATACGCCGTGGTGCCGCGCACGGCCACCTTGCCCAGGCCGACGTTGGCCGACGGCAGGGAAATCGCCCGGCCGGCGGCCAGGCATTCCATCAACATGCGCCAGCCGTTGCCGACTTGCTCGCGGCCACCGATCACCCATTCCAGCGGGATAAATACATCCTTGCCGGTGGTCGGGCCGTTCTGGAACACGGCGTTGAGTGGCCAGTGACGCCGGCCGCTGTTGACCCCCGGATGGGACGTAGGAATCAACGCACAAGTAATGCCCAGGGAGCCGGGCTGGCCGAGCAAACCATCCGGGTCTTCGGCGCGGAAGGCCAGGCCGAGCACCGTGGCAATCGGGCCAAGGGTGATGTAACGCTTGTCCCAGGTCACCCGGAAACCCAGCACTTCCTCACCTTCATGCTGGCCCTTGCAGACGATGCCCAGGTCCGGAATCGCCCCGGCGTCGGAGCCGGCATACGGGCTGGTCAGGGCGAAGCACGGGATGTCTTCGCCACGGGCCAGGCGTGGCAGGTAGTAGTTGCGCTGGGCATCGGTGCCGTAGTGCAGCAGCAGTTCAGCCGGGCCCAGGGAGTTGGGCACCATCACCGAAATCGCCGCCGCCGAGCAACGGGTGGACAGCTTCATCACCACCTGGGAATGGGCATAGTGGGAGAAACCTTTGCCGCCGTACTGCTTGGGAATGATCATGCCGAGGAAACCGGCATCCTTGGTGTACTGCCAGCCTTCGGGGGACATGTCTTGCCAGATCTGGGTGGTTTCCCAGTCGTTGGACATGTCACACAGGGTCTCGACTTCGTTGTCGAGGAACGCCTGTTCTTCAGCGCTGAGGCTGGCCGGCGCGGCTTGCAGCAGGCGCTCCCAGCGCGGTTTGCCGCTGAACAGCTCGGCGTCCCACCACACGGTGCCGGACTCGATGGCGGCGCGCTCAGTGTCGGACATCGCCGGCATGATGCTGCGGAAAAGGCCCAGGGCCTTGCTGGTCAACAGGGCGCGGCGCAGGGGTTTGATCGTCAGCAGCAACGCGGGCAACAGCACCAGCACCGCCACTACGCCGGCGCCGAAACCGGCCACCACGTTGAACAGGTAACCGACCGCCAGCCAGACCAGGCCGGCACCCAGCCAGAGGGTGGCAGCGGCTTGTCGATACGCCAGGGCAATCGCTGCTGCGAGTCCCGCCAATAACCAGATAACCATGGGGATACCTCTACTCAATTCAGGGTACGGCCAACGCCCAAGCAGATCGGAATGACCTGTGACGTAAAGCCACACTACAAACTTGAAAAGATAAATTCAAATTATGTTTTGAAATTTTTATTTAATGCTTGGGCGAAAAAAATGCGGCTGAACCGGGTCAGCCTTGCAGGTTAAGCAGAAGGAATCGAAACAGGTCGCCAGGGCTACCCATCAATAGACGACAGCGTGGAGCCGGGCAGCAAGATGCGCTGGCTGCCCTTCTCCACGACTGCCCTCGACAACCTTAGAACTTATAGGTTGCCGACAAGCTGACCACGTCACCTGAGGACTCAGCCGTACCGTCCAACTGCGCCGCGCCCAACCGATCAACGTTCTTGGTCTTCAGGTTGACCTTCTGAACGAACTGGTGCGAGTACGCGGCATCCACCGACAGGCCAGGAATCGCCTTGATGTCATAACCGCCACCAAATGCCAGGAAGTAGCGGTCACCGTCCGGGATCCGTGGGTCACGGGTGGAGTTACGGGTAGGCGTCTGGTCGTAAGCCACACCGGCGCGCAGGGTGAGTGCGTCGGTGGCTTTGTAGTCGCCACCGATCGAGGTCATCCAGGCGTTTTTGTAGTTGTAGGGAATGGCAACAATAGTGGTGCCCTGGGACTTGAGCGTCAGGTCCTGGAAGGAAGACCATTCAGTCCAGGTGGCACTCACCCCCAACGTCCAGCGGTCGTTGAACTGGTGAACCCAGTCAATCGAAGCGGTAGCCGGAATATCCAGTTGGGTACTGGCGTGGGCACCGTCCGGGAACAGCTTGAGACCTGGGTAGGCGATTTCAACGAGGGTTTCGCCGTTTGGACCGATAGGATTGGTCATCGCGTTACGGCCGACGGCATCTGTGTAGATGTTGTATTTGCCGGTCATCTTGTTTTTGATCTTGGCGTGATAGTTCAAGCCAAGTGTGTCTTGCAGCGTCGGCTTCCAAACCACGCCACCAAACCAGCCCACCGAGATGTTATCGACTTTCACGCGCATCAAGGAATGCCCCAGGCCAGTGGGTAACCCTGAGCCGCCAAGCCCCGGAGAAACATCAGCAGCGGCCAGCAAATCAACGTTCTGACTTACGAACCCTTGACTGCGCTGAACGATGGCGCCACCACCGACCGAGAACTGATCATTGACCTTGAACGACAGGGAGCCTGTCAGGCCGATGGTCTCGATTTTGGTATCGACGGCGAAATCCCGAAATTTTGAGTCAGGGTCCCAAGTGGTTTTCATGCCCTGCGGTACGACCTGACTGAGACCAAACGCAAAACGGTCGCCCACCGGAATCACCAGAAAGCCCGTTGGCACCCATGCAGTGAAACCGCCTTGCCCTCCATTGTTGTTGTTGACGGTTGTATCGCCCAGGTTGCCCAGATCATCCAGTACCGGCGTATTGGTCACCGGGTTGCCCGCGTAGTCATAGGCCTGGCCGGAGTACTTGATCTTGATCCGGGCGTAATCGACGGTTTGTTGCGCAATGGTCGAGTCGATGAAGGCCATGGCTGCCGGGTTGTTGTACGCGGCACTGGGGTCGTTCTTGAACAGTGAACCACCCGCAAAGGCACGACCCCATCCCGGAGCACCGTAGGTAGGCGTGGAGAACCCACCCGCCTGCACATGCCCCGTGGTTATCAAGCCCCCCAAAAGGGCCAGTCCCAGTAACGTGTGTGCATGTTGTTTCTTATTGTTCATGCGGTACTCCTTATTATTATTTACGCCCGGCCCCTGCCGGTGAGTCGTGTATCTACAGAGCGTCTTTCAAAAAGCACCTGCTCTGGGACGGTGTATCTGTATTCAGGAATTGGTGGTGAGCGAGCCGCTCAGCGTGGCGTTCAACGACACCACCGTGCAGTAGCCGCTCATGGCTTGATGGGTTGCGCTCAATACATGGGTAGTGCCGATGATCGCCACGCCATTGGCATCAATCGCCCCCGACAGGCTCAGATCACAGGTCATCGGGGCTTGAAAAGTCGACGGCAGCTTCAACACAACACTGCCATTGGTTCCGCTAAACGGGCCCGGTGGGCTGAAACCCGCCGCGACCGCCAGGGATGAGGCAACGCCCAGAGCCACCAACATCGAACCCAGGAGCGTCGTTTTCACAAGGCTTTGCATTGTCATCTTCCCCAGACAATAAGTACGTATCCAACCGGCTCCGCCGTTGGTTTCCCCAACCGGTGCCTCACACGAGGCACCGGTCTTTCAACGGGGTGATCAGCCCTTTACGGAGTCGCGCTTACGGGTTAACAGTCAGCGTTGGCGCAACAACACTCAGCGAAACCACGGTGCAGTTGCCGGTCAGCGCCTGGTTGGCTGCCGAAAGCGTATTGGTGCCAGGCGTCCAGGTCACAGCGATGGTGGTTGGGCCGCAGTGCGTGGCCGGGATCGAGGTGATGTTGTAGCCGACGTTGGTCACGGTCCCGGAGGTACCCGTTGCAGCCGTCAGTACCCAAGGCAGGTTGGTCAGCGTAGGCAGGCCGCACAGACCGCCACCGGTCAGGGATGCACCGTTGATCGAAGCCACGCCACCGCTAACGTTGCCGGTAAAGGTGATGCCGCAGGTCACGGCTGCACCGAAGGACGAAGGCGACTTCACCACGATGGTGCCGGCGTTGGTCGAGAACGGACCATCCGGGGAGATGGAAGCCGCGCTGGCCATGGAAGCTGCGCCGAAGCACATTGCGAAAGAAGTTGCACAAACGAGGGTTTTCAAGCTTTTCATTATTTTTCCTCACATGTTATGGCGATTCATTTCGCCAGGGGTAATGGCCATGATCGAGAGGTCACGGTGAATCTGCAGAACTTCCCTTTCCAGCCAAATCTCAATTCAATTACCGCTACAACATCCCACTGTTACTCAACTACTTTGAAACTGGGCGGCATCTTGATCGACACCGTTTTAATCGTGCAGTCTTCGCCGATCGGCACATTGGCAGCCTCTAACTTGCCAGTGGCGTTATCCCAGGTTCCGTCCGCAGTAGAGGGACCGCACTTGCCGCCCAGACCGAAGGCGTGCACATCCACAGCGATCTTCGACATCGAACCGCTCTTGGTATCTTTAGCCACTAATACCCACGGCAAGTTGATCGCTTCCACCCGGCTGCACTTGAGGCCGCCGTCGAATTCAACCTTGTCGACATTCACCGACGCGCCATCCGCCGCGACTTTGCCGGCGACTTTAATGGTGCAGTCCGCGCTGATCAGCGCGCCCTTGGAAAAGCTGATGGGTCCTTGGGCAGTAAACGCACTGCCAGCCGGTTCGATACGGGCGGCCTGGGCCTGGTGGTAAACGATCAGGCCCAGGGCAGCCAATACAATGTGCGTGGTGAACTTGGCAGGGTTTTGCATGGTGTACGTCCTTCCCTTAATTTTATTTTTGTTCGGGTCAAACAAACTTTCTTGCCACTAAGCCGTACTCGAAACCGCGAATGCCGGGGCGATAAAAACCTGCGCGATACACAGATCCCGAGTACGTCCTACTGCTGAAGGCTTTACGTTAGAAGGTGCTGGTGTTGCCGTATTTCTCCAGGTACTTCAAACGCTGTGAAGGTTGAAGATTGGTCAGGGTAATATCCCCGGCATAGTGCTTGAGTACCCGGTGGTCCATGCGTCGTCGCCACAAGTACGGCACGTAGGCCCAGACAATCATGCTGGCGTACCCGTAGGGCAGTTGCGGCGATTCATCAAAGTGACGCAGGGACTGATAACTTCTGGTTGGATTGGCGTGGTGATCAGAGTGACGCTGTAGTTGAAACAGAAAGATGTTGGTCACAATCCGATTACTGTTCCACGAGTGCCGGGGCGAGCAACGTTCATAACGACCGTTGGGCAACTTCTGGCGTTTCAGGCCGTAGTGCTCGACGTAGTTCACCACTTCCAGCAGCGAGAAGCCGTAGATGCCCTGGATGATCAGGAACGGAATCACCGCCGCCCCCAACCAGGCAATCATCGCGCCCCACAACACCACGCTGTACATCCAGGCGCTGAGCACCGCGTTCTTCCAGTGCCAGGCCGGCAGGCCGAGTTTGCGCAGGCGCTCACGTTCCAGGTTCCACGCCGAGCGGGCGCTGAACCACACCGAGCGTGGCAGGAAGGCCCAGAAGCTCTCGCCCAACCGCGAGCTGGCCGGGTCTTCGGGGGTGGCGACGCGCACGTGGTGGCCACGGTTGTGTTCGGTGTAGAAGTGCCCGTAGAAAGTGGGCGCCAGGGTGATCTTGGCCAGGATGACTTCCAGCAGGCGCGGTTTGTGCCCCAGTTCATGGGCGGTGTTGATGGCGATGCCGGTGGCGGCGCCGGTGGACATCGCCATGCCCAGGTAGGTGAACCAGGTGACTTCGCCGTGCAGTTGAGTACGGACGGTGACAAACGCGGCGGTCTTCGCCAACCAGCTCGAGGGGTCCAGGGCCGCAGTGGCATTCAGCAGCCCGCCGTTGATGATCCAGTCAATGCCACCTGCCGCCAGCCACCCGGTGATCACCACCGAGGAGATGACGAACAGCACGCCGGTGTAGACGATCCAGCGATAGTAGCGTTGGGATTCGAGGGTGCTGACGGCGGATTCCGGCGGGTTACTGACGTCTTCACCCAGCAGGCCGTCGATCAATGGGATCAGGCCGAAGATCACCAGTACGCCGACCCACCACAGCGATTGCACGCCAGTCGCGATGGCCAGGGGGCCGGAAAGCAAGGGGGTAGCCAGAGGCATGATACCGAGCCACCACAGGTGGCGTTTGCCGTCGGTCCAGACGTTCGGGGCAGCCAGGGTCTGGTTCATGGCAGCCTCCGCACGAGGCAGGTGGGCAGGGAGTAAACATCAACACTGAACAGGCACACGGAGCGATGACTGCTCCGAGAATTCAACCATGCGATAAAAGGCGTTTTTTTCATTATTTTATTCGCTCTTAGGCATTTCAAAAATTGTTTCAAATTACACATTGAAATAATTTTTTTAAATAAATAGCGCGGAATCGTTAGGTCGTCAACTAGTTTCTTGAACCCTTTTGAACGTGACCGAGCAGTCTCTTTTTCAGCCGTTTGGTCAGGTGTCTAGGGCAAGCATTGACGGCAGGGAACCGCGAGTTCAGTTGCACAATTATTTGTTCGCCAGCGCAAACGGCGGATGCAACACCGTGGCGCTTTCCGGTGGCCGGACGCGCTTGGCCACCTGCTCCACCACCGCCGCGACACGCTCAGTGGCGGTGATCGGCAACATATGCCCGCGCCCTTCCACCAACTGCAGCTTCAGCCCCGGCACCAGGCTGGCCAGGGCCTGTCCGTGTTTGCGGAAGTCCAGCACCTTGTCCTGCGCGCCGTAGATCAGCCCGATGGGCAACGTGAGTTGCGGGTAGCGCTTGACCATCTCCGGCAGCACAGCGTTGACCAGGTTGATCTCGGTGGAGGCGGCATAGAAGTTATCGGGTCGCATGCCCAGCAAGCCGCCACCGCGGGTGGCGAAATCTCCCGGGGCGGGGTCGGGGGCGAACACGCCTTTGACGGTCGCGTCCTTGGTCAGCATCCCAAGCGGCATGGTCAGGGTGTGCGAGATGAAGCGCCGCAACCACCCGGGACGTATCGCCAACGACATAAACACCAGGGGCAACAGGCGTTGGGGATGGGTGAGCGGCGCCACCAGGATCAATCCGGACACCGCATGGGGATGATCCAGGGCCAGGGCCAGGGAAATCGCCCCGCCGAGGGAATGCCCCAGCACCAGCGGCTGGTCCAGGTCCAGGGCCTGGATAAAACCCGCGATTTGCCGAGCCTGGGCCGGCAGGTCGGCGGCGGTGCCGGCACGCCGGGTGGAATAGCCCGACCCCGGACGATCCAGGGTGATCACCCGAAAGTGCTCACGCAATTGGCCAGACAAGGCATACGTCAGGTTACGACTGCTGCCCATCAGCCCGTGGATCATCACCAGCGGCGGGCCCTTGCCCTCGTCTACATAATGAAAGCGCTCGCCGTTGATCTCCAGAAAGCGCCCGTTGATCGGAACAGCGGCTTCTATACGCCGTGTCATCCGGGCACTGAAGGCCCACAACACTACGCTTAACCCTACACACACACCCGCAGCGACAACCCACTCGACAGCCATAGCTCGGTCCTCTGCATCCTGCGTTGCTGGCGGCCCGACCGGTATTGGTCAAGACCTCAGCCATCGTCCACACCCTGGACCTTAACTGCGTGCGTAAAAGCTCTCGTCCGTCGGATAAGTCGCACATGAGGAACTGGGTCGTAGCCTAGACGATATTTTCAGGTAGATTATTTAAAATCTTTTTTAAAATAGATAATTCAATTTTCCTTTGCAATGGTGTTCTATCTAAAAAGCCAAAAACAAAAAAGGAGCACATCCGATGTCAACGCCAGCGAGTGACACCCTATGAATGCCCACGACAGCATCGACATCGCCATCATCGGCTCCGGATTTGCCGGGCTGTGCATGGCGATCAAACTCAAGGAAGCCGGCTTCAGCGACTTCTTTATTGCCGAGCAGGCGGACGCCCTCGGCGGCACCTGGCGGGACAACCACTACCCCGGTTGCGCCTGCGACGTGCAGTCCCATGTCTATTCGTTTTCCTTTGCGCCCAACCCGCACTGGACGCGGCAATTCGCGCCCCAGGCGGAGATTCGCGCCTACCTGGAACAGTGCGCCCGGCGCTATGAGCTGGCGCCGTTCCTGCGGTTCGGCATGGGCCTGGAGAAGGCGGTGTTTGATGAGGCGCAACAACGCTGGAGCCTGACGTTCAGCAATGGTCGCCAGGTCAGCGCGCGGGTGCTGGTCTCGGGGATGGGCGGCCTGTCACGCCCGGCGCTGCCGGATATTCCAGGCCTGGACAGCTTCAAGGGCAAGCGCTTCCACTCCCAGCAGTGGGACCACGACTACTCGTTGAAGGGCAAACGCGTGGCGGTGATCGGCACCGGCGCCAGTGCCATCCAGTTCGTGCCGCAGATCGCGCCGCAGGTGGCCCACCTGGACCTGTTCCAGCGCACCCCGCCATGGATCATGCCCAAGCCCGACCGGCCGATTTCCCGCTTCGAGCGCTGGGCGTTCAAGCACTTGCCCTTCACTCAACGCCTGATGCGCGGCGCATTCTATTGGGCACTGGAAGGCCGCGTGGTGGGCTTCGCCCGGCACCCGGGCCTGATGAAAATGGTGCAGAAAATCGCCGTGCGCCACCTGCACAAACAAGTGGCCCGCCCTTCCCTGCGCAAGACCCTGACACCGGACTACACCATCGGCTGCAAGCGCGTGCTGATCTCCAACGACTACTACCCGGCGCTGTCCCGCAGCAACGTGCAGGTGGTGACGGACAACGTGCAGCGCATCGAGGCCGACGGGGTGATCACCGCCGACGGCATCAAGCACCCGGCCGACTGCATCATCTTCGGCACCGGCTTTCAGGCCACCGATCCCCTGCCCCGCCACTGCATCATCGGGCGCCACGGCATCGACCTGATGGACACCTGGCAAGACGGCGCCCACGCCTACCTGGGCACCACGGTGCCGGGCTACCCGAACCTGTTCCTGATCGTCGGGCCCAACACCGGGTTGGGGCATAACTCGATGATTTTGATGATCGAGGCCCAGGTCACTTACATCCTCGACGCCCTGCAACAGATGCAGCGCCATCGCATCGCCACGGTGGACGTCAAGCCCACGGTGGAACTGGCCTACAACGCCCGGCTGCAGGACAAACTCAAGGGCACCATCTGGTCCACCGGCGGCTGCAAGAGCTGGTACCTGGACCCGCGCACCGGCAAGAACACCACGCTGTGGCCCGGCTCGACCTGGCGCTTCAAGCAGGTCACCCGGCATTTCGCCCTCAAGGACTACGTCGCCAGCCTGGAGCCGATGCCGTCCACACCGCGCCCGGCCGCAACGCCCCACACCACCCCTGAAGGGAGCCTGTCATGAAGTCATTCAACGGCCGCGTGGCGGCGATTACCGGCGCTGCCTCGGGCATGGGCCGCGCGTTGGCATTGGCGTTGGCGCGTGAAGGCTGCCATTTGGCCCTGGCGGATAAAAACGGCCAGGGCCTGGAACAGACGGTCGCGCTGATCAAAAGCCAGGTCCTGTCGCCCGTGCTGGTCACCTCCCACGTGCTGGACGTTTCCGACCGCCAGGCCGTGGAAGACTGGGCCGCCCGTTGCGCAGCCGAACACGGCCAGATCAACCTGATCTTCAACAACGCCGGCGTCGCGCTGTCCAGCACCGTCGAAGGCGTGGATTACGCCGACCTGGAATGGATCGTCGGGATCAATTTCTGGGGCGTGGTGTACGGCACCAAGGCCTTCCTGCCGTACCTCAAGGCCAGCGGCGACGGGCATGTGGTCAACACCTCCAGCGTGTTCGGCCTGTTCGCCCAGCCGGGCATGAGCGGCTATAACGCCACCAAGTTCGCCGTGCGCGGCTTTACCGAGTCCCTGCGCCAGGAACTCGACCTGCAACACAGCGGGGTCTCGGCCACCTGCGTGCACCCCGGCGGGATCCGCACCGACATCTGCCGCAGCAGCCGGATCGACGCGAACATGACCGGCTTCTTGATCCACAGCGAACAACAGGCCCGGGCCGACTTCGAAAAGCTGTTCATCACCGACGCCGACCAGGCCGCCAAAGTGATCCTGCACGGCGTACGCAAAAACAAACGCCGCGTGCTGATTGGCCGCGACGCCTACTTTCTGGACCTGCTCGCCCGTTGCCTGCCGGCTGCCTATCAGGCGCTGGTGGTGTTCGCCAGCAAACGCATGGCGCCCAAACACCGCAACGCGCCCTCGCCCACCCTTGAAACCAACGAAGAGCACCGTCTCTGACCTGGAGTACCGACCATGCTGCCGATTCGCCGCGATATCCGTTTTGCCCTGCCCGCCGAACGCATCAAGAACTGGCACGAACAAGGCCCGTTCATCACGCATTTTTTCAACGCGTTGTCGTTGCTGTTTCCCCAGGGCGAACTGTTCTTCATGGACAGCGTGCGCCATTACCGCCAGCGCATCGAAGACCCGGAACTGAAGAAGGAGATCCAGGGTTTTATCGGCCAGGAGGCCATGCACAGCCGCGAGCACGTGGCCTATAACGACCTGCTGCAGGCCGCCGGGCTGCCGGCGCAGACCCTGGATCGCCGGCTGAAAATGATCCTCGACGCCCAAAAGAAATACCTGCCCGCCTCGTTCAACCTGGCGGTGACCATTGCCCTGGAGCATTACACCGCGATGCTCGCGGAAATCCTCCTCAGCGACCCGTCGCGCTTTGGCGATTCGGTCAAGGGTTACCAGCAGATGTGGTACTGGCATGCCCTGGAGGAAACCGAGCACAAGGCGGTGGCGTTTGATGTGTGGAACAGCGTGATCAAGCCCGGGCCCAAGCGGTATTTGCTGCGCACCGGGAGCATGCTCATCACCACTGGGATGTTCTGGCTGGTGATTCTGGACTTCCACCTGCGCCTGCTGTTTGCCGACCGGCGTTCCGGTGGGCATGTGAAGGGCTTCTGGCGGATGCTGAAGTTTCTCTATGGGCCCAAGGGGGTCTTCCCGCGCATGGCGCTGCCCTGGTTGCATTACTTCAAGCCAGGGTTTCATCCCTGGGATCATGACAACCGGGCGCGCCTGGCGGGCATTGACCGGTTGGTGGAGGAGATCGAGCAGACCCATAACGGGTATGGGCCCGCCTGACGCTGCTTAGCGCTGGGTCGGGATCCGAATGTCGCCCTCCCGGCACTGGCTCTTGACGCTGCGCGGGCAGCCGGCGAAGGCCAGGTCCTTGGTCAGGCACACCCGCACCTCGGTCAGCACCGCGCCCTTGCAGATCACTGCCAGCCCGTGGTTGCCCATGGCCGGGTTGCTCTGGCGAAACAGCGCTTCGATGTCCCGCGCGCCCAGGTTGCCGGGGGCATTGAAGGGCTCAAGCGCAGGCGGGATCTTGACCGCGCCCAGCGCGGCATCGGTCTTGTCCAGATAGGCCGAAGCCTCAAGGCCGCTGCAAGTGCCGTGCTTGGCCCACTCATGCCTGAGCAGCTTGGGCGACGGGAACATCGTTCTGCCCCGGGCGAAATCGGCATCCGACAGACGCGACTGCGGCGCACACGACGCCGGCCAGCCGCCTTTCGCGTACTGCGGCCACAGGCCATGCAGCACAAACCCGTAGCCCTTGCCCGAGCATTGCTGGTCGTCCGGGTGCGTCAGGCAGAAGGTCGGCGACCAGGACAACGACAACACGTAAAAATCAAACTCCCCGGCCTGCCCCTGGGCCCGCGGTGCTGCCGTGGCGGCGCCCGCCAGCACCAGAAACAACCCCATCCAGGCTGCGTTCCATTTCATCTGTTCATTCCTTTAAAAAGACACCATTCCAGCACGGTTAAACCGCCAGGTTGGGGTTACGTTGCAGCACCCGGTCCATGACCCGATCGGTCTTCAACGCCTCGATCGCGAGCGCCGGGTGTTTGCTCTCGCCACGAATATGCGCATTCATCCCCAGCACGTGGTGCCACTGGATATGGGCATGGTTCGGCACTTCCACTTCTTCGCAGGTCTCGGCCTCAAGGCGCAACGGTGCCTCATCGAACACCGAGAAGGTGATACGGCCCTTGCTGCCGATCAGCTCCACCCGGTCTTCGCGGCGGTCGGCGACAAAGTTCCAGCAGCCCATGCCCAGGGCGCCCGAGGCGAAGGTCCAGCAGGCGGTGACCGCATCCTCGGCGGCATAACGCCCGGCCTGGCGCGCGGTAAACCCGGCCACGTCGACGATATCCCCGACCAGGTACTGGAACAGGTCAAAGCCGTGGCTGGCGAGATCCGCAAAATAGCCGCCGCCGGCAATCGCCGGGTCGGTGCGCCAGTTGGCGCTGCTGGCGTCGTCCTCGGAAGGCGGCTTGCACAAGCTCCAGGTCAGGTGACGCAACTCGCCGATGCGCCCGTCCTGCAGCCAGTCCCGCACCTGCTGGAAGCGCGGCAGGGAACGCCGGTAATAGGAGACAAACAGGTGCAGCCCGGCCTGCTCGAAGGTGCGCTGCATCAGCGCGCTTTGCTCGGCATTCAGCGACATGGGTTTCTCGACGCAGCAATGCTTGCCTGCGGCGGCCACCATCAGGCTGTATTCCAGGTGGCTGTCAGGCGGGGTGGCGATATAGACCGCGTCCACTTCCGGGTCGTCGATCAGCGCCTGGGCGTCGGTGTAGAAGCGGGCGATGCCATGGCGTGCCGCATAATCGCGCACGGCCTCTTCGCGGCGCCCCATCACAGCCACCAGCGCGGAACCTGGCGCTTTGTAGAAGGCGGGGCCACTCTTGAGTTCAGTGACACTGCCACAGCCGATCATGCCCCAGCGTACGGTGTTCATCTGCTTCTCCTTCGGGTGAGTTTTTTTCGATGGGGCAGTATCGGTGTTTTCCGGTCCCCTCTCCACCCTGCCGGATAAAGACTGAGCATGACAATTGCATTACACTTTTATGACAACCATCTCGCTGCGGGGGCACAGACGATGAAAATAAGGGCCACGGTGATTTGCGAGCACGACGGGCACATCCTGTTCGTGCGTAAAGCCCGATCGAAATGGGCACTGCCGGGCGGCAAGGTCGAGCGCAACGAACGGCCGGTGGGCGCCGCCGCACGGGAGCTGGAAGAAGAAACCGGGCTGAACGTGGACGGTTTGCTGTTATTGCAGGAGCTGAAGGCCAGCGACACGCTGCACCATGTGTTCGAGGCGTCGGTGGTGAACATCGATGAAGCCCGGCCCCTGAGTGAAATCAAGGAATGCCAGTGGCATCCCTACACGCGCCTGGAAGACCTGGACACCACCCAGGCCACCCAGCAAATCGTCAAATCCTTTCTGCGCCGTCTCTAAGGCGCCGCCAGTTCCGGGCTTTGCCCGCTGCGCGACAACGCCTGTTTGACCCACCCATTGGCTTTCTGCCGTTCGACAAAGGATTTGACGAACGCGGCAGCGGCTGTGTGCGCCACCGGTACCGCCACCGCTTGGCTGATGCTCATGAAGTCATCGTCCAGCAGGCGCCAACGCTCATCCACCCGGGTTCGCAGGTAATCCCGAACCCCGGCCGCCGCATTCAAGCCTTGCTCGATAAACAGGTCCACAGCACCTGCCGAGGTGGGCGCGCGCACCAGTTCAGCGTGTTGCACCGTGCGGCTCAGGTACAGGTCATACGCCGCGCCCTGGCCGACGGCAATGCGTTGGCCGGGAGCATCCAGTTGCGCGACGCTGCTCAAGGGCGAATCCACCGCCACCAGGTACGTGCCCTTGATCAGCACGTAGGGCGCACTGAAGGCGATTTCCCGCTCGCGCACCGGTTCGATGGCCAGGAATGCCACGCGCCAGAGGTCATCAGCCAGCGCGGCGAAGACCTTGCCCGCCGCTTCAAAGGTGATCAACTCAAGCCGAGCGCCCAACTCCTCGGCCAGGGCCCTGGCCAGCGCCACCGACACGCCCTGGGGTTCACCGCCTTCGCCGCGCTGGGCCAGCACCGGGTTGCCAAAGTTGATGGCCGCCCGGAGCACACCGCCGGGGGCCAGTTGTTGCAGTACCTGGGGGTCAATCATCACGCGCTCCTTGAACGGTTCTTTGCACGGTCTTGCGAATCACAAAGGGCAACACGCCGCCGTGTTCAAGGTAACCAACCTCTTGCAACGCGTCGAGGCGCAAGGTCAGCGGGGTGCGCGTGGTTTCACCGTTGGCACGCCCGATCTGCAAGGTGATCGGGTTCTCGCCGACCCGTAACTGATCCAGGCCGAGGAAGGTCAGGGATTCGCTGCCATCGAGGTTCAGGTCCTGCACGGTCGCGCCGTCATCGAACACCAGCGGCAGCACGCCCATGCCAATCAGGTTGCTGCGGTGAATCCGCTCGATGCTGCGGGCCACCACCACCTTGATGCCCAGCAGCGTCAGGACCTTCGCCGCCCAGTCGCGGCTGGAGCCGGCGCCGTAGTTGATCCCGGCAAACAACACCGTCGGCGTACCGGCATAGCTTTGGGCGGCGAGGTACAGCGGCAGGTAGTCGCTGTGGTCGGCGTTCCACGCCCAGACGCCCTGACGCGAGGGTTGATCGGGGAACAGCAGGTTATTCAGGCGCGGGTTGGTGAACGCGCCGCGCACCATCACTTCGTGGTTGCTGCGCCGGGTCGAATACTGGTTGAAATCCGCCAGCGCTTCACCGCGCTCACGCAGCCAGTGCCCGGCCAGGCTGTCGGCCGGAATCGTACCCGCCGGGGAAATATGATCGGTGGTGACGTTATCCCCCAGCACCACCAGCGCCCGGGCGTTGCTGATGGACAACGACGTGGCCGGCACCGGCGTGACCGCGGCGAGGTACTGCGGGCGGCGCAAGTAGGTGGAGTCCGGGTGCCAGGCAAACTGCACGCTGGCGTCGGCTTCCAGCGCCTGCCAGTGGTGAGTGCCTTGCCACAGCAGGGCCTGGCGCTGTTGGAACACGGCCGGGCGCACCACCGCCGCCATTTGCGCGGCGACGTCGGCTTCGCTGGGCATCAACTCGTGCAGGTACACCGGCTGGCCGTGGGCGTCCGTCGCCAGGGGTTGGGCCGACAGGTCCACGTCGATGCTGCCCGCAATGGCATAGGCCACACACAAGGCGGGCGACGCGAGGTAGCCGGCCGGGACTTTCGGGTTGACCCGGCCTTCGAAATTGCGATTGCCGGAGAGCACCACCACGCCTTTCAACCCCTGTTCGGCGAAGGTCTCGACATGGCGTTCAAGGCTCCCGGAATTGCCGATGCAGGTCATGCAGCCAAAGCCCGCCAGGTCGAAACCCAGCGCGGCGAAATCCTCCAGCAAGCCGGCGTCCCCAAGGTAATCAGCCACCACCCGCGAGCCTGGTGACAGCGACGTCTTGACCCACGGTTTGCGCGTCAGCCCACGGGCGCGGGCGTTACGGGCAAAAAGCCCGGCCTGGATCATCTGCGCCGGGTTGGCGGTGTTGGTGCAACTGGTGATGGCCGACATCACCACCGCGCCATGGGTGATCGGCACCTGGAACGACGGCTCGAAAAACGCCTGTTTGCCGGCGCTCACGTGCTGATGAAACGAAGCGCCGGCGTCAGCCAGGGACTGGCGCTGATGGGGCTGGTGAGGGCCGGCGACGCTGGGTTCAACGCTCCCCAGGTCCAGCTCGATCAGCTCATCGAACACCGGTTCGGGATCGCCTTCCCGGCGCCACAGCGACTGCGCCGTCATGTAGGCCGAGACTTTGTTGATCAAGGCTTGCGGGCGGGCACTCAGGTTCAGGTAGGCCAGCGTCTCGTCATCAAACGGAAAAAACACCACCGTGGCGCCGTACTCCGGTGCCATGTTCGCCACCGTGCCCCGTGCCGCCCAACTCAAGGACTGCAAGCCCGGCCCGGTGAACTCGACAAACTTGCCCACCATGCTGCGCCGGCGCAGCAGTTCGGTCACCGTCAACGCCAGGTCCGTGGCGGTCACGCCGTCGCGCAAGGCATTGGTCACGCGAATGCCCAGCACCGGCGGATAAGGAATCGGTACCGGCTCACCCAGCATCGCCGCCTGCCCTTCCAGGCCGCCCACACCCCAGCCAAGCACGCCGATGGCATTGATCATCGGCGTGTGGCTGTCAGTGGCGACCATGCAGTCGGGGTGCAGCAGCACGTGGCCGTCACGCGGCGCGCTTTCCCACACCACCTGGGCGATGGACTCCATGTTCATCTGGTGAATGATCCCGGTGCCCGGCGGGATCACCTTGAAGTTGTCGAGGCTGGCCTGGGCCCACTTGATAAAACGGTAGCGCTCGCTGTTACGGCGAAAGTCGATGTCCAGGTTGGCGTCCACCGCGCCGGCCTCGGCGTAGTGCTCCACGATCACCGAATGGTCGATGGTCAGCACCGCCGGGATCGACGGGTTTACCGCCCGGGGGTCACCGCCCAGCTCGGCCACCACGTCGCGCATCCCGGCGAAATCCGCGAGGGCCGGCAGGCAGGTGGTGTCGTGGAACATCAGCCGGTTGGGCTGGAACGGCACCTCGCAATCCGGCCCTTCATCGATGGCCCGCGCCAACACCCGGGGCAGCGATGCCGGGGCGCAACGGGCGATGTTTTCCAGGAGGATGCGCAGGGAATACGGCAGCCGTTGCAATTGCGTCGGGGTCAGCAGTTGGTGCAGATCGATGTAGGCGAAGCGCTGGCCGTCGATGTCGAGGTGGTTGAGAAACTCGCTCATAGCTGCTTGAACACCCGCTCGATACGCTCAAGGCCCCAGTCCAGTTCTTCGCGGGTAATGGACAATGGCGGCGCGATACGCAGCACGTTTTCGTGGGTTTCCTTGGTCAGCAATCCTTCGGCCAATAGCGCTTCGCAGATTGGCCGGGCATCGCGGTCCAGTTCCACGCCCACCCACAAGCCACGCCCACGAATCTCGCGAATGGCCGGCGAGTTCATCGCCGTCAGACGCTCCACCAGGTAGTGGCCCAGTCGGGCGCTGTTATCGATCAAGCCTTCTTCTTCCAGAACGTTCAAGGCTTCCAGGCCAATGGCCGCCGCCAGCGGGTTGCCGCCGAAGGTCGAACCATGGCTGCCTGCATCGAACAGGTCCATGATCGAGTGGTCGGCCACGAACGCCGACACCGGCATGATCCCGCCACCCAGGGCTTTGCCGAGGATCAACGCGTCGGGGCGGATGCCTTCGTGCTGGAAGGCAAACCACTTGCCGGTGCGGCCGAGGCCAGACTGGATCTCGTCGAGGATCAGCAAGGTGTTGGTCTCGTCGCACAACTGGCGCAGTTCCCGCAGGAAACCCGCAGGGGGCACACGAATGCCGGCTTCACCCTGGATCGGTTCGATCAGCACGGCGCAGGTGTTGGCGGTGATGGCGTGGCGAAAACTGTCGATCTCACCGAAGCGCGCCTCGGTGAAACCGTTGCAGAACGGGCCGAAATCGGCTTTGTAATCCGGCTCCGAGGAGAAGCCGACGATGGTCGAGGTGCGCCCGTGGAAGTTGTTGTCGGCCACCACGATATTGGCCTGGTTGGCCGGGATGCCCTTGACTCGATAACCCCAGCGCCGGGCGGCCTTGATCGCGGTTTCCACGGCTTCGGCGCCGCTGTTCATCGGCAGGGCCGAGTCAAAGCCCGTGAGGCGGCACAGGGTCTTGAGGAAGTTGCCCAGGGGCTCGCTGTAGAACGCCCGGGACACCACACTGATCTTGTCGATCTGCGCCACGGCGGCGGCGCGGATGCGCGGGTGGACATGGCCGTGGCTGACGGCGGAATAGGCCGACATCATGTCCAGGTAGCGACGGCCATCATCACCGATGGCCCAGACGCCCTCGCCCTTGACGATCACCACCGGCAAGGGGGAATAGTTGTGGGCGCAGAATTGATTTTCGAGGGTGATTGCCGGGTTGGGGTGCATGGTGGGATGTCCTGCCGAATAAAAAATGAATGAACAACGCAGCGCCAATGTGGGAGCTGGCTTGCCTGCGATGGCGGTGTATCAGGCGGCATTGATGTCGAATATGCCGCCGCTATCGCAGGCAAGCCAGCTCCCACACTTGTCCTGCGTCAGGCGCTGAGGAGCTTGCCGCTGCGGATCGGCGTAGCACCGGATACCCGGCCCAGCGGATCGCCCGGTTTCACAAATCGCACATCGCGGCGCATGTACAGCACGCCGGTGTTGTGGCTGTTGACCGTCGTGACCTGCCCACTGTGGGGATCAACGATATCGAACAACGCCTGCCCCGCCTCGATGCGGCTGCCCACTGCCGCCCGGTGTACCAGCACCCCGGCGCATGGCGCATAAAACTGTTCGCTGCCGGCCAGCGGCGTCGCCGGGTTGCGCAGGGCCGGCAATGGCCGTGGCGTGCCTTCAATCGCGCCCAGGTGGGTCAGGTAATCAATGATCGCCGTGGCGTCATGCTGCGCCAGTTCATAGGACACATCCCTCTGGCCGCGATGCTCAACGGTCACCGCCACGCTGCTGTCCGGGATCGGGAACCGCGCACCAAACCGCTCACGCAGGTTGACCCACAGCAGGTACAACGCCTCATCGAAGGAGTTGGCCTGGGAGTCGGTGGCCAGCAACGAAGCTTCGGAGCCGATATAACGTGCCAGCGGTTCCACGGTCGCCCACACGGCCTCACCGGTGTACACGTGCATCGCTGCTTCGCGGGAGCAGTGCAGGTCCAGCACGATGTCGGCGTCGTGGGCCAGCAGCATCAGGGTGCGTTGCAGCGACTGGAATTCGTCCAGTGGCGGCGAGTCCCGCAGGCATTCGCCCCAGGCCTGGCGGATCAGTTGGCGGTTGGCGTCGATGTCCTGGCCCAGCAGGTGTTCGATCTTGTCGCCGATGGCCTGATACGGCACCGGGAAACCCCGGTTGTAATTACGCCCGCTGCCCAACTCGAAACGCCCGCTGGGGGCGCCCATGATGTACTGGCTCAGCCCGGTGGGGTTGGCCACGGCCACCAGCACGATTTCCGCTTTCAGGCGGTTGGCATTTTCCAGCTCCACCAGGTGCCGGCGCAGTTGGGCGGCCACCAGCAGCGCCGGGGTTTCATCGGCATGCAGCGCCGCCTGGATATAGATTTTTCGACCTGCTCCCACTGCACCGTAATGCTCACTGTCCACGTGCCTGTGGGTACCTTGTGTCGCTTGCAGCAAGGGGTGTGATTTAAGTTTCATAAACCGGAAATCTCGATATTCGAGTGATGAACGCTGAAGAAATATTAACGAGCCGGCGTGATCGTCTGTAAGGGCGGCCCACACTATCTTGATCTGATAATCCGATCAGTGTGGGAGCTGGCTTGCCTGCGATCGCGGTGGGTCAGCCAGCCTATTCCGTCACTGACCCACCGCCATCGCGGGCAAGCCCGCTCCTACAGTGGGCTGCTACCAGAGCGCCAGGGTGTAGCCCAGCATCACGCGGTTTTCGTTAACGTCGTTGAAGTAGTTGCCTTTGCTCAGCGCGTTGCGCCAGCGCATCGACACGCCTTTGAACGTGCCGGTCTGCACCACGTAGCCCAGGTCCAGGTCGCGCTCCCACTCGCGGCCCTCGCGGTTGAAGCCGAGCACCTCGGCCGAATCACCCTTGGCGTACTTGATCCCGAACAGCAGGCCCGGCAAGCCGAGGTCGGCGAAGTTGTAGTCGTAGCGGGCATGCCAGGCGCGCTCTTTGGTCTGGGTGAAGTTGCTGAACTGGTACTCGGTAAACAGGTAAGTGATGGAGCCGTCCAGGTAGGTAAACGGCGTGGTGCCGTATTGCTGCTGGAAGCCGCCGCCGATGCTGTGGCCGCCGTACTGGTAGGTCAGGCGACTGCTCAAGGCGCTGTTGTCGACTTTGCCCGCCAGGCCCGCGCCGTCCTTGTCCGACTTGAAGTAGCGCACGTCGGTTTTCAGCGTGCCCGGCCCCAGGCCGAAGTTGTTCTTGAAGCCCACGTATTGCTGCTGGTAGATGCTGTCCAGCGCCGCGAAGTGGTAGCTGAGCAAGGTGTTGGGGGTCAGCGAATAATCGCCACCGGCAAAGCGGAACTGGTCGCTCAGGGCGGTGCTTTTGTAGACCTTGCTCACCGTGGTCAGCTTCATGTCTTCGTAGTTGGTGGAGTCACGGTCCTTGGCCTGGTCGATCTGCCCGAGGGTGATTTTCAGGTTGCTGATGTCGTTGGACACCAACTGGGTGCCGCTGAAGGACTGCGGGAACAAACGGCTGGTGTTGGGTTGCAGGGTCGGAAGGTCCGGCACCAGGTAGCCCACACGCAACTCGCTTTGGGCGAAGCGCGCCTTGGCGGTCACCCCCAGCTTGGAGTAATCGTCGGGAACGTTTTTGTCGCTGTCACGCAGCAACAGGCCCGTGCCGGAAAGGCCCGGGCTGGAGTCGAGTTTCAGCCCCAGCATGCCGGTCAGGTCCAGGCCAAAGCCCACGGTGCCTTCGGTGAAGCCGGACTTGATCCCGAGGATAAACCCTTGGGCCCACTCGGCCCGCATCGACTGGGAAGCGTTCTCCCGGTAGTCGCGGTTGAAGTAGTAGTTCTTCAATTCCAGCGTACCGCTGCTGTCCTTGATGAAGTCGGCATGGGCCAGTGACGGGACCAGCCCGCTGCTGACAACGCCGACGCCGGTGATCAGTTGAGTCAGGGATTTTTTCATTTTTTTAAGCTCCTGGCAGTGTGGTGGGGGTTGGTGTTTTTATTG
This sequence comes from Pseudomonas sp. IPO3778, assembly GCF_013386825.1. Lineage (GTDB taxonomy): Bacteria > Pseudomonadota > Gammaproteobacteria > Pseudomonadales > Pseudomonadaceae > Aquipseudomonas. The sequence continues at coordinate 222,626 of NZ_JACARC010000037.1, forward strand.
TTCTTCGGGCATGGCTTCGCCGTTCGCGCAAATCGGCGATTTGCGCGGCGGGTGACGTCAGTCCTGGGTTACAGCGCTAGCGGTACGGGGCCCTGGCGGATGCGGTAGCCACCGTTTTCAAGTTTCTCCAAGGGGCTGGCCGCGGCCAGCAGCTTGCGGGTGTAAGGGTGTTGCGGGCGGTCGAAGACCTCGTCGCGGGCGCCCATTTCCACCACCCTGCCCTCGCTCATCACCGCCACCCGGTGGGCGATGCGTTCCACCGCCGCCAGGTCGTGGGAGATGAACAGGCAGGCGAAGCCGTACTGCGCCTGCAGCCGCTCGAACAGCTCGAGGATTTGCTTCTGGATGGTCATGTCCAGCGCGGAGATCGGCTCGTCTGCGATCACCAGCCGTGGGTGACGCACCAGCGCCCGGCCGATGGCCACGCGCTGGCGCTGGCCACCGGACAACTGGTGCGGGAAGCGGTCGACAAACTGCTCCGCCAGGCCGATGTCCACCAGGGTTTTCGCCACCCGTTCGCGACGCTGTACGGCCGTCATACCGGGCACATGGCGCAAGGGTTCGGCGAGGATGTCGCCGATCTTCATGCGCGGGTCGAGGGACGAATACGGGTCCTGGAAAATCATCTGGCATTGCAGGCGGTGGTCGCGGTTGCCGGCCTTGAGAATGTCCACGCCTTCAAACTCGATGGCGCCGGAACACGGGCTGTTCAACCCGACAATCGCCCGGCCCAGGGTGGTCTTGCCCGAGCCGCTGCCGCCCACCAGCGCCAGGGTTTCCCCGGGGGCGATGGACAGGTTGGCCGAGTGCACCACGCGCTTGGACTGGCTGCGGCCCCACAGGCTGCGCGGCCCCGGGTGCTCGATGCACACGTCCTTGACCGTGAGCAACGGCCCGTCGGCCTTGGGCAATGGCGCCAAAGTGCCACGCCGAGGCAGGGCTTCCAGCAACTGCCGGGTGTACTCGGCCTTGGGCGCCAGCAGGATTTGCTCAATGGTGCCCTGCTCTACCGCGCGGCCTTCGCGCATCACCACCACCTTGTCGGCGTAGCGCGCCACCAGTGACAGGTCGTGGCTGATAAACAGAATTGCCGTGCCCTGCTCGCGGGTCAGCTCGAGCATCAGTTTCAACACGTCCAGTTGCGCCAGGCAATCCAGGGCCGTGGTGGGCTCATCGGCAATCAGCAAGGCCGGGCGCAGCAGCATCACCGAGGCCAGCATGATGCGCTGGCGCATGCCGCCGGAGAACTCATGGGGAAACGCAGCCAGGCAACGCTCGGCATCCTTGATGCCGATATGCCCGAGCATTTCCAGGCTGCGCTCACGGATCTGCGCATCGCTCAGTTTGGTGTGCAGGCGCAGGCCCTCGGCCATTTGCTCGCCGATGCTCATGGACGGGTTGAGGGACACCATGGGTTCCTGGAACACCATGCCGATCTTCGCCCCGCGCAGCTGGCGCAGTTGTTCAGGCTTGAGGCTGCCCAGGTCATGGCCCTGGAAGCGCACCTGGCCGCTGCATTGCTCCAGTGGCGGTGGCAGCAGGCCGATGGCGGCGCGGGCGGCCATGGTCTTGCCGCTGCCGGACTCGCCCACCAGCGCCACGATTTCGCCGGGCGCGATGGTGAAGCTCAGGTCGTTGACCGCCAGTGGGCCATGGGCCCCCACGCGGATTTTCAGGCGGTCGACTGCCAGAAGGATGTCAGTCATGGTCATTTACTCATCCGCGGGTCTAGACGATCGCGCAAGGCATCGCCACACAGGTTGAACGCCAGCAACGCCATGGCGATGCAGACACCGGGAAACAGCCCCAGCCAACTGGCCGTGGCGATATACGGCCGGCTGGCGGCGAGCATGTTGCCCCAGGTGGCAGCCGGCGGCGGGACGCCCAGGCCGAGGAAACTCAGGGCGCTTTCCGCCAGGATCGCCCAGCCGAACATGCTGGTGGCCAGCACGCACACCGGCGCCACGCAGTTCGGCGCAATGTGCCGCAGCATGGTGTACAGCTCGGAGTTGCCGATCACCCGCGAGGCTTCGACAAACTCTTTTTCGCGCAACGACAACACCGTGCCGCGCACCACCCGCACCACCGACGGCGTGTAGGCCAGGCTCAAGGCGAAGACGATGCCGTACAGGCTCGGGCCAATGATCGCCATCAAGCCCAGGGCCAGCAGGATCCCGGGAAACGCCAACAAGGCGTCGTTGACCATCATCAGGCCACGGTCGACCCAGCCCCGCAGGAACCCGGCCAGCAGGCCAAGCACCGTGCCGGCGGTGATCGCCAGCGTCACCGTCAACACACTCACCCACAGGCTGGTGTGCGCGCCGATCATCAGGCGGCTCAGCACATCGCGGCCGTATTCGTCAGTGCCCAGCCAGTGGGCGGCGGTGGGCGCCTGCAAACGCGCCAACAGGTTCAGGGCCAACGGGTCATGGGGCGTCCAGACCAGGCCCAGCAAGGCCATGATCAACAATAAGGCCAGCAGGATTGCGCCGATCAGCGCGTTCAACGGCGGCACACGCCAGGCCCTGGGGGCACGCGCCGGTGCCGGCAACAGCACCTCGGGTGCGGCAGGTAGAGGCTTATTCATAACTTAACCCTGGGGTCGAAGAGCGGGTACAGCAGGTCCACCAACAGGTTGACCAGCACATAAACAAAGGTCACCAGCAGCAGGCAGCCTTGCAGCACCGGGTAGTCCCGGGCGTAGATGGCGTCGACCATCAGCCGGCCGATGCCTGGCAGGGTGAACACGGTCTCCAGCACCGCGATGCCGCTGAGCAGGTTGCCGAGGATCAAGCCGATCAGCGTCAGGGTCGGCGCAAACGAGTTGCGCAACGCATGGCGCCACAACACCGCCCGCTCCGACAGGCCCTTGGCCCGGGCGTGGGTGATGTATTCCAGGCGCAGCACTTCAATCGCGCTGGCCCGGGCCATGCGGGTGATCGCACCGAGTTCCACCAGGGTCAGGGTGACAATCGGCAGCACGATAAAACTCAAGGCTTGCCACGGTGACTGGCCGAACGACACATACCCCACCACCGGCAACCAGCCCAGCTTGATACCGAACGCGTAGAGCAACAGCAGGCCCAGCCAGAAGCTTGGGATCGACAGCAACAGGGTCGCGGTCGACACCACGCCAAAGTCCAGGGAACTGTTCTGTTTCCATGCCGAGAGCAAGCCCGCCGGCACCGCAATCAACGCCGCAAGCAACACCGATATCAACACGATGCCGGCACTCACCTGGAAGCGGTCGAGGATCAGCGGCAGCACCGCTTCGTTGGTGGTGATGGAGTGCCCAAGGTCGCCACTGAGCACCGCCTTGAGCCAGATCACAAACTGCAGCGGCAGCGGCTGGTCCAGGCCCAGGGACGCACGCGCGACCTCCAGGCTGTGGGCGTCGGCCATGTCGCCGAGCATCAGCAGCGCCGGGTCACCCGGCACCAGACGGATGATCGCGAACACCATCAGCGAGATCAGCAGCAAGGTCGGGATCGACATCGCCAGCCGTTGGAAGATGAAACGCAACATCCTCAGTTACTCCCGGTCGCAGGCACGCTGACGGTCCACAAGCGTGGCTTGGACACCGGCCAGGTACGCAGCCCATGCACGTAGTCACGGCTGGCGGCGATGGCGTTGCCGTTGTACATCGGGATCAGCGGCACGTCCTTGAGCATCTGCTGGTGCAGTTGATCGAACAGCGCCTGGCGCTTGGTGATGTCGCCCTCACGCTGGGCTTCACGCAGCCATTCCTGGGCCTGGGGGTTGTCCCAGACCTTGCGGGCTTCCTTGTCCTTGTCGCCGGTCATGGAGTCGAAGCTCAGGGCCGGGTCGAGGCGTTCGGAATACGGGAACGCCATCATCTGGTAGTTGCCGGTCTGGTAGCGCTCCAGCTGAGTGCCCCACTCCAGGGTTTCCAGTTCCAGGTTGAGGCCACTGGCCTTGGCCATGGCTTGCACGAACACGCCCATGTCGAAGATCGCGGCGTAGCGCTTGTTGACGATCAGCTTGATCGGCTGGCCTTTATAGCCGGCTTCCCGCAGCAGTTGGGCGGTCTTGGCCGGGTCAAAGTCGAAGCCCTGGTTCTCGATGGCCTGGTGGTAGTGGCTGCCGCTGGCGACCATCGAGTTGTTGGCCTGGGAGCGGCCGCCGGTCAAGGCGGCGACGATTTGTGCGGTGTCCAGCGAGTGGGCGATGGCCTGGCGCAGGCGCACGTCTTTGAGCAACGGGTCACGGGTCTGGAACAACAGCGCGTTCACCGACATGGTGCCGCTGGAGGTGACCTTGATGCCGGGGTTGGCGGCCAGTTCGGTGGCGTCCAGGGGCGTAACGTCAATCAGCAGGTCGACGTTCTTCGACAATAAGGCCGCCTTGGCCGCCGCCGGGTCGGGGATCACCAGCAGGCGCACGCGGTCGAGGGTGGTGGTCTTGTTGCCGGTGTAGCCGTCCGGCTCTTTCTCGTCACGCGGGGTGTAGTCGGCGTTGCGCAGCAGGTCGACGTATTGGCCGGGCTTCCACTCGCCCAGGCGGAACGGGCCGGTACCGATGGGGGCTTTCCACTGGCCGTCGACCACTGAGTCGGGGTGCAGGATGCCGCTGCCGCCGCATTCCGGCAGTGCGGTGCTGGTCAGGAACAGGCCGTTGGGCTTGTCCAGGGTGAACACCACGGTGAGCGGGTCCGGGGCGCTCATGTCGACGATTTTGGCGCCGCCATGGCCGTCGAATTCGGGGGCGCAGCGCCATTGGGTTTTCGGGTCGAGGTAGTGTTTCCAGGTCCACAGCACTTCGGCGGAGGTCAACGGCGCACCGTTCTGGAACTTCACCCCGCTGCGCAAGTGGAAGGTGTAGCGCAGGCCGTCGTCGGACACCTGCACGTCCTTGGCCAGCAGCGGGCCGACGGTGGCATCTTCACGGAAGGCCACCAGTCCTTCCGTAATGTGCAAGATGACGGCGTCGGAGTTGGTGTCACGGTTGACGCCTGGCTCGGTGCTGCGAATGTCAGCGTTCAACGCGACTTTCAACAGATTCTCGGCGTGGGCAGTGCCCACCAGCGCGGCGGACAAGGCGCCAGCCAGGATTAAAGTCTTGTTCATGATAAATGCACCTTGAATGATCCTTACGCTTGGGTTCGGACGCTGGCAGGACCCAAAAAGAGGCACGGCCGAACACCTGAATAGTTGTTGTTGTTGTTTTAGTCGCTGATAACGGTTTGCGAATGTTCCTGGACCGATCTTATTCGCCACCCGATGAACTTGAGAAGAACGCTCCGAGTGATCGGGCTCGGTTTATCCGATCATCAACCGTCCGTGGGTTGCCCTGGCCTTACCGTACCGAGAAATCGGGGCCTTGAGCTGGAAAAGATGGCGTTTTCCTGATCAGAAATAATGATCGCGATCATCCAGACCGATCTGTGCTCACCTATAGTCATCAGATAAGCTGGCTGGCATTCAATGGTTTAAATGCAGCACCAACGGAGCCGACCGTCATGACCCTCACCCATCTTCGTGCGTTCTGTTCCGTGGTGGAAAAAGGCAGCTTCCGCTCTGCCGCACGCCAGCTGGATGTGGCGCAAAGCACCCTGACCCAGTCGATCCAGACCCTGGAAAAAGAACTCGGGGTGGTGCTGCTGCAACGTTCCAACCAGGGCATCAACCTGACGCCGGCCGGCGAAGTGTTCCTGGCCCGCGCCCGCTCCATCACCCTCGACTGCGAACGCGCCCTGCTCGACCTGCAACCCTGGAAAGGCGAACCCGAAGGCCATATCGCACTGGGCGTGACCTCCGAACCCCTGGCTGAATTGCTGCTGCCGGTGCTGAGTAACTTCACCCAGCGCTTCCCGCGCATGCAGGTGCACGTGGCCAGCGGTACCACCAAGGGCCTGGTGGAAAAAGTCCGCGATGGCCGCCTGGATTTCGTGTTGTGCCCGCTGGCGCCCAACGTGGCCGATATCGATCTGGCCATCGACCGCCTCTACAGCTCCAACGCCGGCATCATTGCGCGCAAGGGCCACCCGCAGGCACAGGCAAAAACCGTGCAAGCCCTCACCGACTGCCAGTGGATCAGCGTGCGCCCGGCCGGTGTGGTGGGCGGTGCGGAAAACCGCTTGATCGAACTGTTCCGCACCCAGGGCCTGGCGCCGCCGAAGATCGCGATCACCACCGACTCGTTGCTGGAAACCCTGCACATCGTCTCGGAAACCGACTACCTGACCATCGAGCCGCGGATGCTGCCGGGGATGAAGCTGTTTTCCAGCGCCCTGACCACTATCGCCATCGAAGAACCCCTGGCGACCCGCGATGTGTGCCTGATCAGCCGCCGCTCATCACCGCTCACCAGCGTCAGCCAGGAACTGACCAGCATGCTGATTTCCTATTCGCGGCTGGTGCACCGCAGCCGTTGACTTCCCCTCCTCCCACGAGCCTGTTTATGCCCAAGTCCTACGATGGTTTGTCCCGCGCCAGCGCCAGCAGCGTCGGCGTTGATCCCGAGCAGCTGATTGCGTTTCTCGATGAAGTGAAAGCCGCCGGCCTCGACCTGCAAGGCCTGATGCTGCACCGCCACGGCCAGGTGGTCGCCGAAGGCTGGAGCTGGCCGGTGGACCCCAACGAGCCACGGGTGCTGCATTCGGTGGCTAAAAGTTTTACCGCCTGCGCCATTGGCCTGGCCCTGGATGAAGGGTTGCTGAAGCTGGATGACCGGCTGGTGGGGTTCTTCCCCGAGTTTCTGCCGGCCGACGCCGACCCGCGCCTGGCGGACATGACCGTGGAACACCTGCTGGCCATGCGCACCGGCCACGGGGCCAACACCTCGGGCTCGGTGTGGCGCGGTATCGAGACCAGCTGGATTGCCGAATTCTTCAAGATTCCCCTGGCCTATGCGCCGGGCACCACCTACGTCTACACCAGTGCGGCCAGCTACATGCTGTCGGCGCTGATCAACAAGGTCACCGGGCAGACCTTGCACGCGTACCTCAAACCCCGGCTGTTTGTGCCGCTGGACATCCATAACGAACGCTGGGACATCGGCCCCGATGGCGTGAACCCCGGCGGCAACGGGCTGAAGGCGCCGACATCGGCCATGCTCAAGCTGGCCGTGTTGCACGCACAAGGCGGCGTGTGGAAGGGCCAGCAGATTCTGCCGGCCGACTGGGTGGCTGCGGCCACACGGCCACAAGGCGGGCCGGACAGCCGCTACGGTTACCACTGGATGATGAAGCCGGCCCACGCCTTCAGTGCGGTTGGGGTGTTTGTGCAGATGGCGATGGTGTTCCGCGACTATGGTGCGACGCTGGTGGTGATCGGCGGGATGAAGAATTCGGCGGAGCTGATCCCGTTTGTCGAGCGGCATTTTCCGGCGGCGTTTGGCAGTGATTGCAGCGTCAAGCCTGACGCGGATGCGCGGCTGGAACGGCGGTTGGCGAGCATGGCGCTACGGCCTGAGCTGCTTTCAGCGTGTGCCGGGCCGGCGGATTTCACCGGTGTGTATCAGGTAGAACCCAACGGGCTGGACGTGCAGCAAGTGGCGTTTGCCATTGAGGGCAATGTACTGCGCTTCCAACTGACCGACAGCAAGGCCGTGCATGCCCTGAAAGTCGGGATTGATCACTGGGTCAGCGGCACCACCTGCATGCCGGGTCGAGCGTTGCACCACGGCTATGAGTTCAAGGACGCGCAGATCGTCGCCGGCGCACGCTGGCTGGATGCCCGGACGCTGGAAATGACCTGGATCTACCCGCAGACGGCGTTTCGCGATCGGGTGGTGTGTGAGTTTGACGGTGACCGCGTGCGTGTGGCGCGTACGGTCAACGTCAACAGTGCGGGGAAGGAGCAGGAAGTCCTGGTGGGCAGCGTGCGCGACTAGACCTTGCCGTGTGAAAGCGGTGTGACACGGGCATCCCGTTGGCCGCTTTCGATCAGCCCCTTGCTCACCCAGCCTTGCGCCAACGCACGGCAGATAAAATCCTGTACATAGGCCGCCGCGAGAGCACGACGCCTGGGCACCGCCATGGCCTGTCGGATCTCGGTGAAATTGTCGCTCAACACCCTCAGGCCGGGGTTGGAGGCCGCAAACCGCTCGAGTGGTTGCCTGACTCCGGCGGCCGCTTCCAGCCCAAACTCAAGGAAAGCCTCTACAGCGCTCGACGACGTTGGCGAGCGATGTAACTGGGCATGCTGCAAGGTCCGCGAGAGAAAAAGGTCATACGCAGCGCCCTGCCCCACAGCGATTCTGCAGCCCTGGGTATCGAGTGCGGATGCCTGTTGGTACGGGCTGTCGTGCCTCACAAGGTAGGTACCATCGATACTCACGTAGGGGGTCGAAAACGCAATTTTCTCTGCGCGCACAGGCTCTATCGCCAGAAACGCCAGGTCCCACTCGTCATTATCCAGCGCGGCGAAAACTTTTCCTGCGGCATCATATGGGGTCAGCCTGGCTGGCACGCCAATATCCTTAGCCAATGCGTGAGCCAGGGCAACGGATACGCCGGTCAGCTCGCCGGTGAGCGGATTGCGCTGGGCGAGTACCGGGTTGCCCAGGTTGATCGCGACCCTCAGCTCGGCGGTAGGCGCCAGCTCACTGCGTACAGCCGCGCTATCAAAGGGCCGATCGCAGGTGAATCGTGAGCGTGCCGAGAGTCCTTTTCCGACAGCCAGCACAACGACCGCGCCTACCAGCCCTGCTGCATAAGTCGACCATACCGGCAAGGCAGGCAGACTGAAATCGCTGATCGCCATGCTGCCCGCGATCCACCCCAACAGCGCGGCGCCCAGGGTGACAATCAGCGGGAAACGCTGCATTAGATGGAGCAGCCCTTTGCTGCCCCAAATGATGATCGGAATGCTGATGACAATGCCAAAAACCACCAGGTCCAGGCGCCCATGGGAGGCACCGGCCACCGCAACCACGTTGTCGAGGCTCATGACCGCGTCGGCGATAATAATGGTCTTGATTGCGCCGAATAACCGAGGGCTTGCTAGCCGTTTTTCATCGACATGTTCCTCCCCGGGGACGAGCAACTTGATACCTATCCATAACAACAGCGCGCCACCGAAGAGCTTTAAGTAAGGCAACTCCAGTAGCTGCAACGCAAAAAAGATCATCGCAATTCGCAATGCGATTGCGCCCAGCGCCCCGCCAATCATCGCGCGGTTACGCTGTATCTCCGGCAGCTTGCGACAGGCCAATGCAATCACAACGGCGTTGTCTGCGCCCAGTAAAATGTCGATGGCGATAATTTGCGCCACCGCCAGCCAAAAGGCCGGCGTGTTGAGCAGTTCGACCAAGGTATACGCTCCAAACCTGATCAGGTGGTTTTGAATATCATGCAGACCGGGCTTCCGGTCTTGATCATTTGGCCATTTGCCGTGAGTGCACCGGTGTTTTGGTCGACGTCGAAGGCAACAATAGTGTCGGTCTCCTCGTTGGCGACGTAGAGCCGCGAGCCGTCCGGGGTCAAGTTCATGAAGCGTGGTTTTCGCCCCTGAGAAGGTGTATGCACGGTTGCCGAGAACTCACCCGTTGGCGCGAGCGCGAACGTGGCCACGCTGTCGTGCCCCCGATTAGAGATGTAGAGGTACTTACCCGACGGGGCAATGACGATAGCCGCTGCGCGGTTGTTCCCGGTAAACCGTGACGGCACGGTGGAAAGAATTTCCTGCGGGGTTAACACGCCCTTCTGCGCATCATAGGCATAGCCAGTCACACTGCTGTCCAACTCATTAACGACATAGGCATGCTTACCGCTGGGAGCAAACACCACATGACGTGGCCCGGCACCGTCCCTTGCCTTGACCCTGCTGATCTCGGTCGCACCGAGCGTCCCATTATTGTCCTGGACCCGGTACACAAAGATGCTGTCCAGCCCTTTGTCGGGAATCACCACAAAACGTCCCGAGGGGGCAAACGGGATCATGTGCGGGTGTGAACTGCGCTGCTCGACTTTATGGGGCCCAGGTTCACCCTGGAGCACCTCCATGTGGCCCACTTCACCCAGGCTACCGCCCTCCAGAATTGGAAACAGGGCAAAACTCCCGGCTTCGTAATACGCAACTGCCAGAAATTGATGGGTGGGGTCCACACTCAAGTGAACCGGATTTTTGCCTGGGGCCGAGACCGTGTTCAATTTTTGTAGCGCACCTGACGCAGGATCGATTGCAAAGGAGCTGACTTCGCTTTGATCACCATGAACGCAGTACAACCGCGTTTGATCGGGGTTGAGCGCCAGGAAGGACGGGTTCACCAAACTGTCGAGCGTCTGAACGAGCGTGCAAGCACCGGTATCGGGCGCATACGCATACACCGTGATACCGACGCCGCGGGCATTACGCTCTTTGCTTGTCCTCGAACCCACATACGCAAAACGGGGAGCCTGGGGAGACTGGGTATTCGCCATTTTGTTTTCATCTCTCGTAGAAGCTGCGCCTGCAGGTAGGTTGAAGCCTGCTGTCACGATACCGCCCGCCGCCAGGGCTGCCATTTGCACAAATCGACGGCGAGGCATGAGGTGACGGGGAAATTGGGATGAACTCATGATGCGGTTCCCTTTTGTTTTTATTATTCAAATCGGGTTTGCCCATGCGGCGAGAGCGCCGCATGGGCAGTGAGGAATCAGAGCGCCTCAGGGATACGCACCCACCCTTCCATCAACCGGCGAGCGCTGCGGCTCATCACGGCCTTTTCAACGACCCAGGCGCCGTCCTGGAAAATCGTCCTGGCGCCCACTGCAACGCTACCGGCCGTGTGCCCCATACGTACTTGCCGGTCGCCAATATCGCCCACGATGCGGTTGACCAAGGTGCCATCGAGCGCTGCCGCAACGGCCACGGCAACCGCGCCGGTGCCCGTGATCGCATGGTGCAGCTTGCCCATCGACAGAATCCTGGCGATCACATCGATATCAGCAGGCTGGACCTGCTTTCCACCCGCCGCCTGGTAAGCCTGTGGCACGGCCACACAACACAGTTTTGGGGTGTGAGGGCGCAACCGTGTCGCCTCTTCGGCACTGTCAGCCAGCCCCATTGCGACCGTGCAGTGAGCCCGTATGGTTTCAAGGCGAGCCAGCAATGCTGCATCACCGTTGACCTGATCCTGGGTCTCGGTGCCTTTCAGGCCTACTGTCAGGGCATCGATGAAGATGGTCGGGTTACCGGCATTCAACAACGTGACCGCCAGTGTGCCGAGGCCTGGAACAGTGACCTGATCCACCGCATTGCCGGTGGGCAGGATGCTCCCGTCGGAGCCACCGGGCTCAAGAAACTCCAGGACGATTTCGGCCGCCGGGAACGCAACGCCATCGAGAACAAAGTCACCTTCTTCCTGCACCTCGCCATTGCGCATCGGCACATGGGCAATAATGCGCTTCTGAATATTGGCCTGCCAAATACGGACGACCGCCATTCCGTCCCGAGGGGCATCCACAAGACCTTGCGAGATAGCGTAGGGGCCAACGGCCGAACTCAAGTTGCCGCAGTTGCCTGACCAGTCAATCACCGCTGTTTCGATGGCCGGCGCACCGAACAGGTAATCTACGTCGCAGTCGTCACGGCTGGACTGACCAATCACCACGACTTTACTGGTGCTTGAGGTTGCGCCGCCCATGCCGTCGATCTGCTTGCCGTACGCATCTGGACTGCCAATCACGCGAAGGAGAATCGTGTCACGCTCTGCGCCTGCCGGTGGCAAATGCTCGTCAAGGAAGAACACGCCTTTGCTCGAACCACCGCGCATGTAGACGGCAGGAATACGTCTTTGGGTCATTTCAAGGTTACTCCAACGGATCTGCGTTGCATCAGTTAACGGGGGCGCTCTTCAAGCTTTCAATCAGCAATTGCGGGAGCAAACCACCGCTGCGGAAGTAGCGCACGTCTTCAAAGGTATCCAGGCGGCTCACGACGGTGACGCGTTCCTTCTCGCCATTCTCCCGTTCGATCAGCAGGGTGACTTTTGCGCCTGGCTGGAAGTCGGCGGTGATGCCTTCGACGCTGAACAGTTCGCGTCCGGTCAGGCCCAGGCTCTGGCGAGACACCCCTTCTTCGAACTGCAGCGCAAGAATGCCGAGGCCGGCCAGGTTGGTGCGGTGAATGCGCTCGAAGCTTTCCGCCACGACCACTCGAACCCCCAACAGACGTGGGCCTTTTGCCGCCCAGTCGCGCGAGGAACCACTTCCGTACTCTTTACCGGCAACCACAATCAACGATTGTTTGCGTTGTGCGTATAGCTGGGCCGCCTGGAAAATCGTGGTGACTTCTTTCTCAGGCAGAAGCAACGTCCAGGGGCCTTCACGGCCATCTTCAAGCAGTTCGTTTTTTAAGCGTGGGCTGGCGAACGTCGCACGCTGCGCCGCTTCATGGTTGCCACGGCGAGTGCCATAGGAGTTGAAGTCCGGCACGGCGATACCGTGAGATTGCAGGTATTGACCCGCATCGCTTTCTGGAAGAATCGCGCCCGACGGTGAGATGTGATCGGTGGTGATGTTGTCCGAGAGCATTGCCAACACGCGCATATTGGCCAGGTCGATGGTGGTGTCGGTTGCCGTTACTGCATCGCTCCAGTAAGGAGGTTTGCGTATATAAGTGCTGTCCGCTTGCCATGCATATTGATCGCTGACGCCGGCACGCAGGTCGCTGGCAATCAACCCGGCTTCACGCGGCACGTCTTCGTAAGCCTTATCGAACAAATCGGACGTCAGGTTATCGGCTTCGATTTGGGTCAGTTCTTGATCACTCGGCCATAACTCGTGCAGATAGACTGGCACGCCATGCTGATCGACACCCAGCGCGTCTTTATCGGGGTCAACCCGGTAAGTACCGGCAATCGCATAGGCCACGACCAACGGCGGCGACATGATAAAAACCTCCCGCGCCAGCGGGTGCACACGACCTTCAAAGTTGCGGTTGCCCGAGGTGACGGCGACGGTTTCCAGGGTGCGCGCACGAATTTCGTCTTCGATTTCCGGGCTCAGCAACGGGCCAGACATGCCGTTGCACGTGGTGCAGCCGTAACCCACCAGGTTGAAGCCCAACGCATCCAGATCTTCATTCAGACCCGACCGCTCAAGGTAGTCGGAAACCACCCTGGAGCCTGGTGCGAAGGAGGTTTTCACCCACGGCGCGCGCTGCAGCCCGCGCTTACGGGCATTGCGTGCTACCAGGCCTGCCGCAATAACTCCGCGTGGGTTGGAGGTGTTGGTGCAACTGGTGATCGCGGCAAGCACCACCGAACCATTGTCCAGGCCGGCAGGGAGATGGGTAGCAGGCGCTTTTTCGCCCAGCACGATTCGTTGATGCGGCTGCTTCGGCCCGGCAATCGAACGTGCGACTGTGCTCAGGTTGAGCGTAACCACTCGGTTGTACTCGGCATCATCAAGGCTGTCGTACCAAAGCCCCTGTGCTCGCGCATACGCTTCTGTAAGGCCGGAAATCTGGCCGCCGCGCCCGGTCATGCGCAGGTAATGCAGCGTGCGATCATCAATTGCAAACATCGCCGCCGTAGCACCGAACTCTGGTGCCATGTTCGATAAGGTCCCTCGATCGGCCAGGGAAAGCTGAGCCACGCCAGGGCCGAAAAACTCCAGGAACGATCCGATAACACCCACCTTACGAAGCGTCTCGGTCAATGCCAAAGCGATGTCGGTGGCCAGGTAGCCCTGCGGCAGCGTGCCTTCGAGGCGCACACCCACAATTTCCGGCAATCGCAGCATCAAGGGCTTGCCCAGCATTGCGGCCTCAGCCTCAATCCCGCCAACGCCCCAGCCCAGCACCCCGATGGCATTGATCATGGTGGTATGGCTGTCGGTGCCCACCAGTGTGTCGGGGAACGCCCACAGCTCATCATTGCGGCGCTGCATCCCCACGACAGTGGTGAGTCGTTCAAGGTTGATCTGATGAAGGATGCCTTTACCGGAGGGAATGATCGACAGGTTGCTGAATGCCTTGTTGCACCAGTCCAGAAACTCAAAGCGTTCGGCATTGCGTGCACGTTCGATCGCTTCGTTATCGGCCAACGCGTTTGCATCGCCCCAGCGCTCAACGTTCAGGGAATGGTCGACGACCAGGTGGGTGGGCGTCACCGGGTTAACCAATCGCGGGTTACCGCCTTTTTCCGCAACGGCGTCCCTCAAGCCCGCAAGATCGACAAGGGCCGGCGTGCCGAGCAGGTCCTGCAGAACGACGCGCGCCGGACGGAAGGGAATATCGAACGCATTGGACCGGGTGCAAATGACCTTTAGCGAGGCTTGCGGGTCGGCTTCGCCTCGCAAGACGTTTTCGGCAAGAACACGCAGGCTGTACGGCAGCCTGGCGTAGTCGCCACCGAGGTCAGTAACAACCCCGCGGATATCACTGACACGGTACTCGATGCCGTTGGCGGAAACGGTTCGACCCTTTGACTTTGGCATTGGCTAATCCTCACAGGCTGCACAGGCAATGTTCTTGTGCGAGCAATATTGCACTTTGTAACGATATAGGTCAATCTTGATTCATCCGATTCATCTCAGCCCTGAGATCGGAAATGCCCACCCGCGGTTTCTACGGTGCGGTAAAAAAATAAACATAAAAATAGGGAGCCCACCCGTGCTAACAATCCTCGGCTTTTCAATGGTCATCTGCTTCATGTACCTGATCATGACCAAGCGCCTGTCGGCGCTGGTTGCATTGATCCTGATCCCCGTCCTTTTCGCCTTGATCGGCGGGCATTACGCCGGGCTCGGCGCGATGATGCTCGACGGCGTCAAAACCCTCGCCCCTACCGGGGTGATGCTGACATTTTCGATTCTGTATTTCGGCATCATGATTGACGCAGGGCTCTTCGACGGGCTCGTGCGCTTTATCCTGAAAGTGGTGAAAGGCGATCCCCTCAAGGTTTCGGTGGGTACCGCTGTGCTGACCATGCTTGTCTCGCTGGACGGTGACAGCTCAACCACGTACATGATTGCCTGCGCAGCGTTTCTGCCGCTCTACCAGCGACTGGGCATGAGCGTGCTGGGCATGACATGCCTGGTGAACATCGCCAGCGGGATCATGAACATCTCGCCATGGGGCGGGCCTACCGCGCGCGCGGCGGCTGCATTGCACGTGGACGCCATGGCGATTTTCGTGCCGATGATCCCCGCCATGTTGATAGGCGCCGGCTGCCTGATCTTCACTGCCGTAGTCATCGGGCGCAGCGAGCGTGCGCGTCTGGGCATCCTTCATCTGGAGGACGCTCACACTGATTCGGTGATATTGGGGAACGGGTCGACTCAAGAGTGCGATGAGAATCGTCGCCCCAAAATGTTCTGGCCAAACCTGATCCTGACGTTAGGCCTGATCGCAGGTCTGGTCGTGGGTGCCATGCCCATCCAGATCCTGTTTATGCTCGGCTTCGCGATTGCCATCATGCTCAACTACCCGAAGATCGAAGAGCAAAAAGCGCGAATTGCCGCCCATGCGACCAACGTGCTGGCTGTCACCGCCGTCATCTTTGCCGCGGGCATTTTCACCGGAATTCTTTCCGGCACAGGCATGGTGGACGCCATGGCCAAGAGCTTGCTGCAGGTGATCCCGCCGGCCCTCGGACCCTTCCTCGCGGTGTTCACAGCGCTGGTCAGCTTGCCGTTTACCTTCTTTATGTCCAACGACGCGTTCTACTTCGGCATCCTGCCGGTGATTGCACAAACGGCAGCGCAGTACGGCATAACACCGCTGGAAATTGCGCGCGCCTCGGTGGTGGGTCAGCCGGTACACTTGCTCAGCCCGCTGGTTCCTTCGCTTTACCTGCTCGTGGCGCTGGCAAAAGTGGACCTGGGGGACCATCAGCGCTTTGCGCTTAAATGGGCCATCCTGGCGAGTGCTGGCCTTCTGGTTGGCGGCCTTCTTTTTGGGGCTTTCCCGTTTTATCAAGTGCGCTAGCGCAGACAATGCAGCCATGGCCCGATCCCGGCAGAAGCCACCCATGGTATCTGCCGTTACGCTTAACGACAGGCTAGAATGGTGATTCCATGGTCAGCTCTCTCCGGTTCGGGATCCAATGCCTCTAAGTCCACTGCAAGCACGCATCGCGCGTGACATTGTTTCCCACGTTCGTCGTGAGCGTTTTGATATAGGGCACCATCTGGTCGAGTCTCAACTGGCCACAACGCTCAACGTTTCCCGCACGCCAGTCAAGTTTGCCTTGGGGCACCTGGTGGAAAAAGGCATGCTCACCTACGACCGCAACCGGGGCTTTTTCCTGGCGCGGTCAAGTGCAGAGCTCAGCGACCTCGCCTCGGAAGTGATGGAGAGCAGCGACGACCCGCTGTACCTCAAATTTGCGGAGTTACGCCTTAGCAGGCAGCTTCCCGAGTTGTTTACGGAAATTGAGTTCATGCGTCAGTTTGACGTTTCTCGGGCAGCGTTAAGGGCCGTTCTTTCACGTATTCAGCAGGAAGGCTGGATAGAGCAGCGGGCAGGCCAGGGGTGGCGACTGCTACCGATGATTGATTCGGTGGAGGCCTACGAAGAGAGCTACGCGTTCAGGGCGACCATCGAGCCTTCGGGCTTGCTGTCTCCCACGTTTCATATTGACCGCGACACGTTGAATGCCTGCCGTAAACAACAAGAGTTCATCGCCAACGGCGGGTACCTCACCATGACGCCCCAGGAACTGTTCGAGGCAAACTCCCTGTTCCACGAAACGCTGGCAACCTGTTCTGGCAATCGCTTTCTACAACAGACCGTGCGTCGCCTCGATCAGTTACGAAGGCTGGTGGAGTACCGTCAAGCGGGCAAGCGTGCCCCTCGCAAAGGTCAGGCAGAAGAACACCTGGCGATCCTCGACTGCCTCGAACGCGGGGACCGCCTGGCGGCCGCCGACCAGATGCGCAAGCATCTCGAGCAGGCCCGCCGCCAGAAAGTGGACCCTGCGCTGTTCGAATAACGCCCCCTCACCTTTTGCATTCATGCCAAGTGCGACCCCAGGGGTTGCGCTGGCTTTGCCATGCCCAATCGTCCTGCGCCTGCTACCCGGTTAGTCGTCGGCTTCATGATCGTTTCACGAAAGCACAATTGACTTATATCTTTATAAAGTGCATTTTTACTTAAAGCATAGCGTCGCCAATTGATGTGTCCGCCTGAACACGTTCGTTAGCCTGCACGACGACTACGCGCCCACCACAATCACAATAATGGTGAATACATGTCGTACCGTAGAGGCTGGATAGCCGTCTTTCTGTTTTCATTGGCGATGATCAATTACATGGATCGCATCGCTTTATCCATTGCCGCCAAGCCTATCGCAGAGGAATTTCACCTTACGTCAGTGGGGATGGGTTACTTGTTTTCGTCCTTCATCTGGAGCTATGCGCTGTTCCTGATACCGGTCGGCCTGCTGATCGACAAATACGGCGTCAAGCGTGTGGGCGGTATCGGCATTTTTATTTGGTCGCTGGCCACGGCCCTCACAGGCGCCGCCTCAAGCTTCGCAAGCCTTCTGACCGCCAGGCTGGTGATGGGCGCAGGCGAATCCGTCAGCAATCCGGTCGGAGCCAAAGTCATTCGCGAGTGGATACCGAGTACAGAACGCGGAACGATCACTGCCATTTTCAACAGCGGCTCCTATGCGGGCCCGGCCATCTGCTCCCTGATGCTGGCAGCGCTGGTCGCGGCGTTCGGTTGGCGCGTGTCATTCGGCATTGCCGGCGCGATCGGCTTCCTGTGGCTACTCGCGTGGTACTTCTTTTATGGGAAGCCGGAAAACGTATCCTGGCTCAGCGAACAGGAACGCAGTTTGATCGTTGACAGTCGTGCCACCGACGGTAGCCGCGATGCTCAAACCTACGGCCTCAAGCAACTGATCAAAACCCCAACCCTGTGGGGCCTGGCACTGGCCCAAGGGTGCAATGTTTACACCCAGTACCTGTTCCTGACCTGGCTGCCGAGTTATCTGCAAGATGCCCGGCATCTGACGATTGCCAAGAGCGGCCTGTTTACCGCCATCCCCTACGCCGTTGCGGGAGTGCTGTGCATCGTTCTGGGCAAGCTGAGTGACCATTATCTGAAAAAGGGAGGTGGCGCCGCGTCGGGTAAACGCCGAAACGTCATAGCGCTCTCGATGCTTGTCTCCAGTGGCATCGTGCTGATTCCCTTTGCGCAAGGCATCACCCAACTCGTGGTCATTTTCTCGCTCACACTGGCGGGTATTGCCTCGACAACCTCGCTCAACTTTACGCTGCTCAATGATCTGCTCCCAAGCTCCGGCGACGTAGGAAGGGCCATGGCATTCGTGGTTGTAGGGGGGAACATCTTTGGCATGCTCGCGCCTGTTGTGACGGGCTACCTGATCAGCGCTACAGGCAGTTACAACGGCGCGTTTGGTATTGCAGGCGGTTTGCTGATTACCGGAGCGGCAGCCATCCTTATGATGACCAGAAAGCCGATGATTTCACAAAAGCGCCTGACAAACCTGCGCACTTCGGCAGTTGCGCATTAATCTGGAATGAGAGGCAGCGCCCGCTTGTGCGCGGTCTTGAGGTAAGCGCTCTCGACAATCGCCCTCACCCGCTCACTCACCGCCCCGCCCATCAGGTAGTGGTCGATCTCGTCGTAGCTGCAGCCATACGCCAGCTCATCCGGCTTGCCCGGCGCCAGCTCTTCCAGATCCGCCGTCGGTGCTTTCACCACCAGGTGCCGGGGCCCGCCAAGGGCGCTGGCCAGCAGGCGCACCTGGGTCTTGGTCAGCCCTGACAGCGGCGCCAGGTCGCAGGCGCCGTCACCGAACTTGGTGAAAAACCCCATCAACGCCTCGGCGCCGTGGTCGGTGCCCACCACCAGGGCGTTGTGCAGGTTCGCCACGGCATACTGCGCCATCATCCGCGCCCGGGCCTTGACGTTGCCTTTGATAAAGTCGAGGCGCTCGGCGCTGGCCTGCCCCGCAGACAGGCTGCCCATCAGCCCGTCGACGCACGCCGCAATGTTCAGCGTCTCGATCTGGTCCGGTGCGATAACGTCCAGGGAAGCCTGGGCATCACGCTCGTCCGCCTGGGTTTTATAGGGCAAGCGCATGGCGATAAAACGGGCCTCGTAGTCCTCGCTGCGCAGTTGCTCCACCGCCAATTGGCACAAGCGCCCGGCGGTCAATGAGTCGACGCCGCCGCTGATGCCCAGCACCAGCGCGCGGCAGCCGGACTGGCGCAAGGTGAGCTTGATGAAGTCGATACGCCGTTGCAGCTCATCGGCCTCGCCGCCCTTGCCGAGCAGCCGGTTGATATTCAGTTCCCGGGCAATACGTGCCTGAGTCTCCATGTCACACCCCCACCTGTGGATTGATGTTGCCGACGCTGAACACCTGCGCCGCGTACTGCAGAAACGAGGCGTCTTCGCAGACGTTCTTGATCGGGTCATCGGAGAACTTCACCACCGGCTCGCCATGCACCCGCACCAGCTTCATGACGATGCTCAGCGGCTCCACGCCGTCCACATCGCAGGCCAGGCTGGTGCCCATGCCGAAGCCGAATTTGGCCTTGCCGCGCACGTGCCGCAGGATCGGCAGGCATTTTTCGAAGTTCAGGCCGTCGGAGAACATCAGGTCCTTGGTCATCGGGTCGATGCCCAGCGCCTTATAACGGGCCAGCACCTTGTCGGCCCACACGATCGGGTCGCCGGAATCCTGGCGCAGGCCGTCGTACAGCTTGGCGAAGTACAGGTCGAAATCCTTGAGGAAAAAGTCGGTGCTGATGCAGTCGGTCAGGGCGATGCCCAGCCGGCCACGGTATTCGCGCACCCAGTTTTCCAGCGCCGCGTTCTGGCTCTCCCGCAGGCGACCCAGTTGCTGGTGCACCATCAGCCATTGGTGGGCCATGGTGCCGATCAGCGGCAGGTCGAATTCGTAGGCCAGGTGCGCGTTGCTGGTGCCGATGAACTGGCCGGGGAAGTCGCGGCGCATGATGTCCACCACTTCACGCTGGGCCTTGAACGACAGCCGGCGCCGGGTGGAAAAGTCCGAAACGCGCAGGTCGGCCAGCTCGTCGCGGGTGAGGTTTTTCTCCAGCCAGTCGAACTTCTGGTAAAGCTTGCGGGTGACGTCTTCGAGGGTCACGTCAGGGTATTTATCGCGGTTGCGCAGCTCGCTGACCAGGGCCAATATCGGCTGCTCGAACATGATGCAGTGCAGCATCGGGCCCACCACGCGGATGTTCAGTTGGCCGTCGATTTCGCTGACGTGGATATAACGCAGGTTGAAGCGGAACAGGCCCAGGAAACGCTCGAAATCCGGGGTCAGGTATTCGCGCCGCGAGTTGAACAGAAAGCGCAGTTCGCCTTCGCGCATGTGGAGGCCGGCGAGTTTTTCCAGCTCTACCCGCAGTTCGGGAATCAGGTGCCCGAGTTTCTCTTTGGCGCGCACGATGAACTGGTATTCCACGTCCACGTTCGGGTGCTGGTGCAGCACGGCCTGCATCATGGTGAAGGTGTAGTAGTCGGTGTCCAGCAGGCCCTGGATTACACCGTTTTCATAGTCGTATGCACTTTCCATGAGTGACTCCTTTTAACGCGTGGCCATCGCGGCCAGTTCTTCCCGAGTGCGGGTTATCACAACGCCGATTTGCTGCAAGTGGTTGACCGCTTGCACACCGCCCTGCTCGCTGATGCCACGGCACGCCGGCAGGTGCAGGATCACCTCGAAGCCGGCCTTGAGCAGTTGCAAGGCGGTGGTCTTGACGCAGTAGTCCAGCGCCAGGCCGCCGACGATCACGCGCCGGATGCCCTGGGCATTGAGGTATTCGATGACGCCGGTGGAGAGTTTGTCGTGAAGGTCGTGGTAGCAGGCGCCGTAAGGGTGCAGGTCGGGCTCGACGCCCTTCCAGATGAAGTAGTCGTAGTCATAGGGCGTGGGCAGTTCGTCCAGCAGGGTAAAACCCTCGGTGCCCGGCACGCAGTGAGCCACCCAGGTGACGTCGGCATGCACCAGCCCGGTGGGTTGCAGCATATCGCTGTGGTGTTGCACCACCCAGGGTGCGTGCGGGGTGTGGGCGTCCTTGCTGCCCACGCGGCGCCCGGCGAGGCTGGCCATGTAATTGAGCTCGGCGCCAATCTCGTCACCGCCGGCTACCGGCAGCTCGTCGGGGCACAGCGGCGTGAAGCTCTTCTGGGCGTCGACGTCGAATGAGGCAATCGCGTTTTTAGAGAGGGTCATGTGGGTGTTCTCCGGTGGCCTGAACACAAAAGTACACGTCATGTACTTTCATGGCAAGAAACATTTAGTTATCTATGCTGGATCAAGTACACGACATCGCCGTTTGATCCGTTAGACTGTGCCCCACCACTGCCCACAGGACCCCACATGCCAGACCACGCCCCCACCCCCAGCGCTTACCTGCACACCGTGGACCTGTGCGTACTGTTCTATTGCCGTGCCTGCGGGGAGCTGAAGCTCTTGCTCAATCAGCGCGAAGCCGAGCCGTTCGCCGGGCACTGGGCGTTGCCCGGTGTGGTGGTGAATGGCGGTGTGCAAGATCTGCGCCTTGAGGATGCCGTGGAGCGGTTGCGGGCCAGTGACAAGGTCGGGTTGCCGCTGGCCTGGAGCGAGCAAGTGGGTACGGTGGGCGATGCATTTCGCGATCCGCGCTGCTGGTCGTCATCCACGTTTTATCTGGCGATCGTGGCCGATGAGGTGACCCTGGCCGGGCATCAGCAATGGTTCTCGCTGGAAGCCGTGGCGAGTGGCGGGGTCAAATTGCCGTTCGACCACAACGGGATTGTGGCGGCGGTACAGGAACGGCTGTTTTCCAAGTCGCTGTACAGCAGCTTGCCGTTGATGTTTTTGGGCAGTGAGTTCAGTGCACCGGAGGCGACTACGATCTTTTCCCTGGTGTTGGCGCGGCCGGTGCTGAAGACCAGTATTCGCCAGCGTTTGCTGAAGCTGACCGAGGCCGGTTATTTGCGGGAGACTGGGCGCAAGAAGCAGAGTGAAGGTGGGCGGCCGCAGGCGACGGTGCAGAACCTGAAGCCTGGGGCGGTGTACTTTTTTGATCGCAGCTTTGCGGAATAAGACCGAGCACCCTCTCCCTCACAACGAAGATCAAAAACTGTGGGAGTGGGCTTGTGTGGGAGCGGGCTTGCTCGCGAATGCGGTGTATCAGTCACTCATGTATTGGCTGACACACCGCCTTCGCGAGCAAGCCCGCTCCCACATTTGATCTGCGGTGGTTGAAGGAGATGCGTCTGGCTCAATTCATCCAGTTACCGCCATCCACGTTGTAGGTCTGGGCAACCACGTAGTCGGCCTCTTTTGAAGCGAGGAAAACCGCCATCCCGGTCAAATCCTCCGCCGTGCCCATCCGCCCAAACGGCACCTCGGCCCCCACGCGCTTTTTCTTCTCCCCCAGGGGCAGCCCTTCGTGTTTGGCGAACATCGCATCCACCCCGTCCCAATGCTCGCCATCCACTACACCCGGCGCGATGGCATTTACGTTGATCCCCTGCTTGATCAAGTTCAGCCCCGCCGATTGCGTGAGGCTGATCACCGCTGCCTTGGTCGCGCAGTACACCGCCACCAGCGGTTCACCCCGGCGCCCGGCCTGGCTGGCCATGTTGATGATCTTGCCGCCATGCCCCTGCTGGATCATCTGCCGTGCGGCGGCCTGCAAGGTGAACAGCGTACCGGCGACGTTGATCGAGAACAGCCGGTCAAAGCTGTCGCGGGTGATGTCGGTGATCGGCGCGAGGTCGAACAACGCGGCGTTGTTGATCAGGATGTCGAGCTTGCCGGCCTGCGCCACCACCGCCGCAATCGCCGCGTCGATGGACGCCTGGTCGGTGACGTCCATCGCCACCGCGTAGGCCTGGGGGCCCAGTTCTGTGGCGGTGACGCGGGCCCGCTCCAGGTTGATGTCGGCGATGGCGACGGTCGCGCCTTCGTTGATGTAGGCCTGGGCAAACGCCCGGCCAATGCCCCGGGCGCTGCCGGTGACCAGCGCGCTTTTACCTTCCAGTCGTTTCATGAATGCAGTGTCCCTAAGGTGATTATTTCGGGTAGCCGGCGCGTTTCATTTCGCGCATCGTGGTGGTCTGCGCCTCGGCCAGTGCCTGGTCGACGGTCATGCCGCCGGTGAGCGCTGCGGAAAACAGCTTGCCCACCGAGGTGCCAATGGCCTGGAACTCGGGGATCGTCACGTATTGGATGCCCACGTACGGCACAGGCTGGGCCGACGGGTGCGCCGGGTCGGCGTGCTGCATCATCTGCAAGGTCACCTTGGCGAACGGCGCCGCCGCCAGGTACGCCGCGTTGTAGGTGGACTGGCGCGTGCCCGGCGGCACGTTGGTGATGCCGTCCTTGTCCGCCACCAATTGGATGTAGTCCTTGGAGGTGGCCCAGGTGATAAAGGCTTTGGCGGCGTCCTTGTGTTTGGAGGTGGCCGGGATCGCCAGGGACCAGGCGTACAGCCACGACGAGCCCTTGTCGGTGACCTCGGTGGGGGCGGCGGCAAAGCCAACGCTGTCGGCGACCTTGCTTTGGGTTTTGTCGGTGGTGAACGAGCCGGCGACGCTGGCATCCACCCAGATCACGCATTTGCCGCTGTTGAACAGCGCCAGGGTTTCGTTGAAGCCGTTGCTGGAGACGCCCGGCGGGCCGTAGTTTTTCAGGGTATTGACGTAGAAGTTCGCCGCCGCCGTCCATTGCGCACTGGTCAATTCCGGCTTCCACTGCTCGTCAAACCAGCGGGCGCCAAAGGCGTTGGCCATGGTGCTCAGCAATGCGGTGTTTTCGCCCCAGCCTGCCTTGCCCCGCAGGCACATGCCGTATTGGTCCTTGGCGGGTTGGTTGAGCTTGGCGGCGAACTCGCCCAGTTGGGTCCAGGTCGGGTGCTCGGGCATGGTCAGGCCGGCCTGTTTGAACAGGTCGGTGCGGTAATAGGTGACGGTGCTTTCGCCATAGAACGGCAAGGCGTAGAGAGTATTGTTCACCGACAGGCCCTGGCGCACGGCGGGGAAGATGTCGTCCACGTCGTAATCGGCGGGCAGTGGCGTGATCGGCTCCAGCCAGTGCTTGGCGCCCCACAGCGGGGTTTCATAGGTGCCGATGGTCAGCACGTCGAACTGGCCGCCCTGGGTGGCGATGTCGGTAGTGAGGCGTTGGCGCAGGACGTTTTCTTCGAGCACCACCCAATTGAGTTTCACCTCGGGGTGTTGCTGCTCGAACACCTTGGACAGACGTTGCATGCGGATCATGTCGCTGTTGTTGACCGTGGCGATGGTCACGGTTTCGGCCGCGTGGGCGGCAATTGCCAGCGTGAGGCCGGAGAGCAGGAACAGCGCTTTCGAAATCTTGAACATGGCGGTTTCCACTTATTGTTTTTGTTGTTGACGGGCCGATTACAGCAGCTTGCCCAGGGCCGGACAAACGAATGGCGGATGCCTGGCTGATACTTTTTTAACCGCGCGGCCCGGATCAAAAAAGTATCAGTGGCGGGCAAAACCCGGGGTAGCGGCGGCCTGGGCAAAGGGCGTATTTTGGCTTTATTCCAAAAAGCCCAGAAGGGCCACGCCCATGCCCGCAAGCCGCTGCGCCCTGTTCGAGCAACGCCCCGCCGAGCTGGAAGTGATTCTGGCCGAGCCCGAGCATGGCTTTCGCTGGTACGAACATGACTATCCGTTCGAACTCGCCCGCTGGAACCACCACCCTGAATTCGAGATCCACCTGATCCGCCAGGGCAGCGGCAAACTCGTGGCCGGTGACTATATCGGTGCGTTTGGTGCCGGCCACGTCGCGCTGATCGGCCCCGACCTGCCCCACGACTGGATCGGCGACCTCGCGCCCGGCGAATACCTGACCGGCCGCGATGTGGTGCTGCAGTTCGACGGTGCCGCGCTGCTGGCCCTGCGCACCACCCTGCCGGAGCTGGGCGACCTGCAACCGCTGTTTGACCGGGCCCGCCGCGGCCTGGAATTCACCGGCGAGACCGCACGGAAGGCCGCGCAACTGCTGGAATCCATCGGCCCGGCCCAAGGGCTGGCGCGGCTGATTCTGTTTATTCAGTTGCTGCACACCTTGGTGCAGGCGCCCGCCGAGCAAGCCCACTGCCTGGCCAGTGCCTGCTACACGCCAAGCCTGGATGCCCGCAGCTCGGAGCGCATTCACAAAGCCTTCGATTACTTGATGACGGAATTGACCGGCGACCTGCGCCTGTCCGTCATTGCCAAGCGCCTGGACATGAGCGAACCGGGCTTCTCGCGGTTCTTCAAACGTATCACCGGCCACGGTTTTATCGACCTGATGCGCAAGTTCCGCGTGCAGCGCGCCTGCCGTCTGTTGCTGCAGACCGAGCGGTCGGTGGCCGATATCTGCTTTGAAGTGGGCTACGCCAACCTCTCCAACTTCAACCGGCACTTTCGCATCGAGATGAACCAGACCCCCAGCGAGTACCGGCGGGAAACGGCGACGTTTTTATTTAACCGCGACGGTGCTCAGGCATTGCCCTTTACCAAGGCCAATTTCTGACCAAAAGGCCGACTAAATCCCACTTTTCTCAATTCCTTCATGCAATTGACACAAATTGGTACAACCTGTGCAAACGTTTGCGGAACGAACTTGGCAGCCAAGTTCACCTCAACCCGAAGAATCGGGCCCAAACCGCGTACGAACAGGGACTTTCAATGCAACCCATCTCCAGACGCACCGCGTCGGCTACCCCTTTTGCTGTTTCCCTGCTACTGGCTGCCGTTACGGGAGTACTCAGCGCACCCATTTTGGCGCAGGAAAAACCCGCCGATGACTCAGCACAGGGCGAAACCCTGGCCCCGGAAGCCAGCCCCTCGAAAAAAGGCGTGTACCTGTCGGACTGGTTCAACCAGGACCTGACAGTGATCGGCAGCAAAGACATCAGTTTCGGCCCCAAACCCGCCGATGACGTTTACCTGGAGTACGAATACTTCGGCCGCAAGGGCCCGTTCGAACTGTATGGCTACGTCGATATCCCGAAGATCTTCGGCATCGGCAACAGCAATGACAAAGGCGCCTGGGACCACGGCTCCCCGGTATTCATGGAACACGAGCCACGTATCTCCATCGACTACCTGGCCGGTCGCAGCTTGGCCATCGGCCCGTTCAAGGAATGGTATGTGGCGTTTGACTGGATCTACGACCACGGCAGCAACAAGGCCAACCGCGCCAACACCTTGTACAGCGGCCTGGGCACCGACATCGAGACCCACTCGCGGGTCAACCTGTCGGCCAACTTCTATGGCCGCTACCAGTGGGAAAACTACGGCGCCAGCAACGAGTACTCGTGGGACGGCTACCGTGCGCAGATGAAATACATTGTGCCCATCGGCAGCTTCGACAACGGTGCGTCACTGACCTATATCGGCTTCACCAACTACGATTTCGGCTCGGACCTGCACAAAGACAACCCCGCACGCACCGCCAACTCCCTGGTTGCAACAAACGTGTTGTTGTATTCGTTCACTCACCTGCGTTTCACCCTGGTCGGTCGTTACTTCCACAACGGCGGCAACTGGGAAGACGGCAGCGAGCTGAACTTTGGTGACGGCGATTTCCGCGCCCGCTCCAACGGCTGGGGTTACTACGCCGGTGTGGGCTATCAATTCTGAGTGTGAACAAGGAGCAGTAGATGAAGACCTTTACCCGCCTTTCGATCGCCA
Source organism: Pseudomonas sp. IPO3778 (assembly GCF_013386825.1). Lineage (GTDB taxonomy): Bacteria > Pseudomonadota > Gammaproteobacteria > Pseudomonadales > Pseudomonadaceae > Aquipseudomonas. The sequence continues at coordinate 249,229 of NZ_JACARC010000037.1, forward strand.
TCGGCCTGGCCGCCGGTGCCCTGTTGCCACAGCTCGTGCTGGCTGATGCACCGGCCCCGATCAAGCCCAAGGTGATGCTGATCACCATGTTCGCCCCCGAAGCGCAGAACTGGATCGACCGCCTGGAACTCAAGCAGGAAGTGCGCGTGCCGGGCTTGTCAGCCGAGTACCCGGTGATCCGCTGCAACACCCAGGACGTGTGCCTGCTGGTGACCGGCATGGGCCAGACCAACGCGGCCGCCTCGACCCTGGCGCTGGCCTTGTCGCCCAAGTTCGACCTGCGCCAGAGCTACTTCCTGATCGCCGGGATTGCCGGGATCAACCCGCACCACGGCACCATCGGCACCGCCGCGTGGGCCCACTACCTGGTGGAGTTCGGCACCCAGTGGGAACTGGACTCACGGGACGCTCCGAAGGATTGGCCGACCGGCTACATCGGCATCAACACCAAGGGGCCAAACGAGAAGCCGCCGCTGGACTACAAGACCGAAGTGTTTGAGCTCAATCCCAAGCTGCAGGCCAAGGCGTTTGCGCTGTCGCAGAACGTCGCGCTGAGTGAGAGCAAGGAGTCCACGGCCTGGCGCAAACATTATCCGTACGCGCCCGCCAACCAGCCGCCCCAAGTGACCCAGTGCGACACCCTGGCGGGCAATACCTGGTTCTCCGGGACGCGCCTGAGTGAGCGCGCCGAAGTCTGGACCAAGTTGCTGACGGACAATAAAGGCGTGTACTGCACCACCCAACAGGAAGACAACTCCACCTATGAGGCGTTGCTGCGGGCCAGCCGTGAAGGCTTGGTGGATATCAAGCGTCTGGCGGTGGTGCGGGCCGGTTCCGACTTTGATCGGCCATACCCGGGTTACAGCGAAGTGGACAACCTGTTGAAGTACGCGGACCAGGGCGGTTTTGTACCAGCCCTGGAGAACCTGTACCGCACCGGTAACCCGCTGGTGCAGGCGATCCTGAAGAACTGGTCGGCGTGGGAGAAAGGTGTTCCGCAAGCGTAAAGACTGCGCAGCACGTCTGTAGGAGCAAGCTTGCTCGCGAGGGTGGTTAACGATAACGCGGGGCATCTGGTACCCCGTGTCGTCCTCAGGTTTCTCGCGAGCAAGCTCGCTGCTACAGGGTATTGATCAGGGCAGGAAAATAATCTTGTCCGCACTGCCCTGGTTCACTTCCTCAAAACACTTCACACCCTCGGCCAGCGCCACTTCCCGCAAACCGGTGGGCAACGGCAACACGCCTTCATCGAAGAACCGCCCGAACTGCTCCAGCATCACCGCACACTGCTCGCAGTTGTAGAGCAACGAGTTGATCCCCACCACCGAACCACCCTTGCGGTACAACGCCAGGGCCGGCAGTTGCACGTGCCCGTCCACCGGCGCGGCAATGATCGCGATGCGGCCAAAAGGCGCCAACGCCCCCACGGCGGCCGGCAACCAGAAGCCGGTGGTGTCGAAGATCACATCGGCGCCACCGCCGAACAAGGCATTGACCTGCCCTCCCAGGCTTTCTGGCTTGTCCAGTAGCAGCCCCTCGAACCCCTGCTCGCGCAACGCCTCGACTTGTTCCGGCCGACGCACCGCTCCCAGCACCAGGGCTCCACGGATTTTCGCCAGGGCCAAGGCTGCACTGCCTACCGCCCCATTGGCGCCAATCACCAACAATCGCGTGCCTTTGCCGACACCGCTGCGCTCAAGCGCATCCCACGCCGTGGTGTACGGCACGCCGAGGCTGGCCGCCTGGGCAAAGCTCAAATGGCTGGGTTTGTGCGCCACGCCTTTGGCCGACACCGTGAGGTACTGGGCGTGGGAGCCGTCGGCGAAAAAGCCCAGGTCGCGGCCGGTGCCCCACACTTCCTTTCCTACCAGGTCCTGCGGCCCTTCCACCACGACCCCGGCAAAATCACGGCCGGGAATACGTGGCAACGTGGTGTAGGGAAACCGCCCGAGTACGTTCTTCACGTCACTGGGGTTCAGCCCGGCGGCCTTGATCTGCACCAGGACTTCGCCCACGGCCGGAACGGGGGTGGCGACGTCGACGTAAGCGAGGGCAGCGAGGTCGCCGGTGGCGGAAAATTGCAGTGCTTTCATGGCCAATATCCATCGAGGTTAAAAGGGGTTTCAGGACAACCAACCGCTGATCAACTGCCGGCCCATGGGCCAGAGCTTTTCGCCCATCAGCATGCCCATCAGTCCCACCAGGGCGATGGCGGGCGGCGCGGGCGAACGGAAGTCCAGCGCGCCATAAATCACGCCGACCAGCAGGCCGATGGCCAAGGAAATCAGGTAATTCATGGCGCGCTCCGCAGCAAGGGTTGATGCGGTCAGTGTAGGGGGCGAAAATCCGAAGCATCGGCCAAGTGCTTCAGGATTTCGGCCAAGCCTCAGGGGAGGTAGTGCGAGGGTGCCATGCCCAGTTCGCGACGAAACATGTCGCTGAAACTGCTGGGGGAATAGCCCAGGGAACGGGCAATAGCACTGACCGACTGGCCCTGGATCAACTCGGCCACGGCGGTGGCCAACTGCACCTGGCGGCGCCACTCGGCAAAGCCCATGCCCAGGCTGTTCTGAAACAGCCGGGCCAGGGTGCGCACGCTGGCGCCGGAGGCTTCGGCGTGCTGTTCAAAGGGAATGTCCAGGGAGGGTGATGCCATGACCGCCTGACAGGCATTCATCAAGCGCCGGTCGGCGCCCACCGGCAAGGCGATGCGGATCGGCGAGCGTCGGGCCCGTTGCAGTTCAAGCAGGGCCAGGCCGACCACGGCCTCGTAGTAGGCCTGATCACCACTGTCGCCCTGCTCCACCAGCGCCACGATCAACTCGCGCAGCAGGCCACCAACTTCGATCACCTGCACCTGGCTGTCCAGGGTTGCCGCCAGCGCTGGGCGCAGGTAGATGTTGCGCATCTGCAAGTCCGACACCACGCGAATCCCGTGCTCGACACCCGGTGGCAGCCACACCGCGCGCTGGGGCGGCACCACCAGCGCTTCCTGGGGCGTCTCGACCCACATCACGCCGCTCATGGCATAGAGCAACTGCCCCCAGTCGTGCTGATGGGGCTCAACGTACAACCCGCGCGGGTACGTGCGTGCCAGGGGTTGCACGGGGACAGCGTGATCACTGAGGTCGGGCGGCGCAGCAAGGGCCATGGACGGCACATCATTCAAGAGTGGAACGCCATGGTAAGACCTGCGGCCGATAATCCGAATGAATTTTTACCGCTGCAAGGAGGTCACTTAAAGACAACGGGAGGGTTAACGGATCCATGACTAACGCAAAACTTTTCGTGATTGACTACACGCTGCATGGCCAGCCCAAGTCGTTCATCATCCGCCTGGAAAAACTCGACAACGCCGAAGCCTGGCATTGGGCAAGCTGCGACGCCGGCGTAGGCCGCATCGGGCGCTTTGCCCGGGAGCAGGTGAAGAAAACCAGCCAGCCCCAGGCCGAGAAATTCGGTATCGAAAACGTGCAATGGCGCCGCTCGGATGCGCGCCCCAGCGCGTGAAACCGTAGGAGCGAGCTTGCTCGCGAAGGTCGTTAACGATGACGCGGGGCACCTGGTGCCCCGCGTCGCTCTCGGGTTTTTCGCGAGCAAGCTCGCTCCTACAGGAGGCAGCCTGCGTTAGCCATGCGCCGACTTGGCACACTCGCAACCGGTCGCCGAAGCACAAGGCTCACCATGGGCATGATGGTCGGCGCAGCCTTGGCAGCAGTAGCCCTTGCCATCCTTCATCACTGCGTCTTTTCCCAGCTGGCACTTGCAGTGAGGGCAATTGCACGTTTTGTCTTGCATGGTCAGACTCCTTTTTCGTGGTCGTCCAGGTGGGGCGAACGCCGGCACCTCAAGCAATGACTATAGGCAAGGATTCAAGGTTCAAAGGGCCGTCAGTCAGCCCGACGAGCGTTGCTGCGGTACATGAACACCAGGGCCAGCGCCAGGCAGAGCATCGCCACGATCCGGCTGCCGGACAACTCGATGGCCGGGTTGCCGAGCCAACCGAAGTTGTCAATCAGCATGCCCATGCCCAACTGGCCGACAATCACCGCTACCGTCGCCACCGCCGTGCCGACAATGGGGACCGCGCCGACCATCACCATCATGTACACCACCCCGAACAACGCCCCGGTCAGTTGCCACTTCGGCACCTCCAGCAGGCTGACGGCGTGGGCAGGCTCGAAGAACAGAATCAGCAACCCGGTACTGATCGCCCCCACCACAAACGTCAGCAAGCTGCTGCGCAAGACGCCCACCGTCTGGCCGAGGCGACCGTTAATGGCGGCCTGCACACTCAACACCGCACCGGCGGCCACGACCAACACCAACAACAGAATCAGATTCATCGCCTCAACCCCGCGCAATCAGAACAAGTGCCACCACGATCAACGCCAATGCGATCCAGCGCTCCACATTGACCCGCTTGCGAGCGGTGCCAAACCAGCCAAAGTGGTCAATCAGCACGCTCTTGCCCACCTGGCCCGACAGGATCGCGATCATGGTCATCGCAATGCCGATATGCGGTGTAGCCAGGGTCAGTACCACCACGTACATCGGCCCCAGAAAACCGCCGATCAGTTGCCAGCGCGGCAGATCGGTCAACGCCGGGCCCGTTTGCGGGCCGCTGAACAGCAGCAGCAAAAACAGGATCGCCGAGCCGACGCCGAAGATGCTCAGGGTCGCCCACAGGTGGCCAACCTGCACGCCCAGCGGGCCCAGCAACCCGGCCTCTACCGACAAGCCCATGCCGCCGAGAATCACCAGCGGCAGCAGCAGCAACCGAAGAAACGTCTTGGGCCTGGCCTGAGCCACGCCCTCCATTGAAGAAGCCTGCATACATCACCTGCGCGTTAGAGAGGAACAATGGCGCGCATTATCCGGTGGCGCTGCTGTGCGATAAATGGGAGCATGCCGACAACACCTTTGCGCAAAACGCACAGCATGGAGTGATGATGCAGGGCTTGAACGAACTGAGCTTTAAGGCGCTTCGCCTGTTTGTCGCGGTACTGGACTACGGCAGTTTCTCCGAAGTCGCACGCCGCGAAGGCCTGGCGCCCTCCTCCATTTCCCGGCAAATCCAGCTGATGGAACAGGCCTTGGGCCAACAGCTGTTGTACCGCCACACCCGCGCGGTCAGCCCTACCGAAGCCGGTCGCCTGTTGGGCCGTCATGCGCGGTTGATGCTGGAGCAACTGGAAGCCGCCGGCCAGGCGCTGCAGGAACAGGACAGCGAACCCAGCGGGCTGGTGCGCATCAATGCGCCGATGGTGTTTGGCCAGCGCCACCTGTCGCCATGGCTCGGGGAGTTGTGCCGGCGTTACCCGAAGCTGCAACTGGATATCCAGCAAACCGACACCTACGTCGACCCGTTGCAAGACGGTACAGACCTGCTGTTTCGCATTGGCGTGCTGAACGATTCCGGCATGCAGGCACGAATCTTCGCACCCCAGCGTTTCCGCCTCGCGGCCAGCCCCGGCTATCTGGAGCGTTTCGGTACGCCTCAACATCCCGAAGAACTGGCCAATCACCAATGCCTGGCCTACAAGGGCGTGACCGGTCAGCAGCGCTGGTTCTTCCGCCGCGACCAGGGCGACTGGACGTCCTACAGCGTCAAAGGCCCGATCACCGGCAACCACGCCGACACCCTGACCCACGCCGCCGAACAAGGCCTGGGGCTGGTGGTGTTTCCATCGTGGCTGATCGGTGAAGGCCTGCGCGCCGGCACGCTGCGGGCAGTACTGACCGACTATGAAGTGGCGACGACCCTGGAGCCGCAAAAAATTGCGGCGCTGTGGCCGGGCAGTCGGCGGTTATCGTTGAAGGTGCGGACGGTGATCGACTATTTCGTCGAGTGTTTTGGGGCCGTGCCGTACTGGGATCGTTGAGCCGTCAGGAAAAATCCCCCCTCCCGTAAGGCCTGTCTGTTTTTACGAAACACAGGTCCAAATCCCCTTGCACTCCGGCAGACTCCAACGACTTCCTTCAGGAGAGACGTCATGGATGCCAGTCATTACCCGTTCGGAAACACACAACCACTCCCGCAAAAATCACCCTCAACCAGCAGTCGGCTGATCTTTGCCTGCCTACGATATTTTGGCTATATTTGGCCAAAATACCGGGAAGACCCTATGATTACCGTACCGTTGGGCGAAGCAAAAAATAACCTGTCAAAACTGGTGGATGATGCCGCCGCCGGCCAAATCATCACCATCGCCAAGCACGGGCGCGCCATGGCCCGCCTTGTCCCGGTGGGGAAACCCACGGGCCGGCGAATCGGCGCAATGAAGGGAAAGCTGGTGGTGCCGGATGACCTTGATGCGCCATTGCCAGATGACGTGCTGGACGCGTTCGAGGGCAACCACCCATGAGAGTGTTGCTCGATACCCATATCCTGCTTTGGGCCCTGAGCGATGATCCCAAACTGTCCGCCAGGGCCAGAAAGCTGATCGAGAACGCCGCCGAGGTCTACGTCAGCGCCGCCACATTCTGGGAGCTGGCCATCAAGGTCGGGCTCTGGAAGCTCAATGTGAACCTGGAAGAAATCCGCGAATATTGCCTGGAAAGCGGCTACGTGGAATTACCCGTCACTTCGGAACACGCCATCGCGGTCAAGGACCTTGAACCCCATCACCGGGACCCGTTTGATCGGCTCATCATCGCAACCGCCATCATCGAACCGATGAAGCTGTTGACGGCCGACCCGATAGTGGCGAAATACACACCACTGGCCGTCCTGACCTGACTCACTGGGCTCAAAACAACCACTGCCCGATCAGCCAGGCATTCGCCCCGCTGATCACCACAAACAAGCCCCAGGCCAGCAGCCGCGTGGGCAAACGGTTCACGAACGGCCCCATCAGGCGCTTGTCACCTGTCATGCGGATCAGCGGATACAACGCGAACGGCAATTGCAGGCTCAACACCACCTGGCTGAGGATCAGCAGTTTGCCGATGGCGTCGTCACCCATCAGCCATACCCCGAGGAACGCCGGGATCAGCGCCAGGCCACGGGTGATCAGGCGCCGCTGCCAGCAGGGAATACGCAGGTTGAGGTAGCCCTCCATGATCACTTGCCCGGCGATGGTGCCGGTGAACGTGGAGCTTTGCCCGGAAGCCAGCAGTGCAACACCGAACAGCACACTGGCGAAGGCACCGCCCACCAGCGGGTCCAGCAGGTGGTAGGCGTCCTGGATTTCCACCACGTCGGTGTGACCGGTCTGGTGGAACGCTGCGGCAGCCAGTATGAGGATCGCCGCGTTGACCAGCAAAGCCAGGGCCAGGGAGCCGATGGTATCGATGCGTGCCAGCTTCACCGCGTCCTGGCGACTGGCCAGGTCCTTGCCGAACAGCCGGGTTTGCACGATGGAGCTGTGCAGGTACAGGTTATGGGGCATTACCGTGGCGCCCAGGATGCCGATGGCCAGGTACAACGGTGCGGCATCGCTGATGGCCGACAGCGACGGGGTGAAACCACGGAACACATCGGGCCAGTAGGGTTTGATCAACACCAGTTCGATGAAGAAACACACACCGATCGTCGCCACCAGCGCCAGCATGATCGCTTCCAGCCGGCGGAAGCCGCGATTTTGCAGGGCCAGGATCAACAGCGTATCGAAGGCGGTGATGACAATCCCGGTGGTCAGGGACACGCCCAGCAACAGGTGAAACGCCAGGGCGCAGCCGAGGACTTCGGCGAGGTCAGTGGCGATGATCGAGATTTCCGCGAGAACCCACTGCACGAAAGAAGAACGCCGGCTGTAGCGCTCCCGGCTCAATTGCGCGAGGTCCTTGCCGGTGGCGATGCCCAACCGTGAGCACAGGCACTGCACCGCCATCCCCGCGAGGCTCGCCAGCAGCACCACAAACAACAAGTTGTAGCCGTAGCGCGAACCGGCCTCAATGGCTGTGGCCCAGTTGCCCGGGTCCATGTAGCCGATGGAGATCAGCAAGCCGGGGCCGGCAAATTTCAACACACGCTTGAAAAACGAAGCCCTGGGGTCGACGACGATGGTGCCGGCGACTTCCGGCGGGCAGAACGGGGCAGTAGCGATTTTGGGCAGGCTGAATTTCACGCGGGGTACCAGGCTTTCACACAAGACGTTTACGCAGCTTATCAGTCAGACGCGACCGTGCGCATCACCGTCTCCCGGGGCAGATCAAATGCCTCGACCACCTGGACCACCAGGTCCAGCTCCTGGTTCAGCGCCTCACGCTCCATGCGCTCGCGAATCACGCCTATCACCAGCACCGCCAGGGTGGTGATCGAGTACGCGGGGCCGGAAAACGCCCGCACCCCCGTCACCAGTAGCATCGCCGCCGCCAGCGCCTGCCCCACCACCGGAATCGCCGTGGCCGCGCCACGGCGCAGCATAAACCCGGTAAGCCCGGCCAGTGCGGTACCGCTCAAGGCGGTGGTGGCTGAACGCCCGACATCAAAACGATTGAAAAAGCCCTGTTCCTTTTGTGCCGCGGCCTTCAGTTCCGCCTCGAACACTTGCCGGTCGGCCTGGCTGAGCTTGTCCTTGTACTGCTCAATCAGGCGCTCGGCCACCTGCACTTCCAGATCCGCCAGGGCAACCTTCTCGATCGGCTCATCAAACTTGATGCCCACTCGCTGCGCCACATCCTGTGCAATTTCGCGGTAGCTCACGCCATGGCCCCGGGCCAGGTTCATAAACGTATCGCCCCCCATGCGCTGCAGCTCAATCGCCAGCTTCAAAGGTTCGCGCACCGTGGCATCGATCGAAGCACTGCGCTTTTGCGCCATCAACTCGGCGAAGAACTTCAACTCGTCCGGCCGCGCCTGCACCAGCAGCGGGAACAGGTCGACATCCTCCTCGGCAAAGCGCACTTCGCTGCTGCGCTGATCGGCGCGGATCATGCCCCGGCGCTCCTGCAACAGGTCGGTGTACTGCACCACCGTCTTCAATTGCGGCCAATAAGCAGCGTGGTCGAACGTGGCCAGGTGCACATTGGCAACCTTGGCCTTGAGCGCGGGGGTGACCGGAATCGCATAACGGCCAATGCAGCGTTCGGTGTCGGGCTTGAGGGCCAGGGCCCAATCCTTGCTGGAGTGGCAGTTGATCACCCGGCCCTTGAGGGGCGCCGACACCAGGTCCCACGGGCTGGACGTACAAATCGCGCCGCCCATCAGCAACAGGTTGTTCAGCGGTAACTCGCGGGCCACTTCGGGGCTTGCCAGCAGGCTCTTGACCAGAATCCGCGCGCCCAGGGAATGGCCGATCAGGTTGATCTGCCGCACCTTGAGCGACTCGCCGTGCAGGTAGTTGGCCAATTCGGGCAGCAGGCTCCTGGCCACCTCATCCACCCGCGCCTCGACGCTTTTGTAGTGGTCGAGGAAATAGGCAATCGCCTTGCCCACCCCAATGGTCGCCGCACCCAGGCTGCCGCCGCCGAGCATGGAGGCGATCACGTCCTTGAACGGCGCAAACAGGTTTTCCAGGAAATGCCCGGCCGGCCAGAACAGCATCAGGTTGGTGGAGCCTTCGATGGTTGCCAGTTGCTGCGAGAAATTGCCCAACTGCTGCGGGTTGAAGAACGCCGAATAACCATGGACATAGAGATTGAGCACATCCCCTTGAGGCTCGCCACACAATACAAACGTGGGCTTGCGGGTGCGGTGCATTTCCTCCCACTGGTGTTGCATGGGGCGGTGACTCCTGGCGACGACGGAGGGCGATAGTAACAAAGGGTGAAGTTGGGGAATGTGAAAAACTGAAATCCAGACTGTCCACAGCCATGCACAGTGATGTCAAGAAACACGGATTTTGTTCGGTCTTTCAGTCGATTAGCCTTTGTCGGGTCAACCACTGAAACCGAGGAACACCATGAGCAAGCCCGAATTTTTCATCACCCCCGGTTATGGCGACATCGCCCGCGACACCCTGCATTACGCCCAGGCGGTAAAAGTCGGCAACCGCGTTGAGACCTCAGGCCAGGGCGGTTGGGACGACGCCTTCCAGATTCCCGAATCCCTCACCGACGAGATAGCCCTGGCCTTTCAAAACCTGGATCGCACCCTGGCGCAAGCCGGGGCCGGGTGGGAGCATGTGATCCACGTCAACTCCTACCACGTGGGCGGATTTCCACCGGAGGTGAACGAGCAGATGGTCAAGTGGTACCGCCATTACATGCCCAATCACGCGCCGATCTGGACCGAGCTGGGGGTGGAGGCCCTGGGATTGCCGGCGATGCGCATTGAAATCCGCGTGACGGCCATTATTGCCTGACGCCGAACCGCTCGATCACCCAATCGATAAACACCTTCAACCGGGCATTCTGATGTCGATTGGGTGGGTAGATGATGTGCAACGGCGTAGCCGGCCGGGTCCAGTCCGCCAGCACCGGGACTAGCTGGCCAGTCTCCACGTAGTAGTCAACGATAGTCTTGAAGTGCTGCCCGACGCCCAGGCCGGCGAGCAGCATTTCCTTGAGGCCGTTGCCTTCGTTGGTCGAAAAAGCACAATTGCCTATCTCATGACGGACCGCGTCTTTCTCGAAGATCAACGGCTCCGGCTTGCCCGACCCGGCAAAGAAATAACCGGCCTTGAGGTGGTTATCTGCGAGGTCTTCGGGAGAGGCCGGCGTGCCCATGCGCTCCAGGTAGCCCGGCGCCGCACAGGTCACATACTCAAGGTCGACGACCTTGCGCCCGATCATGGCCATGTCATCCAGCTTGCCAACCCTCAGTACACAATCCACCCCCTCCCCCACGATGTTGACCGCACGGTCACTGATGCCCAGGGCAATCGTGATATCCGGATACTCGCGATGGAAATCCACCAACGCCGGGATCAGCAGGCAATTGCCAAAGGACGCCGGTGCATCCACCTTCAGGTGGCCACTGGGCTTGAGCTTCTGCCCGCGCAGGGCGCTATCCAGCTCGTCCAGTTCCGCCACCAGGCACAGCGCATGGTTGTAGTACTCCAACCCTTCCGACGTGGCCGCCAACGCACGAGTGGTGCGGTGCATCAGCTTGACGCCAAGGTGCTTCTCAAGGTCGGTGATGAGTTTGCTGACGGTGGAGCGCGGCAGCGATAGCTGGTCGGAGGCGCGACTGAAGGACCCGGTTTCGACGACGCGGACGAAGGCGCGCATGGCGAGGAGTTGGTTCACGGTGATGTCCGAAAAGGCAGGAACACTCAGTATTATCTATAAAGCTGCACAATGGCGATAACCGTTCAACTCACAAAAAGCCCGGCGCATGGCCGGGCGTTGATGGAAAGAATGACTCAGTGGGCAAAGTTCTCAATCTTTACCTGGCCATCAGGAAACGTGGCGACGATCTCCAGCTCCCCTCCCATGGCGCGAATGTAATTACGCAGCGTGCTGATATACATGTCTGTACGCCGCTCCATTTTGGACACCGCCGCCTGGTTGATATTCAGCGCCTTGGCCAAGGTGTCCTGGCTCATCTGCTGCGCCTTGCGCAGTTCATGCAGAGGCATTTCTTTCAGGTGCTGCTGGAGGATCTGCTCCGCATCGGCCCGGGCTTGCGGTGTCATGCGAGCCTGGAGCTCACTAAATTTTTTAGCCATGGTGACGGCCCTCTATACGCAGTGTTTCCAAATGTTCGTCATACAACTTTTCAGCCAGAGGGACGTATTCGTCATACCAACGGCCTCGTCCGGTTTTGTTCCCACCTATCAACAATAAGGCACACCGGCGTGGATCAAATGCATACAGAACACGATAAGGTCGCCCCGCGTGCTGTACCCGCAGCTCTCGCAGGCTGCCATGCCGCGAACCCTTGATATCACTGCTGTGAGGAAACCCAAGGCCTGGCCCCAAGAGGCCCGGCAAATCCACACTGGCCGATACTGAGGATTGCTCCCTTGCATCCAGACCGCCCCACCAGTCTCCAAACTTGTCCGTGTATTCAACGTCCCAATTCATGCAAATATGCCATCCATGGAATATAAACTCAAGGGCATAACTGTAGAGGCTTGAGCGGCGCACAACCTCCCGTTCTTCCCGGGAAAGTGTTTGTAGATTATTCCCGCATGATTATTGGAGCGGAGGGGGACGCAGAGCATCCCAGGCTGCATTCCTACGCAGGGCGCAGAAACGATCAAAAAAAACCGCCCTTTCGGGCGGTTGAAGGGACTCGGCCTTGATCAGAAGCCGAGGGAGAAACTGATGGTCATCGCGTGGTCCTTGTCGTTACGCGAGACCTGGCCGGAGTAGCCCAGGCCAAGCTTGCCGTTGTTGATGGTCGAGCCACCCTGCATCGCCACCACCGGAGTGTCTGCTGCGAACAGCGTCAGGTTCTGCAGTGCCGTGGAACCAATGCTCCCATTGTTGGTGATGTTGACCGTACTGGCGCCGGTATTACCCAGGATCAACCCGCCACTCAACGACGTGACCGCCCCGAGCAGCCCCGGGTCAATCGTGCCCGAGTTATTGAACGTCAGATTATTGCCCGTGAGGTTTATCGACGTACCCGCCAGCGCCGCATTCATCTGCGCACCGCTGCTGACGTTAGCCGTGAGGTTGATTTGTCACAACGTTAGCCGCGTGCATAAAACTCATTGAAATAAATGGTATTAATACTTTCGAGAGTGCCGCGCAGGGACCTGACGCCATCCAATAAACGCTGATGCGAAAGCCTTGGCCCCTGCAAAAATTCAGATTTCAAAATGTGAAAAAGCGCTCTAATAGCGCCCTGTGTTACCCCTGTAGGAGCGAGCTTGCTCGCGAAAAACCCCAAGGCACCGCGTGAATTCAGTCAGTCAGCGTCATCGTTAACGACCATCACGAGAAAGCTCGCGCCTACGGTAAAACCTGTTGATTCAGCAAAAAGATCCTGGAGTTCCCAATGCCCCATGAAGGCAACCTGTTACAAGCGGCGGTTGTGTTCCTGCTCGCCGCCGTACTCACCGTGCCCCTGGCCAAGCGCCTGCAACTGGGCGCCGTGCTGGGTTACTTGCTGGCCGGGGTGATCATCGGCCCGTCGGTACTGGGCCTGGTGGGTAACCCGCAAAGCGTCAGCCAGTTTTCCGAGCTTGGAGTGGTGTTGCTGCTGTTCATCATTGGCCTGGAATTGTCACCGAAACGCTTGTGGGTGATGCGCAAGGCGGTGTTCGGCGTGGGCCTGGCGCAGGTGTTGCTGACGGGCACAGTGATCGGCGTGGTAGCGCTGTTTGTGTTTGGCCAATCCTGGAACAGCGCGATTGTGCTGGGCCTTGGCCTGGCGCTTTCCTCCACCGCGTTTGGCCTGCAAAGCCTGGCCGAGCGCAAGGAACTCAACCAGCCCCACGGGCGCCTGGCCTTTGCCATTCTGTTGTTCCAGGACATCGCAGCCATTCCGCTGATCGCCATGGTGCCGCTGCTCGCCGGCAGCGATCACCCCACCACCGCCTCCCAGGGGCTGGAGCACGGCTTGCAGGTGTTGGCCAGCATCGCCGTGGTGATCATCGGCGGACGCTACCTGCTGCGCCCGGTGTTTCGCATCGTGGCCAAGACCGGCCTGCGGGAGGTCTCCACCGCCACCGCGTTGCTGGTGGTGATCGGCACCGCATGGCTGATGGAATTGGTCGGCGTATCCATGGCCCTCGGCGCGTTCCTCGCCGGGCTGCTGCTGGCAGACTCCGAATACCGGCATGAACTGGAATCACAGATCGAACCGTTCAAGGGCCTGCTGCTGGGGCTGTTTTTTATCAGCGTGGGCATGGGCGCCAATATCAGCCTGCTGTTCAGCGCACCGGTGATCGTGCTGGGGCTGACCCTGCTGCTGATCGCCATCAAGCTGCCAATCCTGTTCTGCGTGGGTCATCTGGCGGGCGACTTGAACCGGGAAAGTGCGCTGCGCCTGGGCGTGGTGCTGGCGGCCGGTGGTGAGTTTGCCTTCGTGGTGTTCAAGATCGGCCGCGACCAGGGCCTGTTCGAACCGCACCTCTACGACATCCTGGTACTGACCATCACCCTGTCCATGGCCGTGACCCCTTTGCTGCTGTTGCTCTGCCCGAAGCTGTTCAAGCCCAAGGTCAAGCCGGTGGAAGTGCCCGAGGAATACCGCGCCATCGAAAGCGATGCGCCACGGGTAGTGATCGCCGGGATGGGCCGTATGGGGCAGATCGTGGCGCGGATCCTGCGGGCGCAAAACATCTCGTTTATCGCCCTCGATACCTCAGTGGAAACCATCGAGCTGACCCGCAGCTTCGGCGGCATGCCGGTATTCTATGGCGACCCCCAGCGCCCGGAAATCCTCCACGCGGCCAAGGTCGACCAGGCCGAGTTTTTCGTGATCGCCATGGACGACCCCGAAATCAACATCAAGACCGCCGAGCTGGTGCGCAGCCTCTACCCGCACATGAAAATCATCGCCCGCGCCCGTAACCGCCAGCACGTGCACCGCCTGGTGGACCTCGACGCATCACCGGTGCGAGAGACGTTTTACTCCAGCCTGGAAATGAGCCGCCGGACCCTGGTAGGCCTTGGCCTGACCCAAGCCCAGGCCGACGCGCGCATCAGCCGCTTCAAAAACCATGACCTGCAATTGCTGGCGGCTCAACACGCCGTGTATGACGACGCGGCCAAGGTCATGCAATCGGCCCAGGAGGCCCGGACCGAATTGGCGCGACTGTTTGAGATGGACCGACTCGAGGAGGAGTCCGACAAGGTGTAAGGACGGAGACGAACGATCTTGCGAAAATTCTGACAGAATACTGCGCAATTTCGTTCATCCCTGGAGAGCTTCATGGCCACCCTCAGCAAGACAGCAGCCCTCTTGGCCCTCGCGCTGGCCGCCGGTTTCGGCGCCAGCCAAGTGCTTGCCGCCAGCAAGCCTGCGGCGCAGAAAAACGCCACCCAGACCGTCTCTACCCTGGACGGCAAGTTCAGTTTCAACCTGCCCGCGTCCTACCTGGCCGACCCGTTGCCGGCCGGAGATGCCGAGCACGGCACTGCGGGCGCCAGCGGCACGATGTACAGCGACCAGGCGACCAAAAGCGTGATCTTTGTCGTTGAGAAACCGAGTGCCGCCGGCCTGATCAAGGACAACGACCCGCAGTTCCTCGACGGCGCCGTGGCGGATTTCGTCAAGGAACAAAGCGCGGCCCTGCCGGACTTCAAGAAAGGCGCCGAGAAGAAACTCACCGTCAAGGGCCTGGCCCTGCGCCAGGTCGACAGCACCGCGACCATGGGCGGTGGCAAGACCCTGAGTTCCACCTTCCTGACGGGCTCCGGCAGCCACCAGTTGGTGGTGCAGGCGATTTCCCGGGCGGATGATGAGAAGGGCCATGCGCTGTTGGTGAAGCAGATTATCGGCGGTAAATAACCGGTTTTATCTGGCAATGAAAATCCAATGTGGGAGCTGGCTTGCCTGCGATAGCGATCGACCAGTCACTGTTTTTGGCGACTGATACACGGCTATCGCAGGCAAGCCAGCTCCCACATTTTTGATCGCGTTCACCTCGCAGGATTCAGCGCAGGCTCTTCTCCAGCCACTGCTTCAAGTCCAGCAATTCCGCCTCACCCACGGTATGAATCATTCCCGGGTAGCCGTGGAATTCCGGCGTGAGGCCGATCCCCTGCAACACCTCATTGGCCCGCGTCGCCGAGTAGTAAGGCAGCGCCTGGTCCAATGTGCCATGACCGATGAAGATCGCCAGCTTGCCCAATCGCTCGTCCGGCTTGAGTTCAGCCTTGAGCACCGGCAGCACGCTGCCACTCAACGCGGCAATCCCGCGCAGGGCTTCGGGATGCCGTAACCCCACCTCGTAGGACATGATCGCGCCCTGGCTGAACCCCACCAGAAACACCCGCTCAGGTTGGGTGTGGTACTTGGTGGTGGCCTGGGCAACGAAGTCTTCGATCAGCTTGGCGCTGCTCTGCAAATCAGCCGTCTCGCCATCAAAATCACCATCGCCGGGTTTCTTGCGAAACCAGCGATAACCACCGCCCTCCACCGGCATCGGCGCCCGCGCAGACAGGTAGGTCCAGGTCGACGGCAAGCGGTCCTTGAGCCCGAACAAGTCGGCCTCGTCACTGCCATAACCGTGCAGGAAGATCACCAGTGGCTCGTTGCGCGCATCGCTTTGGGTCTGTTCCAGATACGGCAGCGGCAGGTCCGTGTGCAGCTCCGCGTCGGCATGGGCGGCGCTGGTAAACAGCGCCAATGTGAGGGCGATCAGTTTGAGCATGGGCATCAACCTTCAGGGTTTGCGCAACAAATAGGTATCCATGATCCAGCCATTGGCCTGGCGCGCCGCCTTGCGCACCCGTTCGATCTCGTCGGCCACTTCGGCCACTTTGCCGCTGATGAGGATTTCGTCCGGTGTGCCCAGGTAGGCACCCCAGTAGATATCCAGGTCCTGATCGGCCACGGTGCGGTAGGAATCTTCGGCATCCAGCATGACAACCAGGGTGTCGGCATCACTCGCCTGCCCGGCTGCCAGCCGGCGCCCGGTGGTGATTTCGATGGAGCGGCCAATCCGGTTCAGCGGCACTTTGTGCTGGGCCGCCAGGGCCTGGACGCTGGTAATTCCCGGGATCACCTCAAACTCGAACACACAGCTGCCACTGGCCAGAATCGCCTGCAGGATGCGGATGGTGCTGTCGTACAGTGCCGGGTCGCCCCAGGCCAGGAACGCGCCAACTTCGCCGTCGGCCATTTCCTCATTGATCATCCGTTCGAAGGTCTGCTGCTTGTCGCGGTTCAGGTCCTTGACGGCGGTGGTGTAGTCGATATCACCCCGCACGCGCTCGGGGCAATCGGCCTCGACAAAGCGGTACGCGTGATCGGTGATGTAGGTCTCGCAGATTTCCCGGCGCAGGTCGATCAGTTTGTCTTTGCTCTGGCCCTTGTCCATCAGGAAAAACACGTCGGTGCGGTTGAGCGCCTTGACCGCCTGCATCGTGATGTAGTCGGGGTTGCCGGCGCCAATGCCGATGATCAGGATGCGTTTCATGGGAAAGTCTTCATGGTGTTCTCGGTGCGGGGGGCGGATTTTGCCATGTTCGGGGCGTCACGCGTGAGTTTCCAGGCGCAGGCGCCATCGGCCGTTGAACCGCAACTCGGTGGATGACAGCGGCTCGACGTCGATCAGGTTGAACATCGAGGGCGGGCATTGCATGACATGCAGCAGCGCCGCGCGGATCACAAACGGATGGGTTACCGCCAGCACATGCCCCGGCGTTTGCTCAAGGGACCGCAGCCACTGCCCTACCCGTTCACACAGCTGCACCACTGATTCGCCACCATGGGGCGCCGCGGTGCTGTCGGTCAACCAGGCGTGCAGTGCGTCGGGCTCGGCCTGCTGAACCTCATCGATTGCCTGCCCGTGCCAGCGGCCGAAATCGCAATCGCGCAGGGCTGTTTCAACCGAAGCATCGGCGGCAAACAGCGTCGCGGTCTGCCGGGTCCGCGCCTCCGGGCCACACAGCACAACGGGCGCGCGCTTGAAGCGATGCCCCTGGGACAGCGCCGCCTGCTGCCAGTCCATCTCCACCGGTTCATCCAGCGCGAAGCGAGCCCGTTTCTGGGCACGGGTACTGGCGTGGGCAATAAGGGTCAACCGGGTGGCCTGCATGACAAATCGCTC
The DNA here is from genome assembly GCF_013386825.1 of Pseudomonas sp. IPO3778. GTDB lineage: Bacteria > Pseudomonadota > Gammaproteobacteria > Pseudomonadales > Pseudomonadaceae > Aquipseudomonas. Next base: position 266,793 of record NZ_JACARC010000037.1, read on the forward strand.
TGGTTTTAAGGTGCAGTCAGCGTAGACTTGGGAAGTTGTTTCAACATGTTTCAACTACTCTGCAACAGGAAGCCGGTTCAACGCCGGCGCGGTCGCGCCACTGTATTCGGCCTGATAGCCGTAAGCCAGACCCTGTTTCAGCCAACTCGCTATCCATTTCGGGACGCGTCATCCCTGGAGGTTCTCATGGCTTATACCGCTGCAACCGATTCCGACGTTTCAATACCGTCCATTCCCCTGGGCGAAATCCTGCCCTGGGCGATCTTCGGCGGCCTGCTGTTGATGCTGGCGATTTACTTCGTCGGCGCCGAGCAAGGCGCCACCGCCGTGTTCAAAGGCATGTACGTGCATGAGTTTGTGCACGACGGTCGTCACCTGCTGGGTTTCCCCTGCCATTGATTGGAGCGTGACGACATGACAGGGCATTTACTCGTTCGCGGGATGCTGGTGGGCTTGCTCGCCGGCATCCTGGCCTTCGGTTTCGCCAAGACCTTTGGTGAACCGCAGATCGACAAGGCCATCGCCTTCGAAGATCAGATGGCACAGATGCACGGCGACGCGCCGGAAGAAGAATTGGTGAGCCGCGAAGTACAAAGTACCTTCGGCCTGTTCACCGGTGTGGTGGTGTACAGCGTGTCCCTGGGCGGCATTTTCGCGTTGGTATTCACGTACGCCCTGGGCCGTATCGGCAAGGTCGGTCCCCGTGGCCTGGCGGCGCTGCTGGCCTTGGCGGCGTTTGTGACGATCATCGTGGTGCCGGGGCTGAAGTACCCGGCCAACCCGCCATCGGTGGGCGACCCGGCCACCATCGCGCAACGCACCAAGCTGTTTTTCCTGATGCTGCTGGTGTCGGTAGCGGCGGCGGTGATTGCGCTCAACGCCGCCCGCAAGCTGATCGCACGCCGTGGCCTGTGGGCTGGCGCGATCCTGGGTGTGGCGCTGTACATCGTGATCGTCTCGGTGGCCGGCAGCCTGTTCCCGACCATCAATGAAGTGCCGGAGCAGTTCTCGGCGGTGTTGCTGTGGAAGTTCCGCGTGGCCTCCCTGGGGATTCAACTGGTGCTGTGGACCACCCTGGGCCTGGTGTTCGGCGCCGTGGCCGAGCGCAAGTTGAGCCAGCCTCAGGCCCGTCTCAACTCCTGATGGCAAGGCTAGCCGCCGACGGATCGGCGGCTACCGGCGTTACACACCCGGCCGCGCCAGATACAACACTTCGTAGCCATTAGCCGGATGGCTCACCTCCAGCGCCTTGCCCGACAAGGTGATCCGCACCAGCTTCCACGCCTGCACATCCAGCGCCAGGAACACCGCGAAATTGTCGCTGCCATCCGCGATCTGCCGATTGCGCACCTTTTCTGCCGCCAGGGTCTGCCCACGATCCGCGCCCGGCGCCAGCGCCCACTCTTCCCGGTACAGGCTCAATGCCTTCTGCGCCGGACCTCGCTGCACATCCAGCGGCAACCACGACTCAATGTGCGGCTGGCCAAAACTGTCGAGGACCTTATCAAAGCGCTCGCCAAGCAGAAAGTCCGCGGCCTGCAAGGGGTCTGACCAGAGATAGACCGACGAATACAGGTTGCCCACACCCGGCGCCTGCCCCCGCGTCTGAGCGATAAACGCCTTGAACAGCAAACCCTCGGCGTGATCCCACAACGGCCCTAACCGGGCGGCCCGCTCACTGATGACGCCCATGTCGTAATCCGCCGGCAAACGATGTGAATACTGTTTGGCAAACATCATGGCGCTCCTCTTTAAATGAGTGGCCAGCTTGCGCAGCGCCAATGATTTCATCAAGATATCACTCGATATATGTGTGATAAGGAGTTGAAATGACCGACGCACTCAAGCCCCTGGATATCGACACCGTACAGGCCTTTGTACTGGTGGCCGATTTCGCCAGTTTCACCCGCGCGGCCCAGGCCCTCGACACGTCCCAGGCGGCCATCAGCCTCAAACTCAAGCGCCTGGAAGACCGCCTCGGCTACCGCTTGCTGGTGCGTACGCCGCGGCATGTGCGGCTGTCGCCCCAGGGCGAGCAGTTCATCATCGCCGCCCGCGCGCTGCTCAATGCCCACGAACGGGCATTGGCTGATATGGGCAACGGTGCGTCACGCCGGCTGGTGATCGGCATCAGCGACCACGTGGCCGGGCCGGACCTGCCGCTGTGGCTCAGCCGCCTGGCGGCGTATGACCCGCTGGTGATCCTGGAGGTGCGGATTGCCTCGTCCCGGGACCTGATCGCGGCGTTCGACCGTAACGAACTGGACGCGGTGATCGTGCGTAACGAAGGCGACCGCCAGGACGGTGAAGTGTTGGTGGTGGAGCGCTTTGGCTGGTTCGCCGCCCCCACCTGGCAACACACCCCCGGCACGCCGTTGCGCCTGGCAACCCTGGCCTCGCCCTGCGGCGTACGGCACTTGGCGGTACGGGCGCTGGATGAGGCGCGGATTGACTGGACCGAGGTGTTTGTCGGCGGCGGTGTGATGGCCGTGGGTGCGGCCGTCAGCGCCGGCCTGGGGGTCGCGGCGCTGGCCCGGCGAGTGGCACCGGCGGGCGCTGTGGACGTGAGCGAACAGTACGGGTTACCGGCGCTGCCCGTCAGTGAAATCGTGTTGCACAGCCGAATCAGTGATGGTCGTTCCCGCGAGACGCTGCGGGCCTTGAGTGCAACCTTCAGAGGCGTTCTGGAACGTTAGGTCGGGTCTGGGCGCGTCCACGCACAAACTGCTCCAGCTCATCACCCGGTATGGCCTTGCTGAAATACCAGCCCTGAATGATCAACTCCGAACCCGACTGCAAAAACGCGAGCTGCTCGGCGGTTTCAACGCCTTCGACCACGACGCCCAGGTTGAGCGCCTCGCAAAACCGCAACATCCCGGTCAATACCTGGGCGCCCTTCGGATCATGCTGGGCCACCACGAAACTGCGATCAATCTTGATGAAATCCACCGGGAACTGATGCAGATAGCTCAGCGCCGAAAACCCGGTGCCAAAGTCGTCGATGTACACCTTCGCGCCAATCGCCTGCAGCTTCTCGATCATCTGCCGGGCACCCTGGATATCCCCCACCAACGCATCCTCAGTGATCTCCACCGACACCTGCCCGTGGGCCTGGGCCAAAATCTCCACCAGCCGGTCACCGTACGCCGGGGTCGTCAGCGTGGCACTGGAGATATTGATCGTCATCGGCAAGGCAAAGCCGACCTTTTGCCACCTCTGGTACTGGCGCACGGCCTGGGACGCCACCCACACATCCACGTCGGGCATCAGCCGCGCATGGGCCAACCATTGCAGGAACTCCCAGGGTGAATGCACCGTGCCCTCGGCATCCCGTGCACGCATCAACGCTTCGCAACCGGTGCACAGCCCGGTCAGGGTCGAAATCTGCGGTTGGAATTCGAGGTAAAACTCGTAGTCGCTGATCTGCTGGATATGGCTCAACTCGCTGGCCTGCCGCGCCTGGGCCTTATGGGAGGCCATCACCGGGTCCAACTCCAGCAAGCGGCCCTTTTCTTCCAGGCCGCGAAAGGTCATGTCCAGGGACTTCAAATACACCGTGCCGCCTTCCATGGCCTCACGGTTGATTGCCCGTACATAGGGCGTGTAAATCAGTGTTCCCACCCCCAGCAACACCACCTGCAGCAACACCGCCGCCAGGTCGCCATGGGTACTCAAATACGCGTTGAGCAACACCGGCGCGGTAAACGGCACACTGACCACCGCGGGTGAGACCCAGCCAAGCAGCACCACGGTGAGCGCCAGCATTGCGTTGACCGCCGGCACCAGCAGAAACGGAATGAACAGACGCGGGTTGAGAATAATCGGCAACCCAAACAACAGCACTTCGCTGACGTTGAACAAGGACAATGGCAGGCTGGCCATCGCCACCAATCGCATGGACTGGCTCCTGGAAAACATCAGGATTGCCAGCAGCAGGCACAACGCACCACCCGAGCCACCGATAAACGCGAAACTGCCCAGCAGGCCGCTGTTCAGTACATATTTGATCGGCTCGCCCGCCGCCACCGCCGCGTTATTGAGCACCACGGCCTGGTCCAATACATCGAACAACGGCTGCATGGCGTAGACACCGTGAATGCCAAAAAACCACAGCAGCGAATTCATCAGGGACACAAACAGGCCGCTGCCATACGGCGACTGCAGCGCATCCAGTACCTGCGGCCCTTGCAGCTGCGCCACCTGCGGAATCTGCAACAGCAACGACAGCACCAGCACCAGCCCCATCGCCGTGATCGCTCCCGGCACCACCATATTGATGGTGCCCTTGAGGTTGTGCCCCACCAGGTCTTCGTTGACCAGCCGGGTCCAGCGCCGCCGGTGCAGCCAGGCAACCACGGGCACGTTGAGCAGCGGCGAGGCGATCGCGATAAACAACACGAAGGTCGCCGAGGCACGGGGAAAATCCCGCAGCAAAAACGTGGCAATCACCACGTGGGCCAGGCACAGGAACGCCACCGGCAGTTGCGGCAGGCGGTACTGGATCGCAAGCATGTAACCGATGGAAGCGGCCACCAGCAGCGGAATCACCGAGCTGATCTGGTTGTGCAGCCCCGCCAGGAAGGCCACCACCTGCGGGTCAAAACCCAGCACCCGGGCGCATTCGGACAGGATCAGGAAACCCGCCGACACCAGCAGGCACGGCAGGATCCACAGCAGCCCTTCGCGTATGGCCCGCAACGACTCGATGCTGGCCAAGGCGGCCAGCCGCTGGGTGAAGAAAAGCTTGAACAGCGTTTGCGCCATCACCTGCCCCTCGGTCGCGGGTGCCAGGGTCGCAAAATAACACCTGGCTGTAGCCTTATCAGGGGGGTAACGCTACACGCCCTCACACCGCGAGCGAAAGGTTTTTGCCGCCCCTGGGGCAATTATTCAGAATCGCCGTATGGGCTTGCGGCTTGTCGATTGTCTCGGCTTGGCCCATCCTTCGGCGTACTGATTGTCGTAAAAAGCGACGCTCTCCTCGAACGGACTCGACTGATGCTGCGATTCTCTCCCCTTTTGGCCTGCGCGCTGCTCGGCCTGATCAGCCCGTTGGCCGGCGCCGCCACCCCGACCTTCCCCGATGCCCAGGCCAGCGACCCTGCCCGGCTGCAATGGATGGTCGGCGCACCACCGCCGGCAGACCGCACCCTGCGCTTTGAAGACGGCAGCTATTTCCGCTTCCCGGCGATGCGCTGGAGTGTCGCCCACTTTCGCCAATTGATGCCCACGGTGAATGTCTCCCGCGGGCTGGGCGCGCCGCTGACGCTGCCGCGTAAACTCGACGCCGGGCTCGACGCACTTCCCGTACAGCCCGTCAGTGCCGCCCAGCCGCTGACGTGGCGCCAGACCCTGGACGCCACCTACACCGATGGCATCGTGGTGATGCATCGCGGCACGGTGGTGTATGAGCGCTACTTCGGGGCGCTCAAGGAGGACGGCCAACACGCGGCCATGTCGGTCACCAAATCGGTGATCGGCACCCTGGGCGCGATGCTGGTGGCCGATGGCACCCTCGATCCACAGAAAAAGATCGTCGACTACGTGCCCGAACTGGGTCATTCCGCGTTTGGCAGCGCCACCCTGCGCCAGGTGCTGGACATGACCACGGCCCTGGACTACAGCGAAGATTACGCCGACCCCAACGCCGAAGTCTGGGCCCACGCCCAGGCCGGCAACCCGCTGCCCAAACCCAAGGATTACACCGGGCCGCGCAGTTACTACGAGTTCCTGCAAACCGTGAAACAGCGTGGCGAACACGGCCGCGCGTTCGGCTACAAGACCGTCAACACCGACGTGCTGGGCTGGGTGATCGCCCGCGCGACCGGGCGCAACGTGGCGCAACTGCTCAGCGAGCGGATCTGGAGCCGGATCGGCGCCGAGCAGGACGCCTACTTTACGGTCGACTCCATCGGCACACCGTTTGCCGGTGGCGGCCTGAACACCGGGCTGCGGGACCTGGCCCGGTTTGCCGAGATGCTGCGCAACGGCGGGCGCTTCAATGGCCAGCAGATCGTGCCCGAAAGCGTGGTGAAGGATATTCGCCAGGGCGGCGACAAGCAGGCGTTCGCCCAGGCCGGCTACGCTCAACTGAAGGGCTGGAGCTATCGCAACATGTGGTGGGTGACCCACAATCCGGACGGCGCCTTCATGGCCCGTGGGGTACATGGCCAGAGCATCTACATCGATCCCAAGGCTGAAATGGTGATTGTTCGCTACGCCTCCCACCCCGTGGCGGGCAATGCGGCCAATGACGGGGTGACCTTGCCGGCCTATGCAGCCATGGCGGCTTTTTTGATGACCAAACCCGACTGACCGTCTCTTATCCTGGAGTAAACCTTTGTCCCAACCCGGCGAAAACCACCAGCTAGCCCTGGACAGATTCCTGAACGAACACCCGGCCCTGGCTGCAGAACTGAATACGTTGAACCCACTGGCAGCCCAGGCCAAGGGTGAAACCCTCGAGCAGTACCGCGCCGAGCGGCTGCATGAGGTGTTTGAGGCTGAAGCCGAGCAACAGGGCCTGTTTGCGTGGGAGCTGACGCTGAAATTGACGGCGCAGTCCCCGGCAGAATTCGAAGCCCAGCGCCTTGAGGTGCACAAGGAAGTGGCGCAGATGGCAGGCCTGAGTTGGGCCGAATATTGTCAGTTGCATGACCTGCCCGGCTAGAACCAGCGGCTCAAGCCTTGGCGGGTATCGCTGAGCACTGCGCGTAACTCCTCCAGGGTGATTGCCCGGTGCTCAGGGTCGGCCGCCAACGCCGTGCGTAACGCCGGCCAGCATTGGCGAGGCAATTGCCCGGGCCTGGCGGGCCGGTTACCGGATTGGCGCCGCCCCTGGGCCAATTCGTAGAGCACACACGCCGCTGCGTACAGATCGGCACTGGCCGACAGAGCACCGCCGGCCAGCAGCTCGGGCGCTGCGTAGGCGGGTGTCCAGGCGTTAAAACGACTTCGATTCAAGGCGGGCGACCCGACGGCTGCCTGCCCGTCGGCCTGGCCCAGTCCGAAATCGAACAAGCGCAGCCCTCCTTCCCCCACCATCACATTGCCGGGTTTCACATCCCCATGCAGCACGCCTTGCTGATGGCTATGACGCAACCCATCGAGCAATTGCACGGCGATGCCTTGCAACTCCCGCCACGGCAAGCCGCCGGGGCACTCCAGCAGCAACCGGTCCAGGGTCAGCCCTTGGAGCAGTTCCATGGTAAAGAAAGCGAGCTGGCAGGACGTATCCACTTCAAACGAAAACACACGCACCACCTGCTCATGCCGAAGGCTGCGCGTCAGGGCAAATTCGCTGTAGAGCAGCACGTGGGCATCCGCCGACTCGCGGATGGCTTCACCCAGTACCTTGATCGCCACACTGGAGCGCGACTCGCCAAACTGTTCGTGCAGCAAGTCCCGTGCGCGATAGACCACCCCCATACCGCCAGCACCCAGCACGCGTTCGATACGGTATCGCCCGGCCAGCACTGCAGGTATGCCGTCACGTTGCGGGGGCGCTGGCGCCTTGGCAAAGGCAAAGTGGGTCAACGGGGGGCTGGGCAGGGGCGCAACCTCGCCATCAGGCCGATCACTCATGACTGCACCACCACAGCCGTCAGGTTGTCCCTGGCAGCACCCCGCAGTACACCTGCGAACAGTTGATCCAGAACCTGCTGTGGGTTTCCCAGGCTCAATGCCTGCCCCAGCTCAGAATGGCTCAGCGCCTGATACAGGCCATCACTGCACAGCAGAAAAACATCCCCTGCCAAGGTGCTGAGTTCCAATACCTCCAGGCTCAATGGACCCCGCGAACCGATGGCCCGGGTCAAGGCGCGTGCATCAGGATGAGCCCTGGCCTGCTCCAGGCTCAGCCGCTGATCAAGCAATTGCTCGAACAACGAATGATCCCGCGACAGCTGGTACAACGTCTGCCCGCGCCACAGGTAGCAACGACTGTCACCGGCCCAGACACACGCCGCGCGATTGCCCTGAAGCAGCAATGCTACGACCGTGCTGCCCATGATGCAGTCGGCGCCCTGGCCGGCCAACGTCAGCTCCTCGCCCAGCCGCCGGTTGAGCCCTTGCAGGCAGCGGCGGGTTGCCTCGACCCGTTCGTCCAGACTCCCCCGTCCAGGAAGCGACGCCAGGCTATCGACCACCAACTGGCTGGCGACATCCCCCGCCTGATGCCCGCCCATCCCGTCCGCCACAGCCCAGCAGCCGTGCCGAGGGCAGTCGAGAAAGGCGTCCTCGTTGCGTGACCTGAGCTTGCCACGGTGCGTACGGCCAGCGCTGTACCAGCGAGCCCGCCCCGGGCTCACAACTGCTCCGGCAGGCGGAAGGTACGCCACTGGGCCATCTGAAATGGATTGGGCGTGCGTCGACTGGTCAGCAGGTAATTGGCGCGCAAGCCTGCAAGGTCCGCCTTGAGGATCAATACATCCTGCCCGCTGGAGGGTTCACTTTGCATCAGGTCGAACAAGCGGAACATGGACCAGGCGCCGGCGTTTTTTTCAATGCCCAACGGCCGCTCACCACCGCGCTCCAACACCAGGCTGCTGCGCCCATTTTCAGCCTCGCTTGGCCATTGCATCGTCATGGGTACGATCGGCCCGTGGCGGTACACCATCTGCTGGTCACCCAGACGCAACACCGCGCGACTGACCGCCGGGTCCAGGCTGTAGGGCGCCAGGGTAAAGCGCACCTGCAAGTCTCCCGGGTCATCCGCAAAAAAACCGCGCCTGATCACCTGCACCTTCGGCTGTTGGTCGAGCAACGCCCGGGACATCGGCAAGCTGCGTCCATCCAGGCTGCGCAGCCGGTAGCGACCGGCATCACCGCTGACAAAAGGCTTTAGATAGCTGTCAAAAAACCGTGCCATCACCCCCTCGGGCTTGAAGAACTCCTGGAAGTCGTTGAGGGCGACGTCGCTGCTGGCGTGGGCATTGAACGGGAAACGTTGCTTGATCGCCTTCGCGTAAAAACCATATACCTCACTCTGATAACGCTGGTTCACATGGCGATAGGCCTGGTCGAGCAAGCGGCGCCAATGCTCATCCGCCAGGCCTTCGAACCAGCCCGTCAGTGGCAACGGCAAGCGTGCAGCAACGTTACGCACATTCCCCAGGGCATCCTGCTGCCCCTGAATCCGCCGCTTGACCATCTCAAAGGCGATCGGCTCCGGCGAACCTTCGCGATTCAAGGTCGCCAATTGCAGGTGCAAGTCGTTGAGTGCCTGCAACGCCTGGGTCAATTCGGCACCTGGGTTCTGCTGGTTGTCCAGCAATTGGTGCAGCGGCTCGAAGCGGCGCTGCAGTGCACGCCGCGCCGTGTCGGGCGGCGTGCCGGCCAACCCCGCTCGGACACCCGCGGTGGCGGCCTGGGCAACCTGCCCCAGTGCTGTCGCAGGCCCTGGCAATTTGGCAGACAGGTCCTCCAGGTGCTCGTTGACCGATGGCAGGCGCGTGTTATCACGAACCTGTTGCAGCATCTGCAACAACGGTGACTGGGCAGACGCCAGGCTGGCGAGTTGCTCGGCACCTTGCCGGGCGTTGTCAGTTTCACGTAGACGAATCCGCCCAAGCGCCTCGCTCCATGCATCGGCATACTCGCTGAAATAGCGTTGCTCAAGCGCCACCATCAGCCGTTGCAAATCCATGGCGCTCAGGTCAGCCCCCTCCCCCAACACCCAGTTATCCTGGACGATGGTGTTCACCAGTCGTGCACCCTGCTCCTCGAAATGGCGCAGGTACTTCCTGGTATAAAAACCCGGAATGGGACGGTCGGCCCCGTCAAATACCAGCCCCTGGGCAAGGCGGTAAGGTTCGAGGCTGCGAGCTTGTTCCCGCAGCACGCGGTACACCACATCCACCAGTGACTCCCCCCGCAACACGTGACGTGCCTGGGCCACCAGCTCGGTATTGAGCGGCTGCACGAACGGCTGTTCAAGCAAGCGCGCAAAGTGTTCATTCAGACGACTTTGCACCGAGGGCTCACCGGCAAAACGTATCGACCAATACCCCGCCACTCGTTCACGCAACCAACTGGCATCCCGACGCTCCTTCAGGTCAAGCATCAGGTACGCGCGGAGGTTGTCCAGCAGCCGCTCGCGATCCTCCAGGCTGCCGCGTACCTGCTCCTCCAGCATCTCGCTGACCTGGGACAGCAGCAACTGACCCAAGGCGTGCCCATAGGCCTGTTCCAATACGGGACGGCTGATATCGCCTTGATACAAACCCATCCGCTCCGCCAGTCTGGCCCCACCCTGAACCGGGAAAACCCGAGTGGCCGCCAGGCGACTGTCCAACAGGGGCAGGAGCGCCAGCGTAGTGTCCGACCCAGGCGGTACGGTCGCGGGAGGTCGCATCAGCTCCCGCAGTTGCTCCAGGCGCTGGTGGTTGAACGCGTAACTGCGGGTCCAAAGCAAGCCCGCCGCCCCGACAACCAGCAGCGCGCCCAGGGTCAGCAGCCCCTGGCGCCAGCGAATCCGACGTCGCTCCTGGCTATCGAGACCCGCCAGGTTGGCCTCTGCCAGAATCACCCGGCTGAACAAACCCTGGATGAAGTGCGCGCGAGGCCCCGGTGCCCCTGGGCCACCGTCCGCACTGGTCAGGTAGAAACCACGAAATCCATTGGCGTGCCGATAACGCGGGCCGCAGAAGGCAACGTCGATGTACAGGCTCAACCGTTCGCCAATCCGTGCCGCCTGCTGGGGGAAATCGAGCATCCGGCCGCGCAGGTCGCTGTTACGCTCCTGGTGCAGGCGCTGCACAAGTTCACCGCTCAAGCGCTGAAGCAGCGCTTCGAACGCCTGGCGTACCTGGCCAATTTCAATACCGCCTTTGCCTGCGACGACAGATTCACCGAGCACCGCCTCACTGCCCTCGCCCAATGGACGGTCGAAGAACTCCGCAAATCCCGGCAGACGGTCCGCCTGGGTCACCACCAGATAGATCGGCACGTCCACATGCAATGTCTGCCGGATTTCCTGCAGCCGGCTTTGGACCGCCCGTGCGTCACTCTCCAGCTCCCGCTCGCTGCCATGGAGTAGGGTATCCATTGACAACGTCACCACCACGCCATTGAGCGGGCGTGTTCCGCTACGCCTCTTCAGCAGGCCCAGCAGCGTCGACCATCCCGCGCTATCCACACGACTGTCAGGCTGAGTGAGGTAGCGACCAGCCGTATCGAGCAAAACGCCGTCTTCGGCGAAATGCCAATCACAGCAGCGGGTTCCACTGGCATCAGCCGTGGACTCGGTTCGATCCTGAAGCCGTTGCAGGCCACTGGCCGCCAACAGTCGGGTCTTGCCACTGCCGGCCTTGCCAATCAGCAGGTACCACGGCAACGCACTGCGCCAGCGCGGGCTGCGCTCACCATAAACCCGAGCGTTTTTCAGGGTGTAGAGCGCGTCCTTGAAACGCCGTCGCAGCTGCCGCTGCTCGTTGTCGACCAGGCCTTTGCGCTGGCGCAGCTCAACATTATCGGGGGCTCCCTGACGGGCCATGCGCCGCCAACTGGCATAGACCATGGCCAGGCCCCACACCAGGAACAGCACGCTGATCGTCAGCAAACGCGCCGACGATGTTTGCCAGAATCGATAATCATCGACGGCCAGCAACGGCCCGAAAAACCACACCGTCATCGCGACCAAGAGCACCAGTAACAGGCTCCAGACCCAAATCCTGCCCAGCACGGTGCACGCGCCCTTGAAGAATGCGTTCATGAGTTGCTCCCTGCGTTAGAGCGGCGCCCGGGTAATATCCGGCGCCACGGGTTGATACGGTTGCAGCACCGTCTCGCGCTGTTGGCCCAGAACCCAGGCAAACCCGCCATATAGGGTCAACAGACAGGCCACGACAAAGACCGCGATCCAGGTTGCCGACACCCCTCTCAGCCGGCCCTGACGCTGTGCTTGCGCCCTGGGCGGCGGTTCACAGGCGGGAGGCGAATCGCCCCGCACGTGCCGAATCTGCCGATACAGTGCATCCCGCACCTGTTCGAGCTGCAACAAGCCGCGCTCCATGACCCGGTACTTACCCTCAAACCCGAGTGACAGGCACAGGTACATCAGCTCCAGCATCGCCAGGTGCTTGAAAGGGTCCCTCGACATCCGCTCAAGCAGCTGGAAAAATTTCTCGCCGCCGAAGGTTTCGTTATGAAAGCTGCTCAGCAGGCTCATCTTCGACCAGTCGCTCTGGCTGCCCCATGAGGTGGTGAGCACCGCTTCGTCGATCACACTGCACAGCACATAGCGCGCCGCCATGACCTCGCTGCCTTGTGCGCCGTCATGCCGGGCCCGGGTTTCGAACAGCGTGACCGCCGCTGACAACCGCTCGTTGAGCGCCCGCAGGCTTTCCTGCGCGCTACTGCGCTTGAGTTGCACCACCTCGGACAACAGCTCCCAGGCAGGTGCTACCAGGCTGTTCAAGCCAACGTTGAAGTGCTCCGCGCCCTGCGCGCGGGCGGCGTAAATCATCCGGTCTTCCAGTTGTTCGAAGCGGGGCGGCGACGTGAAGTCGGTTATCGGCCCCTGCGCAGGTGCTCGACCCTGCCGATCGAGCAGGACGGTTTTCTCGTCCTGCGGATATTCCCTGTCCATGGTCTCAGTTCCTGATGGCCCAGAATTTCAGTTCCAATTCGGCGAATTCGCCGCTGACGTGGAAGGCAAACCCTCCCGATTGCTTCAATTGCTCGATGTCGCGAGCACCGAGTTCAAGCATGAAATAGGTTTTTGCGGCATGAAACGGTATCTGCCGGGGCGCCACTGGCAACGGCTTGACCTTGATGCCCGCCAGGTGCAGGTTGACCAACTCGCGAATCCGCTCCACGGGGCCGACCTTGAGGTGCGCCGGAAGGCGGTGACGCAATTCCTCGGAGTCACAATGAGCACTGGCGGCCAGGATGAAGGTCGCCGAATCCAGCAGGTTCAGATCGCTCACCGGGCACACCAACACCCCGTATTGGCGGGGCTGCAGCACAAGCTCGATGGCATGCTGCTCAAGTACCATCGACAGCAGGCTGCGAATCGGCTCCATCAGCCCGCGAAAGCTGGCGCCCTGGTCGCTGTGGCGGTAATGCCCCTCGAAGTGCGCCCGCTTGCTGTCACTGCCAAACGTGGCAAGTTCACCCAGGATCGACAGCAGCGTTCGATACAGCGCTTCAGGGCTGACCTGGCTCTGCCCCAGGTAGTGACGCAAGACCAGCTCGGAGCGATTGATCAGTTGCAACATCAGGAAGTCTCCGACCTCCGCGCCTGCGGCGGTGCCGTTGGCGCGAATCCGCGCGGCAATGGCGTCCCCCCGGTAAGCGAGCAGGCTGATCACCTCCTTGAGGCAAGACAGCAGATACCCGGAGCCATGCAGGTGGATGAACGTCGGGATAAAGTCGGCATCCAGGCTGACGCCCTCCTCCGTGCGGCTGAGTACCTGGGCAACCTTGAGTTTCACGTACTCCTGGCCGCTGTGGGACTCCCCCAACAGCGAGCGAAAATCCAGCTGGCCGCACATGATCTGACGACGAGAGTCCTCCCCTGCGTTGGAATCGCCGACGTCTGCCGCCAGGGTCTTGTAGCGCGCCACTACATCAACCTGTTCGGGCCGACGGGCTTCAACACTGTTACTCGTGGCCAACGGCAGGGCCAGGTATACCGGCTGCCTTGCGCTATTCTCGGGAACCTCCAGCACCAGCGACTCCATGGCTGCACCCATTTCAAACAGGCTGCCATCAGGCAATATCCCGCTGGCCCGGCTGATGACGACCTTGCCCAGGCTGAGGTATTGCACATCGATTTCCAGGGCCAGGAAACCCCAGGCGTGAGCGCACAACAACTGGGTACGGCGCTGGACTTGCTGTTCGTGGTAGCGATCGTTTTGCTGAAAATGCTGAGGGCGCAACAGCATGCCTTCCTGCCAGATGACTTTTTGGCTGTGCATGTCAGTCACCCGCCTTGGCCGGCTGCGGGCTCGCCAACCGGATACCGGCCTGATCAAGGACCAGTTCGGCGCGTGTCACTTGCTGCGCAGTCACCGGCAACACATAGCGCCATTGCGAGTGGGGCAAATCACGGTAGGCCGCCAGCACGCCGACATACCGGCTGCCGGGCTCCAGACTGAGCTTGAGCGTGGTGTGAAGTCCCCTAGCACCAGCAGTTTCAACGGCAGCTCGACCTCTTCCTGTGCGGCGCCAACGGCGGGTTTGAACGTGATATTGATGCGTTCCTTAGGGGCTACCGAACCTTCTTTCGCCATGGTGTTTCTCCTTTTTCGTGTGGCTCGAAAGCCTATTCAAGTACCGCTTCCAGATCGAAGTGGCACAGCCTGCGGTGGACTTCTTCCTTGCGCTCACGCACGGAATGGCTTTGCGGCAACGCATCACAACAGCCATACAAGAGTTGCAGCACTTCAACCGCCAGTTCGGGCTCCCAGCGCTGCAAGCCTGATTGCTGCAGTTCTTGGTCCAGGTGGTCGAGCTGGACTTTGGCAAGGTCCTGCTTGCCTGCCAGGACAGACAACCTGGCCAGGCCAAGCCGCCAATGAAATCTGGCGCGGTCACCTGTTGCGGTTTGCATACCTTGCTTGAGCGACCGGACGGCAGCCTTGAAACCGTCCTTGCGCAGCACAGGCATGACCTCGTGCAGCGCGGTGTCCCAAGGCGCTGCCTGGGCATCAAGGGCGGACCGGGGGGATACCGGAGCCTGGAAATGGCGTGCAACCTGGGTGTTGATCCAGCCTCGGGTGACAGGGTCGGCGAAGGGTGTGCCATCGTGGAAGCGCAACGGGACGAGCCCCGGCAATCGCTGAAGCAACAAGGCGAAGTGCACTTCCAGTTCGGTCATGGCCAGATCGGCCTGAAGTGCCTGCAGGCATTCCCAAACCCTGTACAAACCGTCAAACCAGAAAGGTGCGCAGGCCAGGCTGGCCTCCAGCTCCAACAACAGGTCGGCGTGCTGCCCCTGGGCAAAGCGCTCCTGATAACGCTTGAGCTTGTCCGGTGCCGGGCCTCGCAAAGGCGTCACCTGCTCGGCGTCACAGTCCGGCAGGCTGGTGATCGTCAACCAGGTCAGCGTTCGGCCCAGACGCAGCGCGCGCAGGTCAGTGGCATTCTGGCGCTGCCACCAGGCACACAAGGGCCGGGCACTCTCCTGCAGCGTGCGCAGCAGCTTATGGGCGTCCTTTTCGCTATCCACGACAGGCTCGGTGGCCAGCAACTGAGTCGCCACCTGCTTGATCTGAGCAATCACACCCGGTGGAGGATCGCTCTCGCCGGACTGCTGCAACCGGTCCGACAACTGCCTGCGAATCGGCAGTAACAGCGGAGCCTCATCCGCGAGATGTTCGGCCCATAGCTCATCCAGCCGGGCCAGGTGTTCGAGCATGCAGTGGAACAACGGCCGCTGGTCTTTGAACGACAGGTTTTGCGCAAGTACCTGTTCGAGGCGCGGGACCAGCCAGCCAAATGCAGCACTGCGGGTACGCAGCTTGCCCGGGTACACGACTGCCCAATGATGCTCACAGAGGTAGCGCAACAACCCCAGGCCTGCGAGCAATCCGGGGAAGGACTCGCGCTGATGCAAGGCCCAGGTCAACCAGACAGCGACACGCAAATCCTTGGACTTATGACGCAACAGCGCTTCGCTTTTTTCCACGACCCACTGCCAGTCAGGCTGACTGTTACCGTGCATGGAATTGGACTTGCCCAGTTCGACTTCCAGTGCCTCATACTCGGTCGAAAAACGCATATCGGCACCCGCAAAACTCGCTTTCGAGTTGGGCGCCTGCGCAAGTTCCAGGTAATAATCGGAAAGTCTGTCTGAATAAACCATGATGGGCCGCACGTTACTTTCCAGGACGTATTCAGCGAACTAATGGTATTTAACCCCAGATTAGAACACTGCTTGAAGTTCGCCTTCCCGGCGGGAAGAGCACGAACCTTATCCATGAAAAATTCAATGTTCAAGCCACGAAACGACGATTAAGGAATTTCCTACAAAGATACAAACCTCGCTAATGCGCAACAGTTTGCACAGTAAAAACAGTGACTAACGTCATAAATAAAGCAAAACCTACAGATAAAACCACCCATCGACATGAGCAACTAACTGCGCACATCTGCGCAAGCAAACACAACCCATTCGAGTACAAATAGGCAACTTATCTCAAACTACAAACCCATAAAACGCTAACCCCCTGTTTTCATTAGCACTTGAACTTTCCGGCACACTTCTTGATATCGAGCATTACCCAGCCGGCAACTCAGCCAACTGGGCCGACCTCATTTATCAGGCAAGGAAACCCGTCATGCCAACACCCGCGTATCTTTCCATCACCGGCACCAAGCAAGGCTTGATTACGGCAGGCACGTTCACCCAGGACTCGGTCGGCAACATTTACCAGGAAGGCCATGAAGACCAGATCCTGGTCGAGGCATTCCAGCATCAGGTAATCATTCCCCGTGACCCGCAATCCGGCCAGCCCACAGGCCAGCGCGTGCATAAACCCCTGATGATCAGCAAGGTGTTCGATAAGTCGTCGCCGCTGCTGTTCAGCGCATTGACCTCGGGGGAAATGGTCAAGTGCCGCCTTGAGTGGTACCGCACGTCTTCAGCCGGCACCCAGGAGCACTACTTCACTATCGAACTGGAAGACGCGATTCTGGTGGACATCCAGTCACGGATGCCCAACTGCCAGGACCCGAGCAATGCACACTTCACGCACCTGGAGGATGTGTACTTCACGTACCGGAAAATCGTCTGGACCCATGAGGTGTCCGGCACCTCGGGTTCTGATGATTGGCGCAGCCCGGTAGCCGGCTAAGCCCTCACCCAAACAGAAACGGCAACGCCAGGGACGGCGCCGTTTCTGCCCACGGGACTAAACCATCGCCAACGGATGCTTACGCTTCGGCGCACCAAACACCCGGTCAATCGCGTCCAGGTCGTGCTCATCCAGCACAAGCTTCGCCGCCGCCGCATTGAGCCGCACATGCTCCGGCGTCACGGCCTTGGGAATCGCGATCACGCCGTCCTGGCGCAACACCCAGGCCAGGGAAACCTGGGCCGGTGTGACCTCGTGGCGCCGGGCAATTTGCTTGAGGGTCGGGCTGGCCAACAACTCGCCGCCCTGGGCGATGGGACAGTAGGCCATTAAGGGCAAGTGATGTTGCTGCCACCACGGCAGCAGGTCGAATTCGATACCGCGCTCTTCAATGTTGTAGAGCACCTGATTGGTGGCACAGGCCGGGGACGCCAGTTCCTGGAGGTCTGCCACGTCAAAATTGGACACGCCCCAACGACCGATCTTGCCCGCCTCACGCAAGCGTTCGAAGGCTTCCACGGTTTCTTCCAGGGGATACTGCCCACGCCAATGCAGCAAATACAGGTCGATACAGTCAGTGCCCAGGCGCTGGAGACTGGCCTCACAGGCCTTGGGAACCCCTTTGCGGCTGGCATTGTGCGGGTACACCTTGCTGACCAGGAACACCTGGTCGCGCTTGCCGCGAATCGCCTCGCCCACGACCTCTTCAGCGCCGCCTTCGCCATACATTTCAGCGGTATCGATCAGGGTCATGCCCTCATCAATGCCCAGTTGCAACGCGGCCACCTCGGCGCTGCGTTTGCCGGGATCCTCGCCCATGCGCCAGGTCCCCTGGCCGATGACAGGGACGGGTACGCCGGCCAGATCAATGGTGCGCATGACAACCTCCTGATGAATGTGCGAATTAACAGTGTGGCACCGACTGGACAAAAGGGTTCAGTCGAAGGATGGTGGCACCTTCTATCCTAGCCAAACAAAGGACGCGCAATGCTGTTTGTGGTCATGCTCGGGGGCAAGCACCCTCGAGCCAAAATTGAAGTGCACGACGTGGTGTTTGCCGTCGCCGACACCCTGGAAGCCGCCTACCCGCAACTGCGCGATGGCTGGTTCGGCAGCCCGAAAGGCGTGCATATCGATTCCTGGATGACCGTCGACGGTGTCGACGGCTGGAAAGTCCAGCTCAGCCACCTGGCGCCCAAAGCCGGCGCACCGCGCCTGTACTTCATCAACCTGGGCGGCTATGAAGCCAACATCTTTGGCGAAGCCCACCACTACCTGCTGGTGGTTGCCCGCACGGCCAAGGAAGCCGCGACCCAAGGCAAACAACAGATGCTCAGCCACTGGACCCAATCCCACACCGACGGCGTGCTGGATATCGACGACTGCCTGCCCATCGACCTGGTAGACGGGCGCTACATCCACCTCGAGCCCGGCGCACACCGCCCCGTCGTCACCCAGAACGACTACATCGTGCTGCCCTGACCGCCTCCTACCCGAACGGGGTATGGCGCCCGCCCGCTACCTGCCTGAAAGTGCAATCAGCCCCTCGGCCTGACAATAAGCACAACTTCAAGGTGGGTCCGCCATGCATAAAGCCGTTATCGCCCTGTTCAGCGCTGTCTTGCTGGGTTCAACGTCCTTCAGCCAGGCCGCTGACGACCCCGGCAATACCTTGCGCATCTACAACTGGGCCGATTACATCGGGGAAAACACCCTCGCCGACTTCGAGAAAGCCACCGGCATCAAGGTGATCTACGACACCTACGATTCCTACGAAACCGTGCAGGGCAAACTGCTCTCCGGCCGTTCGGGTTATGACCTGGTGGTGCTCAACGCGTCACTGGTACCGCTGCTGATCAAAGCCAAGGCCTTCCAGCCGCTCAACAAAGCGCTGCTGCCTGACTGGAATAACCTGGACCCTCAAGTGCTGAAAAGCCTGGAAACCCATGACCCGGGCGTGACCTATTCGGCGCCCTACACCTGGGGCAGCAATGGCGTGACCTACAACATCGACAAGATCAAGGAACGCATGCCGGACGCGCCCATCGGCTCCCTGGCGATGATTTTCGATCCCAAGATCATTTCGCGCTTTGCCGACTGCGGCATCACCTTTATCGACTCCCCCACCGACATGATCCCGCTGGCCCTGACCTACCTCGGCCTGGACCCCAACAGCGTCGCGCCCAAAGACCTCAAGGCCGCCCAGGATGTGTTGATGGCGGTACGCCCGTACATTCGCAAATTCGATTCCAGCGGGTTTATCAACGGCCTGGCCAACGGTGAGCTGTGCATGGCCACCACCTGGTCCGGCGATTACGCCACGTCCCAGGCCCGGGCGGCGGAAGCCGGGGCCAAAGTGAACCTGGGTTACTTCATCCCCAAGGAAGGCTCGCTGATCTGGTTCGATAACTTCTACATCCCGGCCGACGCGCCCCATGTGGCGAATGCCCACACGTTCATCGAATTCCTCCTGCAACCCAAGGTTATTGCCGGCGTCAGCAACACCATTCACTACGCCAACAGCAACCTGGCCTCCAAGCCTCTGGTGAACGCCGAGGTCCGCGACAACCCGGCCATCTACCCGGACGCGGCGACGATGCAGCGCCTGTTCACCCAGAAAAGCCAGTCCCAGGCGGCCGTGCGCCTGATCACCCGTACCTGGAATGCCGTGAAGACCGGCAAGTAACGCCCAGCCATTGAGGTAACCGCCATGACCCTGCCAAATCCTGCTTTTTTTGCCCAGTTTGACCATGCCCAACTGGACGCCGCCGACAAGGCCCATTACATGCACGGCTTCCACATGTTCGACGAACACCGCGAACAGGGCTCGTTGAACATCGCCGCCGGCGACGGCGCCTACATCTACGACACCGCCGGCAACCGCTACCTGGATGCGGTCGGCGGCATGTGGTGCACGAATATCGGCCTGGGGCGCGAGGAAATGGCTGACGCCATCGCCAACCAGGTTCGCCAGTTGGCGTACTCCAACCCGTTCTGCGACATGGCCAACGTCACCGCCATTGAACTGTGCGCCAAGCTCGCCAGCCTGGCCCCCGGCGACCTCGACCATGTGTTCCTGACCACCGGCGGCTCCACGGCGGTAGACACCGCCTACCGCCTGGTGCAGTTCTATCAGAACAGTCGCGGCAAGCACGAGAAGAAGCACATCATCTCGCGGTTCAGCGCGTACCACGGCTCCACGTTCCTGACGATGTCCATCGGCAACAAGGCCGCCGACCGCGCGCCGGAATTCGATTTCATGAGCGACCTGTTCCACCACATCTCGTGCCCCAACTACTACCGGGCGCCTGCGGGCATGAGCGAGGCGCAATTTCTCGATTTCCTGGTGGATGAGTTCGAAGACAAGATCCTCACGATTGGCGCCGACAAGGTGGCGGCGTTCTTTGCCGAGCCGATCATGGGCTCGGGCGGCGTGATTATCCCGCCAAAGCGCTATCACCGACGCATGTGGGAAATCTGCCAGCGCTACGACCTGCTGTACGTGGCGGATGAAGTGGTGACGTCCTTCGGTCGGCTGGGAAAATTCTTCGCCTCCCAGGAGGTGTTCGACATGCAACCCGACATCATCACCACCGCCAAGGGCCTGACCTCCGGCTACTTGCCCCTGGGCGCGTGCATTTTCTCGGACCGCATCTGGCAAGTGATCGGCGAGCCGGGCAAGGGCCGCTGCTTTACCCACGGGTTCACCTACAGCGGCCATCCGGTGAGTTGCGTGGCGGCGCTGAAGAACATCGAGATCATCGAGCGGGAAAACCTGCTGGCCCATGTGGAGGACGTCGGCGTGTACCTCGAACAGCGCCTGCAAACCCTGGCCAGCCTGCCGCTGGTGGGCGACGTGCGCTGCCAGCGCCTGATGGCCTGCATCGAGTTTGTCGCCGACAAACACACCAAGGCGCTGCTGCCGGACGCGGTGAACATCGGTGAGAAAATCCACCTGCGTGCCCAGGCCAAAGGCTTGCTGGTGCGGCCCATCGGCCACCTGAATGTGATGTCGCCACCGTTGATCATCACCCATGCCCAAGTGGATGAAGTGGTCGAGATCCTGCGCCAGTGCATCCTCGACACCGCCCAAGAGCTGCGCCAGAGCGGCGAGTACCAAGGCCGATGAACCCCGGCGCCTCGGTGCTTTTGCCGAGGCCCTGGCCGGCGGGTAGACTGGCCGGCATGAACCAGAACGCCGATCACTGCCCTGCCCCGTCCTTCCAGGTGCTTGAAGCCTGGAATGGCGCGTTGGCCCACGCCTTCGTCAGCGTTGACGAGGCGTCATTCCTCGCGCACCTGGCGTGTGCCCTCAGCGCCCTGACCCCCATCGAATCGATGATGATCAGCCTGGAACGCCAGGGCCAGGCGCCGCACTTGCTCTACCAGCAAGGGATTCCCCGGCCGCACTACGAAGAGATCATCAACCGCTACTTTTCCCGAGGCTACCTGCTGGACCCGTTCTGCCTCGCGGTAGACAAGGGCCTGGCCGAAGGTTTCTACCACCTGGCGCAAATCGCCCCGGACGATTTTTTCAACAGCGAGTACTACAAGTCCTACTACCTGCGCAGCGGCGGCGCCCAGGAGAGCTACTACATCGTCGACCTGTGCCCCAACAGCAAAATCTCCCTGTGCATGTTCCAGGGCCTGAGTGCCGGCCAGTTCAGCGACGCGCAACTGGCGCTGCTGCGAACCGCCCAACCCATCGTGCGTGAACTGCTGCGCCGCTTCGGCACCACGGGCGGGCTGTGCAAGGTGATCAGCGACGAGGCCTTCACCCAGACCCAGGTGCATCAGCAGATTGAAGCCGCGTTCATGCATTTTGGCAGCGGCGTATTGACCGTACGTGAACGGGAAATTGCCCACCTGATCCTGCGCGGGCACTCGGTAAAGTCCACTGCGCAGGTGCTGGGCATCTCCCCGGAAACCGTGCGCATGCACCGCAAGCATTTGTACACCAAGCTTGAGATCAACTCCCAGGCGGAGCTGTTTGCGCTGTTTATCGATTGGCTGACCCACAGCGGGGTGATGGCCCGATCCTGAACTGTCCAGGCAATTGAGGGGAACTTTGCCGGGAAATAACCACCTGAATCCGGTACGCTCACCGTTTTTACCCAAGGAGTTACCCCTCATGGCCAAAGCCACCGCCCGTCACATCCTGGTTGCCACCGAAGACAAGTGCAACGAACTGAAAGCGCAAATCGAAGGCGGCGCCGATTTCGCCGAAGTGGCCAAAGCCAACTCGTCTTGCCCATCCAGCCGTCAAGGCGGCGACCTGGGTTCGTTCGGCCCGGGCCAGATGGTCAAGGAATTCGACACCGTCGTGTTCAGCGCCCCGGTCAACACCGTGCAAGGCCCGGTGAAAACCCAGTTCGGTTATCACCTGCTGGAAGTGACCAGCCGTCAGGACTGATCCATCCGCGCTAATGTTTAAAACAACGGCCCGCCCTTTGGTGGGCCGTTGTGCATCTGTGACAGTGTGATAACTGGCGACGCGTACGCGCTTAGCGTACAAATCCCTTTACCTCTTCACCCGGCGCCCAAGGCTGACAATGCGAGTCGCTTTTTCTACCCTGTTTTGCTCCACCCTGGCCCTGCTGCTGGCCAGCACCGCCGTGATCGCCGCGCCGCAATCGGCGCTGACCGTGTACGGCGAACCGGCCAAATACCAACCCGGCTTCACCCACTTCGACTACGTCAACCCGAATGCCCCCAAGGGCGGCAGCCTGCGGCGCTCGGCAATCGAGATTGGCCGCTACGACCATGTGCTGCCCTACGGCGACAAAGGCATCGGCGTGAGCCAGGTCGACGGCTGGCTGTATTCGCCCCTGGCCCAGCGCTCGCTGGACGAGCCCTACACCGTCTACGGCCTGGTGGCGGAAAAGATGGAGCGGTCAGACGACGGTCTGTCCCTGCGTTTTTACCTGAACCCCAAGGCCCGGTTTGCCGATGGCCAGCCGATCACCGCCGAAGACGTGCGCTACACCTTCGACCTGCTGATGACCCAGGGCAGCCTGCGCTACCGCACGCTGTTTGCCGACGTCAAACACGTGGAAGTCGAAGGCCCGCGGCAAGTACGCTTTGATTTCGCCAGCAATGAAAACCGCACCCTGCCCCTGGACGTCGCCACCCTGCCGGTGTTCCCGGAGCATTGGTGGAAAACCCGCGACTTTGCCGACGGCGGCGGCTACGAGATTCCCCTCGGCAGCGGCCCCTACACCATCAGCAAGGTGGATGCCGGCAACACCATCACCTTCAAGCGCGACCCCACCTGGTGGGGCAAGGACCTGCCCATCAGCCGCGGCCTGTATAACTTCGACCACCTGAGCCTGGAATACTTCGGCGACACCGAAGTGGCGCGTCAGGTCCTGCGGGGCGGTGCCTACGACTTCAACCGCGAATTCTCCGCCACCGGCTACTCCATCGGCTACAACGGCCCGGCCCTCGACGATGGCCGCCTGCAACGTGCGCACCTGGCCAAGGAAGCGCCGCAGCCCGCCCAGGGGTACGTGTTCAACGTGCAAAAACCGATGTTCAAGGACCGCCGCGTGCGCCAGGCCCTGGCGATGCTGTGGGATTTCGAATGGGCCAACCGGCAGATGATGCGCAATATGTACATTCGCCAGCAGAGCTTCTTCTCCAACAGCCCGCTGGCGGCGACCCAACTGCCGGACGCCCAGGAGCTGGCGATCCTGGAACCCCTGCGCGGGCAGATTCCCGATGAAGTCTTCACCCAGGTGTTCAAGGCCCCCACCACCGATGGCACGGGGATGATCCGCGACAAGCAGCTGCAAGCCCTGGCGCTGCTGGAACAGGCTGGCTGGAAGCCCGACGGTGACAAACTGGTAAACGCCGCCGGCGAACCGCTGGAGTTCACCTTCCTCAACGCCCAGAACGGCCTTGAGCGCTTGTTGTTGCCGTACAAACGCAACCTGGCGCAGATCGGCATCACCCTCAACATCCGCCGTATCGACTCCTCGCAGTACGTCAACCGCCTGATGTCCCGGGACTACGACATGATCGTCACCGGCTTCCCGGTCACCACCTCGCCGGGGATGGAGCTGTACAACTACTTCGGCTCGGCCGCTGCGTTTGATACCGGTGCCAACAATTACATGGTGCTGAAAGACCCGGCCGTTGACAGCCTGATCAACGGACTGGTCAAGGCCAACACCCAGTCGCAGATGCTCAGCTACGCACACGCTCTGGACCGCGTGCTGCAATGGAACTACCTGTGGATTCCCAACTACTACCCGCCGGGCACCTCCGCCGCGTGGTGGAACCGCTTCGGCCGCCCGGCCGTGGAAGCCAAAACCGACGAAGCCCTGGAAACCTGGTGGGAAATCAGCCCCACCCCGCTGACCAATGAACAGATGAAAGCCGAACTGACCAAACGCCCGGGAGCCCGCTGATGTTTGCCTATATCGTGCGGCGCTTGCTGCTGATCATTCCCACCCTGGTGATTATCCTGCTGGTGAACTTCGTCATCGTGCAGGCCGCGCCCGGCGGGCCGGTGGAACAGGCCATCGCCCACCTGCAGGGCATCGGTGGCGGTGGTGTTGGCGGCTCGTCTGCCGAAAGCCTCAGCAGTGGCTCACGGGCCAGCCGCGGCCTGGACCCGAAACTGATCAAGGACATCGAAAAACAATACGGTTTCGACAAACCCGCGCCGGAACGCCTGTGGCTGATGCTCAAGAGCTACGCCCAGCTGGATTTCGGCAACAGTTTCTTTCGCGGTAAAAGCGTGACCGACCTGATCCTGGAAAAAATGCCGGTGACCATTTCCCTCGGGCTGTGGGCCACGTTGATCACCTACCTGGTGTCGATCCCCCTGGGGATTCGCAAGGCGGTGCGCCATGGCAGCAGTTTTGATGTGTGGAGCAGCACCGCGATCGTGATCGGCTATGCGATGCCGGCGTTCCTGTTTGCGATGTTCCTGATCGTGGTCTTCGCCGGTGGTACTTCGCTGAACTGGTTCCCGGTGCGCGGGCTGGTCTCGGAAAACTTCGACCAGCTGAGCACCGTGGGCAAGGTTGCCGATTACTTCTGGCATCTGGTGTTGCCGGTCAGCGCCTTGGTGATCGGCGGTTTCGCCACCTTGACCATCCTCACCAAAAACTCGTTCCTCAATGAAATCACCCGCCAGTACGTGGTCACCGCCCGGGCCAAAGGCTTGAGCGAGCGCCGGGTGCTGTACGGGCATGTGTTCCGCAACGCCATGCTGCTGGTGATCTCGGGGATTCCCCAGGCCTTTATCGCGGTGTTCTTTGCCGGTTCGCTGCTGATCGAGGTGATTTTCTCCCTCGATGGCCTGGGCCGCATGAGCTACGAGGCGGCGGTTTCACGGGACTATCCGGTGGTATTCGGTTCGTTGTTTATCTTCACGTTGTTTGGCCTCTTGATAAAACTCATCGGCGACCTCTGCTACACCCTGGTGGACCCGCGTATCGACTTCGCCGCGAGGAACGCCTGATGCTCAAGCTCTCTCCCGTGGCCCGTCGGCGCTTTGAACGTTTCAAGAAGAACCGTCGCGGCTGGTGGTCGCTGTGGCTGTTTATCGGCCTGTTTATCCTGACCCTCGGCGGCGAGTTGATCGCCAATGACAAACCCTGGGTGCTCAGCTACCAGAACGAGCTGTATTTCCCGGTGTTCAAGCGCTACACCGAGCAAGAGTTCGGCGGGCAACTGCCGTTCCAGGCGGATTACCGCAGTGAGTACGTGCAGAACCTGATCAAGAAGGACGGCGGCTGGATGCTGTTCCCGCCGATCCCGTTCAGCGACGACACACCCAACTATGAACTGACCCGCCCGGCCCCCAGCCCGCCCTCGAGCGTGAATTGGCTGGGCACCGACGACCAGTCCCGCGACGTGCTGGCACGGGTAATCTTCGGTGCACGGGTGTCGATCCTGTTTGCCCTGGCCCTCACCGCCATCAGCGCCGCCATCGGCATTGCTGCCGGGGCCTTGCAGGGTTACTACGGTGGTTGGGTCGACTTGCTCGGCCAACGAATACTGGAAGTGTGGTCCGGGCTGCCGGTGCTGTACTTGCTGATCATCCTGTCGGGGTTTGTCGAGCCGAATTTCTGGTGGTTACTGGGCATCATGGCGCTGTTTTCGTGGCTGGCCCTGGTGGACGTGGTACGCGCCGAATTCCTGCGGGGGCGCAACCTGGAGTACGTCAAGGCCGCGCGGGCGTTGGGTCTGGGGGACGGCAAGATCATCCGCCGGCATATCCTGCCGAACGCGATGACCGCCACCCTGAGCTACTTGCCGTTCATTTTGACCGGGGCGATTTCCACCTTGAGCGCCCTGGATTTCCTCGGCTTCGGCATGCCCGCCGGCAGCGCGTCCCTGGGTGAACTGATCGCCCAGGGCAAGCAGAACCTGCAAGCGCCCTGGCTGGGGCTGACCGCATTTTTCACCCTGGCGCTGATCCTGTCGTTGCTGGTGTTTATCGGTGAGGCGTTGCGTGACGCCTTCGACCCACGCTCATGAAGGCCGTTGAGATGACTGAAAACCTGATCGAGATTCGCGACCTGAGCGTCGCCTTCAACGGCCAGAGCGTGGTGCGCAACCTGTGCCTGGACGTACGCCCCGGCGAGTGCCTGGCGCTGGTGGGCGAGTCGGGTTCGGGCAAGTCGGTGACGGCCCATTCGATCCTGCAACTGCTGCCGGAAGCCGGCACAGAGACCACCGGTTCAGTGCGCTATCGCGGCCAGGAACTGCTCGGCGCCTCCCCCGCCACCCTGCAAAAACTGCGGGGCAACCGGATTGCGATGATCTTCCAGGAGCCGATGACCTCCCTCAATCCGCTGCACAGCATCGAGAAGCAGATCGGCGAAACCCTGCTGTTACACAAGGGCCTGGGCGGCAAGCAAGCCCAGGCGCGCATCCTTGAACTGCTCGAACTGGTGGGCATCCAGAAGCCCAAGGAACGCCTCAAGGCCTACCCCCACCAGCTCTCCGGCGGCCAGCGCCAGCGGGTGATGATCGCCATGGCCCTGGCTTGCGAGCCGGAACTGTTGATCGCCGACGAACCCACCACCGCGCTGGACGTAACGGTGCAGCGCAAGATCCTGCTGCTGCTCAAGTCCCTGCAACAACGCCTGGGCATGTCCCTGCTGCTGATCAGCCACGACCTCAACCTGGTGCGCAGCATTGCCCAGCGGGTGTGCGTGATGAAGGCCGGGGAGATTGTCGAGCAGGCGGAGTGCGAAACGCTGTTCTGCGCCCCCAAACACCCTTACAGCCGCCTGCTGCTGGATGCCGAACCGGCAGGCATCGCCCTGAGCCACGACACCCGCGAGACGGTGTTGCAGGTGGATGACCTCAGCGTGCAGTTCCCCCTGGGCGGCGGGCTGTTCCGGCGCAAGCAGTACCTGCAGGCGGTGGATGGCATCAGCCTGACCGTGCAGCGCGGCAAGACGTTGGGGATTGTCGGCGAGTCCGGCTCGGGCAAATCCACCCTGGGCCAGGCGATTTTGCGCTTGCTGGACTCCAGCGGCACGATTCGCTTCCAGGGCGAGGCCCTCGAAGGCCTGACGCAAAAACAGATGCAGCCGTGGCGCAAGCAGATGCAGGTGGTGTTCCAGGACCCGTTCGGCAGCCTCAGCCCGCGGATGTCGGTGGCACAGATCATCAGCGAAGGCCTGGAAGTGCATGCTCCGTGCAGCCTCAAGGACCGCGAAGCCCAAGTGATCCGCGTGCTGGAAGACGTGGGCCTGGACCCCGCCAGCCGCCATCGCTACCCCCACGAATTCTCCGGCGGCCAGCGCCAACGCATCGCCATCGCCCGCGCCCTGGTGCTCAAGCCGGCGCTGATCCTGCTGGACGAGCCCACCTCGGCGCTGGACCGCACCGTGCAGAAACAGGTGGTCGCCCTGCTGCTCGAACTCCAGGAAAAATACGCCCTGACCTACCTGTTTATCAGCCACGACCTGGCCGTGGTACGGGCCCTGGCCCACGACATGATCGTGATCAAGGACGGCAAGGTGGTGGAGCGCGGGCCCAGCGATGAAGTGTTTGCCGCGCCGCAACACCCCTACACCCAGGAACTCCTCGCGGCGGCGCACCCATGAGCACCACCGGCAGCCTCAAGGATTACCAATACGTTCGCGGCCTGGCGATCCAGTCGTTGTTCGAGATCATCGAGCAGTCCAGCGAAGGCACGGTGATTGTCGACGGCGACGCGAATATCGTCTGGATGAACGAGCGCTACGCCAAGCGCTTCGGCCTGAAAAGCCCCGACGACGCCATCGGCCAGCCGTGTGAACAGGTGATCTCCAACAGCCTGTTGCGCCAGGTGGTGCGCAATGACCAACCGATTTTGCTGGACATCCAGGACACCCCCAAAGGCCCGCTGGTGGTGATGCGCCTGCCGATCCATGACGATGCGGGCAAGGTGATCGGAGCGATAGGGTTTGCACTGTTTGATGAGCTGCGCAACCTGTCGCCGCTGATCGAGCGCTACCTGAGCATGCAGCAGGAACTGGCGTCTACCCGGTCGCTGCTGAGGTCGCGGCAGAGCAAGTACAACTTCGCGCACTTTATCGGCACCAGCGCGGCCAGCCTGGAAGTCAAACGCCGGGCGCGGCGCAGTGCGAGTGCGGAGTCGCCGGTGTTGCTGCTGGGGGAAACCGGCACCGGCAAGGAGCTGCTGGCCCAGGCGATTCACGGCGCCTCGCCCCGGGCACACAAGGCGTTTGTCAGCATCAACAGCGCGGCCATTCCTCATGATTTGCTGGAAGCTGAATTCTTCGGCACCGCACCGGGCGCGTTTACCGGCGCCGACCGCAAGGGCCGTCCCGGCAAGCTGCAAATCGCCCAGGGCGGCACGCTGTTCCTTGATGAGATCGGCGACATGCCCCTGCCGCTCCAAAGCAAATTGCTGCGGGTGTTGCAGGAGAAAGAGTTCGAGCCGGTGGGCTCCAACGAGATGATCCACAGCGATGTGCGGGTGATTGCCGCCACGTCGATGGACCTGGAAGCGGCGATCAAGCGTGGGGAGTTCCGGGCAGACCTGTATTACCGGCTGAATGTGCTGCCGATCCAGGTGCCGCCGTTGCGCGCGCGGCTGGATGATTTGCCGGCGCTGAGTGAAGCGATTCTGGAGGAGTTGCGCAGCCAGCATGAGCTGGACCGGGAGGCGTTAGCGCTATTGGCACAGCATGCGTGGCCGGGGAATATCCGCGAGCTGCGCAACGTGCTGGAGCGGGCGGCGTTGTTGAGTGATGACCTGGTGCTGGATGCCAGTGAAATCCGCGCAGCCATTGGTACGTTCAGCCCGGTGGAGCACCGTTCGGTAGAGACCGTTGAGGGCGAGCGTTTCAGCGCGGCCCGGGAGCGGTTTGACCGGCAGGTGATTGGGGCGGCGTTGAAGGCCTGTGAGGGGAATGTGGTGGAGGCGGCGAAGCGGCTGGGGCTTGGCCGGTCGACCTTGTACAAGAAGATGGTTGCTTTGGGCATCGCCTAGTCTCCAAAAAGAGACATAAATCTCATATAAAAGACAATCTACTGTGGGAGCTGGCTTGCCTGCGATAGCGGTAAGTCAGCCGACACATTCATCAACTGACAACCTGCCATCGCAGGCAAGCCAGCTCCCACATTTGGCCACCGCCAGTCTCAAATCAGAGACAAATTCCGGAATCCAAGCATAAAAATACAATATTTCTTATATATTTCAACAAGTTAACCACTTGGCACACATCTCGCTATAGCCCCTCCCCACAGCCTCACCCCCACAAAAATAACAATCAGATGGAGACACACCATGAGTGTGATCATTGCCCTCGCAGCCCTGGCGCTGCTGATGCTGGCCGCCTACCGTGGCTACAGCGTCATCCTGTTCGCGCCCATCGCCGCCCTCGGCGCGGTGCTGCTCACCGACCCTTCCGCCGTCGCCCCTGCCTTCACCGGGGTGTTCATGGAAAAAATGGTCGGCTTCCTCAAACTGTATTTTCCGGTGTTCCTGCTCGGTGCGGTGTTCGGCAAGCTGATTGAAATCTCCGGCTTTTCGCGCTCCATCGTCGCCGCCGCGATCCGCTTGCTCGGCACCCGCCAGGCGATGCTGGTGATCGTATTGGTGTGCGCCCTGCTGACCTACGGCGGCGTGTCGCTGTTCGTGGTGGTGTTCGCGGTGTACCCGTTTGCCGCCGAGATGTTCCGCCAAAGCAATATCCCCAAGCGCCTGTTGCCGGCGACCATCGCCCTCGGTGCGTTCTCGTTCACCATGGACGCCCTGCCCGGCACGCCGCAGATCCAGAACATCATCCCCAGCACCTTCTTCAACACCACCGCCTGGGCCGCGCCGTGGCTGGGGCTGATCGGCACTGTTTTCGTGTTCTGCGCCGGCATGCTGTACCTGGCCCGCCAGCGCAACAAGGCGCAGCGCGCCGGTGAAGGCTATGGCACCAACCTGCGCAACGAGCCGGAAACCGCCGAAGATATCCAACTGCCCAACCCGTGGATCGCCCTGTCGCCGCTGTTGCTGGTGGGCATCATGAACCTGCTGTTCACCCACTGGATTCCGCTGTGGTACGGCAAGACCCACACCCTCAGCCTGCCGGGCATGAGCGTGCCGGTACAGACCGAAGTCGCCAAGCTGACAGCCATCTGGGCGGTGCAGGCAGCCCTGCTGGTGGGGATTATCGTGGTGCTGGTGTTTGGCTTCTCGGCGATTCGCAGCAAGCTTGCCGAAGGCAGCAAGAGCGCGGTCAGCGGCGCACTGCTGGCGGCGATGAACACCGCGTCGGAATATGGCTTTGGCGCGGTGATCGCCTCGTTGCCCGGCTTCCTGGTGCTGGCGGACTGGCTCAAGGGCATTCCCAACCCGCTGGTCAACGAAGCGATTACCGTGACCCTGCTGGCCGGCATCACCGGCTCTGCCTCGGGCGGCATGAGCATCGCGCTGGCCGCGATGTCGGAGAGCTTTATTTCAGCGGCCCATGCGGCCAATATCCCCCTTGAAGTACTGCACCGGGTCGCGGCCATGGCCAGCGGCGGCATGGACACCCTGCCCCACAACGGCGCCGTAATCACGCTGCTGGCGGTCACCGGGCTGACCCACCGCGAAGCCTATAAAGATATTTTCGGCATCACGATCATCAAGACCCTCGCGGTGTTCGTGGTGATTGGTACGTTCTACGCCACCGGCATTGTGTGAGGTTGATATGACGACATTGAACGGCAAGACCGCCCTGGTCACCGGCTCCACCAGCGGCATCGGCCTGGGCATTGCCCTGAGCCTGGCCAAGGCCGGCGCCAACCTGATCCTCAACGGCTTCGGCGACGCCAGCGCGGTGATCGCCCAGGTGCAGGCCTTCGGCGGCAAGGTCGGCCATCACCCGGCCGACGTCAGCGACCCGGCGCAGATCGCCGAGATGATCGCCTACGCCGAGCGCGAGTTTGGCGGCATCGACATCCTGGTGAACAACGCCGGGATCCAGCACGTGGCACCAGTGGATGAGTTCCCGGTGGAGCGCTGGGACTCGATCATTGCGATCAACCTGTCCTCAGTGTTCCACAGCACCCGCCTGAGCCTGCCGGGGATGAAGGCCAAGGGCTGGGGACGGATCGTGAATATCGCCTCGGTGCATGGCTTGGTGGGGTCGGTGGGCAAGGCAGCTTATGTGGCGGCCAAGCACGGGGTGATCGGCCTCACCAAGGTGGTGGGCCTGGAGACGGCCCAGAGCAATGTCACCTGCAATGCCATTTGCCCGGGTTGGGTGTTGACGCCACTGGTGCAGAAGCAGATTGATGATCGCATCGCCACCGGGGTGGATCCGCAGCAGGCACAGCAGGATTTGCTGGCCGAGAAGCAGCCGTCCCTGGAGTTTGTGACACCGCCGCAACTGGGGGAACTGGTGCTGTTCCTGTGCAGCGAAGCCGGCAGCCAGGTGCGCGGCGCGGCGTGGAATATCGACGGCGGCTGGCTGGCCCAGTAAACGGCGACCCCCAAGACAACGGAGATCAAATGTGGGAGCTGGCTTGCCTGCGATAGCGGTGAGTCAGCTTGCATCACTGGCACCTGACACACCGCTATCGCAGGCAAGCCAGCTCCCACATTTTGACCTGTGTTGTTTGGCAGATTTGACACAAGAACAAGAGATTTCCTTATGTCCGAAATACTCTGGCAACCCTCCCCCGAACGCATCCACGCCACCCGGATGGACCAGTTCCGGCGCTTCATCAATGACCGCCATGCCTTGCAGCTCAGCGACTACCCGGCCCTGCACCAATGGAGCATCGACCAGCGCCCGGACTTCTGGCGGTCCATTGTCGAGTTCTTCGACGTGCAGTTCCGTACACCGCCCAGCGCGGTGCTGATCGAAGACGCCGAGATGCCCAGCGCCCAGTGGTTTCCCGGCGCCACCCTGAACTTTGCCGAGCACCTGCTGCGCCGCCGCGACGACCACCCCGCCGTGATCGCCATCAGCGAAGACGGCCAGCGCGAACAACTGAGCTACGCCGAACTGGCCCGCCACGTCGCCGGCCTGCAACGCAGCCTGCGGGCCGCCGGTGTGGGCGTGGGTGACCGGGTGGCCGCGTGCATGCCCAACACCTGGCAAACCCTGGTGGGCATGCTCGCCACCACCAGCCTTGGGGCCATCTGGTCATGCTCGTCGCCGGATTTCGGCACCCAGGGCGTGATCGACCGCTTCGGCCAGATCGAACCCAAGGTGCTGATCACCTGCGCCGGCTACCGCTACGCCGGCAAGGTCATCGACCAAAGCCGCAAACTCAATGAAATCCTCGAACGCCTGCCGTCCCTGCAACAGCTGATTATCGTGCCGTATGCCCGCCCGCAAGCGCGCGCCGAGGACTATCAGACACAGGCCAGCGTCGCATGCTGGAGCGACTTCTACACCCCTGGCTGCGAGCCTGAATTCGTTGCCGTACCTTTCGATCACCCGCTGTATATCCTGTATTCCAGCGGCACCACCGGCGTGCCCAAGTGCATCATCCACGGCACCGGCGGCGTACTGCTCACCCACCTCAAGGAACACGGCCTGCACGCCGACCTGTCCCGGGAAGACTGCCTGTTCTACTACACCACCTGCGGCTGGATGATGTGGAACTGGCTGGTGTCGGTGCTGGCCATCGGCGCCACGGCGGTGCTGTATGACGGCTCACCGTTCCACCCGGGCCCGGAACGCCTGATGGACCTGATCGACCAGGAGAAAATCAGCGTATTCGGCACCAGCCCGAAATTCCTCGCCACCCTGGAAAAAGCCGGGCTGCAACCGCGCCTGAGCCACGACCTGGGCAGCCTCAAGGGGTTGATCTCCACCGGCTCGCCGCTGTCGCCCCAGAGCTACGATTACGTGTACCGCGAGATCAAGCCCGAGCTGTGCCTGTCGTCGATGTCGGGCGGTACCGACATCGTCTCCTGCTTCGTGATCGGCAACCCGGTGCTGCCGGTGCGGCGCGGCGAGATGCAGTGCAAGAGCCTGGCGATGGCCATCGAAGTCTGGGACGACCAGGGCCGGCCGCTGGTGGGCGAAAAAGGCGAATTGGTGTGTACCCGGCACTTCCCGGCAATGCCCATCGGCCTGTGGAATGACCCGCATCAGGAAAAACTGCGGGCCTCGTATTTCAGCCAGTTCCCCGGCGTCTGGGCTCAGGGTGACTACGCCGAACAACGCCCCAATGGCAGCCTGCTGATCCATGGCCGTTCAGACGCGGTGCTCAACCCCGGCGGTGTGCGCATCGGCACCGCAGAGATTTACCGTCAGGTGGAAAAAGTGCCCCAGGTGCTGGAAAGCCTGGCCATCGGCCAACGTTGGCAAGACGATGTGCGGGTGGTGCTGTTTGTGCGGCTCAACGACGGGGTCGAGCTGGATGACGCACTGGAACAGCAGATTCGCCAGGTAATCCGCGCCAACACCACACCACGCCATGTGCCGGCGAAGATCCTCGCGGTCACGGATATCCCGCGCACCATCAGTGGCAAGATCGTCGAACTGGCGGTGCGCAACGTGGTGCATGGCGAGCCCGTCAAGAACACCGACGCCCTGGCCAACCCCGAAGCCCTGGAGCAATTTCGCGATCGCCAGGAGCTTGCACAAGGATGAAACGTTTTAGCCCTTAACGACTCATTTGCAGAAAAAGCCCTCAAGCATGCTATTTTTCGAGGGTGGAAAGCCGGTCCCCACTCACGGGATAATCGGCTTTTGTCATTCTTCAAGCGTTACGCGCAGGGCATTTACATGAACGTATCACCCACCGGCAGCGAAGCCGCGGCACTGATTGCGCGGCTGGACTGGGCACGAAGCCCCCTCGGTGACGCCATTGATTGGCCGCAGAGCCTGCGTACAGCCGTCGACATCGTGATTCATTCGCCGATGCCGATGCTGTTGCTGTGGGGCGCCGAACTCACCCAGATCTACAATGACGGCTTCGCCCTGCTGGCCGGCAACAAGCACCCGGCTGCCTTCGGTCAGCCCGCCGACCAGGTCTGGCCGGAACTGAAGCCGTTCACCGACCCGATCTACGCCGCCGTCCTCACCGGCCAGGTGCGCACGTTCACTGAGCAGCGTTTCGTGCTGCAACGCAACCACCGCGACACCGAGATCTGGCTCGACCTGACCTATAGCCCGATTCGCGACGAGCGCGGTCAGGTCGCCGGGATCCTGATCACCGCGATCGAAACCAATGAGCGCCGGCGCATCGCCCTGGAACTCCAGCAGCGCACCGAAAACAGCCTCAAGGCCCAGCGCAACACCGAGCAGCGCCTGCAACTGGCCCTGGCCGCCACCGACGCCGTGGGCACCTGGGACTGGGACATCGGCGAAGACCGGTTTATTGCCGACGCGCATTTCGCCCAACTGCACGGGGTGGACCCCTGCGACGCCGGCCTGCTGCCCATCAGCGATTACCTGCAAGGTGTGCACCCCGAAGACCGCGGCATGGTCGCCCGCAGCATCAAGCACTGCATCACCCACGGCACCGAATACGCCGAGGAATACCGCCTGCTGCAAGCCGACGGCGAAGTGCGCTGGGTGTTTGCCCGGGGCCGTTGCTACAAGGACCACCATGGCCGACCGGCGCGCTTTCTCGGCGCCGCCCTCGACCTCACCGAACGCAAGCACACCGAACAGGCCTTGCGCCAAAGCCAGACCGAGCTGCAACTGATCATCAATGCCATGCCGGTGCTGATCGGTTATGTCGATCACGAGCAGCGCTTTCGCCTGAACAACAGCGCCTACCTGGACTGGTACGGCATGACCCCGCAGGAGCTGTACGGCAAGAGCATCCGCGAAGTGCTGGGGGATGAAGTCTATGCCGGGCGCGTGGACAAAATCGAAGCCGCGCTCAAGGGCAAGGCCTGCAGTTTTGTCACCGTCACGCCCCACCATGACGGACGGCCACGCCATGCCCTGATGAAGTACCTGCCGCGGTTCAGCGCCGACGGTTCGGTCAACGGTTTCTACATTTTTGTGATCGACGAGACCGAGCGCAAGCTCACCGAAGAAGCCCTGCGCCATCTGAACGAAAACCTCGAAGAACGCGTCAGCCAGCGCACCCAGGCCCTGGCCGAAGCCAACCAGCGCCTGCAAAACGAGATGTTCGAACGCGAACGCGCCGAAGACGCCCTGCGCCATGCCCAGAAGATGGAAGCGGTCGGGCAACTCACCGGCGGCATCGCCCATGACTTCAACAACATGCTCACCGGGATCATCGGCAGCCTGGACTTGATGCAACGCTACATCGCCGCCGGGCGCAGCGACGAGATCGGCCGTTTCACCGACGCCGCCGTGTCCTCGGCCCATCGCGCCGCCGCCCTGACCCACCGCCTGCTGGCCTTCTCCCGGCGCCAGTCGCTGGACCGCAAGCCGGTGGACCCGAACCAGTTGGTGGCGTCCCTGGAAGACCTGTTCCGGCGTACCAAGGGCGCCCACATCGAACTCAAGGTGAACCTGGGCGCCGACGTGTGGCCGGTGAACACCGACGCCAGCCAACTGGAAAATGCCCTGCTCAACCTGGTGATCAACGCCCGCGATGCGATGCCCGACGGCGGGCAATTGTGCATCGAGACCGCCAACAGCTACCTCGACGGCACCGACATCAGCACCCTGGAGCCGGTCAAGGCTGGCGACTATGTGATGCTCGGCGTGAGCGACAACGGCGCCGGCATGAGCCCGAAGATCCTCGCCAAGGCCTTCGACCCGTTCTTCACCACCAAGCCCATCGGCCAGGGTACCGGCCTCGGTTTGTCGATGATCTATGGGTTTGCCCAGCAATCCGGTGGCCACGTCACCATTGAAAGCGAACCGGGCCAGGGCACGTGCGTGCGCCTGTACCTGCCGCGCCTGCATGGCACTGCGCTTGAACGCAGCGTGCCTGCCAGCCAAAGCGAAGCCCCGGTGGCGCTGGCGGGCGAAGCGGTGGTGGTGGTCGAAGACGACCCGGCGGTGCGGATGCTGGTGGTCAACCTGTTGGATGAACTGGGTTACACCGCACACCAGGCGGCAGATGCACGGGCGGCGTTGCCGTTGCTGGAGTCCGATCTGCGGGTGGATTTGCTGGTGACCGACGTGGGCCTGCCGGGGATGAATGGCCGGCAATTGGCGGAGATCGCACGCCAGCATCGGCCCGAACTCAAGGTGCTGTTCATGACCGGTTACGCCGAAACAGCCGCCGAGCGCCAGGGGTTCCTGGAGGAAGGCATGGACATGGTGGCCAAGCCGTTTTCGATTGACCTGCTGGCGAACAAAATCCGCAGCATGATCAGCTCAGAGGCCTGACTTCAGGCATAATCGCGCGCCGTTTCACCTCAGGACCGATCAATGAAAGCCCAAGCCCGTCACATTCTGGTGAAAACCAGCGAGGAAGCCGAACAGCTCAAGCAGCGTATTGCCAAGGGCGAAGCGTTTGATGTGTTGGCCAAGAAGTACTCCACCTGCCCGTCCGCCAAGCGCGGCGGTGATTTGGGTGAAGTGCGGCCGGGGCAGATGGTGGGGGTGATCGATGCGGTGATCTTCAAAAAGCCCGTGAAGGTGGTTCATGGGCCGATCAAGAGCAAGTTCGGGTATCACTTGGTGCAGGTGTTTTACCGGGATTGAAGGGTTTGTTGTGGCGAGGGAGCTTGCTCCCGCTGGGCTGCGTAGCGGCCCCAAAAAAGCCGGGAGCGCTTCGCACTCCAGCGGGAGCAAGCTCCCTCGCCACAATAGAAGGCGTTAGTCTCGGGGGATCAGTGCACCGGGCACCTGAATCACCCGACTCGCCAGCCGATGCCCGGCCAAGCCGGCCTCTTGCGGCGAGCCACCCTTGAGCCGACTGGCAAGATAAGCCGCACTGAACGAATCCCCCGCCGCCGTGGTGTCGATCACTTTCTCCACCACCCGCGCCGGCACCTCGAATCGCTCATCTTCACAACGAATCAGACACGCATCCGCGCCCCGCTTGAGCACCACTTCGGCAATCGTCGGGTACGCGGCAAACACCTGTTCGCTGTCTTCATAACCAAACAATGCCCGCTCGTCATCTTCGGTCAGCAGGGCGATATCCACCTCGGCCAGAACCTTGCGATACGCGGCACGCGCCGCGTCTATGCTCGCCCACAAACGCGGCCGGTAGTTGTTGTCGAACACCACCTTGCCGCCGCGCTTGCGGGTTTCGACCAGCGTGTTCAGCAACCGCTCACGACCCGCTTCGCCCAACACCGCCAGGGTGATGCCGCTGAAATACACCACGTCGTAACCCGGCAACGCCGCCAGGATCGGCTCGGCCGCCGGCGTGGTGAAGCACTCACGCACCGCCGCTTCGTTGCGCCAGTAAAGGAATTTGCGCTCGCCACTGGCATCGGTCTGGATGCAGTACAGCCCCGGCAGGCGCCCGGGCAGGCGCTGGACCATGCCCAGGCCCAGGCCTTCTTCAGCCCAGTGCTTGCACATGGCGTCGCTGAAGCTGTCATCGCCCAGGGCGGTGACGTAGTCGACGGTACTGTGTTCACCCAGCTCGCGGCGCAGGTAGACGGCGGTGTTCAGGGTGTCGCCGCCGAAGCTTTGTTGCAGGCTACCGTCGGCGCGGTGTTGCAGTTCGATCATGCATTCGCCGATCAGGGCGATGCGCGGTTTTGTGTTCATGCCTGGGGTCTCTCGGTGTACTTGAGGGCCTAATCCTGTAGGAGCGAGCTTGCTCGCGAAAAACCTGAGAGCGCCGTTGGGCATCAGGTTCCCCGCGTCATCGTTCACGACCATCGCGAGCAAGCTCGCTCCTACAATTAGAAGCAGGTATGCAGGCTTTCGATCACTTGCAGTTGCTCATCCACCAGGTTGCCCACTTGCCATTTGTCGAACGTCAGGCACGGGTGGGACGTGCCGAAGGAGATGATGTCGCCAATGCGCAACTCAACCCCTGGCGCAACGACCATGAACGCATGCTGGTCCATCACCGCCGTGACCTTGCAGGCGGTCACGTCATCGCCCTGCGCCGGGAGCACGCCGGCTTTGTAGCGTTTGAGCGGCACCGGCAGGCCGGCGTCGTAGGCGACGTCGCGCTTGCCCAGGGCGATCACCGCAAAGCCCGGCTCCGGCAGCGATTGCACATGGGCCCAGACTTCCAGCGCCGGGCGCAGGCCTTCGTTGAGGTCGCTGCGACGGTCGAGCACGCAGCACTGCGCGTCTTTGTAGATGCCGTGGTCGTGGGCCACGTAGCTGCCCGGGCGCAATACGCTGAGGAAGCGGCCAGCGGCGTTCTGGGCTTCGAAGGATTCGGCGATCAGGTCGTACCAGGCCGAACCCGAGGCCGTGACGATCGGCTTGCCGAGGTCGAAAGCGCCGCTGTTTTGCAGGTCGACGGCCAGGCGCACCAGGGAGGCGGCGAATGCACGGATGCCGCTGATGGCATGTTCGCCGTGGATCACCCCTTCGTAGCCTTCAATGCCGGTCAGGGCCAGCGCTGGCTGGGCCTTGATCGCCTTGGCCAGGTCGAGCACCTGCTGTTCAGTGCGGCAACCGCAACGGCCACCGACCACGCCGTATTCGATCATCACGTTCAAGCGCAGGCCACGGGCGGCGAAGAACGCGCCCAGGTCCGCCACGTTGTCCGGGTGGTCGACCATGCAGTGGAAGTCGAATGCCGGGTCGGCCAGCAGGTCGGCGATCAGCGCCATGTTCGGCGCCCCCACCAGTTGGTTGGCCATCAAGACGCGGCGAACACCACCGGCATACGCGGCGCGGGTCTGCACGGCGTTGGCCAGGGTGATGCCCCAGGCGCCCTGCTCGATCTGCCGCTGGAACAACGCCGGCATCATGCTGGTCTTGCCGTGGGGCGCCAACTGCGCGCCGCTGTTGCTGACGAATGCCTGCATCCAGCGG
Organism: Pseudomonas sp. IPO3778; assembly: GCF_013386825.1. Classification (GTDB taxonomy): domain Bacteria; phylum Pseudomonadota; class Gammaproteobacteria; order Pseudomonadales; family Pseudomonadaceae; genus Aquipseudomonas. The sequence continues at coordinate 305,914 of NZ_JACARC010000037.1, forward strand.
ATGTTGTGTTCCAGGGCATCGCGGTGCAGCACCAGGGCCGGCAGGCTGACGTCACGGACCAGATGCGCACCGACTTCGGCGGCGCCTTTTTCAACGGCATTGAAGGCAGACATAAGGGTTTCCTATTCGTTGATGCGACGGGCCAGGTTGTTCGCGCTGTCGATCAGCACCCGGCGATAGTCGTTGTAGTTGTTGATGGCATCGGCCCGTGGGGCCACGATGCACAGGGTCGCAATGCTGATGCCTTGGGCGTCCCGAACCGGGGCGGCAAAGCAATGGGTAAAGGTGTCGGCGACGCTGTCGAAGGAGAAAAATCCGTCGAGGGTGGCCTGACGAATTTGCCCGAGGAAGGTGTCCAGGGGCAGACGCTGACCGTCCGGGAGGATGTAGTCGTCGTAGTCGATCAGGTCGATGATTTGCTGGTCGCTCAGGTGGCCCAACAGCAGGCGGCCGGAGGCGGTCCAGGGGATGGGAGCGTTCTCGCCGATGTCGGAGGAAATGCGGAAATGCCGCTCGCCTTCACGCATCAGGGCCACGGTGTATTTACGGCCATTGAGCAGGCACATTTGTGCGGTTTCGTGGGTCTGGCTGACGATTTCCTGCAGGGCGTGGTCGGCTTCCCGGGTCAGGTCGAAATGGCGCAGATGGGCCTGGCCGAGGAAGTACAACTGACGGCCGAGGTAGACGTGCCCGTCCTTGCCCACGGTTTCGAGAATGCGCCGTTCCAGCAGCGAGGCCACCAGTTCGTAGACCGTGGACTTGGGGCTGCCAATGCCGCTGGCGATATCATTCGGGCGCAGGGGTTGGCCGATTTCCTTGAGGAAATCGAGGATATCGAACGCCCGGTCGAGGCCTTTGGCGCGGCGTTTGATGGTGTCTTCGGTCATGGCAGTTTCGGGTCCCGTCAAATTTAAAGGCACGTAAAGAACTCTGTGGCGAGGGGGCTTGTCCCCCGTTGGAGTGCGCAGCGCTCCCGCTTTTTTGGGGCCGCTGCGCAGCCCAACGGGGGACAAGCCCCCTCGCCACAAAGGCACCACCACAGGTCAAAGGTGTGGCGCAGCATTTAGCCTTTTTTCTTGTAGGCCACGCAATCAATCTCCACCTTGCAGTCGACCATCATGTTCGCCTGCACACAGGCCCGTGCCGGGGCGTGTTGCGGGTTGAAGTATTCGCCGAACACTTTGTTGAAACTCCAGAAATCCCGTGGGTCTTCCAGCCATACGCCTACGCGCACCACATCTTCCAGGGCATAGCCGGCCTCTTCGAGAATCGCCACCACGTTGCGCATGGTCTGGTGCGTCTGTTCAACGATCCCGCCGGTGATGATTTCACCGTCCACCGCTGGCACCTGGCCCGACACGTACAACCAGCCATCGGCTTCCACCGCACGGGCGAAAGGACGAGGCTGGCCACCGCCTGCGGTGGCACCGGTGCCGTAACGAGTAATGCTCATAATGGATCTCCTGAAACGAGTGAATTAAAAACGAATGTTCTTGAGAAATTCCGCCAGTCGCGGCGATTGCGGGCGCTCGAAGATGTCTTTCGGCGGCCCCTGTTCTTCAATGCGGCCCTGGTTCATAAAGACGATCTTGTCCGAGACTTCATAGGCAAAGCGCATTTCGTGGGTAACCAGCAACATGGTCATGCCCTCTTCCGCCAGGCCCTTGATCACGCTGAGCACTTCGCCCACCAGTTCCGGGTCGAGGGCGGAGGTGACTTCGTCGAACAGCATCAGGCTCGGGTTCATCGCAATCGCCCGGGCAATCGCCACGCGCTGTTGCTGGCCGCCCGACAATTGGCCCGGGAAGTGGTTGCGTCGCTCCAGCAGGCCGACACGGTCCAGCCATTTTTCCGCCAGCGCCACCGCCTCGTCCTTGCCCATTTTCTTGACCTTGAGCAGGCCCAGGGTGACGTTCTGCAACGCAGTCAGGTGCGGGAACAGGTTGAATTGCTGGAACGCCATGCCCGTCATCGCACGGTGCTGGGAAATCACCCGTTCCGGATGGCGCACGCGCTTGCCGCCCACGTCGCTGTAGCCGATGGACTCACCGTCGAGGGTGATCTGGCCGCCCTGGAATTCTTCCAGCAGGTTGACGCAGCGCAGCAGCGTGGTCTTGCCCGAACCGCTGGAGCCGATCAACGTCACGACGTTGCCGCGCTGCATGGTCAGGTCCACACCCTTGAGCACTTCCACCGGGCCGTACTGTTTACGCAGGCCGCGAATGTTCAGCAGTGGCTGGCTTTCTTTGGAGGATTGGTTCATGGCAACGCCACCCGCTTTTCAATGTAACGCCCCAGTAATTCGATGGCGTAGTTGATGACAAAAAACATAAAGCCTGCGAACAGGTAGAACTCCAGGGTCATGAACGTCCGGGCGATGACCTGTTGGGTGCTGAGCAGTAATTCGGCCACGCCGATCACCGACAGCAAGGTGGACGCCTTGACGATTTCCGTGGAGGAATTGACCCAGGTCGGCAGGATCTGCCGCAGCGCCTGGGGCAACAGCACGTAGCCCAGGGACTGGTAAAACGTCAGGCCGATGGCCTTGCCCGCTTCCAGTTGCCCTTTGGGAATGGCTTGCAGCGCGCCGCGCACGATCTCGGACACGTGGGAGCCGCAGAACAGCGTCAGGCCCACGGCACCGGCCTGGAACGCGCTGATCTGCCAGCCAAGCGCCGGCAGCATGTAGAAGCACGCCAATACCAGCACAAACACCGGCGTACCGCGGATCAGGTCGACGTACAGGCGAAACGGTGCACGCATCCAGAATTTGCCGTAGGTCAGGATCAACCCGGCAACGATGCCGATCAGGGTGCCGAAGATAATCGCCAGGGCCGAGCAGTAAACGCTGGTCTGGAACCCCGCCCAGAGGGTTTCCCGGGCGATCCACAACTCATGCAGCCAGCTGGGGGATTCGTACATGGGGGCTCCTTAGCGACGAATCGCCAAACGCTGTTCCAGGTAACGGAGCAGCATGGCAATGAGGTAACAGGCAGCCACGTAGAGCGCGGTCGTGACCATCCAGGTTTCAATCACCCGGTAGCTTTCGACGTTGATCTTGCGGGCGTAATAGGTCAGCTCCGGCACCGCGATCGCGGCCGCCAGGGAGGTGTCCTTGAACAGCGAGATGAAGTTGTTCGACAGCGCCGGCAGCACGTTGCGCAGCATCACCGGCACGGTGATGTACGCGCGGATGCGCCATTCGCCCAGGCCGATGGCCAGGCCCGCTTCACGCAACCCCTTGGGAATGTTCAAGAGGCCTGCGCGGAAGACTTCGGTGAGGTAGGCACCGGCGTACAGCGACAGCGTGATGATGAACGAGGGGATCTTGTCCAGCCGGATACCGAGGCTGGGCAAGGCGAAGTAGATCAACAGGATCAGCACCAGGATCGGGGTGTTGCGGATCACCGTCACATACACCGAGGCCACGATGCGCAGCGCACGGTGTTTGGACAGCATGGCAAACGCCATCAGCAGGCCGATCACACAGCCGATGGCGATAGACAGCAGTGCCAGTTCAAGGCCCAGGCCGAGCCCCGCCAGCAAGCTGGGGAAGTCGCGCCATACAGCATCAAAGTTCAACTGATAGTTCATGGTCGGCAGTACCTGATTGGGGCGCCGTCAGCGACGCCCCAGTGTTTACGAATTACTTGAACTCAACCGGGAACCCGATCGCCGGCTCTGGCAGATCAACGCCGAACCATTGCTTGAACGAGGCCTTGTACATCGGGAACTCCACACCGGTCATGGCTTCATGCAGCGCGGTGTTGACGAAGTTCAGCCAGTCCTGGTCGCCACGCTTGACGGCGCACGCGTAGGTCTGCGGGCTCCAGGCGTAGCTCGGGCTGCGGTAGCGGCCCGGGTTTTGCACCATCAGGTACTTGACCGAAGACTGGTCGGTGGCGGCGGTGTCGGCACGGCCGGAGTTCACGGCCTGGTACATCAGGTCGACGCTGTCGTACTGGTCGACCTTGGCTTTAGGCAATGCCTGGTGCACCAGTTCTTCGGCGTAGACGTTTTGCAGCACGGCCACGGTGACGCTGTCGCCAGCGGCTTGCAGGTCTTCGATTTCCTTGTACTTGCTGTTGGCCGGCAGCAGCAGGCCCACGCCTTCGCGGTAGTACGGCAGGGTGAAGGCCACTTGCTGCGCACGGCTGGCGGTAACGGTGATGAACTGGCAGCTCATGTCGACCTTGTCGGTCAGCAGGTTGGGAATCCGTGCATCGGAGGACTGCACCACGTATTCGACTTTGCTGGGGTCGTTGAACAAGCCCTTGGCCACGATATGGCCGATGTCGATATCAAACCCCTGCAACTTGCCATCCGCTCCCTGGAAGTGCCACGGCGCATTGGTACTGCCTGTACCCACGATCAGGTGCCCACGTTTGAGCACCGTATCGAGCTTGCTGTCCGCCGCTTGCACTACGCTTGCGAGGGAAGCCGATGCGGCGAAGAGAAAAACACACGCTTTAAACACGGAAGGTCGGTGATGCATGACAAGCACTCCAGGAGTTGTGTATTCCGCTATACCGGAACTTAGTATGTAACAACGGAATAGACAGCAGAAAGTGTGCCATACGCGGTAACAGAAAAATATTGCGGGATTAATTTCTTTTAAAATCAATTAGATAAATTTGTATCGGCAATGAGGCGTTAGGCCAGCCGTTGCAATCAGATTGCTACCGTTGGCCACACACCGGGGTGACAGGCCACATTTGGGTGCGGGGGTGAGTCGTTACCGTGCACAAAAGCGGTGCGGTGACCGAATGGAAAAATCCCGTGGCTGGGCTAGCCTTGACAGATGATCGGCCCCCAAGGAATGCGCTCAGATGAAGATCAGTCTTGTGCTTATGGTGTTGTCGCTGGTGTTTGCCAGCCAGGTGTTTGCCAAGGATGACCGGCGCGAATGCAAGGCCGAACTGGTCAAGCTGAAGGCGGCCTTCAGTACGAGCTACACCACGCAGAATCATCATGGATATCGTCGGGCGAAGGACGCCAAGGACCAGGGGGATTACAAGCAGTGTGTGGGGTTGGCGAAGAAGGCTCGGGAGCGGGCGGAGCGTTGAAGTGCCTGGGACTGCTGCGCAGTCCAGCGGGAGCAAGCTCCCTCGCCACAAAAATCACTTTGCAGGGGACCTGTTAGTTTTGACAGTAGACCGTTTTGATCGTCTGGCTTAGCGTGGGCCAAGGCCTTTTGCTCAGGGAGATGGTCATGGGAATGGCTACGGCGGTGATTAAAAATGTCGAGGAGTACCAGCGTGTGCTGGCGGCGCACAAAACGGTATTCATGCTTTTTGTTTCGCAGCATTGCCCCGCCTGTGGGGCTGCGGGGCCGCTGTTTGAGCGAGTTGCAGGTAAATATGTAACGTCGGTGAAGAGCCTGGTGCTCGACACGGCCCAAACCCCCAGGCACCCGGAGGTGACTGGCACGCCTACCCTGCTGATTTTCCAAAACGGCCAGATGGTCGAGAAGCTGAAAGGGTTTGGTCCCTGGGACGAGCAGGAGCACGCCATCCTGGAGACGTTCAGCCGCTACGCCAAACTCAGTCCTCCAACATCAACCGCGCCGTACCGGAAACACGAATCGAGGCACCCTTCTCATCGGTGATCTGCGCCTGCAAGCGCGAGCGGCTGCCCATGTCCTCGCCCTGGATGATGTCGATACACCCGTTGTGCGGCCAGCCCAGGTCCCGCAAGTAGCCGGCCAATGCGGCGGCAGCAGAGCCCGTGGCCGGGTCTTCGTACACGCCGCCCACGGCAAACGGGTTGCGGGTGTGGAACAGTGTCGGGCTTTCGGCAAACACCAGTACCACAGTGCCCAGGCGGGCCTCTGTCATGTAGCGGCGACCGGCTTCCAGCTCATAGTGCATCTGGCTGAGCTTTGCGCGGCTGTCGAGGGCCAGCACCAGGTGGTCGATACCGCCATGGATGATTGCCGGTGGGATGCTCGGGTCCAGGTCGTTGCGGGTGTAGCCGAACAACGTCAGGCCCGCGTCCACCAGCGCATCGTTTGCCGGTGCGCTGCGGGTTGGCGGGGATTGCAGGGCCGCTTCGATCAGCTCGCCCTCGCTGCGGCCACTGACGGAAATGTCGCCATTGTTCAACGCCAGGTGGAATTCGCCGTCGCCCAGCGCCAGGCTCAGGGCTGCGCCGAGGGCAATCGTGGCGTGGCCGCAAAACGCGACTTCGGCGTCTGGCGCGAAATAGCGCACGCGCCAGCCGTCGTCTTGCGGGCAGGCGAATACCGTTTCCGAAAACCCGACTTCGTGGGCGATACGTTGCATCTCGGCGGCTTCCGGCAAGTTGTCACCGATCCATACGCCGGCCGGGTTACCGCCTTGGTTACCGTCACAAAATGCAGAAATCTTAAGCACGTCCAAAGTCATTCGGGTAACCCTTCCTTAACGGTTCAGTGAGCGGCGATGCTATCCAAAGGCCAGCCCAGCGTCGAATGAAATCCACCCGCTACAGCGGCGCCAGCAACACCTGCGTGACCCGACGTTCCTCCACTGCACCCACGGTCAGGCGCCAGCCTTCATATTCCAGGCTGTCGCCCACCACCGGCAGGCGATCCAGCAGGCTCATCACCAACCCGGCCAGGGTCTGGTAATCCTCCGTCGCCACCGCCTTGAAGCCGGTGCGCTGGCGGATCAGGTTAAGGTTCAAGGCGCCGTTGACCCGAAAACCATCCTGTTCTTCAACGATGTCCGGCCCTTCGATTTCGCTGGCATCGGGTAATTCGCCGGCGATGGACTCAAGGATGTCGGTCATGCTCAACACCCCGATAAAGTCGCCAAATTCGTTGATCACGAAGGCAATGTGGGTCGACTCCTGGCGCATCTGCTCCAGGGCATTGAGGATCGAAAAACTCTCCAGCAGGTTGACCGCCCGGCGCGCCAGGTGCTCCAGGTTCGGCTCGTTACCGGCCAGGTATTCCTTGAGCAGTTCCTTTTTGTGCACAAAGCCCAATGGCTCGTCGACATTACCGTTGCGGATCAAAGGCAGCCGAGAGTAAGACGAATGCATCAGTTTCAGGCGGATAGTGTCGGGATCGTCCGACAAATCTATAGAGTCCACCTTGGCCCGGGGCGTCATCAGCGTGCGAATCGGCCGTTCAGCCAGTTGCAGCACACCGCTGATCATCACCCGCTCACGCCGGTCGAACAGCGGCCCGCCGTTGGCATCGGGGTTGTCCAGCAGGTCGGCGACCTCTTCACCCACCTCCTCCACTGCCAGGTTGCGACCGCCGAGCAAACGCATCACCGCATGGGCCGTGCGCTCACGCATCGGCCGCGTGCCCTGGGCCGACTTCTTGCGGCGCGCCCGGGCGATCTGGTTGAACACCTCGATCAGAATCGAGAAACCAATGGCCGCGTACAGGTAGCCTTTCGGAATGTGGAAGCCCAGGCCTTCGGCAGTCAGGGCGAAACCGATCATCATCAAGAAGCCCAGGCACAGCATGATCACCGTGGGGTGGGCGTTGACGAAACGGGTCAGCGGCTTGCTGGCAATGATCATCAGGCCGATGGAAATGATCACCGCGATCATCATCACCGCCAGCTCATCCACCATGCCCACGGCGGTAATCACCGCATCGAGGGAGAACACCGCATCCAGCACCACAATCTGCGCAACGATCGGCCAGAACATCGCATAAGCCACGTTGCCAGTGCGCTGAGCCACATGCCCCTCAAGCCGCTCATGCAATTCCATGGTGGCCTTGAACAACAGGAACACACCACCAAACAGCATGATCAGGTCACGGCCCGAGAAACTCTTGTCGAACACCTCGAACAACGGCTGGGTCAGGGTCACCAACCACGAAATACTCGCCAGCAAGCCCAGGCGCATCAGCAACGCCAGGGACAAACCGATCAACCGCGCACGGTCACGCTGCTCCGGCGGCAGCTTGTCCGCCAGGATCGCAATAAACACTAGGTTGTCGATGCCCAGCACCAGCTCCAGCACAATCAAAGTCAACAGGCCGAGCCAGGCCGTTGGATCCGCTAACCATTCCATTTTTCAGTATCTCTTCAAGTTTTTCAGAATGCCGGGCACGGCAACGCACGGTCGAGGGACCGGGTAAGGGTAGGCAATCGGAATACGGGATGCTTGGCCTGAAGGCAGGCGATCAATGGGAACGGCGGCAGTGCATGTCTTGGGGAAAGACGACTGGGAGGCTCCGAGAGGGTGTTCATGTAGGTCCTGTTGTGGAAAAAGGACTTGAATCGTACAGGCGAAACAGTAATTTCCTACAATGCAAAACTATTACAAGATCTGTAATAGAGAGCGTGTCGACGATTGCCTTGCATGGGTTGAAGGGCAGCGCTTATAGTCCGCCGGTCGCCCGACATGGCGATCGGATTTGGCGATCCGTTGACCGTATGCGAAAGCGCTCTGCTTGATTGCAGGCACTTTCGCACCCGCAAAGCTGCTTTATGGCAGCTGTGCGCGGGAGACCTTCGGGTCTGCCGGAACTCGGTCCCGGTTCGCCAACCTGCGTACAGCTGTCACCCAATCGTTTGGCGACGATAGGTGACAGCCTCAATTAATTAGACCGAGGCTTTACCATGAATCGATACATGCCCCTTACAGGCAACGATTGCGACATCCCTTCCCTGCTCATCGACACCCAAGCGCCGCTCGACGTACTCCACCAGGCTGCTGCTTACCGCATCAACGCCGTGACCCAACTGCTGGAAAATATAGCCTTCCGCGAAGAAATCAGCAGCGACGCCGTCGTGCTTCACGACTTTGCACGCCTGCTCGCCATTCCCCTACGCGATGGCTGTGACCTAATGGACGTAATAGGCCGCCGGATCCACCCTAGCGACGCCTAAACAAAGCACACCCTGCTTCTGTAGGAGCGAGCTTGCTCGCGATGGACGTCAACGATAACTCGGGAAGCCTGACACCCAACGGCGCCCTCAGGTTTTTCGCGAGCAAGCTCGCTCCTACAGTAAGCGGCCGTTCAAAACGGCCCCTTCGTCATCACCCGTTCATCAATAAAGCTACGCAACATCGCAATACGCTGCGTATACGCCTTGCTCAGGCAACTCACTTGAGTCCCGCACGTATGCCGTTGCTTGAGCCAAACTGCCTGATCATCCATCAACGAACCGCGCCCGCCCATGGCCATAAAGTGTCGGTTCAGGTCATAAAGCAGCGCCATGGTCACGTCCTGATCATTAAGAGCGCGCGTGGCACAGATGGTCTTCTCGTCCGCTGCCTTGGCCCGGTCACAGTCAAAACTGGCCGCCAGGCTTGCAGGGCTGAGCCACAACACGCAAAAACCCGCGAGCACTGCCAATACCGCCGGTTTAATCAATCGAACTGCCATAGAAATACCTCCTGTAGGAGCGAGCTTGCTCGCGAGGGTGGTGAACGATGACACGGGTAACCTGACACCCAACGGCGCCCTCAAGTTTTTCGCGAGCAAGCCCACTCCTACAGAGGACTACGCGCCACACCCTGCCCAAACCGATAAATCGCCAGGCAATACCCGATCAACGCCACCGCTGCCAGCAAGCCGCCCGCCGCACCGATCCAGGCAAACCCAAAGTGGCTACCCACCCAACTCCCCATCAATGCCCCACCGCCAATCCCAATGTTGTAGATCCCGGAAAACATCGCCATGGCCACATCCGTCGCATCCGGCGCCAGCACCAATACTTTGGATTGCAGCGCCAGGCCAAAGCCCATGATGGCCATGCCCCAGAACACGCTCAGGGTCACCAGGTACGAAACCTCGCCACTCAACGGCAGCAACAACGCCAGGCACAGCGCCAGGATGGTCACGGCACTGATCAGGAACCGGTGCGGATTAAAGCGATGCACCAGACTGAACAGCAGCGAACCGATAATGCCCGCTCCCCCGAACACCAGCAGGATCAGGGTCACGGTATTGCCACTCATGCCCGCGACGCCTTCAACAAACGGTTCAACATAGCTGTACGCCGTGAACTGCGCTGTCACCACCATCGCCGTCAGCACATACAACGCCACCAGCGCCGGGCGCTTGAACAGCAACGGCAAGCTGCGCAACGAACCGGAGTTCTGGCTCGGCAACAGTGGCAAGGTGCGCGCCAGCCAGAACACCAGCCCGGCCGCAAACGCACCAATCACCAGAAACGTGGTACGCCAGCCCATCGCTTCCCCCAGCAGGCGGCCCAGCGGAATACCCAACACCATCGCCAGGGACGTGCCGGTGGCCAGCAACCCAAGGGCCTGCACCTGCTTGCCCTCCGGCGCCAAACGCACCGCGAGGGAGGCGGTGATCGACCAGAACAGCGCATGGGACAACGCAATACCCACCCGGCTAAGCATCAGAATGCCGAAGCTGGTGGCCACGCTGGACAGGATATGGCTGGCGATAAACATGCCGAACAGCACGATCAACAACCTGCGCCGCTCGACGTTGCGGGTCAGCAACATCACCGGCAGCGAGGTCAGGGACACGATCCACGCATAGATGGTCAGCATCAGGCCGACGCTGGCGATGGGCATGTCGAAACTGGCGCCGATGGCACTCAGCAGGCCAACCGGCACAAATTCAGTGGTATTAAAAACGAAAGCGGCCAACGCGAGGGCGAAGACCGGCTGCCAGTTGGCTTGAGGTGTTGCGGCGGAAATGCTCATTTACAGGTCGTCGTACTCATGTGCGCGCAGATCTTGCCGGCCCGATGCCGGCCCTTGAACCGCGCGCAAAAAATAGTAACACGACGGTTTAGGGATCCACCTGCCCCATCAACTCCGGAATCGACTCCGGACGCTTGGCGTAACGCTGGGCCAAGGCCGCACACACCATCAACTGGATCTGGTGAAACAGCATCAACGGCAGGATCAGCACGCCCATGCTCGCCCCGGCAAACAGCACCTGGGCCATGGGTACGCCGGTGGCCAGGCTCTTCTTGGAGCCGCAGAACAGGATGGTGATGCGGTCTTCCTGGCTGAACCCGAAGGCCTTGCCCAGCACAGTGGACGCCACGAGTACCAGCGCCAGCAACACACAGCACGCCACCACCAGGCCGCCCAGTTCCCACAACGGGATCTGGTGCCAGATGCCTTCGTTGACCGCCTCGCTGAACGCACCGTAGACCACCAGCAGGATCGAGCCCTGGTCGACGAACTTCAGCCAGGATTTGTTACGGCCCACCCACTCGCCGATCCAGCGACGGGCGATTTGCCCGGCGACGAACGGTAGCAACAGTTGCACGCTGATTTTCAGGATCGCGTCGACGGTGGAGCCGCCGTCACCGTGCACGTTCAGCAGCAACGTCACCAGCAACGGCGTCAGGAAGATACCAAACAGGCTCGACGCCGCCGCGCTGCAAATCGCCGCCGGGATGTTGCCCCGGGCCAGGGAAGTAAAGGCAATCGCCGACTGCACGGTGGCGGGCAATGCACAGAGGTAGAGCATGCCCATGTACAGGTCTTTGCCGATCAGCGGCGACAACACCGGCTTGAGCGCCAGGCCCAGCAGCGGGAACAGCACAAAAGTCAGGCTGAACACCAGCAGGTGCAGACGCCAGTGCCCGGCACCGGCGACGATGGCCTGGCGCGACAACTTCGCACCGTGCAGGAAAAACAGCAGCGCGATGGCCAGGTTGGTCACCCAGCCGAAGGCCACGGCGGTCTGGCCGCTGGCGGGCAGCAGGGACGCGAGAAGCACCGTGGCCACCAGGGTCAGGGTGAAATTGTCAGGTAAAAAACGTGGGCGGGTCATAAGCCAATCTTCCAGGGGTTGCCAAGCGCATCGTTGCGACTCTAACGTAACGGCTTGTTACCGACTAACGCCAATGAGCCAGTAAATGCCGCCTAAAGGACATGATAAAACCGTGCGCCGCAGTGTGCCCGGGCTTTCCAGCCTGCCGAGGCCGGTATACGGGCGCACCGAATCCCTGCCCAACCGCGCGCTGACCCGGCGCCACAGTCACCCATGGGTGCAGTTGTCTTATGCGATTTCCGGGGTGCTGGAGATCCAGACCAGTGTCGGGCGCTTTGTCGCGCCGCCCCAACGGGCGGTGTGGATACCCGCAGGCATACCGCACCGGGTGTTCAGTTCGCCCCATACCGAGATGCGCAGCTTGTACCTGGACTGCAGCGTCACCGGCTGGGCAGCGGAGCGGTGCCAGGTGCTGGCGGTGAGCAGCCTGTTGCGGGAGTTGATCCGCAGCTTCAGTGAGTTGCCGGTGGAATATGCCGAGGACGGCCCGGACGGTCGGCTGGCCCGGGTGGTGCTGGACCAATTGGCCGCGGCGCCCCAGGTCGACCTGATGTTGCCGCTGCCTGCCGACAGCCGGCTGCGGCAGATTTACCGCAGCCTGAACCTGCACCCCGAACAGCAAACCACCTTGGGGCAATGGAGCGAGAAACTGGCCGTCAGCGAGAAAACCCTGAGCCGGCTGTTTCTGAAGGACACCGGCCTGACCTTCCGCGCCTGGCGCCAGCGCCTGCGATTACTGAGCGCCCTGCCCGCCCTGGAACAAGGCGAACGGGTCACCGATGTGGCGTTGGCCTGTGGCTACGAGTCCACCTCGGCCTTCATCAACGCCTTCCGCCAGCAGTTCGATGCCACACCAGGCGAATTTTTCCGCTGATTCCCTGTGGGAGCGGGCTTGCTCGCGAAGGCGCCGTGTCAGCCAATACATCTGTTGACTGACACACCGCCTTCGCGAGCAAGCTCGCTCCCACATTTTTGTAAGCATTTCATTTCACAACGGGATCAGCTCCCGTCACCCCCATGGGCCTCTTCAAAGAAGTAATCCTTCCAGCTGCCCGCCTTGTTTTTCAGCACCCCCAGCTCCTGCAATTTCTGCGCATAAATGTAGGTACGCTGAGGCACGATGGTGAAATCGATTTCCGGGTCCTGGACAATCTTCTCCACCAGCGCCAGCGGTAACTTCGACTGCTCTACCCGAATGTACGCCTGGGCCGCTGCGGGCTTGTCGGCCTTGATGATTTTCTCGGCCTCGGCCAGCGCGTCATAGAACGCCTTGTAGGTCTTGGGGTTTTCGTCGTGGAATTTCTGGGTGGTGTACAGCACGTTGAACGTGGCCGGGCCGCCGAGGATGTCGTAGGAACTCAGCACCTTGTGCACCTTGGGGTTCAACAGTTCCTGGTACTGGAACGGCGGGCTGGAAAAGTGCGCGTTGATCTCCGAACCGCCGGCAATCAGCGCGGCCGTGGCGTCCGGGTGGGCCAGGCTGATGGAGATGTCATCGAACTTCTTGTAGTTGGCATCGCCGAATTGCTTGGCGGTTTCGATCTGCAAGGTGCGCGACTGGAAGCCCACCCCCGCCGCCGGTACGGCGATGCGGTCTTTTTCGCTGAAGTCCTGAAGGGTCTTCACGTTCGGGTTATTGGTCAGCAGGTAGTTGGGCATCGACCCCAGCGAGGCGATGGCCTTGACGTTCTGCTTGCCCTGGGTGCGGTCCCACAAGGTCAGCATCGGCGGCACACCGGCCGACACCACATCCAGCGCGCCCGCCAGCAGCGACTCGTTCATCGCGGTGGCGCCGGAGATGCTGTTCCACTCCACCTTGATGTCCAGGCCCTGCTCCTTGCCGTGTTTCTCGATCAGGTTCTGATCGCGAACCACGTCAAGTATCAAGTAGCCGATGCCGAATTGCTGGGCAATGCTGATCTTGCCTTCGGCCTGGGCGCCAGGGCTGAGTAACACGCTGGTCGCCGCCAGGGCAGTTGCCAGCAGGGTCAATGGGGGACGCTTGAAGGTCATGGAGGGGCTGCCGCGTTAATGAGAAGGGCTGCGAGCGTAGCGACGAACGGGCACGCGGAAAAAGAATATCGGGATCTATGGATATGCGAAAAACACTGCCGGCCCGCGCTGCTATATTGCGCGCCTGTTCCTGATGATGTGCTCCGGAGACGCCTCGCATGCTGCGCACCAACCTCAACGAGATGCTGATCTTCATGGCGGTGGTCGATGGCGCCAGCTTCGTCGCCGGCGGCCAGGCGATGGGCCTGACCCGCTCGGCCGCCGGCAAGGCCGTGGCGCGCCTGGAAGACAGCCTGGGCGTGCGCCTGCTGAACCGCACCACCCGCACCCTGAGTCTCACTGATGAGGGCCGCGCGCTGTATGACCAGGGCCTGGAGATCCTCGCGGCGGTGGACAACGCCCAAAGCTCCATCGGCCAGCCCACCGGCGTACCACGCGGATTGTTGCGGCTCACGGTACCCGACGCGTTCGGGCGCAAGGTGCTGCTGCCGTTATTGAAAAAGTACCTGCACGCGTGGCCTGAGGTGCAGGTGGAAGTCAGCTTCACCGACCGCACCGCCGATATCGTCGAAGACGGCTTCGACCTGGCCATCCGCATCGGGGGCGCCAACACCGACCGCCAACTGGTGTCCCGCGTGGTCGCCCGCTATCAGGCGCTGCTGTGCGCCGCGCCGGGCTATCTGGCGGAGCACGGCACACCCCGGGACATGGACGCCCTCGCCCACCACGACTGCCTGTATTTCAGCAGCCGCACGCGCAAACAAAGCTGGCGTTTTCAAGAGGCAGATGGCACCTGGATCAAGGCTTACGGGCGCAGCCGCCTGCGCCTGGACAGCGGCGAAGCCTTGCGCGACGCCGCCGTGTCCGGGCTGGGTATCGCCTTGTTGCCGGACTTCGTGGTGGCCGAGGACCTGGCCGCCGGGCGCCTGGTGCAGGTGTTGCCCGGCCTGGACGCCGGGGACGTGGAGATTTTGGCGATGTACCCCAGCAAACGCTTTCTGGAGCCCCGGGTACGGCGCTTTATCGACCTGATGGTGGATGAACTGGCGGGCTGATCAGTCCGCGTGGGCAATCACCTTGATCTCGACGATCTGCGCGTCGGACGCCAGGTAATTCACGCCGATCAGGGTCGCGGCCGGGCGATGGTCGCCGATGTATTCCTTCCACACATCGACCACCGCTTCAAAGTCGCGCTTGGCATGCACCAGGAAGAAATCCACCGCGGCAATGTTCGAACGGCCAACGCCAAAACCTGCCAGTACGTGGTCAAGGTTTTCCAGGGTCTGGCGCGTTTGAACGGCGGCATCACCGTCAACGAATTCACCTTCCAAAGTGTGGGAAAACTGCCCGGCAATGTAGATCGTGCCGTTGACACGGTAGCCCTGGCTGACGTGGTTGCCTTCTTCCCATGAAACGCCGTGGTTGTAGATCGTGGGTTTATTGCTCATGTCGCTTTCCTTTGGGGGTTATTTAAGGAAACTGTAACAAGGCCATTGGCGAATGGACGTCCCCACTGAAGCGACCAAAAACTACCCGCCCACGGCCTTCGGCTGGTATCGTGCCGCCCTTGAAAAAACCCGCTGACAACCTGCGAGGAAACGGACCTTGAACACTGACGAAAAAATGACCGGCGACCTGTTCGAGGTGGACAAGCGCCTGTCACTCAAACCCGTGGTGGACTTCAGCACCTACCTGCGTACGGCGTTCGGCGACGGCCCTTGCACCTGCATCCGCTGCGTCGCCAGTGCCGGCAACGAGGCGGGTTACGAGTTCCAGCACACCTTCGATTTCGACGGCAAGAAAACCCACCGCCGCTTCGCCTCCACCGCCGGCAGCGAGGTGCTGTTGATGCTGAAGAAGGCCTGGCTGTCCTACACCAAGGCCGAGCTGCCGTTGAGCGGCACGCTGGCGATGGACACGGTGAAAGAGTTTGTCGAACCCCAACTGCACAAACGCCTGGCGCCGCTGTTCCTGGCCAGTGGGTTGGTCAAGGAAGTGGAAGGTGAATTGAGGATGCAGCCGCAGGCTGTTGCCTGATCATCACCCTCTGCGGCGATCACCGCTGGCCGTGCTGCCAGTTCTTGTAGACGAATTCCAGGCTGTAGCCGTCGGGGTCCAGCACGTTGGCGGCGTAGTAGTTCGGGTCATAGTGCAACCGTGCGCCGGGGGCGCCGTTGTCGACGGCACCGGCATTCATCGCCGCCTGGTAGGCCGCATCGACCTCAGCGCGGCTGCTGGCGACGAAACCCACGTGCACCGCCCTGCCCTCAACCACGCCCTCCCGCAGCCAGAAGAATATCCGCCCGTTGGCGCCGAAACCCTTGAGGTCCGGATGGCCCGGCGGGCCGTCCTTGCCGGCGTAGTCGTGGCGCGCGGTGATGCCCAGCGGGGTCAGTGCGGCCTGATAGAAATCGATGGAGCGTTTTATGTCGCTGACCGACAAAAAGATATGATCCAGCATGCTGTAGCCTCGCTCTTCAGATGATGTAACCGCCCGCGACCTCGATCGTCTGGGCATTGATCCAGCGGCCTTCCTCAGACAGCAGCATGGCGATAACGCGCGCCACATCCTCGGGTTCGCCGACGCGGCCAAGGGCCGTTTGCGATGCCAGCAGCGCTTCGAATTCGTCATTGAGCCCGCCGCCCAGTTCGGTGCGAATGGCGCCCGGAGACACGGCATTCGCGCGGATCTGCCGTTCACCGAACTCCTTGGCCATGTAGCGGGTGAGTACGTCCAGCGCACCTTTGAACGCCGCGTAGGGTGCTACGCCTGCGGTGGCGACGCGGGTGGTCGCGCTGGTCAGGTTGACGATGCAGGCGTGTGCCTGCAGCAACGGCAACAAGGCTTGAGTCAGGAAAAACGGGCCTTTGAGGTGCACATTCAACAGGCCGTCGAACTGCGCCTCGGTGACCGATTCCAGGGGGTTGAACAGACCATACCCTGCGTTATTCACCAGGCCACTCAAACCGCTCGCGCCCCAGGTGGCCGATAAGGCCTGTTTTACCGTCTCGCCAAATTCCTTGAAGGCGCTGACGTCAGCCACGTCCAGGGGCAGCGCGACCGCCTTGCCGCCCGCCGCCTCGATCTTCTGCACAACCCCGTGTGCGGCTTCCGGGTGGCTGTTGTACGTCAGGATCACGTCCATGCCTTGCCGCGCACAGCGTTCTGCGGTGCTGGCACCAATGCCACGGCTGCCGCCGGTGATAAGGATAACGCCCATGTGTGGCTCCACTGCTTGCTCAAAATGAGTCACCACAGTAGGCGTACTGGCCCGCGCCGACGCAGCGGTTCCTGCCCGAAACCTGCCTGTTTCTGCTTTTTGCTTGCACAGGGCACACCCAGGCGCTCAGCATGGCCGGCATGAATACACAACTGATCGAACTGCGTACCCTGGCCGCCAAGGCCGAAAACCGCCGCACTGAAACGGGCATCCCGCGCGTGGCCATGGTCCAGGGCGCGATTCCCGAACACATGCTGGCCGCCGTGTATGACCCGATGATCAACCTGATCCTGCAGGGCAGCAAATCCATGACCGTGGGCGATCGCACACTGCGGTATGACCCGGCGACGTATTTCGTGATGTCCATCGAACTGCCCGCCGTGGGGGCCGTGCACCCGGCGGCCAGCGGCGAGCCTTATCTGGCGGTCAGCCTCACACTGGACCCGACAGTCCTCGCGACACTGCTCGGCGACTTGCCCAAACCTGCCGGGCGCTACGACCAGGAGGCGGGGTTTTCAGTGGCCGCCGTCACTCCCGAACTGATGGACGCCTGGCTGCGCCTGTTGCGGCTGATGGGCAACCCCGAAGCGATTGCTGCCCTCGCGCCGGCTTACGAGCGCGAGATTCTTTACCGTGTGCTGCAAGGCCCCCACGGCTGGATGCTGCGGGAAATCGCGGCGCCCGACACCGCCATGGCCCGGGTCAGCCAGGCTATCCAGTGGATCCGCCGGGACTTCGCCGAACCGATCCGGGTAGAAGCCCTGGCGCAGAAAGCCGCGATGAGCGTGTCGGCCTTCCACCGGCACTTCAAGGCCGTCACCAACCTGAGCCCGTTGCAGTATCAAAAACGCGTGCGCTTGCTGCAGGCCCGCACGCTGATGGTGGCCGGCGCGAAGAACGTCACCAGCGCCGCCTTTGAGGTGGGCTATGAAAGCCCGACCCAGTTCAGCCGGGACTATGCCCGGGTGTTTGGCCTGCCACCGGCGCGGGATGCGGCGAGGATCCTGGGGGAAAACCGCGGCACAAGGGCGAACTGACCGCTACGTGCCAGCCTGCCATCCCACGCCCCCACGACAAGGCGTTGCCGCTGGCCTGCCTCCTCGGCACCCTTGGCTCGGTGTTGGTGTTGGCGTTTGGGTACACGTTTCTGGCCCCGCGGTTTATCACTGCTGCTGATGGTGGCCGATAACGCTGCCTGCAGGCCCGCAGGTATAGGCTTAGGTGCTCATCTCCCTTCTGCGCGAGGCCGTCATGGCGCTGCTTGAGTATCACGATCTTCAGGTGCAGGACATTCCGACCTGCCTCGGCCGTTTGCGGGTGCGCAGTGTGGGTGACGGGCCGGCGATGGTGTTCTGGTCCAGCCTGCTGATGGATGCGCGTATGTGGATGGCGCAGGTGCGGTATTTCAGCCCGCGTTATCGGGTGGTGCTGATTAATCCGCCGGGGCATGGGGACAGTGAGGCGCTGAGTCGCGCGTTTACCTTTGCCGAGTGTGCGCGGTGTGTGAGTGAGGTATTGGATGGGTTGGGTATTGAGCGGTGTACTTTCGTGGGCAACTCCTGGGGCGGGATGATTGGCGGGACGTTTGCGGCGATGTACCCGGCGCGGGTGGAGGCGGCGGTGTTGATGAACTGCACGGCGTCGCCGGCGGGGTGGCGGCATCGGCTTGAGTTTCCATTGCTGGCGGTGGTTATTCGGCTGCTGGGTGGGTTTCGGCTCGGTATGGTCGGGACCGCCACCCGTGCGTTTGTTGGGCCCACTACCGAGCGGGAACGGCCTGAGGCGATCGCCCGGATTCATCAGGCGTTGGCGATGTGTGATGTGGATTCGATTGCTTGGGCGGTGGACAGTGTGGTGCCCAAACGGCCTGATCAGCGTGGGTTGCTGGCTGGGATTCGTACGCCGGTGCTGGTGGTGGCCGGTGAGGAGGATCGTACGTTTGCCGTGGCGCAGACCCGGGCCATGGCGCAGGTGATTCCCGGGGCGGCGTTTGTGGTCATGAAGCGGACTGCGCATCTGGCGGCGCTGGAGAATCCTGATGAGGTGAATGGGTTGATTGAGGGGTTTTTGGGGCGGGTGCGGTGATGGGGGGCATATCCGTTATTCGGGTAACGGCGGATATGGGTTCCGCCCTTACGGCGGGTCACTTTTGAAAAGAGCCCCAAAAGTAACCAAAAGGTCTTTGCCCCACCACTCGGTGCCTCGCCTAGGCTCGGCATGCCCGCACTCCGGCCCGGTTCCGCGGGCCGCCGCGATGGGCCATCCCTGGCCCATCGCGGCTAAATCGGCATCCTTGCCGATTTACCCGCTCCACCGTGCCTACTTGCGGCCATC
>NZ_JACARC010000038.1:0-13106 GCF_013386825.1 Pseudomonas sp. IPO3778
TGCCAAAAGTGACCCGCTGTAAGAGCGGAACCCTAAGCCGCCGTTACCGCAGCAACGGATATGCACACCAACGACCGAACAGCTATCTATCACCATCATAGGTGGAGTCAAACCGCCCTACCCCCTAGAATCCCCCCACGATTAAAGGAGACGACTTCATGCTGACGGTGATTTCCCCCGCCAAAACCCTCGATTTCGAGTCAAAACCGGCCACCCCGCGCTTCACCCAGCCGCAATACCTCGACCACTCCCAGGAGCTGATCGAACAACTGCGCGACCTGAGCCCGGCGCAGATCAGCGAACTGATGCACGTCTCCGACAAAATCGGCGGCCTCAACGCCGCACGCTTCGGCAGCTGGACCCCAGCCTTCACCCCCGCCAACGCCAAACAAGCCCTGCTGGCCTTCAAGGGCGACGTCTACACCGGCCTCAACGCCGAAACCTTCAAGGACGCCGACTTCACCTACGCCCAGGACCACCTGCGCATGCTCTCCGGCCTGTACGGCCTGCTGCGCCCCCTGGACCTCATGATGCCGTACCGCCTCGAGATGGGCACCAAACTGCCCAACGCCCGTGGCAAAGACCTGTACGCCTTCTGGGGCACCCGCATCAGCGAGTGGCTCAACGAAGCCCTCGCCGAACAAGGCGATGACGTGCTGCTCAACCTGGCGTCCAACGAGTACTTCTCGGCCGTCAAACGCCCGGCATTGAACGCGCGGATCATCAACACCGAGTTCAAGGACCTGAAAAACGGCCAGTACAAGATCATCAGCTTCTACGCCAAAAAGGCCCGGGGCATGATGAGCCGCTTTGTGATTGAAGAACGCATCAACGACCCGGCCAGGCTCAAGGAGTTTGACGTGCAGGGTTATCGCTTCAATGCAGAGCAGTCGAAGCCGGATAACCTGGTGTTCCTGCGGGATCACGCACCGGAATAACTCAGTCTTTCTGGAACCGCAAACCCGTGGCGAGGGCGCTTGCTCCCGCTGGGCTGCGCAGCGGCCCCAAAAAAGCCAGGGCCGCTTCGCGCCCCAGCGGGAGCAAGCTCCCTCGCCACAACAATTCCCTCGAATAAACCCATCTTCAGCTCCTATAATCGTCATTTATTTGGCGTCAAAAATAATTCTTCAGATTCCCTAACATTTATTTCACTCGACATTCGTCAATTTTTTTCGTAGTGGCACCACTTTTTTCAAACAGTAGTGGCACAAAACTATTCAACCCTCCCAACTCCCCGCAACTACTGGCCCAAGTAGCAAGTGCTATCACTATAGTACCAGTGCCATCTTTCTTAATATTTCAAGAAATTTCCGCAAACAGGATGAGCGGCCCGGAACTATGTCCCAAAGCACCGCTCATACCACCGGTAACGATTATCTCTGCAGATGTAAGAGATGACTTACATGGCGACCAAAGGAAGTAGCAAAGTTGTCATATAACTTTGACTCAATGGTCAACTCACCAACTGACTAGTTGAAAGCGGACGAAAAGGTTTCATTACTTTCTCCGAAAAGGCCAAGGCTGAGCACACCTGTATGGGTCAGTGAGACAACCCAAGCCGTTGATATATAAAGCTATCAACGCCTTGCGGCACTGGCGCCAGGCCCTTCCCCAAGGAAGGCTGGCTGCATTTCAGGGCAAGCCCCAACAATAAGGCCACGTTGCGCACAACTTGAGTGCATTAGTTAGTCACTCGACTTTTAGTATGCCTGCACTGGATATATCGACGTTTACTCGTCGCACTTTCCAGCGCCTGAGTGACGCTTCAAAACATGAACTCCGGCCATCTAATGGCACGATCAACACAGAGGTAAATGCGATGCGCATCAGCATATTTGGTTTGGGTTACGTCGGCGCAGTCTGTGCCGGTTGCCTGTCTGCACGAGGCCATGAGGTCGTTGGCGTAGACATCTCCAAGGAAAAGATCGACCTGATCAACGCGGGTAAATCTCCCATCGTTGAACCGGGTCTGGGCGAGCTGTTAAGCCAGGGTATTCAAACCGGTAAACTGCGCGGCACCACCAATTTCGCCGAAGCAATCCGTGATACCGACCTGTCGATGATTTGCGTCGGCACGCCGAGCAAGAAGAACGGCGACCTGGAGCTCAACTACATCGAATCGGTGTGCCGCGAAATCGGTTTTGTCCTGCGTGACAAGACCACCCGCCACACCATCGTAGTGCGCAGCACTGTGCTGCCGGGTACCGTGGCGAACGTGGTGATCCCGATTCTCGAAGACTGCTCGGGCAAGAAAGCCGGCGTCGACTTCGGCGTCGCGGTGAACCCTGAGTTCCTGCGTGAAAGCACCGCCATCGCCGACTACGATCTGCCGCCAATGACGGTCATCGGCGAATTCGACAAAGCCTCCGGCGATGTCCTGCAGTCTCTGTACGAAGAACTCGACGCACCGATCATCCGCAAGGACATCGCCGTTGCCGAGATGATCAAGTACACCTGCAACGTCTGGCATGCGACCAAAGTGACCTTCGCCAACGAGATCGGCAACATCGCCAAGGCGGTCGGTGTCGACGGTCGCGAAGTGATGGAAGTGGTCTGCCAGGACAAGACCCTCAACCTGTCCCAGTACTACATGCGTCCAGGCTTCGCGTTCGGCGGCTCCTGCCTGCCCAAAGACGTGCGCGCCCTGACCTACCGCGCCAGCTCCCTGGATGTGGAAGCGCCGCTGCTCAACTCGCTGATGCGCAGCAACGAGTCCCAGGTGCAAAACGCCTTTGACATCGTCTCCAGCCACGACAAACGCAAAGTCGCCCTGCTGGGCCTGAGCTTCAAGGCCGGCACCGATGACCTGCGCGAAAGCCCGCTGGTGGAGCTGGCAGAGATGCTGATCGGCAAGGGTTTCGACCTGAGCATCTACGACAGCAACGTCGAATACGCTCGCGTGCACGGCGCCAACAAGGAATACATCGAAGGCAAGATCCCTCACGTGTCGTCCCTGCTCAACTCGGACTTCGACGAAGTGATCAACAACTCCGACGTGATCATCCTGGGCAACCGCGATGAGAAGTTCCGTGCCTTGGCGCATAACGCCCCCCACGGCAAGCAAGTGGTCGACCTGGTGGGCTTCATGTCCAAGGCCACCAGCGTGACCGGTCGTACCGAAGGCATTTGCTGGTAACAGCAACGGCAAGTTTCAAGCTGCAAGCGTCCTGATCCCCAGCGCTTGCAGCTTGAAGCCTCCTTCACCTGCGGAATGACGCCTATGTCCAAGTTAAAACACGTACTCCTCCAATCCGCCGGCTGGCTGTTTTTCCTGAGCCTGCTGATGGGACTCGCCCTGCTGTTGCCGGCGAGTACGTTCGACTCCCAGTCGAAGAATTTTATTTTCCTGATTGGCGCCGTCGGTATCTGGCGCTACTCGATGGGTGCTACGCATTTCTTTCGCGGCATGCTGTTCCTGTACGTGGTCTACCCGCACCTGCGGCGCAAAGTGCGCAAGCTGGGCAAGGCGGCAGACCCGTCCCACGTATTCCTGATGGTCACCAGCTTTCGCATCGACGCGCTGACCACCGCCCAGGTCTACAGCTCGGTAATCCGCGAAGCCATCGAATGTGGCTTCCCTACCACCGTGGTGTGCTCCCTGGTGGAAATGTCCGATGAGCTGCTGGTCAAGAGCCTGTGGGCCAAGATGAACCCGCCGGACCGCGTCCAGCTGGACTTCGTGCGCATCGCCGGCACCGGCAAGCGTGACGGCCTGGCCTTCGGTTTTCGCGCCATCTCCCGCCACCTGCCGGACGACCGCGCCGTGGTGGCCGTGATCGATGGCGACACCGTGCTCGCCGAGGGCGTCGTGCGCAAGACCGTGCCGTGGTTCCAGCTGTTCGGCAATGTCGGCGGCCTGACCACCAACGAATTTTGCGAAGTGCGCGGCGGCTACATCATGAGCGAGTGGCACAAGCTGCGTTTCGCCCAGCGCCACATCAACATGTGCTCCATGGCCCTGTCCAAGCGCGTGCTGACCATGACCGGCCGCATGTCGGTGTTCCGCGCCAACGTAGTCACCGACCCGGGCTTTATCGCCGATGTGGAAAGTGACTCGCTGCAACACTGGCGCCTGGGCCGCTTCAAGTTTTTGACCGGTGACGACAAGTCCAGCTGGTTCAGCCTGATGCGCCTGGGCTACGACACCTTCTACGTGCCGGATGCCGCGATCCACACCGTGGAACACCCGCCGGAAAAGAGCTTTATCAAGGCCAGCCGCAAGCTGATGTTCCGCTGGTACGGCAACAACCTGCGCCAGAATTCCCGCGCCCTGGGGTTGGGTATGCGCCGGTTGGGTCTGTTCACCAGCATCGTGCTGTTCGACCAGCGCGTGTCGATGTGGACCTCCCTGCTGGGGCTGACCGTGGCAATCATCGCCACCTTCAAATACGGCGGCGCGTTCATCCTCGCGTACCTGCTGTGGATCGGCATCACCCGCCTGATCCTGACCCTGCTGCTGTCGTGCTCCGGTCACCGGATCGGCCCGGCTTACCCGGTGATTCTCTATTACAACCAGATCATGGGCGCGCTGGTGAAGATCTACGTGTTCTTCCGCCTTGATCAACAGTCCTGGACACGCCAGGACACCAAACTGACCCGCGATTTGGCCAGCTTTCAACGTTGGTTCAACACCTGGTCGTCTCGGACCATGACCTTCTCCGCCGGCAGCATTTTCGTCGCCGTGTTGCTGATGATGGTCTGACCCTGCCAAGCCTGAATTAACTAGGAACTACACCGATGAATAGCCCAATGAATGCTCCAGTAAATGCCAACGTCGTCCACGAATCCGAGGCCCAGCGCCAACACGCCCGGGTAAAAATCCCGGCCAAGCTGCGCTTCTTCGGCGCCGACCATACGCCGATGGAAGTGCGGGTGATTGACCTGTCCGCCGGCGGCCTGGCGTTCAACGCGCCGCAGCAGCCGCTGAAAGTCGGTGACGTGCACAAAGGTCGCTTGCAGTTCGTGATCGATAACCTGGGCCTGGCGATGGACGTGGAGTTGCTGATCCGCTCCTACGACCGCCAGACCGGCCGCACCGGTTGCCAGTTCCAGAACCTCGACGCCCAGGACATCTCCACTCTGCGCCACCTGATCACCTCGCACTTGTCCGGCGACATCGTGACCATGGGCGACGTGCTGGCGACCCTGCAACGCGACAACTTCACCAAGGCGCGCAAGGTCAAGGACGGCGGCAGCAACATGAGCGCCATGGGCCGCCTGCGGGCCGTGACCTTCAGCCTGGCGATCTTCCTGGTGGGCCTCGCCGCATTCGGCTTCGTCGTCAAATCGGTGTACGGCATGTACTTCGTCAGCCACGCCACCTCCGGCCTGGTGAGCGTGCCCGGGATGAACGTGACCATGCCCCGCGATGGCACCGTGCAGAGCCTGATCAAAGGGGATGCAGTGGCGGCCAAGGGCGCGCCCCTGGCGACGTTCAGCACCAGCATGCTGGATGTGCTCAAGGGCCATCTGGACGAAGACCAGTTGCAACCGGCCAAGGTAGAAGAGCTGTTCGGCAAGCAAATGACCGGCACCCTCACCTCCCCGTGCGACTGCGTCGTGGCCCAGCAATTGGTCGCCGACGGTCAGTACGCCAGCAAGGGCGACGTGATCTTCCAACTGGTGCCACGGGGCAGCCAGGCCAACGTTGATGCGCGCTTCTCCTATCGCCAGTTTGCCGACGTTCGCCCGGGCACCCGTGTGAACTTCCAGGTGGCGGATGAAGAGCAGGTGCGCACCGGCACCATCGTCAGCAGCACCAGCCTCAACAGCAGCGAAATGTCTTCCGACATCCGCGTGCAGATCAAACCCGACGCCCCGCTGGACAGCACCTACGCCGGCCGCCCGGTTGAAGTGACCAGCGACCGTGGCCCATCCCTGAACTGGCTGATCGACAAAGCCATGGCTCACGGTCTGTAAGCGAGGACATGCCTGTGAACCCTATTCTAAAAACAGCGCTGGCCAATGTGGGAGCCGGGCTTGCCCGCGATGACGGTGGTGAATCCAACATCGGCATCGCAGGCAAGCCAGCTCCCACCCAAAGCAGGTCCCACTCTGCCTTGGCGTATTGTGCCCTGGCCCTGGCCGTGAGCCTCGCCGGTTGCGCCGGCCTGCCCGACCAACGCCTGGCCAACGAAGCCCTCAAGCGTGGCGACACGGTCACCGCGCAGCAGAACTACCAGCAACTGGCGAACCTGGGCTACAGCGAGGCCCAGGTGGGCCTGGCGGATATCCAGGTCGGCACCCGCGACCCCGAGCAAATCAAGCAGGCCGAAGCCACGTACCGCGCGGCCGCTGACACCTCGCCCCGGGCCCAGGCGCGTCTGGGTCGCCTGCTGGTGGCCAAGCCCGGCGCCACCGAAGCCGAGCACCATGAAGCCGAAGGCCTGCTGAAAAAAGCCTTTGCCAATGGCGAAGGCAACACCCTGATCCCGCTGGCGATGCTGTACCTGCAATACCCCCACAGTTTCCCGAACATCAACGCCCAGCAGCAGATCAGCAAATGGCGCGCCTCGGGTTACCCGGAAGCCGGTCTCGCCCAGGTGCTGCTGTACCGCACCCAGGACACCTACGACCAGCATCTGGATGAAGTGGAAAGCATCTGCAAGGCCGCGCTGAACACCACCGACATCTGCTACGTCGAGTTGGCCACGGTCTACCAGAAAAAAGCCGAGCCGGAAAAACAGGCCGAACTCCTCAAGCAAATGGAAGCCGGCTACAGCCGTGGCACCGTCACCGCCCAACGGGTCGACAGCGTGGCGCGCGTATTGGGTGATGCAACCCTGGGCAAGACCGACGAAAAAACCGCCCAGGCCCTGCTGGAAAAAATCGCCCCGGGCTACCCGGCATCCTGGGTCAGCCTGGCGCAATTGCTCTACGACTTCCCGGAACTGGGCGACGTCGACCAGATGATGAAGTACCTGGACAACGGCCGCGCCGCCGACCAGCCCCGCGCCGAACTGTTGCTGGGCAAGCTCTACTACGAAGGCAAGTGGGTTCCGGCAGATGCCCAGGCCGCCGAAGCGCATTTCCAGAAAGCCGTCGGCCGCGAAGTGGCCGCCGATTACTACCTCGGCCAGATCTACCGCCGTGGCTACCTGGGCAAGGTCTATTCGCAAAAGGCCCTGGACCATCTGCTGACCGCTGCACGCAACGGCCAGAACAGCGCCGACTTCGCGATCGCCCAACTGTTTTCCCAAGGCAAGGGCACCAAGCCCGACCCGCTTAACGCTTACGTCTTCAGCCAGTTGGCCAAGGCCCAGGACACGCCGGAAGCCAACGACCTGGCCACCCAGCTCGAAGCCCCGCTGACCCCGGAACAACGCGCCGAAGGCCAACGCCTGGTGCAACAGGAACTGGCCGCGCGCGGCACCCTGGCCCAAAGCACGCTGCAATTGCACGCCCTGCAAGAAGAAGACGGCGAGGAATCCCTATGAAGCTCAACCCATTCGTCAAGGCCGGCATCGGCCTGACCTTCGCCCTGCTGTGGTCGTGCCCGACCCTGGCCGCGCTGACCGAAGCCAAGAACTTCGGCCTGGAAGTCAAAGTCACCGGCCAGTCCGAAGATGACCGCGACCTGGGCACCCAGAAAGGCGGCGACGTCAACGGCATCGGCCTTGACCTGCGGCCGTGGATCTACGGTGAAAGCGGCCACTGGAGCGCCTACGCCATGGGCCAGGCCGTGACCTCCAGCGACATCATCGAGACCGACACCCTGCAGCAGTCGGCCGATGACACCACCGAACAATCGAGCAACGACGACCGCCAGGCCAAGAAAAACTACCTGGCCCTCCGCGAGTTCTGGGTCGGCTACAGCGGGTTCACGCCCTACCCCGGAGAGATCCTCAAGCTGGGTCGCCAACGCCTGCGCAATGACGACGGCCAATGGCGCGACACCAACATCGAAGCGCTGAACTGGACCTTCGACACCACGCTGCTCAAAGCCAATGTCGGCGCCGCCGAACGCTTCAGCGAATACCGCACCGACCTCAAGGAACTGTCGCCCAAGGACAAGGACCGCCAGCACTTCTACGCTGACGCGGCCTACCAGTGGACGCCCGGCCAGTGGATCGGCCTGCGCGGCCACCACACCCATGACGACGGCAAGCTCGACTACGCCGAACCGGGCGTGGCCAGCGACCCGTTGGACAAACGCGAGAACGGCGACCTGACCTGGCTCGGCATCGAAGCCAACAGCGACGCCTACAACTGGCGCAACACCAACACCGTCAACTACTGGGCGAGCATCACCGGCATGCAGGGCGACCGCGACACGGTCAACGCCTTGAACGCCGACGGCACCCGGCCGACTAACGCCAAGCGCAGCGATGACGTGAATGGCTGGGCCACCGACCTGGGTATCCGCCTGCGCCTCGACCCGCAGTGGCAAGTGGGCGCGGCCTACTCCCGTGCGAGTGCCGAATACGAGCAGAACGGCCTGCAAAGCAACCGTTCGAACT
Organism: Pseudomonas sp. IPO3778; assembly: GCF_013386825.1. GTDB lineage: Bacteria > Pseudomonadota > Gammaproteobacteria > Pseudomonadales > Pseudomonadaceae > Aquipseudomonas. Next base: position 8,460 of record NZ_JACARC010000038.1, read on the forward strand.
GGACCGGTACCCAGTCCCGCGTCCACCGGTTCGGCGAAGCGTTCCGCGGCGAAATGAACAACATGCAGTCCATGAGCCTGTTCGGTTCCTGGCAGTTGCGCGAGGACTATGACGCCAGCCTTGTGTACCACAAGTTCTGGCGCGTCGACGGCAACAAGCCGGTGGGCAGCAACGGCATCGATGCCGTGCAGAACAATACCGATGACGTGACCGGCGCGATCCTGTCCAGCACTTCACTGCCGCTTGAAGACGGCAAGAAGGACCTGGGCCAGGAGATGGACCTGGTGGTCACCAAGTACTTCAAGAAAGGCCTGCTGCCGGCCGGGCTCAGCCAGTCGATCGACGAACCGTCGGCCCTGGTGCGCTTCCGTGCCGGCGTGTTCAAACCGGGCGACGCCTATGGCAGCCAGGTCGACTCGTACATGCATCGCGCCTTTGTCGACGTGATCTGGAAGTTCTGATGGGAGCCTGCGCAATGAACCCTCAAGCCCTCAAAGGCTCGGTCAGCCTGCTGGTCGCAGCCATGCTGCTGGCCAGCACTTCGGCCTTCGCCGATGTCGCGCCGCAGGTCAAGGCGCCGACCATCGCCAAAGAGCTGCAACAGGCCAAGACCTACACCATCTCCAGCCCGCCGACCGCGCCGCTGGAGCTGGCCAAGCCGGCACTGCCGGACGTGTCGGGCTACACCGCGGTGAATATCGCGAAAAAGATTGTGCGTACCAAGCCCGGCAAGGTCAGCCTCCGCCGGATGATGCAGGAAGACGCCCTGAAGGACTTTATCGGCGGTGACAACAAGATGGCCGAATGGGTGGTGCGCCAACACGGCATCCCCCAGGCAATCTTTGTCGACGACGGCTACATGAACCTCAAGGACCTGCTGAAGAAAGTGCCCAAGCAGTACTTCAGCGAAACCTCGCCGGGGGTGTTCCTGGCCAAGCTGCCGATCGTGGTGGGCCGTAAAGGCATCCTCGAAATCGACAAACAGACCCAGGAACTGCGCCTGTCCCAGGAGGCAGGTTCGTTCCTGATCAACGACGGCCAACTATTTGTGCGTGACACCAAGATCACCGGCTGGCGCGAGAAGACCAACGGCCCGGCGACCTTCCAGTCGCCCAAGGAATTCCGCCCGTTCCTGCTGGCCTGGGGCGGCACCGAGACCTACATCGCCAACAGCAAGATGGCCAGCTTCGGCTATGCCAACAGTAAGTCCTATGGCGTGAGTATTTCCCAGTACACGCCGAACATGGCCAAGGTGCTCAAGCGCCCCGAGCCGACGGGCTGGATCGTCGACTCCGAGTTCTCGGACATGTGGTACGGCTTCTACTGCTACGAAACCACCAGCTTCGTGCTCAAGGGCAATACCTACAAAGACAACATCGTCTACGGCATCGACCCCCACGACCGGTCACACGGCTTGATCATCACCGACAACACCGTCTACGGCACGAAGAAGAAGCACGGCATCATCATTTCCCGGGAAGTGAACGACAGCTTCATCTTCAACAACCGCAGTTTCGACAACAAGCTCTCGGGCCTGGTGATCGACCGTAACAGCGTCAACAACCTGATCGCCGACAACGAGATCTACCGCAACCACACCGACGGCATCACCCTCTATGAGAGCGGCGATAACCTGCTGTGGGGCAACAAGGTGATCAGCAACCGTCGCCACGGCATCCGCATACGTAACAGCGTGAACATTCGCCTGTACGAAAACGTGGCCATGGCCAACGGGCTGACCGGCGTGTACGGCCACATCAAGGATCTGACCGACACCGACCGCGACATCGCCCTCGACCCGTTCGACACCAAGGTCTCGCTGATCGTGGTCGGCGGTGAACTGGCGGCCAACGGCAGCGGGCCGCTGTCCATCGACTCGCCGTTGAGTGTCGAGCTGTACCGCGTCTCGATGCTTGCACCGACCAAATCCAGTGGCATCAGCTTCTCGGGCGTTCTCGGCGATCGCCAGGAAGAGATTCTCGACTTGCTGGTACGCCAGAAAAAAGCCGTGCTGATCGACCCTGTCGAACGCCAGACCGAAATGCAGGACTGAGGATGACCTTTATGCACCCACACATGATCAAACTGCTCAGCCTTTCAGGTTTGACCCTCGGCCTGCTCGCGGCCAGCCAGGGCGTGCGCGCCGACGAAGTACAGGCGCCGAAATTCAGCGCCGAACCGTGCTGCAGCCTGTGCCCGGCCGCCCACGACGCGAAGAACTACACCACGCGCTACCAGCAGAACTTCACCACCCTGGTACAAGCCCAGGGCGACTGGCTGTTCCGGACCCAGGAAGACCTGCGCACCGAATTCGACACCAGCCCCGCCGGCTACAAACGCATGCAACAGCTGCACGATGCGTTCAAGAGCAAGGGCGTGGAACTGGTGGTGGTGTACCAGCCGACCCGTGGCCTGGTGAACCGCAACAAGCTCAACCCGGAAGAGAAAGCCAAGTTCGATTTCGACAAGGCCTTGGGCAACTACAAGACCATGCTCGGCCGCTTCGCCAAGATGGGCTACGTGGTGCCGGACCTGTCGCCGCTGACCAACGAGCAACTGCCGGATGAATTGCCGGCCCACGATTTCTACTTCCGCGGCGACCAACACTGGACACCGTACGGTGCCCAGCGCACGGCAAAAATCGTCGGCGCGAAAGTGCGCGCAATGCCTGAGTTTGCCGATATTCCCAAGCGCGAGTTCGAGACCAAACGCTCCGGGCGCATGGGCAAGACCGGCACCCTGCACAACATGGCCGGGCAACTGTGCGGCACCAGCTACGCGATCCAGTACATGGACCAGTTCACCACCGAGCCCAAGGGCGAAGCGGCGGACGGCGACCTGTTCGGTGATTCCGGCAACCCGCAGATCACCCTGGTGGGCACCAGCCACAGCGGCAAGAACTACAACTTCGCCGGCTTCCTGGAACAGGAAATCGGAGCCGACATCCTCAACGTCGCCTTCCCCGGCGGTGGCCTGGAAGGGTCGATGATCCAGTACCTGGGCAGCGAAGAATTCCAGAAGACCCCGCCAAAAATCCTGATCTGGGAATTCTCGCCGCTGTATCGCCTGGACCAGGAGACCATCTACCGCCAGATGATGTCGCTGCTGGACAACGGCTGCGAAGGCAAGACCGCCCAGATGACCGCCAGCACCACCTTGAAACCCGGCAAGAACGAATTGCTGGTGAACAGTTCGAACAAAGACCTGCGCAATGCCAGCCATCAGGTCGATATCCGCTTCGCCGACCCGTCGGTGAAAACCCTGCAAGCCACCCTCTGGTACATGAACGGGCGCCACGAGGACCTCAAGATCGAGAAACCCGAAACATCCGATACAGACGGGCGTTTCGCCTTTGAACTGCGCACCGATGAAGACTGGGCCACGCAAAACCTGCTGGCCGTGGAAGTGCAGGGCCCCGAAGCGGGTCAAGCCGCGCAGAAGGTTGAAGCGAAAATTTGCACACGCAACGTATTCCCAAGCGGTGGTCAACAGACCGCCCAACTCGGGCAATGAGGTTACTTATGCAGAAGTTATTGATTCCAACTTTACTGGGCATGGCGATCTTCGCCGGCTCAGTCAACGCCGCCGCACCACTGCGTCCGCCCCAGGGTTATTTCGCCCCGGTGGAAGCGTTCAAGACCGGCGATTTCAAGAATGACTGCGACACCATGCCGGCGCCGTACACCGGTTCGCTGCAGTTTCGCAGCAAGTACGAAGGTTCGGACAAGGCCCGTTCTACCCTGAATGTGCAGTCCGAAAAAGCCTTTCGCGACAGCACCGCCGACATCACCAAGCTGGAAAAAGACACCAGCAAGCGCGTGATGCAGTTCATGCGCGACGGCCGCCCGGAGCAGCTGGAATGCACGCTCAACTGGCTTACCAGCTGGGCCAAGGCGGATGCGTTGATGTCCAAGGACTTCAACCACACCGGCAAGTCGATGCGCAAATGGGCGCTGGGCAGCATGGCCTCGGCCTATGTGCGCCTGAAGTTCTCCGACTCCCACCCGCTGGCCAACCATCAGCAGGAGTCGCAGTTGATCGAGGCCTGGTTCAGCAAAATGGCCGACCAGGTGGTGAGCGACTGGGACAACCTGCCGCTGGATAAAACCAACAACCACTCCTACTGGGCGGCCTGGTCAGTGATGGCCACGTCCATCGCCACCAACCGTCGCGACCTGTTCGATTGGGCCGTGAAGGAATACAAGGTCGGCGCCAATCAGGTGGATGCCCAAGGCTTCCTGCCGAATGAATTGAAGCGTCAGCAACGGGCCTTGTCGTACCACAACTACGCCCTGCCGCCGCTGGCGATGATCGCCAGTTTTGCCTTGGTCAACGGTGTGGACCTGCGCCAGGAAAACAACGGCGCGCTGAAGCGCCTGGGCGACAACGTGCTGGCCGGGGTGAAAGACCCGGAGATCTTCGAGAAGAAGAACGGCAAGGAACAGGACATGAAAGACCTCAAGGAAGACATGAAATTTGCCTGGCTTGAGCCGTTCTGCACCCTCTACACCTGCGCGCCCGACGTGATCGAGCGCAAGCACGGGATGCAGCCGTTCAAGACCTTCCGCCTCGGGGGCGACCTGACCAAGGTCTTCGACCCGGCGCACGAAAAAGGCAACAAAGGCAGCTGATACAAAGCTCCCACAC
>NZ_JACARC010000038.1:13146-159947 GCF_013386825.1 Pseudomonas sp. IPO3778
AGCTCCCACACTGAACGCGTACACCCTCCCAGATTCGTGGGGGGTTTGGGGGGGCCGTTGGCCCTTGACTGTTGGTTAAACATGGAGAGATCGGGATGGTTTTCTCGTCCAATGTGTTCCTGTTTTTGTTCTTGCCGATCTTCCTCGGCTTGTACTACTTGAGCGGGCAACGCTATCGCAATCTGCTGCTGCTGATTGCCAGCTATGTGTTCTACGCCTGGTGGCGAGTGGACTTCCTGGCGCTGTTCGCCGCCGTGACCCTGTGGAACTACTGGATCGGCCTCAAGGTCGGTGCGGCCGGCGTTCGCACCAAGCCGGCCCAGCGCTGGCTGCTATTGGGCGTGGCGGTCGACCTGTGCATCCTCGGCTACTTCAAGTACGCCAACTTCGGCGTCGACAGCATCAACCTGATGATGAAGTCGGCAGGGCTTGAACCCTTCATCCTCACCCACGTGCTGTTGCCGATCGGGATCTCGTTCTACATCTTCGAGTCCATCAGCTACATCATCGACGTGTACCGCGGCGACACCCCGGCCACCCGCAACCTGATCGACTTCGCGGCGTTTGTGGCGATCTTCCCGCACCTGATTGCCGGCCCGGTGTTGCGCTTTCGCGACCTGGCCGACCAGTTCAACAACCGCACCCACACCCTCGATAAATTCTCCGAGGGCTGCACGCGGTTCATGCAGGGTTTCATCAAAAAGGTGTTCATCGCCGACACCCTGGCGGTGGTCGCCGACCATTGCTTTGCCCTGCAACACCCGACCACGGGCGATGCCTGGCTCGGCGCGCTGGCTTATACCGCGCAGCTGTACTTCGACTTCTCCGGCTACAGCGACATGGCCATCGGTTTGGGCTTGATGATGGGTTTCCGCTTCATGGAAAACTTCAAGCAGCCGTACATCAGCCAGTCGATTACCGAGTTCTGGCGGCGCTGGCACATCAGCCTGTCCACCTGGCTGCGTGACTACCTGTACATCACCCTGGGCGGCAACCGTAAAGGCACGCTGACCACCTACCGCAACCTGTTCCTGACCATGCTGCTCGGTGGCCTGTGGCACGGTGCAAACATCACCTACATCGTGTGGGGTGCCTGGCACGGCATGTGGCTGGCGATTGAAAAAGCCATCGGCCTCAACACCGCACCGCGCAGTTTCAACGTCGTGCGCTGGGCCTTCACGTTCCTGCTGGTGGTGATGGGCTGGGTGATCTTCCGCTCGGAAAACCTGCACGTCGCCGGTCGCATGTACGGCGCCATGTTCAGCTTCGGCGAGTGGTCGCTGTCGGAACTCAACCGCGCCAGCCTCACCGGGCTGCAAGTGGCAACCCTGGTGGTGGCGTACGCCACTCTGGCGTTCTTCGGTTTGCGGGACTTCTACAGCAACCGCCCGCCGGAAAAAACCAAGCCTGCGGTCAACACCCAGGCCGACGGCCCGGCCACCGCCCAACCGGGTTTGATCAAGGCCGTACCGGGCGACACGCCGGGCAGCATCCATGAGCCCGGCTACACCGTGGGCACCGAGGCCACCGTGCAACCGGCCTACTGGAGCGCCACCTGGCCACGCTACGCCATGCGCGCCGCTGTGCTGCTGCTGTTCGTGGCGTCGATTCTCAAACTTTCGGCGCAGAGCTTCTCGCCGTTCCTTTACTTCCAGTTCTGAGGGAGCCGACCATGACCCGTTCATTACGCGTCCTCTATATCGCCTTGTTCCTCGCCGTGCTGCTGGCCTTGGGCGCCTGGTCGATGCGCAGTTTCCTGGGCTTCAGCACCAACGCCGACGCCACCGTGCTCAACGGTCGCTGGACCAAGGCCGTCGAGACCCATTACGACGACCAGTTCCCGATCAAGCGCCTGGGCACCAACCTCTGGGCAGCGCTGGACTACAAGCTGTTCAATGAAGGCCGCCCTGGCGTAGTGATTGGCCGCGACCACTGGTTGTACAGCGACGAGGAATTCAACCCCATCGTCAACGAAGACCAGAACCTGCAGGGCAACTACGCCCTGGTGGAAGGCGTGCGCCAGAAGCTCAAGGCCCAAGGCATCCAGTTGGTGATGGCGATCGTGCCGGCCAAGGTGCGCCTGTACCCGGAACACCTGGGTGAAGTGCAGCCTGCCAGCATCCACGCCGGGCTCTACCAGGACTTCCATGCCCGCATGGCTGCCGACAAGATCATCGCTCCCGACCTGATGGGCCCGCTGCAACAGGCCAAGCTGCACGGCCAGCAAGTGTTCCTGCGCACCGACACCCACTGGACCCCGGACGGCGCTGAAGTCGCGGCCAAGCAACTGGCGAAGACGATTAAAGATAAAACCCCACTGAGCGGCGAGCCTCAACGCTTTGTCACCGAAGCCGAGAAGACCGAACCGCACAAGGGCGACCTGCGCCTGTTCCTGCCCCTGGACCCGCTGTTCGAAAACCTGATGCCGCCCAAGGAGCCGCTGCAAAAACGCGTGACTCACTTGGCTGAAACCAAGGGCGACGACGCGCTGTTCACCGACAGCGAAACCCCGGTGGCCCTGGTGGGTACCAGCTACAGCGCCAACCCGAACTGGAACTTTGTCGGCGCGCTGAAGCAAGCCCTGGGCAGCGACGTCATCAACTACTCCGAAGACGGCCACGGCCCGATCCTGCCGATGCTCAGCTACCTGAAAAGCGACGACTTCAAGAACAGCCCGCCCCAGGTGCTGATCTGGGAGTTTCCTGAACGTTATCTGCCCGTGAACAACGAAATCGGCGACGCCGACCCGCAGTGGGTTGCGCAGCTCAAACAAGCCGGTACGCGCCAACAGAACATGGCCCTGAACACCCCAGTTAAAACCCAAAAATCCGAGACGCCCGACCGGGCGCAAAACTGAAAGAGAGGTAACTCACATGACTTTCACTACTAACCTCGCAAAAACTTTTGCCCTCGTCGCCGGCATGAGCGTTGTTTCGATGTCTGCCTTCGCCGGTGGCGACGCCGCCCTCTACGGCCCTGTCGCACCAAAAGGTTCCAGCTTTGTGCGGGTGTACAACGCCAGTAACCAGGAAGTCAGCGCCACCGTCGGCAGCACCAACCTCAACGAGGTAGCACCGCTGGCCAGCAGTGACTTCAGCTTTATGCCGGGCGGCGACTACAGCGCCAAGGTCGGCAGCCAGACCGTGCCGGTCAAGCTCGCCGCCGACCACTACTACACCCTGGTCAGCAGTGGCAGCGGCCAGCCGCAACTGATCGAAGAACCGCCGTTCAAGAACAAGCAGAAATCCCTGGTGCGTGTGCAGAACCTCAGTGACAAGTCGCTGACCCTGAAAACCGCCGACGGCAAGACCGACGTGGTCCAGGCCGTGGCCGCCAAGGGCCGTGGCGAGCGCGAGATCAACCCGGTGAAGGTCAGCCTGGCGCTGTATGAAGGTGACAAGAAAGTCGGTGATGTGAAGCCCGTGGCCCTGGAGCGCGGTGAGGCCGCCGTGCTGTACGTCACCGGTACCGGCGCCAACCTGTCGCCAGTGTGGGTCAAGCGCCCCGTGTCGACCCGTTAACTATTTCCCGGGCTGACCGCAACCCCTGTAGGAGCGAGCTCGCTCGCGAAGAACGTCAACGATGACGCAGCGCCCCAGGTTTATCGCGGCGCTCTCGGGTTTTTCGCGAGCAAGCTCGCTCCTACAGGGGGCGGGGCCAGCCCGGAACGAGACAAAAACAAGAGTGAAACGACAAACCTTCGTAGCTCTGACCCATATCGATTCAAGGAGAAACACATGATCCCAGTAATCCTTTCCGGTGGTAGCGGCTCACGTCTTTGGCCGCTTTCCCGCAAACAGTTTCCCAAGCAGTTCCTGGCCCTGACCGGCGAGCACACCTTGTTCCAGCAAACCCTGGAGCGCCTGGTCTTCGACGGCATGGACGCGCCCATCGTGGTCTGCAACAAGGACCACCGCTTTATCGTCAACGAGCAACTGGCCGCCCGCAAACTGGAAACCCAGCGCATCCTGATGGAACCCTTCGGGCGCAACACCGCGCCAGCCGTGGCCCTGACCGCAATGATGCTGGTCAACGAAGGCCGCGACGAGCTGATGCTGGTGCTGCCGGCCGACCACGTGCTGGACGACCAGAAAGCCCTGCAACGTGCCCTGGCCCTGGCCACCGTGGCCGCCGAGCGTGGCGAGATGGTGCTGTTCGGCGTACCGGCCACCCGTCCGGAAACCGGCTACGGCTACATCAAGTCGACCAACGATTCGCTGCTGCCCGAAGGCGTCAGCCGCGTACAGCAGTTCGTTGAAAAACCCGATGAAAAACGCGCCACCGAGTTCGTCAAAAGCGGTGGTTATTTCTGGAACAGCGGCATGTTCCTGTTCCGCGCCAGCCGCTTCCTGGAAGAGCTGAAAAAGCACGACCCGGACATCTACGACACCTGCCTGCTGACCCTGGAGCGCAGCAACCACACCGCCGACACCATCGACATCGACGAAGCCACCTTCGCCTGCTGCCCGGACAATTCCATCGACTACGCCGTGATGGAAAAAACCCAACTGGCCTGCGTGGTGCCATTGACCGCCGGCTGGAGCGACGTGGGTTGCTGGGCATCGCTGTGGGACGTGAATGAAAAAGACGCCAACGGCAACGTCAGCAAGGGCGACGTGGTGATCCAGGACAGCAAGAACTGCATGATCCACGGCAACGGCAAACTGGTGTCGGTGATCGGCCTGGAAAACATCGTGGTGGTGGAAACCAAGGACGCGATGATGATTGCCCACAAGGACAAGGTCCAGGGCGTCAAGCAGATGGTCAACACCCTCAACGAACAGGGCCGCAGCGAAACCCAGAACCACTGCGAGGTGTACCGTCCGTGGGGCTCGTATGACTCGGTGGACATGGGCGGCCGCTTCCAGGTCAAGCACATCTCGGTCAAGCCGGGCGCGTGCCTGTCGCTGCAGATGCACCACCACCGCGCCGAACACTGGATCGTGGTCAGCGGCACCGCCGAAGTCACCTGTGACGAGAACGTGTTCCTGCTCACCGAAAACCAGTCCACCTACATCCCGATAGCCTCGGTGCACCGTTTGCGTAACCCGGGCAAGATCCCCTTGGAGATTATCGAGGTGCAGTCGGGCAGCTACCTGGGCGAAGACGATATCGAGCGTTTTGAAGATATCTACGGCCGGTCTACGCCGATCGAGCGGGGCGTGTCGGTGAAAACCATCGCGCAGTAAAAGCGTCGTACAAGAAGCCCCCGTCCAGCCGACTGCGTCCCCTATCCGCAGCCGGTTGGGCGGGGGCTTTTTCATGGGTCGTGCAGTGAATGCAAGGCCTCAGCGCAGGCAAGCCAGCTCCCACAGTTGGCCGCATTCCAAAGAATGCACACGGTCAACTGTGGGAGCTGGCTTGCCTGCGATGGCGCCCGAGCGACCACCACCGGTCCCCGGATAGTCAACCCCGCCCGCCCACAGGTACGATGGTTGATCTGTCTGCGAGGTTGCCATCATGTTTTTCGGCGTTTTACTGATTATCACCTGGCTGATCCTCCTGCTGCGCTACCCGGCCAAGGCCTTGCCAGTGTCGCTCGCAGCCGCCGTCGGCCTGGGCCTGGTGGCGGTCTGGGTGGTGTGGCTGGACAACCGTGAGGCCCAGCAATTGGCGCGCCTGGAGTTGCGCACCGTGTACGCCCCGAAAGAATGCCCGGCGGACCGTCCGCTCAAACTCACCTTGAGCAACGGCAACAACGTGCCGCTGACCGAACTGCGCTGGCGCATCGCGGCCTATGCGCCGGGCGACACGGTCAACCTGGCCGACAACGTGTACGCTGCCCCGCGCTATCGCGGCCCCGGCGAATTGCAGGCCGGCGCCACCTGGGAAGACTGCCTGCCGGTACCGCCCCTGCGCCCCGGCTACCGCCCGCAAACCCTGGAGTTTCGCGCCGAGCACCTGCAAGGCAGCTTCTCCGACTAACCCTGACAAAGGACTGATCCATGCCCAACGTACTCATCACCGGGTGTTCCAGTGGCATCGGCCGTGCCCTGGCGGACGCCTTCAAGCACGCCGGCTTTGACGTGTGGGCCAGCGCCCGACGCCCCGACGATGTGGCCGCCCTGAGCGCCGCCGGTTTCACCGCCGTGCAACTGGACGTCAACGACAGCGCTGCACTGGCGCAACTGGCCGGGCAGATCGGCGAGCTGGACATACTGATCAACAACGCCGGCTACGGCGCCATGGGCCCGTTGCTCGACGGCGGCACCCAGGCGATGCAGCAGCAGTTCGAGACCAACGTATTCTCTGTGGTCGGAGTGACCCAGGCGCTGTTCCCGGCCCTGCGCCAGCGCAAAGGCCTGGTGGTGAATATCGGCAGTGTCTCGGGGGTGCTGGTCACCCCGTTTGCCGGCGCGTACTGCGCTTCAAAAGCGGCGGTGCATGCCTTGAGTGATGCATTGCGCATGGAGCTGGCGCCGTTTGGCGTGCGCGTGATGGAGGTGCAGCCGGGCGCCATCGATACCCGCTTTGCAAAAAACGCCGGTACCCAGGCCGAACTGTTGATCAATGAACAGTCGCCCTGGTGGCCGCTGCGCGAAAGCATCCGCGCGCGGGCCAAGGCGTCTCAGGATCGACCTACGCCTGCCATCCGGTTCGCCGCTGACGTACTCAAGGCCGTGCAGCAAACCACACCGCCTCGCCTGTTGCGCTCGGGCAATGGCTGCCGGGCGCTGCCGTGGATGGCGGCGTTGATGCCCAAGGGGTTGCTGGAAACCGTGTTGAAAAAACGCTTTGGATTGGGTGGTGCGTTGTGATTGATTACCGCGATTTTTTTGATGAAGTGATCCAGGCCCATGTCGAGATCGAGCAATGGTTTGCCGGGACCGCGCCCGAGGGAACGCTGGAGAGTTTGCTGGGCCGTTTCTCACCGAACTTTTCCATGATCACCCCGGCGGGCAAGCCACTGGATTTTGCGATGCTCAACCAACTGTTCAGCCAGGCCGGTGGCAAGCGGCCCGGGTTCAAGATCAGCCTCAGCGAGTTTGCCGGGATTGACCGACATGCCCGTGGGGCAACGGTGAGCTATCGAGAGCAGCAGGTGGATGGCAGCGGTGCACACACCGACCGGCGTTCGACCGTGGTGTTTGAAAAGCAGGCCAGCGGCGCCCTGCTGTGGCGTCACTTGCACGAGACGTTTTGCTGACCTGTGGTGAGGGGGACAAGCCCCTCATCAACACAGAAAATCAGTTCTGTGTTGGGTTCACGATCACCGTGCAGGTGATGCCTGCCGCCAACAGCACACCCTCCGGCACTTCATCGATGTGAATCCGCACCGGCACCCGCTGGGCCAGACGCACCCAGTTGAACGTCGGGTTCACATCGGCGATCAGTTCGCGGCTCTCCGGGTTGTCCCGGTCGTAGATCCCGCGCGAGATGCTTTCCACGTGGCCCTTGAGGGTTTCGCCGCTCATCAGTTGCATGTCGGCTTTATCCCCGACTTTGACGTGGGGCAGCTTGGTTTCTTCAAAGAAGCCGTACACCCAGAACGAGTTCATATCCACCACCGCCATCTTCGCCTCGCCGATACGCGCGTAGTCGCCACGGTGCACGTTGAGGTTGGTGACGTAGCCGTCCACCGCCGCCACCACCTGGGTGCGCTTGAGGTTGAGTTCGGCCGCTTCCAGTTGCGCCAGCGCATGCTGGTAATCCGCCAGGGCCGAGTCGGCGATGTTGCTGGCGTCGTCGCGGTTTTCCTTGGAGATCACCAGGGCGTCGAGGTCGGCGCGGCGGTGGGCGTTGACCTTGCGCATTTCCCAGGTGGCCTTGCGGGACGCCACCAGCGACTGCGCCTGCTTGACGGCAATCTGGTAGTGCTCGGGGTCAATCTGCATCAGCAGGTCGCCCTTTTTCACCAATTGGTTATCACGCACCGGGACGTTGACCACCTCGCCCGTCACGTCGGCGGCGACGTTGATGATGTCGGCACGCACGCGGCCATCGCGGGTCCACGGGGTTTCCATGTACTGCACCCACAACGTGCGGCCAATCCAGATCGCCAGGGCCAGTACCAGCAAGGTCGCGAGCAGGCTGAAAAACTTTTTCATCGGGGCATTCTCAACGGTAGACGGTCAGCGCCAGGGCGCCGAACAAGCAAGCGAACAGGCTCAGGCGCAGCAGCGCCGGGTGCCAGAAAAAACGGTACACATCAAAGCCGGCCAGGAACCGGTCGAGGGCCCAGGCCAGGCCCGCCGCGATCAAAAACATCAGGGTCATGGTGGGCATGTACACGCCGTGGAAGGCGATTTCACGAGGCATGAGCGGGTCCTTCGGGCGTAAGGGCAGCCAGGGGTGATTGCGGGTCCAGCAATGAGGTGCGGATAAAGTGCAGGTAACTTTTCACCCGGCGCAGGGCCGAGGTGTCGAAGTGCGGGGCGAAAGGTTCGTCGGTGGCCTGCACCCGGCTGATGGCGTGGTCCACGGCGATCAGGCTGCGCTCCAGGTTGCTGGCGCTGGGTCGCAGGAACAGCCGCACCAGCGAACGGCCCATCACCCGGATCGCCTGGCGCCACGGCTGGGATTCGGCATACGCCGGGTGCACCGGCAAGATCGCCTGTTCCTTGCGCAACTCGATAATCGCGTGGCCCACTTCCAGCACCACGAACATCCAGCGCAGCAGGTTGCGTTGCACCTGCGGCTGCCCGGCGGCGAAGCCGTAGGCCTGGTGCAGCAGGTCGCGGGTGCGGCTTTCGAAACCCGACGCCAGGCCCTTGAGCTTGCCGCTGATGGCGAACACCACTTGCTCGCGCAGATCCTGCTCCAGCCGGCGCCACAACCAGCGGCTGTTGGGCGGCAGGATGATCGCGCCTGCCGCCGCACACACCAGCATGCCGATGACCATGGCGATGTAGTCGTTGATGAAGGCGTAAGGGTTGTAGACCGTCAGGTTGTCCGGCACCGAGCCGGTGCTGAAGAAGATCAGCAACCCCACGCCCACCCCGGCGTACTGCGGGCGCGAAGCCAGGAACGAACCGAAGATGATCACCGGGGCGAGCATCACGCACAGCAGCGGGAACCCGTCGATCCAGGGGAACACGAAGAACATCTCGACAAAGCCCACCAGCGCCCCGATCAACGTGCCGCAAGCCATTTGAAATGCCATGCGCTTGGGGTTCGGCGTGGCGGCGGACAAGCCCACCGTCGCGGCGGCGATCAGGGTCATGGTGGCGCCGCTGGGCCAGGCGGTGGCCACCCAGTAGCTGCCCAGCACGACCAGAATGAACGAGGCACGAATCCCCGAAGCGGCGCAGGCCAGCCAGTTGGTTTTCGGGGTGTAGGGCTCGTCCCAGTGTTCGCGCGCGTGGCTGTGCTCGGCCAGGGAGGCGTGGGTTTGCGCGTAGCTGTGCAGCTCGTCGACGAAGCGGTACAGCAGCTCGTAGGCGGTGTGAAAATCCAGCTGCTCGGCATCGCTGGGCACACTCTCCTGAAAGCTCGCCCGCAGGCTGCGGACCTTGGCGGGCAGGCCCTCTTTGTAAGCCGTCAGTTGGCTGACCAGGCGCCCGGCATCAGGGCTGGTGAGGGCGCGGCCGGAGAAGCCGTCGAGCAATTCCGCCAGGTCTTGCAGGCCCGGTTTGATGGCCGCCACCACGTGGTCCGCCTGGTTGCTGCGTAGGCGTTCCAGCAATTGGTGCAGGGCGTTGAAACGGGTGGTGATGCCCATGAACTCGCTGTTCAGGCGCGTCAGCCGGCCATTGCGCCGACGCATGTGCGGGTCTTCGAACACGGTGATGCTGCGCAGCCCTTCCAGGCCCACGGCTTCGGCGATAAAGCGCACGTTGCTGCGTTCAAAATCCTCACGCTCGCTGCGGCCCCGCAAGCCATCAGTGACAAACAGCGCGAACACACCGAAGCGCTGGTACAGGGCATTGCGCATCGCGGCGCTGGCGGTTTGCGGCAGGATCGCGGCGCTGACCACCGTCGAGCAAACAATCCCCAACGAGATTTCCAGCACCCGCCACACCGCCGCCATAAACGCGCCGTCGGGATGGGCCAGGGCCGGCAAGCCGACCATCGCCGCGGTGTAGCCGGCCAGCACAAACCCGTAGGCGCGGAAGTTGCGGTTGCGGGTCGCGCCAGCGGTGCAGATGCCGACCCAGATCGCCAGCGAACCGAGGAACAGCTCAGTGTTCTGCGCAAACAACGCGATCAGAAACACCATCACCGCCGACCCCGCCAGGGTGCCAAGGAAGCGGTAAAAACTCTTGGCGAACACCTGGCCGCTTTGCGGCTGCATCACGATAAATACGGTGATCATCGCGGTGCGCGGTTGCGGCAACTCCAGGCGCATGGCGAGCCACAAGGTCAGGAAGGCCGCGATCAGCACCTTGAAGATATAGACCCAGGTCACGCCGTCACTGCGTGCCCAATCGAAGAAACCACGGCGCCACTCAAGCGAGTGCAACCAGCGCAGCGGTGCAGGCAAGGGAGTCATCGCATCCTACTCAGTGATCAAACACGGCGAGGGCCGCCGGGGTCTTGCTCGGCAAGGTCTTGCTGTCCTGGGGCACGTCGCTGCCGGCGCCCAGGCCGCCGCCCAATGCGGTCACCAGTTCGGCGTGGGCACTCAGGCGTGCGGCCTGGACCTGTTGCTGCACTTGCTGCTGGCGGAACAACAGGCTCTGGGCATTCAGCACATTGAGGTAATCGGTGAGGCCGCGCTGGTAGGCGATCATCGCGATGTCATAGGTTTTCTGCGCCGAGGCCACGGATTGCGCGGCGAAGGCCTGTTGCTTGTCCATCGACGCGCGGCGGATCAATTGGTCGCTGATACCCTTGAGCGCGTTGACCAGGGTCTGGTTGTAGTGCGCCACGGCGATGTCGTAGCCGGCGCTGGCCTCACCCAGTTGCGAACGCAGGCGGCCGCCATCAAAGATCGGCAGGCTGATGGCCGGGCCGGCGGTGTAATTGAGTTTCTTGCCGGTCAGGAACTCCAGCATGCCGCCGCCGGTGGCGACGTAGCCGAGGCTGCCCACCAGGTCGACGTTGGGGTAGAAACCGGCGTGGGCCACATCAATGCCACGGGCCTGGGCCGCCACTTGCCAGCGGCTGGCAACCACGTCCGGGCGCTGGCCAAGCAGTTCGGCGGGCAAGCTCGAGGGCAGTTTCAACGGCGCGGCGAGGGACAACGCAGGCCGCTGCAACTGCGCGCCCTCCCCCGGCCCTTTGCCCGCCAGCGCAGCCAGTTGGTTGCGGCTCAGGGCAATGGCTTCATCCAGGGCGTCCAGTTGCCGATGGGTTTCCGGCAACGGCGTCTCGGCCTGGCTGACTTCGAAGTGGGTGCCGATCCCGCCATTCAAGCGCTTTTGTGCAAGGTCCAGGATCTGTTGTTGCTGGGCCAGGGTAGCGGCCACGATGTCCCGTTGGGCAAAGTGCAGCGACAGCTGGATATAGGCGCGCACCACGTTGCTCTGCAATTCGAGCCGGGCCTGGCGCGCTTCGGCGACGCTCATGTGGGCCATGTCCACGGCACGCTCGGTGGCATTGCTTTCGCGGCCCCAGAGGTCAAGGGCGTAGCTGAAGCCCAGGGATGCGTTGTTGTCCCAGGTGGTGGCATTGTCCAGGTTGCCCGGGCCGTAGAATTGATCGCTCGGCCAGTTGTGGCGCTTGAGGGTGGCGTCGCCGGTGACCTGCAACGACTCGGCCGACTCGGCGACCCCGGCCATGGCCCGGGCCTCACGCACGCGGGCGGCGGCCATGGCCATGCTCGGGCTGCCTTGCACGGCGAGGTCAATCCAGTGGTTGAGTTGCGGGTCGCCGTAGGCTTGCCACCATTGCGCGGTGGGCCAGTGGGCGTCCTGGGCAGCGGTTTTGATCGCTTCGTCGGTGGCCAATGTATTGGCGGCGAGTGACTGCCCTTTGGGGGCAATGCCTGCGGTTCCGATGCAGCCGCTGATGGCTAACGATAAGGCCCAAACACTGAGAGTCTTCAGCTCTCTGCTGATGCGACGCGGCACTGCTGCGAATTCCTGAAAGGGTGTTGCGGGAAAGGTGGCGCAATTCTATGGGGCGGGCTGGATGGCGATAAGGTGGGATTCTTGTGAATCTTTGTTACCGTTCAGGCGATAATCTTTTGGTAGGGATCACTGGACCCTGCAACTTCGTGTCACAATTTGCCATCTCCCAGAGAGCACCCCATGGACACTTTGCAAAACATGCGCGCCTTCAGTTGCGTGGCCGAAGCCGGCAGCTTCACCGCCGCCGCCGTGCAACTGGACACCACCACCGCCAACGTCTCGCGCGCGGTCTCCAACCTTGAGGCCCATCTGCAAACCCGTTTGCTCAACCGCACCACCCGCCGCATCGCCCTGACCGAGGCCGGCAAGCGCTATTTGCTGCGCTGTGAGCAGATCCTGGCCTATGTCGAAGAGGCGGAAGCCGAGGCGAGCGACGCCCACGCACGCCCCGCCGGGCAACTGAAAGTGCACACCATGACCGGCATCGGCCAGCACTTTGTGATCGACGCCATCGCCCGCTACCGCCGCACGCACCCGGACGTGACCTTTGACCTGACCCTGGCCAACCGCGTGCCGGACCTGCTGGACGAGGGCTACGACGTGTCCATCGTGCTGGCCAGCGAGCTGCCGGATTCGGGTTTTGTCTCGCAACGGCTGGGGATCACCTACAGCATCGCCTGTGCCTCGCCGGCCTACGTCAAGGCCAACGGTTGCGCGCACCGGCCCAGCGACCTGCTCAACCACGCGTGCCTGCGCCTGGTCAGCCCGGTGATTCAATTGGATAAATGGTCGTTCAACGGGCCGGAAGGCCAGGAAAGTGTCGCCATCAACAGCTCACCGTTCCTGGTGAACTCGGCGGATGCGATGAAGACCGCGATCACCAGCGGCATGGGCGTTGGCCTGTTGCCGGTGTATGCGGCGATTGAAGGGCTGCGCAACGGCACACTGGTACGGGTGATGCCCAACTATCGCTCCCAGGAGCTGAACCTGTACGCCATCTACCCCTCGCGCCAATACCTGGACGCGAAGATCAAGACGTGGGTGGAATACCTGCGCGGTTCGTTGCCGGAGATCATGGCGGCGCATCAGGCGGAATTGGCGGCCTATGAGCTGAGCGGCAGTTTGGCCGGAGCCCGGCTGAGTAACTGATGCTGATTGAAGCGTGCACAGGGACAGGGACGCCACCCGCTACACCGGCAGTGTAATGCCAAAGGTATTGCCGCCGCCCTCGCTGCGCACAAATACATCCCCGCCGTGCATCAGCGCGATCGCCTTGACGATCGCCAGCCCCAACCCGTGATTGGCCCCGCTATTGCTGCGGGACGCATCCACCCGATAAAACCGCTCAAACAACCGGGGCAAATGCTCGCTGGCAATCTCATCGCCCGGGTTGGTCACGCCAATCGCCACGTGATCCTCCAGCGCTTCGATCTTCACCTCGATCACCTGGCCAGGCGCCGTGTGCTGCACCGCATTGCTCAACAGATTGATCAACGCCCGGCGCAGATGCGCCTTCTCGATCTGCACCTGGGCATCGCCGCTCACCCGCACCTGCACCTGGGCGTCTTCGAGGATGAAGTCCAGGTAATCCAGGGTGGTCGCCACTTCATCGGCCAGTGAACTGATGATCAGTTTAGTGGCCTTGCTGCCCTGGTCGGCGCTGGCCAGAAACAGCATGTCATTGATGATCGAACGCAACCGTTCCAGCTCTTCGAGGTTCGATTGCAGCACCTCGAAATAATGCTCGGCCGAACGCCCACGGGTCAGTGCCACCTGGGTCTGGCCAATCAGATTGGTCAGCGGCGAGCGCAGTTCATGGGCCACGTCGGCGTTGAACGACTCCAGGCGTGAATAGGCTTGCTCCACCCGGTCCAGGGTCGAGTTGAAGGAATTGACGAACTGCTTCAGCTCCGGCGGCAATGGCGACAATTGCAGGCGCCCGGAAAGTTTCGGCGGCGCGAGTTTCTGCGCCTCGTCCGACAGTTTGATCAGCGGCTTGAGGCCGATACGCGCCACCCAGAACCCCAGCAACGACGCCAGCAGCACCCCGACAAACGCCAGGCCGATCAGCGCCACCAGCAGTTGATGTTGGGTGGCGCGGAAGTTCTCGGTGTCGACCGCGATCATAAAGCGCAGCGGCGGGCGCTGGTCCTTGGCCGGGAACTGGCTGACCAGCACTTTGAACGGATGATGATGGCCCGGCAGGTGCAAATCACGCTTGCCGGTCGGGCCCTCGGCGAAGGCGCGAATCTGCGCGTCCGGGTTGCCATATTCGTAGGCAGGGTCGCTGCTCACCACCCAGAAACGGATGCGCTTGTCTTCCTCACCCAACAGCTTGAGCTTGGCGGTGATCTTGGCCCAATGGTCCGGCGTACCAAAGCGATTTACCGAGGACTCCAGCACGCTGTAACGCGCATCCAGCTCGGCGCCGGGCAGCAAGCCCAGGCCTTTGTCCACCTGCTGGTACAGCGCGCCGCCGATCAACAGGAAGATCAGCAGCGCCACCAGGGTGAACATGCCGCTCAGGCGCAGGGCGATGGAGTTAGCCGACACTGCGGTTCTCCAGCACGTAACCCATGCCACGGATGGTGTGCAGCAGCTTCTGTTCGAACGGGCCGTCGAGCTTGGCCCGCAGGCGCTTGATCGCCACTTCCACCACGTTGGCGTCACTGTCGAAATTGATGTCCCAGACCATTTCCGCAATCGAGGTCTTGGACAGGATTTCACCCTGGCGCCGGGCCAAGACGCTGAGCAGCGAGAACTCCTTGGCGGTCAGGTCCAGGCGAATGCCGTTGCGACTGGCCTTGCGGCTGATCAGGTCGATCCACAGGTCGGCGATGGTCACCTGCACCGGCTCATGCCCACCGCTGCGCCGGGTAAGGGCCTGCAGGCGCGCCACCAGTTCGAGGAACGAGAACGGCTTGCCGAGGTAATCGTCTGCGCCTTCGCGCAGGCCACGGATACGGTCTTCCACCCGCTCGCGGGCGGTGAGCATGATCACCGGCGTCTGCTTGCGGGCGCGCAGCGCGCGCAACACACCAAAGCCGTCCAGGCCGGGCAGCATCACGTCGAGCACGATCACCGCGTAATCGTTCTCCAGGGCCAGGTGCAACCCTTCGACGCCTTCACGGGCGACGTCGACGGTATAGCCCTGTTCCGTCAGCCCGCGGTGCAGGTAGTCGGCGGTTTTTTCTTCGTCTTCAATAATCAGTACACGCATGAGCCTTTTGTTCCAGGACGGGGCCTCAGCCTCAGTGTGTGGTTGCCAGCTGGGGAGCTGGTTTGGGTCTATGGAAAAACTTCTCGAGGTACAAGTATATGACCGGCGTGGTGAACAGTGTCAGCGCCTGGCTCACCAGCAACCCGCCCACCACCGCGATGCCCAACGGCTGGCGCATTTCCGCGCCGGGGCCGGAGCCCAGCATCAGCGGCACCGCACCCAGCAGCGCGGCCAGGGTGGTCATGATGATCGGCCGGAACCGCGTGACGCAGGCTTCGTAAATCGCCTCTTCAGGCGGCAGGCCGCGCACGCGCTGGGCGTCCAGGGCGAAGTCGATCATCAGGATGCCGTTCTTCTTCACGATCCCGATCAGCAGCACCAGGCCGATCAGCGCCATGATCGAAAAGTCCTGGCCCATCAGCGACAACATGATCAGCGCACCCAACCCCGCCGACGGCAAGGTGGAGATGATCGTCAGCGGGTGCACGAAGCTCTCGTACAGCACGCCCAGGATAATGTAGACCGCCACCAGCGCCGCGAGAATCAGCCAGGGCTGGCTGGCCAACGAACTCTGGAACGCCTGGGCCGCGCCCTGGAAGTTGCCGATGATGGTGCTCGGCATGCCGATTTCATTCTTGGCCTGGTTGAGCATGATCACCGCATCGCCCAACGCGATGCCCGGCGCCAGGTTGAACGACAGGTTGGCCGCCGGGAACATGCCGTCATGGCTGATGGACAAGGGCCCGATGGTCGGCGGGTCGACCTTGGCCACCGCCGACAGCGGCACCATCTCGTTGGTCAGCGGCGAGCGCAGGTAGAAGTAATTCAGGCTTTCAGCCTTGCCGCGTTGCTGGGTGTCCAGCTCCAGTACCACCTGGTACTGGTTGATCTCGGTCTGGAATTCGTTGATCTGGCGCTGGCCGAAGGCATCGTACAGCGCCTGGTCCACATCGGTGGCGGTGAGGCCAAAGCGCGCGGCAGCCTGACGATCGATGCTGATGTGGGTGATGCTGCCCCCCAGTTGCAAGTCGTTGGACAGGTCACGGAACGCCGGGTTGGCCCGCAGTTTTTCGGTGAGGCGCTGGGTCCAGGTATTCAGGGTCGGGCCGTCATTGCTCTTGAGCACGTACTGGTACTGGGCACGGCTTGGGCCGGAGCTGAGGTTGATGTCCTGGCCGGCGCGCAGGTACAACACGATACCCGGTACTTTCGCCAGTTTCGGCCGGATCCGGTCGATAAACTGGCTGGCAGACACATCACGATCCCCGCGGTCCTTCAAGGCGATCCAGAACCGGCCGTTGGCGATGGTCTGGTTGCTGCCGGTCACGCCCACCGAATGGGAGAACGCTTCCACCGCCGGGTCATCCTTGACGATCTCGGCAATCGCCTTGTGTTTGGCGACCATGTCCGGGAACGACACGTCGGCGGCCGCTTCGCTGGTGCCGAGGACAAAGCCGGTGTCTTGTACAGGGAAGAAACCCTTGGGGATGTACACGTAGCCCACCACCGCCAGGGCCAGGGTCACCAGGAAAATCGCGGCCATGGTGCGCTGGTGGGCCAGGGCGCGGCGCAAATTGCGCGCGTAACCGGCGAGCAGACGCTCGCTGAAACCGGGTTTGTCATGGGCGTGATGGGTCGGCGCGCGCATGAACAACGCGGCCAGGGTCGGCGCCAGGGTCAGTGAGACCACCACCGAAATCAGGATGGTCGACGTGGCCGTCAGCGCAAACTCCTTGAACAACCGCCCCACCACACCGCCCATGAACAGCAGCGGAATAAACGCCGCCACCAGCGAGAAGCTGATGGACACCACGGTAAAGCCGATTTCACCCGCGCCTTTGATCGCGGCCTCGCGCTTGTCGAGGCCCGCCTCCAGGTGGCGGTGAATGTTCTCCACCACCACGATGGCATCGTCCACCACAAACCCCACGGCAATCACGATCGCCACCAGGGTCAGGTTGTTCAGGCTGAAGCCCATCAAGTACATCAGCGCAAAACTGGCCACCAGCGACACGCCCAGCACGCTGGACACAATCAAGGTGGCGGACAACTGACGCAGGAACAGCGCCATCACCGCCACCACCAGCAGGATGGCGATCAGCAGGGTCACTTCCACTTCATGCAGGGACGCACGGATGGTCTTGGTGCGGTCGGTCAACACGCTGACCTGCACCGAAGCCGGCAACATGGCTTGCAGGCGTGGCAACTCGGCTTGAATGCGGTCTACGGTCTCGACGATATTCGCGCCGGGCTGGCGGGAGATCACCAGGTTGACCCCCGGCGTGTCGCCGGACCAGGCCTGCACGTAGGCGTTTTCCGAACCATTGACGACTTTGGCGATATCCCGCAGTTGTACGGGGGCTCCATCCTTGTAGGACACGATCAGCTGGGCGTAGTCCTCGGGGTGGAACAACTGGTCGTTGGTCGACAGGGTCGACACGCTGTTCTCGCCGTAGATCGCGCCCTTGGCCAGGTTCAGGCTCGATTGCTGGATCGCCAGGCGCACGTCCGCCAGGGTCAGGCCGATGGCCGCGAGCTTATCGGCCGACGCCTGCACCCGGATGGCCGGGCGTTGCTGGCCGGTGATGTTGATCTGGCCGACACCGTCGATCTGGCTGATCTGACGGGCCAGCAGGGTTTCCACGTAGTCGCTCAGCTCGGTGCTGGGCATGCTGTCGGAGCTGACGCTGAGGATCAGCACCGGGCTGTCCGCCGGGTTGACCTTCTTCCAGGTCGGCAGGCTCGGCATGTCGCTGGGCAGTTTGCCGGAGGCGGTGTTGATCGCCGCCTGCACTTCTTGCGCGGCGGTGTCGATGCTCTTGGTGAGGGTGAACTGCAGGGTCAGGAGGCTGGAGCCCAAGGCACTACTGGAGGTCATCTGAGTCATGCCGGGGATGGCACTGAATTGCACCTCCAGCGGGGTGGCCACCGACGAAGCCATGGTGTCCGGGCTGGCGCCGGGCAGCGTGGCGCTGACCTGGATCGTCGGAAACTCCGCTTCCGGCAGTGGTGCGATGGCCAGGCGCGGGAACGCAATCATCCCAAGCAATACCAGGGCGAAGGTCAGCAGCAAGGTGGCGACCGGGTGATCGACGCACCAGGCCGACGGCGAACGAGTGCCACTCATGGCTGCACCTTGGCATCAACGGTCTGGATCACTTGCGGCGGTTCCTTGAGCACGTCTACATGGGCGCCTGCCTTGAGCCGCGACTGGCCGTCGCTGACCAGTACATCGCCGGCCTGCACGCCCTCGAGGATGTTCATGTCGCTGTCCTGGTACACCACCTGCACCGGCACGATGTCGACCTTGTCACCGTTGACCCGGTACACGAAGTGCGAATCCAGGCCGCGCTGCACCACGGTGGGCGGCACGACCAGAGCGTTCTTGTGCAGGGCGGTCTGGATCCGGATCGTCACCAACTGCCCCGGCCACAGCTTTTGTGCACCGTTGCTGAACTCGGCTTTGGCGCGGATGGTGCCGGTGGTGCCGCTGATCTGGTTGTCGATCAGGCTCAGGCGGCCTTCCCCCAGCAGGTCGCCCGTCTGACCATCGGTGTCGGCGCCCATGTAGGCGTTGACGTCGGCGGGCAGCTGCGCGGCGATCAGGCGTTGCAGGGTCGGCAGCATTTGTTGCGGCAGGGAGAACTCGACGGCAATCGGGTCGATCTGGGTAACGGAGAACAGCCCCTGGGTGTCGCTCATGCGCAGGAAGTTGCCCTCATCCACTGTACGAATCCCGACGCGACCGGTGACCGGCGAACGAATTTGGGTGTACGACAGCTGCACCTGGGCCGAGTCGATGGCGGCCTGGTTGCCTTGTGCCGTGGCCTTGAGCTGGTTGACCAGGGCTTGTTGCTGGTCATAGGTCTGCTTGGAAACGCCGTCGTCGATGCTCAGCTCTTTGTAACGCTTGAGGTTGACCAGCGCGACCTGCAGTTGTGCCTGGCTTTCCCCCAGTTGCGCCTTGGCCTGGTCCAGGCTGGCACGGATCGAGCGGTCATCAATGGTCGCCAGCAGGTCGCCGGTCTTCACCAACTGACCTTCCTTGACCAGCAATTTGGTGAGAATGCCGTCGATCTGCGGGCGAATCACCACACTGTGCAACGACAGCACCGAACCAATGCCACTGACAAAACGCGGGATGTCCTGCTCTTTGACGCTGACCACACGCACCGGAATCGCGGTGGGTGCGGTCAATTTGGTCTTGGCGGGGCGGGTCACCGCCCAGGCCACAACAGCCAGTACCACGAGGACGCCCACGATCAAGGCAGGTTTTCGTTGAATGTGCATGGGGTGAGGCGCCAGGGCAAAGGGGTTGGAGAATGAAGGTGCTTTATAGCCCGCCAACCGGGTCAGCAACGTGACTGCTAACTGACAGCGCCGTCAGTAAAGTCCGACCATTCGTACGAGCAGTGGTTAAAGATCCGAGGCGCGCAGGTATACTGCGCGGCGGTGTGGCCCGCAAGTCGGGCCCGCGTCATTTTCAGTACTCCCCGGAGCTTCCATGAATTCCCCGACACAACCCGCTGTTGAAGCGGCCGACATCGACCCACAGGCCAACCCTGACAGCGTCGAAGGCGAAACCAAGGCCGAGATCCCGGCATTCAAGTTTCCGTTCAAGCCGGGCGAACTGGCCGGGGCGAAAAACTCCAGCCAGCCGTGGTACAAAAACGGCGCCAAGAACGGCCACACCAAGAGCCCGGGCATGGCGCCTCCCGGCACCCGTCGTTCGATGGGCAAGCGCTGACCGGTAACAAATCCCTCGCAATCGCGATGAGTGCCTACAACGTTTACTGACGTTTCGCCTTGCAGGTCTGCGTCCAATTCTTGAAAGCTTGCACGACACCCTCTGGCCCCGATTCTTTCTCACGGGGCTGGGCGCGGTGAAGCTGGTTTTCCGGAAAAGGACGTTCCCGTGCTTCTGATACGCACCTGTGTTGCGCTGTTCTTGTCGCTGATGGCCGGCGTGGCCTCCCTCGTTTTGGCCGGTGATCAACCACGGCGCGAAATTCGTTTCGCCGTCGCGGCACAATTCCCCCCCTTCCAGAGCCGCAATGAACAAGGCCAACTTGTCGGGCTGAACATCGAACTGGGCGATGCCTTGTGCATACAGCTCAATGTGCGCTGTACCTGGGTCGACCAGATCCTTGTAGAAGACTTCCCCGCCCTCGAAGCCCGGCAATTCGACGCAATCATGGGCATGGCCCCGACATCGAAGCGCAGACAGTGGGTGAGCTTTACCGATGACCTCTATCCGATCAGCACGTGCCTGGTGGCCCGTAAGACATCCGGTTTGAAGCCCAACGCACGATCGCTGAAGGGCAAGCGCGTAGGCGTGTTGGTGGGCAGCAACCGCGAGGCCTTTGCCCTGAAGAAATGGGCGCCGAAGGGCGTCATCGTCAAGGGGTTCTGGCGCAATGACGAACTGATCCGCAGCCTGTTGGCTGGCGACATTGATGCAACCCTGCAAGGCAAGGTGGAAATCCGCGAGGCGCTGCTCGACACCGCCGACGGCCAGGATTTCGGCTTCCTCGGCTCCGCCGTCTCCATCGAACTGCTGGGCAGCGGCGTGGCAATTGCGCTGCGCAAGCCCGACACCGCCTTGCGCAACGCCCTCAATGGCGCCCTTGAGCAACTGAAGCAGAGTGGCGAATACCAGCGCATCATCCGCCCCTACCGCCTGGACGCACTGCCCTCCCGGCCATAATGGCCCGAACCGGGTCCGTCTTATGCCTCAGGCCGCCCGCAATGAGATAAACGCATAGTTGGCCGGCACCTCAGTGGCAATCCGGGCACCGGCATCCAGCAACTGCTCGGCAATGTCCATCCCGGACACATGGAACACCCATTCATTGGCCTGCACGGCCTCTTGTGTCGCCAACTCGATCGCCTGGGCAAACAGCCCCATGTCCGGCAGGTACGCGGTAAACCCGTCACCCTTGAGGGCCGTGGTGTGAATGCCCAACAACCCACACACCGCTTCCTTGGCCTGGATATCGTCGCGATCAGCCTGGCGTGAGCGGCGGATCAACTCCGCCAGTTCCTGGTCCATCAATTCGCCCCCCACGATCAGCGCCGGGCCCTGCCCCCAGGATTCCGGCGGGCAGTCTTTGGCGCCGGGGTTCAACGGGATATGGGGGTTGATCTCCATCGGGTAGATGCGGCACACCAACGGTCGCCGTTCATAGATGCCGCAGCGGTTGTCTTCGTCAAGATTCCGGCAGCGCCCGGCGTTGTAGGCGGCAAAGGTGATTGCCACATACGCCTCGGTATTGCCGCTGGGCACCACGGCAGAACGGCGTTGTGCGTGCTCGCGCTGCAATTCGGGCAGCCCCAGGCCACTGCCCAGGAACCCTTCTACCAACACGATGACGTTACCGCCGTCAGCCGCCCAACTCCGGGCTTCTTCAAGGGTCAGGGGCACATGGTGGTCGGTGCAGCATTTGCCGCAACCAACGCAGGAAAAGTGGGTATTCATGGAGGATCTGTCACCAGGCAAGGTCAGAAGGCACTCAAGAACGGTGGCGGGTTTTTGCCTCTGTTCACCGTTCAGGTTCTGAGCGAAGCAAGTTATGCGCCAGTGCGTTCAGTCCTCGGGGACAATGTCCCGCAGCACAAACACCATGCCCGCACGCTCATACAGGTGCCGGGCCCGCAGGTTGGACTCCAGCACCTTGAGGTCGACAAACGCTTCGCCGCGCTGCTTGAACACCTGGAACGTGTGCAGCAGCAACGCCCTGCCCAGCCCCATGCCTTGGGCGCAGGGATGAATGGCCAGGTTCTTGATGTAGGCGCTGGTCCAGCATTGCGACACCCCGAGGATGCCACTGGCATTACTGGCCACCAGGCACAGCGTGGGGTCGAACTCGGCGTCGGTGACGAACTGCTGACGCCACTGCTCAAGAGGGCCGACACGTCCGCCGCCTTGTTCCTGGGCCAGGCTCAATACGGCGTGGATCGCCGGGGCCAGTGCGTCGTGGTAATGATCCAGCTGAATATCCGCCGGCCATTGCGGGGCGGGCAGGCTGCCGGTGAGGTCCCGGCGCAGCAGTTGGAAGTATTCACCCACCGGTCAGATGCCCTGTTGCGCCACGGTCTGGGCGGCCACCACCAGGCACTTGGTCAGTTCCGGGGAAGAAAACTTGGTCAGCACCGCATTGGCCCCGGCCAGGCGGGCTTTTTCGCTGTTCATCGCACTGTCCAGAGAGGTGTGCAGCAGCACATAGAGGTCCTGGAAGTCCGGAGTTTCCCGCAGGGTACGGGTGAAGGCATAGCCGTCCATTTCGGACATTTCGATGTCCGAGACCACCACGTTGATTTGCTCGACGGTGCCTTGCAGCTCCAGCAAACGGTCAATCGCTTCCTTGGCGCTGCGGGCGGTGTGGCAGGTGAGACCAAGATTGCGCAAGGTGTGCACCGACTGCTGCAGGGCCACCTGGCTGTCGTCCACCACCAGGATTCGGGCGTGGCCCAGCACTTCGGCTTCTTCCATGCTCAGGTCGGTGGGCGCCGCTTCGATCTGTGCCGGGGCGATGCCATGAATGACTTTTTCGATGTCCAGCACCTGCACCAGCACGCCTTCGACCTGGGTCACGCCGGTGATAAACGAACGCGAGCCACCGGAGCCAAACGGCGGCGGCCGAATGTCGGTGGTCAGGCAGTGCACGATCTTGCTCACCGCCTGCACATGCAAGCCCTGCTTGGAACGGCTCACATCGGTGACGATCAGGCAGCCACCGTCCGGGTCTTGCAGGGGCATTTCCCCCAGCGCCCGGCTCAGGTCGATCACCGACAGGGCAGCACCGCGCAAGGTGGCGATGCCTTTGACGTGGGGGTGCGACTCCGGCAGCTTGGTCAGCGGCGGGCAGGGAATGATTTCACTGACTTTCAGCAGGTTAATCGCCATCAGCTTGCCGCTGCGCAAGGTAAAGAGCAGAAGCGAGAGTGAGTCTGCGCGGGCTTTGGTGGTGGACATAAAAACCTTCTGTGGATCAGGGATGACGATCTATAGACCGTTATCGACTTGCACGCTGAAAACTGTAGGAGCGGGCTTGCCCGCGAAAAACGTCAACGATAACGCGGACAGCCTGAATAAACCCAGCGCACTCAGGTTCTTCGCGAGCAAGCTCGCTCCTGCAAAGAGCAGTGATCAGCCCTTCCACACCTGCGGATTGACCAGATCCTGCGGGCGTTGGCCCAGCAGTGCACTGCGCAGGTTGTCCAGGGCACGGTTGGCCATGGCTTCACGGGTTTCATTCGTGGCCGAGCCAATGTGCGGCAACGTCACGGCGTTGCTCAGCTGGAACAGTGGCGACTCGGCCAGCGGCTCCTGCTCGTACACATCCAGGCCCGCGCCACGGATGGTCTGGTTTTGCAGGGCTTCGATCAGTGCCGGCTCATCCACCACCGGGCCACGGGAGATGTTCACCAGGATCGCGCTGGATTTCATCAGCCCCAACTCGCGATGGCTGATCAGGTGACGGGTTTTCTCGCTCAGCGGTACCACCAGACAGACGAAATCTGCCTCGGCCAGCAACTGATCCAGGCTGCGGAACTGCGCACCGAGTTCCTGCTCCAGTCCGGTCTTGCGGCTGTTGCCGCTGTACAGAATGGGCATATTGAAGCCCAGGCGACCACGGCGGGCGACGGCCGCGCCGATGTTGCCCATGCCCACGATGCCCAGGGTCTTGCCGTGTACGTCGCAGCCAAACAACGGCGCGCCGACGCTGGCTTTCCACTGGCCGGCCTTGGTCCAGGCATCCAGTTCGGCGACACGGCGCGCGCTGCTCATCAGCAGGGCGAAGGCCAGGTCGGCGGTGCTTTCGGTGAGCACATCGGGGGTGTTGGTGAGCATGATCCCGCGCTCGTTGAAATACGCCACGTCGTAGTTGTCGTAACCCACCGACACGCTGGAGACCACTTCCAGCTTGCTCGCGCCTTCCAGTTGCGCACGGCCCAATTTGCGGCCTACGCCGATCAGGCCGTGGGCATGGGGCAAGGCTTCGTTGAACTGGGCGTTGATGTCCCCCAGCTTGGGGTTGGGGGATATGACGTCGAAATCTTGTTGCAGGCGTTCGATCATTTCCGGGGTGACGCGGCTGAAGGCGAGGACAGTCTTTTTCATGGAAGGCGGGCTCATCGACGACGTGGGAATGGCAAGCACGCTAACATTCTTGGATGGGGTTGTCAGGACGCCCCTTATCCACAGGCCTGGACTGTTGCGATTTGGGTAACAGTCATTATCTTGTTACACTCTGTACCGCACCGCTCACCTGCGCTAATTTGTCGCATCGATGAGCGTGGCGGTTAAGACTGACCTGCTCTCCCCCGATTCCCCTCGACTTATTTCCAGGGCTCTACACTGGGAATCTGTCTTAAAGCCGCTGAGTTAAGCGGCTTTTTTTTGCCCTGAAAAAAGGCCAGGAACCCCAACAACACTGGCCAGTTTCGATTGACCCAAAGGAGCTCCACCGGTGAAGACCTCGCTGACGTTCACCCCGTTATTCCTCGCGATTGCTGCAACGATCGCTCCCCTTGCCCACGGGGCAGACACCCCAACCGCCGACGGTTTCGTCGAAGGTTCCAGCTTCAAGATCAACACCCGCAACTACTACATGAACCGCAACCGGCGCGACATTCACACCGATGACAGCAAGGAGTGGGGCCAGGGCTTCATCGGGATCTTCGAGTCCGGCTACACCCCGGGCACCGTCGGCTTCGGCCTGGACGCCAACGCCATGCTCGGCCTCAAGCTTGACGGCGGTGGCGGCACCGACGGTTCCAGCATCCTGCCGGTGAGCTCCGGCAACGGCAAAGCCCCCGGCTCGTTCTCCACCGCCGGCGCCACCTTGAAAATGCGCGCCTTCGACACGGAGTTAAAAGCCGGCGACCTGTTCCTCAACAACCCGGTGATCGCCGGCGGCATGACCCGCATGCTGCCCCAGAGCTTCCGCGGCGTGAGCCTGGCCAACCACAGCGTCGACGGCTGGCTGTTCGAAGGCGGCCAGGCCAGTTTCACCAAGCTCTACAACCAAAGTGGCCATCGGCGTATCGGCACCAGCTACGGCGCGCTGCCCAGTGGCGAAGACAGCCAGCACCTGGACTGGGCCGGCGTGTCCTTCAGCGGCATGCCGGGGCTGACCAGCAACCTGTATGCGTCTGAACTGAAGGACATCTGGAACCAGTACTACTATGACCTGGACTACACTTGGCAGCTCAATGAACTGGTCAGCCTCAACCCGGGCCTGCACTACTACCACACCCAGGAAACCGGCAAGGCCCTGCTGGGCAATATCGACAACAACACCTACAGCCTGCATTTCACCGTGGGCGTGGGCCATCACAGCGTCACCGCCGCCTACCAGCGGGTCAACGGCAACACCCCGTTCGACTACATCAGCCAGGGCGACAGCATCTACCTGGACAACTCCCAGCAATACTCGGACTTCAACGGCCCCAACGAACGCTCGTGGAAACTCAAGTACGCCTATGACTTTGTCGGGCTGGGCCTGCCGGGCCTGACCTCGGCCGTGTCGTACATCAGCGGCAAGACCGACCTGACCACGGTCGACCCGGACAGCCGTGGCTATTCCTCCTGGTACAGCGCCGACGGCAAGAACGCCAAGCACTGGGAGCGGGACATCGACCTCAAGTACGTGGTGCAGGGCGGCAAGGCCAAGGACTTGGCCGTGCGCCTGCAATGGGCGACCAATCGCGGCGGCAATGGCTACGCGGCGGTGGACCGGGACGTGGATGAATACCGGGTGATCGTCGACTACCCGATTGACGTTTTTTAACGTTCAGGCTTTCTTTTTGCGGCGACGACTTATTTTTCACAGCATGGAACTAAACTGCCAGCATCTTGAGTGCCGAAGCCAGTCCCATGAGTCAACGCCGCGCCTTCACCCTGCCTGCACGCCCGGAGCTTTTGCTGATTCTGGGCAGTGGCCTGACCGTCACACTGATCGTGATCATCGTCGCCGTCCTGCTGATTCGTGAACACGCCAGCGCCCTGCAGGCAGCCAAGCGCTCCACCAGCAACATCACCCAACTGATCAACGCCGATGTGCTGCGCAACGTCGAACTCTACGACCTGGCCTTGAACGGCCTGATCACCGCGACCACCCGCGGTGACTTGCCCCGGGTTTCGGCCGAAGTGCTGCATATGGTGCAGTTCGACCAGTCCACGGCGGCGCCTTTCAAAGGCGAGGTGCTGCTGCTGGATAAGGCTGGCGACGTCACCGCCGATTCCTCCACGCTGACACCCACGCCGCGCAACTTCGCCAACCGCGACTATTTCAAGGTGCACCAGCAGAACCCCGATGCCGGGCTGTTCATCAGCCGTCCGTTCAAGATTCGTTGCGACTGCGATCAAGTCTGGCGCATTGCGTTCAGCCGCCGGGTACCCGGGCCGGGCGGCGAGTTTGCCGGTGTGGCGGTGGCAACCATGCGCCTGGCGTACTTTGACCAACTGTTCAACAGCCTCACCATCGGCAGCGGCAGCACCATCAACCTGCTGAACAACGACGGCATTCTGCTGGCCCAGCAACCCTTGCTCGAAAGCAACCTGATCAACAAGGACCTGAGCGCGCGGCCGAACTTCAAAAGAATGCTGCGCGAAGGCAGTGGCAGTTTCAGCGGCGTCTCCGCCATCAACGGTTCGCGACGGCTTTACACCTTCACAAGCGTAGGTGCGCTGCCGCTGATTGTGGTGGTGGCACTGTCCAGCGATGACGTGTTTGCCGCCTGGAAACGCGCCACGCTGTTGATCAGTGGCGCCACCGGTGTGCTGTGTGTCGGCCTGTTATGGCTGACCTGGATGCTGCGCCTGGAACTGCGCCGCCGCTACCGCGCCGAAAAGGTCTTGTCGGAACTGGCATCCACCGACGCCCTTACCGGCCTGGCCAACCGCCGCACCCTCGACCAGCGCCTGCGCCTGGAATGGGAGCGTGCCCAGCGCTCCGGTGAGCCCCTGGCTCTGCTGATGATCGACGTCGACCACTTCAAGGCCTTCAACGACCGGCATGGTCATCAGGGCGGTGACGAGGCCTTGCGCAATGTGGCCCGGGTCATCGGCGGCAATATCCGCCGCCCTGCCGACCTCGCCGCCCGTTACGGCGGTGAGGAATTCGCGGTGATCCTCCCGGATACCGACGACGATGGCGCGAGCATTATCGCCGAGCATATCCGCAGTGCCGTGGAGCACTTGCCACCCGCGGACGGGGACGCACTGTCAGTCACCGTCAGCATCGGCGTCAGTACCTGGGACAAACACAGCCGTAGCTCACGGGAAGCAC
Organism: Pseudomonas sp. IPO3778; assembly: GCF_013386825.1. Classification (GTDB taxonomy): domain Bacteria; phylum Pseudomonadota; class Gammaproteobacteria; order Pseudomonadales; family Pseudomonadaceae; genus Aquipseudomonas. Next base: position 40,617 of record NZ_JACARC010000038.1, read on the forward strand.
TGCTGCTGAACGCCGACCGGGCGCTGTATGAAGCCAAGCACTCCGGGCGCAACCGTATCGTTCACAGCCAGCCCACATAAGCGGCGATCAGGAACTACGCTAAAGGCGTCCTCGACGCAGAAGTACGCCCGATGAGCCCAGGCACCACCCGTCCGCCCCGCCCTTCCCGCCGTCCGGAATTGCTGCTGGTTATCGGCAGTTGCGTCACGGTACTGCTGATCATGACGGTGGTGGCGGCGCTACTGATTCGCGAGCACGCCAGCACCTTGCAGGCGGCCCAGCGCACGGCCAATAACATCACCCAACTGATCGACGCCGATGTGCTGCGCAATGTCGAGCTGTATGACTTGTCGATCAAAGGCCTGATCGCCGCCACCGAGCGCAGCGATTTGGCCGGGGTATCGGCCAGCATCCGCCACCTGGTGCTGTTCGACCGCTCGGAAGCCGCGCCGTACAAGGGCGATATCCTGCTGCTGGACAAGGACGGCCAGGTGATTGCCGACTCTTCGCTGCTGACCCCCGTTGCGGCCAACTTCGCCGACCGCGACTACTTTCAGGCTCACCGACAAAACCCCGACCTGGGGCTGTTCATCAGCCGGCCTTTCGCGGCGCGCTGTGTGTGCGACGACCAATGGCGCATCGCATTCAGCCGTCGGGTTTCCGGGCCCGACGGGCGGTTCCTCGGGGTTGCAGTGGCCTCCATGCGTCTTTCGTATTTCCAGCAACTGTTCCGCAGCCTGAATATCGGCAACGACAGCACCATCAACCTGATCAACCAGCAAGGCATCCTTTTGGCCCAACAGCCCTTGCTGGAACGGGACATGATCGACAAGGACCTCAGCCAGCGCCCAAACGTCGCGCGCATCCTGCAGGAGCGCGACGGCAGCTTCCAGGGCACCTCCAGTGTGGACGAAGAAGACCGTCTCTACACCTTCTCCAAGGTGGGGAATTTGCCGCTGGTGGTGGTCGTAGCCCTGTCCACGAATGAAATATTTGCGCCCTGGAAGCGTGCGGCGCTGGTGATCAGCGGTGCCACCGGGATTTTGTGCATCGGCCTGCTGTGGCTGACCTGGATGCTCTGCATGGAGCTGCGCCGGCGCCACCGTGCTGAACAGGTGCTGTCAGAACTGGCAGCCACCGACGCCCTTACCGGCCTGGCCAACCGCCGTACCCTGGACCATCGCCTGCGCCTTGAATGGGACCGTGCCCAGCGCTCAGGCGACCCGTTGACCGTGCTGATGATCGATGTGGACCACTTCAAGGCCTTCAACGACCGGCATGGCCATCAAGGGGGCGACGAGGCATTGCGCACGGTGGCGCAGGTGGTCGAGGGCAATATCCGCCGCCCTGCCGACCTCGCGGCCCGCTATGGCGGCGAGGAATTTGCGGTGGTGCTGCCGCATACCGACAGCCAGGGTGCGTTGTTGATTGCCGAACATATCCGCAGCAGCGTCGAGCACCTGCCACGGGTAGGCGAGGATACGATGCCGATTACCGTCAGCATTGGCCTGAGCACCTGGACCAAAAAAAGCCGCGCCACGCTGGAAGCGTTGCTGCTCAGCGCGGATCAGGCGTTGTATGAGGCCAAGCACAGCGGGCGTAACCGGATCGTTGATGCTGCCACGCTGTGATTGTGGCAAGCGAGCCACAGGTGTTCACCTGACTTGGAGGCATAAAAAAAGGCCACCCGAAGGCAGCCTTTAAAAACAAAAGGAAAGAGAGTTGTTACTTACACCGCCGCGACGGGACGCATGTAAGAGATCGGTGCGGTGCTGGCATCTTCGAAGGTCACGACTTCCCACGCATCTGTCTGTGCAATCAGCTTGCGCAGCAGTTGGTTGTTCAGTGCATGGCCCGACTTGAAGCCTTTGAACTCGCCTATCAGGCTATTGCCCAGCAGGTAGAGGTCACCGATTGCATCGAGGATCTTGTGCTTCACGAATTCGTCTTCATAGCGAAGGCCGTCTTCGTTCAATACACCATCCGCGTCGACCACAATGGCGTTTTCAACGCTGCCGCCGAGTGCGAGGTTGTGCTTGCGCAGGTACTCGATGTCACTCATGAAACCAAAGGTACGGGCGCGGCTGACTTCTTTTACGAACGAAGTGCTGGAAAAATCCACGCTTGCACTTTGGGTGCGGTCACGGAATACCGGGTGATCGAAATCGATCTCAAAGCTCACTTTAAAGCCTTCGAACGGGACGAAGGTGGCGCGCTTGTCGCCGTCTTCTACTGTCACTTCCCGCAGAATGCGAATGAACTTCTTGGCTGCGTCCTGTTCTTCCAGGCCGGCAGATTGAATCAAGAATACGAAGGGTCCGGCGCTGCCATCCATGATTGGGACTTCGGACGCGGAGAGCTCGACGTAGGCGTTATCGATGCCCAGACCGGCCATGGCCGAGAGCAAGTGCTCCACCGTGTCCACTTTGACGTCACCGTTGACCAACGTGGTCGACATCGTGGTCTCGCCAACATTTTCCGCGCGAGCAGGAATCTGCACCACAGGGTCCAGGTCGGCACGAACAAACACGATGCCGGTGTCGACAGGTGCGGGCTTGAGGGTCAGGTATACCTTCTCCCCGGAGTGCAGACCTACACCTGTGGCACGGATAATATTCTTCAGGGTGCGTTGTTTAATCATGGCTTGGACCGCTTCAGCGCAAATTGCGAACTGGTATCAACAAAGGCTGGCGATAATAGCAGACCAGACCTTTGCTGAACACCAATCACCTTCATAGCCCTGATACATTCCATTAATCGGCCTGACGACGCAGGAAAGCCGGGATGTCCAGGTAGTCCAGGTCATCTTGCGGATTCGGGCTACGGGACGCAGCAGCACCGGCCTGAGCCTGGTTGCGCATCACGGTCGGACGATCCAGGTCACGGTAGTTCACAGACGGCAGTTCCTGGCGCGAAGGCGCTGGAGCGGCAGCTTGCTGGCTGGCGTGGCTGGTATGGACGGTATTGTCGATCACCTTCACAGGCTTCTCGATTTTTGCACCCAGGCCGGTCGCAACAACGGTCACGTGCAGTTCGTCGCGCATGTCTGGATCGATTACGGTACCGACCTTGACCATGGCGTGCTCGGAAGCGAAGGCTTCAATGATGCTACCCACGTCGGAGTACTCACCCAGGGACAGGTCAGGACCGGCGGTGATGTTCACCAGGATGCCGCGTGCACCTTGCAGGTTCACGTCTTCCAGCAACGGGTTGCGGATGGCCGCTTCAGTGGCTTCACGTGCACGGTTCGGACCGCTGGCGCAGCCAGTGCCCATCATCGCCATGCCCATTTCGCTCATCACGGTACGTACGTCGGCAAAGTCGACGTTGATCATGCCCGGACGCTTGATGATGTCGGAGATACCGCGAACGGCACCGGCCAATACATCGTCAGCCTTGGCGAAAGCCGACAGCAGGCTGGCGTCCTTACCGAGGATGGTCAGCAGCTTCTCGTTGGGAATGGTGATCAACGAGTCGACGCTTTCGGACAGCAGACGGATGCCTTCATCGGCGATCTGCATGCGCTTGCGACCTTCGAACGGGAACGGACGGGTCACGACGGCAACCGTCAGGATCCCCATTTCCTTGGCCACTTCGGCAATGATCGGCGCAGCACCGGTACCGGTACCACCGCCCATGCCCGTGGTGATGAACACCATGTTGGTGCCTTGCAGCACTTCAGCAATGCGCTCGCGGTCTTCCAGAGCGGCTTGACGGCCGACTTCCGGATTCGCGCCGGCACCCAAGCCCTTGGTCACGGCTGTGCCCAATTGCAGGATGGTGCGTGCACCGATGCTTTTCAGGGCCTGGGCGTCAGTGTTGGCGCAGATGAATTCAACGCCTTCAATGTTGCTTTTGACCATGTGGTTGACAGCGTTGCCGCCGCCACCGCCGACGCCGATCACTTTGATGACCGGGCTTGCGGGGATGTTGTCTACGAGTTCGAACATTTTCCCTCTCCTTTCATTTCTCTAGTTTTTTCGCCTACTGCTTGAAACGGTGTTGCGGTAAATCTTTAGAAATTGCCTTTCACCCAAGCCTGCAACCGCTCGAACAACGGCGCTTTCGCTTCGTCGTCGCTTCTGTAGCTGTCACGGTTGCTCGGGCCCGACAGGGAAATGCCGTCGGTCTGCTTTTGCAGCCCGTACAACAGCAAGCCCACACCGGTGGAATAAATCGGGTTGCGCACCACGTCGCCCAGGCCTTTCACGCCATGGGGCACGCCCAGGCGGACCGGCATGTGGAAGATTTCCTCGGCCAGTTCGACCGCGCCTTCCATCTTCGAGGTGCCACCGGTCAGCACGATGCCGGCCGGGATCAAATCTTCGTAGCCGCTGCGACGCAGTTCAGCCTGGATCAGGGTGAACAGCTCGTCGTAGCGTGGCTCGACCACTTCGGCCAAGGCCTGGCGCGACAGTTCGCGCGGTGGACGGTCGCCCACGCTCGGCACCTTGATGGTTTCGCCGGCACCGGCCAGCTTGGCCAGGGCGCAGGCGTAACGGATCTTGATTTCCTCGGCGTACTGGGTCGGTGTGCGCAACGCCATGGCGATGTCGTTGGTCACCTGGTCACCGGCAATCGGGATCACGGCGGTGTGACGGATCGCACCCTCGGTGAAGATTGCGATGTCCGTGGTGCCGCCGCCGATGTCCACCAGGCACACGCCCAGTTCTTTTTCGTCGTCGGTCAGTACCGAGTAGGCCGACGCCAGTTGCTCGAGAATGATGTCGTCGATTTCCAGGCCACAGCGGCGCACGCATTTTTCAATGTTCTGTGCAGCGTTGACGGCGCAGGTCACCACGTGAACCTTGGCTTCCAGACGTACGCCCGACATGCCCAGGGGCTCACGAACGCCTTCCTGGTTATCGATCACGTAGTCCTGCGGCAGGGTGTGCAGCACGCGCTGGTCAGCCGGGATCGCCACGGCTTGCGCCGCGTCGAGCACCCGTTCCAGGTCAGCGGCGCTGACTTCACGGTCACGAATCGCCACGATGCCGTGGGAGTTCAGGCTGCGAATGTGGTTGCCGGCCACGCCGACAAAGGCCGAGTGAATCCGGCAACCGGCCATCAGCTGCGCTTCTTCAATGGCGCGCTGGATCGATTGCACGGTGGATTCAATATTCACCACCACGCCCTTCTTCAGGCCCCGGGACGGATGCGTGCCGATTCCGACGATTTCCAGCGTGCCGTCGTCCGCGACCTCGCCTACCAGCGCCACCACCTTGGAGGTGCCGATATCCAGACCGACGATCATTTTGCCGCTTTGCACGTTTGCCATGGGTCCTGCCTCTTCTTAATTCTTCGCGACAGCAGGTTGCGCTGCCGTGGGCGCCGCAGGGGCCCGCCAGCCAACGGCAAGGCCGTTGGCGTAACGCAGGTCGATGCTCGCAATGTTCGTAATCTGTTCTTTCAAGGTCTTTTCATAGATGGCGATAAAACGGCGCATCTTTTCCACCAGGTTGCCGCGTCCCAGCAACAACTCGATGCCCGGGCCGGAACTGCCTGCGCCCGTGGTCAAAAACCAGCTGCCCCGCTCGCGCAATTCCAGTCGCGCAATCGAGAAACCCAATGGCCGCAGCATCTGGCTCAACGCCTGGTACTGCTGCATCACTTGCTGTTGCGCCCGCTGCGGCCCGAACAGCTGCGGCAGGTGCTCGTAATTCGCCACTTCACGCGGGGCAAACGCCTGGCCCTGGTTGTTCAACAACTGGCCATCCCCCCAGCGGGCGACCGGCAGTTGTTCTTCCAGGCGGATCGTCACTTGATCCGGCCACACACGACGGACTTCAGCGTGGGCAATCCAGGGCATCTGCTCCAGTTCGGACCGCATGCCGGCCAGGTCGACGGTGAAGAAGCTCGACGCCACAAAAGGCGCGATTCGCTGCTGCACGGCTTGCTGGCTGATGTAGCTCAGGTCGCCTTGCACGCTGATCTTGGTGATCGGCCGGTCGGCATACGGCAGCAGGCGCTGGGCGCCTTCATACGTACCAAAACCCAATGCCACCAGAATCACCGGCCAGAACAGGGCCTTGAGAAAACCAAAGTTGGCTTTCGGCATGCGCGCCGACATCGGCTCTTTAGCCACCATTCGGCTGGCACCCCGCGGCACCGGCTTGCGGCCGGGAGCGGGTTGCTGATGACGAAGCGATGCGCCGTTCATGGTCTTAGCCTCTAGGCTCAATGCTTGCTGCCAGGATCGCCAGCACCAACTGCTGGAAATCCAGACCGGCGGCACGAGCGGCCATGGGTACCAGGCTATGGTCGGTCATCCCGGGTGCGGTGTTGACTTCAAGGAACCAGAAATGCCCTTGGTCATCCTGCATCACGTCTGCCCGCGCCCAACCGGCGATACCCAGCGCCTCACAGGCTTTCGCCGTGAGGTCCATCAATTCCTGTTCCTTGGTTGCGTCGAGGCCGCACGGGATCCGGTACTGGGTATCGGAAGCCACATACTTGGCGTCGTAGTCGTAAAAGGTGTGGGGCGTGCCCAATGCGATAGGCGGCAATACCTGGCCACGCAGCGTAGCGATGGTGAACTCGGGACCTTGAATCCACTGTTCCACCAACACTTGCGAATCGTAGGTACTGGCCGCTTTCCATGCGTCAATCAATTCGGCGGCTGAGTTCACTTTAGCCATGCCGATACTGGAGCCTTCATGGGCTGGTTTGACGATCAAAGGGAGGCCCAGTTCCTTGGCTGCAGAAATACAATCGTCTTCGCTGCACAGCACGCTGTGACGCGGGGTCGGAATACCCAGGCTGTGCCACACCTGTTTGGTGCGCAACTTGTCCATGGCCAGTGCCGAAGCCAGGATGCCGCTGCCGGTGTACGGAATGCCCAGGCACTCCAGCAGGCCTTGCATGCTGCCGTCTTCACCGCCACGGCCATGAAGAATGATGAAGGCGCGGTCGATCTTCTCGGCCTGCAGGCGCGACAGGAAGTCATCGCCCACGTCGATACCGAACGCATTCACGCCCGCGCTCTGCAACGCTTCCAGCACGGCGTTGCCGGACTTCAGCGACACTTCACGCTCAGCGCTCTTGCCACCGAACAGCACCGCCACGCGGCCGAAGTCGGCGGGTTGGATCGTGGAGAACAGGGAGCCGTAGTCAGTGGTCATTTGGACTTCCCCTGCGCAGCGGCAAACAGCGGGCTTGCCAGCAATTTAGGCGCGAGACCACCGATATCACCGGCACCCTGGCACAGCAGAATGTCGCCGGCACGCAGCAGCGGCTTGACGATCGGTGCGAGGTCCACACCGCGCTCGATGTAGATCGGGTCCAACTGGCCACGTTGACGGATGCTGTTGCACAGCTTGCGGCTGTCGGCCCCCGGGATCGGTTCTTCACCGGCGGGGTAGACCTCCATCAGCAACAGCACGTTGGCGTCAGCCAGTACATTGACGAAATCGTCGTACAGGTCGCGGGTACGGCTGTAGCGATGCGGCTGGTACACCATCACCAGGCGACGCTCCGGCCAGCCACCGCGTACGGCCTTGATCACCGCTGCGACTTCGGTCGGGTGATGACCGTAGTCGTCCACCAGCATTACGTTGCCGCCGTCCACCGGCAGTTCGCCGTAGACCTGGAAGCGACGCCCCACACCGGCAAAACCCGACAGGCCTTCAACGATGGCTTCATCGCTGACGCCTTCGTCGGAGGCGATGCAGATGGTTGCCAGGGAGTTGAGTACGTTGTGGTTGCCCGGCATGTTCACCGAAACATCCAGCGGCTCGCGGTCAGGGCGCAACACGGTGAAGAAGGTCTGCATGCCCTGCTGGCGCACATTGATCGCACGCACGTCGCAGTCTTCGCTGAAGCCGTAGGTCACGGTCGGACGCTTGACCAGCGGCAGGATTTCACGCACCACCGGATCGTCCAGGCACACCACGGCCAAACCGTAGAACGGCAGGTTGTGCAGGAACTCGACGAAGGTTTTCTTCAGTTTGTTGAAGTCACCGTCGTAGGTCGCCATGTGGTCGGCGTCGATGTTGGTCACCACGGCCACCAGCGGTTGCAGGTGCAGGAAGCTGGCGTCGCTTTCATCGGCTTCGGCGATCAGGTAACGGCTGGTGCCCAGTTGTGCATTGGTGCCGGCTGCATTCAGGCGGCCTCCGATGACGAACGTCGGGTCCAGGCCACCGGCCGCGAACACCGAGGCGATCAGGCTGGTGGTGGTGGTTTTGCCGTGGGTACCGGCGACGGCGATGCCGTGGCGGTAGCGCATCAGCTCTGCCAGCATCTCGGCGCGCGGCACCACCGGAATACGGCGTTCAAGGGCCGTGGCCACTTCCGGGTTGGAGGTGTTCACGGCACTGGAGACCACCAGCACGTCGGCTTCGGCAGCGTTCTCGGCGCGGTGGCCGATAAAGATTTTGGCGCCAAACGATTCCAGGCGCTCGGTGACCGGCGACATTTTCAGGTCGGAGCCGGACACCTGGTAACCCAGGTTCAGCAACACTTCAGCGATGCCGCACATGCCCACGCCGCCGATACCGACGAAGTGGATGCGACGGATGCGGCGCATTTCCGGTTGTGGCATGGCTTTCTGATTCTCAACCATGGGCCACCTCCAGGCAGATATCGACCACGGTGCGAGTTGCGTCAGGTTTGGCCAGGCGGCTTGCGGTGCTCGCCATGCTGTTCAGTCGTTCCGGTTGCATCAAAACCTCGGTCAGGCGTGCAGCCAAATCGGCGGCGCCAGTCGTTCTTTGCGGCAGCAGGAAGGCAGCGCCCTCCCCGGCCAAATATTCGGCGTTGCGGGTCTGGTGATCGTCGATGGCGTGGGGCAGAGGCACCAGCAAGGACGGCAGACCGGCGGCGGCCAGTTCACTGACGGTCAGCGCACCTGCGCGACAGACCACCAGGTCGGCCCAGCCATAGGCTTGGGCCATGTCTTTGATGAAGGGCTGTACATTCGCCTCGACGCCAGCATCGCGATAGCGCGTGGCGGTCACTTCATCGTGGTTCTTGCCGGCCTGATGGAAGATCTCGGGGCGCAGCTCCTCGGGGAGTTGCGCCACCGCTTCAGGCAGCAATTTGTTCAAGGGCTCGGCGCCCAGGCTTCCGCCCAGGATCAACAGGTGAGCCTTGCGACCGGCCAATGGCTGGCGGGCAATGTCCATGAACAGTTCGGTACGCACCGGGTTGCCGGTGGTGCGCAGTTTGTCCGCAGCACCAAAGGTCTTCGGGAAGGCCTCGCACACCCGGGCAGCCAACGGCACCAGCAGACGGTTGGCGGTGCCGGCCACGGCGTTCTGCTCGTGCACGATCACCGGCACGCCGGCGAGCTTTGCCGCGACACCACCAGGGCCGGTCACGTAACCACCAAAGCCCAGCGCACACACTGGCTTCACTTCACGGATCACCTTGCGCGCCTGCCATACGGCCTTGAGCAACACGAACGGCGCCTTGAGCAGGGACAACTTGCCCTTGCCACGCAAGCCGGTGACGTTGATCAAATGCAGGGGCAAGCCGGCATTCGGGACCAAATCATTTTCAATGCCACGGGGCGTGCCAAGCCAATGCACGGTGTAGCCACGGCTCTGGAACTCACGGGCGCAGGCCAGCGCCGGGAACACGTGGCCACCGGTGCCGCCTGCCATGATCAGCACGTTAGCGCCCATGGTTCGGCTCCTCGGCGAAGTCGCTTTCGCTGAACTCCATCTCTTCGCTGCCCAGGTGGGTTCGACTCTCCCACTCGATGCGCAGCAATAACCCGAGACAGGCGCAGCAAATCACCAACGAACTGCCGCCGTAACTGAGGAACGGCAAGGTCAGGCCCTTGGTCGGCAGCAAGCCGACGTTCACCCCGATGTTGATCAGGAACTGGCCGATCCACAGGAACGACAAGCCGTACGCCACGTACGCGGCAAAATATTGCTTGGCCTTTTCGGCCCACAAGCCGATGTACATGCCGCGTACACACACGAACACAAACAGCGCGACGGTGCACAGCGAACCGACCACGCCCAGCTCTTCAGCGAGTACCGAGAACACGAAGTCAGTGTGGGCTTCCGGCAGGTAGAACTGCTTCTGCACGCTGTTGCCCAGGCCCACGCCCAGCCACTCGCCGCGACCGAAGGCGATCAGCGCCTGGGTCAACTGGTAGCCGGAACCGAACTGATCGGACCACGGGTCGGTAAAGGTAATCAGACGGGCCATCCGGTAGGGTTGCGCCTGCACCAGAATCGTCACCGCGGCCACCGCCAGCACCACCATCAAGGTGAAGCGGAACAGGCCCACGCCACCGAGGAACAGCATCGCTGCCGCCGCCCCCATCATCACGACGGTGGCACCGAAGTCCGGCTCCATCAGCAACAGGCCGGCCATGGGCAGCAGCACGATGAACGGCTTGAAGAAGCCCATCCAGCTTTCGCGTACTTCTTTCTGACGTCGCACCAGGTAACCGGCGAGGTAGATCACCACGAACACCTTGGCGATTTCCGACGGCTGCACGTTGAACGCACCGAAGCCGATCCAGCGCATCGAGCCGTTCACCTCACGCCCGATGCCGGGCAGGATCACCATGATCAGCAGACCGAACGCGCCCACCAGCATCAGCCAACCCAGGCGCTGCCAGGTGGCAATCGGGATCATCATGGTGACGATGCACGCACCCAGGCCAATCACCAGGTACACCAGGTGGCGGATCATCATGTAAAGGGTGTTGCCCGACTGCACCGCAGCCACTTCCGAGGACGCCGAGGTGATCATCACCAGCCCCAGGCCCAGCAGCGCGAGGCAACCGGCGAGCATCGGGAAATCCAGGTCGACCCCGCGCCCGGTGATGATCGGCGATGGGTACGGCTTGATGATGTTGCGGAAATTGATACTCATGCCAAGGCCTCCACGGCGCGGGCGAACAGCTGGCCACGCTCTTCGTAGTTCTTGAACATGTCGAAACTGGCGCAGGCAGGCGACAGCAGCACCACATCACCCGGCTGGGCCAGGGCTTTGGAGTGGGCGATGGCGTCGTCCAAGGATTGCGCGCGCACCTGGGGCACGGCATCGCCCAAGGCATCGGCGATCAAACCGGAATCACGGCCCATCAACACCACGGCGCGGCAATTGGCAGCGACCGGGCCTTTAAGGTCCTTGAAGTCGGCGCCCTTGCCGTCGCCACCGGCGATCAGCACGACCTTGCCTTGAATATCAGCCCCCAAACCTTCGATGGCAGCAAGCGCCGCACCGACGTTGGTGGCCTTGGAATCGTTGTAATAGCCGACGCCATCCAGGTCACGCACCCACTGGCAGCGATGCTCAAGCCCGGCGAAGGTGCGCAGGGCCGACAGCATGGCGTCGAACGGCAAACCCACCGCATGACCGAGGGCCAGCGCCGCCAGGGCATTGGCCTGGTTGTGGGCACCACGGATTTTCAGTTCGCGAACGGGCATCAGGTTCTGGAATTCGAAGGCCAGGTATTTCTCGCCGTTCTCCTCCCGAAGGCCGAACGCCTTGAAGTCAGGTTTGTTCAGGCCGAAGGTCCAGCACGGCAAGCCTTCGCCGATCAGCGGACGGCTCAGGGCATCCTGGCGGTTGACCACCACTTGCCGTGCGCCACGGAAGATCCGGTGCTTGGCCAGGTGATACGCCGGCAGGCCGCTGTAGCGGTCCATGTGGTCTTCGCTGACATTCAGCACGGTGGCCACTTCAGCGTTGAGCTGGTCGGTGGTTTCCAGCTGGAAGCTCGACAGTTCCATCACGTACAGCTCGACGTCGTCGCTGAGCAGGTCCAGCGCCGGCGTACCAAGGTTGCCGCCCACCGCCACACGCTTGCCGGCCGCAGCCGCCATCTCGCCCACCAGGGTGGTGACGGTGCTTTTTGCATTGGAACCGCTGATGGCCACGATCGGCGCCTTCGCGTTACGCGCAAACAGCTCGATATCGCCGGACAACTTCACGCCACGGGCCGCAGCCGCTTGCAAAGCCGGGGTCGCCAGGGCCAGGCCGGGGCTCACGTAAAGCTCGTCGGCACGGCACAGAAACTCGACATCCAAGTCGCCACAACGCACTTCCACGTGCGGGTAGTCACGGCGCAGCGTGACCAGCTCCGGTGGATTTTCCCGCGTATCGGCCACGGCGAACGACGTGCCCCGGTTCGCCAGGAAGCGAACCAGGGACATGCCGCTCTTGCCGAGGCCGACAACGATGCGGAAGTGGTCTGAAGCGATCAGGGACACTCGTTTCTACCTCAGTTTCAGGGTGGCAAGGCCGACCAGGACCAGAATCACGGTGATGATCCAGAAACGGACAATCACCCGCGGCTCGGGCCAGCCCTTGAGTTCAAAGTGGTGGTGAATCGGCGCCATGCGGAACACGCGGCGCCCGGTCAATTTGAAGGAGGCAACCTGGATCACCACCGACAGGGTTTCCATCACGAACACGCCGCCCATGATGAACAGGACGATTTCCTGGCGGACGATCACCGCGATGGTGCCCAGGGCCGCGCCCAGCGCCAGCGCGCCGACGTCGCCCATGAAGACTTGTGCCGGATAGGTGTTGAACCACAGGAAACCGAGGCCAGCACCGATCAACGCGCCGCAGAACACAATCAATTCACCCGCGCCCGGGACATACGGGATCAGCAGGTATTCCGCGAATTTCACGTTACCCGACAGGTAGCAGAAGATGCCGAGCGCGCCGCCCACCATCACCGTCGGCATGATCGCCAGGCCGTCGAGGCCATCTGTCAGGTTGACCGCATTGCTGGAGCCAACGATCACAAAGTAGGTCAGCACCACGAAACCAATACCCAGTGGAATGCTGGCGTCCTTGAGCATCGGGATGATCAGGGTGGTTTCCACCGCGCTTGGCGCCGTCGTATAGAGGAAGATCGCCGCGCCGAGACCGAACACCGATTGCCAGAAATACTTCCAGCGGCTTGGCAGCCCCTTGGAGTTCTTCTCGATCACCTTGCGGTAGTCATCGACCCAGCCGATGGCGCCGAACAACAGAGTCACCAGCAACACGGTCCAGACATAGCGGTTATGCAGGTCGGCCCACAGCAGCGTACTGATGCCGATGGACGACAGGATCAGCGCGCCGCCCATGGTGGGTGTGCCGGATTTGGACAGGTGCGACTGCGGGCCGTCGTTGCGCACGGACTGGCCGATCTGCAGGCTTTGCAGGGTGCGGATCATCCATGGCCCCAGGAACAGCGACAACGACAACGCGGTCAGCACACCCAGAATCCCGCGCAGGGTCAGGTACTGAAAGACCGCGAAGCCTTTGTGGAACTGTTGCAGATACTCAGCCAGCAGCAGCAGCATTAATGTTTCTCCGTACTTGAGCCACACAAGGCGGCGACGACGTTTTCCATCACCGCGCTGCGCGATCCCTTGATCAAAATAGTGGTGTGTTTGTCTTGTTCGGTCGCGCTCAGCGCCTGGATCAGTTCGGCCTGGCTGGCGAAATGCCTGGCGCCCGGCCCGAAGGTATCCACGGCGTGAAGCATGTTCGGCCCAACGGCGTACAGGGCATCGACCTTGCCGGCGGCATACGTGCCGACTTCACGGTGAGACTGTTCGGCCCACTCGCCCAATTCGGCGATGTCCCCCAGCACCAGCACCTTGCGACCGTCGAAACCGGTCAGCAGGTCGATGGCGGCGCAGATGGAAGACTGGTTGGCGTTGTAGGTGTCATCGATCACGCGCATGCCGTTGCTGGCCAGTTGCGCGACGGTGCGCCCCTTGACCGGTTGCACGGCGCCAAGGCCGGTGGCAATGCCGAACAACGACACCCCCAGCACATGGGCGGCGGCGGCGGCGGCCAGGGCGTTGGCGACGTTATGGTTGCCCAGCAGGTTCAGTTGTACGTGCTCATCACCTTGCGGAGTGTGCAGGGTGAAGGCCGGGCAGCCACGGGCGTCGACCGTAATATTCGACGCGTGGAAATCGGCAGCGGCGTTGTGTACCGCGAAGCTCAGGACGTGGCGACCGGCGGCGCGTACACGCCAGGTTTCAAAGGCCTTGTCGTCGAGGTTGAGCACGGCCGTGCCGGATGCATCGAGACCCTCAAGGATTTCGCCCTTGGCTTCAACGATCTTTTCAGGGCCACCGAACTCGCCCACGTGGGCGGTGCCAGCGTTGTTGATCACCGCAACGTGAGGCTTGGTCATGGCCACGGTGTAGGCGATTTCGCCGATACGCGAAGCCCCCAACTCGATCACGGCGGCCGTGTGTTCCGGAGCCAGTTCAAGCAGGGTCAGCGGAGCGCCGAAGTCATTGTTCAGGTTACCGCGAGTGGCCAGGACCGGGCCGCGCGTGCGCAGGATGCCGGCCAGCAATTCTTTCACGGTGGTTTTGCCGCTGGAGCCGGTGATCGCTGCCAAAGGCTGGGTGAACGCCGCGCGATTCAAGGCACCCAGCTGGCCGAGGGCCAGGCGGGTATCGGCTACCAGCAACTGCGGCAGCGTCGAGTCAGCGACTTTGCGCTGCACCAAGGCACCGACAGCGCCTTTGGCAGCAACGTCGTTCAGGTAGTTATGGCCATCAAAACTCGGGCCGGCCAAGGCAACAAACAGTTGCCCGGGCTTGATCGTCCGGCTGTCGATGCTTACGCCGTCAAAGCTGCAATCCGCCGACAAAACGCGGGCCGACAGCGCTTGAGTCAGTTCGCTGAACTTAAGCGCCTTAAGCATGGGCCACCTCCCATGCGGTCAGGGCGTGATCGGCCTCGACCAGATCGGAGAAGGCATGGCGTTCGCCGTTGATTTCCTGGTAGTCCTCGTGGCCTTTACCGGCCAGCACCACCACGTCGTCAGCGCTGGCGCTGGCGATCAATTGGGCGATGGCTGCACCGCGGCCGGCAACGAAGGTCACGCTGGAGACGTCGGTAAACCCTGCACGGATATCGTCGAAAATCCGGCTTGGCTCTTCGCTGCGCGGGTTGTCGTCGGTGACGAGCACACCGTCGGCCAGGCGTTCGACGATTTCAGCCATCAGCGGGCGCTTGCCGCGATCGCGGTCACCGCCACAGCCGAACAGGCACAGCAGCTTGCCCTTGGCGTGGGGACGCAGGGCTTGCAGGATTTTTTCCAGAGCGTCTGGCGTGTGAGCGTAATCGACCACCACCAGCGGCTGAGTACCGCCGCCAAGGCGCTGCATGCGACCGGCCGGGCCTTCCAGCTTCGGCAGCACGCGCAGGATTTCATCCAGGGCGTAATCCAGGCCGAGCAAGGCGCCGACGGCCGCCAATACATTGCTCAGGTTGAAACGCCCGAGCAAGGTGCTGCGCAAATGGTGCTCGCCCTGGGGCGTAACCAGGGTGGCGCGCACGCCTTCGTCATCGAAGGTGGCTTCACGGCAATACAGGTAGGCGCTGGAATCTTCCAGGCTGTAGCTGATCAGGCGGCCATCACCCTTGGCGGCGGCCAGCTGGCGACCGAATTCGTCGTCCAGGTTGACCACGCGACACTTCAGGTCATTCCAGGCAAACAGCCGGGCCTTGGTGGCAGCGTACGCCTCCATGGTGCCGTGGTAATCCAGGTGATCGCGGGACAGGTTGGTCATCACTGCCACGTCGAACGCCAGGGCGGTCACGCGGCCTTGGTCCAGGCCGTGGGAGGAGACTTCCATGGCAACCGCCTTGGCGCCAGCCTTTTTCAGGTCGGCCAGGGTCGCTTGCACGGCAATCGGGTTAGGCGTGGTGTGCAGGCCGCTTTCCAGCGCACCATAGAAGCCGGTGCCCAGGGTGCCGACGATGCCGCAGTGCTGGCCCAGCAGGTCAAGCGCCTGGGCGACCAGTTGGGTCACGCTGGTCTTCCCGTTGGTGCCGGTCACGCCTACGAGGTTCAGGGTGCGGCTCGGGTCGCCATAAAAGCGCCCGGCGATGTCCGACAGTTGCGCCGCCAGGCCCTTGACCGGAATCAGGGGCACGTCGGTGATCGGCAACACGGTGGCGCCTTCCACTTCATAGGCCACTGCCGCGGCGCCGCGCTTCAATGCATCGGCGATATGGTCACGGCCGTCGAACTTGCCGCCCGGCACGGCCAGGAACAGGTCGCCGGCTCGCACGTTACGGCTGTCCAGGGTCAACTCGCGAATCAGCAGATCGCGGCCAGCGTGGGCAAAAATCTTGTTCAGGCTAAGAGACATCAGCCGCGCCCTCCATTGGCTTTTGCAGCAGCGGCCGGCGGTCCGGCGTTCGCTTGTTGGGTATCCGGCAGGTTGTCCGGCGTGATGTTCATCAGGCGCAACGTCCCGGACATCACCTTGCTGAACACCGGTGCCGATACCAGGCCGCCGAAGTAGCCGGCTTTGCTCGGCTCATCAATAACCACAACGATGGCGTAACGCGGATCGCTCATCGGGCCGAAGCCTGCGAACAGCGAACGGTAGGAGTTTTCGGCGTAGCCCTTGGTGCCCACGGCGGTTTTACGTGCGGTACCGGACTTGCCTGCCACGTGATACGCCGGCACCTTGGCACGGAATACACCGCGCGGCGCTTCGATCACTTGTTCCAACATGCCCTGCATGGTCTTGGCGACGTTTTCCGGGATCACCTGGGTCGATGGCGGTGCCTCGTCGAGGTGGATCAGGCTCAGCGGCACCATGCGGCCGTTGTTGGCCAATACCGAGAAGGCATGGGCCAGCTGGATGGCGGTCACCGACAGGCCATAACCGTAGGAAAGCGTTGCGGTCTCGGCCTTTTTCCAGTCACGGTAGTTCGGCAGGTTGCCCACACGCTCGCCCGGGAAGTCCAGGCCGGTGGGTTGGCCCAGGCCGACTTTTTGCGCGAGGTGATAGATGGCTTCGCCGCCGATATCGAACGCGACTTTACTCATGCCCACGTTACTGGAGTTGATCAGGATACCTGTCAGATCCAGCACCGGACCTTCGGAGCGAGACACGTCACGAATGGTGTATTTGCCCAACTGCAGGGTGCCCGGGTACACCTCGACCTTGTCGCTGGGCTTCCAGCGACCGGTTTCCAGGGCGGCACTCATGGAGATGGCTTTCATGGTCGAACCCGGCTCGAACACGTCGATCATCGCGCGGTTGCGCATCATCGCCGGTTGCAGGTTGCGACGGTTGTTGGGGTTGTAGGTCGGCTGGTTGACCATGGCCAGAATCTCGCCGGTCTTCACGTCCATGATCACCAGGCTGCCGGCTTTCGCGCCGTTCTCGATGATGGCGTTACGCAGCTCACGGTTGGCCAGGTATTGCAGGCGCAGGTCAATCGACAACGCCAAGGGCTTACCGGCCTTGGCGTTTTTGGTGACCTGGACATCCTTGATCAGTCTGCCGCGCCGATCCTTGATGACCTGTCGTTTGCCGGGAACCCCGGCCAGCCATTCGTCGTAGGCGAGTTCCACACCTTCGCGACCGTGATCATCAATGTCGGTGAAACCCACCATATGGGCGGTGGTTTCGCCGGCAGGGTAGAAACGCCGAAATTCCTCGATGCCGTAGACACCGGGGACTTTAAGATCGAGCACTTGCTGACCTTGTTCGGGGGTCAGGCCGCGAACCAGGTAGATGAATTCTTTATTGGCCTGGGCCTCGAGACGCTCGCTCAGGGCTTTCGGGTCCTGGCCCAGGGCGGCAGCCAGCTCCGGCCACTTGTCCTTGGCGGTCTGCATTTCCTTGGCGTTGGCCCACAGGGTGGTCACCGGGGTACTGACGGCCAGGGGCTCGCCGTTACGGTCGGTGATCAGGCCGCGGTGTGCAGGAATCGGGATATGACGCAGGCTTCGGGCATTGCCCTCGCCGATCAGGAAGTCACGGTCCACCACTTGCAGGTCGATAATCCGCCAGGCAATCGCGCCCACCATCAGTGCCAGCAACCCCAGCACCAAACGGAACCGCCACGGGTAAAGTGCGCCCTCGAGTTTCATCATGGCGCCACCATGCGAACTTCTGCAGCGCCCGGGATGTGCATCTTCAACTGTTCAGTGGCCAGCACTTCGATGCGGCTGTGGGCGGTCCAGGTGCTTTGCTCAAGGATCAACCGACCCCACTCCGCCTGCGCCTTGTCGCGCACGCTCAATTCCCCGTACAGGGTATTGAGCAATTGACGGTTGTAGTGGGCGCTGTAGGACACCGCGATCGCGGACACCAGCACGCCAATAAACAACAGCAACATAAAGAAGCTGCCGCCCGGAAGGGGCTTGGCGAAAAGCTTGCTCACCGCAACTTCTCCGCAACGCGCATGACAGCGCTACGGGCACGTGGGTTGGCCTTGAGTTCGGCTTCGGAAGCGAACTGCGCTTTGCCATGGATTTTGATTTTCGGCACAAAGGCTTCGTAACGTACCGGCAGGTTGCGCGGCAGGTTGTCGGATTCGCCCTTGACCAGACGTCGCATGAACAATTTGACGATGCGGTCTTCCAGGGAGTGGAAGCTGATCACCACCAGGCGACCGCCCACTTCCAGCGCGTCCAGAGCGGCTTCGAGGCCGGCCTCCAGATCACCCAATTCGTTATTGACGTGAATGCGCAGGCCCTGGAACGCACGGGTAGCCGGGTTCTTGCCCTTTTCCCACGCCGGGTTGGCGACTTTCAGCACTTCAGCCAGATCAGCGGTGCGTTCGAACGGCTGGATTTCCCGGCGTTCGACAACGGCGCGCGCCATGCGGCCGGCAAAGCGCTCTTCGCCGTATTCCTTGAACACACGGGTAATTTCTTCATGGGGTGCGGTGGCGATGAACTGCGCAGCACTGACGCCACGGCTGGGGTCCATGCGCATGTCGAGCGGGCCGTCGTTCATGAAACTGAAACCGCGCTCCGGGTCGTCCAGCTGCGGCGAAGAGACGCCCAGGTCCAGCAAAACCCCGGCCACCTTGCCTGCCATGCCACGTTCGGCGACTTCCGCGCCGAGCTCGGCAAAGCTGCGCTGCACAACGACAAAGCGGCCGTCTTCGGCCGCTAGCGCTTGCCCGGTGGCAATCGCTTGAGGGTCTTTGTCGAACCCGAGGAGCTTCCCGTCCGAACCCAGCTGGCTGAGGATCAGCCGACTGTGCCCGCCCCTGCCGAAGGTGCCATCCAAATAGCAGCCATCCGCGCGTACGGCGAGAGCCTCAACGGCTTCGTCAAGCAGTACGGTGATGTGGTTAAAGCCGCTATCAATAGTCACAGGATCAAATCACGCAGTTCATCAGGCATGGCGCCCGGTTGTTGAATAGCAGCCAGGTCAGCTGCAGAAACAGCATCCCAGGCATCTTCGTCCCACAATTGGAACTTGTTCAGTTGGCCTACCAGCATTGCGCGCTTGTCCAGCTTGGCGTATTCGCGCAGACGCGGCGGAACCAGAAAACGACCACTGCCATCGAGTTCGAGGTCGACGGCATTACCAATCAGCAAACGTTGCAGGCGGCGGTTCTCTTCACGCAGCGAAGGCAGTGCACGCAACTTGGTTTCAATCAGCTCCCACTCATCGAGCGGGTAAACACACAAACAAGGGTCAACGGCATCGATGGTGATGATTAACTGTCCGGAACTTCGCGAAATGAGCTCGTCACGATACCGGCTCGGCATGGCGAGACGGCCTTTTGCATCGAGACTGATAGCGTTAGCTCCGCGAAACACAGATGCGTTTCTCCAAATTTTAGCGTTTTACGTCCAAAAAACCCACTTTGTGCCACTTTCCGCCACTTGCGCACACTATAGGAATGCGCCCACCACACCGTCAAGGCGCGGATTCAAGGAAAAGCCTTACAGAACGGAGATTTAGGAAGGTAAAGGGAGGAGAAACGAGAGTTCGACGGCGATTTTGACTCAATAACGCCAAATAGCTCAAAGAGCTAGGGCTTAAAGTTAAAGTAATTTATTAAGAGTAAGATTTTTTCGGTATTACGAAGACGCATCTGCTGATGATTCAGCAGGGAGGGATTCTCGCGTTACTACCAGGTTCCTGCCCGTGATTCGGACAGAAGGAAAAAAGGTGGAGAGTCGATCTGTAAGCCGGGTTCTGTCTTGAACAGTCATTCGTCTACGATGGCCATCACTGGACATCTTTAGCAACCTACCCGGTCCCAGCGCGGGCCACGCCTTGGGACCCTATTTGGTCTTGCTCCAAGTGGGGTTTACCTAGCCACGAACTGTTGCCAGTCGTGCGGTGCGCTCTTACCGCACCTTTTCACCCTTACCGGTACCGAAGTACTTAGGCGGTTATTTTCTGTGGCACTTTCCGTAGGCTCACGCCTCCCAGGCATTACCTGGCACTTCGCCCTATGGAGCCCGGACTTTCCTCCCCCCTCTAATTTTCATAGAAGGCAGCGACTGTCCAATCGACTCTCCGCCGCGCAGGTTAACGGCACGGCGGCGTTAGAACAAGTATTAAAAGACACTAATGCCATCATGTTCAGACGGCGTGCAGGCTGGAACCTGGAACTATTCGCTCTTTTGCTTATCTAGCGCGACTTGATACAGGACGTTCTTGCGCACCCCGGTAATTTCAGCGGCCAGGGCGGCGGCGCGCTTTAATGGCATCTCCTTGAGCAGCAGATCAAGAATGCGCATCGCCTCGCTGCCCACAGCCTCTTCACTTTCCGGCGCCGACCAGCCGGCTACCAGCACTACGCACTCGCCGCGCTGCTGATTACTGTCACCTTCGACAAACGCGCGCAATTCTTCCAGCGGCAGGCCCTTGAGGGTTTCGAAGGTCTTGGTGATTTCGCGGGCCAGCAGGGCCAGACGGTCACCACCGAACACCAACTCCATGTCTTGCAGGCACTCAAGAATGCGGTGGGGGGCCTCGTAGAAGATCAGCGTGCGCGGCTCTTCCTTCACCAACTCCAGGCGAGCCCGGCGCCCGACAGCCTTGGCCGGCAGGAAACCTTCGAAGATAAAACGGTCCGATGGCAAGCCGGCAGCCGACAATGCAGCAATCAGCGCGCACGCTCCCGGAACAGGCACTACATTGATACCTGCGGCCCGCGCCTGGCGAACCAGGTGGTAGCCGGGGTCGGAAATCAGCGGCGTACCCGCATCCGAGATCAACGCCACATCATCGCCCGCCAACAGACGGGTTATAAAACGACTGCCTTCTTCACGCTCGTTATGTTCATGGCAAGCCGCCAGCGGCGTTGGAATGCCAAAATGTTGCATCAACCGCTGGGAGTGCCGAGTGTCTTCGGCGGCGATCAATTTTACGTCGCGCAACACTTTCAGCGCCCGCGCACTGATGTCGTCCAGGTTGCCAATGGGCGTCGCCACGACAAAAAGCGAGCCTGCAGTGGAATTCAAAGGACCTGGAGCAGTCAAAGCGCACACCTCGATGATTGGCAAAAGCCACATTGTAGCGCGTAGACGCCTTGAAAATATGCCCTCCGGGCAGGCTCCATTTCAGCCATCCATAGGGTCCTGCAACATTTACACGACCTAAATAGACGGTTTCACGCCAGTAACATCGCGCCCCGGCCAGTGCTTGGGTACAATTCCACGCTAATTTGATCGGTATCAGGAACACTTACATGATCGCTTGCCTGCGGCTGTTCTCTGCCCTCTGCCTCGCTGCCCTGTTGGCGGCTTGCGCCAGCTCGCCCTCGTCCAGCCTTGGCGACCTCCCACGGACCCCGGATGCCAGCATCGAGCAACTGCTCGAACAGGCGACTTCGGCCAGTACTCCGGAAAAAGCCGCGCTGCTGCGCTTGAGTGCGGCTGACCTGGCGTTCCACCAAAACAACGCGGCACGCTCGGCGCAGATCCTTGCCCAAGTGCCACTGGATGCCCTGAAGCCTGCGGCGCAGGTTTTTGCCAGCACCCTGTCGGCTGAACTGGCGATGGCCCGTAACCAGCCCAAGGCGGCGCTGACGGCCCTGAACCACCCGAGCCTGCAAAGCCTGAAGGAACTGCCGCCTGAACAGCAGATCCGTACCGGCACCGTGCATGCCCGCGCTTATGAGGCCGACGGCCAGACCCTGGCCGCCGCCCGCGAGCGTGTGGCCATGGCTCCGCTGCTCAGTGGTGACGCTTACAACAGCAACCACGAAGCCATCTGGGCATTGATTGCCGCCCTGCCCGCCGAACAGCTGCAAGCCAGCGGCAACCCGACGCTGGACGGCTGGATCAGCCTGGCCCAAGCGGTCAAGAGCGCCGGCACCCTGGAGCAACAACAGGCAGCCATCGACACCTGGCGCGCCCAGAACCCTGGCCACCCTGCCGCCTCGCAACTGCCACAGCCGCTGACCAAGCTCAAGCAACTGGCCAGCCAGCCGCTGAACAAAATTGCCCTGCTGCTGCCGCAGGAAGGCCCTCTGGCCGGCGTTGCCAAAGCGCTGCGCGAAGGTTTCATGGCCGCGCACTACCAGGCTGAACAAGCCGGGCAGAAGCCGCCAGTCATCGAGTTCTACGACAGCTCGCGCCTGACCTCCATCGACGACTTCTACGCCAAGGCCCAGGCCGCCGGCGTGCAACTGGTGGTCGGCCCGCTGGAAAAACCGCTGGTCAAGCAGCTCAGCGCGCGCCCGCAGTTGCCGATCACCACCCTGGCCCTGAACTACAGCGAAGCCGACCAGAACCCGGCGCAACTGTTCCAGTTCGGCCTGGCGGCAGAAGACGAGGCCCGCGAGGTGTCCCGACGCGCCCGCGCCGACGGCCTGCACCGCGCCGCTGCCATGGTGCCGAAAGGCGAATGGGGCGAACGCGTCTACAAAGCCTTCCGTCAGGATTGGGAAGCCAATGGCGGCACCGTGGTAGGCGTCGAGTACGTTGACCAGCCGGTAGCCCTGGCCCAACAGATTGCCGACCTGTTCCAGCTGCGTAAAAGCGAAGGCCGCGCCAAGAGCCTGCAAAACACTGTAGGTTCGGATGTTTCCGCCCAGCCGTCGCGCCGTCAGGACATCGAGTTCATCTTCCTGGCCGTGACCCCGCAACTGGCCCAGCAGATCAAGCCGACCCTGAACTTCCAGTACGCCGGTGATGTGCCGGTGTATGCAACGTCCCACGTGTTCAGCGCCAGCGGTGACAAGAACCAGTACCTGGACCTGACCAACGTCATGTTCTGCGAAACCCCTTGGCTGCTCAACACCACCGACCCGCTGCGCAACCAGGTCGCCGCCCAATGGCCGCAAGCCAACGGCAGCCTCGGTCGTCTGTACGCCATGGGTGTTGACGCCTATCGCCTGGCGCCGCGCCTGGGGCAACTCAAGGCGCTGCCGGACACACGCATGGACGGCCTCTCCGGCAGCCTGGGCGTGAGTGCCAACCAGCGCATTGACCGCCAGATGCCATGGGCGAAGTTCGTCAGCGGCGAAGTCCAGCGCCTGCCTGACACCCCGCGCTGATGCCCGAGCGGTCAAGCGCACAAATCGGCAAGGACGCCGAACTTCACGCTCTCGAGTACCTGCAACAACAGGGTCTGCGCCTCCTGGCGCAGAACTGGTTGTGCAAACGCGGCGAGCTTGATCTGGTCATGCTTGACGGCGATACAGTAGTATTTGTCGAAGTCCGCTACAGAAAACACGCACAATGGGGTGGAGCGCTCGCCAGTATCGATGGGCGCAAGCGCCAGAAGCTGATACTCGCTGCGCAGTTTTTCCTGCTCAAGGAGCATCGCTGGGCCGATCACCCCTGCCGTTTCGATGTGGTTGCCATAGAAAGCACTCCCCGGGGAACAGCCGATCTGAACTGGCTGCAAGATGCCTTTGACAGCTGACTCGCCGGACATCTACACCGCACACTTTTGCTCTTTGCTTTGCGGGCTGCACATTCCTGTGCCAAACAGCCGCGCTACTTAAGGTCACACAGATGGACATGCAATCCCGAATTCGCCAGCTTTTCCAGGCCAGCATCGATACCAAGCAACAGGCGATGGAAGTTCTTGCACCGCACATCGAGCAAGCCAGTCAGGTCATGGTCAACGCCCTGCTCAACGAAGGCAAAATGCTTTCGTGCGGCAACGGCGGTTCGGCCGGCGATGCCCAGCATTTCTCCTCCGAGCTGCTCAACCGCTTTGAGCGTGAGCGCCCGAGCCTGCCGGCCATCGCCCTGACCACTGACACCTCGACGATCACCTCGATCGCCAACGACTACAGCTACAACGAAATCTTCTCCAAACAGATTCGTGCCCTCGGCCAGCCAGGCGACGTACTGCTGGCGATCTCCACCAGCGGCAACTCGGCGAACATTATTCAAGCGATCCAGGCCGCACATGACCGCGAAATGATTGTCGTAGCATTGACCGGACGTGATGGCGGCGGCATGGCCTCGCTGCTGTTGCCCGAAGACGTGGAAATTCGCGTCCCGGCCAATGTCACCGCACGTATTCAGGAAGTCCACCTGCTGGCGATCCACTGCCTGTGCGATCTGATCGACAGCCAACTGTTCGGGAGTGAAGAATGACCGTTAAACGCCTTAGCCTATTGGCAATCACGCTGTGCCTAGGCATCAGCGGCTGCAGCTCGGTAATTGAAGCGAGCCGCGATACGCCCATCCAGGACGATAGAGGCACCCGCACATTCGGCAGCAAAATTGATGACTCGCTGATCGAAACCAAGGTCGAAGTCAACGTCGCCAAGGCCGCGACAGACCTGGGCAACGGTGCTTCGCGCATCGTCGTTGTCAGCTTCAACGGCGTGGTATTGCTCGCCGGGCAAACCCCGCGCGCCGACCTGAAGGCCCAGGCTGAACAAGCCGCCGCCGCCGTTCAACGGGTCAAGAAAGTGCACAACGAATTGCAGGTGATGGACCCGATCACGCTGCTGGCAATCAGTAACGATGCCCTGCTGACCACCAAGATCAAGACGCAGATGCTGACCGACAGCGGAATTCCCGGCTCCCGGATCAAGATCGTCACCGATAATGGCATCGTCTACATGATGGGCCTGCTGACCCAGGCAGAAGCCACCCGCGCCGCCAACCTGGTACAAAGCGTGTCGGGCGTACAGAAAATCGTGAAGGTGTTCGAATACATCGACTGATGTAATCAACAGCCACAAAAAAGGGCGCTGTGCATTGACTGCACGGCGCCCTTTTTATTGGCGGCCTGTTACTGGTATTGCGAGTACGGGTTGCCCTGGAACTGGTTGTTCTGTTGCGGCGCCTGTTGCTGCTGGGCAGCGGGCTGACCGTACTGCTGGCCAGGGATCGGCCCCAGGTTGACCTCTACGCGACGGTTCTGGGCACGGCCATTGACGTCGGCGTTGCTGGCGATCGGGTTATCCGGGCCGGCACCGCGGGCCGTCAGGTTGGTCGGGCTGACACCTTGGGACGTCAGGTAGTTGGCCACGCTTTGTGCACGACGCTGGGACAGGTCCATGTTCAGCTGGCGGGTACCGGTGCTGTCGGTGTAGCCCACGATCTGGATGGTGTTCTGGTTGAACTGCTTGAGAGAGTTGGCCAGGTTGTTCAGCGGCGTATAGAAGCTGCTGGAGATCGCGTCCGAGTTGGTGGCGAAGGTGATGTTACCCGGCATGATCAGCTTGATCTGGTCGCCCTGGCGCTGCACCTCCACCCCGGTGTTAGCCATGCTGGCGCGCAGTTTCTTTTCCTGCTGGTCAGCGTAGTAGCCGTAGCCCGCACCGCCGATACCGGCGACGGCAGCGCCGATCAGCGCACCTTTGCCGCGGTTGTTGTGGTCAATGGCGGCACCCGCCAATGCACCGGCCAGGGCACCCAGGCCACCGTACTTGGCGGTTT
The DNA here is from genome assembly GCF_013386825.1 of Pseudomonas sp. IPO3778. GTDB lineage: Bacteria > Pseudomonadota > Gammaproteobacteria > Pseudomonadales > Pseudomonadaceae > Aquipseudomonas. The sequence continues at coordinate 66,196 of NZ_JACARC010000038.1, forward strand.
TGCTGATGCCGCCCTCTGAACCATTATTCGCCTGCCCCTGGCTGCCGTCATAAGGATTAGGTGAAGCGCAGCCGGACAACAGGGCTACGGCGGTAGCGACAACAAGCAGACGACGAGAAGTGAACATGAAGGAAGCTCCTACTTTTGCATTCTGTGATGCAGAGGACATTGGCAATGGACCTGTGCCGAGCTTGGAACACGACAAACGGTAAAAATTCCATGCTCGCCAGACGGTGTGCACACAGAAACCCTAGCAGAGACTTCCTGAACGGTAATTGTCATTCCTTCTATAAGTTACGTCCGATAGTCGCCACTTGGTATCCGAAAAACTACCCGGTTTTGCCTCACGCCCGCACAAACGGATTCTCACGCATTTCATCCCCCAGACGCGTGTCCGGACCGTGCCCCGTCACCACAACTGCCGCCTCATCCAGGGTGTAGAGCCGTTGCTTGATCGAGCGCACGATGGTCGCCTGGTCACCGCCCCACAAATCCGTACGCCCGACGCCCCTGCGAAACAGGGTATCGCCGGCGATCAGCAACTTCGCATCGGCGAACCAGAAACTCATCGAACCGGGTGTGTGTCCAGGTGTGTGCAAAGCCACGCCACAGCCACAGGCCAGCTCCTCTTCATCCTCCAGCCAGCGATCCGGCGACGGCACTGGCGTGTAAGGCACACGGAACATCTGGCACTGCATTTCCAGGTTATCCCACAGAAACTGGTCTTCCTTGTGCAGGTGCAACGTGGCGCCGGTCTTTTCCTTCAACTGCCCGGAGGCCAGGAAGTGATCGAGGTGCGCGTGAGTGTGGATGATGCTGACCACCTTCAAGCCCAGCGCATCGAGCCGCGCCAGGATCAACTCATGGTTGCCGCCTGGGTCGACGACGATGGCTTTCCGGGTGACGGGGTCGCCGATGATGGTGCAATTACACTGCAACGGGCCGACCGGGAACGTTTCGCGGATCAGCGCGGGGGACTGAATATTCATGGGCATTCCTGCAAGTTCAAAGGCACACTCTTGTGCACAGTATGTTCGACCGTGCACCCGATCCGAAAGCGCCTCCATGCGCACGGCTGTCAAACCGGGCAACTGCTAAGCTACTCTGGCGCCATTCATACAACACGCGACCTATAGCGCTTGGAGCGGGACCCATGGCGACCCTCAGCCCGTTGATCATCTGCGAACACTGCGACTGTGTGTATGAAAAAGTCACGCTCGCCAGGCATCAGAAGACCCTCTGCACCCGCTGCGCGGGCGTGCTTCAGCGCTACAACGGGCTGTCGGTGGAACAACGCCTGGCCCTGACCCTGACCGCCGCGATGCTGTGGGTATTCGCCAACTTCTACCCGGTGATGAGCATCAGCCTGCAAGGCCTCAAAAGCAGCGCCACCTTATGGGATTCGGTGGTGGCACTGGCCCAGGGCCCGATTACCTTCATCGCACTGGTGGCGGCCATTTCCATCATCATCGCGCCGGTCTTCCAGTTATTGCTGCTGATCTGGGTGTTGAGCTTTGCGATGAAAGGCCGCCGCTCACCGGCGTTCAAAGTGTGCATGCGCTGGCTGGAAGCCCTCCGCCCCTGGAGCATGCTGGAAGTCTGCCTGCTGAGCGCCATGGTGGCGGTGTTCAAACTGGCGGGCATGCTGGATGTGTTGCCCGGTACCGGCCTGTTTGCCCTGGCCGCCCTCAGCCTGTTGCTGATCCGCATTGCCGGGCGTGATATTCGCGACCTCTGGGACATTTTATGAGCCGACCACCGACCGCCAGCGAGCTGAACCTGTGCCTTTGCCACAGCTGCGGCATGTCATGCGACGTCAGCACCCAGCTGGACGAATGCGAACGTTGCGGCGCGCCCCTGCATCGGCGCAAGACCCATTCGCTGACCCGGACCTGGGCCTATATGCTGACCGCACTGGCGTTTTACGTGCCGGCCAATTTACTGCCCGTGATGAACACCTCGATGCTCGGATCGGGCGCCGACAGCACCATCATGAGTGGCGTGCTGGAGTTCTGGCAGCACGGCGCCTGGGACATTGCCCTGATCATCTTCATCGCGAGCATCGCGGTGCCAGGCATCAAGTTCGTCGCACTCACGCTGCTGCTGGTCACCGTGCAACGCAATAACCAGTGGGCGCGCAAGGAGCGCTCGAAGCTGTTCCGCTTCGTCGAGGTCATTGGCTATTGGTCGATGCTGGATGTGATCGTGGTGGCGCTGGTGGCCGCCCTGGTGCGGTTCCAGGCCCTGGGCACCATCGAGCCGCGCCTGGGGATTTTGTTCTTTGGCCTGGTGGTCGTATTCACCATGCTGTCGGCCATGAGTTTTGACCCGCGCCTGATCTGGGAAAACCCACACAACGAGGAGATGCCGGATGGCGTCGCAAACCCCTGACACACTGCTGCCCCCCGGCCAAGCCGCGATCAAGACGCGGCGCTTCAGCGTGTCGCTGGTGTGGATCGTGCCAATCGTCGCGGTGCTGGTGGGCATTTCGCTGGTGGTGCACAGCATCCTTCAGCAAGGGCCGAGCATTACCATTACCTTCAAGACCGGCAGCGGCCTGACCGCCAACAAGACCGACGTCAAATACCGCAACGTGGTGATCGGCCAGGTGACTGACGTGGAGTTGAGCGACGACCAGAAGAGCGTCAACGCCACGATCAAGCTGGCCAAGCAGGCCGAAAGCTTCACCCGTGAAGACTCGCAGTTCTGGGTGGTACGCCCGCGCATCGGTGCCGGGGGTGTTTCCGGTATCGACACCCTGCTCTCCGGGGATTACATCGGCGCCGACATCGGCCAGTCGGATACACGTGCCAGCCAGTTCAAAGGCCTGGAAAACCCGCCGCCCATTACCTATGGCGAGCCCGGCAAACGCTTCACCCTGCACACCCAGGATTTGGGTTCGCTGGATATCGGCTCACCCGTCTACTACCGCAAAATCCCCGTCGGCCAGGTGGTGGCCTATGCCCTGGACGCAGACGGCAAGGGCGTGAATATCGACGTGTTCGTGCATGCGCCGAATGATGCCTACGTCACCGAAAACACCCGATTCTGGAACGCCAGCGGGATTGATGTGAGTGTGGGGGCCAACGGGTTTGCGCTGAAAACCGAATCCCTGTCGTCCATGCTGGTGGGCGGCATCGCCTTCCTGGCCCCGGCCTACAACCCCAACGACAAGCCGGCTGACGAAGAACATTCCTATGAACTGTTCGCCGACCAGCAAACCGCCCTGGCCCCGCCCAATGGCAAGGCGCAGTACCTGAACCTGCGTTTCGATCAGGCTCTGCGCGGACTCACGGTGGGTGCGCCGGTGGAGTTCCTGGGGATCGAGTTTGGCAAAGTGGTGTCGATCAACCTGGATTTCGACGAGAAAAAGCGCAGTTTCCCGGTCAACGTGGGCATCGTGATCTACCCGCAGCGCCTCGGCGAAGCCAACACCAAAATGCTCACGGTGTTGAAGCATGACCCTAACGATGAGGCCGGCGGTGTGCGCCTGATCGGCAGTTTCATCGAACACGGTCTGCGCGCCCAGGCCCGCAGCGGCAACCTGCTGACCGGCCAGTTGTACATCGCCCTGGACTTCTTCCCCAAGGCCGACAAAGTCGTGTTCGACCCGAACCTGCGCCCCGTCAGCATTCCAACCATCCCCGGCAACCTGGAACAACTGCAGGAAAAACTCGAAGGCATCGTCAACAAGATCAATCAACTGCCCATCGAGCGGATTGCCGGCAACCTTGACGGCAGCCTCGTTGAACTGCGCAAGGGCCTCGGCCAGTTCAACGCCAAGACACTGCCCGGCGTGCAGAGCACCCTGGCCGACGTGAGCAAAACCTTGCAGTCCGCCAGTTCGACCCTGGCCGAAGACTCCCCGCAACGGGAACAGTTGACCCAGACCCTGGATGAACTGGGCCGCATGTCGCGCTCCCTGCGAGAGCTCTCGGATTACCTGGCACGCCATCCCGAATCGCTGATTCGCGGTCGCCCCGACAACGCTGCGCCCTCGGACCTGCAAGGGCCACCGCGCAAATGACCACAGGAGCAACCACCATGGCTTTCCCGCTGAAGATCACGCTGATCACCGGGTTGCTGCTGCTTGCAGCGTGCCGCAGTGAGCCGATTCAATTTCACACCCTGACGCCGGTGCACCGCAGCACGGCGTCACTGGCTGCAGGCGGTGAGATCCGCATAGAAAGCATCACCGTCCCGCCCCAGGTCGACCGGCCACAGATTGTCATCCGCCAGGGCGACAGCGGCGTGGCCATTCTCGAGACCCAATGGTGGGCCGCCAGCCTGGTGGATGAGTTGCGCAGCGCGCTGGTGGATCAACTCGCCAGCAACCGCAAAAACCTGTCGGTGCGCATTGACGTGCAGCGCTTTGACTCGATCCCCGGGCAGTACGCCCTGCTCGACGTCAAATGGCGGCTGCGCCAGGCGGGCACAGACGAACGTACGCCGCTGACCTGCCGCACCGTCGTGCAGTCGCCCGCTGGGCCGACCATTGATGACCTGGTGAGCGCCCAGCAAAACAACGTGAAACGGTTGGCCGCGCTGCTGAGTCAGGTTGCCGACAAATCACCGAGTGGATGCCCTGCTGTGCAGTAAATATTGATCCAAGGGATTGAGCCATGCGCACATTCTGGAAGTGGTATTTGCAACTGCTGGAACATGATTTCAGCACCCAAGTCTTCGATAACGTGAAGAACCTGCTGGTGTGCGCGCTGCTGTTTGCCGCAGGCACTAATGCACTGGCCGGGCAACATGAACTGTTCCTCGGCATATTGGCCTCAAGCGTGGCCGGGTGGGGTTTGATCGTGGTTTCAACCTTGCTGATGGTGCTGAATATCAGCGATGGCATCCGCCGGCTCGCCAAGCTTCGTTATCACTTGGTGCTGCAGCTGCTGCTTATCCTGGTCTATGTGCTGGTGGCAGAACGCGTGGTGGAAATCGTCTGGGGTTTTCGATCCCATTGATGGTGCCTAACTCAACAATCCCATCTCTTGGGCCCGTGCTACGGCCTGAGTACGCCGCTCCACCCCCAGCTTGCTGTTGATATGACTGGCATGGGTTTTCACGGTGTGCAGGGAGATAAACAGCTGGTTGCTGATTTCCTGGTTCGAACACCCTTGGGCAATCAGGTGCAACACCGCCAGTTCGCGGGTGCTCAGGGTTTCAAGGGTGTGCGGGGTTTCAACCATCGCAACCTCCGGCAAGAGTGCCAGCAGGCTCTGGTTCAGCAGGCCATGAGGATCCCGCGCAAGCTGCTCCCGCGTCCAGTCGGGATAGCGTTCCAGCAAGCGCTGGAAAGGCTGCATCGCGCCGCCGGCAGCGGCCTCAAGCGCACGGCCAAACACTGGGCGGGCCAGCGCTTCCTGACCACCGTCCAGCAATAACAACACCTGCTGGGTCAACGCCATCAGGCTGATCATCTGTCGGCCGCTGTTATGGGCCTGGAGCGCCAGCTCGTCAAGCCGTTGCAGCGAAGCCGCCGGTTGATGGCGGATGGCGTCGAGCGCCGCCTGTTGCAGCTCGATATGTTGCGGCAGGTGCGGGTGAAACTCCGGCGCGGCGGCGGCCTGTTCGCCGTTATAGGTTTGGCCCAGTCGCATCAGCCAGGCCTCGGCCAGGTCGGTACGCCCCTGGGCCAACCACAGTTCGCATTTCACCAGGGTGATCATCGCCAGGTAGAAAATCGGCGGCACGTCCCAGATGTGCATCAAGCGCTCGGCCTCGGCCAGTTCCGCAAAAGCCACAGGGAAGTCACCGCGGCGACCTTCGAAGCTGGCGATCACACAATGGCCAATCAACACGCTGATATCCCGACAGGCACGCGCCTCGGTCAACCCGGCACGCAGCCGCGCGAGCCCGGCTTCGGGCTGGCAGCGCATCAGCAGCAGAAAACCCTCGTACAGCGCCAGGCGGGCACGCACGGCGTACAGCCGCTGCGGCGCCAGGCCTTGCAAGCGTTGCAGGCCCTGGCGCACTTCATCCAAGGACCGCAGGATCTCGCCGCGGGCCTGCAACACCCGGGCGCGGTCGTAATGGGCCAACGCCTCGAACAACGGATTGCCGACGCGTTGCGCCAGCTCCAGGGATTCACGGTTCAGGCCACGGGCGCGCCACAGGTCGGCGTCAACGATGGCCAGGTTGGACAGGGCCGACAGGCACATCAACCGCTGGCCATAGCGTTTGTGCGGCAGGCTTTCCAGGGCCTCACTGCAATACAGCTGGGTCAGCTCGCGGTCGCCGCGGCCCCGGGCAATGATCCCGCTGAGGGCCAGCCATTGGGCCAGCATCGACTTCTGGGCGGTGGCCGACGGCGCCGGTAAAAAACGGCTGAGGTGGCTGGCGAGCTCTTGCGCCGCGTCCAGTTGGCAGGCCAGGCCCAGGGCCCAGCTGTAGAGCACGATCAGGCGCGGCGTGCTCATCAACAGACTGTCGGGCAAGTCCATTTTCCAGCGCAGCAGCATGCCGACGTTTTGCTCCGCCAGCAGTTGCTCTTCGGACAGGTTCTGCACCAGATTTGCCGCCACATCCAGGTGGCCCGCACGCAGCGCCTGCTCCACCGCCTCATCGATCAAACCCTGGGCGTTGAACCAGCGACAGGCCCGCAGGTGCAGGCTGGCAGCCGGCAACACGGCACTGCTGGCACGCCGGGTGCGCAGCAGGTCGGAAAACAGGTGGTGATAACGGTACCAGTGGCCTTGCTCGTCCAGCGGCACCAGGAATACCTGATGGGCCTGCAGGTAACGCAGGATCTCCGTGCTGTCGTGGGCTTCGCGCACGGCGTCGCACAGTTCGCTGCAAAAGCGCTCCTGGGACGCGGTGTCGTAGAGAAACGCCTGGACTTCCGAGGGCAGGCAGTCGATGACTTCTTCGAGCAGGTAATCGCGGATCAGCCCTTCCCCGCCGTGCAAGCCTTGGGGCAAGGCGCCTTCGCTGCCGGCTTCGGAAGCTGCCAGCAGCCAGAAACGCAGGCCGGCCACCCAGCCTTCACTGCGCCGGATCAGGTTATCCAGGGCTTCGCCACGCAATGAACTGCTGTGGCGGTCCAGCAGGGCCAGGGATTCGGCGTGAGTCAGGCGCAGGTCCTGCTCGTGCAGCTCCAGCAAATGCCGGGACAGGCGCAGGCGCGCCAGATGCCAGTCGGGACGCTGGCGGCTGGTAACCAGCACCAACAAGCCGTCGGGCAGGTGATTGAGGAAAAATTGCAGGCAGCGATCGAGCACCGGGCCCTGGGCCAGATGGTAGTCATCCAGCACCAGCAACAGCGGTGCCTGGGTCGACAGGTGCACCGTCAGTTCATCCAGCAGGCCGTCAAGCCACTCTTCAAATGCGAAGGGTTGATGACGCTGGCGCATTTTCAGCAAACCCAGGGACTGGGCGCCCAACTGTGGGAAGTATTGCTGCAAGCCGTCGAGCAGGCGCTCAAGGAAACGTCCCGGGTCGTTGTCCCGCGGGCTAAGCCCCAGCCACAGGCTTTGCCAATGAGGCGGCAGGCTCTGGCAGAACTCCACCGCCAGCGAACTCTTGCCGAACCCGGCCGGCGCGCTGACCAGCAACAATCGCCCGGCCAACCCTTCACTCAGGCGTTCGCACAGGCGCGGTCGCAACACGTAGCCATCAGGCAGTGGGGGTCGATAGAAGCGACCTTCCAGGGTCGGAATTACCGCGCTGGCAGGCCCTTGGATTCGGGACAGATCAGTCATCGCCGGGCTCTTGTAGAAGGCTGTTGTCGGCATTGCAGATGTCCGCAGACTAGCGGTAAAAGCGGCAGCTTTGTAGATCTTTGCAACATTTGTCTGAAAAAGACTACAACAAAAAATATCCGGACTTCTTCTGGAACGACCGACACTCTGTGGCGAGGGAGCTTGCTCCCGCTGGAGTGCGCAGCGCTCCCGTTTTTGGGGCTGCTACGCAGCCCAGCGGGAGCAAGCTCCCTCGCCACAGTGGTCGCGCAAAAAAAAGCCCCGAACCAGTCGGGGCTTCTTTCGAGGATGCGGCCTCGTTTACAGCACGTTAGCGAACACCATCCTGGCGCAGGGCCGCCGGGGTGAAGTCGCTGGTGGTGGCCGTGAAGCCGAAGTCATAGGCCTGTTTCTCTTCGTTCTTCATGCCCAGTGCCAGGTAGCGGCCGGACTGCAGGTCGTAGAGGGTTTCGAGGGCGTACCACGGCACTTGCTTGTCGTAGTAGTTCTCGGCATGGGCTTCCGCCACGCGCCACAGTTGGCCACGACCGTCGTAGTGGTCGATGACCGCGGCTTGCCAGGTGTCTTCGTCGATAAAGAAGTCACGCTTGGCGTAGATGTGGCGCTGGCCTTCCTTCAGGGTTGCAACCACATGCCACACACGACGCAGCTCGTAGCGAGCCAGGTCCTGGTTGATGTGCCCGGCCTTGATGATGTCGACGTACTTGAGCTTCGGATCGTCGAGTTTGTAGCTGTTCTCGGCGATGTACAGTTCCTTCTTGCCTTCCAGTTTCCAGTCGTAGCGATCCGGTGCACCGTTGAACATGTCGAGGTTGTCGGAGGTACGCAGGCCGTCGGCGGCGGTACCCGGGCCGTCATAGGACACTTGCGGCGCCCGGCGCACACGGCGTTGGCCGGCGTTGTAGACCCACGCCGAACGTGGTTCTTTCACTTGGTCGAGGGTTTCGTGCACCAGCAGCACACCACCGGCCAGGCGTGCCGGCGCGGTCACTTGCTGCTTGAAGTAGAACAGGACGTTGCCCGGGTTTTTCGGGTCGTAGTCCTTCATCTTGTCGCGGAACACGAACTGGTCACGGAAGTACACCAGGCTGAACGAGCCGTTGGTCTGCGGCGTGGCCTGGGTCACCAGGCGGGTCACGCTGCCGCCGCGATAGCGGGTGATGTGGTTCCAGATCACTTCCACACCGCTTTTCGGAATCGGGAACGGCACGGCGGTTTCGAAGTTTTCCAGGCCGTTGCCGCCGGACACCAGGTTGGTGCTGGTGGCGTTTTTCTTGATGGCGGCGAACACATCAGCCGGCACCGTGGCGCCGCGATGGGTCGTGTAGACCGGCATCTTGAAGGTGTCGGGGTAGCGCTTGAACATCGCGTACTGCCCCGGCGCCAGCTTGTCCTTGTACTGCTCCACGTTCTGCGCGGTGATGGTAAACAGCGGTTGTTCGCTGGCGTATGGGTTGGCCAGGAAGCCACGGGCATCCACGGCACCGGCATTGGTGGGCAGCGGCGACCATTTAGGGATGGTGCCGGCCGCGTTGCCGGCCATTTCAGCGCCCATCGGGGTCAGCGTCGTACCCAGCTTGGCGGCTTCATCCGCCGAGACTGCCGCCATGACGCTGCTCGCCATGATCGACAGCCCAAGCACACCCACCTGCAACAGATTTTTAGTTATTTTCATGTTCTGGTTCTTCCTTAAAACATACTGCTTAAAGAGAGTGTGCTTAGAAGTTCACGCCGACGCTTAAGGCGACAAAGTCTCGGTCATCCACAGTGCTGAAATCGCCACCAAAGAAGTTGGTGTAGTTCAGGCTCGCGGTGTAGGTGTTCTGGTATTCGGCATCCAGGCCGAGGCTGACCGCTTTGCGGCCTTCTTCGAAGTTGCCGCCAGGGCCAGGCGAGTAACCTTTGACGTCGTGGGACCAGGCGACGTTAGGCTTGAGGTTGACACCGGCAAACACGTCCGGGTATTCCCAGATGGCCCGGCCGCGGTAACCCCAGGAAGTCGCAGTGGTGAAACCATCGTTGTTGCAGTTGGTATTCAGGCCATTGGCGTTAGGCAGACCGGCGCCCTGGGCCGTGGAGTTGTTGAGCGCAGGGCAGGCGCCATTCGGCAAGGTACCCGGGCCAAACACCGGATCACGTCCGTAACGCACTTTGGATTTGCTCTCCAAGCCACCGACATAGGTCATGCCGACTTCGCCCACCAGCGTGAGGCGGCTGGCGCCCATTACCTGGTCAAAGAAGTGGGTGAAGGTGGTTTGGAGTTGGGTGATCTCCTTGCGGTTGTAACCATGCAGGTCCTGCCCCGGCACCCCTTTCAACAGCGAGGCGTTGCCCAACACCGGGCCGCCCAAAGGCACCACGCCGGCATACAGGATGTCTGTAGAGTTCAACTGCACAGGCGCGTTCGGCCGATAGCTGACCTCGCCGCTCCAAGCCGTCCCCGTAGGCAATGTGGTAGAGAAGCTCAAACCAAAGAGATGGATGTCTTCCGGATACTCCATGAAGTATTGCGAGTTACCCGCCACGACCAAGGGAGCAGCCGTCCCCAAAAAGGGCGCCCTGTTGTAGACCGACTGAGACGCGCCGGTGGCACTGAAAATCGGCGCACGGCTGTGATAGTTCATGTAGTAGGCACCGAACTCGGTGTCCAGCGGCTCAAAGTTGTAATGCATCGCGAAACCGTACTGCCCGCCGTCGCGGGCGTTACGGTTCGGACCGCGGCGCACCAAAACCCCTTCGTCGTTGATGTCCACGCCCAAGCCATTCAAGGTCGGTATAGCGGCCGGGTTGATCGTCGAGCGCTTGTTCAGTACCCGCAAGTTGTCGTTACAGCCCGTCGTAACGATGTCTGGCTGCGAGAAGAACGTGCCGCAGTTATCGGTAACGGTCTTGTCCCAACCAATCTGATAGAAGCCCTCAGCCGACAAGTTATCGGTCAGGGTTTGCGACAGGTAGAACATGTTGACCGGAATCAGGCCTTCCTTGATCTCGGCCCCCGGACGACGGAACGCGGACACGTCAATCGGGTTGATGGCGTTGATGCCGCCACCAATAAAGGTGCTTTCGCCCCAGCTCACTACCTGCTTGCCCAACCGCACGGAACCCGGCTCATCGGCAATCGAGTAGTTGTGGTAGACGAAGGCATCGAGAATCTGCCCGCCCGAAGACCGCGCGCCGGTTGGGCGATGGTCGTTACTGACGTTCTTGAAATCCAGGTCTTCGTTTTGCAGCGCGAAGTCATACCAGTACTTGCCCCGGACAAACACGCCGGTGTCGCCGTATTTCAACTCGAGGTCATGGATACCCTTGAAGATCTTCGAGAAGGCATCACCCTTGTCGAAGTTCAGGTGACCGTCGTCCGAGGTTTGCGACAAGCCCCTGCCGCCGTTGTTGACGCCAATCAGGTCTTTGTTGCGACCAGCAGTCGACCAACTCGCTCCCACCGACAGGGACGAGTCAAAGCTGCCTTCGATTTCACCGATGTTGAAACTGACGCCGAATGCGGGCCCGGCGAGCGTAGAGGCGAGGCTGACGGCCAGAGGCAGTTTCGCCCGGCGCCAGAACTGGTGTGCTGAGATCATCGACGCTACTCCATGTGCATTATTGTTATGGCAGTGAGTCGTTTCTAAGGGCTTGTAACGGCCGGAATACAACGATTCCAATGCCGGGCGAACACATGAACCCGCCAGGTTCACAGCACCGCACCTTGAAAAACTCTGGGATGGACTATAGCCAGCAGGGGGTACCGCTTGATCCCTCTAAAGTGTGATTTGCATCACCAACCCGTCTGCCACAGTCCTTTCGCCATACTGACGAAGGCCAGCGCGGCAAGGATGGCTGAAAATTGGCAAATCACAAGTGAAGGCTTGGAATAGAGCGCTGCCGTGCCCGCGAGGGCACGGCAGGCAGCGTCAGAGGGTAGAGAGGAAGGTGCTGTTGTTGGCCTGCCATTCGATGATGTCGACACGGATACGTTTTTTGTCGAGCTTGCCGACACTGGTCTTGGGAATTTCCGTAACAACGGCAATCTGGCTTGGGATCGCCCACTTGCTCAAGTGGCCCAACTCCACGAACGGCTTGAGATGTTCCTTGAGCTCCTTGGCCCCTATCACATGGCCATCACGCACCACCAACAGCGCAAACGGGCGCTCGCCCCACTGCGGGTCGGCAATCCCCACCACCGCTACTTCGCGTACCGCCGGGTGCCGGCTCACCAGGTCTTCCAGCGCCAGGGAGGAGATCCACTCACCGCCGGTCTTGATCACGTCCTTGATGCGGTCACGAATATCGATCACGCCAAACGCGTCGAGGGTGGCCACGTCGCCGGTGTGCATCCAGCCGCCGGCCCACAACTCGGCCCCCTTTTGCGGCTCGTTGAAATAGCCTTCGCTGAGCCACGGTGCGCGCAATACCAACTCGCCCTGGGACTCACCGTCGGCGGGCAGGAAGTTGCCGTCACCGTCGATGATCGCCGCCTCCACCAGCGGCCCGGGCACGCCGGCCTTGATGCGGTAAGTGGTGCGTTCGTCTTCGGTGCCGGCCATCAGCTCTTCATTGAGGTGGGCACAGGACACCAGCGGCCCGGTCTCGGACATGCCGTACGCCGCCGTCAACTGAATGCCGCGGGCCTTGGACGCTTCATACAGCGAACGATTGAGGGCACTGCCGCCGATCACGATTTTCCAGCCCTTGAAATCCACGCCTTGGCCAGCCTTGGCGTTGAGCACCATTTGCAGGATCGTCGGCACGCAATGGGAGAAGGTGACCTTCTCTTTGCGCCACAGCTCCACGAGGTATTCGGGGTCATAGCGGCCGGGATACACCTGCTTCAATCCGAGCATGGTCGCCACGTACGGCAGGCCCCAGGCGTGTACGTGGAACATCGGGGTGATCGGCATGTAGACGTCATTGGTGCCCAACAGGCGCACGCTGTCGACGCTGCCCATGATGGTCGCCACGCCCATGGTGTGCAGCACCAGCTGGCGGTGGGTGAAGTACACGCCTTTGGGATTGCCCGTGGTGCCGGTGGTGTAGAAGGTGGTGGCGACGGAATTTTCGTCGAAATCCTGAAAGTCATACCGGGGGCTCGCCGCCGCCAGTAAGGTTTCGTACTCACCCACAAGGTTGGGCAGCTCGGCGTTTTTTTCCGCGCCGTCGGTGATCAGCAGGGTCTTCTCGACCGTGGTGAGGTGGCCGGCGATGGCCTGGTAGAGCCCCACAAACTCGCTGTTGACCAGCACAAAGCGGTCCTCGGCGTGGTTCATGGTGTAAAGAATCTGTTCCGGCGACAGGCGCACGTTGATGGTGTGAATCACCGCGCCAATCATCGGGATGGCAAACATACACTCCAGGTAGCGATGGCTGTCCCAGTCCATCACGGCCACGGTGTCACCGGCCTTGACCCCGGCCTCGGTCAACACATTGGCCAGGCGGGCGACGCGCTCGATCAGGGTTGGATAGGTGTAACGCAACTGGTCGCGGTAGACGATTTCCCGGGTCTTCTCGTAGCGTGTCCCGGACATCAACAGGCGTTTGATCAACAGCGGGTATTGGTAGGCGCCTTCGGCGGGCGGGATAACACGAGTCTGCAACATACGAATCCCTTATCTGACTGCACGGTCTTGGCTGAAACATCTGCACTGTAGAGCGCTTATGTTTCAGCCAAATCAGCCAAAGGAATGATTTGCAGAGGCCAATGAATGCTAGCTTTGCGCCAGCATCCGCTGATAGCCCGAGCAATTACGAACAAGAAGCTGCCTTCGCTTAAAGGCGAACCTTCTGACATTCGGCGTGGATATCAACTCTTTACTCTCGGTGGCTTCGTCAATCTAGGGACTTATGGATTTCTCTGGGTTGCCTCCTTGCAAGCCACGAGCGAAGCGCACCATGGCCAACTTGTTCTCTCAGCTATTTAACCTCTTCAGCCCAGACCGGCCGGCACCGATTTATGTGCCGGATGCGCTGCCATTGCCAACGCCGAAGACACCGTTGTTGCAAACAAACGACAACACACCTCAACCGCTAAAAAACTGGAGCCACCCCTTCAAGGACAAAAACAACCCACTGCTGCAATTAACCCAATTGTCCAAGGCTACCGCCGGTTACTACCCATTGGGCCGCAATGGCCTCTGGCACGGCGGGGTGCATTTCGACAGTGGCACCGCTGGCACCCTGGAACAACAGTCCAGCGTGCACTGCCTGGCCGACGGCGAAGTGGTGGCGTATCGCATCGACGAGCACTCGCCGACCACGACCTACTTCGTCAACGAACTGTGCATACCCAAGCCCTTTTCACGCAATTTTGTCTTGGCACGCCATCGTCTCGAAGCACCGAAGATTGCGGGCAGCACGGAGGTTCCTCCCAGCCTGATCTTTTACAGCCTGTACATGCACCTGCAGGATTGGGCGGTTTACCGGGATGACGTCTCTATCCCACGTCCGGCGTTTTGGCCAGACGCAGAGACTCGACGGGTCAAGGCAACCGCAAGAGACGTACATTCCAGATTTCCAGGGGAGCGAGGTCTGAAAGTCTACGGCCAGAAACGCTCGGCCGATGCACTCGTTCTTTTGCCACCGGGCACAGAGGTGAACGTCAGCGGGAGCGGTGAATTTCGGAAGTTAAACAATACCAACGGCCCCGACATTTTGAAAAAAGCCGATGGTTCGCTGCGCGGCTACGTGTCCTCTGAGCATTTGGTCCCCATCGCGGGGGATGAATATCGGGTGGAGGTGAGTTTCACACTCAACGTCCGCGCCGAAGCGAGCGTCCATAGCCAACGTCTTATGCAATTGCCCGACGGCACGGAAGTCACTGTCAGCGGCGAGGGAGAGTTTCGAAAGCTGGAGCGGGTGAATCAGTACGTTCGTTTCGAAGCACTGGAAGGCGCGCGCGAACCGGTGGGGGACCGCATCGTGGTGCTTGACCACCCCATCGCGATCAAGGCTGGTGAGTTGATCGGTCACCTGGGTGAGTATCAAGACAGTGGTGCTGAATATCCGGAAAAGAAGCTGCACCTGGAAGTGTTCAGCGCCGATCGTATGGAAGCGTTCATTGAGGCCAGCCGTGCCTGGGCAAAACGGCTACCTGCCACCGATAACACCTGGCTGAAACTTGCCAAGGGCACCGCGGTGGTGACGCACCAGGAGCGTTTCGGCAGCACGCAGCCACCGTCACTGAGCGCGGCCAGCACACTCAGTGATGCGGACTTATTAGTGCCTAAAAGCTTGATTGATGGCCTATCTGCCGAAAATAAAATCGCGCTCACGGCGACGTCCGACCGAAAAGCCTGCAACTGGTATCGGATTGAAGGGCTGCTCCACGACGTGAACGGCACGTTGCTCAGTGGGTGGGTACGCGAGGAAGTGGGGGTTACTCCTTGGGTTAATCCCTGGTCGTGGGAGGGCTACGACGTCATCTTCAACTACGACTCTCCTCGGCAAGCCCTGGCGTCCTTTTTTCGTGCGGCTAACCGTTTTAGTGAAGAGCAACTCGAACGCCATGGCCGCTTGGCCGACTTTTCGGATACCGGGCCAATGAAGAGTCGCCTGTACGACATCATCGACCGCGACCGTAATGGAAAAATAACCGCTGAAGAGTTGAATGAGGCGATGAAGTTTCCAGCGCACATGCAGTCGCTGTCGCAACTGATCATTCATTACGAAAGCGAGTGGCGGCATGAACCCCATAAGTGGGACGCGCTGGACGAATTGCTGGGCCATAGTGGTTCGACGCCACTGTTGAACTGGTTGGCGGAGAAAGAGCGGATCAAGCAGATCAGTTGGTGGAATGAAGTGGCGCCGGGGGTTGGGTTACCAGCGCATGGGCAGGTTTATCACTTGCATCCGGTTGGGTTGTTGGGTCAGTTTGATTTTAAGAATGATCTGAAAATTATTGCAGGCAAAGTTACTTTTGATGCAGAAGGCAACGACACGCAAGGGTCAATGCACTACAGCAGAGTTGTTCACTGGCCTGGAAATGACTTGTCCGGGGTGACTTTAGGCCGAGGATATGACATGGGAAATCGCACAGCAGTAGAAATTCACACACATATGACAAACGCAGGAATTAGTGATAATGAAGCGAAAAAGCTCTCCCTCGCTCACGGACTTAAAGGCGATGCCGCAAAAGAATTTGTTAGAAAAAACAAAACATCGATTGCAGCGATAAGTATGCACCAACAAATCTCACTGTTTAATATAATTTACCCGGACTATGTAAGGCGTACCATTCTAAACTATGAGAAATGGACCGCCGATGAAGCTGATAGGGTGCCATGGGTAGATCTTGATCCGGCAATACAGGACGTATTAGTAGACTTCGTCTATCAGGGGTTCACTGCTGGGCCGAACCCTATGAGATCTGGAATGCATAACAGTCGATCAACTTTAATTGCATACATTGAAGGCACTCCTGGAATCAAAATGTACGAACCTGGCCGTGGTCGCGCTAACTATTTGAGAAGCAAATGATTAGGAAGTCTATAATGAAAAGAACTTCTTTTATATTACTGCTAGGAGTCTATGGTTTTTGTCATGCAGAGCCTGCGCCTGATGAGCCATGTTCACCTATCAACATGGATAGCCAAGCAGTATACGAATGCTCCAAGTTAAAAGTTAAGAGTGCCGACACTGCAATAAATAAGGCATATAAAGAGCTGAATAAGCAAATAGACTTTGACTACGGTACGGACCCGTTGCTTGGAGAGAAACTTAAAGGCCATATTAAGCAATCGCAAAGAGCATGGATAAAGTTAAGAGATGAGAATTGCACAATTGAGAGCTTTATTATCTCTCCTGAGTCCCAGGCATTTGAGGCGATAAAAAATTATTGTCTTGCTCGGGAGAGTGATAGTCGAAGCGAGTATTTAAAAAGTCTAAAATTTTAGCGCTGTAGAACCTAGTTTCGATAGGACATTGAGATAGGAGGGTGGCTCTCCCAGTGAGAGCTACGGCCACAGAAGGTGACGACTATACGTATATAGCGGAAGTACATCCAGCCCTTATTTGAGCTACTAGACATGATTAAAAAGTACAACTTTGTAGGGTTTGGGCTTCTATTTTTTGTTTATTTTAACGTGGTTGCCGCAGAAGTTATGAGTGGAGATAAGCCTGGCAGTATTGTGCTTCGCGCTGAAGGTGAAGAGGTAGTTTATGACAATATTACGGGTACTCAACATGGGGTCGACAGGAGTCTTGTAGACATTAATGGCAAACCTGCGTTACTGGTTCTATCCAGGGATAGCCTGTATTTTACACTGGCGGTAAAAGGGAGAGAAGTGTTGGTTGATTGTGCTTATTTTGACAAGAGAAATAGCTTAAATGGCGCCAGGATGACCGCCGGTATGTGCGGAGTGGATGTGCCTCTTGTTGATACATATGATGATATTGCGCAACGCTATTCAAACATCTGGAGTGAATCTATTTATTCATTTGACACTAGGAGCCTGCTTAATAGTGGGGCTAGTGAGAAATTCTTTTTAGGGCGAATAGGGAATATTGAGATTTTCGATATGTATCCATCAGCTAGTTCCGTAGAA
Organism: Pseudomonas sp. IPO3778; assembly: GCF_013386825.1. Taxonomy (GTDB): domain Bacteria; phylum Pseudomonadota; class Gammaproteobacteria; order Pseudomonadales; family Pseudomonadaceae; genus Aquipseudomonas. The sequence continues at coordinate 83,435 of NZ_JACARC010000038.1, forward strand.
AACTCATCGCCTCAAAAATTCATCAGGAGCCGCTCTGGTTGCTTTAATTTTGGAGAGGTTGTTGGCTTTCTAGTTTTTGTAAATAAGGACACCCCCAACCTCAAGTATCTTGACATATTACGATCTGAAGAGCCTGTAGTGTTTCAGAGAATGAAGGAAGAGGATCTAAAAAAAATCGCGATAGGAAAATGTGATACATGAAGGGCTTAAGACATTGGTTAAAGTTTTCACTTCGCAAGGAGTTTACCCCTCGTTTAGAGCGTGACGCCAATGCATACTAGGACACATACAGCCGTGATGGATACAATTACATATTTATACCTAGTAGCATTCTAAAATACACTAGCGCCCAGATCTGCGAAACCAATCTTTGAAAAAGCCTTGGCTTCCTTTCATGCGACTAACCGCTTTGGTGGGGAACAATTCGTGCATCACGACCGCTTGGTCGACTTATCGCCCATGACCATATGGAAAAATGACCATTTAAAATTTTAATCTCCCTCCCCGCTTACTTCACCGAGAGGCATTTAGCTCCTAACCTCGGCAGTTCTCAACAAAAACGGCTTTTATAAATATGCTCGGTGGCACATGTATAGATTTTTATATCTTAACTTCTATCTTCCTTCTTATTTCATACTGGTAAACGCCAACTTCACACCAATGGCAATCAGCACCGCGCCCATCGTCCGATCGAACCAATGCCCCATCCGCGCAAAGCCGGCGCGCACGCGTTGCTGGCTGAACAGCATCGCCACCAGGCAAAACCAGATCGCGGTGGCCACGGCCAGGTAAACCCCGTAACCGGCCTGGATCGCCAGCGGCGTATGGGGGTTGATCACCACGGTGAACAGCGACAGGAAGAACAGCGTGGCCTTGGGGTTCAAGCCGTTGGTGACAAATCCCGAGGTAAACGCCCCGCGCGCGGTGCGCTCGCCCACCTCAAGGTGCAGGTCTTCTTCACTGGCAGGTTTGGCCGGCTGGGCGCGCAGGGCCTTGAAGCCGATGTACAGCAGGTAAGCCGCCGCCGCCCATTTCAGCGCGTTGAACAGCACGATGGACTGGGACACGATCAGGCCGATTCCCAGCAGCGAATACCCCACGTGCAGGAAAATCGCCGAGCCGACGCCCAGTGCGGTCCAGGTGCCGGCACGCCGGCCATGGGTCACGCTTTCACGCACCACCACGGCGAAATCCGGGCCAGGGCTGGCCACCGCCAACAGGTGAATCAGTGCCACGGTCAAGAACTCGGTGAGGTACATGCACACTCCAGGAAGTAACTGATTATTTCATCTGATAGGCTCGGCAGATTACGCCTTCGAACCTCGTCGCAAAAGGTACAGTTGATAATGAACAATCGTCGCGCCGTCTTCCTTGACCACCCTTCCCTGGACCTCGGGGACCTGGACCTCAGCGGGTTACGGGCCATCTTCAGCGAACTGAGCTTGCACGAGCAGACCACACCACAAAACGTGGTGGAACGCCTGCAAGGCGCGCAGGTGGCCATCAGCAACAAGATCGCGCTGAACGCCGAGACCCTGGCGGCCTGCCCCGACCTGAAACTGATCCTGGTGACCGCCACCGGCACCAACAACGTCGACCTGGCTGCCGCCCGCGCCCACGGCGTAACCGTGAGCAATTGCCAGGGTTACGGCACGCCGTCGGTGGCGCAGCATACGATCATGCTGCTGCTCAACCTCGTGACGCGCCTGAACGACTACCAACGGGATGTACAGGCGGGGCTCTGGCAAAAAGCCAAGCAGTTCTGCCTGCTGGACCACCCCATCGTCGAACTGGAAGGCAAAACCCTCGGCCTGCTGGGCCATGGCGAACTGGGCGGTGCCGTTGCGCGCCTGGCGGAAGCCTTTGGCATGCGCGTGATTTTGGGCGCAATTCCAGGCCGCCCGGCCCGCGCCGATCGCGTGCCGCTGGACGCGTTGCTGGCCCAGGTCGACGCGCTGACCTTGCACTGCCCGCTCAACGAACACACTCACAACTTTATCGGTGCCCGCGAACTGGCGTTGCTCAAGCCGGGCGCGTTTATCGTCAACACCGCCCGCGGTGGCTTGATCAACGAACAGGCGCTGGCCGATGCCCTGCGCAGCGGCCATCTGGGCGGCGCGGCGACCGATGTATTGAGTGTGGAACCGCCGGTGAACGGCAACCCGCTGCTGGCCGGCGATATCCCTCGCCTGATCGTCACGCCCCACAATGCGTGGGGCAGTCGCGAAGCCCGGCAGCGGATCGTCGGCCAATTGATCGAAAACGCCGAGGGCTTTTTCAGCGGCGCCCCGCTGCGCGTCGTCAGTTGATAAACTGCGCCCCTTTTCAAGGAGCAGACCATGGATCCGCGCAGTGAAGTACTGCTTCGTCAGGCCGAACTTTTTCAAGGCGACGTGCTGCTGGTGGGCTTGCCCGCCGACGACCTGCTGGGCCGCCTGCCCAATGCCCATGGCTGGAGCTGGCACGCCGGCGATCAGGCCGCGCTGGATGTGCGTTTCCCGGAGCGCAGCCAGTTCGGCGTGAACGTACCCGAGCGTTCATTCGAGACGGTGGTGGTGTTCCTGCCCAAGTCCAAGGACCTCACCGACTACCTGCTCAATGCCGTGGCAGCGCGTTTGCCCGGCAAAGAGTTGTACCTGGTGGGGGAAAAGAAAGGCGGCATCGAAAGCGCGGCCAAGCAACTGAACCCGTTCGGCAAACCGCGCAAGCTGGATAACGCGCGGCATTGCCAGTTGTGGTTAGTCACGGTGGCCAACGCTCCCGAGCCGGTAGCGCTGGAAAGCCTGGCCCAGGTGTTCGAAGTGCCGCTGGCGGAAGGGCCACTCAAGGTGGTGAGCCTGCCAGGCGTGTTCAGCCATGGTCGCCTGGACCGCGGCACCGCGCTGTTGCTGGAACACCTGGATAAGCTGCCCAGCGGTCACTTGCTGGATTTCGGTTGTGGTGCGGGCGTACTTGGGGCGGCGGTCAAGCGTCGCTACCCGCATAACACGGTCACGCTGCTCGACGTGGATGCCTTTGCTGCCGCCAGCAGTCGCCTGACATTGGCGGCCAATGGTCTGGAAGCCGAGGTGTTGACCGGTGATGGCATCGACGCTGCGCCGATGAATCTGAACACGATTTTGAGCAACCCGCCGTTCCATGTCGGGGTGCACACCGATTATTTCGCCACGGAGAACCTGCTGCGAAAAGCAGCCAAACATCTGGCAAAAGGCGGCGAACTTCGCCTCGTCGCGAATAGCTTCCTGAAGTACCAACCGCTGATCGAAGAGCATCTTGGCGTGTGTGCAATCAAGGCAGAAGGCCAGGGTTTTCGCATTTACCGTGCCAAGCGCGGCTGAACTCTTTTTCCAAAAGAAGGCTTGCCGAATGGATTTTGCCTAGGCAGAATCCGCTCCGTCCTAGGGGAGTAGTCTCCCACGAGCGCCATGCTCGTCCGGCATACGTCAACATACTTGGTCAACAGACCATGGCGTATGCGACCCAGGAGTCCGCACAGACGGACCGGGGTTTGACAAGACCTATGACACGAACACCTTACCCGGGGCGGGAAGGCTGTACGTGTCATAGCCGTGTCGACCCGCCCCTGGAACTTACCTGATGCTGGATTCTCTGCTCGTCCCTACCGCAATCGTTGCCTTGGCTGAAATTGGCGACAAGACGCAACTGCTCGCGCTCATTCTTGCTGCACGCTTTCGCAAACCCTGGCCGATCATCGCCGGCATCGTCGCCGCGACCCTGGCCAACCATGCGGCCGCCGGTGCCGTGGGGGCCTGGTTCGGGAGTTTCTTCTCGGATGCGGTGCTGCACTGGATCCTCGCGGCGAGTTTCTGTGCCACGGCCCTGTGGACCCTGGTGCCCGACAAACTCGACGATGACGAAGCCAGTACTTCACGCAAGTTCGGGCCCTTCCTGACCACGCTGATCGCGTTCTTCCTCGCGGAAATCGGCGACAAGACCCAGATCGCGACCGTGATGCTCGCGGCGCAATACCCGGAACTGTGGCTGGTGATTATCGGCACCACACTGGGCATGTTGATTGCCAACGTACCGGTGGTGCTGGCGGGGAATTTTGCGGCGGATAAATTACCGCTGACGCTGATTCGTCGACTGGCGGCTACGGCGTTTTTCATCCTGGCCATTGTTGCGGTGTACAAGGCCATGCAGAGCAGCGGCTGGATCTAAACACGACCCCATGTGGGAGCGGGCTTGTGTGGGAGCTGGCTTGTGTGGGAGCTGGCTTGCCTGCGATAGCATCACCTCGGTGCAACTGACACACCGAGGTGCCTGCATCGCGGGCAAGCCCGGCTCCCACACAAGCCGGGCTCCCACATTCAGATTTGCATTTCAGCCTTATAAATCAGGACTTTTTAGCCTGCTGATACAACGGCATCACCTTCGGAATCGCCGCTTGCAACGAGGCGACCCGGCTGCTGGAGGCCGGGTGAGTGCTCATGAATTCAGGTGGCGAGCCTTCCGAGGCCTTGGCCATTTTGTTCCACAGGGTGATCGCTGCATTCGGGTCATAACCGGCACGCGCCGACAGTTCCAGGCCGATCAGGTCCGCTTCGTTTTCATTGCTGCGGCTGTTGGGCAAGGTCATGCCGTAGTTGGCCACGGTGTCGGCCAACGCCAGGCTGTCCTGGCCCAGACCGAACAAGGCACCCGCCCCCTGCTTCGCCATCTCGATACCGTAGGCCTTGGACATGGCTTCGCGGCCGTGTTCACGCAAGGCGTGGGCAATTTCATGCCCCATCACCGCGGCGAGTTCGTCGTCCGTCAGCTTGAGATTGTCGATCAGCGCGCTGTAGACAAAGATCTTGCCGCCAGGCCCGCAGTTGGCGTTCATCTCGTCACTTTTGATCAGGTTCACTTCCCACTTCCACTGGGCCGCATCCGGCCGGAAGGTGGGCGCCTGGGCGATCAGGCGATTGGCAATCGCCTGCACACGCTTGGCGTTGGCGCTGGTCTTGTCCACCAGGCCTTTGCCGCTGGCTTCACCCAGGGTCTGCTGGTAGGACTGCGCATACATCTGGTCGACTTCCTGGCTCGACAACATGCTGAACATGTACTGCTTGCGCTCAACCCCCACGGCGCCGCCGCTGGTGGTGTTGACCGACTGGCAACCGGCGAGCAATACCGCCGCGCCCAATGCCCATACCGCCACTGTCTTTTTCATCAACCTGCTCCCTGAAAACATGGCGCGTATCGTAGTCGGCCAATTGTATCGACGCCAGATACAACAGACGTGCAGCCGTCTATTTTCAGATACATCCCACACTGCCGAAAAATTCACCCCTCCCCCGGATCGGCGCAGCAGCGGCGATTGAATCAATCCGTTCAAGGGTTAACCGGGCGTCAAACACTCCGGCCCGTTGAGCTTCGGGTCGTTGACCATGTTGGCCAGCACCCGCTCGCGCAACGCGCTGGGCTCACTGGCCAGCAATGCCTGCAAGGTGTGCAACGGCGTCTCGGGGTTCAGCCAGGCTTCCTGGCCCGCCGCATCCAGAATGAGCGGCCGGCGCTGGCTCTGCGCAGCCTGGGTGACCACTGCCGTACTCAACCACACCTGTTCCTGCACCGGGTACGCTTCCCAGATCGCCGCAAAGAACAACGTACTGCCCTCCCCCGGCGTCAGCCAGTACGGGCGCTTGCGCTGGGTGCCGCGCCATTCGTAGAACCCGTTGGCTGGCAACAGGCAACGGCGCTGGCGAAAGGCCTCGCGAAACATCGGTTGCTCCGCCAGGGTTTCCGCCCGGGCGTGGGCCGGGGTGCGGGAAAGGTCGGTGAGCCAGGGCGGCGTCAGGCCCCAGCGCGCCCGCGCCAGGGTGTGCTGGCCGTCGCTCAGGCGCTGGATCAGCACCGAATCATTGGGAGAGATGTTCCACTGGGCCTGCTGATCGGCCGGAAAACCCGGCAAGGCAGCAAACGTGGGGTTCCAGCGAAACAGGGCATAACGTCCACACATGGGGCAACACGACTCTTGGAGAAACTGGCCGACAGCCTAACAGACCAACACGTCAGGGAAGCTGTCGGGTTCATCACCCGGCACCGGTTGCGCGCCGTTGTAGGCGGTGATCAGCTCACGGGCATAGGCCGCCTGATCGTTATCCACCGCCAGGGCCAGCAGGCCATAGATCGGCAGTTCACCGGTGCCACCGAGCAAATCGCGCCCCACCAGGTGCGCAGTGATGCCCTCGCTTTCGAGCATGCCCTGCAGCAATTCGCCTTCCATCAGGTTTTCCGGTTCGTAGATTCGCTGCATGGGCGTACCTTTATTCGTTCTCGCTGCGCACTTCAAGCATCCATTCATCGCCGTGAATCTGCAGGATGAAGGTGATGGGCCGGCAGCACACCGGGCAATCCTCAATATAGTGCTGATCGCCCCCGGACAGATCCAGTAAGGCCGTCACTGCCTCCCCACAATAAGGACATTCGTACGACTCCTCTTCCATCGCGGTCTCCCAAGTGACTTGTGCGTATAATCGCCGGTCTATTTACAGGGCTATTTTTCGTCCCGGCCAATTGCCCGGACCACGCCCTGATATTTATTGTTCCAAACCTTTACTTACCCTAGCCGTTTCTAACAAGAGAGCATGATGGGCGAATTCGATACCATCCGACCTTACAACGACAGCGAAGTCCCGGCAGTGCTGGCCCGACTGTTCAGTGACAAGGCCTTTCTGGACATCCTGACCCACTTTCGCTTCCCGCGCTTTGCCGGCGCCTTTGGCTGGCTGCTCAAGCCGATGATCGCCCACAAGCTGCGCCGTGAGTTCGCCGGCGTCACCACCGTGGCTACGCTACAGGACAAAGTCGAATTTTACGTCGACCACACCATCGAGCGAGCGACCGATGGCGTGACGTACACCGGCGTCGAGCAGTTCAAGTCCGGCAGTGCCTACCTGTTCCTGGCCAACCACCGCGACATCGTGATGGACCCGGCCTTCGTCAACTACGCCGTGTACCACGCCGGCCTGCCGACGCCGCGCATCGCCATCGGTGACAACCTGCTGCAAAAGCCGTTTGTCAGCGACCTGATGCGCCTGAACAAGAGTTTTATCGTGCACCGCTCGATCACCGGGCGCAAAGAGAAGATGGCTGCCTATCAGTTGCTGTCGGCTTACATCAACCATTCGATTCGCAACGACTGCCAGTCGATCTGGATCGCCCAGGCCGAAGGCCGCGCCAAGGACGGGGATGACCGCACCGAGTCGGCGATCCTCAAGATGTTCCACATGAGCCGCAAGGACGAGCCGTTCCCCGAGGTCATCCAGTCACTGAACCTGACGCCCGTGTCCATCAGCTACGAGTACGACCCGTGCGACTCAGCCAAGGCCCGCGAGCTGTACATCCGCGCCACCACCGGCACCTACAGCAAGGCGCCGGGTGAAGATGACGTGAGCATTGCCCTGGGCATCACCGGCTACAAGGGCCGGGTGCACGTCAACTTCGCGCCGCCGATCACCGAGGCATTCGAAGACACCAAGCTGTTGGCGATCGAGATGGACCGGCAGATTCTGGGCGGTTATCGGTTATTCCCGGTGCATTACCTGGCATACGCCCAATGGAGCGATGCCGACCCGCAATTGCAGGTGCCCACCGCCGCCGAGGTATTCCCGGCCGATGAGCTGGCCAAGGCAAAAGCAGAGTGGGAGCGGCGACTGAATGCGTGCCCGGCCGAACATCGGCCGTATCTGGTGCTGCAATACGCGACGCCGGTGAGGAATCAGTACCGGGTTAAAGCAGGCATCGCCCTGTAACCCGGTAGCAGCCACAGCGCAAACCGAATGTGGGAGCGGGCTTGCTCGCGAAGGCAGTGGATCAGCCAGTCAGGTATTGACTGACACCGCACTTTCGCGAGCAAGCCCGCTCCCACATTTGTTTTTAGGGTGTTCTTACAACCGAGTACTGAACAACGACACCAGCAACGCCAGCCCAAGACAGACAAAGCCCAGCCGGTAAAACAGGCGGTGGGTGCGTTGCGTCAGCACATCAAGGAACAGCATCGGTTGATCAATAGCCCGCACCTCGCTTTGCGCGGCAAGCCTGGCCATCGCGCGCTGTTCGCGCAGCCGTGTGACAAACAGCAGCCAAGCCGCCGGACAGGCCAACAACAGGGCAAGGGAATTGAGCAGTAGTGCGGTCAGCGACATCGCAAACCTCGATGTATCAGTGTCTTGGTATCAGCTCAGATACAAACCTGAACGATATGCGCCGCCTGCGCGTCATTGCTCCTTCCCCATTGGTGGCTAATGTATCCAGTAATTTACACCGTCACCTGAACGTCACCTTAACAAGCCACTCTGTTGCCCTTCGAAAGCCCGGGAGCTTGTCATGTTGCACGCGCAGAACCAGGATCGGTTGTATCTGATTGCCCCCAGCGACGAGCAAGAGGCGCTGATCGGCGGCCTTGCGTTCAATGTGCAGGACCGCCACTGGCTGGTGTATTGCGCCCTCGGCGGGCATCAGCATGCCGACCTGCCGGAGCTGGATTTGCTGACGGGTGTGAGTGTGCTGGACTTTTATGTCGAAACGGCTGCATGAATGCTACAGGCGTAAAAAAGCCGGGCTCATCACTGAGTCCGGCTTTTTTGTGGGAGCGGGCTTGCTCGCGAAAAACGCCAGCCCGCCGCGTTACTTCTGGATGGGCGCGTTATCGCTAACGACCATCACGAGCAAACTTGCTCCTACTGCGAGCTGAGCAGCGAACCGATGCTCGGGTCCTTGAACAGGCGCGTCAGGGCATCGCTCAACACATCGCTGACCAGCTTGGTGTTGGTTTCCTGGTTCGGCGCCATGCCGAAGCGCTGGTTCAGGGACGCGCCGTAACGGCCGCTGTAGCGACGGGTACCGGCGGTCACGTCGGACTTGAAGGTCGCACCGATGGCGGCTTCAGTCACGTACAGACCTTCCTTGGGCGACTGATACTTCAGCTCGGCCAGGGTAATGGTCAGTTGGGGAGCACCTGGCGAGTTGGCCGGGGTGAAGCCCAACAGGCGCACAGCCGCTTCGGCCTGGGCTTGCAGCTTGGGCAGCACGTCGGCACCGGTCACGGTGATGGCGCTGGTTTCAGGGTACAGGCCACCGCGGGTCCCGAGGGTCGGCGACGGACGCCCGTCCACCACCCGCACCGACACCGGCTGGCCATGGCCAACAGGCGCCAACTGGGTGGTGATTTTCGGTTCCGGGCTGAGTTGTTGCGGGCTGTTGGCGCAGCCAACCAGGGTCAAACTGGTCACAGTGATCAAACCGAACAACAGGCGTTGCAACATACTCATTTCTCCAGGACTAGATGCAAACAGGGCGCCAGTATAACGGCGAGCGCTCGCCACTCACCAGATTTCCTGAATGGCAGCTGAACTGTCGGCGAAATTACAATTTTCACACAGAACCGTCACCTCAATGTCATGGCAGACTGCCAATCTTCGCAGCATGTAACGAACCAGGTACAAAGCCATGCGCCTTCTCAAATCGTTGTTCTTTTCCCACGCCAGTCATCGCCACTTTGCCCTGCTCGATGCCCATGGCTGCTGCCAGGCCTTCAAGCAGTGCAGCCTGCCACCCGTCGGCGAAGGCTGGGTCGAAGTCGAAGAGACTCGCCTGAGCTGGATGCACCGCCCACTGCCCGCCAGCGCCCGGGTCAGCCCGCGGGTTTCGCAGCCACAGCCACGGCACGCGTTGGTCTCCTGACCAGAGTGCTAATAAAAGTCATTAAACACGTCCATTTGCGCGCATTTCTTCGCTACAATCTCCCCCCGATTATAAGGACGTCTCCTGATCGGGCCTCGCAGCATCGCTAATGCCCTGGTATTAGCTCCCCGCACCGCCCACAGAGAGCCGCCCACACAGATCGAGTGAAGCTGGCGAGCTTGCTGTTTTCCCTGCAAACCATCGTCTTTACCCGAATCTGCCAGAGCTGCCATGCGCTCGGCCACTTGAGTTGTTTGCCCGTTATGCCGCTTGCCGGCAGTGATTTCGGGCCAGGTGCCAGGCTGGGGCAGCCCTTTTTTGAGGTTCACGTCTTCAAAAGAGCGTGAAAAAAACGGGTTTTCACAACTTCACAAGAGTGTGGCGAGCAAATGAATAGTTTGGCGTTTGTACAAGCACCATCAGCGTCTGGAACAGCCCCACCACACAGGACCGAGCACTCCTCAAGAACCGGAGCTTGAAGCCTGTCCGCTACGGATTTGGTTGCACGACCGGACGAACTTGACCATAAGTCGAATTGCCACAGGTGCCCTTAAATGCGTTCATACGCACATCAGGCCCGGCCGGCAGCGTCCGCTTGCGATAAATTGCGAAGAATCGGACATGGCGATCCTGGCCATGGGTAACCTGGGGCATCACGTGAACCGCCCCGTCACTCCTGGCAGCCATGCCGTCAATTTGGTGCTGCAGATTTTGGAGACGCGTTAAATGGCGCATAACGAAGCAGTCGACGTAGTACTGGTAGGTGCGGGCATCATGAGTGCCACCCTCGCCGTACTGCTCAAAGAGCTCGACCCCGGCCTCACGCTGGAAGTCGTTGAGCTGATGGATTCGGGTGCCGCGGAAAGTTCCAACCCGTGGAACAACGCCGGTACCGGCCACGCCGGGCTGTGTGAGCTGAACTACACACCGCAGGCGGGCGATGGCTCCATCGACATCAAGAAAGCCGTGCACATCAACACCCAATTCGAGGTGTCGAAGCAGTTCTGGGCTTACTTGACCAAGAAAGGCACCTTTGGCTCATCCAAGTCCTTTATCAGCCCTGTGCCGCACCTGAGCTTCGTGCAGGGCGAAAAAGGCGTGTCGTTCCTCAAGAAGCGCTTTGAAACCCTCAGCCAGCACCACGCGTTCTCGGACATGCACTACACCGAAGACCGCAGCGAGATGGCCGAGTGGATGCCGCTGATGATGCCCGGCCGCCCGCTGGACGAAAAAATCGCGGCCACCCGCGTGATGAACGGTACCGACGTCAACTTCGGCGCCCTGACCAACCAGTTGCTGTCACACCTGACCAGCGCACCGGATGCCCAGGTCAAGTACAGCAAGCGCGTCACCGGCCTCAAGCGCAACGGCGCCGGCTGGACCGTGAGCATCAAGGACGTCAACAGCGGTAACTCCCGTGACGTGGACGCCAAGTTCGTCTTCCTCGGCGCCGGTGGCGCGGCCCTGCCGCTGCTGCAAGCGTCGGGCATCGAAGAAAGCAAAGGCTTCGGCGGCTTCCCGGTCAGCGGCCAGTGGCTGCGTTGCGACAACCCGGAAGTGGTCAAGCACCACCAGGCCAAGGTCTACAGCCAGGCGGCCGTGGGTTCGCCACCGATGTCGGTGCCGCACCTCGACACCCGTGTGGTCGACGGCAAGAAGTCCCTGCTGTTCGGGCCATACGCCGGTTTCACCACCAAGTTCCTCAAGCATGGCTCGTTCCTTGACCTGCCGATGTCGATTCGTGCCGGCAACATCGGCCCGATGCTGGCCGTCGCCCGGGACAACATGGACCTGACCAAGTACCTGGTCAGCGAAGTGCGCCAGTCCATGGAGCAACGCCTGGAATCCTTGCGCCGCTTCTACCCTGAAGCGAAGGCCGAAGACTGGCGCCTGGAAGTGGCCGGCCAACGGGTGCAGATCATCAAGAAAGACCCGAAGAAAGGCGGCGTGCTGCAATTCGGTACCGAACTGGTTGCGGCCAAGGATGGTTCGTTGGCGGCCCTGCTGGGCGCGTCCCCGGGCGCTTCGGTAACAGTATCGATCATGCTGGAACTGATCGAACGCTGCTTCCCGGAAAAAACCGCCGGTGAGTGGGCGACCAAGTTGCACGAAATCTTCCCGGCTCGGGAAAAGGTCCTGGAGACCGATGCGGATCTGTATCACAAGATCAATACGCAGAACAACATCAGCCTGGAACTGGTTGATGCAGGAGCGAGCTCGCTCGCGAAAAACGTTAACGATGATGCAGCGCGCCTGGTTTAACGCGCCATCCTCAGGTTCTTCGCGAGCAAGCTCGCTCCTACAGTAACAAACAAAAACGCCCCGCTCTCATGATGAGAACGGGGCGTTTTTTTGTCCGCAACAATCAGCCGCGGGCTTGTTCGATCAACGCGATGTACTCGGCGGCGTTGCGCTGGTCCTTGATCACGTCAACGAAGGTCAGGCCATGCTCGTCCTTGCCGTCGAGGTCCAGGCCGGCTTCCTTGAAAAAAACCAGGAAGCGCTCGAAGTCGTCGATGCGCAGGCCACGGTAGGCCTTGATCAGTTTGTGCAGGGACGGCGAAGTGGCGTCTACCGGTTCGAAATCCAGGAACAGCTTGATTTGCTCGTCGCCGATTTCATCACCAATCAGCTGTTTCTTATCTTTACGCATTACCGACTCCAGCCTGCAGACATTTACACGGGAAAAGCAGTTTACCTGCGGCACAGCGGCTTCGAAAGCTACACGGACCAATGTGGGAGCCGGCTTGCCTGCGATAACGATTTGTCAGTGATAGAGAGGCTGACTGACCCAACGCTATCGTAGGCAAGCCAGCTCCCACATTGACTGTATTGACAGGGCCGAATCCGCGTCAGCTTGATTATTTGGCGCGCACCGCCCCGGTGTGCAGATCGGCCCAGATATGGCCATTGGCATAGCTGAGGAACTGCACATAGACGGTGTCGTTGCGCAGCAAATCGACGATGACGCGGTACTGGGTCACCGGGTACGACAACGTGAGGGTTTTGCTTTTATCGTCGAACACCGGCTTTTTCAGGCTTTTGCTTTCGGCATCAAAGTTGAGGATCACCTGGGCGATGGTTGCCCCCTTGTTCAGGGATTTGCCCTTGAGGCGAATCATCAACGGCGACGTCACCGGGATCGGTTGCTGGGTGGATTGACGCTGGTTGCCCACCACCACCGAATACTCGGTGACTTGCAGCAGCTGCTGCTGGTCCGGTGTTTCGGCTCGCAGGGTCAGGTCGTCGGGGGGCAGGAATTGGCTGTGCAACGGCGCCGGAGCCGCCGCCAGGGGCAAACTGAGGGTCAGCGCCAGTACGGCGCAACTGCGGATCAAAAAGCGCATGGGCCGCTCCGTGGAAGATGGCCCAGCACTTTAGCTCAATCGAACTGGGCAAGCATCCAGCGCTGATACTCAGCCACGCCGGCATCCCCTTCACGGGGCGCCCACGCTGCCAACTCGTTCTCGCCCACCGGCCGATACGGCCCGGCCTTGCATTCGAACATCAAGGTATCGGGCTCCAGCACCACCAGGCCGTGAAACACGCCTGGCGGCAAGTCGACGCCGGGGCACTCACCGCCGGCCTGCATCACGCGCTTGGCCAGGACCTCGCCGGTCTCGCTGAAAATCAGCAAGCCCAGGCTGCCCTTGAGCACCAACAGGGTTTCCGCCTTGTCGGCGCTCAAGTGGCGATGAGGCGGTACATACGTGTTTGGCTGCATGCCAACGGCCATACGATGGCAAGGCTCTTCCATCTGGTGGAAGTTGTGATGGTGCCGGCCGCGAGGGCTGCCAGCCGCTTTCTCGGCCAGTTCGGTGAACAACGCTTGGTCAAGAAAGCTGGCCATTGATTACATTCCTTTAACGGCGTAAATCCCGTTGGCGTTGCGCCAGTAGCCTTTGTAGTCCATGCCGTAACCGAAGATGTAACGGTCGATGCACGGCAGGCCGACGTAATCGGCTTTCAGGTCCGGACGGGCCTTGCGGTCGTGGTCCTTGTCGATCAGCACGGCGGTGTGCACGTTGCGCGCGCCGGCGTGTTTGCAGAAGTCGATGATCGCGCCCAGGGTGTGCCCTTCGTCGAGAATGTCATCGATGATCAGCACGTCGCGGTCGATGAACGAGACTTCCGGCTTGGCTTTCCAGAACAGGTCGCCGCCGCTGGTTTCATTGCGATAGCGGGTGGCGTGCAAGTAGGACGCTTCCAACGGGAACTGCAGATGAGTGAGCAATTTGCCGGCGAAAATCAGGCCACCGTTCATCACGCAAAAGACCACCGGGTTGGTGTCGGCCATTTCGCGGGAGATGTGCGCGCCGACCTTGGCGATGGCCTCTTCGACTTGCGCTTCGGTGTACAGGCAGTCAGCCTCGCGCATGATTTGACGGATATGCTCGAGATCAGCGGACATGGCGCTCTCCAAGGGGGGTGCTGTGGCAAGAAAAGCGGGCAAAGGTACGCATGTGAGGCGCAACGTTCAAGCCTTAATGGACTAACGTACTAGATGTCTATAGGACAACACCCTCGGATAGATTAATCTAGGCCGGTTTTTTTGCCCGCCGCCGGAGCCTTTCCCATGCCCACTCGCGAGATCCGCCACCCGCTGATCCGACACAAACTCGGCCTTATGCGCCGTGCCGACATTAGCACGAAGAATTTCCGTGAGCTTGCTCAGGAAGTCGGAGCGCTGCTCACTTACGAGGCCACCAAAGATTTGCCCCTGGAAAGCTACGAGATCCCGGGTTGGGCCGGTCCCGTCCAGGTCGAGAAAATCGCCGGCAAGAAGATTACCGTGGTGCCGATCCTGCGCGCCGGTATCGGCATGCTCGAAGGCGTGCTCAGCCTGATCCCGGGCGCAAAAGTCAGCGCCGTGGGCGTGGCCCGCAATGAAGAAACACTGCAGGCCCACACCTACCTGGAAAAACTGGTACCGGAAATCGACGAGCGCCTGGCGATGATCATCGACCCCATGCTCGCCACCGGCAGCTCCATGGTTGCCACCATCGACCTGCTGAAAAAAGCCGGCTGCAAGGACATTCGCGCCATGGTGCTGGTGGCCGCTCCCGAAGGCATCGCCGCCGTCGAGAAAGCCCACCCGGACGTGCTGATCTACACCGCGTCCATTGATGAGCGCCTGAATGAACACGGCTACATCATCCCGGGCCTGGGCGATGCCGGCGACAAGATCTTCGGTACCAAGCAGAAGGACGCGTGACCATGCAGGATGAATTCAACGACCCGCTTTGGCGCCAGATCCTGTCTGGCGCACAGATGCTCTTCGTAGCATTTGGCGCGCTGGTGTTGATGCCGCTGATCACCGGTCTCGATCCAAACGTCGCCCTGTTTACCGCAGGCTTGGGCACCTTGTTGTTCCAAGTGGTCACCGGGCGCCAAGTGCCGGTGTTCCTGGCGTCGAGCTTTGCGTTTATCACCCCGATCATTCTCGCCAAGCAGCAGTTCGGCCTGGCGGCAACCATGGGTGGGGTGATGGCGGCCGGTTTCGTTTACACCTTCCTCGGCGCTGCGGTGAAGATCAAGGGCACTGGTTTTATCGACCGGCTGCTGCCGCCGGTGGTGATCGGGCCGGTGATTATTTCCATCGGCCTGGCCATGGCGCCGATTGCCGCCAACATGGCCATGGGCAAAGGGGGCGACGGTGCCGAACTGATCCCCTACAAGACGGCCATGCTGATCTCGATGCCGGCGCTCCTGACCACGTTGATCGTGGCGGTGTTCGGCAGAGGCATTTTCCGCCTGGTGCCGATCATCTCCGGCGTGCTGGTGGGTTTTGCAATGGCGTTCTACTTCGGTGTGGTGGATACCGCGAAGATCGCCGCCGCACCGTGGCTCGCCCTGCCCCACTTCACCGCGCCGGAATTCAACTGGCAAGCGATCCTGTTTATCCTCCCGGTGGCGCTGGCCCCGGCGATTGAACATATCGGTGGTGTGATTGCAGTGGGCAGCGTGACCGGCCGCGATTACCTGAAGAAGCCCGGCCTGCACCGCACCCTGCTGGGCGATGGCATCGCCACCACCGCTGCCGGCCTGTTCGGCGGCCCGCCCAACACGACCTACGCGGAAGTGACCGGCGCGGTGATGCTGACCAAGAACTACAACCCGAAGATCATGACCTGGGCGGCCGTATTTGCCATCAGCCTGGCGTTTATCGGCAAGTTCGGCGCGCTGCTGCAGAGCATTCCAATCCCGGTGATGGGCGGGATCCTGTGCCTGCTGTTCGGCTCGATTGCCGCGGTGGGGATGAACACCCTGATCCGTCACAAGATCGACCTCGGCGAAGCGCGCAATCTGGTGATTGTGTCGGTGACCCTGGTGTTCGGGATTGGCGGTGTGCTGGTGGGCACCGGCACCGGCCCGAATGACTTTGGCCTGAAGGGCATCGCCCTGTGTGCGGTGGTAGCGATTGCATTGAATCTGCTGCTGCCGGGCAATGACGGCTGGAAGCACAAGAAGCCGGATGAGCCGTTGCTGTAAGGCTTTAGCTTTTTGGTGTTGCTGATGGCCTCATCGCGGACAAGCCCGGCTCCCACATTGGAATGCATTGTCAGAAAGAATGCAGTCCCCTGTGGGAGCCGGGCTTGCCCGCGATGGCGCCGGTTCAGTCAATAAAGATTACAGCTCACCCAACGCATCAATCAGCGCCTGGTTCTGCTCAGGCGTGCCGATGCTGATCCGCAGGAACTGGGCAATCCGCTCCTGCCTGAAGTGCCGCACAATCACCCCTTGCTCCCGCACCTTGGCCGCCAGCCCGGCGGCGTCGTGCCGTGGGTGACGGGCAAAGATGAAGTTGGCTGCAGACGGCAGCACCTCAAAACCTTTGGCCTGCAACTGCGCCACCAGCGTTTCGCGGCTGTCGATCACCCGCTGGCACGTCTTCTGGAAGTACTCGCGGTCTTCAAATGCAGCGGCCGCGCCGGCAATCGCCAGGCGGTCCACAGGGTAGGAGTTGAAGCTGTTCTTGACCCGCTCCAGCGCCTCGATCAGGTCCGGATGGCCCACGGCCAGGCCTACCCGCAAACCGGCCAGGGAGCGCGACTTGGACAGGGTTTGGGTCACCAGCAGGTTCGGATAACGGTCCACCAGGCTGATGGCGGTTTCACCGCCGAAGTCGATATACGCCTCATCCACCACCACCACCGAGTCCGGGCTGGCCTTGAGGATCTGCTCCACGGCATCCAGCGCCATCAGGCAACCGGTCGGCGCGTTCGGGTTAGGGAAAATGATCCCGCCGTTGGGCCTGGCGTAGTCCGACACGCGGATCTGGAACTGCTCGTCCAGCGGCACGGCGTCAAACGCAATGCGGTACAGGCCGCAGTACACCGGGTAGAAGCTGTAGCTGATGTCCGGGAACAACAGCGGCAGGTCGTGCTGGAACAAACCGTGGAAGATGTGGGCCAGGACTTCATCGGAACCGTTGCCGAGGAACACTTTGCCCGCGTCGATTGCGTAATACTTCGCCACTGCTTGCTTGAGCAGGTCGCTGTTGGGGTCCGGGTACAAACGCAGGTTGTCGTTCAGCTCGGCTTGCATGGCGGCCAGCGCCTTGGGCGACGGGCCGTAGGGGTTTTCATTGGTATTGAGCTTCACCAGCTTGGTCAGCTTCGGTTGCTCACCGGGCACGTAAGGAACGAGATCCTTGACGAGCGGGCTCCAGAATTTGCTCATGTTTCAGTTCCCCTGCGGCTTGTCGTCAACGATGCGGTATTCGGCACTGCGGGCGTGGGCGGTCAGCGACTCGCCACGGGCCAGCACGGAAGCGGTCTTGCCCAACTCCGACGCGCCCTGGGGCGAGCAGAAGATGATCGACGAACGCTTCTGGAAGTCATACACACCCAGCGGCGAGGAGAACCGCGCCGTGCCCGACGTCGGCAACACGTGGTTGGGACCTGCGCAGTAGTCGCCCAGGGCTTCGCTGGTGTGGCGGCCCATGAAGATCGCGCCGGCGTGACGAATCAGCGGCAGCCAGGCTTGTGGGTCGGCCACGGACAACTCCAGGTGTTCAGGGGCGATGCGGTTGGCCACTTCGATGGCGTGTTCCATGTCGCGCACCTGGATCAGGGCGCCACGCCCATTGATCGACTTCTCGATGATCTCGGCGCGCTCCATGGTTGGCAGCAGCTTGGCGATGCTCGCGGCCACCTTGTCCAGGAATTCGGCGTCCGGGCTGACCAGGATCGCCTGGGCGTCTTCGTCGTGCTCGGCCTGGGAGAACAGGTCCATGGCGATCCAGTCCGGGTCGGTCTGGCCGTCACACACCACGAGGATTTCCGAAGGACCGGCGATCATGTCGATGCCGACCTGGCCAAACACGTGGCGCTTGGCCGTGGCCACGTAGATGTTGCCCGGGCCCACCACCTTGTCGACCTTCGGCACGCTTTCAGTGCCGTAGGCCAGGGCCGCTACCGCTTGGGCACCGCCGATGGTGAACACGCGGTCAACGCCGGCAATACAGGCGGCGGCCAGCACCAACTCGTTGATTTCGCCACGCGGCGTAGGCACCACCATGACCACTTCGGTCACGCCGGCCACCTTGGCCGGAATCGCGTTCATCAACACCGAGGACGGGTACGAGGCTTTACCACCCGGCACGTACAGGCCGGCGCGGTCCAGCGGCGTGACCTTCTGGCCCAGCACGGTGCCGTCGGCCTCGGTGTAGCTCCAGGAGTCCTGTTTCTGTTTCTCGTGGTAGCTGCGCACCCGCGCGGCCGCCACTTCCAGGGCTTCACGCTGGGGCGCGGTGATGCGGGTCAGGGCCAGTTCCAGGCGTTCGCGGGGCAGGATCAGGTCGGCCATGGAGGCGACGTCCAGGCCATCGAACTGCCGGGTGAAATCCACCAGCGCCGCATCACCGCGCTCGCGCACGGCCTTGATGATGTCGAGCACCCGCTGATTGACCGAGTCGTCGGACACGCTTTCCCAGCTCAGCAGATGATCCAGATGATGGGCGAAATCCGGGTCGGCAGCGTTGAGTCGGGCAATTGCAGTGGACGTGGTCATAGCGAGGGCCTCAATAGAATTGGCAAAAACTCAGGCGCCCGAAGGTGCGCTGACGTTCAATAACGAAGCGCGTTGGTACTGTGGTTGTGCCAGGCAAGGCGCGGGACGCTGGCAAGGGTTGTTTCCTTACCCAGTCCCGCAACGCAGCATGGCGCGACCACAGTGCCAACCCGCAGGGCCTTACCTCAAAAGGCAGGCTGCTACGCGTCGCTAATTATTGAAAAAGAATCTTCTACTAACATAACTTGCCTTTTGGGGTAAGGCGCGATTCGTTATTGAACGTCAGCGCACCTTCCCAGCAGTCGTTTCCGCTTGGGCACCTGAGAATTCTGGCTATGAGGCGGATAGACGGGCGCGGCTTAGGGCCGCGCGGGTGAGTCAACCGCGGTGTCGAGACTCCACTGCCTTGCGCAGGGTGTCGATCAACGCCTGGATACGGGCGTGCTGCATTTTCATCGACGCTTTGTTGACGATCAGCCGGGAGCTGATGTCAGCGATAAAGTCCTGGGGTTCCAGGCCGTTGGCGCGCAGGGTGTTGCCGGTGTCGACCACGTCGATGATCTTGTCGGCCAGGCCGATCAGCGGTGCCAGCTCCATCGAGCCGTAGAGCTTGATGATGTCGACCTGGCGACCTTGCTCGGCGTAGTAGCGCTTGGCAACGTTGACGAACTTGGTGGCCACCCGCAGGCGGCCTTTGGGCTCGACGTCACCGACACGGCCGGCGGTCATCAGTTTGCACAGCGCAATACGCAGGTCCAGCGGCTCGTACAGGCCCTGGCCACCGTATTCCATCAACACGTCTTTACCCGCGACGCCGAGGTCGGCCGCGCCATGCTCAACATAGGTTGGCACGTCGGTGGCACGCACGATCAGCAGGCGAACGTCGTCCTGGGTCGTGGGAATGATCAGCTTGCGGCTCTTGTCCGGATTCTCGGTCGGCACGATGCCCGCTTCAGCCAGAAGCGGCAAAGTGTCGTCAAGGATGCGGCCCTTGGACAGTGCGATGGTCAACATGGGAAACGTCAGTCCTTCATCAGGCTATTGCTGTCCGGTCGCAAGCGGCGCCAGACACAGATCGAGGCCATTACAGCCTCGATTTGAAACAAACCATTTAACAACAAACACCATCCTGTGGCGAGGGAGCTTGCTCCCGCTGGACTGCGCAGCAGTCCCGGCCTTAAGGAGCAGGGCCGCTGCGCGCCCCAGCGGGAGCAAGCTCCCTCGCCACAGTGACGGTGTTTGCAGTTACGGGTATTAGCCCGGTACGCGGCGGATTTTCGCGCCGAGCATCTGCAGTTTCTCTTCGATGCACTCGTAGCCACGGTCGATGTGGTAGATGCGGTCGATCAGGGTGTCGCCGTCAGCGCACAGCGCCGAGATCACCAGGCTGGCCGAGGCACGCAGGTCGGTGGCCATCACTGGCGCGCCCTTGAGCTTCTCGATGCCGGTCACGATGGCAGTATTGCCTTCGACCTGGATCTTGGCGCCCATGCGGTGCAGTTCATACACGTGCATGAAGCGGTTTTCGAAGATGGTCTCGATCACCGCACCGGTGCCTTCGGCAATCGCGTTCAGGGAAATGAACTGCGCTTGCATGTCGGTCGGGAACGCCGGGTACGGAGCGGTACGCACGTTGACGGCTTTTGGCCGCTTGCCGTGCATGTTCAGCTCGATCCAGTCTTCACCGGTGGTGATTTCAGCGCCGGCTTCCTTGAGTTTTTCCAGGACGGATTCAAGGATCGTCGGATCGGTGTCCTTGACCTTGACGCGGCCACCGGTAACGGCAGCAGCCACCAGGTAGGTACCGGTCTCGATGCGGTCCGGCATCACTTTGTAGGTGGCCGAGTGCAGGCGCTTAACACCTTCAATGGTGATGGTGTCGGTGCCGGCGCCCGTAATGTTGGCACCCATGGCGATCAGGAAGTTCGCCAGGTCGACGACTTCCGGCTCGCGCGCGGCGTTCTGCAGCACGCTGCGGCCGTTGGCCAGGGCAGCAGCCATCATGATGTTCTCGGTACCGGTCACGCTGACGGTATCGAAGAAGAAGTTCGCGCCACGCAGGCCGCCTTCCGGCGCCTTGGCCTTGATGTAGCCGCCTTCGACGTCGATGGTTGCGCCCATGGCTTCCAGGCCACGGATGTGCAGGTCCACCGGACGCGAACCGATGGCGCAACCGCCAGGCAATGCGACTTCGGCTTCGCCGAAGCGGGCAACCATCGGGCCCAGTACCAGGATCGAGGCGCGCATGGTTTTCACCAGTTCGTACGGCGCGATCAGGGTCTTGATGGTGCGCGGGTCGATTTCGACGCTGAGTTTCTCGTCGATCACCGGCTCGATACCCATGCGACCGAACAGTTCGATCATGGTGGTGATGTCGTGCAGGTGCGGCAGGTTGGCCACGGTCACCGGGCCATCGCACAGCAAGGTAGCGGCCAGGATCGGCAGGGCGGAGTTCTTCGCCCCGGAAATACGGATCTCGCCATCAAGACGAGCACCGCCGGTAATAATCAATTTATCCATAAGAATCTCGACGCCTTGGGGGCTCAGGTGCGCTCGGCCCAGGCCGCGCGGCTGAAAAATTTCATAGTGACCGCATGGATGCTGCCATCGGTGATCCACGGGTTCAAATGGGCATAGATCTGCTGCTGACGCTTGACCGGGCTCAATGCCGCCAGTTCATCGCTAATCACGTTCAGCTGGAAGTTACAGCCTTCGCCCTCAACTTCTACTTGAGTTTCGGGGAGCTTTTCTTCGAGAAAGCGCTTCACTTCTAAGGCCTGCATGCTCAACCTCTATCGGCGCCCAGTGCGCGCGGGTCGCACATCATACAAAAAAGCCCCGCGCCTGCGAACCCCGCATAGCAGGACTCTGACGGGGGGCTTCTTTAATAATGTGTATTAAGGATGCGCCAACAGCTCGGTCAGACCGGAAACTTCAGCAATTTCACGCATGTCTTCGGGCAATGCACGGATGCTTACCGGCTTTTTGACGGCCTGGGCATCACGCATGAAACACAGCAGCAACGACAAGCCGACGCTGCTGGACTTCACCACCGCCGAGCAATCGAGCACCAGCGCAGACGCGGTACTGGCATTGATCAGCGCCTGGCCCTGCTTGCGCAGGGCTGGCCCGGTGCTGTAATCCAGCACGCCGGTGAGCAGCAGCTCACCGGACTCGCCAAGGCGAATGGCCGACTCAGTCATTGCGCGGGCTTCCCGGCAGCTTTGTCGGTTTCTTCCTTGGCCTTGGCCACTTCACCGGCCCAACCATTGATGGTCTTGTCCAGGTCGTTGCCATTGCGCTGCATGGCATCTGCAAACTGGTCACGGAACAGCTTGCCGATGTTGATGCCGTTGATGATCACGTTACGCAGTTTCCACTCGCCGTTGACCTTCTCCAGCGTGTACTGCACCGGGTACACCGCGCCGTTGTTGCCCTTGACGCTCATGTTAACGCTGGTGCGGTCACCCGACTCATCCCCTGCGGGGGCGACGGTAATCCCTTGGTTGTTGTACTCCAGCAGCGCGTTACCGTAGAACTGGAACAGACCGCGCTTGAAGTTTTCCTGGAAGCGGGTCATTTGCTCAGGCGTTGCCTTGCGCGAGTACTTGACCGTCATGATGCTTTTGGAAATACCTTCGGCATCAACTACCGGGCCGACGATGCTGTTCAACGCCTCATAGAAGTCGCTCGGGTCCTGCTTGTACTTTTCCTTGTTGGCACTCAGGTCAGCCAACATCTTGGTGGTGGTGTCCTGCACCAGGTCATGTGCGGAACCGCCGGTAGCGGCGTTAGCCATCAACGGCAGTGCCGCGAGCAGTACCCACAGGCCACGTCGCAAAGTAGAGATCATGAACACATTCCTCATTTGGCGTCTTTATTGACGGTATTGAGCAGGAATTTACCGATCAAGTCCTCCAGCACCAACGACGACTGTGTGTCATGAATGGTCGAACCATCCTTGAGCAGGGCTGTTTCCCCGCCCACGCTGATGCCGATGTATTTCTCGCCCAGCAACCCAGCGGTGAGGATAGACGCGGTGGAGTCAGTCGGCAGGTTATCCACCTTCTTGTTCACTTGCATCGTCACACGGCCGGTGAAGCTGTCGTGATCC
The DNA here is from genome assembly GCF_013386825.1 of Pseudomonas sp. IPO3778. GTDB lineage: Bacteria > Pseudomonadota > Gammaproteobacteria > Pseudomonadales > Pseudomonadaceae > Aquipseudomonas. The sequence continues at coordinate 106,254 of NZ_JACARC010000038.1, forward strand.
AGATCGATCGCCGTGACCTTGCCGATGGTTACACCCGCCATGGTCACTTTAGCTCTGACAGTCAAACCGGCGATATTGTCGAAGTAGGCGTAAAGTTTATAAGTATCGGCGGTGGGGCTGGCCGATAGGCCGCTGACTCGCAGGGCGAGCAACAGTAAAGCCAGGATGCCAGCCAGCAAGAAAAGGCCGACACCGATTTCCACAGTGCGGTTTTGCATCAGAAATCTCCAAACATCAAGGCGGTCAAAATGAAGTCAAGGCCCAGTACCGCCAGTGAGGCGTACACAACGGTCTTGGTGGTGGCGCGACTGATCCCTTCTGAGGTGGGCTCACAGTCGTAGCCTTGGAATACGGCGATCCAGGTCACTACAAAGGCGAAAACGATGCTTTTAATGATGCCGTTTAGCACGTCGCCGCTGAAGGTCACGCTGTTCTGCATGTTGCCCCAGTAGGAGCCGTCGTAGACCCCCAGCCAGTCAACCGCCACCCACGAACCGCCCCAGATCCCGACCACGCTGAAAACCATCGCCAGCAGTGGCAGGGAGATGAAGCCGGCCCACAGGCGCGGGGCAACAATGTACTTGAGCGGATCGACACCGATCATTTCCAGGCTGGACAGCTGCTCGGTGGCCTTCATGTTGCCGATTTCGGCCGTCAACGCAGAACCGGCACGCCCGGCAAACAGCAGTGCCGTCACCACAGGCCCCAGCTCACGCAACAGGGTCAGGGCAACCATCTGCCCCACCGCCTGTTCGGAGCCGTAGCTGGACAGGATATTGAAGCCCTGCAACGCCAGCACCATGCCGATGAACACCCCGGAAACCACGATGATCACCAGGGACATCACGCCCACGGAGTGCAGTTGCTTGATCAACAGGCCAAAGCCGCCGCCAATACCGCCGCGGCCAAGCAAGGCATGGAACAGGAAAATCGTCGAACGGCCCAGTACACCGAGCACATCGATGCCGGACCGACCGAAAAGGCGAACCTTTTCGATTAAAGATGTCTTGCGCATCAGCGCTTCCCCAGAAGATCTGAGCGGTAGTCCGCTGCCGGAAAGTGAAAAGGCACCGGGCCATCAGGATCGCCGGTCATGAATTGGCGAATGCGCGGGTTATCTGCGTTCATCAGCTCTTCAGGCGTGCCCTGCCCCAGCACCTGGCCATCGCCCACCACATAGAGGTAGTCGGCAATGCTCGCGGTCTCGGCCAGGTCGTGGGAGACCACGATACTGGTGATACCCAGCGCATCATTGAGCAAGCGGATCAGGCGTACCAGGACGCCCATGGCAATCGGGTCCTGGCCAACGAAAGGTTCGTCGTACATGAGAATCTGCGGGTCGAGGGCGATGGCGCGCGCCAGGGCCACTCGACGCTTCATGCCACCGGACAGTTCATCAGGCATCAAGTCGATGGCGCCGCGCAGCCCTACGGCCTGCAATTTGAGCAACACAATGTCACGAATCATTTCATCGGACAGCTGTGTGTGCACCCGAAGCGGGAACGCCACGTTTTCGAAAACGTCGAGGTCGGTAAACAGCGCGCCGCTCTGGAACAGCACGCCCATGTGCTTGCGGGCATCGAACAGGTCGCTGCGCGAGAGGGTCGGCAGGTTCTGGCCATTGACCCAGACTTCACCGGCGGAGGGGCGCAATTGCATGCCCATCAGGCGCAGCAGCGTCGTCTTGCCGCAACCGGAAGGCCCCATGATGCCCGTGACTTTGCCGCGGGGAATGCGAATATCCACATTATTGAAGATGCTGCGCGTACCGCGCTTGAAGGAAAGGCCCTTCAGCTCGACCGCGTAGGCGTTATCGGCACTCATCTAAACTCCTTGGGATGCAGCCTTTCACTCAGACACTTTGTTTTCGACAAATGCTTGCATCGAATAGACATAAAGGCTGCGCGGACCGAACTGGCGGCGAACTATATCACTGCTGATGCAGCGCCCCCAAGGCCGGAACAGAGCTTGTTCAGAAACAGGACAGCTAAAAAAACCTTGCTGAGGTTCAATCTCAACCACAGACGGAATGAATAAAGCCTGACGAACTTGCGTGAGGGAATTGTTCATTACCGCTATAATCGCCGACTTTTCGTCAGGCTATACGATTTCAGACATGAGCCAATCCAGCGACCTTATTCAATCCGCACAACGTACCATCCGCCTCGAGCTTGAAGCCGTAGAAGGCTTGCTGGCTCATATCGACGCGGATTTCGTACGCGCATGCGAGATGATTCTGGCCAGCAAGGGCCGCGTTGTCGTGGTCGGCATGGGCAAATCCGGACACATTGGCAATAAGATCGCCGCCACCCTGGCAAGCACCGGGACCACTGCGTTCTTCGTGCATCCGGCCGAAGCCAGCCACGGTGACATGGGCATGATCACCCGGGATGACATCATCCTGGCACTGTCCAACTCCGGCACCACCAACGAAATCGTGACCCTGCTGCCGCTGATCAAGCGCCTGGGCATCCAGTTGATCAGCGTGACCGGCAACCCGGACTCGACGCTGGCCAAAGCTGCTGAAGTGAATTTGAACGTGCACGTGGCCGAAGAGGCCTGCCCGCTGAACCTGGCACCGACCTCCTCCACCACCGCCGCCCTGGTCATGGGCGATGCGTTGGCCGTGGCATTGCTGGAAGCCCGCGGGTTTACCGCCGAGGATTTCGCATTTTCCCATCCGGGTGGCGCCCTGGGTCGTCGCCTGCTGCTGAAAGTGGAAAACGTGATGCACGCCGGCGACGAGTTGCCACAAGTGCCGCGCGGCACCTTGCTTAAGGATGCCTTGATGGAAATGACCCTCAAGCGCCTGGGCATGACCGTGATCCTGGAATCCGACGGGCGCCTGGCCGGGGTATTCACCGACGGCGACCTGCGCCGCACCCTGGACCGTAACCTCGATATCCAGACCGCCACCATCGACGAAGTCATGACCCCCCACGGCAAGACCGCCCGCCCTGACATGCTCGCGGCCGAAGCGCTGAAGATCATGGAAGACCATAAAATTCTGGCGCTGGTGGTGGTCGACGGCGACGACCGCCCGGTTGGCGCCCTGAACATGCACGACTTGCTGCGTGCAGGAGTGATGTAAATGACCACCGACCTGTTGCAACGGGGCAAGCACATCAAACTGGCGATCTTTGACGTCGACGGCGTGCTGACCGATGGCCGCCTGTACTTCCTGGAAGACGGCAGCGAATTCAAGACCTTCAACACCCTCGACGGCCAGGGCATCAAGATGCTGATGGCCGCGGGCGTGCAAACCGGCATCATCAGCGGTCGCAAGACGCCTGTTGTGGAACGCCGCGCACAAAACCTGGGGATTCCTCACCTGTATCAGGGCCGCGAGGATAAACTGGTGGTTCTGGACGAGCTTCTTGGCCAACTCAACCTAAGCTATGAGCAGGTTGCTTACCTCGGCGACGATTTACCCGACCTGCCGGTGATTCGCCGGGTCGGCCTCGGCATGGCGGTGGCCAATGCGGCGGCGTTCGTTCGCGAACACGCCCATGGCGTCACCACGGCCCGTGGCGGCGAAGGCGCCGCCCGCGAGTTCTGCGAGTTGATTCTGCGCGCCCAAGGCAGCCTTGAAGCGGCTCACGCCGCCTACCTATAGAGCGTTTTATGCTGAGTAAAAAGATTCGCAATTTCCTGATATTCGCCGTCATCGCCGCCGTTTTTCTGGCGGTCGGTTACTGGAATATCAGCCCGGAGCGCTTCCTCGACAAGCCTGTTGCACAGGTTGACGAGAGCGCTATCGACTATTACGCCATCAACGCCCACAGCATCCAGTTCCTGCCCGATGGCAAGGTTCAGTATGAAATGACCTCTGACAAGGTCGAGCACTTGAAGGCATCCGAGGTCACGTTGCTGACCAAGCCGGACATGAACCTGTACCGCGGCGCCGAGTTCCCGTGGCACGTCACCAGCGAGCGTGGCGAGGTCAACCCGGACGGCACCCAAGTGGAATTGATTGACTCGGTACGCGTAGCCCGCACCGACGCCAAGAACCGCGACACCATCATTACCAGCAGTCGCATGACCGTATTCCCACAGAAGCAATATGCGCAGACCGAGCAAGACGTTAGAATCGACGGCGCTGGCGGTGTATCGACTGGCAAGGGAATGAAAGCGTATTTGAAAGAAAGCAGGATACACCTGCTATCGAACGTAAGAGGACAGTATGAGGCTCGTTAAAACCCTCCCTATTTTGCTCGGCCTGGGCGCAGCACTGGGAAGCGTGAGCGCCTGGGCTCTGCCGAACGATAGCCAGCAACCGATCCACATCCAGGCCGATGATGCACAACTGGATGACAAGAAAGGTATTGCGACCTACACCGGCGACGTCATCATCACTCAAGGCTCGATGAAAGTGACGGGTAACACCGTGACCCTGACTCGTACCCCGGCAGGCGACATCGACGTGGTGACTTCGGTCGGCAACCTGGCGTATTTCGAACAACTGCAAAAAGTGGGCGACCCTACGCCGGTCAAAGGCTACGGCAAGACGATCCAGTACCACGCCCAGCAAAACCGTATCGTGCTGATCGATCAAGCCAGGGTCATCAATGACGGCAACACCACTGACGGCGAAAAAATCGTCTATGACACGGTGAAGCAGATTGCCCAGGCCGGCCGTGCCACCGGCACGAAAATCGGCACGCCGAAGCCACGCATCGATATGGTTATCCAGCCGAAGCAGAAAGCCGACGCCGCCCAGCCGACGCCGAAAACCGACGCAAAGAAGGCGAATTAATGGCAACCCTGAAAGCCCAGCATCTGGCCAAGGCCTATAAAAGCCGTCAGGTCGTGCGCGACGTCAGCCTGTCGATCGACAGCGGCCAGATCGTCGGCTTGCTCGGCCCCAACGGTGCCGGCAAGACCACCTGCTTCTATATGATTGTCGGCCTGGTACAGGCCGATCAAGGCCGCGTGCTGATCGACGACCTGGATGTGAGCCACCAACCCATGCACGGTCGTGCACAGGCGGGCATCGGCTATCTCCCCCAGGAAGCGTCGATCTTCCGCAAACTGTCGGTCTCCGACAACATCATGGCGATCCTCGAGACCCGCAAGGAACTCGACCGCGCCGGGCGCAAGAAAGAGCTGGAAAGCCTGCTTCAGGAATTCCACATCAACCACATTCGCGACAACCTCGGCATGAGCCTTTCCGGCGGCGAGCGTCGTCGTGTGGAAATCGCCCGCGCCCTGGCCACAGCGCCGAAGTTCATCCTGCTGGACGAACCTTTCGCCGGTGTCGACCCGATCTCGGTGGGCGACATCAAGCAGATCATCCATCACCTCAAGGCCAAGGGCATCGGTGTATTGATCACCGACCACAACGTCCGTGAGACCCTCGATATCTGCGAAACCGCCTATATCGTGAACGATGGGCAGTTGATTGCCGAAGGCGACTCCGCAACCATCCTGGCCAACGAACTGGTCAAGGAAGTGTATCTGGGTCACGAGTTCCGCCTGTAAACACGGTGGTATCAGGCCATTCGCCACGGAGCGCGGGAGTCAATAAAAACCTCATTATTTTTATTGTTACCGCGCTCTAGGCAAAGCCCCCGATATCAGGCATATAATTTGCTTATGTTTGGCGCTCACGCGCCCTGTCGTGGATGGCGCATTGCGCCGGCGAATAAGGTGTTAAGCCCCTGCCATGAAACCATCGCTAGTCCTGAGAATGGGCCAGCAGCTGACGATGACACCGCAGCTGCAACAGGCCATCCGCCTGCTCCAATTGTCGACCCTGGACCTGCAACAGGAAATCCAGGAGGCCCTGGAGTCCAATCCGATGCTCGAACGCCAGGAAGAAGGCGACGACTTCGATAATGCAGACCCGCTGGCCGACAACATCGAGCAAAAACCCAACCCCGACGTACAGGAACCCTCCTACCAGGAAACCGCCCCCACGGTGGATAACCTCGAGGAAGGTGAATGGAACGAACGCATCCCCAACGAGCTTCCCGTCGACACCGCCTGGGAAGACGTGTACCAGACCAGCGCCAGCAGCCTGCCGAGCAATGATGATGACGAGTGGGATTTCACCACCCGCACGTCCGCCGGCGAGAGCCTGCAGAGCCATTTGCTCTGGCAACTGAACCTGGCACCGATGTCCGACACCGATCGCCTGATCGCCGTGACCCTGATCGACTGCATCAACAATCAGGGCTACCTGGACGAGACCCTTGAGGAGATCCTCGAGGCGTTCGACCCGGAGCTGGATATCGAACTGGACGAAATCGAAGCCGTCCTGCACCGCATTCAGCAGTTCGAGCCCGCCGGTATCGGCGCCCGCAGCCTCAGCGAATGCCTGCTGCTGCAACTGCGCCAATTGCCGGCCAAGACGCCCTGGCTGACCGAAGCCCAGCGCCTGGTCACCGACTACATCGACCTGCTGGGCAGCCGCGACTACAGCCAGCTGATGCGCCGCATGAAGCTCAAGGAAGATGACCTGCGCCAGATCATCGAGCTGGTGCAGAGCCTTAACCCGCGCCCTGGCTCGCAGATCGAGTCCAGTGAAGCCGAATACGTGGTGCCCGATGTCATCGTACGCAAGGACAACGAGCGCTGGCTGGTGGAACTGAACCAGGAGTCGGTGCCACGCCTGCGGGTCAATCCGCAATACGCCGGTTTTGTGCGCCGCGCCGATACCAGCGCCGACAACACCTTCATGCGCAACCAGTTGCAGGAAGCCCGCTGGTTCATCAAGAGCCTGCAAAGCCGCAACGAAACCCTGATGAAAGTCGCCACCCAGATCGTCGAGCACCAGCGTGGCTTCCTGGAATACGGCGATGAGGCGATGAAGCCACTGGTACTGCACGACATCGCCGAGGCGGTGGGCATGCACGAATCAACGATTTCCCGGGTGACCACGCAAAAATTCATGCATACCCCACGGGGTATTTATGAGCTGAAATACTTTTTCTCCAGCCACGTCAGCACCTCCGAAGGCGGCGAATGCTCGTCCACGGCGATCCGCGCGATCATCAAAAAACTGGTTGCCGCGGAAAATCAGAAAAAGCCGTTGAGTGACAGCAAGATCGCTGGTTTACTGGAGGCACAAGGCATTCAGGTCGCCCGTCGAACCGTCGCCAAGTACCGCGAGTCCCTTGGGATCGCGCCTTCCAGCGAGCGTAAACGTTTGATGTGACGGGCGGGCCATAGCGTTCCAGTGGCAGGCACCCCGGCCTGCCGCTTTATGCACTGGCAACGAAGGAGAAGCTGTATGCAAGTCAACATCAGTGGACACCATGTAGAAGTCACCCCTCCATTGCGCGAATACGTCGAGCAGAAGCTGAAACGACTTGAGGGTCATTTCGACAAGATCACCAATGTGCAGGTCATCATGAAGGTCGACAAGCTTCAGCAGAAAATTGAAGCGACCTTGCAGATACCCGGTGGCGAAGTGGTCGCCAATGCCGAGCATGAAGACATGTATGCATCGATCGATGCCTTGACTGACAAGCTTGACCGCCAACTTAAAAAGCATAAGGAAAAGCAGCAGAGCCTTCTTCAAGGCACAGGCCGCTAACACTCCCCACCCATGATTCGACTTGAAACCATCCTGACCCCCGGCCGCTCCCTCGTGAACGTGCCGGGCGGCAGTAAAAAGCGTGCCCTCGAACAAATTGCCAACCTGTTCGGCCGTGAAGTGCCTGAGCTGGATACGCAAGCTGTGTACGAAGCACTGATCGCCCGTGAAAAGCTCGGTTCGACCGGCTTTGGCAACGGCATCGCCATCCCTCACTGCCGCCTGCAAGGCTGTGAGTCTCCAGTCAGCGCCCTGCTGCACCTGGACGCCCCCATCGATTTCGACGCCATCGACGGTGCGCCGGTCGACCTGCTGTTTGTACTGCTGGTCCCGCAAGCCGCCACCGATGCGCATCTGGAACTGCTTCGGCAGATCGCCAGCATGCTCGACCGCAAAGAAGTACGCGACAAACTGCGCAGCGCCTCCAGCAACGAGGCGCTCTATCAGGTTGTTCTGGATGAACAAAACGGGCAGTAATCATGCGTTTGATCATCGTCAGCGGCCGCTCCGGCTCAGGTAAAAGCACGGCTCTCAATGTTCTTGAGGACAACGGCTTCTATTGCATCGACAACCTGCCCGCCGGCCTGCTGCCGGAGCTGGCGGAACGCGCACTGATCCACACCGAGCTGGCGCAACCGCTGGTCGCTGTCTCGATCGACGCCCGCAACCTGCCCAGCCATCTCACCCGCTTCCCGGAACTGCTCGAAGAAGTGCGGGCCAAGCACATCCATTGTGATGTGCTGTACCTCGACGCCGACGAAGAGACCCTGCTCAAACGGTTCTCTGAAACCCGTCGCCGCCACCCGTTGAGCAGCCCCCATCGCTCGCTGGCCGAAGCCATCGAGGACGAGACCAAACTGCTGGGGCCGATCATTGACCTGGCCGACCTCAAGATCAACACCACCAGCCTGAACCTGTATCAACTGCGCGATGCCATCAAGTTGCGCCTGCTGAATCAGCCTGAGCCGGGCACGGCCTTCCTGGTCGAGTCTTTCGGCTTCAAGCGCGGCATGCCGGTAGATGCCGACCTGGTGTTCGATGTGCGCTGCCTGCCCAACCCGTACTGGAAGCCCGAGCTGCGTGACCAGTCCGGGCTGGACCAGCCTGTGGCCGAGTACCTGGCGGCGCAACCGGATGTGGAGGAAATGTTCCAGGACATCTCCAGCTACCTGCTCAAATGGCTGCCGCGTTTTGCGGCCAGCAACCGGGCTTATGTCACTATCGCCATTGGCTGCACCGGCGGCCATCACCGTTCCGTCTACCTGACCGAACGCCTGGGCAAGGTGCTGCAACAAACCCTCAAGAACGTCCAGGTTCGCCACCGCGACCTCAGCTGAAAGGAACACCTGCGCGATGCCTGCTCTGGAAATTGAAATCATCAACAAGCTGGGCCTGCACGCCCGGGCCTCGGCCAAGTTCGTCGGCGTCGCCGGGCAGTTCCCTTGCCAGATTCGCGCCGGACGCACCCCCGAATCCATGGTCGACGGCAAAAGCATCATGGCCATGATGATGCTGGCCGCGGGCAAGGGCACGAAGATTCATTTGAAAACGGAAGGCGAACAAGAGCAGGAAGCGATGGATGCCCTGGCGGCATTGATCAACAACTACTTTGACGAAGGCGAGTAAACCCGCCCACCTGTGACGGAGTGAAGCCCGCAAGCGGCTTCATCCCAACGCCGTATCCATCACCATCATCAAACAAAACCCGACGCACAGCCCCAGGCTGGCGAGCTTGTCATGGCCATTGCGCCGCGACTCGGGAATGACTTCGTGCGTCACCACCAACAGCATCGCCCCGGCCGCCAGCGCCAACCCCAGCGGCAACAACATCTCCGCCAGGCTCACCAACCAGGCGCACAGCACCGCAAATACCGGTTCCACCAGCCCTGACGCCGCGCCAATCAGGAACGCCTTGACCCGCGATATCCCTGCCCCGGCCAGTACCAACGCGATCACCAATCCCTCCGGCACATCCTGCAAGGCAATGCCCATGGCCAGGCTGTCGGCATCCGGCATGCCGCCGCCCGCCGACACACCCACCGCCATGCCTTCGGGAATGTTGTGGGCAATGATGGCAAACACAAACAGCCAGATACGCGGCGGTATTACCGGATGCTCCAGACTACCCACCAGCATTTCCGGACTGGCGCCGGAGACCTTGCGATCCACCAGATACAGTCCGAATGCGCCCAGCATGATGCCGAAACTGATCAAACCGCTGGCAGCCCAAGGCGTCAGCCCCAGGCTTTCGGCCGCCGCAATACCTGGCACGATCAGCGAAAACGCCGTCGCCGCCAGCATCACCCCGGCACCGAAGCCAAGCAGCGTGTCACTCACCGCCAATGGCATCCGGCGGATCACCAGCACCGGCACGGCGCCCAAGGCCGTACCCAGTGCGCAAATGGCACCCCCTTGCAGCGCGCGCAGGATACGGGGCTCCAGGTCCAGCCAGGCCAGCCCTTGAGCCACCAGCAATGCCGTGCCTGCCAATAGCAGCAGGGAGCCAAACGCATAACGAAACATTCGCACGCTGCTGATCGCCAGTGTTTCAGTGCCCATAGTCGGCCTTAGATCTTGTTATAGAGGAGTGTCAGCCCAACGCAGCCTGGTAGCGCCCGGCAACTTCCGGCCAATGGATAACGCTGTAGAACGCATTGATGTATTCCGGACGACGGTTCTGGTACAGCAGGTAGTAAGCGTGTTCCCAGACGTCCAGGCCGAGGATCGGCGTATTGCCGTTCATCAGCGGGCTGTCCTGGTTGCCGCTGCTTTCTACCACCAGGGTCTTTTGCGGGGTCACGCTCAGCCACGCCCAGCCACTGCCGAAACGGGTCAGGGCAGCCTTGGTGAAAGCCTCTTTGAAGGCGTCGAAACCACCCAATTGCTCATCGATGGCTTTGCCCAGTGCGCCGTCGGGCTTGCCGCCGCCCTTGGGCGACATGACGGCCCAGAACAACGAGTGGTTGGCATGACCGCCGCCCTGGTTGATCACCGCCGCCCGGAGCTTTTCCGGCAGTTGCTGCACGCTGGACACCAGTTTCTCTACCGGCCAGACGGCAAACTCGGTGCCCTCAACGGCGGCGTTGAGGTTATTGATGTAGGTCTGGTGGTGCTTGGTGTAGTGGATCTCCATGGTTTGCGCGTCGATATGCGGTTCAAGGGCATCGTAGGCGTAAGGCAAGGCCGGCAAGGTGTAGGACATATCAATGAGCTCCATAAAAAGGGCTGTTGCGGGTCGACGCATCCGATGGCGCCACGTTGCTGCCCAGCAGACGGTGGGTACGTGGGTACTCGCCGTGATCGCTGATGAAATTCAACAGCTCGACGTAGGTCTTGCTGCTCTGGCGCAGGGCCGCCTCCCGCAATAGCGGGTTCAGGCGGGTGTCCTGCATGGTCTGCAACAGACGCTGATGAATGGCGCAGAGGTATTCCGCGCTTTCTTCCGGCTGGTTCAGCCGCAGGTGCAGGTCCGCCAGGTTGTGATGGGAGATGACGCAAGCCGCCACCGCTTCGTCGGCATCCGCCCAGCGCTCAAACAACACTTGAGCCAGGGCCAGGGCTTGCAAGTAGGCCTCGCGGGCGTCTACCAGCTCGCCCGCCATAAAGCAGCGATTGGCCCGTTCGATCGTACGTTTCCAGTGCTCCATGGTGAGCCTCCAAAGCAGGGTCGGTGATTACACGCCGCCGGCCGTGAGCTTTTCCGGATCCAGCAGGATTTCCAGTTGGCTGCGGGGCAAGTCGGTGTGTTCGAGCGCCACATCAATCACCGGGCGGCCCTGCTGATAGGCTTTCTTGGCGATTTCGGCGGCCTTTTGGTAACCGATGATCGGGTTGAGGGCGGTCACCAGGATCGGGTTGCGCGACAGCGCCTCCTTGAGCTTGGCGTCGTTGACCTTGAAGCTGGCGATGGCCTTGTCTGCCAGCAAGCGGCTGGAGTTGGCCAATAACTCCAGGCTGCTGAGCAGGTTCTGGGCGATGATCGGCAGCATCACGTTGAGTTCGAAATTGCCGGACTGGCCGGCGATGGTGATCACCGAGTCGTTACCGATGACTTGTGCCGCCACCATCGCCGTGGCTTCCGGGATCACCGGGTTGACCTTGCCCGGCATGATCGAGGAGCCCGGTTGCAGGCCCTCCAGTTCGATTTCACCGAGACCGGCCAACGGGCCGGAGTTCATCCAGCGCAGGTCGTTGGCGATTTTCATCAAGGACACCGCGGTGGTCTTGAGCTGCCCGGAGACCGCGACGGCCGTGTCCTGTGAGCCGATCAGCGCAAACAGGTTCTTGCCGGGCGTGAACTGGACCTGGGTCAGGCTGCTGAGTTGCTGACTGAAGCGCGCCGCAAACTCCGGATGGGCATTGATCCCGGTACCGACGGCGGTGCCGCCCTGGGCCAGCGCCTGCAAGCTCGGCAGCAAGTCTTGCAGGTGGCCGATGTTGGCCTTGAGCTGCTGGGCCCAACCATTGAGCACCTGGCTCATGCGCACCGGCATGGCGTCCATCAGGTGCGTGCGGCCGGTCTTGACGAAGCGGTGCACGTCCTCGGCCTTGTGCTCGATCACTTGCACCAGGTGCAGCAACGCCGGCAGGGTTTGTTCGTGCAGCACCAGTGCCGCGCTAACGTGAATGGTGGTCGGGATGATGTCGTTACTGCTCTGGCCGCAGTTGACGTGATCGTTGGGGTTCACCGGCTCGCCCAGCAAGCGGCTGGCGAGGGTCGCAATCACTTCGTTGGCGTTCATGTTGGAGCTGGTGCCGGAACCGGTCTGAAAGATATCCACCGGGAAGTGCTGCATGAAATCGCCTTCCAGCAAGCCTTGGGCGGCATCGACGATGGCCTTGCCCTGGGATACGCTCAGTTGTTTCAGTTCAACGTTGGCCTTGGCGGCGGCTGCCTTGGCCAGGATCAGGGCGCGGATGAATTGCGCCGGCATACGTTGATGGCTGATGGGAAAGTTGTTCACCGCTCGCTGGGTTTGCGCACCATACAAAGCCTCGGCAGGTACTTGCAGTTCGCCCATGCTATCGCGTTCGATACGGGTGTTACTCATCGGAAGATCCTTGCACCAGGTCAGAGTGAGAAATCGATGGAAGCAATTCGCAGGTCGCCAATTGCCAGGCAAAGGTCTGCCAGCGCTTGAGGCGGCAGGCACAGTGGGACAGTTTTTCCAGGTCGCGCAATGGGCGCCAGGCCTGCCCCAGGCACATGGACCGCCAATGCCAGGGCAAGGCGATGTCGGAGGCGGTGTCGAGCAGCAGGCGGAATGAGGTTTCGCCAATGGTCCACGGATGGGTCGCGGTGCAACAGGCGAGGTACCGGCCTTCGGCCAGGTAATGTTCGATCAGGCGAGGCTCGTCGGGATCAAGGCCGCAACGAATCTGACGACTCATCCAACGCCAGCTTTCCAGGTAAGGATCCTCATGCAGGACAGAACTCATGATCCACGCTCATTCGGTAATGATATTTATTATTAAATGATATTGAGAATCAAAACAAGAGCCTGAGTGAATCACTCGGAATTCCAGGCACAAAAAAAGGCGCGCCACCCCATTGGGTGGCGCGCCTTTTTTATAGCGACTGTTGGCGGGTTAGCTGCCGGCGACGGTCATCTTCTCGATCAACACCGAACCGGTGCGGATGTTGCTGCGCAGCTCCAGGTCATTACCCACCGCGACAATCTGCTTGAACATGTCGCGCATGTTGCCGGCGATGGTCACTTCCTGCACAGCGAACTGGATCTCGCCGTTCTCGACCCAGAAACCCGCCGCGCCACGGGAGTAGTCGCCCGTGACCATGTTCAGGCCATGGCCCATCAACTCGGTGACCAACAAGCCCCGCCCCATGCGCCGCAGCAGCGCCGCCTGGTCTTCATCACCGTGGGTCACGAACAGGTTGTGCACGCCACCGGAGTTGGCGGTGCTGGGCAGGCCGAGCTTGCGGCCAGCGTAAGTGCCCAGCACGTAGGACACCAACTCACCGTTCTCGACGAACGGCTTGGCATAGGTGGCCAGGCCATCACCGTCAAACGACGAACTGCCCATGGCACGCATCAGGTGCGGACGCTCATCGATGGTCAGCCACTCCGGAAACAGCTTCTGGCCGATCGCCCCTTCCAGGAACGACGACTTGCGATACAGGTTGCCGCCGGAAATCGCCCCGAGGAAGCTGCCGAACAACCCCCCGGCCAGTTCCGCCGAAAACAGCACCGGCACTTCGCACGTCGGCACCGGGCGCGCGCCCAGGCGGCTGGCGGCCCGTTGCGCGGCACGCTGGCCGATGAGCACAGGGTCCATCAGCAAATCGCCCTGGCGGTTCACGTCGTACCAGTAATCACGCTGCATCTGGCCGTTGGCTTCGGCAATCATCACGCAGCTCAGGCTGTGACGCGTGGAGGCATACCCACCGATAAAGCCGTGGCTGTTGCCATACACGCGGCAACCCTGATGGGTGCTCAAGGTCGTGCCATCGGCGTTCTTGATCCGGCTGTCAGCGTCAAACGCCGCCGCTTCACAGGTCAGCGCCTGCTCAATGGCCTGCTCCGGGGTAATGTCCCAGGCATGAAACAGGTCAAAATCTTTCAAGTCCCGAGCCATCAAGGCTGCATCGGCCAGGCCCGAGCTTTCATCTTCAGAGGTGTGCTTGGCAATCGCCAGCGCCGCGGCGACGGTTTCGCGAATCGCTTCCGGGCCGCTGGCGGAGGTGCTGGCCGAGCCTTTGCGCTGGCCCACGTACAAGGTGATACCAAACCCCTGGTCGCGGTTGAATTCGACGGTTTCCACTTCACGCTGGCGCACCGAAGTCGACAACCCCTGCTCCAGGGACACCGCCACTTCACAGGCACTGGCCCCCTGGCGCTTGGCCTCGGCAATGATCTGCTCGACTTGTTCCTGCAGTGCCGGTAACGCTTGCGGACCGACGCTTTGGGCTGCACTCATGGTTTTCTCCACTCAAATTCTGCTTTCGGTTAAGGCCTTCTAGCGACCGGGCCGGACAAGCGGCCCCCGACTGGTTATCATGGCGGCGTTTCTTTGCGGACTGCCACCATGGTTGATTCTTACGACGACTCCCTCGATGGGGAGAAAAGCAAATCTCAGGTCAAACGCGAGCTGCATGCTCTGGTTGACCTCGGCGAGCGCCTTACAACACTCAAGCCTGACTTGTGTGCAAAACTGCCATTGACCGACGCCCTGCGCCGGGCTCTGAACGATGCGCCCAAGCACACCGCGAATATCGCGCGTAAACGGCACCTTATGTTTATCGGCAAACTGATGCGCGACCAGGACACGGACGCCATTCTGACGTTGCTCGATCAACTCGATGCCTCCACTCGCCAGTACAACGAGCGCTTCCACAACCTGGAACGCTGGCGTGATCGCCTGATCGCAGGCGACGACGCGGTACTGGAGAAGTTCGTCATCGAATACCCGGATGCCGATCGCCAACAATTGCGCTCCCTGATCCGTCAGGCCCAGCACGAACTGGCGCAAAGCAAGCCACCGGCCTCCAGCCGAAAAATCTTCAAATACATCCGTGAGCTGGACGATAGTCAACGCGGCCTGCGCTGACCCTCTTCCCCGGGTGGCGGCCTTCGCCACCCGAAGCTCCCGTTCTTACGACCCCGTGCCACCCACGGTGATCGCATCAATTTTCAAGGTTGGCTGGCCGACACCCACCGGCACCGACTGCCCGTCTTTCCCACACGTCCCTACACCGCTGTCCAGCGACAGGTCGTTACCGACCATCGATACCTTGCTCATGGCTTCCGGGCCGTTGCCAATCAACGTTGCACCCTTGACCGGCGCAGTGATCTTGCCGTCTTCGATCAAGTACGCCTCACTGGTGGAGAACACGAACTTGCCGCTGGTGATGTCCACCTGCCCACCACCGAGGTTGGCGCAGTAGATACCGCGCTTCACCGAGGCGATGATTTCAGCCGGGTCGCTTTCGCCACCGAGCATGTAGGTGTTGGTCATGCGCGGCATCGGCAGGTGCGCGTAGGATTCGCGACGACCGTTACCGGTGCGGGCCACGCCCATCAGGCGGGCGTTAAGTTTGTCTTGCATGTAGCCCTTGAGCACACCGTTTTCGATCAGGGTGGTGCACTCGGTCGGCGTGCCTTCGTCATCGACGCTCAACGAGCCGCGACGCCCGGCCAGGGTACCGTCATCGACGATGGTGCAGAGCTTGGACGCAACCATCTCGCCCATGCGTCCGCTGTAGGCGGAACTGCCCTTGCGGTTGAAGTCGCCTTCCAGGCCGTGGCCCACCGCTTCATGCAGCAGCACGCCGGACCAGCCCGAACCCAGCACCACCGGCAACGTACCGGCCGGTGCCGGAATGGCTTCCAGGTTGACCAGAGCCTGGCGCAGCGCCTCACGGGCATACCCCATGGCACGGTCTTCAGTGAGGAAATAACGGTAGTCGGTCCGCCCGCCGCCGCCATGGCCACCGCGCTCGCGGCGGCCGTTCTGCTCGACGATCACGCTGACATTGAAACGCACCAGTGGCCGCACATCCGCCGCCAGGCCGCCATCGGTGGAGGCCACGAGAATGCGCTCCCACACCCCGGCCATGCTCACGGTGACTTGCTGGATACGCGGGTCCAGGGCACGGGTGGCCGCGTCGACACGCTTGAGCAACTCAACCTTTTCGGCGCGGCTGATGACTTCCAGCGGGTTATCCGGGGCGTACAACTGGGCCACGTCCTGGGTGCTGAACGCTTGCACCGTGCCGTTTTGGCCGGCACGGGAGATCGAGCGGGCAGCGCGAGCCGCCAGGCCCAGGGCTTCAAGGGTGATGGCATTGCTGTAGGCAAAGCCGGTTTTTTCACCGGACTGCGCACGCACGCCCACGCCTTGGTCGAGGTTGAAACTGCCTTCCTTGACGATCCCGTCTTCCAGGGCCCAGGACTCGGAAATCTGCCCCTGAAAGTACAGGTCGGCAGCGTCGATGCCTGGCCCGGCCAGATCGCCGAGGACCGTTTGCAAGCTTTCGATGGTCACGCCACCGGGCGCCAGGAGGTGTTCACTGACTGAGGACAACAACTCGCTCATAGGTTTGGCCTTAAATTCATCGTTCTGAAGCAGGTCGCTGTGCGCCCTGCGAGAAAAAGCGCCGGTGGCCCGCCACCGGCATGCGCGTCCGTATCGACGCCTGTTCACTGCTATCGCGTTCGGCCAGCAACACCGCCTCGCCTTGATCCTGTTGTGCCAGCGCTCGCCCCCACGGGTCGATAATTGCGGCATGCCCGAAGGTTTCCCGGGGGCCCGGATGCACGCCACCCTGGGCGGCCGCCAGCAGGTAACACTGGGTCTCGATGGCCCGGGCACGAATCAGCACGTCCCAGTGCGCGGCGCCCGTCACCGCCGTAAAGGCCGAGGGCGCGGTGATCAATTCAGCACCCGCAGCGCGCAATTCGCTGTACAGCTCCGGGAAGCGCAAGTCGTAGCACACCGTCAGCCCGAGGCGCCCCACCGGCGTATCCGCCACCACCACCTGGCTACCATGAGCATAGTCATCGGATTCGCGATAACGGCCCCGGGCATCCGCCACGTCCACATCGAACAGGTGCAGCTTGTCGTAGCGGGCGACGACTTCGCCCTGATCATCGATCAACAACGAGCAGGCATTGGACTTGGCGTTCGGTTGATCCTTGGGAGGCAACGGTAAAGTGCCGGCCACTATCCATAAGGTGAGGTCGCGGGCGGTCTGTTTCAACCATGGCAGGATCGGACCTTCGCCCAAGGCCTCGGCGCGACCGATATCGGCCACATCGCGACGGCCCATGGCGGCGAAGTTTTCCGGGAGTACGGCGAGCCTGGCACCGCCCGCCGCTGCTTGCTCCAGCAGGCGCCGGGCCTGGGCCAGGTTGGCCAGCACGTCGCTTTGGCTGACCATTTGAATTACCGCAAAGGACATGGGCCCACACTCCAGAAAAGGCACGCACCAAAAAGGGATAGTGCCATGCTACTCCGCGGGCACTCAGTTTGGTTTTTCAAATGGCTTGTCGAAGGTGATTTTCGGGTCTTTCCACGGGCCTTCGACCTTGTACTGCACGCTGGCGAAACGCGAAACACGGTCACCAATGAGCTTGTCGATCAGGAACAACGCACCGCCAATGGCCGGCGCGCCGACAATCAGCGCGGCAATCGGCAAGTTGTTGGTCACCGGCAGTGTCACCAGCAACTTGGCATCGACACGATCAGCCACCAGATCCAGGGTGCCATTGAGCTCGAGGTTGCTCGACGGGCCCGTCATGGTGATCGGCTCGCGGGTCACAAACACGCCATTGCTGGCCGCCAGCAGCCCCTTGACCCGGTCATAGCTCAAGCCTTTGCCGAGCAGGTCCGAGAAGTCCAGGCGCAGCCGGCGGCCGATGGAGTTGAAGTTCAGCAAGCCAAACACCCGCAGGGCCTGGGCGCCGCCGTCCACTTCGACGAATTGGCCTTTGCGGAAGCTGGCGTCCAGGCTGCCGGAGAAGCGTTTTGGGCCCACCCAGGCCGGCGAACCCGGCCAGCGGCCGTCCACGTCCACGTGAAACTCTTCACTAGTCACGCTCGGCGCAAAACCCCAGCCCTTGAGCACGTCCGCAATGTTCTTGCCATCCAGACGCCCCTTGTACCAACTGCTGCTGGAACCCGGCACGCCCTCCCAACCGCCGGCGCCCTGGAGCAACATGCCCTTGAGGCCCAGATTGAGGCTGTTGAATGCCATGCCTTTGGTGGTCGGCCGAACTTTCAACGACCAGGCACCTATCAGGTCCGGGCCCTGGAACAACTGGTCAATCGCGATATCCAGCGCCGGGATGTCCTTGGGATCAACATCAGCCAACGGGTCCGGCGCATTTTCATCCGCCTGCACCGTCGGATCCACCGCAGGCAACTTCACGTACTGCAAATTGATCGCAATCGGCGCGCCCTTGGCGTCCGGCAGCCCGACAGTGCCTTTGGCTTGCTGACTGTCAAACTGCAAGCCCCAGGCGGCGGGTTTGCGATCCAGTTGCAGGTTGACCTGATCAAACTGGGTGCCGAAGCCGGTCAGTTTGCCAACCTTGAAGTCGGCCTCGCTCAACAGCTGCTTGGCACTGCCACCCGGGTCATTGCCCGCGTAGCGGTCCACGAGTTTTTTCCACGGGTCGATATCCAGTTCCGACAACACGCCGCGGATACGCAAGCCCTTGCTGGCCGGCAACACGGCATCGCCATCACCCAGGAACAACTCACCACGGCCATCGGCAAAATTGTCCGACGGGGCCGCGAAGGTGAAACTGCCCAACTCACCATAATCGAACCAGTAGCGGCGTTCATTGCCTTGCAGCGTCATGCGGAACACGCTGTCGCGGCCCTGGCTGGCCGGCATGCCGAACGGTGCCGGCAGGTCCACCGCCACGCCCTTGAGGCTGGAACTGACCATCAACTGGCTGTCGGCGCCGTCGAGGTTGAGCTGCAATTGGTAGGGGATATCGCCAGACACCGGCAACGGCTGGCTGACCTTAAGCCAGTCAGTCAGCCGCTTGACGGTGACCTGCCCTTTCGCCGTGACGCGGGTATTGAGGTTGCCTTGCTTGCCATCGGCGAAAATCTGCGCCGTGACAGGACGGTCGAACGCCTGGGCGCTGATGTTCTGGCCACTCAGGCCCTTGGCGCTGTCGAAGCGGAAGTCTCCCTTGAGCTGGCTCAGGTCCAGCGTCGGCTCAGCCAGCTGCAGGCGCGCCTTGTCGGTCTTGAAGTCGACCACGATCTTGGGATCGGCACCCTTGGCCAGGGGAATATCCAGGTCCAGCTTGCCTTGCAGGTCGCCCTCGCCTTTCCAGCCGGCGAAGGTCGAGGCAGTGCCGATCGGCGCTTCCTGAAGGATCTTCAGGCCATCACCCAGACCGCCGGCAAAGTTGCCAGTCAGCAGCAAGTGACTGTCCTTGCCTTCGGGGGCATGGGGAATGTTGACGTAGATGTCATTGACCTTGGTGTCGAGCAACTGGCCTTTGCTGGCCAGGATGCGCACGCCACTCTCTTCGACAAACACTTCACCCTTGACCTTGCTCACATGCGGCCAGCCCGGTTGAAACGCCAGTTCCGCGTCATGGACCTTGAAGAACAGGCTGATATTGCGCGAGGCAGGCAGTGCGTCGTGGTTCAGCGACCCTTGGTACTGGAAGAAACCCTGGTCCACCGCGCCTTTGAGAATGGCAGTGCGCAGCCATTCGTCGAGGGCCGGGCTCAAAACGGCCGGCAGGTATTTGGGGGTGAAACGGCCATCGCCATCGACCATACCGACCCGCAGGTCCATGTAGTCTTCCTGGCTATGGTCGAAGTGCAGGCGAATCAGGAAGTCGGCCGCCACCTTGCCCTCTTCCCCCAGCACCTTGATGTACGGCGCAATCAGGGTGAAGCCTTCTTTATCCAGCTTCCACGTCAGGCGGGCGTTGGCCTGGATGTACTGCCAGGGCTTGGCGAAAATCGGAAACAGGTGCAAGGAGAAGTCCTTGCTGTCCATGCGCAACTCGCCTTTGCCCAGGTCACCGCTGATGCTGCCGCTGACATTGCGGGCCGCCGGGGCACCGAAGTAGGCGTCAAAACCGATGCGGTCGAGGTTGGCTGCGAAGCTCACGCGCTGGTCAGTGGTGTCTTGGGGACGGTAATCCAGCAAGACATTACGCAGCGTGCCGGTGGCCTTCAGATGATCCAGGGTGGTGGCCAGGGCTTCCGGCAACGGAACCAGGGCATGCAGCAACGGCGTAATCGGCGTCAGGTCGAGGCGATCCGCCTGCAGGTTCCAGACTTCCTGGGCCTTGTCGGTGGCCAGGGTTTGCTGCAATTGCACGCGCGATTCCCAGCGGGTGTCACCAAGTTTCATCGCCAGCGAGTCAAACAGCACCTTGAGGCCGCTGTCACTGCGCTGCAGGTACGCAGTCAGCGCCAGGTTCTCAATGTGAGTCGGCTTGCGGTCGGCGTAGCTGCCCTTGAGCTGCGGGGCATTGAGGCGCACCGCAGCGCTTTGCACGGTGCCCTTGGCCCAGGTCATCCAGAACTCGCCGCCGGCCTTGAGCTCGGTGAGCTTCCATTGCTGGGTCAGTTTCGCCGGGATCCATTTTGCCCAGTCACTCTGGGGCACGCTCAGGTAGGCCTGGACTTCGCCGTCCCTCCACTGGCTGGCCTGGACTCGCGTGCGCAGGTTCAACGCCAGGGGTTGGCCGTCGGGCAGGGTCAAGCGCGCGTCCAGGCGTTGGCGGCTGGCGCCGGTCTGCAGGCTCAAGCCGACATAGGTCAAGGTCAGCGGCGCCTGGTCGAACGGCTGCAGCGTTACCTGGCTGTCGAGCAAGGAGACTTGCCCGACCATTTGCAGGCGCGTCAGCAGCTGTTCGGGGTCCAGTGGCTGGTCATCCTGCACCGGCAGGCCTTGCAGCGCCCAGTGGCCGTCCTTGTCTTCCTTTACGCTGACTTGCAGGCCACTGACTTCCAGGTGGGCAATGCGCACTTCGCGCGCCAGCAGGCTGGCCCAGATATCCGGCACCACTTGTACCTGGTCCAGGCGCAGGGCGCTGTTGCCCTCGCCGACCATCACATCGTGAGCCATCAGCACCGGCGCAAAGCCACTCCAGCGCCCTTCCAGGCTGCCGATGCTCAGGGGCATGTCCAGTGCCGTGCGGGCCCTGGCTTCGATTTCGCCCCGGTATTCCGCGACCAGCGGGGTCAATTCACGGCCAAGGCTCACGTACACCGCGGCCAATACCAGCAGCAACGCGCACAGGCCCAGGCCCCAGCGGGTCAATGCGGCAAAAAAGCGTATCAGACGCTCCATGTCAGGCGACCCTCAAAAGCAATAGTCGGACGGCAGATCAAGGTCTGCCGGTCTCGTTGATAAGAACTAACGCGAATCAGAGCAGCACCACGTCATATTGTTCCTGGGAATACATGGTTTCGACCTGGAAGCGAATGGTGCGCCCGATAAAACCCTCCAGCTCGGCCACATTGCCGGACTCTTCATCCAGCAACCGGTCGACCACCTTCTGGTTGGCCAGGACTCTATAGCCCTCGGCCTGGTAGGCGCGTGCCTCCCGCAGGATTTCCCGGAAAATCTCGTAGCAAACCGTTTCCGGGGTCTTCAACTTACCGCGGCCCTGGCAACTGCTGCACGGCTCGCACAGTACTTGCTCCAGGCTTTCGCGGGTACGCTTGCGCGTCATCTGCACCAGGCCCAACTCGGTAATGCCGATGATGTTGGTCTTGGCGTGGTCACGCTCCAGTTGCTTCTCCAGCGTACGCAGCACCTGGCGCTGATGCTCTTCGTCTTCCATGTCGATGAAGTCGATGATGATGATCCCGCCCAGGTTGCGCAGGCGAAGCTGGCGCGCAATCGCAGTGGCCGCTTCGAGGTTGGTCTTGAAGATGGTTTCTTCGAGGTTGCGATGCCCCACAAAGGCGCCGGTGTTGACGTCAATGGTGCTCATGGCTTCCGCCGGGTCCACCACCAGGTAGCCGCCGGACTTGAGTGGCACTTTACGCTCGAGGGCTTTCTGGATTTCGTCTTCAACACCGTACAGGTCGAAGATCGGCCGCTCGCCCGGGTAATGCTCAAGGCGGTCGGCGATTTCCGGCATCAACTCGGCAACAAATTGCGTGGTGCGCTGGAAGGTTTCCCGCGAGTCGATGCGAATTTTCTCGATCTTGGGGCTGACCAGGTCGCGCAAGGTGCGCAGGGCCAGGCCGAGGTCTTCGTAGATCACGCTGGGTGCGCCAATGGTCTTGATCTGGGCGCCGATCTGGTCCCACAAGCGGCGCAGGTAGCGGATGTCCATGAGGATTTCATCGGCCCCGGCGCCTTCTGCAGCGGTACGCAGGATAAATCCGCCGGCCTCTTTGATGCCTTCCAGCGCCACGCAATCGCTCACCACCTTTTTCAGGCGCTCGCGCTCGGCTTCGTCTTCGATTTTCAGGGAGATGCCCACGTGGGCCGTGCGCGGCATGTAAACCAGGTAGCGCGAAGGAATCGACAGTTGGGTGGTCAGCCGCGCGCCCTTGGAGCCAATCGGGTCCTTGGTGACTTGCACCACCAGGCTTTGCCCTTCGTGCACCAGGGCGCTGATGCTTTCAACCGCCGGGCCTTCGCGCAGGGAGATTTCCGAAGCATGGATAAACGCGGCGCGGTCCAGGCCGATGTCGACGAACGCCGCCTGCATCCCCGGCAACACACGCACCACCTTGCCTTTATAGATATTGCCGACGATCCCGCGTTTTTGCGTGCGCTCGACGTGCACTTCTTGCAGAACACCGTTCTCTACCACCGCCACGCGCGATTCCATCGGCGTGATATTGATCAGAATCTCTTCACTCATGGCTGGGTCTCGTTCAGGCGTTTTCACAATAGTGACCGATCGCTTAAGGCTTGGCGCTGGAATACGGCGTTTAGCGCACGGTAAGGTTTTGCCAACAGGGTATGCCGAATTGGCCCAACAGTTCCGCGGTTTCGCAGACCGGCAAGCCAACGACGGCGGAGTAGCTGCCATTGAGTCCGGCGACAAACACCGCCGCCAGGCCTTGGATAGCATAGCCGCCCGCTTTGTCCTGGGGCTCGCCGCTGTGCCAATAAGTGGTGGCTTCATCCGCTGAAATCTTGCGAAACCGCACGCGACTGGTGACCAGCCGCGTTTCGCAACGCTGGCCGTCAATCAGGGCGATGGCGGTAAGAACCTCGTGTTCACGATCAGAAAGGGCCAGCAACATGGCCTGGGCATCGGCTTGATCCACCGGTTTGCCGAGGATCTGGCCGTCGAGGATGACGGCGGTGTCGGCACCCAGCACGCAGGTGCCAGCCGCATCGGCCAGGGCAGCGCGACCGGCCGCAGCCTTGCCACGCGCCAGGCGCTCTACGTAGGACGCGGGCGATTCATTCGTAAGGGGAGTTTCATCAATCGCGGCGCTGACGACGGTAAACGGCACACCGATCTTTGTCAGCAGTTCACGCCGCCTCGGGGAGCCCGAGGCCAGATAAAGCGAATTCATTCAGACTCTCCCTGTGGGGTTTGATAACCAGGCAGAGCCTCGCGATCCATTCAATTGATTTTATAGCGACGACGTAATCCACGCAGGCCAAAACTGATCCAGGGCCACAACAGCGCACTGACCAGTGCCGGCAACACCAGCGCCAGGGTCGGTTGGCGATTGCCGGTCAGGGCACTGAGCCACAGCTGTACCAACTGCGCCAGGCCGAAGATCACCAGGATCACCAGGCACTGCTGCCACATCGGAAACATGCGCAAGCGTTGCTGCAATGACAACACCAGGAACGTAATCAGGGTCAGGATCAGCGCGTTCTGGCCGAGTAACGTGCCGTAGAGCACGTCCTCCATCAGCCCGAGGCACATGGCGGTGACCATCCCGACCTTGTGCGGCAGCGCCAGGGCCCAGAACGCCAACAGCAAGGCAAGCCACAGCGGACGCAGGATCTCCATGAATTGCGGCAACGGCGAAACGCTGAGCAGCAAGCCGATGGCGAAGGTCAACCAGACGATCCAGCCGTTACGCGGATGAGTACCGGCCATTATTCTTCCCTCTGCCGAGTGGTTGCCGGGGCCGCTGCCGGTGGCTTGGTGGCGGCAGGCGGTTTGGTAGCGGCAGGTGTTGCAGCCGCAGGCTTGGCCGGGCGCGTGCTATGGGCGACGGGTTTGGCCGGAGTGGCAACAGGTGCGGCTGGCGTTGCAGGAACCGGCGCCGGGGCGGCGGGTGCAGCGGGTTTTGGCACAGTTGCCGGAATGATCGGCGTGGCGCCGTTTTGCTTGTCTTCTGCTTCCTGGGCCTGGGCGGCGGCGTTAACGCGCTCTTCCGCGGTGCGGTTGTCGCTGAACACCAGCAGCAGGTAGCGGCTGCGGTTCAATGCGGCGGTCGGCACTGCACGCACGATAGCGAACGGCTGGCCGGAATCGTGGATCACTTCCTTGACCGTGGCCACTGGGTAACCTGCCGGAAAACGCTGACCCAGGCCGGAACTGACCAGCAGGTCGCCTTCCTTGATGTCAGCGGTGTCCGCGACGTGACGCAACTCAAGGCGCTCCGGGTTGCCCGTACCGCTGGCAATCGCCCGCAGGCCGTTGCGGTTAACTTGCACCGGAATACTGTGGGTAGTGTCGGTCAGCAACAGGACGCGGGACGTGTAGGGCATCAACTCCACCACCTGGCCCATCAGGCCACGGGCATCGAGCACCGGCTGGCCAAGGACCACACCGTCGCGCTCACCCTTGTTGATGATGATGCGATGGGTGAAGGGATTCGGGTCCATGCCGATCAATTCGGCCACCTCGACCTTTTCGTTGACCAACGCGGAAGAATTGAGCAACTCGCGCAGCCGAACGTTCTGCTCGGTGAGGGCCGCGAGCTTTTGCATGCGTCCCTGCAGCAGCAGGTTTTCGGTCTTGAGTTTTTCGTTCTCGGCCACCAGCTCGGTACGGCTGCCAAACTGGCTGGCCACACCTTGGTAGAGACGTTGCGGCAGGTCAGTGATCCAGTAACTCTGCATCAGGACCAGCGACATCTGGCTACGCACTGGCTTGAGCAGTGTGAAGCGGGCATCGACCACCATCAGCGCAACCGATAGCACGACCAGCACCAGCAGGCGCACGCCCAATGAGGGGCCTTTGGAGAAAAGCGGTTTAATAAGCCGCTCCTCCCGGGCAAATGTTTTCTTTATTCATACGGCATCAAACCGGCCTGGATGCAGATTGAAGAAGATAAACGCCAACAGGCAGCACTGCAAAGTGCTGCCTGCGAGCGAAGCATGGGCCAACCAGCAACATCTTATTCGCTGGAGAGCAGGTCCATGGTGTGTTTATCCATCATTTCCAGTGCACGGCCACCACCACGGGCGACGCAGGTCAGCGGGTCTTCAGCGACGATCACTGGCAGGCCGGTTTCCTGGGCCAGCAACTTGTCGAGGTCGCGCAGCAAGGCGCCACCACCGGTCAGTACCAGGCCACGCTCGGCGATATCGGAAGCCAGTTCCGGAGGCGATTGCTCCAGAGCGCTCTTCACAGCCTGAACGATAGTAGCCAGGGACTCTTGCAGAGCTTCCAGCACTTCATTGGAGTTCAGGGTGAAGGCACGTGGAACGCCTTCGGCCAGGTTGCGACCGCGAACATCCACTTCGCGAACTTCGCCGCCCGGGTAAGCGGTACCGATTTCCTGCTTGATGCGCTCGGCGGTGGATTCACCGATCAGGCTGCCGTAGTTACGACGCACGTAGGTGATGATCGCTTCGTCGAAGCGGTCGCCGCCAACCCGTACGGATTCGGCATACACCACACCATTAAGGGAGATCAGGGCGATTTCAGTGGTACCACCACCGATATCCACCACCATCGAACCGCGCGCTTCTTCAACCGGCAGGCCGGCACCGATCGCAGCGGCCATTGGCTCTTCGATCAGGAACACTTCACGGGCACCGGCACCAAGGGCCGATTCACGGATGGCACGACGCTCCACCTGGGTGGATTTGCACGGAACGCAGATCAGCACACGAGGGCTGGGCTGCAGGAAGCTGTTTTCGTGAACCTTGTTGATAAAGTACTGCAGCATCTTCTCGCAGACGCTGAAGTCGGCAATCACGCCATCCTTCATCGGACGAATGGCAGCGATGTTGCCCGGTGTTCGGCCAAGCATGCGCTTGGCCTCGGTGCCAACGGCAACGACACTTTTCTGATTACCATGGGTCCGAATGGCCACAACCGATGGCTCATTCAGGACGATACCGCGCTCGCGCACGTAAATAAGGGTGTTGGCAGTGCCCAGGTCGATGGAAAGATCGCTGGAAAACATGCCACGCAGTTTCTTGAACATGGGAAAGGGACCCTAGGCAACGCGTGGGTAAAAAAGTGCGGCAAACTCTAACAACGACAGGGATTTTGGGCAAGGCGCCAATGTGCTAAATTGGCCGACTTTCTGTGCACCAACCCCCACAATCGCGGCCATATGACCGTAGAAATGCGGTAGTGTTCCTACAATCTAACACACGGATAGCTTCCGTTCTGTTTTCCACTGGAGAATCCCATGGCGCTTGAACGCTCCGACGTGGAAAAAATCGCTCATTTGGCCTGCCTGGGCCTCAATGAAGCCGATCTTCCACAGACCACCGCAGCCCTGAACAGCATTCTCGGGCTGGTCGACCAAATGCAAGCCGTGAATACCGACGGCATCGAGCCCCTGGCTCACCCGCTGGAAGCCAGCCAGCGCCTGCGCGCCGACGTCGTGACCGAGCGCAATCACCGCGAGGCTTACCAGTCCATCGCGCCAGCGGTCGAAAACGGCCTGTACCTGGTTCCGAAAGTCATCGACTAAAGGGAAAGAGCCTGCAATGCATCAATTGACTCTGGCCGAGATCGCCCGCGGTCTCGCCGACAAAAAGTTTTCTTCCGAAGAGCTGACCAAAACCCTGCTGGCGCGTATCGCCGAGCTGGACCCACAGGTCAACAGCTTCATCAGCATCACCGAAGAACTGGCCCTGAGCCAGGCCAAGGCCGCCGACGCACGTCGCGCCAACGGTGAGAACGGCGCCCTGTTGGGTGCGCCGATTGCCCACAAAGACCTGTTCTGCACCCAGGGCATCCGCACCAGCTGCGGCTCGAAGATGCTCGACAATTTCAAGGCGCCCTACGATGCCACCGTGGTGGCCAAGCTGGCCGCTGCCGGGGCCGTGACCCTGGGCAAGACCAACATGGACGAATTCGCCATGGGGTCGGCCAACGAATCGAGCCACTATGGCCCGGTGAAAAACCCGTGGAACCTTGAGCACGTGCCCGGCGGTTCGTCCGGCGGTTCGGCGGCCGCGGTTGCCGCTCGTCTGTTACCGGCGGCCACGGCCACCGACACCGGCGGTTCGATTCGCCAACCGGCTGCATTCACCAACCTCACCGGTTTGAAACCGACCTACGGTCGCGTTTCCCGCTGGGGCATGATTGCCTACGCGTCCAGCCTCGACCAGGGCGGCCCTCTGGCCCGCACGGCCGAGGACTGCGCAATATTGTTACAAGGTATGGCAGGCTTCGATCCGCAGGACTCCACCAGCATCGATGAGCCCGTGCCGGACTACAGCGCCAGCCTGAACACCTCGATCAAAGGCCTGCGCATTGGCGTGCCCAAAGAGTATTTCAGCGCCGGCCTCGATCCGCGCATTGCCGAACTGGTGCACAACAGCGTCAAGGCGCTGGAAAAGCTCGGCGCCGTGATCAAGGAAATCAGCCTGCCGAACAACCAGCACGCGATTCCTGCCTACTACGTGATCGCCCCGGCAGAAGCGTCCTCCAACCTGTCGCGTTTCGACGGCGTGCGTTTCGGCTACCGCTGCGAAAACCCGAAAGACCTCACCGACCTTTATAAGCGCTCCCGTGGCGAAGGTTTCGGCGTGGAAGTACAACGCCGGATCATGGTCGGTGCCTACGCCCTGTCGGCCGGTTACTACGACGCGTACTACCTCAAGGCGCAAAAGATCCGTCGCCTGATCAAGAACGACTTCATGGCAGCCTTTAATGAAGTCGACGTGATCCTCGGCCCAACCACGCCGAACCCGGCCTGGAAGATCGGCGCCAAGACCGGCGACCCGATCGCCGAGTACCTGGAAGACCTGTACACCATCACCGCCAACCTCGCCGGGCTGCCGGGCTTGTCCATGCCTGCTGGTTTCGTCGACGGTTTGCCGGTAGGCGTGCAACTGCTCGCCCCGTATTTCCAGGAAGGCCGCCTGCTTAATGTGGCGCACCAGTACCAGTTGAACACTGACTGGCACACTCGCACCCCTACCGGCTTCTGAGGAGAACACTATGCAATGGGAAGTCGTGATCGGGCTGGAGATTCATACCCAGCTCGCCACCCAATCGAAGATTTTCTCCGGTAGCGCCACCACGTTCGGCTCCGAGCCCAACACCCAGGCCAGCCTCGTAGACCTGGGCATGCCCGGCGTACTGCCGGTGCTGAACCAGGAAGCGGTGCGCATGGCGGTGATGTTCGGCCTGGCGATTGACGCCGAGATCGGCCAGCACAACGTGTTCGCCCGTAAAAACTACTTCTACCCGGACCTGCCCAAGGGTTACCAGATCAGCCAGATGGAATTGCCGATCGTCGGCAAGGGCTACCTGGACATCCCGCTGGAAGACGGCACCATCAAACGTGTCGGCGTGACCCGTGCGCACCTGGAAGAAGATGCCGGCAAAAGCCTGCATGAAGAGTTCAACGGCGCCACCGGCATCGACCTGAACCGCGCCGGCACGCCGCTGCTGGAGATCGTGTCCGAGCCGGACATGCGCAGCGCCAAGGAAGCCGTGGCCTACGTCAAGACGATCCACGCGCTGGTGCGTTACCTCGGCATCTGCGACGGCAACATGGCCGAAGGCTCCCTGCGTTGCGACTGCAACGTGTCGGTGCGGCCAAAAGGCCAGGTCGAGTACGGCACCCGCTGCGAGATCAAGAACGTCAACTCGTTCCGTTTCATCGAGAAGGCGATCAACACCGAAGTGCGCCGCCAGATCGAACTGATCGAAGACGGCGGCAAGGTGATCCAACAGACCCGCCTGTACGACCCGAACAAAGACGAAACCCGCGCCATGCGCAGCAAGGAAGAAGCCAACGACTACCGTTACTTCCCCGACCCGGACCTGTTGCCGGTGGTCATCGAGGACTCGTTCCTGGCTGACGTGCGCGCCACCCTGCCGGAATTGCCGCCGCAAAAACGCGAGCGCTTCCAGGAGCAATTCGGTCTTTCGGTGTATGACGCGAGCGTCCTGGCTTCGAGCCGCGAGCAAGCCAACTACTTCGAAAAAGTCGTGAGCATTGCCGGCGACGCCAAACTGGCGGCCAACTGGGTGATGGTTGAGCTGGGCAGCCTGTTGAACAAACAGGGCCTGGAAATCGACGAAGCACCGGTGTCCGCCGAGCAATTGGGCGGCATGTTGCTGCGCATCAAAGACAACACCATCTCCGGCAAAATCGCCAAGACCGTGTTTGAAGCCATGGCCGCAGGCGAAGGCAGCGCTGACGAGATCATCGAGAAGCGTGGCCTGAAGCAAGTCACCGACAGCGGCGCGATTTCGGCGGTGCTCGACGAGATGCTGGCCGCCAACGCCGAACAGGTTGAACAATACCGCGCGGCCGATGAAGCCAAGCGCGGCAAGATGTTCGGCTTCTTTGTCGGCCAGGCCATGAAAGCCTCCAAAGGCAAGGCCAACCCGCAACAGGTCAACGAACTGCTGAAAAGCAAGCTCGAAGGCTGATCGCGGTCGTCTCACTGCGGGAACCGGCTTGTGTGGGAGCTGGCTTGCCTGCGATAGCATCACCTCGGTGCACCTGAAAGACCGAGGCGCTTGCATCGCGGGCAAGCCCGGCTCCCACATAAGCCGATTTCCACATCACTTTCGGGGACACCTTGAATGAAGCGTCTACTCGGCCTATTGGCCCTGTTCTCACTGCTCACCGGCTGCGCCAGCGGCCTCATCGACCCCAACGGCTACGACGAAACCGGCACCGCCTCCTACTACGGCGCCAAACACCACGGTAAAAGCACCGCCAGCGGTGAACCGTTCAACCAGAATGCCCTGACCGCCGCCCATCGTCGCTTGCCCTTCGGCACGCAGGTGAAGGTCACCAACCTCGACAACAACAAAAGCGTGGTTGTCCGCATCAACGATCGCGGCCCGCACACCCGTGGGCGCCTGATTGACCTTTCACGCAAGGCCGCCGAACAGCTGGGTATGATCAGCAGCGGCACCGCGCGTGTTCGCGTACAAGCCCTCAGCAACTGACCGACGGAGCCCAGGCCATTTTCGGATTAACCGCCCTCTCGCTCTTCAGCGTGATCGAACTGATCAGCGGCCTGCTGCTGCTCATCGTCGGTGCCGAAGTTCTGGTGCGCGCCGCCGTGCGCCTGGCCGCCAGCCTCAAGGTGCGGCCGCTGATCATCGGCCTGAGCATCGTCGCCTTCGGCAGCAGCGCACCGCAAATGGCGATCAGCCTGCAGGCCACCCTGGCAGACAACACCGACATCGCCGTGGGCAGTGTGATCGGCAGCAGCATCTTCAATACCCTGGTGACCCTTGGCCTGGCCGCCCTGATCATTCCGCTGCGGGTCTCGCGGCAACTGGTGCGCCTGGACATCCCGGTGATGATCCTCGCCAGCCTGCTGGTGTTTGTACTCGCCGCCAATGAAGAACTCACGCCCGTCGACGGCCTGTTGCTGCTGGCCGCCCTGGTGGCCTACCTCGGCGTGCTGCTCTACCAGACCCGCCACTCCCGCCGCCCCCGCACCCTCGACACCGTGGTGCAGGCACCCTGGCTGAGCAGCGTGTTGCTGATGATCGGCGGGCTGCTGATCCTCGTACTCGCCGGGCACCTGCTGCTGGGCGCCGCGGTGGACGTGGCCGAGGACCTCGGGCTGTCGGAACGCATCATCGGCCTGACGCTGATGGGCGTCGGCACCTCGCTACCGTGCCTCGCCACCTCGTTGATCGCCGCCCTGCGTGGGCAACGGGAAATCGCCGTGGGCAACGTGATCGGCAGCAACCTGTTCAACCTGCTCGGGGTGCTGGGTTTTACCGCCCTGGTGGCGCCCTCGCCATTGTCGGTGTCGCCCAACGCCCTGGATTTCGACCTGCCGGTGATGCTCGGCGCGGTCGCGCTGTGCCTGCCGGTGTTTTATTCGGGGTACCGGGTCACGCGGGCCGAAGGCCTGGTGTTCCTGGGCCTGTATTTGGTGTATGGGCTGCACGTGGTGTCGTTCACCTTCGGCATGCCGCTGGCCAACACGCTTGAACAACTGATGCTGTATTACGTCCTGCCAGCGCTGGTGGCTTTCCTGTTGTTCACCTCGCTGCGAGCCTGGCGCCGCCAACACAAGAGGGAATCGCAATGACCGAACAGAAAAAGCCCGGCGTTGAAATGCGCCGCCAGGTAATGGGTGATGTGTTTGTGGATAGGGCGCTGGGCAATGCCACCGAGTTCAGCCAGCCGCTGCAGGATTTCGTCAACGAGCACGCCTGGGGCAGCGTGTGGAATCGTGAAGGGTTACCGCTGAAAACCCGCAGCCTGATCACCCTCGCGGCCTTGACCGCCCTCAAGTGCCCGCAGGAACTCAAGGGCCATGTGCGCGGCGCGCTGAACAATGGGTGCACCGTGGAGGAGATTCGCGAAGCGCTGCTGCATTGCGCGGTGTATGCCGGTGTGCCGGCCGCGATTGATGCCTTTCGTGCCGCTCAGGAAGTGATCGACAGTTACCAGAAAGACGCTTAGATCCAGCCGCCCGCCTGCAACACGAAGATCCCGATATTTGTGGTCACCGCCGCCATCAAGGTGGTGATCACGATAATCGCGGCCGCCAGCTCATGATTGCCCTCCGCCGCCCGCGCCATCACAAAACTGGCCGCCGCCGTGGGCGAACCGAAGTACAGGAACAAAATCCCCAGCTCCGCACCACGGAACCCCAGGAGCCACGCACCCAGGGTCGCGAGCACCGGCAGCCAGACCATCTTCATCAGGCTGGCACTCAGGGCCATGTTCCCGCTTTTGCGCAGTGCCGCCAACGACAACGTGCCGCCGATACAGATCAACGCCAACGGCAACGTCATGTCCGCCAGGTACTGCCCGGAGGATTCCAGCCAGCCGGGCAAGCCCATCTGGAAATACGCAAAGGGTGCCGCCGCGATCACGCTGATGATCAATGGGTTGGCCAGCACACTCTTGAAGATGCTCCACGGATCGGACTTGATCACCGGGCTGTACACCGCCAGCACAATGGTCGAGAGGGTGTTGTAGAACAGGATCACCAGCGCCGCGAGCACGGCCCCCAGGGAAATCCCGTAGTCGCCGTACATGCTGGCCGCCAGGGCCAGGCCGATCACGCCGTTGTTACCGCGAAACGCGCCCTGGGCGTAAATGCCGCGGTCTTCCCGTGGGCAACGAAAGATCGCCCAGCCCCAGGCCAGGGCGAAGCTCAACAGGGTGGCGACGGAGAAATAAATCAGCAGCCCGGGCTTGAGGGCCGAATGCAGGTCGGCGTGGAGAATCCCCAGGAACAGCAAGGCCGGCATGGTGACGTTGAACACCAGCGACGAAGCCGTGTGGATAAAGTTGTCGTTGATCCAATGGATGCGCTTGAGCAGGACGCCCAGGAACAGCATGGCAAACACCGGCGCGGTGATGTTCAGGGTTTGTAGGAAGATTGCCAGCATGCCGGAGAGAACCTTGGGTGGGCGTCGGTAGGTGGCTAATGATAAGCCACCTGGCACGGGTTCGTCTGGAGCACACCGATCAAATGTGGGAGCTGGCTTGCCTGCGATGGCGTCGGTACAGCAAACATCATTGTTGACTGACCTACCGCTATCGCAGGCAAGCCAGCTCCCACACAGTGCACAGCTGTATCAGGTGATCGGCGCCGGGTTGAACAACGTAATGTCGTTATGCAGCTTGTGCTGCTCCGCCCATGTCTGCTTCTTGCCGCTGGCCACATCCAGGTAGAAGTGGAACAACTCCCAGCCTAATTCCTCGATCGTCGCGCGCCCGGTAGCAATCCGCCCGGCGTCGATATCAATCAGGTCCGGCCAGCGCTGCGCCAGCTCGGTGCGCGTCGAGACCTTCACCACCGGCGCCATCGCCAGCCCATACGGCGTGCCACGCCCGGTGGTGAACACATGCAGGTTCATCCCCGCCGCCAACTGCAGCGTACCGCACACAAAATCACTGGCCGGCGTGGCGCAAAAGATCAGACCCTTGCGATTAAACCGCTCGCCCGGGCCAAGCACGCCGTTGATCGCACTGCTGCCCGACTTGACGATGGAGCCCAACGACTTCTCGACAATATTCGACAACCCGCCCTTCTTGTTGCCCGGCGTGGTGTTGGCGCTGCGATCCGCCTCGCCCTTGGCCAGGTAGCGGTCGTACCAATCCATTTCCCGCACCAGCTCCCGGGCCACGTCCTGGTTCTGTGCACGGGACGTCAGCAGGTAGATGGCATCGCGCACTTCGGTCACTTCGGAAAACATCACCGTCGCGCCCGCCCGCAGCAACAAATCCGAGGCGTAACCCAGTGCCGGGTTGGCGGTGATGCCGGAGAAGGCATCACTGCCGCCGCACTGCATGCCGAGGATCAACTCCGACGCCGGTACCGTTTCCCGCCGACGCAGGTCGAGTTTCTTCAGACGGGTTTCAGCCAATTCCATGATCTGTTCGATCATTTCGGTAAAACCATGGCTGGAATCCTGCAACCGGTACAGCCACGGCTCACTCAGATCAACCGAGCTGTCGTTTTCATGCATCACCTGCCCGGCCTGCAATTTCTCGCAACCCAGGCTGATCACCAGGGCCTCGCCGCCCAGGTTCGGATTGCGCGCCAAGTTGCGCACCGTGCGGATCGGGATGTAGGCGTCAGTGGCGGTAATCGCCACGCCGCAGCCGTAGCTGTGGGTCAGCGCGACCACGTCATCGACGTTCGGGTACTTGGGCAACAACTCGTCCTTGATGCGCTTGACCGCATGGTCCAGCACCCCGGTGACACACTGCACTGTGGTGGTGATCCCCAGAATATTGCGCGTGCCAACGGTACCGTCGGCATTGCGATAACCCTCGAAGGTAAAGCCTTCCAGCGGCGCCTGAGCCTCGGGCACCTCGGTGGACAGCGGCAAGCTGTCCAGGGGTGGCGCCGTGGGCATGCGCAGTTGATCTTCCTGCACCCAACTGCCGCGAGGAATCGGGCGCAAGGCATAACCGATGGTCTGGCCGTAGCGAATGATCCGGCCGCCTTCAGGGATGTCTTCCAGGGTCACCTTATGGCTTTGGGGAATGAAATCCACCGTCACCAGGCCGTCGGGAAACTCAGTCCCCGCCGGTACACCCTGGTCGTTGACCACAATCACCACGTTATCCAGCGCGTGCAAACGAATGGAGCGTGGCGAATCGGCATGTTCAATCAACTGCATGACGCGGGCCCCTTCAGGAATGCGCTTGGGAAAGTTTAGTCAGCTCAGGGCCGTTGGCCGGCGGCTCTTTAAGCACCACACGCTTGATCGGACCGACGATCACCAGGTAGCTGAACACCGCCAGCAAGGCGTTGGCACCGACGAACACCAACGCCCATTTGAAGGAGCCGGTGGTGCTGATGATGTAGCCGATCACAATCGGGGTGCTGATGGACGCCAGGTTGCCGAACATATTGAACAAGCCACCACTCAAGCCAGCGATTTGTTTCGGCGAAGTGTCGGACACCACCGCCCAACCCAGTGCGCCCACGCCTTTACCGAAGAAGGCCAGGGCCATGAAGCCCACCACCATCCATTCGATATCCACGTAGTTGCATGCCACGATGCTGCTGGAAATCAGCAAGCCACCAATGATCGGCGCCTTGCGGGCGAAGGTCAGCGAATGGCCTTTGCGCAGCAGGTAGTCGGAAATAACCCCGCCCAACACCCCCCCGATAAAGCCGCAGATCGCCGGCAACGAAGCGATGAAGCCAGCCTTGAGGATGGTCATGCCGCGCTCCTGGACCAGGTACACCGGGAACCAGGTCAGGAAGAAGTAAGTAATGCCGTTGATGCAGTACTGGCCCAGGTACACGCCGAGCATCATGCGGTTGGTCAGCAACTGACGGATGTAGTCCCACTTCGGGCCGTCGGTTTTCTTGCCTTTGCCCTTGTCCTGGTCCATGTCGACCATGGCGCCGTTGGCAGCAATATGTTCAAACTCGGCTTCGTTGATCATCGGATGGTTGCGCGGACTGTGGATAACTTTCAGCCAGATCAGCGAGAACACGATACCGATGCCGCCCATCACCACAAACACATGCTGCCAGCCAAAGGTGTAGACGATCCAGCCCATCAGCGGCGCGAACAACACGGTGGCGAAGTACTGCGCCGAGTTGAAGATCGCCGAGGCGGTGCCGCGTTCAGCCGTAGGAAACCACGCCGCCACAATGCGGGCATTTCCGGGGAAGGACGGCGCTTCAGCAAGGCCCACCAGGAATCGCAACATAAACAGCGCAACGATGGCCGTGGAGACACCAAACTCACCGACATAGCCTTGCAGCACGGTGAACAGTGACCAGGTAAAGATGCTCAGGGCGTAGACTTTTTTCGAACCGAACCGGTCCAGCAGCCAGCCGCCGGGAATTTGCCCGGCCACGTAGGCCCAACCGAATGCGGAGAAGATATAGCCGAGGGTGACGGCGTCAATGCCGAGGTCTTTTTTTTGCAGGCTGGAGCCGGCAATGGCAATGGTGGCACGGTCGGCGTAGTTGATCGTGGTCACCAGGAACAGCATGAGCAGGATCAAATAGCGGACGTGAGTCGGCTTGGTCGCTTGCATGAAGATGTACTCCCACTAATTATTTTTTTTGCGGGTAATCAAATTGTTTACTGCGGCTGGTTGCCTGGCTTTATGTGGGAGCTGGCTTGCCTGCGATAGCGGTGTGCCAGGCAACAACTCGGCTGCCTGACACACCACTATCGCGGGCAAGCCCGGCTCCCCCATAAAGCACCAGCAGTCCCATTGCCGGGTATTGCGTGTTACGAACCGATGTAGCTGGTTTTCACCACGGTGTAGAACTCTTGCGCATAGCGACCCTGCTCACGCGAACCGTAGGATGAACCCTTACGGCCACCGAATGGAACGTGGTAATCCACACCGGCAGTCGGCAGATTGACCATCACCATCCCGGCCTGGGAATGACGCTTGAAGTGGTTGGCATATTTCAGCGAAGTGGTGGCAATACCCGCCGACAGGCCGAACTCGGTGTCGTTGGCCATCGCCAGCGCCGCTTCGTAATCCGCCACGCGAACCACGTTGGCCACCGGGCCGAAGATCTCTTCACGGCTGATGCGCATCGCGGCTTCGCTGTCGGCAAACAGCGTCGGCGCGAGGAAGTAACCCTCGGTGTCACACGTCACCAGCTCACCACCGCTGACCAGCCGGGCACCTTCGCTCTGGCCGATGTCGATGTATTTCAAGTCCTGGTCCAGCTGGGCCTGGGAAACCACCGGACCAATGTCGGTACCGGTTTTCAGCGCGTGGCCGACCTTGATCGACTTCATGCGCTCAGCCATGGCCGCGACGAACTGGTCGTGAATCCCGGCGGTGACAATAAAGCGGCTGGAAGCGGTGCAACGCTGACCGGTGGAGTAGAACGCGCTCTGTACCGACAGCTCGACGGCTTGCTTGAGGTCGGCGTCGTCGAGAATGATCTGCGGGTTCTTGCCGCCCATTTCCAACTGCACCTTGGCCTGGCGCGACACGCAGCTGACAGCAATCTGACGCCCCACGCCAACGGAGCCGGTAAAGCTGATGCCGTCGACTTTCGGGCTGTTGACCATGGCATCACCGACCACACGGCCGCTGCCCATCACCAGGTTGAACACGCCGGCGGGGAAGCCGGCGCGGGAGATGATTTCGGCCAGGGCCCAGGCGCAGCCCGGTACCAGTTCTGCCGGCTTGAGCACCACACAGTTACCGTAGGCCAGGGCCGGGGCGATCTTCCAGGCTGGAATGGCAATCGGGAAGTTCCACGGGGTGATCAGGCCAACCACGCCCAAGGCTTCACGGGTGACTTCAACATTGACGCCCGGGCGCACCGACGGCAAGTAGTCGCCGGACAGACGCAGGCATTCACCCGCGAAGAATTTGAAGATGTTGCCGGCACGGGTCACTTCGCCGATGGCTTCGGGCAGGGTCTTGCCCTCTTCCCGGGCCAGCAGGGTGCCAAGCTCTTCGCGACGGGCGAGGATTTCAGTGCCGACTTTATCCAGGGAGTCATGACGGGCCTGGATACCGGACGTGGACCACGCCGGGAACGCAGCGCGCGCCGCGTCGATAGCCGCGTGGACTTGGGCGAGGTCAGCCTTGGCGTATTCGCCAATGACATCAGACAACTCCGACGGGTTGATATTGGCCGAGTAGTCGGCGCCGGCAACCCACTGGCCACCGATGTAGTTTTCAAAACGCTTGGCTTGGGACACGAATGCTCTCCTGACGCAAAAAGCCGCTGATTACTCAGCGGCCTTGGTGATGGGTTATTGCGCGCCTTGCTTGTCGATCAGCGCGGCCAGGGCTTCGTATTCTTCCGGCAGCAGATCGGTCAGCGGCGTACGCACGGGGCCCGCGTCGTAGCCGACGATTTTCGCCCCGGCCTTGACGATGCTCACAGCGTAACCGGCCTTGCGGTTACGGATGTCGAGGTAAGGCAGGAAGAAGTCGTCGATGATCTTGCCGACGGTGGCGTGATCTTCCCGGGCAATGGCGTGGTAGAAATCCATCGCGGTTTTCGGAATGAAGTTGAACACTGCCGAGGAGTACACCGGCACGCCCAGGGCCTTGTAGGCAGCGGCGTAAACCTCTGCAGTCGGCAAGCCACCCAGGTAGCTGAAACGGTCACCGAGGCGACGGCGGATCGACACCATCAATTCAATGTCACCGAGGCCGTCCTTGTAGCCGATCAGGTTCGGGCAGCGCTCGGCCAGGCGTTCCAGCAACGGTGCGGTCAGGCGGCAGACGTTGCGGTTGTAGACCACGACGCCGATTTTGACTGACTTGCACACCGCTTCAACGTGGGCCGCAACCCCGTCCTGGCTGGCTTCGGTCAGGTAGTGCGGCAGCAACAGCAGGCCTTTGGCGCCCAGACGCTCGGCTTCCTGGGCGTACTCGATGGCCTGGCGGGTGGCACCGCCTACACCGGCAAGAATCGGCACGCTGGTGGCGCAGGTATCCACCGCGGTTTTCACCACTTGGGAATATTCGCTGGCCGCCAGGGAGAAAAACTCACCGGTGCCGCCAGCAGCGAACAAGGCCGTGGCGCCGTAAGGGGCCAGCCATTCCAGGCGCTTGATGTAGCCCGCCTGGTGGAAATCACCCTGGGCGTTGAAATCGGTCACCGGGAAAGACAGCAGACCGTGAGAGAGGATGGACTTCAGTTCTTGTGGATTCATTATTCGAACACCCTGGGCGAAGACTTTCTGTTGTGAGATTACGGATGGTTATCTTGATGTCGTACGTCATCGTACAACTATAAAAATATTCGTCAACTGCAATTCATCGACCTTCTGCGGGTTCGGGATTTGTATGCGCTTCTCTTGACGTAGGAAATTTCTCCTCTATGCTCGATTTAACTGTATATACATACAGTTATTACGGAAGATTCCTACGACATAGCAAGGAGCTAACATGTCAGATCTTGAACTCGCCACACCTGGAAAAACCCCGCCCACCCTGCGTTTTGAAGGCGGTGAACACACCGCCATCGGCGACGACATCCTGTTGCGATTCGCCAAGGACGCCCCGGCGATTCCCGCGCGACAGGTGGAATTGCACCTGCCCAATGGCCTTGCCCTGCGCTATGGCCAGATCATCGCCCTGGGCGGTGATTTCTATGGCATTCCCGGGCGCCCCATCAACGAGGGCGCATCGGCTGCAGATCGCGTGCAGCGCTTTACCGATGCGTTCAACTCGCTGGCCGTATTGCCGGCGTCACGGGAAGAAGCGGGCAAGATCCTGGCGGTGATGCAAAAGGAGATCAACGCGGTCAACCAGGCGATCAAGGACGGCAAGCAACCCCACGAAGCCTATGACGCGCTGGGCGACACCTTGTCCGAGGAATGGAACCGCATCACCGGCGGCGGCAGTGCGGTTTCGGTGCTGATTCCCCTGGGACGCTACCTGAAACTGGCCGCAGACAATGCCGACCACTTCGGCGAATGGGCGTTGGCGGCCTATCTCGCGGGCCATACTGCGGCGCTGCAGCAAGCCGTCGTGGCCCATCAGACCGGCACTGACCAGGCGCTGGAACTGGCGTATGCCATGAACAGCTTCGCTGATCACTTTTTGACCGATCTGTTTTCCGCCGGGCACCTGCGGGTACCGCGCAAACAACTGGCGGCGGTGGTGACACCGGGAGAACTGGGCTCGCTGATCAGCCGCTTCATGCACGACGAAGACAGCAAGTTCGGGCTGAATGTGCGCAATGCCCTGGGCGAGCAGTGGCACGCCTACGGTGATAAACGCTATTTCGACAGCAACGACGCAGCCAACCGGGCCATGGTCAAGCGTGCCGTGCAGGCTTCGGCTGATGAGATCTTCGAAACGTTTATCAGCGGCGTGGCACCCTCCCCGGCCACCTTCAAGGCGCCGTTGTATGTGCCGGACCTGAACGCCGCACAAAACCCGGCGAATAACTTTTCACCGCTGTTCAAGGCAGAAGGCGACAAAGTGCTGCGGCGCAAGGACGTCAACAACCTGAACGACAAGCAGTGGACCAATGACTGGTGGGGCTGGAGTACGTATCTGTTGCTGAAGGACTACACGCCGAATACTCCGGCCAGCTAAGCGAGCCGATCCTCAAGGCAACAAAGATCAAATGTGGGAGCTGTCGAGCCCCGGCGAGGCTGCGAAGGGATCGACGCGGTGTACCTGATAGACCTCAGCGCCTGCATCGCAGCCTCGCTGAAGCTCGACAGCTCCCACACTGAATCTGCATCGCGCTAGAAATCCCATCCCAACGACTTAACCGCGCTGCGCCTCTGCCTCTTCATGGGCATGACGCAGCCGCTCACGGCTGTTGGTCAGGTGCAACCGCATGGCCGCCCGTGCGGCATCCGAATCCTGGCGAGCGATCGCTTCATAGATCTCTTCGTGTTCGCGGCTCAGGCGGCTCATGTAATGCTGCTGGTCGTCATGGGCCAGGCGCGCCGAATTCAGCCGCGTGCGCGGAATGATGCTGGTACCCAGGTGGGTCATGATGTCGGTGAAGTACCGGTTGCCGGTGGACAGGGCAATCTGCAGGTGGAACTGGAAATCCGACGCCACCGCATCACCGGCGTGGGCCGCACTTTCGTTCAAGGCATCGAGGGCTGCGCGCATGCCCGCCAACTGCTCGTCGCTTCGACGCTGGGCAGCAAGCCCGGCAGACTCCACTTCCAGGCTGATGCGCAATTCGAGGATCGCCAGTACATCACGCAGGGTGACGACCGTGGCCGGGTCAATCCGAAAACCGCTGGGGCTCGGCGTATCCAACACAAAGGTGCCGATACCGTGACGAGTCTCCACCTGCCCGGCTGCCTGCAATCGCGAGATAGCTTCACGCACCACGGTGCGGCTGACCCCATGGGCGTCCATGATCGCCGACTCGGTGGGCAGTTTGTCGCCACGTTTGAGTTGGCCGTCGCGGATCTGCTCGGACAACACCGTGACCAATTCCTGGGCAAGGCTGCGGCGCTTGCGGGGAAGACGAGGGGCGGCGCTGGAGTTTTCCATGATGAATCATCTATCTCGGCGATCTGAAGCACGCATGATAGCCCATGGCGGTTGTACGATCACCGTCCTGTCATGACTTTCATCTATAACCGGCGGGGTTTTCGCCAGGCAAAAAAATGCCCCGGCACCGCCGAGGCATTTTTGACACCGGCCCGAGGGCCTGCGCCTTGTTACTTCACCACTTTCAGGCTCGGCCGACCGCTTGGACGCGGTGGCTCGGAATCCGGCGGCGGTACATCATCTTCGCCTTCGAGCTCGATCGCTTCGTCATCCTCAAGGGACGACTCCAGATCAAACACCATGCCCTGGCCATTTTCCCGGGCGTAGATCCCGAGGATGGCGCCGATGGGCACGAACAGCGTATGGGGCACACCGCCGAAACGCCCTTCGAAGCTGACCGCTTCATTGTCCATGTGCAGGTGTCGCACAGCACTGGGTGAAACGTTCAGGACGATTTGTCCGTCACTGGCAAAACCTTGCGGTACCTGAACCGCAGGAAACTCGGAATTGACCAGCATGTGCGGGGTGCAATCGTTGTCCACTATCCACTCATAGAGCGCGCGGACCAGGTAAGGTCGACTGGAGTTCATCAACGGCTCCTTAAGCCTTAGCGCATATCGCGTTCGACACCAGACAGACTCGCCTGGAAAGCCTCACGCGCAAACTGGCGCTCCATGTAGTCAAGCAGCGGCTTGGCAGGCCGCGGCAATTCAATGCCCAAAATCGGCAAGCGCCAGAGTATGGGTAATAGGCAGCAATCCACCAGACTTTGTTCCTCGCTGAGGAAAAAAGGTTTGTCGGCAAATAACGGCGAAACACCGGTCAGGCTCTCGCGCAATTCCTTGCGCGCCTGAACCCGGGCGGCTTCTTTGCTGCGCGAATCCAGAATCAGGTCCACCAGGCCACACCAGTCACGCTGGATCCGATGGATCAGCAGGCGGCTGTTGGCACGCGCCACCGGATACACCGGCAGCAACGGCGGGTGGGGATAACGCTCATCCAAGTATTCCATCACCACGGTTGACTCCCACAACGCCAGGTCACGATCGACCAGGGTGGGCAAGCTGCCGTAAGGGTTCACTTCGATCAGTTTTGGCGGGTGACGACCCGCTTCAACCGTAATGATCTCTGCGCTGACACCCTTCTCTGCGAGCACGATGCGTACTCGGTGGGAATAGTGGTCGGCGGGGTCGGAGTAACAGGCCAACCGATTGGTCACGCCCATGGCGGTCCTCCTCGCTTGTTGAAATTATCGGAAGCTCAAAAACGAGCGCGCCCAGTGAGCATCTCCGTGACGCCTGGATTAACCAGACTTACCTTCAGAGATGCCGCTGGGCGCGCAAGATTAACAGCAATTACTTACGGTTGGATCAATGCACATCCTTCCAGTATTCGCGTTTCAGCAGATAGGCGAACACGAAGAAGAAGGCCAGGTACAGCAACACATAGGTACCAATGCGCTGATGCTGCAGCTTCACTGGGTTGGCCGAGTAGGCCAGGAAGGTCACCAGATTCTTGACCTTCTCGTCGAACTGCTCTTCGTTCAGCGCGCCGGTCTTCGGCACTATGGTCAGCTGATCGCACGCTTCATGAGTCAAAGGCGTACCGGTGAGCGGATCATACTGCTTCTTGCCGTCTTCGACGATTTGTACTTGCTTGCATCCTACCACCTGGCGGCCTTGCAGGCCGACCAGAACGTTAGGCATACCGACGTTCGGGAACACTTTGTTGTTCACGCCGTAGGGACGCGTCGGGTCTTCGTAGAAGGACTTCAGGTAGCCATAGAGCCAATCGGTGCCACGCACACGGGCCACCAGGGTCAGGTCGGGCGGCGCAGCCCCGAACCAGGTCTTGGCGTCGGCAGGTTGCATGCCGATGGTCATGTGGTCGCCGATCTTCGCACCGGTGAACACCGAGTGGCTGAGCATCACGTCATGGGGGATGCCCAGGTCATCGGCCACACGCTCGTAACGCTGGAACTTGGCGCTGTGGCAGCCCATGCAATAGTTGGTGAACGTACGCAGCCCGTCCTGCATGGCGGCCTTGTCCGACACGTCGATGTCGACTTTTTCCAACTCGGGGCCGTGTTCAGCGGCGAAAGACAGCAGCGGCAGGGCCGCAAGAATGAATGCAACGAATAATTTTTTCATCAGCCAGTCACCCTTTCCGGTACCGGTTTGGTCTTCTCGAGCCGGGTGTAGAACGGCATCAGAATGAAGTAGGCGAAGTACAGGAAGGTGCAGACCTGCGACAGCAACGTACGCTCCGGGGTCGGCGCCAATACGCCCAGTACACCCAGGATCACGAACGCAATGCAGAACACCCACAGCCAGATCTTGCTCAGCCAGCCCTTGTAGCGCATGGACTTGACCGGGCTACGGTCGAGCCAGGGCAGCACGAACAGCACCGCAATCGCCGCGCCCATGGCGATCACGCCCATGAGTTTGTCGGGAATCGCGCGCAAGATCGCGTAGAACGGGGTGAAGTA
Organism: Pseudomonas sp. IPO3778; assembly: GCF_013386825.1. Classification (GTDB taxonomy): domain Bacteria; phylum Pseudomonadota; class Gammaproteobacteria; order Pseudomonadales; family Pseudomonadaceae; genus Aquipseudomonas. The sequence goes on from NZ_JACARC010000038.1 coordinate 149,534, forward strand.
CCAGACCGGGGCAATGTGTTCCGGGGTCTTGAAGGCGTTCGCCTGTTCGAAGTTCGGTTTCTCGAGGAAATAACCGCCCATCTCCGGGAAAAAGAACACGATCGAGCAGAAGATGAACAGGAACACCACCACGCCGACAATGTCTTTCACGGTGTAGTACGGGTGGAACGGAATACCGTCCAGGGGTACGCCGTTTTCATCCTTGTGCTTCTTGATGTCCACGCCATCGGGGTTGTTCGAACCCACTTCGTGCAGCGCCAGGATGTGCAGCACCACCAGGCCCAGAATCACGATCGGCAAGGCCACCACGTGCAAGGCGAAGAAGCGGTTCAATGTGATCCCGGAGATCAGGTAGTCACCGCGAATCCACTGGGTCAGGTCGTTGCCGATGACCGGGATCGCGCCAAACAGCGAGATGATCACCTGGGCGCCCCAATAGGACATCTGGCCCCACGGCAGCAGGTAGCCCATGAAGGCCTCGGCCATCAGCGCCAGGTAGATCAGCATGCCGAACACCCACACCAGCTCGCGGGGCTTCTGGTAAGAACCGTAGAGCAAGCCACGGAACATATGCATGTAGACGACGATGAAGAACGCCGAGGCGCCAGTGGAGTGCAGCAGGCGCAGGATCGAGCCGTACTCGACGTCACGCATGATGTATTCGACGGAGGCGAAGGCTTCTTCGGCCGACGGGGTGTAGCTCATCGTCAGCCAGACACCGGTAACGATCTGGTTGACCAGTACCAGAAGTGCCAGGGAGCCAAAGAAATAGAAGAAGTTGAAATTCTTCGGTGCGTAGTACTTGCTGAGGTGGTCTTCCCACATCTTGGTCGCGGGGAAGCGCGCATCTACCCAATCCATGAACTTGCTCATCAGGCTTTCTCCCCCTCGTCGACGCCAATGACAATGACACTGTCAGTCTCGTAGTGATGTGGCGGAACTGGCAGGTTCAGTGGTGCGGGTTGTGACTTGTAGACGCGGCCAGCGAGGTCGTAGTGAGAACCGTGGCACGGGCAGAAATAGCCCCCGACCCAGTCCTTGCCCAGGTCCGCGGGCGCCACTTCCGGGCGGAAGGTGGGAGAGCAACCCAAGTGGGTGCAGATACCGATCAGCAGCAGAATCTCCGGCTTGATCGAGCGAATTTCCTTATCGACGTAAGCGGGTTGGTCGGAATTCTTCGAGTCGGGGTCAGACAGTTGGCCCTCGATCTTCTTCAGATTCCCCAGGATTTCCTCAGTACGACGAACGATGAACACTGGCTGACCGCGCCATTCAGCAATCATTTGCTGGCCTGGATCGATCTTGCTGACATTCACCTTCACCGGTGCACCTGCGGCTTTCGCCTTGGCACTGGGAAACCATGACCCCACGAACGGGACCGCAGCCCCCACCGCTCCTGCAGCACCCACCACGGATGTGGCTGCTACCAAGAAGCGACGCCGGCCTGCATTCACGCCGTCATTGCTCATTCAGTCCTCTCCCATCAGCTTTGTGGCCTGTTAAATCAGGCGTCTACTAAGTGTTAAATCTGAACTTATAAAAATTTTGCCGAATGGTAATGAAAAGCCACACGCCTGACAAGGTAATTACCCCCAGCACTGGCTCCAAGCCTTTGAGTATAGGGGCTCTACGGATGTGGCAAGTTGTCACAGAGATTTTTTTACATAAATAGCAGGCAATAAAAAACGCCCAGCTCCGTGAGGAGGCTGGGCGTTTTCTGGAACGTAAAAGCGAATTAACGCTTCGAGTACTGCGGACGCTTACGCGCTTTACGCAGACCAACTTTCTTACGTTCAACTTCACGAGCATCGCGAGTAACGAAGCCGGCTTTGCGCAGAGCGCCACGCAGGGTTTCGTCGTACTGCATCAGAGCGCGAGTGATACCGTGGCGGATTGCGCCAGCTTGACCACTTACACCGCCACCGATAACGGTGACGTAGATGTCGAACTTTTCAACGGTCTCGGTCAATTCCAGCGGCTGACGAACTACCATGCGGGCAGTTTCGCGACCGAAGAAGTTTTCCAGAGTGCGGTTGTTGATCGAGATGTTACCAGTACCCGGACGCAGGAAAACGCGAGCGGTAGCGGTTTTGCGACGGCCAGTGCCGTAATTTTGAGTCGCCGACATAATGAACTATTCCGTTAAAACTTCAGTTCTTGGGGCTGCTGAGCAGCATGAGGGTGAGCAGCGCCCGCATAGACTTTCAGCTTGCGATACATGTCGCGACCCAGTGGGCCCTTCGGCAGCATACCTTTAACCGCGATCTCGATCGGGGCTTCAGGCTTCTTGGCAATCAGGCCTTCGAAATTCGAAGACTTGATACCGCCTGGGAAACCGGAGTGACGGTAGTACATTTTGTCTTGCGCTTTGTTGCCGGTAACACGTACCTGCTCGGCGTTGATGATGACAATGTAGTCACCGGTATCAACGTGAGGGGTGTACTCAGGCTTGTGCTTGCCACGCAGACGGCTGGCGACTTCAGTGGCCAGACGACCCAGGGTCTGACCAGCGGCGTCGACGACAAACCAGTCGCGCTGAACTGTTTCTGGTTTTGCAGTAAAAGTTGTCATTCTTTAATAGCCTCAGGGGCCGCCCTGTAAATTAGACGGCGGATCTTACTGAATAGTGCGTACTTTGACAAGTCAAAGGCAGCCGGATACAGACGCTATCGGGGGCTCGGGTCGGCGCGTCCGTTCAACGGCAAGATTCTTCGGCAGGCGGCGCATCACTTCCACTGCAGAAAGAGGTGGGCAATTATGCAGATTGCCAAAAAAATTTCAACCTGCTTTTATGATTGTTTTCCCCGAAGGAGTACCCGATGGACTATCGACAGCTGGGCCGTACCGATCTGAACGTGAGCGCGATAGCCTTGGGCACCATGACCTGGGGCGAGCAGAACAGCGAGGCAGAGGCCTTCGCACAGATCGAACGGGCCAAGGCCGCGGGGATCAACTTCCTCGACACCGCGGAAATGTACCCGGTGCCGCCCAAGGCCGACACCTACGCGACTACCGAACGTTATATCGGCAATTACTTCAAAAGCCGCGGCGACCGTGCCGACTGGATCCTCGCCAGCAAGATCGCCGGCCCCGGCAACGGTATCGACTACATCCGTGACCGCAACCTCAAGCACAACCGCACCCATATCGTCGAAGCCCTCGACGCCAGTCTCAAGCGCCTGCAGACCGACTGGATCGACCTGTACCAACTGCATTGGCCGGAGCGCAACACCAATTTCTTCGGTAAGTTGAGTTACAAGCACGAAGATCAGCCCGACCTCACGCCGCTGGAAGAAACCCTCGAAGCACTGGACGAGCAGGTAAAAGCCGGCAAGATCCGCCACATCGGCCTGTCCAACGAAACCCCGTGGGGCACCATGAAGTTCCTGGCCCTGGCCGAAGCGCGTGGCTGGACCCGGGCGGTGTCGATCCAGAACCCCTACAACCTGCTCAACCGCAGCTTTGAAGTGGGCCTGGCGGAAATCGCCATTCGTGAACAATGCGGCTTGCTGGCGTATTCACCCCTGGCGTTCGGCATGCTCAGCGGCAAGTACGAAGGGGGCGCACGCCCGGCCAACGGTCGCCTGAGCCTCTATAGCCGCTTCAGCCGCTACTTCAATGCGCAGTCGGAAGCGGCATGCAGCCGTTACGTGGCACTGGCCCGTGAGCACGGCCTGGACCCGGCGCAGATGGCATTGGCGTTTGTGACCCAACAGCCGTTCGTGACCAGCAACATCATCGGCGCCACGACCCTGGAGCAACTGGACAGCAACATTGCCAGCGCTGATGTGAAACTGTCGGATGAAGTGCTGGCGGGGATTGAGGCGATCCAGAAGGATCATCCGAATCCTGCGCCGTGATTGATCCTGTGGTGAGGGGGCTTGTCCCCCGTTGGGCTGCGAAGCGGCCCTGAAACCTGCCACCTCGGCTGGCCTGAAAGAATGAGGTGGCTTATTGGGGCTGCTGCGCAGCCCAACGGGGGACAAGCCCCCTCGCCACATGAATCTCTCTGCGCCGTCAAAGTGCCCGCGCAATAATCTCCTTCATGATCTCATTCGTCCCCGCATAAATGCGCTGCACCCGCGCATCCGCCCACGCCCGTGCAATCGGGTATTCCCACATAAACCCGTAACCCCCATGCAGTTGCACACACTCATCCAGCACTTTGCATTGCAGGTCCGTGGCCCAGTATTTGGCCATCGCGGCGGTAGGCACATCGAGCTTGCCCTCCAGGTGCAATTCCATGCACTTGTCGACGAACACCCGGCCAATCTGGGTTTCGGTGGCAATTTCCGCCAGCTTGAAACGGGTGTTCTGGAAGTCGATGATCGCCTTGCCAAACGCCTTGCGGTCGCGGGTGTACTCCAGTGTCCATTGCAACGCCGCCTCGGCTGACGACAACGCCCCGATTGCCACCGTCAGACGCTCCTGCGGCAATTCCTGCATCAGATAGGCAAAGCCCATTCCCGCCTGGCCCAGCAGATTTTCCTTGGGCACCCGTACATCCTGAAAGAACAGCTCCGACGTATCCTGAGCCTTCATCCCGACCTTCTCCAGGCGCTTGCCCTTGTCGAAACCCGGCGTATCAGCCTCCACCAGAAACAGGCTGGTGCCCTTGGCACCGGCCTTGGGGTCGGTCTTGGCAACGACAATCACCAGGTCCGCCAGGAAGCCATTGGTGATGAACGTTTTGGAGCCGTTGATCACGTATTCATCACCGTCCAGCACGGCCGTGGTCTTGACCCCTTGCAGATCCGACCCTGCACCCGGCTCGGTCATGGCAATGGCCGTGACCATCTCCCCGGAGATCAATTTGGGCAGGTATTTGTGCTTCAGCGCCTCACTGCCGTAATGCAGGATATAGGGCGCAACAATGTCCGAATGCAGGGAGAAACCAATCCCGGTCAGCCCCAGGCGGCTGATCTCCTCGATCACCACCGCACTGTAGAGAAAATCCGCCCCCAGGCCGCCGTACGCTTCCGGCAGGTGCGAGCAGAGCATCCCCGCCTCCCCTGCCTTGTTCCACAGGTTGCGATCAATGTAGCCCTGCTTTTCCCATTGCCCGTGGAACGGCGCTGCGTCTTTTTCGAGGAAGGTGCGCACGCTCTGGCGGAAGAGTTCGTGCTCCGAGCTGAACAAGGTTCTGGGAATCATGGGTCACCTGCGTGAGATTGTCGGACAAGACCGGGATCACAGAGCCTAAGCCGCCAAGCCGTCACGGGACACTGGACACATGCGACAAAAAATAAGACGATCCAGCCGTCTGGTGACCACTTTCCCCTATAAGAATAAATGAAATTATGTCTAACCAAATCTCCACGCCCTTGCGGCGCGTCAGCATTTTGGCCATTGATCGGGTATTCGCTTCAACCCTCATGCAAGCCAAGGATTTCTTCCATCTCGCCAGCCTGCGCTACGGCAAACAGCTGGGCCAGGGCCTTACACCGGCGTTTGAAACCCGCCTGGTCAGCCCTGACGGGCAATCGGTGCGCAGCTTCAGCGACGTGATCATGCCGGTGGACGGCGGCCTCGAAAACGCCGACATCATCGTGCTCCCGGCCTTCTGGGACGACTTCGACTCACTGTGCCAACGCTACCCCCAAGTACTGCCCTGGCTGCGCGAGCAACATGCCCGTGGCGCCGTGCTCTGCGGCGAAGCCACCGGGGTGTTCTGGCTCGCCGAAGCCGGCCTGCTGGACGGCAAGGAAGCGACCACCTACTGGCGCTTTTTCAACGCCTTCAGCGAACGCTTCCCCAAGGTGCAACTGAACCAGGACAAGCACCTGACCGACGCCGACAACCTGTACTGCGCCGGCGGCACCACCTCGGCTTGCGACCTTTATATCTACCTGATCGAGCGTTTCTGCGGCGCCAACATCGCCCAGGCTGTGGCCCGCGACATCCTCTATGAAGTGCAACGCAACTATGCCCCGGGGCGCATCGGGTTTGGCGGCCAGAAGCTGCACCAGGATGTGATCATCCTGCAGATCCAGCATTGGCTCGAAGAGCACTTCGCCGACAAGTTCCGTTTCGAAGACGTGGCCCGGGAACACGGCATGAGCATCCGTAACTTCATGCGCCGCTTCCAGACCGCCACGGGTGACAAGCCGCTGCATTACCTGCAGCGCCTGCGCATCGAGACCGCCAAGGGCTTGCTGTCCGGCAGCCGCAAGAGCATCAAGACCATCAGTTACGAAGTGGGTTACGACGACGCGAGTTTCTTTGCGCGATTGTTCCGCCAGCACACCGAGTTGTCGCCGAACCAGTACCGGCAGCAGTTCCAGCAAGCCGCGTAACCAAAGGGTATACACAGTAAAATGTGGGAGCTGGCTTGCCTGCGATGGCGGCGTGTCAGCCACCAGATGCATTAGCTGACAGACCGCTATCGCGGGCAAGCCCGGCTCCCACCTTTGATTTCTGTTGACCTGGAAATTTTGCATAAAAAAGGCCCGCATCGCTGCGGGCCTTTTTCATTTCGAGCACATCGCTTATGGCTTGTGCGCCCGCGACAGGAACTCATGGGACTGCATTTCCAGCAAGCGGCTCAAGGTCCGCTGGAATTCGAAGTTCAAGCGACCGCCGGTGTACAGGTCCTTGAGTTCGACTTCTGCCGAGATGATCAGCTTGACGTTACGGTCGTAGAATTCGTCGACCATGTTGATAAAGCGCCGCGCGATGTCGTCAGTGGTGACGGTCATCTGCTCGACGCCGCTCAAGATCACCGCGTGGAAGATCTTGCCCAGTTCGATGTAGTCGTTTTGGCTGCGAGGGCCGTCGCACAGTTCGCGGAAGTCGAACCAGGCCACGTCGTCGCAGGTGCGCAGCGCGATGATTTCGCGGTTTTCGATGATCAACTTATCGTTTTCGATGGCCTGGGTGCATTCCGGCGTCAGCGCGCGGAAGCTTTTGCGCAGGCTTTCCTGGGCCGCTTCGTTGAGCGGGAAGTGGAACAGTTCGGCTTGCTCAAGGTGACGCAGGCGGTAGTCGACGCCGCTGTCGACGTTGACGATATCGGTGTTCTGCTTGATCAGGGCGATGGCCGGCAGGAAGCGCGCGCGCTGCAGGCCGTCCTTGTACAGGCCGTCTGGCACGATGTTCGACGTGGCGACCAGGGTCACGCCGTTCTTGAACAGCTCTTCCATCAGGGTGCCGAGGATCATCGCGTCGGTGATATCGGACACGAAGAACTCATCGAAACAGATCACCCGCGCTTCGTCGGCGAAACGCTTGGCGATGATGGTCAGCGGGTTCTTTTCGCCCGGCAGGGTCTTCATCTCTTCGTGCACACGCTTCATGAAGCGGTGGAAGTGAGTGCGGACCTTTTCCTTGAACGGCAGCGCTTCGAAGAAGGTATCGACCAGGTACGTCTTGCCCCGGCCAACACCACCCCAGAAGTACAGGCCCTTGACCGGCGTGTGGTCTTTCTTGCCAAACAACTTGCTGAACATGCCCGGCTTGTTCTGCGAGGCCTGGACCAGATCGTCATACAGGCGCTGCAAATGGCGCACCGCAGTTTCCTGGGCAGCGTCATGGAAGAATTCAGGGCGTTTCAGATCAGCTTGATATCGTTCTAGGGGCGTCATAATTCGTTAGCAAGGCAACAAAAACGGGCCGCCACTGTAACGACGGCCCTGAAGAATGGCAATCAACCCTTGGTCGGGTTAATCCTCGATTGGGGTCAACGCAACGCGCAAGGCTTCGATGGCGGCATCCCGGGAGGCGCCGTCGGCGAACTCAGGGCTGTCGGCCACCGCCGCGCCTTCCAGCCACACGCTGAAGCTCAAGGCTTCGCTGCGCACATCCAGCGCCTGGCCCGATTGCAGTTGCTTGGTCACCGCGCCGGCGGTTTTACCGTCGGCAAAGTTGCGTGACAGCAGCAGTTGCTCGCCTTCGGCCGCCAGCAAACGGAAGCGGAAGCTGCCGTCGTCTTCTCGGAAGCTGACAAAGCGTGGGGCTTTAGCGGCTTTCTTCTTGGTGCTGGCGGCAACGGCAGTCTGGTTGACGAACGAGCGTAGGCCCACCGCCTCACGCAGCTCGGCCAGGAACGGTGCAGCCACGGCGCGGGCTTTCTGGGCGCCGACCAGCAGCAGGTCTTCCATGTCGGAGGGGCGCGACATCAGTTGGTGGTAACGCTCACGCGCCTCACCCAGTTGGCCGTCCAGCAATTGGAACAGACGGTTCTTCGCCTCGCCCCAGCCCAGGCCTTGCAGCAGTTCGCCGCGGAATGCTTCTTCCTGGGCCTTGGTGGCAAACGCCTGGTACAGGGTGAACAGGTGCGAGTTGTCCGGGTCCTTGGCTTCGCCCGGCGCGCGGGAGTCGGTGACGATGCGCGAGATCGCGTCCTTCATGTCCTTGGCGCTGGTGAACAACGGGATGGTGTTGTCGTAGCTTTTGGACATCTTGCGGCCATCCAGGCCCGGCAAGGTGGCGACGCTTTCTTCGATCAGCGCCTCGGGCATGGTGAAGAATTCTTTGCCATTGCCGAACAGGTGGTTAAAGCGCTGGCCGATGTCCCGGGCCATTTCCACGTGCTGAATCTGGTCACGTCCAACCGGCACCTTGTGGGCGTTGAACATCAGGATGTCCGCTGCCATCAGCACCGGGTAGCTGTACAGGCCCATGGTGATGCCCGCATCCGGGTCTTCGCCGTTTTCCAGGTTCTTGTCCACCGAAGCCTTGTAGGCGTGCGCACGGTTGAGCAGGCCCTTGGCCGCCACGCAGGTCAGCAACCAGGTCAGCTCGGGGATTTCCGGGATGTCGGACTGGCGATAGAACGTCACCCGGTTCACATCCAGGCCACCGGCCAGCCAGGTCGCGGCGATTTCCATACGCGAGCGCTGGATGCGCTGCGGGTCATCGCACTTGATCAAGGCGTGGTAGTCGGCCAGGAAATAGAAGGAATCGGCGTTGGCGTCCTGGCTGGCAAGGATCGCCGGGCGAATCGCGCCGGCGTAGTTGCCCAGGTGCGGCGTGCCGGTGGTGGTGATGCCGGTGAGGATGCGGGTACGGGTCGTCATGGGTGATCGCTTGTCATCAATTCGAAAGACGTGGCAGCACAAGATCCTTGAGATCGGTCAGCTTGCCATGAAAAAAGTGTCCGCATTCTGCCACTTTCAGAAGCGTATGGGGGCGATTCAGGGCGGCGGACCAGTCGTAGACGAGTTGTGGGTCGACCACTTCGTCGGTTTCCGGCTGGATCACGGTCAACGGGCAGCCTTGTGGCAGCACATCGTTATCCCGCAGGCGCATCACGGCCGCAGCCACCATGAACAGGTGGGCGAGTTGTTCGCCCTTGGCTTCCAGGCGGCCACCGAGGGTGGCGGCAACAAACCCGCCGAAGGAAAACCCCAGCAGGGTGATCGGCAGGTCGGGATGTTTTTCACGCAGCCAGGCGGCGGCGGCTTCGGCGTCGTCGACTTCACCGGTGCCCATATCGTGCGTACCGGCGCTGGCGCCGACCCCGCGATAATTAAAACGTAACGTAATCAAGCCCGCGTCGCGCGCCGTGCGCTGCAGGGTCGATACGACTTTATTGAGCATGGTGCCGCCCTGCACCGGGTTAGGGTGGCAGATCAGCGCCAGGCCACGTGGCTCGGGGTGATCCAGATACAGGGCTTCCAGTTGGCCTACCGGGCCATCGATCAAAACAGGGGTTTCACGCATCAGCAAGGAAGGAACTCCGTGACCTCTCAAAGGGTCGACTCGTCTAGCTAAAAGTCTGTGCATGGCATCATTGCGAGCTTAATCGCGGTATACAGCGCAGGTCCGAGCCGTTAACGTAAAGCAAAGCCGTTTATAGAGGAAGGACTCGTGGAACACTCGCTCTTAGTTTGGTTGTTGCCGACTCTCGCCTTGGTTGCCGGTGTCGCCATTGGATTCCTGGTTGCCCGCCTGTTGCCGAATGCCGCGCCTAACCGCACGCAGCGTCAGCTGGATGACATTCAGGAACGTTTTGACAGTTATCAGAACGAGGTTGTTACCCACTTCAACAGCACCGCGACCCTGGTGAAAAAGCTCACTCAGAGCTATCAGGAAGTACAGGATCATCTCGCCGAGGGTGCCAACCGCCTGGCCCTGGACGACATCACCCGCCAGCGTCTGCTGGCCGCGCTGCATTCCGATGCACCGCAAGCGCCACGGGAGCGCCTGACCCCGCCCCGGGAAAATCAGGAACCGCCACGGGACTACGCGCCAAAAACGCCCAACGCCCCAGGGATGCTGGATGAGCATTACGGCCTGAAGAAGTAACAGGTTTTCAGGCGACATGAAAAAGCCCGGCTGATCGATGATCAGCCGGGCTTTTTTTGTTTGGCTTCGTTGGATGGAGTGAGTACATATCCGTTGCTGCGGTCAGGGCTGCTATGGGTTCCGCTCTTACAGCGGGTCACTTTTGAAAGGAGCCCAAAAGTAACCA
>NZ_JACARC010000039.1 GCF_013386825.1 Pseudomonas sp. IPO3778
TTTAGCCGCGACGGGCCAGGGACGGGCCGTCGCGGCGGCCCGCTTCGCGGTGCCGGAGTGAGGGAACACCGAGCCTAGGCGAGGTGCCGACAGGCGGGGCAGAGCCCTTTGCTTACTTTGGGCTGGGCCGGCATTCCGGCTTTTCCAAAGTGAGCCGCTGTAAGAGCGGAACCATAAGTAGCCGTTACCGAAGAAACGGATATGCCCCAAAGACTCAAACCAGCGCCTGCTCCGCCAACTGCCCGTTCTCGATCCGCACATGCCGCCCATGGAAACGCTTGAGGCTGCTGCGATGCCCAACACTGACGATGCTCAAGCCCGGCAATTCATCAATCAACGCCTGATACAGCGCCGCCTCGTCTTCCTCGTCCATCGCCGACGTGGCCTCATCCATGTACAGCCACTGCGGCTCAAACAACAACGCACGGGCAAAGGCCAGGCGCTGCTGCTCACCCGGTGACAACATGCGCTGCCAGTGATTGGCTTCGTCCAACCGCGGAATCAGGTGCGCCAGGCGGCAGGTTTCCAGGACCTGTGCATAACGTTCCGCCGGGTAGGCGCCCTCCTCCTGTGGATAACTCAACACGCCGCGCAAGGTGCCGATCGGCAGATACGGCTTCTGCGGCAAGAACAGGTAACGCTCGGCCGGCAAGCGAATGTTGCCATGGCCGTTTGGCCACAAATTGCCCATGGCCCGCAGCAAGGTTGATTTGCCGCTGCCGGAACGACCGCTGAGCATCAGGCGCTCACCTTCGGCAACGGTCAGGTTGGCGCCGTCGAGCAGGTGACGACCATCGGCCAGGTCCAGGCTAAGGTTGTCCATCTGCAAATTGCCGCCCTGGCGTTGCAACTGAATGCCCATGTTGCGGCTTTCGTTTTCTTCCATCGCCTCGCCAAAACTCAGCAGACGATCACAGGTCGCGCGCCAGCTGGCCAACACGGTGTACGCGTCGACAAACCAGCTCAGGCTGCCCTGCACGCTGCCAAATGCACTGGCCACCTGCATCAGCACGCCCAGCTCTATCTGCCCGGAAAAGTAGCGCGGCGCGGCCACTACGAACGGGAAGATGATCGCAATCTGCGAGTAACCGCTGGTGAAGAAATTCAGGCGTTTCTTGAGCTGCATGATGCTCCAGAAGTTGCTCCACACTCGCCCGAAACGCGCACTCAGTTGCTGATGCTCATTGGGCTCGCCATTGAACAACGCGATGCTTTCGGCGTTCTCCCGCACCCGCACCAGGCTGAAACGCAAGTCGGCCTCAAACCGTTGTTGGCGGTTGCTCAAACCGATCAATTTCCGACCAATCAGGTGGGTCAACCAACTGCCCAGCACGGCATACACCAGCGCCGCCCAGAACATGTAGCCGGGAATGGTGATGCCCCACACTTCAATGCTGCCGGACACGCCCCACAGGATCACCGAGAACGACACCAGGCTCACCAGGTTGCTGATAAAACCCAGGCCCAGGCTGAGGGTGCTGCTGGTGAAGGCGTTGAGGTCTTCGGAAATACGTTGGTCGGGGTTATCGGTGTAACCGCCGTATTCGAGGTGGTAGTAGTTCTTCTGGCTCAGCCACTTGGCGAAGTAGGTTTCAGTCAGCCAGCGCCGCCAGCGGATGGTGAGCATCTGCTGCAGGTAAGACGTGAACACCCCAGTCACGATGGCCACCACGGCGATCACGCTGAAGTACATCAGCAAGTGGGTGAAGGCGTCGTAGTCCTTTTTTTGCAGGGCGTTGTAGAAGTCGCGGTTCCAGCTGTTGAACCACACCGAGACCGCCACACTGAACAGTGACAGCCCCAGCACCACCAGCAGCAACAGCCAGGCCTTGCCCTTCTCCTCACTGCGCCAGTAAGGAGTGATCAGTGCCCACACTTTCCTTAAAAATTGCCCACGCACCGCGTCGTTGACCGCGGAATACTCAGCGTTCTGATTCATTGTTCAGGCTCGGTAGGAAATAAAGAACAGGCATCGAATCGATGTAGGAGCGAGCTTGCTCGCGAAAAACTCAAGGGCACCGCGTGCTTTCCGGTTTCCCGCGCCATCGTTAACGACCTTCGCGAGCACGCTCGCTCCTACGGTCGATCATCACGTACTGGGCTGATCATAGGTGATCAGCCCAGACTCTGTGCAGCCTGAAGCAGATTGTTCAGTCGCCGTTCAACGTCGAACCGGGCGCTTCTGCAACTTGCGCTGCAAGGTTCGGCGGTGCATGCCCAGGGCGCGGGCGGTGGCGGAGATGTTGCCTTCGTGCTCGGTCAACACACGCTGGATGTGTTCCCACTGCAAGCGGTCCACCGACATCGGGTTTTCCGGCACCAGGGTGTCGAGGTCGGCGTGCTCGGAGAGCAAGGCGGCCAGCACGTCGTCGGCATCGGCCGGCTTGCACAGGTAGTTACAGGCGCCACGCTTGATCGCCTCGACGGCGGTGGCAATGCTGGAATAGCCAGTGAGGATCACCACGCGCATTTCCGGGTCCAGTTCCAGCAGCTTGGGCAACAGCACCAGGCCGGAGTCGCCGTCCATTTTCAGGTCCAGGGCGGCGTATTCCGGCAGGTCGGCCGTGGCGATGGCCAGGCCTTCTTCGGCGGAACCGGCGGTGCTCACGCGAAAGCCACGACGGCTCATGGCGCGGGCCATCACGCGGGTAAAGGTGGCGTCGTCGTCTACCAGCAACAGGTGCGGCAGTTCTTCGCCTTCGACTTGGATCTCGTCACTCATCGATGTCTCCTCGTGCGACACGGGGCAGGTGCAGCTCGGTGAGCGTGCCGCCTTCCTCATGACTATAGAGTTTCACTGAGCCGCCCGCGCGAGTCACGCTGGCCTTGCTCAAAAACAGGCCGAGGCCGAAGCCTTTGCCCTTGGTGGTAAAGAACGGCTTGCCGATCTGCTCGGCAATCGCCAGCGGCACGCCGGCGCCGTGGTCGCGAATACTGATGGTGAGGTCTTCGGCGTCCCAGTTCAGGGACACTTCCAAGCCTTCAGGGCAGGCATCGGCGGCGTTGTTCAGCAGGTTCAGCAGCGCCTGGGTCAGGTCCGGCGGCGGCGCCAGGCGCGGCACCGTGCCCTGGCCCAGCAGGTGGAAGCGGTAACTGGCTTCGGGACGCATCAGGTGCCAGCGGTTCAGGGCTTCGTCCAGCCACTGAGTGACGTCTTGCATCTCCACCGCCAGGCGGCGATTGGCTTCGGCGGCGCGCACCAGTTGCTGCAAGGTCAGCTTGCATTGCTTGACTTGCTCTTGCAGCACACTCAGGTCGTCTTGCAGGGCCGGGTCGTGGTGGTCCTGGGTCATTTCCTTGAGCAGTACGCTCATGGTCGCCAGCGGCGTCCCCAATTCATGGGCCGCGCCGGCGGCCTGGGTGGCGACGGCCAGCAGTTGCTGGTCGCGCAAGCCTTCTTCGCGGCGAATGGCGCGCAGCTCTTCCTGGCGGCGCAGCTCTTCCGCCATCCGCGCGGCAAAGAAGGTGATGACCGCCGCCGACAGGGCGAAGCTCAGCCACATGCCGTAGATCTGCAGGTTTTCCCGGGCGATGGGAAACGTCTGCAACGGGTAGAACTGCGCCAGCAGCAGGGTGTACAGCGTCAGGGCGATACCCGACAGCACCACCGAGTAGCGCCACGGCAAGGTCACCGCGGCGATGGTCAGAGGCACCAGGTAATAGGAAACAAACGGGTTGGTGGAACCACCGGAGAAGTACAGCAACACACTGTGGATAAACAGGTCGCAGGCCAGTTGCAGGGCGTATTCCAGCTCGGTCACCGGCCACGTGGTACGCAACCGGATGACGGTAAACACGCACAGTACCGTGGAGAAGCCGAGGGTCACGGCCAACTGCAACCAGGGCAACGGCAGCAGGTTGAACCAATAGGCAAGCCCGACCGAACCGGCCTGTGCGGCCAGCACCAGGGTGCGGATAAACGTCAGGCGCCAAAGGTTCTGGCGGGTGGCGGAAGTCAGTTTTACGGCGGCGAGCATGAGCTCTCCCGATGAGCGCTGCAGGCGGATCGCACGGAGTATAAACGAAGCGACAGCGCTGGCACGGCGTGTGTGGCTCTTTGACGCAGGGGTCAGGAACATGACCGTTCGTCGGCATTCGATAACTTGTAGGGAATGTGTAAACCCGAAGAACTGAAACCTTGCGTCTACAGTCTTACCGAACACGAACATCTCAAGGAGCTTCCATGTCACGTTTCACTCGCAGTGCAGCCGTTATCACCCTCGGCGCCGCCACCCTCGCCAGCCTGCCTGCCATGGCCGCTGATGAGCTGCATTACAACCAGATTTCCCTGCGTGCCGAAGTCAGCCAGGAAGTGGCGCGCGACCAGATGATCGTCACCCTTTACACCGAGTCGCAGAACACCGACCCGGCCAAGCTGGCCGCCGAAATCACCACCACCATGAACAAGGCGCTGGCCCAGGCCCGCGAAGTCAAAGGCGTGACCCTGCGCCAGGGCAGCCGCAACAGCTACCCGATCTACGACAACAAGAACCAGAAAATCACCGGCTGGCGTGAACGCGCAGAACTGCGCATGGAAAGCGCCGACTTTGCCGCGCTGTCCAAGCTCACCGGCGACATGCTGACCAACCTGAAAATGGACAGCATGGATTTCGCCATCGCCAACCCGACCCGCAAGGCCAGCGAAGATGCCTTGCTTAAAGAGGCGGTCACCGCGTTCAAGGCCCGTGCACAACTGGCCACCGACGCCCTGGGCGGCAAGGGCTACAAGATCGTCAACCTGAACTTCAACACCAACGGTTATCCACAGCCCTACGCCCGCGGCGGGATGATGATGAAGGCCGCAGCGATGGACTCGGCGCCGACGCCGGAAGTTGAAGCGGGCACCAGCCAGGTCAATATGACTGCGGATGGCGTGATCGAAGTCCAGATGCAGTGACCCCTACCTGACAAACCTGAACGGCGGTAACCTCGGTGACCGCCGTTTTCGTTTGGGCAGTGTTCAGCTGCCATCTCAGGGGTCTCCATGGAAAGAATCGCCTTAAAACCGCTCCTCCTCGCTGCCGGCCTGCTCGCCTTTATGCCGATGGCCCAAGCGGCCAGCACCCTGGTCTACTGCTCCGAAGCCAGCCCCGCCGGTTTCGACCCCAGCCAGTACACCAGCGGCACCGATTTTGATGCCTCCGCCGAAACCGTGTTCAACCGCCTGACCCAATTCAAGCGCGGCGGCACCGAAGTCGAGCCCGGCCTGGCGACCAACTGGGACGTGTCCAAAGATGGCCTGACCTACACCTTCCACCTGCGGGATGGGGTCAAGTTCCACACCACCGACTATTTCACCCCGACCCGCGACTTCAACGCCGACGATGTGCTGTTCACCTTCCAGCGCCTGCTGGATCCCGAAACGCCGTTCCGCAAGGCTTACCCGTCGGAATCGCCCTACTTCACCGACATGGGTTTGAACACCACGATCAAGAACGTCGAAAAACTCGACGAGCACACCGTGCGCTTCAACCTGAACAACGTCGACGCCTCCTTCGTGCAGAACCTGGCCATGAGCTTCGCCTCGGTGCAGTCCGCCGAATACGCCGCGCAGTTGCTCAAGGAAGGCAAGGCCGCCGACATCAACCAGAAGCCGGTGGGCACCGGGCCATTTGTGTTCAAGCGTTACCAGAAGGATTCGCAGATTCGCTACACCGCCAATAAACAGTATTGGAAGCCCGAGGACGTGAAGCTCGACAACCTGGTGTTCTCGATCACTCCGGACGCCGCGGTGCGCCTGCAGAAGCTCAAGACCGGTGAATGCCAGGTCAGCGGTTATCCGCGCCCCTCCGACATCGACGTGATGAAACAGGACCCCAACCTGCGAGTGCTCCAGCAAGCCGGCTTCAACCTCGGCTTTCTCGCCTACAACGTGACCCACCCGCCCCTGGACCAGCTCAAAGTGCGCCAGGCCCTGGACATGGCCATCGACAAGCCGGCAATCATCAAGGCCGTGTACCAGAGCGCCGGACAATTGGCGCAGAACGCGCTGCCTCCGGCGCAGTGGTCTTATGACCCCACCATCAAGGACGCTCCCTACGATCCCGCCAAGGCCCGGGCGCTACTAAAAGAAGCAGGGGTTGCACCAGGTACCACCATCAATCTGTGGGCCATGACCGTTCAGCGCGCCTCCAACCCCAATGCCCGGATGTCGGCCCAGATGATCCAGCAGGATTGGGAGAAGATCGGCATCAAGGCCAACATCGTCAGCTATGAGTGGGGCGAATACATCAAACGCGCCAAAGCCGGCGAGCATGACGTGATGATTTACGGCTGGACCGGCGACAACGGTGACCCGGATAACTGGCTCGGCGTGCTCTACAGTTGTGCCGCGGTGAACGGCAGCAACTATGCGAAATGGTGTAACCCGGCGTACGACAAGCTGGTGCAGCAGGCCAAGGTCAGCAGCGACCGCGAGCAGCGCATAAAGTGGTATCAACAGGCACAGAAAATCCTTAAGGAACAGGTACCTATAACACCTATCGCAAACTCGACGGTTTTCCAGCCCCTTCGAAAAGAAGTGCAGGACTTCAAGATCAGTCCATTTGGACTCACACCGTTCTATGGCGTCAGTCTGAATAAGTAACAGCCACGCCCCAACCGGGTGCGCCAGACACCTCGGTTGGGCATTCCTGGTGCACCCCTCGCACCGAAAAAACCCCTCAAAAGTGCGTAAATGTGTCCGAACTTACACATATGCGACATTCGTGTACGTTCGTACCACTGTTTAGCCTTTGTAGGCTCTCAACATCTTGCATTGGGTATGGGCCCTGCATAAGTATCCGCAGGTCGACTCACGAGGTCGCCCTCACTACCAAAAATGACAACAAATCATGAGGCCAACATGCTTAAACACGCAGTCATTCCGTTATTAGTCAGCGCCGGTTTAATGGCTGCTGCACCTTTCGCCCAAGCGGCGAGCAATCTGGTGTTCTGCTCCGAAGGGAGCCCGGCCGGTTTTGATCCAGGCCAGTACACCACCGGAACAGACTTCGATGCTTCGGCCGAAACGATGTTCAACCGTCTGACCCAGTTTGAACGCGGCGGCACCGCTGTTGTTCCTGGGCTGGCCACCACCTGGGACGTTTCCCCGGACGGCCTGACGTACACCTTCCACCTTCGTGAAGGCGTCAAGTTCCACACCACCCCGTACTTCAAGCCAACTCGTGAATTTTCGGCTGACGACGTACTGTTCACGTTCAACCGGATGATCAATAAAGACGATCCGTTCCGTAAAGCCTACCCAACCGAGTTCCCGTACTTCACGGACATGGGTATGGACACCAACATCAAGAACATCGAGAAAGTCGATGCCCACACCGTCAAGTTCACCCTTGGCACCGTGGACGCTGCCTTTATCCAGAACCTGGCCATGAGCTTCGCCTCCATCCAGTCGGCTGAATACGCCGCCCAACTGTTGAAGGAAGGCAAGGCCCAGGACATCAACCAGAAGCCAATCGGTACTGGTCCGTTCGTGTTCAAGAGCTACCAGAAAGACTCCAACATCCGCTACACCGGCAACAAGGATTACTGGAAACCTGAAGACGTGAAGATCGACAACCTGATTTTCGCCATCACCACCGACCCGTCGGTGCGTATCCAGAAGCTGAAGAAAAACGAATGCCAGGTCACCCTGTTCCCGCGTCCGGCCGACCTCAAGGCGCTGGGTGAAGACAAGGACCTGAAACTGCCGCACCAGGCCGGTTTCAACCTGGGCTACATCGCCTACAACGTGATGCCGGTCCTCAAGGGCCAGACCGCGCCTAACCCGCTGTCGGACATCCGGGTGCGTCAAGCCCTGGACATGTCGGTGAACAAGCAGCAGATCATTGATTCGGTCTACCAGGGTGCAGGCCAACTGGCCGTCAACGCCATGCCGCCTACCCAGTGGTCCTACGACACCACCATCAAGGATGTGCCGCACGACGTGGCCAAAGCCAAGGAACTGCTCAAGGAAGCCGGCGTCAAGGAAGGCACCGAGATCACCCTGTGGGCGATGCCGGTTCAGCGTCCGTACAACCCGAACGCCAAGCTGATGGCTGAGATGCTGCAGAACGACTGGAAACAGATCGGCCTGAAAGTGAACATCGTCAGCTACGAGTGGGGCGAGTACATCAAGCGTTCCAAAGGCGGCGAGAACCAGGCCATGATCATTGGCTGGAGCGGCGACAATGGTGACCCGGACAACTGGCTGAACGTGCTGTTCGGCTGCGATTCCCTGGCCGGCAACAACTTCTCCAAGTGGTGCGACAAGAAATTCGACGGCATCGTAAAAGAAGCCAAGGCGACTTCCGACGTAGCCAAACGCACCGAGCTGTACAAGCAGGCGCAACATATCCTCAAAGATGCAGTCCCGATGACACCTATCGCGCACTCGACGGTGTATCAACCCATGCGCAACAACGTGCAGGACTTCAAGATCAGCCCGTTTGGCTTGAACTCCTTCTACGGCGTGAGCGTAAGCGGCAAATAAGGGTCTCTGACGGCGACGTTTCATAACGTCGCCGTTATTGCATCCGCCAAGACCGTAGGAAACAGACCACATCCGCACAAGCTGCCGTCCTACGGCAGCTAACTGCGAATCGCGGCTCCGTTGCCTACAAGGTCTGTCAGATTCGATGTATTTACTGCCCGGCTCCCGACCCATAACGTCGTGGCACGGCAGAAGCATGGTCTCTGTAAGGCAACTGCCGTTGTGGGATCAGTGTTGTCGCAAGGTCGTGAATGACCTTGCGATTGCTCACTGACGAAAACAACAAACAAGGATTGGGATTGTCATGCGCCATACCACCGTTCTATCCGCGATATTTGGCACCAGCCTGTTGGCTGTGGCCTCGATGGGCCAGGCGGCCGATAAAAAGAGCCTGGTGTTTTGCTCCGAAGGCAGCCCGGCTGGCTTCGACACCGCGCAATACACGACGGCTACCGATAACGACGCCGCCGAGCCTATCTACAACCGCCTGGCCGAGTTCGAAAAAGGCGCGACCAATGTCGTTCCAGGGCTGGCAACCAGTTGGGATATTTCCGAAGACGGTCTGACGTACACCTTCCACCTGCGGGAAGGGGTGAAATTCCATAGCAACAAGGATTTCAAGCCGACGCGTGATTTCAACGCCGACGACGTCCTGTTCACCTTCAATCGCATGCTTGACCCCGAATACCCGTTCCGCAAGGCCTACCCCACCGAGTTTCCGTACTTCAACGGGATGAGCCTGAACAAGAATATCGCGAAGGTCGAGAAAACCGGCCCGCACACCGTGGTGATGACCCTGAACTCGGTCGACGCCGCGTTTATCCAGAACATCGCCATGAGCTTCGCCTCGATCCTGTCGGCTGAATACGCCGACCATCTCCTGAAGACCGGCAAGCCCAGCGACATCAACCAGAAGCCGATCGGCACCGGGCCGTTCGTGTTCCAGCGGTACCAGAAAGACTCGCAGATTCGCTACACCGGCAACAAACAGTACTGGGACCCGAGCCGCGTGAAGCTCGACCAGCTGATTTTTGCGATCAACACCGACGCGTCGGTGCGGGTGCAAAAGCTCAAGGCCGGCGAATGCCAGATCACCCTGCACCCGCGCCCGGCCGACGTCGAAGCCCTGAAGGCCGACCCGAAGCTGCAATTGCTGACCAAACCCGGCTTCAACCTCGGCTACATCGCCTATAACGTGCGGCACAAGCCCTTCGACCAGCTCGAAGTGCGCCAGGCCCTGGACATGGCGGTGAACAAGCAGAGCATTCTCAACGCCGTGTACCAGGGTGCGGGGCAACTGGCGGTCAACGCCATGCCGCCGACCCAATGGTCTTACGACGACACCATCAAGGACGCCGCCTACAACCCGGAAAAAGCCAAGGAACTGCTCAAGGCTGCCGGCGTGAAGGAAGGCACCGAGATCACCCTGTGGGCGATGCCGGTGCAACGGCCGTACAACCCCAACGCCAAGTTGATGGCCGAAATGCTTCAAAGCGATTGGGCCAAGATTGGCCTCAAGGTCAAGATCGTCAGCTATGAATGGGGCGAGTACATCAAGCGCACCAAGAATGGCGAGCACGACATCAGCCTGATCGGCTGGACCGGCGACAACGGTGACCCGGACAACTGGCTGGGCACCCTCTACAGCTGCGACGCCATCGGCGGGAACAACTACTCCATGTGGTGTGACCCGGCGTACGACAAGCTGATCAAGCAAGCCAAGGTCGTGACCGACCGCGAACAAAGGACGGTTCTGTACAAACAGGCGCAGCAACTGCTTAAAACACAGGTGCCGATCACGCCAGTCGCCCACTCGACGGTCAACCAGCCGTTAAGCGCCAAAGTCGAAGGGTTCAAAGTCAGCCCCTTCGGCCGCAACGTGTTCTCGGGCGTCAGTATCAACCCATAAAAAAATAACCGTATTGCGCAGGGCGAGTATTCGCCTTGCTGCAAACGTGCAGCCTTTATTCAGGAATTTTCCCCCGGCAAACGTTTGCAAGGCTTGAAAGAGTTACACACCCAAATAGCCGGTTCACCTAAAAAGACCGGCATTAAAAAGAGAACCAAAGGAGCTTCACCCATGAAACTGAGCAGCACCGCGCTTCTGGCCCTGGCCATCAGCAGCATCACGGCTAACGCCTACGCTGATCCTGCAAGCCAGGACTTCGTTCCAACCACACTGGCCGGTTCCAGCGCCCAAAGCGAGGCCAAAGGCTTTATCGATGGATTCAGCCTGGGCGGCACAACCCGTAACTGGTTCTCCAACGAACAACGCTTCCGCGGCAGCAAGTTCACCTACCAGAAGCACGGCGAAGCCCGTACTGACAATTACCGTACCAACTGGGTGCAGGGCACTATCCTCAACGCTACCTCGGGCTTCACCCAAGGCACCGTGGGCGTGAGCACTGAAGTGGCCGTCTACAACGCAGTGGTCCTGGACAGCAGCAAGCGTGACATCAAGGGCGGTTCCAACCGTACCCTGGCTGACTCCGATGGCGACGCTGTAGACCAGTGGAGCAAACTGGGCCTGGCCAACGTCAAGTTCCGTGTCTCGAACACCACCTTGACCGCCGGTCGCCAGAACTTCAGCAGCGGCATCGTCGATACCATCGGCAACCGTGCACTGCCTTCGAGCTTTGAAGGTGTGAGCTTCAACAGCGAAGAGTTCAGCAACCTGTCGTTCCAGGGCGGCGTGTTTGACCGCGTATCCCCACGGACCGAGCAGAGCCTGTCGAAATTCCGTACTGAATACGGCAATGGCCGCCAGGAAACCGACAAGGTCAACACCTTCGGCGTCAACTACCAGCCGTTCAAGAGCCTGAAAACCAGCCTGTTTGCCGCCAACGTGGAAGACTTCTGGAACCAGTACTACTTCGGCGCTACCCACGAGCTGGGTGACAGCCAGACCCTGTCGCTGACCACCGGCCTGAACTACTACAAAACCGTCGACGAAGGCAAAAAGTTGATGGGCAAGATCGACAACGACACCTACTCGCTGTCGTTCGGCCTGACCCACCAGGCTCACAGCCTGACCTTCTCGTACCAGGCCGTGAACGGCGACGAGTACTTCGACTACCTGCACGAAACCAACGGCATCTACCTGGCGAACTCCCTGACGTCCGACTTTAACGGCCCGAACGAGAAATCCTTCCAGATCGCCTACGGCCTCAACATGGCCGAATACGGCGTGCCAGGCCTGAAGTTCAACATCTACTCGGCTCGCGGCTGGGGCATCGACGGCACTCACTACACCGGCGACGGCGGCGTGGCTGGCTTTGCTTACAACGGCATTCAGGCCCAGGACGGCGAGAAACACCAGGAATACGGCATCGGCACTTCCTACGCCGTGCAGAGCGGCCCGCTCAAGGCCACCACCATCCGTGGTACCTATGTGACTCACCGTGCCAGCGCCAACCAGGCTGACGGCAACCTGCGTGAGTTCCGTCTGGTCACCACCATCCCGTTCAACATTCTTTAATCAGCGCCAGGTAGGCGGCGGGCTCAGGACGAGCCTGCCGCCTACGCTTGTCTGGTCCAATCGATTGCAGAGGGCTCTTAGATGAAAATGCTCCCGTTACAAGCTGCCATTGCCGCTGCGCTGTTGAGCGTCGCTGTCGGCATTTCGGCCAAACCGTTGGTCGTCTGCACCGAAGCCAGCCCGGAAGGTTTCGACCCGGTTCTGTACACCACGGCCGTCACCTCGGACGCCGCGGCTGAAACCATGTTCAACCGCCTGGTGGACTTCAAGCCCGGGACCACCGAAGTGGTGCCTGCCCTGGCCAAAGACCTGCCGGAAATCAGCGCCGATGGCCTGACCTACACCTTTCACCTGCGTGACGACATCAAGTTCCACACCACCGACTACTTCAAACCCACGCGCAACATGAATGCCGACGACGTGCTTTGGAGCTTCCAGCGCCAGCTGGACCCGAATCACCCGTGGCACAACAAGTCCAACGTGGGCTACCCGTACTTTGAAAGCATGGGCTTCAAGGAACTGCTCAAGAGCGTAACCAAGACCGACGATCACACCGTGGTCTTCACCCTGACCCGCCCTGAAGCACCGTTCCTGGCCGACCTGGCCATGGCGTTTTCCTCGATTCACTCCGCCGAATACGCCGACCAGTTGCTCAAGTCCGGCAAGACCGATGACCTGAACGCCAAGCCCATCGGCACCGGCCCGTTCATCTTCACCCGCTATGCCAAAGACGCCCAAGTGCGCTTCAAGGCTAACCCGGACTACTTCCGTGGCAAGCCGCCGGCCGATCCGCTGATCCTGGCCATCACCACCGACAACAACGTGCGCCTGCAAAAACTCAAGGCCAACGAATGCCAGATCGCGCTGTATCCGAAACCGGATGACGTGCCGAGCATGAAGGCTGATCCAAACCTGAAAGTCGCGGAACTGGCGGCGATGACCACCGCCTACACCGCCATGAACACCACCCACAAGTACATGAGCGACGCGCGGGTGCGTCACGCGATCAACATCGCGTTCGACAAGAAAGGCTACAACGAGTCCCTGTACGGCAAAGGCAACGCCATCGACGCCACCGGGCCTTACCCGCCAACCCTGCTGGGCTTCAGCGACAAGCTGAAGAACCCGCCACGCGACCTGGACAAGGCCCGCGCCCTGCTCAAGGAAGCCGGCGTACCGGAAGGTACCGAGTTCACCCTGTTCACCCGCAACGGCGGCGGCCCGACCAACCCCAACCCGATGCTCGGCGCCCAGCGCATGCAGGCGGATTTGGCGCAAATCGGCCTGAAAGTGAACATCAAGGTCATGGAGTGGGGCGAAATGCTCAAACGCGCCAAGAATGGCGAACATGACATGGTTTCCGCCGGCTGGGCCGGGGATAACGGGGACCCGGATAACTTCCTCACCCCGAACTTGAGTTGCGATGCAGCGAAAAACGGCGAAAACTACGCCCGCTGGTGTAACAAGGAGTTTCAAGACTTGATCGACAAGGCGCGCGCCATCGCTGAACCCGCACAGCGCGCTGCACTCTATGAACAAGCCATGGACGTTTTCGACAAGGACCAACCGTGGATTCCCATGGCTTACCCGAAAATGTTCACCGCCATGCGTAAAAACGTCGAGGGTTATACCCAAAGCCCTCTGACCACAAATAACTTCGCCACCACCCAGGTGAAGTAGATAAGAAACGCTCGGCACCGTCGACATTGACGGTGCCGGACCTGCCTAACCGGCTGATTGAGGTACACAACAAGATGTTTAGTTTTATTGCCCGCCGATTGGGGTTATTGATCCCCACGTTTTTCGGCATCACCTTGCTGACTTTCGCGTTGATTCGCATGATCCCTGGCGACCCCGTCGAAGTCATGATGGGCGAACGACGAGTCGACCCCGAGATGCACGCTCAGGCAATGGAACGCCTTGGTCTGAATAAACCGCTGTATGCGCAATACCTGGATTATGTCGGCAAGCTCGCCCACGGCGACCTCGGCGAATCCCTGCGCACCCGTACCAGCGTGTGGACTGAATTCACCGCCCTTTTCCCGGCGACCCTGGAACTGTCCATGGCCGCCCTGTTGTTCGCCGGCATCCTGGGGCTGTTAGCCGGGGTGATCGCGGCCTTGAAGCGAGGATCCCTGTTCGACCATGGGGTGATGGGCATCTCCCTGGCGGGATATTCGATGCCGATCTTCTGGTGGGGCCTGATCCTGATCATGTTCTTCTCCGTGAGCCTGGGCTGGACGCCCGTGTCGGGACGGATCGACCTGCTCTACGACATCGAGCCGCGCACCGGCTTCATGCTGGTGGACACCCTGCTGGCGGGCGAAACGGATGCGTTCTGGGACGCCCTGCATCACCTGATCCTGCCGGCCATCGTGCTCGGCACCATCCCGCTGGCCGTTATCGCGCGGATGACCCGTTCGTCGATGCTTGAAGTGCTGCGCGAAGACTACATCCGTACCGCCAAGGCCAAAGGCCTGTCGCCGGCACGCGTGGTGTTCGTCCACGGCCTGCGGAATGCCTTGATCCCGGTCCTCACCGTGGTCGGCCTGCAAGTCGGCACGCTGCTGGCCGGTGCGGTCCTGACCGAAACCATTTTCTCGTGGCCCGGCATCGGCAAATGGCTCATCGAAGCCATTGGCGCACGGGACTATCCCGTGGTGCAGAACGGCATTCTGTTAATCGCCTGCCTGGTGATTCTGGTGAACTTCGTGGTGGATATCCTCTACGGCTTCGCCAACCCACGCATCCGTCACCAGCGCTGAGATCATGACCATGACCACACCTACTTCCGCGGTAGCAGTCGATCAAAGCCTGCTGTACCCGTCCCCGTACAAAGAATTCTGGCAAGCCTTTTCCAAGAACAAGGGCGCCGTAGCCGGCCTGTTGTTCATGTTGCTGGTGGTGTTTTGCGCCATCTTCGCCCCTTGGGTGGCTCCGCATAACCCGAGCGAGCAATACCGTGACTTCCTGCTGACCCCGCCGGCCTGGCTGGAAGGTGGGCAGATCCAGTTCCTGCTGGGCACCGACGAACTGGGCCGTGACCTGCTGTCGCGCCTGATCCAGGGTTCACGCCTGTCGTTGCTGATCGGCTTGTCGTCGGTGGTGATGTCGTTGATCCCGGGGATCCTGCTGGGTCTGTTCGCCGGTTTCTTCCCGCGCCTGCTCGGCCCGACCATCATGCGCTTGATGGACATCATGCTGGCCCTGCCGTCGCTGCTGCTGGCCGTCGCCATTGTGGCAATCCTCGGCCCTGGCCTGATCAACACCGTGATCGCGATTGCGATCGTGTCGCTGCCGTCCTATGTCCGTCTGACCCGCGCAGCGGTGATGGGCGAACTGAACCGTGACTACGTGACCGCCGCCCGCCTCGCCGGCGCCGGCCTGCCGCGCCTGATGTTCGTCACCGTGCTGCCCAACTGCATGGCGCCGCTGATCGTTCAGGCCACCTTGAGTTTCTCCTCGGCGATTCTCGATGCCGCAGCCCTTGGCTTCCTGGGCCTTGGCGTACAACCGCCAACCCCGGAGTGGGGCACCATGCTGGCTTCGGCCCGTGACTACATCGAACGCGCCTGGTGGGTCGTGAGCCTGCCCGGTTTGACCATTTTGCTCAGCGTGCTGGCAATCAACCTGATGGGCGACGGTCTGCGCGATGCGCTGGACCCGAAACTCAAGAATGCCGCCTGAGGAGATTCCCATGTCACTGCTAGAAATCAAGAATCTCAATGTCCGCTTCGGCGACAAGACCGCCGTGCCGGTGGTCGATGGCCTCGACATCTCCGTCGACAAAGGCGAAGTACTGGCGATCGTTGGCGAGTCGGGCTCGGGTAAATCCGTGACCATGATGGCGCTGATGGGCCTGATCGAGCACCCCGGCATCGTCACCGCCGACGCCCTGAACTTCGACGGCAAAGACATGCTCAAGCTGAGCAACCGTCAGCGTCGGCAGATCGTCGGCAAAGACCTGGCCATGGTGTTCCAGGACCCGATGACGGCCCTGAACCCCAGCTACACCGTGGGTTTCCAGATCGAAGAAGTGCTGCGCCTGCACCTGAAAATGTCTGGCAAGCAAGCGCGCAAGCGTGCCATCGAACTGCTCGAAAAGGTGGAAATTCCAGGCGCAGCCAGCCGAATGGATGCCTACCCGCACCAGCTGTCCGGTGGTATGAGCCAGCGTGTGGCTATCGCCATGGCCATTGCCGGCGAGCCCAAGCTGCTGATCGCCGATGAACCCACCACCGCACTCGACGTGACCATCCAGGCCCAGATCATGGACCTGCTGCTGGCCTTGCAGAAAGAGCAGAACATGGGCCTGGTACTGATCACCCACGACCTCGCGGTGGTGGCCGAAACCGCCCAGCGCGTGTGCGTGATGTACGCCGGCCAGGCCGTGGAAGTCGGCCAGGTGCCGCAGTTGTTCGACATCCCGGCACACCCGTACAGCGAAGCGCTGCTCAAGGCGATTCCCGAGCACAGCCTGGGCGCCACACGCCTGGCCACGCTGCCGGGTATTGTTCCTGGCCGTTATGACCGCCCGCAAGGTTGCCTGCTGTCGCCACGCTGCCCATATGTGCAGGAATCCTGCCGCGCCCAACGCCCGGGCCTTGACCCGAAAAGCAACAGCCTCGCTCGCTGCTTCTACCCGCTGAATCAGGAGGTGGCGTAATGGCCGTCGTACTTACCGCCCGCGACCTGACCCGTCACTACGAAGTGTCCCGTGGCCTGTTCAAGGGCCACGCCCTGGTGCGTGCGCTCAATGGCGTGTCGTTTGAACTGGAAGCCGGCAAGACCCTCGCGGTCGTGGGCGAATCCGGTTGCGGCAAATCCACCCTGGCCCGCGCCCTGACACTGATTGAAGAACCGTCTTCCGGCTCGCTGAAAATCGCGGGGCAAGAAGTCACCGGTGCCGACAAGGCCCAGCGCAAGCAATTGCGCAAAGACGTGCAGATGGTGTTCCAGAGCCCGTACGCCTCGCTGAACCCGCGCCAGAAGGTCGGTGACCAACTGGGTGAGCCGCTGCTGATCAACACCAACCTGTCCGCCGCCGAGCGCCGGGAAAAGGTCCAGGCGATGATGAAGCAAGTGGGCCTGCGCCCTGAGCATTATCAGCGCTACCCGCACATGTTCTCCGGTGGCCAGCGCCAGCGGATCGCACTGGCCCGGGCGATGATGCTGCAACCCAAGGTGCTGGTAGCGGACGAACCGACCTCGGCCCTCGACGTGTCGATCCAGGCCCAGGTGCTGAACCTGTTCATGGACCTGCAGCAGGAATTCAACACCGCCTATGTGTTCATCTCCCACAACCTCGCGGTGGTGCAGCACGTCGCCGATGACGTGATGGTGATGTACCTCGGCCGTCCGGTGGAAGTGGGCCCCAAGCACGACATCTATGCGCGCCCGCTGCACCCGTACACCCAGGCCCTGCTGTCGGCGACCCCGACCATTCATCCGGATCCCAACAAACCGAAGATCAAAATCGTCGGCGAGTTGCCCAATCCATTGAACCCGCCGTCCGGCTGCGCGTTCCACAAGCGCTGCCCCTACGCGACCCAACTGTGCAGCACCGATGAACCGCTGCTGCGACCACTCGACAACCGCCAGGTGGCGTGCCACTACGCGGAGCAATTTTTGGTCTGACGTGCAAAAAAAATGCTCTGGAGGGTGAGTCCAGAGCATTCCCGTGTTCTACAGCCCTTCTCGTCGGATAGCGCATCTGTCCGGCAAGAGGGGCTTTCTTTTGCCTGCGCTACTTACGTATCGCTGTCGCCATCGTTGTAGGTGTCGCTGTCTTCGCCGTCATTGTCCGGGTTTTCAGCGTCGTCATCGTCCTTGGAGCCGCCCTGATCCTCGTCCCCTGGCTCGGACTCACTCTTGGCCAACTGCAAGCCACCCGCCTGCACCGTCTTCGCCGCCACAAACCCCGCGCCATGGCTTTGCGCAGCCGTATTGGCCCACGCGGCAGACATGCCCAGTGACATCATCACCAGCACTTTGAGCAACAGCACCACACGTTGAAAGATACTCATGGTCGAATTCCGCCCAGTCAGGAGTTGAATTGCGTACGACAACTATCCGCCGTCGCCTTGCTTCAAGCTAGTCCCGAACTGAAGTTTTCGCCACCCCTGTGGGAGCGGGCTTGCTCGCGAAGGTCGTCAACGATGACGTGGTAAACCTGGGTAAACGCGGTGCCCGTGAGTGCTTCGCGAGCAAGCTCGCGCCTACAGGGCGCCCAAACAAAAGGGCGAAGCCATGACAGCTTCGCCCTCTGGTGTCTCGCTAACCCTTAGTGATGCTCACGGGTCGCGCGGAATTTCACGTCCGGCCAGCGCTCTTCCATCAGCGCCAGGTTGACCCGGGTCGGGGCCAGGTAGGTCAGGTGACCACCGCCGTCAATCGCCAGGTTTTCCACAGCCTTGACCTTGAACTCTTCGAGCTTCTTCTTATCGCTGCAATCGATCCAGCGCGCGGAGTACACGGTGATCGGCTCGTAGGAGCATTCCACCTTGTATTCCTCTTTCAGGCGACTGGCCACCACATCGAACTGCAGCACACCGACGGCGCCGAGGATGATGTCGTTGCTGCGTTCCGGGAAGAACACCTGGGTCGCGCCCTCTTCTGCCAGCTGCTGCAAACCCTGGCGCAGTTGCTTGGATTTCAGCGGGTCGCGCAGGCGTACGCGGCGGAACAGTTCCGGGGCGAAGTGCGGGATACCGGTGAAGCCCAGTACTTCGCCTTCGGTGAAGGTATCGCCGATCTGGATGGTGCCGTGGTTGTGCAAGCCGATGATGTCGCCGGCAAACGCCTCTTCCAGTTGCTCACGCTCGGAGGAGAAGAAAGTCAGGGCGTCGCCGATGCGCACGTCCTTGCCGGTACGCACGTGGCGCATCTTCATGCCTTTTTCGTATTTGCCGGAGCAGATACGCATAAAGGCGATGCGGTCGCGGTGCTTGGGGTCCATGTTCGCCTGGATCTTGAACACGAAGCCGGCAAATTTCTCTTCCACCGGTTCAACGGTACGCTCGTTGGCCACCCGGGCCAGCGGCTTGGGCGCCCAATTGACCACGGCGTCGAGCACGTGATCGACACCGAAGTTGCCCAGGGCGGTACCGAAGAACACCGGCGTCAGCTGGCCGTCGAGGAATTCCTGCTGGTTGAACGCGTGGCAGGCGCCCTGCACCAGTTCCAGCTGGTCGACAAAACGGTCGTACTCGTCACCCAGGTGGGCGCGGGCTTCGTCAGAGTCGAGCTTCTCGATGATTTTCACATCGGTGCGTTCGTGACCATGGCCGGCGGTGTACACGATGATGTAGTCGTCAGCCAGGTGGTACACGCCCTTGAAGTCGCGGTAGCAACCGATCGGCCAGGTGATGGGCGCGGCCTTGATCTTCAGGACGGCTTCGATTTCGTCCAGCAGTTCGATCGGGTCGCGGATGTCACGGTCGAGTTTGTTGATAAAGCTGACAATCGGCGTGTCCCGCAGGCGGCAGACGTCCATCAGCGCGATGGTGCGTGGCTCAACGCCTTTACCGCCGTCGAGGACCATCAATGCCGAGTCCACTGCCGTCAGGGTGCGGTAGGTGTCTTCGGAGAAGTCTTCGTGGCCCGGGGTGTCGAGCAGGTTGATCATGTGATCGCGATACGGGAACTGCATGACCGACGTGGTGATAGAGATACCACGCTGCTTTTCCATTTCCATCCAGTCGGAGGTGGCATGGCGGTCGGATTTACGGGATTTCACCGTGCCGGCCACCGCGATCGCCTTGCCCATCAGCAACAGCTTCTCGGTGATGGTGGTTTTACCGGCATCGGGGTGGGAAATAATGGCGAAAGTGCGGCGTTTCGCGACTTCGGCGGCCTGGTGGGTCATGGGAAATCGCCTGGCAGGTGAGTCAAAAAAGGGCGGCGAGTATAGCGCAAACCCGGGGTGACGGACCACCGTTCACCCCATTGGGGGTGGCTAAATGCTGCCAAGTATGGAACCTTTTAAAAGGTAGAGACGTCCACTCCCCTGCTACCGCACTCGTAACAGGGGCTGAAAAATCAGCAAGTTAGCCTGACGAGGCTGCGCTCATGGCTCGACCGCATACCGCGTTGCCGGTAGAGGCGAGCTGCTATTCGCGACCACATTCGCCGACAGCCAGGAATGGCATTGCCGCTCGGAAATGTGTTCGCCGACAAAAGAAAAAAGGAGTCCGCCTGTGGCTATTCGCTATGGCAAAGGGCTGATAGGAGGAGCGGTTGTCGTCGCTCTCCTGGCCCTGCTGGTCCACTGGATCGGCATCAACACGATCGAACTGTACCGCGACGATTTGTTGTTTTACCTGCAAGCTCACTTGATCCTTGTCCTTGTTTCGATGCTGGCCGCCCTGATCGTAGGGATTCCCGCCGGTATTCTGCTCAGCCGACCGAATATGGTCGGGCGCGCAGAACGCTTCATGCAGATCTTCAACATCGGCAATACCGTCCCTCCCCTGGCCGTACTGGCCATCGCCCTCGGTGTCCTTGGCATCGGCAGCGGCCCTGCGATCTTCGCGCTGTTCCTCGCCTCGTTGCTGCCCATCGTGCGCAACACCTATGAAGGCCTGAAAAACGTACAAGGCTCCCTGAAAGAAGCCGCCGTGGGCATCGGCATGACGCCGCGCCAGGTTCTGTTTCGCGTGGAACTGCCCAACGCCGTGCCGATCATCATCGGCGGTGTGCGCGTGGCCCTGGCAATCAACGTCGGTACCGCTCCCCTGGCGTTCCTGATTGGCGCCAACAGCCTGGGCAGCCTGATCTTCCCCGGCATCGCCCTGAACAATCAGCCGCAATTGCTGCTCGGCGCCGCGTGCACCGCGCTGCTGGCCTTGCTGCTCGACGGTCTGGTGACCATGGCCAGCCGCCTCTGGCTGGAACGCGGGTTGCGTCCGTCTTAAGGCTCGGCAAAGGAATTCACATGAAAAAACTGACATTGATATTGAGCTGCGTCCTGCTGTTCGCAGGGTTTGCGCAAGCCGCTGAAAAACCGGTCATCCGTATCGGCGCCCGGGTGTTCACCGAACAGACCCTGCTTGCCGAAATCACCGCCCAGTACCTGCGCACCAAGGGTTACGACACCCGCGTGACCGGCGGCCTGGGCAGCAACCTGGCGCGCAGTGCCCAGGAAAGCGGGCAGCTGGACATGCTCTGGGAATACACCGGCGTGTCGCTGGTGGCCTATAACCACGTCGACGAGAAGCTCGACAGCGAACAGACCTACGCACGGGTGAAAGAACTCGACGCGAAGAAAGGCCTGGTCTGGCTCTCCCCGTCGAAATTCAGCAACACCTACGCCCTGGCGCTGCCAGAGAACGTGGCCAAGGAATTCCCGCAGATCAACAGCATCAGCGACCTGACCAAGGCCCTCGCCGAGGACAGCAAACAGAACCGCCTGGTGGCCCTGGATACCGAATTCGCCAACCGTTCCGACGGCATGGCCGGCATGGTCAAGCTGTACGGCATGAACCTGACCCGCAAAAACACCCGGCAGATGGACGCCGGCCTGGTGTACACCGCGCTGCGTAACGGCCAGGTGTTTGCCGGTTTGGTCTACACCACCGACGGCCGCCTGAACGCCTTCAAATTGAAGCTGCTGACAGACGACAAACACTACTTCCCGGACTACACCGCAGCGCCGGTGGTGCGTCAGGTGTACCTCGACGCTCACCCGCAACTGGCGGCTGACCTTGCGCCTTTGGCGGCACTGTTCGACGATGAAACCATGCGCCAGTTGAATGCACGGGTCGACGTCGACCATGAAAGCCCGTCCACCGTGGCCGCCGATTTCCTGCGCCAACATCCAATCAACCCATAAGAGGAGAAGACATGGAATTTCTGAACGCCTTTTCCCATCTTGATTGGGCTCTCGTCCTGCACCTGACCTGGCAGCACATCACCCTGGTCGGCATTGCAGTCATCCTGGCGATCGTCGTAGGCGTGCCCCTGGGCGTGCTGATGACCCGCTTCCCGACCCTCGCCGGCCCGTTACAGGCCAGCGCCACCGTACTGCTGACCGTGCCGTCCATCGCACTGTTCGGCCTGCTGCTGCCGTTCTACTCCAAGTTCGGCCAGGGCCTGGGGCCGATGCCGGCGATTACCGCCGTGTTCCTCTACTCCCTGTTGCCCATCATGCGTAACACCTACCTCGCCCTCACCGGCGTGGAGCCAGGCATCCGCGAAGCCGCCAAAGGCATTGGCATGACCTTCGGCCAGCGCCTGCGCATGGTCGAGTTGCCGATTGCGGTGCCGGTGATCCTCGCCGGTGTGCGCACCGCCGTCGTCATGAACATTGGTGTGATGACCATCGCCGCCACCATCGGCGCCGGTGGCCTGGGTGTACTTATTCTGGCTTCCATCAGCCGCAGCGACATGTCGATGCTGATCGTTGGCGCCGTACTGGTCAGTCTCCTGGCCATCTTCGCCGACCTGCTTCTGCAATGGCTGCAACGCACGCTGACTCCAAAAGGATTACTCAAATGATCGAACTTCAAAACCTGACCAAGACCTTTCAAAGCAACGGCAAGACCATCACGGCCGTTGATTCCGTAAGCCTGACCGTCAACGAAGGCGAAATTTGCGTATTCCTCGGCCCCTCGGGCTGCGGCAAGAGCACCACGCTGAAGATGATCAACCGCCTGATCAAGCCCACGTCGGGCAAGATCCTGATCAACGGTGAAGACACCACTGACCTGGATGAAGTGACCCTGCGTCGCAACATCGGCTACGTGATCCAGCAGATCGGCCTGTTCCCGAACATGACCATCGAAGAGAACATCGTGGTGGTGCCCAAGTTGCTGGGCTGGGACAAGCAGAAATGCCACGACCGCGCCCGCGAATTGATGAGCATGATCAAGCTGGAACCCAAGCAGTACCTGCACCGCTACCCGCGTGAGCTGTCCGGTGGCCAGCAACAGCGGATCGGCGTAATCCGCGCCCTGGCGGCGGATGCACCGTTGCTGCTGATGGATGAGCCGTTCGGCGCGGTCGACCCGATCAACCGCGAGATGATCCAGAACGAGTTCTTCGAGATGCAGCGCGCGCTGAACAAGACCGTGATCATGGTCAGCCACGACATCGACGAAGCCATCAAGCTGGGGGACAAGATCGCGATCTTCCGCGCCGGCAAGCTGCTGCAGATCGATCACCCGGACACCCTGCTGGCGCACCCGGCCGATGAGTTCGTGAGCAACTTTGTGGGCCAGGACAGCACCCTCAAGCGCCTGCTGCTGGTGAAAGCCGAAGACGCGGCGGACAACGCTCCCTCGGTCAGCCCGGAGACGCCAGTGGCGGATGCCCTGGAGCAGATGGATGAGCTGGACCGTCGCTACGTGGTGGTCACCGATGCCGAGAACAAAGCCCTGGGTTATGTACGACGTCGCGACCTGCACCGTCAGACCGGTACCTGCGGCCAGTACCTGCGCGAGTTCAACGCCACGGCGGCGTATGACGAGCATTTGCGCATCCTGTTGTCGCGCATGTACGAGTTCAACCGTTCGTGGCTGCCGGTGATGGATGCGGAGCGGGTGTTCCTGGGGGAAGTGACCCAGGAGTCGATTGCCGAGTACTTGAGCTCGGGCAAGTCCCGTGGGGGCAAGACCAGCATTGTTTCGCCGGCCGAGACAGCACTGGCCTGATACCCCCTTGTGGCGAGGGAGCTTGCTCCCGTTGGGCTGCGCAGCAGCCCCATAACAGACGACTCAATAGTTTCAGGTAAACAGGGGTTGACTGATTTTGGGGCCGCTTCGCGCCCCAGCGGGAGCAAGCTCCCTCGCCACAAAAGCGCTCCCAATTCCCCTCAAATAACACTCCTGGGGGAACATCAATCCGTCATACCGGTCGGTTACATAAGTAGCTGCACGCGGTCGCACGACGAACGCGTGCAAAAACGCGACATTTTTAGTTGATCTATAGCCCCTCACGTCCTAAAGTTCGCGCCGAACGTCCATGCTGGAAACGATCCATCCGGCTCAAGTACTGACGACGAGACAGCAAGGCCAAGGGAAGCGGTTGATCCCATGGCCTTTTTGCTTTCGGCGACATGCCTTGGGAAGTAGGCGAACCAAAGTGGGGATACGGAGGACGTTCATTTGCACCCATTGATCAATCTAGTTTGCCAGTAGGAGTTCCCAGCATGTCGATCCAGGTCGAAGACTATTTCGCGCGCGCCACTTTTGACAAAATGAAGGCGTTCGCCGATACCCAGGAAACCCCGTTCGTGGTGATCGACACCGCGATGATCAGCCAGGCCTACGATGACCTGCGCGCCGGTTTCGAATTCGCCAAGGTGTATTACGCCGTCAAGGCCAACCCGGCCGTCGAGATCATCGACCTGCTCAAGGACAAGGGTTCGAGCTTCGACATCGCGTCGATCTACGAGCTGGACAAGGTCATGGACCGCGGCGTCAGCGCCGACCGTATCAGCTACGGCAACACCATCAAGAAATCCAAGGACATCCGCTACTTCTACGAGAAAGGCGTGCGCCTGTTCTCCACCGACTCCGAAGCCGACCTGCGCAACATCGCCAAGGCCGCCCCGGGTTCGAAAGTGTATGTGCGCATCCTCACCGAAGGCTCGACCACGGCTGACTGGCCGCTGTCGCGCAAGTTCGGCTGCCAGACCGACATGGCCATGGACCTGCTGATCCTCGCCCGCGACCTGGGCCTGGTGCCTTACGGCATCTCCTTCCACGTCGGCTCGCAACAGCGTGACATCAGCGTGTGGGACGCGGCGATCGCCAAGGTCAAAGTGATCTTCGAGCGCCTGAAGGAAGAAGACGGCATCCACCTCAAGCTGATCAACATGGGCGGCGGCTTCCCGGCCAACTACATCACCCGCACCAACAGCCTGGAAACCTACGCGCAAGAAATCATCCGCTTCCTCAAGGAAGACTTCGGTGACGACTTGCCGGAAATCATCCTGGAGCCGGGCCGTTCGTTGATCGCCAACGCCGGGATCCTGGTCAGTGAAGTGGTGCTGGTTGCCCGTAAATCCCGCACCGCCGTCGAGCGTTGGGTGTACACGGATGTGGGCAAATTCTCCGGCCTGATCGAAACCATGGACGAAGCCATCAAGTTCCCGATCTGGACCGAGAAGAAAGGCGAGATGGAAGAAGTGGTCATCGCCGGTCCTACCTGCGACAGCGCCGACATCATGTACGAAAACTACAAGTACGGCCTGCCGCTGAACCTGGCGATTGGTGACCGGATGTACTGGTTGTCCACCGGTGCGTACACCACCAGCTACAGCGCGGTTGAATTCAATGGCTTCCCGCCGTTGAAATCGTTCTACCTGTAAGCCCACGCCTTGATCGTTCCCACGCGCTGCGTGGGAAAGCATCCGGTGACGCTCTGCGTCACGCCGTTAGCGCGGACGCAGAGCGTCCAGGGCGGCATTTCCACGCAGAGCGTGGGAACGATCAAGTTCAATGGCATGCTCTTGATAAATCTCGGCCATCGCCCGTATCTGCGGATCATTGGCGGCAGACAACGCCTTGTGCGCCACCCGCAAGAACTTCAAATTCCCGCCCGCCAGTGCCTTGCGTAGCCATTCCAGCGCTGCTTCAACCTGGCCGCGATCCGCCAGCACCGCCGCATAACTGAACTGCCCGCGAAAATCCCCACCCTGCGCCGACCGGCGATACCACGCCACCGCCGCGTCCAGATCCCTGGGGCAAAACTGCCCTTCTTCCAGGTAACGCCCCAGCAGGTTCATCGACTTGGCATGGCCCAGTTCCGCCGCCTGTCGATAACACGCCAGCGCCCGGGTTTGATCCTCGGCCACCCCGCGCCCGGTCGCCAGCAGGTTGGCGTAGTTATACAGCCCCCAATCCAACCCGCCGTCTGCCGCCAGGCGGTATTCACGTGCCGCCGCCACCTCATCCGCCCCACAGCCCCAGCCATGCTCGAGGCAACGCCCGAGCATGTTGCGCGCCATCAACTGCCCGCCCTGGGCCGCAATCCGGAACCAGCGCACCGCCAGCGCTTCATCGCGCTCGATGCCGCGCCCTTCCAGCAGGATCTGCCCGAGCAAGGCCTGGGCATCCACCACGCCCTCCTTCGCCGCGATCAGAATCGCCTGGGCGGCGCGCACCGGGGAATCGTCGAGCAGGGTCTGCAATTGTTCAACGGTGAGGACTTCTTCACGGCGCAGTAAAAAACCCACCCTCAGACCTCAACCCAGCGGCGCAGCAGGTTGTGATAGGTGCCGGTGAGCTGGATCAGGGCCGGGTGGTCGGGCACGTCCCGGCTCAGTTGCTGGATCGCCCCGTCCATTTCGAACAGCAAGGTGCGCTGGCTGTCTTCGCGCACCAGGCTTTGGGTCCAGAAAAACGAGGCGTAGCGCGCGCCGCGGGTCACGGCGTTGACCTTGTGCAGGCTGGAGCCGGGGTACAGCACCATGTCGCCCGCCGGCAACTTGACCCGCTGCAGGCCGAAGGTGTCCTGGATCTCCAGCTCGCCGCCGTCGTAGTCGTCGGGGTCGCTGAAAAACACGGTGGAAGACAGGTCGGTGCGCACCCGTTCGTGGCTGCCCTTGGACTGGCGCACGGCGTTGTCGATATGAAAATCAAAACTGCCACCGGCGGTGTAGCAGTTGAGCAACGGAGGGAAGACCTTGTGCGGTAACGCCGCCGACATGAACAGCGGTTTTTTCCACAAGCGATCGAGGATCGCCGCGCCGATTTCCTTGGCCAGCGGGTGGCCTTCCGGCAGTTGCAGGTTGTGTTTGGCCTTGGCCGACTGGTGCCCGGCGGTGATTTTACCGTCAGCCCATTCGGTGTTTGCCAGGGCTTCGCGGATGCGCAGCACTTCCTCGCGAGAGAACAGGCCGGGAACGTGCAGCAGCATGGGGAAGTACCTGAAGGCAAAAAGTTGCCAATGATAGTGATTCTTATTGACCACGCACAACACCCCATGCATCGGATGGTCGGATTTATTGCATGTAAAAAAGAATCTTTCTCGACAACTCACGGCATAATGCGCGCCGTGAAACACCTAACCTGCTAACGAGGCCGCACGACGTGTTGAAGAAAACCCTGTTCCAGTTGCATTGGTTCTTCGGCATTACCGCCGGGCTGGTGTTGGCCTTGATGGGGATCACCGGCGCGACGGTGTCGTTCCAGGATGAAATCATCGAGTGGCTCAACCCCACGGTATTAACGGTGGAACAGCGCCCGGCCGGCGTACTGCCGCCCGCGGAGCTGGTGCACCTGCTGGAGGCCCGTGAAGGCAAAGTCGTGTCGATGCTCACGGTGCAACCCGACAGCACCAACGCTGCCAAGGTCTGGTTCACCCCGCCGCCGGGTGAACGTCGCGGCCAGATGCGCTACTTCGACCCGTACACCGGCGACTACCTGGGCGACCCCGTTGGCCAGGATTTCTTCGCCTTCGTGTTGCAACTGCACCGCTACCTGGCGATCGGCGACACCGGCCGGCAAATCACCGGCGCCTGCACCTTCATCCTGGTGTTCTTCTGCCTTTCCGGCCTGTACCTACGCTGGCCGCGCCAGGTGGCAAACTGGCGTGCGTGGCTGACCCTGGACTGGCGCAAAAAAGGCCGCAGTTTCAACTGGGACCTGCACTCGGTGTTCGGCACCTGGTGCCTGTTGTTCTATCTACTGTCGGCGCTGACCGGGCTGTTCTGGTCCTACGAATGGTACAGCGACGGCATGACCAAACTGCTGTCCGACGCCCCGCAAAACGAACGGGTACGCAAGCGCGGCCCGGCGCCGGACGGCCCCACGCCCGTGGCCAATTACGATGCGATCTGGAGCAGCATCTACAGCAACGCCGGGCCAGGCCTGAGCGGCTATAACATCCGCATGCCCGCGGTTGCCGGCCAACCGGCCACCGTCTACTACTTGCTGAAAACGTCGCCCCACAACCGCGCGCTGAACCAGATCAACCTCGACCCGGCCACCGGCGACGTCAAATCCCACGAGACCTACGCCGGCAAAAGCTTCAAGGCGCAGATCCTGACCAGCATCTATGCGTTGCACACCGGCAGCTATTTCGGCCTGGCCGGCCGGCTCATCCTGACCCTCACCGCGCTGCTCATGCCGCTGTTCTTTATCACCGGCTGGCTGTTGTACCTCGACCGTCGCCGCAAAAAGCGCCAGGTTCGCGATGCCCGCAAAGGCCTCACCGACAACCCCAGCGACGCGCCGGCCTGGCTGATCGGTTTTGCCAGCCAGAGCGGCTTTGCCGAGCAGTTGGCCTGGCAAACCGCCGGGCAATTGCAGGCCGCCGGCTTGCCGGTGAACGTGCGGTCGTTGGGCAGCGTCAGCGAAGAAGAGTTGCGCCAGTCCAGCAACGCGTTGTTTGTGGTCAGCACCTTCGGCGACGGCGAAGCGCCGGACAGCGCCCGGGGTTTTGAACGCAGCGTGCTTGGCCAGAACCTGTCCCTCAAGGGCTTGAACTATTCGGTGCTGGCCTTGGGTGACCGCCAGTATCAACACTTCTGCGGGTTTGCCCGGCGCCTGCATTTCTGGCTGACCAACCAGGGCGGCAACCCGCTGTTCGCCCCGATTGAAGTCGACAGCGGCGACACCGACGCCTTGCTGCACTGGCAACAGCAACTGGGCCAACTGACCGGCCATGCACCCTCTGCAGCCTGGGCCACCGCGACGTATGAAAACTGGACCCTGGCCCAGCGCACCCTGCTCAATCCGGACAGCAGTGGCTCCGGCGTCTACTTGCTCGGACTGACTCCGCCCGCCCCCCGGGACTGGTTGGCCGGTGACCTGGTGGAAGTGCTGCCACGCAACGGCTCATGGGCCATCGAGCACTTCCTGGAAGGCCTGGGGCTGGCCGGCAGTGAAGGTGTGGTCATCGACGGCCTGACACACACCCTCGACCAGGTGTTGGCCGGCCGCCAACTGCCGGACAATCGCGCGCATCTGGTGGGCCTGCATGCCCAGGCGCTGGTCAATGCGCTGGTGCCGCTGAGCATGCGCGAATACTCCATCGCCTCGATTGCCAGCGACGGCGTGCTGGAACTGATCGTGCGCCAGGAGCGTCACCTCGACGGCAGCGTGGGCGTGGGTTCGGGCTGGCTTACCGAACATGCACCGATGGGTTCGACCATCAGCCTGCGGCTGCGGCGCAACAGTGGTTTCCACCTGCCGAGCGAGCCGGTTCCCATGATCCTGCTGGGCAACGGCACTGGCCTGGCCGGGTTGCGCAGCCTGCTCAAGGCGCGGATTGCCGACGGTCAGCAGCGCAACTGGCTGCTGTTTGGCGAGCGCAATATCGCCCATGACTACCACTGCCAACGCGAGCTGCAAGGCTGGCTGGCCAGCGGCGACCTGGCGTTGCTGGACCTGGCGTTTTCCCGGGACCAGGCAGAGAAAATCTACGTACAGGATCGCCTGCGGGAATCAGCGGACGTGCTGCGTAAATGGGTGGCGGATGGCGCCGCGATCTACGTCTGTGGCAGTTTGCAGGGGATGGCGGCGGGTGTGGACCAAGTGCTGCACGATGTGCTGGGCAGTGAGGCGGTTGAGCGGTTGATCGAACAGGGCCGCTATCGCCGGGATGTTTACTGAGCTAACGGCGAACGCTCTAGTTGTGGCGAGGGAGCTTGCTCCCGCTGGGTTGCGAAGCAACCCCAAAACCAAGCAACCGAGGTCTTGCGGGAAGTACAGAGATGGCCTTGTTGGGGCTGCTGCGCAGCCCATCGGGAGCAAGCTCCCTCACCACAGGAAGCCCGCTCGCCTAGGGTATTCGGTTACCAGCGATACGTCGCTGAAGCCACCGCCGTACGCGGGTTGCCGAACAGGCATCGCGTGGCGTCGTAGCAACCGGAGATGTACTGGTCGTTGGTCAGGTTGGTGACATTGAGCGCCAGCTTCCACGGCCCGGTCTGGTAGTGCGCCGACGCATCGAACACCGTATACGACGGCACCTCCAACGAGTTGTCCGCCGCCCCTGGGTTGGCCCCGACATAGCGCACACCCGCGCCCACCCCGAAGTTCTTCAACACGCCATCACGCAAGGTGTAGTCCGCCCACAGCGACGCCATGTTGCGCGGGATCGGAATGAAGGTTGGCGTCTTGCCTTCGCTGACGTCGTTGGCCTTGGTGATCTTCACGTCCTGGTAGGTGTAGCTGGCGATCAGGTCCAGCTCACGGCTCAGGCTGGCCGTACCTTCCAGCTCAAACCCACGAGAACGGATCTCGCCGGTCTGCACGTTGAAATTGGGGTTCAGCGGGCTCGGCGTGGTCACGTTGCTTTGGGTGATCTGGAACACCGCCGCAGTGACCGAGGCGTTACTGTCCTTGGGGCTGAACTTGATCCCGGCTTCGTACTGCTCGGCTTCGGTGGGGTCGAAGGGCTTGCCGTTGGCATCGATCCCCGAGTTCGGCGTAAAGCCGGTGGAGTAACTGGCATACGGCGCCAGGCCATTGTCCGCCAGATACACCACGCCCACCCGGCCACTGAGGGCCTCGTCCTTTTGCTCGACGTGAGTACCGGACACATGCTCGCTGGTTTCAGAGTTGGCCCAGTCATAACGACCGCTGAGGGTCAGGCGCCAGTGATCATCCAGCTTGAGCTGGTCCTGCAAATAGAGGCCGGTCTGGTTCAGCGTCGAATTCGGACGGTAACGCGAGCTTTGCTGCGGGTCGTTGAACACCGAAGGATCGAACGGCACGAACACCGGGTCGTAGAGGTTCAACGAGGGTGCGGCGGCGGCCACGTCCCGCTCGCTGCTGTTCTGGTGCTGGTAATCCACGCCGATCAACAGCGTCTGGTCGATGCCGCCGGCGGTGAAATCGGCCTGGGCCTGGTTGTCGACCGTCCAGCGCTTGTAGGTGAAATCGTCGATCTCGGCGGCGCGGGAAATGGTGGTCAGGGAACCGGGTTCAAAACCGGTGCCGTAGATCATATTGTCGTCCAGATCCAGGCGCGAATAGCGCAGGTTCTGCCGCACTTGCCAGGTGTCGTTCAGGCGCTTGGAGAATTCGTAGCCCAGGGAAAACTGCTTCTTCTCGTACTTCTGAAAGGCCTTGTCGGCGGGGAACACGTCGCGACGGATATGCCCGTTGGGGTTGAAATTGATGGTCCCGGCGGCCGGGTAGAAACCGTCGCCGGAGTTGCTGTCGTCATACAGCCACGACGCCAACAGGGTCAGGCGCGTGTCGTCGTCCGGCTGGAAGGTCAGGGACGGTGCCAGGGACTGGCGCTTGTCCTGCCACGGCGTGTCCTGGATGTTCTGGTCACGCAGCACGCCCACCACGCGGTACGCCCACACGCCCTGCTCGTCCAGCGGCCCGGTGCTGTCGAAGCTGATTTGCTTGCGCGCGTCGGTGCCGTATTGCACTTGCACTTCATTGGCGGCCACGGCGCTCGGACGCTTGGACACCTGGTTGATCACGCCACCCGGATCGCCCTGGCCGTAGAGCACACCGGCGGGGCCGCGCAGCACTTCAACGCGCTCCAGCATGTACGGGTCGACCATCCAGCTGGCGAGGTTGGTCGTGGTCGGCAGTTGCAGGCTGTCCAGGTAAGTAGTCGGTGAAAATCCACGAATCACCGTGTACCAGTCGGAGCGGTTGTTGGCGCCGTAGCTGGAAACCCCCGGCGTATAACGCAGCGCTTCGTTCACCGACTGCACGCCCTGGGCCTCCATGCGTTCGCGGGTGATCACCGAGATCGACTGCGGGGTTTCATGGATCGGCGTGCCGGTCTTGGTGGCGCTGATGCTGCGTTGGGCGACATAGCCGTCGACTTCGCCGAAAGCTGTTTGATCGGCCTCCGGCGCGGTGATCGACAGGCTGTCGAGTTGCAATTGGCCGTCGCCCTGGGGGATCACCTGCAAGCGATAGGTCGCACCGGCCTGCACGGCTTCCAGTCCGCTGCCGGCCAATAAACGCGCGAGGGCGATGTCCAGGCTGTAGCTGCCGTCCAGGCCTTGGGTCTGCTTGCCACGGGTCAGCGCCGGGTCGAACGCCTGGGCCACGCCGGCTTGCTCAGCCAGCGTGCTCAGGGCCACGCCCAGCTCGCCGCCCGGGATGTGGAAGGCTTGCACACGACTTTGCGCGCTCGATGAGGGGGCAGCCGCAGCCGGCAGTACACTGCCGGCGAGGAAGATCGGAAACAGCGTAGCCGCAAGCGGATGCAGCCAGACAACAGGGCGGGTCATGGAGGCGATTCCTGGAAGTTGTTGGGTTTTCCCAGGCCATGACGGGTGAAAACGCTGGAGGGACAGTGAGCGCTGAATTTATTTTTCTGCCTTGACCAGCACCAGCCAGTCGGTAAAGCGTTGCAGGCGAATCGGCAGGCTGGTCTGCAACGCGTTGAGCGCAGCGTCGGTGTTGTCCAGCGGGAACGAACCGGAGACCCGCAAACCGGCCAGCGCCTGGCGGTCGTAATGCAGCACGCCACGGCGATAGCGGGCCAGTTCATCCAGCACTTCCAGCAGGGGCCGGTCATCGACTTTGAGTACGCCACGGGTCCAACTGGCCGGGTCGGCGCTGCCGATGATTTGCGGGCCTTCGACGTGATCGGCGTACAACGTCGCCTGCTGCCCGGCGGCCACCCGCGCCGGGGTGCTCGACGGTGCTGCCGGCTGGGCGGCGA
This sequence comes from Pseudomonas sp. IPO3778, assembly GCF_013386825.1. GTDB lineage: Bacteria > Pseudomonadota > Gammaproteobacteria > Pseudomonadales > Pseudomonadaceae > Aquipseudomonas. The sequence goes on from NZ_JACARC010000039.1 coordinate 32,547, forward strand.
TGGCCGACTCAAGCACGGTGACGCGGGTCTGGCCGTCTTCACGGCGCACCAGGAAGCGCGTGCCCAAGGCAGTGACCGTGCCCTGCTCGGTGCGCACCACAAACGGTCGTTGCGGATCCTTGGCCACCTCGACCCACAGCTCGCCGCGGCGCAGGTCGATCAGGCGGCGCTGGCCGTCGAACTCGATGTCTACCGCCGAATCGCTGTTGAGCTGCAACTGGCTATGGTCTTCCAGCATCATGTTGCGGCGTTCACCCACGGCGGTGCGCTGGTCGGCCAGCCACAGCGGCGCCTGGCGCACGCCTTGCCAGGCGACACTCGCAGCGATCAACAGTACCAGCGCGGTGCCCACGCGCGCATGACGACTGGGCGCCAGCGCCCTTTCCAGGGTCCTGCGTGAACGGGACGCCGGTAAACCGTCGAAACGCCCCCACAGGATCTCGAGCCGCGACAAAGCCAGGGCATGGCCGGGGTCAGCGTCGCGCCAGGCGTCGCAGGCCTGGCGTTGGGCCTCACTGGCTTCACCGGAGTGCAGCAACGACAGCCACTGCGCAGCAGCGGCGACATCTTCGGGTGTGGGTTCGCCGGAGCTCATGGCGTTGCGTACATCAGGGTGTAGCAATGCACCATGACCTGGGCGATGTACTGCTTGATCATGCTTTTCGACACACCCAGGTGCTCAGCGATTTCGGCGTGGGTCCAGCCGTCCAGGCGGTTGAGCAGAAAGGCGCGGCGGGGCTTTTCTGCGAGGCCTTCCAGCAGGCGAGCGACCGATTCCAGCAGTTCGAGGATCTGGTGCAATTCTTCAGGGCTGATGGCGGCGGCGTCGGCGCTTTCGTGGGCGAGCACCGCCAGGTAGGCACGCTCCAGTTTGCGCCGGCGCTCGCCGTCGATCAGCAGGCGGATGGCCGTGGTAGTGAGGAAGGCCCGGGGCTCTTGCAGGCGCTCGGGTTCGGCCAGGGTCAGCAGCCGGATGAAGGTGTCCTGGGCAAGGTCCGCCGCGCGCTGGGAACAGCCGAGTTTTTTACGCAGCCAGTTGTGCAGCCAGCCGTGATGGTCGCTGTAAAGCAAGCCGAGCAGGCGGTTGCGCGGGGATTCGAGCAACGGCATCTCAGGGGTGGGGCTGCTGGAAATGGGCGGGCATGGGAGCATCCTGGAGGGGGCGAACCTACATGAATGCGAATATATTTCATTTGGTAACAAGAGTCACTAAGGTGATCCCCTTGGCAATGTCCGGCTTTAGACCGCCTCCCCTCACCCTAACCCTCTCCCCAAGGGGTGAGGGGATCGACCTAAGTGTGCGCCGATAATTTTCGACCTGAAAGATTGAGGCGATTATGGATTCAGAGCAGAGCGGTCAGGTCGTAAATTGTCGCGAATATTCCCGGTCCGGTCCCCTCTCCCCTCCGGGGAGAGGGCTAGGGTGAAGGGTGGCTCTTAAACTCACACAGGACGTGAACCATGCCCACCCGACCTTCTCCCTCCCTACGCCAATTCGCCCGGCACCTACGCCTCAACCAAACCGACTGCGAACTTATCCTCTGGCAAAAACTACGCTCCCGCCAACTCGCCGACCTCAAATTCCGCCGCCAATATCCCTACCCGCCCTATGTCCTCGACTTCTTCTGCATCGAACAAAAACTGGCCATAGAACTCGACGGCGGCCACCACTACGACGCCACCCAAACCGCCTACGACCAGCGCCGCACCCGCTACCTCAACCAACAAGGCATTCACGTGCTGCGCTTCAGCAACCTAGACATCCTGCACAACCTGGCAGGCGTCCTCGAACACATCCTGCTCACACCGGCTGCAGCTTCTGCTCAAACACCGACACCCCATCCAGGTCCCGCAAAATCACGGTCAACTCCGCCGTCTGCCCATCAATCTGCACCTCGCCAAAAAACTGGAAGCCGGCAAACGGTGAGCTGTTCTGCACGGTGGGCGCCTTCTCGAACACCACCTGCGGGCCAAAGGTTTTATCCAGCGGGTTAGGCCCGAAACTCCCGGCATTCAGCGGCCCGGCGACAAACTCCCAGAACGGCTCGAAGTCCTGAAACGCCGCCCGATCCGGATGGTAATGGTGGGCTGCGCAGTAGTGCACATCCGCCGTCAGCCACACATGATTGCGCACCTGCTGTGCCCGCAGAAACCCGAGCAATTCGGCGATCTCCAACTCGCGCCCCTGGGCCGGGCCCGGGTCACCGTTGGCGATGGCTTCCCAGCGCGGCACACCCGGGCTCACCTCCCCGTCGGGCACGCCGAGGCCGATGGGCATGTCGGCGGCAATGACTTTCCACTGGGCCTGGGAGGCCTTCAATTCGCGCTTGAGCCAGTCCAGTTGCTCACGCCCAAGGAAGGGTTTTTCGCCTCCCATATTGTCGTCGTTGGGCCCGCGATAGCTGCGCATGTCCAGCACAAACACATCCAGCAACGGGCCGTAGCCGAGCTTGCGATAGATGCGCCCGCCCTGGTCGGCGCTTTGCCGGCGCATGGGGGAATATTCCAGCCAGGCCTGGCGTGCACGGCCCACCAAGGTGTTGATGTCCCGGGTCTGGTAGCGCTCATCCAGTTGTTTGCTCGGCGACCAGTTGTTGATCACTTCATGATCGTCCCACTGCCAGATCTGCGGCACTTCGGCGTTGAAGCGGCGCACGTTTTCATCCATCAGGTTGTAGCGGTAGTTGCCGCGGTATTCATTCAGGGTTTCGGCGACTTTGCTTTTGGCGTCGGTGGTGAGGTTGCGCCAGATGCGCCCGTCTTCGGTGGCCAGTTGCGCGGGCACCGGGCCGTCGGCGTAGATGGTGTCGCCGCTGTGGATAAAAAAGTCCGGCAGGCGCAGGCGCATGGCTTCGTAGATGCGCATGCCACCGATGTCCGGGTTGATGCCGAAGCCCTGGCCAACGGTGTCGCCGCTCCATACGAAGCGGATGTCCCGGCGCTGTTGCGGCACGCTGCGCAGGTGGCCGAACCAGGGCTCGCTGGCTACGCCGGTCTGGGCGTCTTCGAAGTGCACACGGTAGAAAATCGCCTGGTCGACGGGCAGGCCGGTGAGTTCGACACGGGCGGTGAAGTCGCTGCGGCTGTCGGCCAGGGGCGAGACGAATTTGCGCGGGTTGCTGAACACGCTGCGGGTGTCCCACTCCACCACCATCCGTGCGGGGCGGTCGCTGCGGCTCCAGATGATTGCGCGGTCGCCCAGCAGGTCGCCGGACTGCACGCCGTCGGTGAGCTGCGGGCGGTCCTTGACCGAGGCGATCACCGCCGGCGCAAGGCCCGGTAACAACAGGCCGGCGCCAACGGCTTGCATCACGCGGCGGCGACCGAGGTTGAAGTGGCTCATGCAGGTTCCCTCTTGAGCAGCAAAAGGGAAACTTAAGCATGGGCGCGTGAACGGGGTGTGACACCCTCCCGGACACTGGAGATCAAATGTGGGAGCGGGCTTGCTCGCGAAGGCGGTGTGTCAGCCAGTACATGTGTGACTGACACACCGCCTTCGCGAGCAAGCCCGCTCCCACCTTTATGACCGCGTCAGACCTTGACGGGCGCGACTGTCAGCTCGGCCACTTCAGGGCGCTTGAGGAATGCATACACCACCGCCGTCAACACACTCCCCGCCACAATCGCAAACAGGTACAGCAGCGCATGGTTGATCGCATTCGGGATCAGCATCACAAACAACCCGCCATGGGGCGCCATCAGCTTGCAGCCGAAATACATCGACAGCGCACCCGTCAGCGCACCGCCGGCGATGCTGGCCGGGATCACCCGCAGCGGGTCCTTGGCGGCAAACGGAATCGCGCCTTCGGAGATAAAGCACATACCGAGGATCAGCGCGGCCTTGCCGGCTTCGCGCTCGGTCTGGGCGAACTTGCGTCGCGCCAGGAAGGTGGCGATGCCCATGCCAATCGGCGGCACCATGCCGGCGGCCATGGTCGCGGCCATCGGCGCGCCGCTCTGGGCCGCCAGCAGGCCGACGGAAAACGCGTAGGCCGCCTTGTTGATCGGCCCGCCCAGGTCGACGCACATCATGCCGCCCAGCAAGATGCCCAGCAGCACGGCGTTGGTGGTGCCCATGGTGCTCAGGAAGTCGGTCAGGCCGGTGAGCATCTGCGCCACCGGCGGGCCGACCAGATAGATCATCGCCAGGCCGGTGAACAAGCTGGCCAGCAACGGGATGATCAGGATCGGCTTGAGCGCTTCGAGGCTCTGGGGCAAACGGATCGCGCGGCTGATGAATTTGACGCAGTAACCGGCCAGGAAACCGGCGAAAATCCCGCCGATAAAACCCGCGCCCAAGGTGCTGGCCAGCAGGCCGCCGATCATGCCCGGCGCCAGGCCAGGACGGTCGGCGATCGAGTAGGCGATGTAACCCGCCAACAACGGCACCATCAGCATAAAGGCCTGGTCGCCGACGGTTTTGAGTGCGGCGGCCAGGGTGCCTTTTTCTTCAAAGGCATGAATGCCGAACACGAATGACAGGGCGATCAGCAGACCGCCTGCCACCACCATCGGCAGCATGAACGACACACCGGTGAGCAGGTGTTTGTAGACACCGGTCTTCTCCGATTTGGCCGCGGCGCCGCTGGCGGCAGACTCTTGCTTGCCTTCGGCCAGCGCCTTGTTGAGGGTCGCCTCCGATTGCTTGAGCGCGATCCCGGTGCCACAGCGGTAGATTTTCTTGCCGGCAAACCGCTCGGTGGCGACTTCGATATCCGCCGCCAGCAGTACCACGTCGGCGTCACGAATCGCCTCGGGGCTCAGCGGCGTGCGCGCGCCGACCGAACCCTGGGTTTCCACTTGCAGGTCATAGCCCAGACGCTTGGCGGTTTGTTGCAGCGCTTCGGCGGCCATGAAGGTGTGGGCAACGCCGGTCGGGCAGGCCGTGATCGCAACGATACGCGGCGTGCTTTTCGCCGGCGCCGCATCCGCTACCTGCACCTGGGCCTCTTCAGCCCCGCGACGCAGCACCGCGTCCACATCCTGCAATGCCTGAGCCGGCGTGCTACGGAATACCCGCTTGCCGACAAACCGCTGCATGTCCACCGGCGTGCTGCTGACCAGCAACACCCACTCGGCGGCTTCAATAGTGGCCGCCGACAACTGGCGTTCCGGGTGTTGCACGTCGACCACTTCGACGCTGGTGCTCCAGCCCTGGCGTTGCGCGGCGGCATCCAGCAAGCGGGCGCACAGCACACTGGTGACCATGCCATTCGGGCAGGCAGTAACAATGGCTAACTTCATGACCAACCCTCTTATTGTTCTGTCAGCGGGCGCACATGGACGCCGCTCTGCAAAGACTCAAGCTGCGCGTGATCGCTGATGCCAAAGCCGATCTGCGTGACCGCCATCGCGGCAATCGCGGTGGCGCGTTGCAGGGTCTGCTCCGGCGTATCGCCACTGAGCAAACCGTGAAGCATCCCGGCCAGCAGCGAGTCGCCGGCACCTACGGTGCTGGCCACCGTGACCTTGGGGGGTGTGGCGTGCAGCGCCGTGCCCGGGCTGTACCAGCTCACGCCGGCGGCACCGTCGGAGACCACCACATGTTCCACACCTTGGCGATGCAGTTGGCGGATGGCATCCGGGGAATGACCGAGGGCATCGGCCAGTTCTTCGGTATTGGGTTTGACCAACCACGGGCCGGCCTTCAGCCCGGCGCGCAGCGCTTCACCGCTGGTGTCCAGGGCGACTTTCAAGCCGAGGTTTTTCAGCGCTTCCAGCAAATCCTGGAACCACTGAGGACTGACGCCGCGCGGCAAGCTGCCGGCGACCACCACCGCATCGAATTCAGGGCCGATCACCGCCAGTAGTTTCAGCAGTTGCTTTTGCGCCTGCTCACTCACCCAAGGCCCCGGTGCATTGATGTCGGTGACCCGGCCATCCTGTTCGGCAATTTTGATATTGCTACGAGTTTCTCCTGGCACGCGAATGAACGCGTCGCCAAACCCACGGCTAGCGATCAGTGCATCGAACGCCTGCGGGTTCGCCGCACCCAGAAAGCCGCCCACGCTCACCTGGTGACCCAGGTCCGCCAGCACCTGGGCCACGTTCACGCCCTTGCCGGCGGCATGGGTGATCATCGCTTCGCTGCGGTTGACTTCACCCGGTTCCAGGCGCGCCAGGCGCACCGTCAGGTCCAACGCCGGGTTCAGCGTCAGGCTTAAAATCCTTGCCATTTACACGGCCTCCACAAGCGCACGCACTTCGGCGGGGGAACCCACCGCCAGGGCTTTTTGTGCCAGGCCTTGAGCCTCGCGCAGACTGATTTCACGCACCCGCGCCTTGACCTCGGGGATGCTGCGCGCCGACACGCTCAGCTCATCCACACCCAGGCCGATCAGCACCGGAACCGCCAGCGGGTCAGCCGCCAATTCGCCGCACACGCCCACCCACTTGCCATGGGCATGGGCCGCGCGCACGGTGATGTCGATCAGTTGCAGCACCGCCGGGTGCAGGCCATCCGCCTGGGCCGACAGCGTCGGGTGGCCACGGTCAATGGCCAGGGTGTACTGGGTCAGGTCGTTGGTGCCGACGCTGAAGAAGTCCACTTCCTTGGCCAGTACCGGCGCCAGCAAGGCGGCCGACGGCACTTCGATCATGATCCCCAGTTGCAGGTCGGCCACCGGGATTTCCAGGCGCAGGCGCTCGGTCATGTCCCGGGCCTGGCGCCACTCGTCCACGCTGCCGACCATGGGGAACATGATGCGCAGCGGGCGGTTGTCCGCCGAGCGCAACAGCGCACGCAATTGCGCTTCCATGACCTGCGGGCGTTGCAGGGTCAGGCGAATGCCGCGCACACCGAGGAAGGGGTTTTCTTCCTTGGCGATCGGCCAGTAAGGCAGCGGTTTGTCGCCGCCCACATCGAGGGTGCGCACCACCAGTGGCCGGCCGTCGAGGCCGTCGAGCACGCGGCGGTATTCGGCCTCTTGGGTGGCTTCATCGGGCGCCTGTTTGTGGGCCATGAAAATCAGCTCGGTACGCAGCAGGCCGATGCCTTCGGCGCCCTGCTCCACCGCGCTGGCAACCCCGGCGCTTTCGCCGATATTGGCGAACACTTCGACGGCATGGCCGTCGCGGGTCAGGGCCGGCTCATGGCGTTGCGCGGCGGCGGCCTGCAGGCGTTGTTCGCGGGTGTCGCGCTCTACGGCGGCGCGCTGCAACGTGACGGCGTCGGCGTCGACATGCAGGCGGCCGCGTTGGCCATCGAGCAACAACGGCGTGCCGGATGCCAGCAGCAACACGGCAGGGCCAGCACCCACCAGCGCAGGAATGCCCAGGGCGCGGGCGACGATGGCGCTGTGGGCGGTGGCGCCACCACGGGCGGTGAGGATGCCGGCAACGCGCACCGGGTCCAGGCGGGCGACGTCTGACGGGCCGACTTCGTCCATCACCAGAATGTAGGGTTCGTCGGGCTCCTGGGCAGTTTCAACACCGCACAGCTGGGCCAACACGCGGCGGCCAATGTCACGCAGATCGGCAGCGCGCTCGGCCAGCAAGGCGTCCTGCAGCGATTCCTGCTGCCTGGCGGCGGCTTCGATCACGCTCATCCAGGCGGCTTCGGCGCTTTCGCCTTGCTTGAGGCGCGTCTCGACTTCGTCGGTCAGTTCCGGGTCGTCGAGCATCTCTTGATGGGTGATGAAAATCTCGCGAATGGCCTTGGATTTACTGCGCTCGATCAAGCCCTGGATATCCTGGCGCACGTCGGTCAACGCGGTGTGCAGGCGCTGGCGCTCGATCACCGGCGACTCACCACGCAGCGGGTATTCAAAGGGTTGCAGCACCTGGATATGCGCCGGGCCAATCGCAATGCCGGGGGCGGCGGCGATGGCCTGGATCAGGCTGCCGGACACGGGTGCGCTGAGCACCGGCTCGATATCGACCACTGCCTGTTGGGTACTGACTGCTGGCAACGGCTCGACGTCTTCGCCCAGGCCTTCTTCCACCGCAGCCAACAAAGCAGGCAAGGCATCACCGGCAATGCCCGGCTCCGCCACAAACTCCAACACCTGACCACGCCGGGCGCCGAGGCTCAACAGCTTGCTCAGGCTTTTTACCGACACCGCGCTGACGTCGCCATCGACGATACGCACGCGGATTTCACCGTCAAAACTTTTCGCCAGTTGCGCAAGGATCTTTGCCGGCCGCGCGTGCAAGCCATGGGCGTTGGCCAGGGCGATACGCACGCTTGGCCAGTCGGCGGGCAGTTCACCGCCAAGCACTTCCAGCACGGCCCGGCTGCTGGTGGCACGGCCGAGCTCCTGGCCACGGCCTTCGATCAGCAAGGCACACAGGCGCTCAAGCAAGGTTTGGTGGGCCTCACCGAGGCTGGCCAGGCAGAACAGGCCGCTCAAGGGCTGGCCCAGGTAACGCATGGGTTTGTCCGGGGTGACAAAGGCCAGGCCCGGACGCTTGACGGTCTGCTCACTGTGCAGCCACCACAGGCCATCGCCCAGGGGCAGCGCGTCGACTTGTTGCAGCACGGCGGCAAAGCCATTGCTCACGCAATCGGCCTGGCGCAGCAGGCGGGCTCCGCGCCACACCAACTCTTCGAAATCGTCAGCCGACACGCCCAGGCCAATCATCTGTGCGTCCAGCGCCAGCTCCTGCGGCGCGCCTTGCAGCAGTTTCAGCAAGGCTTCGGCAGAGCTGGCGCGACGCAGGGCCTGGCCCAGGTCGGTTTCACCGAGGGCGCGGGTCAGCAGTTGCAGCAGGCGCAGGTGTTCGTCGGATTTGGCGGCAATGCCGATGGCCAGGTACACGATCTGGCCATCGCCCCAATCCACGCCGTCAGGAAATTGCAGCAGGCGCACACCGGTGGCAAACACCTGGTCGCGGGTTTCGGGGGTGCCGTGGGGGATGGCAATGCCTTGGCCGAGAAAGGTCGAGCCTTGGGCTTCACGCGCTTGCAAGCCACTGAGGTAACCCTCGGCGACCAGGCCATCGGCCACCAGTTTTTCAGCGAGCAGTTGCAAGGCAGCAGACTTATCCACAGCCGTCTGGCCCATGGATATCTGCTCGTGGGTGAGCTCAAGCATGCCGTTCTCCTAGTTAGTGCGGCGGGCGCACTAGGTATTATTTTGAATAAATCAGTGCAAAGGCGTTCGAATTAATTGACTGTGCGGTCAGTTGGCAGGACCACACTCGTCGCGATAATCGTAAAAATACGCTTGCTGAAACGTTTAATCTAGAATTTATGGCAGATTACGCGTTAATTAAGCATGATTGAAGCGCCACTCGGCTGTTGAGTTGCGACAATGGTCGCCTGCAGTAATCGGTTACGATTGGACAAAATGTCGGGGCAAGCTCTAAAAAACAAGGAAATCCCGGTTTGAAACTCAGTGATATCGCGCGCATTGCCGGTGTGTCTGTGACCACCGCCAGCTACGTCATCAACGGTAAGGCCGAACAGCAACGGATCAGCAGCGCAACCGTCGAACGGGTGCGCGCCGTGGTTGAAGAACATGGCTTTACACCCAATCCCCAGGCCGCCGGGCTGCGCAGCCGGCACACCCGTACCTTGGGTTTTATCCTGCCGGACCTGGAAAACCCCAGTTACGCACGCATCGCCAAGCTCCTGGAGCAAGGCGCCCGGGCCCGCGGCTATCAACTGCTGATCGCCAGCTCCGATGACGACGCCAACAGTGAGCGGCAATTGCTGCAATTGTTCCGCGCCCGCCGGTGCGATGCGCTGTTTGTCGCCAGCTGCCTGCCGGCCAGCGACGACAGCTACCGCGAACTGCAAGCCAAGGGTTTGCCGGTGATCGCCATCGACCGGGTGATGGAGTCTACGCAGTTTTGCTCGGTGGTCAGCGATGATCGCCAGGCCTGCCAGCAGTTGACCAGCAGCCTGCTACAACCGCTGCCCAAGCAAATCGTGTTGATCGGCGCGCGGCCCGAGCTGAGCATCAGCCAGGAGCGTGCCGCCGGCTTCAAGCAAGCGCTCAAAGACTTCAGCGGTGAAGTGCTGATCGAACAGGGTGAGTCCTTCAGTCGCGACTGTGGCCGACAGTTGATGGAGCAATTGCTGCAGAGCCTGGGGCACTTGCCTGACGCGCTGGTGACGACGTCCTACGTCCTGCTGCAAGGGGTGTTTGATGCGCTGCATGACTTCCCACTCAAATCCCGCCCGCTGCGCCTCGGCACGTTTGGTGACACCCAGTTGCTGGATTTCCTGCCGCTGCCGGTGAACGCCATGGCCCAGCAACACCCATTGATCGCCGACACCGCGCTGCGCCTGGCGCTGGCGGCCATTGAAGAACAGCACTACGCCCCGGGCGTGCATGCCATCGGCCGTACGTTCAAGCAGCGGATTCACTCGGAGTAAGCGGTGTGGAGCTGATCGACAGCCACACCCATCTGGACTTCCCGGACTTCGATGGCGACCGTCGTGAAGTCCTGGGCCGCAGCCGCCAGTTGGGCGTGCGCAGGATGGTGGTGCTGGGGGTCTATCAGCAGAATTGGCAACGGCTGTGGGACCTGGTGCAAACGGATTCGGACTTATTTGCGGCCTTCGGCCTGCATCCGGTGTACCTCGATGACCATCGCCCCGTCGACCTGACGGAACTGGGCGACTGGCTGACCCGCCTGAGCGGCCACCGGCAACTGTGTGCGGTGGGGGAAATCGGCCTGGATTATTTCCTTGAACAGCTGGACCGCGAACGCCAGCAGGCTTTGTTTGAAGCCCAACTGAAGCTGGCGGTGGATTTCCAGCGACCGGCGCTGCTGCATGTGCGCCGCAGCCACGCGGCCGTGATCGCCACGCTCAAGCGTATTCACCTGCCGCGCGGTGGCATCATTCACGCGTTCGCCGGCAGCCAGGAAGAAGCCCGGGAATACATCAAGCTCGGTTTCAAACTCGGGCTGGGCGGCGCGGCGACGTGGCCGCAAGCCCTGCGCATGCACAAGGTCATTGCCCGTTTGCCCCTGGACGCCGTGGTGCTGGAAACCGATTCACCCGACATGGCGCCCGTGATGTACCCCGGCCAACGCAACAGCCCCGAACACCTGCCGGACATCTGCACGGCCCTGGCGGAGCGCATGGGTATCAGCCCTTCAGCGCTGGCCGAAGCGAGCACCCGTAATGCCTGCGAGCTGTTCAACTGGTAGGGGTTTTACCTCACGCAGTGTCAGGGTCATTCGCTGCCGGTGACGGGCATAGCGCAACGTCATGAAGTAAATAAGAACCGCCATCAGCGAGACATTGAGCTGCCCGACCACACTGATCAGGCCTATCCACTCGGCGACCAACGCCACCAACAGTGCCGCACAGGTGAGCACAATCATGCTCGGGCGCAGCAGGCCCAGATTGTCCAGGGACTTAAACTGTTTCAACTGTTTGGGGCAACTCGGTTCCACACCCTTGTGGCAATACGGGCAATCAAAGGGTTCGTTGATCGCAATGGCATTGAGCTGCCAGGGCTTGAGTTCAAAGGAAATATTGCAAAGGGCGCAACGCCCTCTGACGCCGACAAGTGCAGCGGCCATGACCGAACCTCCGCGAAAATGGATGGCGCAAATTCTCGCCCATTTTGGCAGCTGGAAAAGATCAACGCCAAAAACAAGACAAGTGCCACGCCATCCACGAAGTAATCCTACAACCACACCTCACACCCGAAAGGCACCGATCAACTGCTTGAGCTCGATCACTTGCAACGATAACTGCCGGCTGGCCTCTTCGGTCTGGTGCGCGCCCTGCGCCGCGTGCTCACCGGCAAGGTTGATCTCGACGATATTCTGATCGATGTCGTGGGCCACGGCGGTCTGCTGCTCGACGGCGGCGGCAATCTGCTGGTTCTGGTCAACGATCATGCCTACAGCACCAAGGATATTTTCCAGAGCCCTCTGGACTTTTTCCGACTGCCCCACCGTGCCATTGGCCATCTCATGGCTGGTGCCCATGGCCTTCACCGCAGCACCGACGCCGCTGTGGAGCTTGGCGATCATCTGTTCGATTTCCTCGGTGGAGTGCTGGGTGCGCCGGGCCAGGGTGCGCACTTCATCGGCCACCACGGCAAAACCCCGCCCTTGCTCGCCGGCGCGCGCGGCCTCGATGGCGGCATTCAGCGCCAGCAGATTGGTTTGTTCGGCGATGCTCTTGATCACTTCCAGCACGCGGCTGATGGATTGGCTGTCGATGGCCAACTGGTTGATCACCCGCACCGACTGATCGATCTCAGAGGCCAGCGCCGCGATGCTGCCTTGCTGGGATTGCACCAGGCCGCGACCGCTGACGGTTTCATCGTTGACGCTGTGGGCACTGCTGACCGCCGCCGCCGCGCTGCGCGCCACTTCCTGGGCGGTGGATGACATCTGGTTCATGGCGGTCGCCACGTGTTCGATCTGGCTGCGCTGGCCGGACACGGCCTGGTTGCTGCGAGCCGACACCGACTCCACTTGCCCCGCCTGATGTTCGACCTGATTGACGGTGTGGCCTACCCGCTCGATCAGGTCATGGATTTTAGCCACGGTGCCGTTGAACACCTGCCCCAGGTCACCCAGCTCGTCACGGCTGTGGGCAACGAAGCTGACAGTCATATCCCCCGCCGCCACTTTGTCCATCATCGCCCCGAGGCGGCGCAGGGTGGTGCGGGTGGAGGCATAGAAACCGGCGTACAAATAGAAGATCAGCAAGAATACCGACACCAGGGCCGTCACCAATCCGATCATGTGCGTGCGGTTTTCTGACAGGCGCTGCTCCAGTTGCTGTTCAAGAAAGGTCAGGGTGGCTTCGTCGAGCTGGTAGGTCTTGGCCATCAATGTGCTGACCGCGTCGTAGAAACCTTGCCATGGAGCGTCGAGGGTTTCGGCCATCACCACCTGTTCTTCGAACAACTCGCTGCCTTGTTTGAGGCTGGCCTTGCTCGCGTCCGCCAGGCTGGCCAGCGCGGCGTGGGCGGGTTTGCTGGAGCCAAGGGCGTCTTGCAGCTTCAGGCCGTATTCAGCCTGGAGCTTTTCCAGTTGTTGCAGCAACTCATCAAAACGGGTGCTGGACGACGAGTTGAGAAAGCCTTGGCCCAAGGAGTAAGCGCCCATGGCCCGGCCTTCGCCCAGGGTCTGGGTGACTTGCGGGGTGACGCTGGTGATCAGTTCGCTGAGTTGGCGCAGGTCGCCTTGGGGGTCGCGGCTCAGGCCGGATTGGCCTGGCAATGATCTGGCTGAGCATCTGCGCCTTGTTGAGGAGTTTGCCGATCAGTGCGCTTTTGCTGAGCAGCGAGGTTTCCTGCTGCTGGGCCTTGAAGGCGGCGATCAGCTCATCGCGCTTGGCGTCAAATGCGGCGGCTTGTTCGGGGTCTGCGGAGAGGGCTTGGAGGCCCTGCAGGCGTTGTAACAGGCTCTGTTCGAGGGCGGTGATTGTGCTTTCGATATCACCGGCCTTGCCTGATTGGCCGAGGGTGGCGTTGATCTGCACCTGGTTGTTCAGGGTTTCCAGGTCGCGGCGCAGGGCCAGGCTGCTGCCCAGCAGGTCGAGGCTTTGCAATTCGATACGGGTGCCCTGGAACTCGCGCCAGGAGTCACGCACCAGGTAATAGTTGGTGGCCAGCATCGGCAGCAGGAACAACACGCTGATGAGGCTGAACTTCATGCCGAAGGTCAGGCGGTTCATGAACGCGACGGCGGGATAGAGCAAGCTCTTCACAGGTGAACTCCCTTTTCTTTTATTTTTATTGAGGGCGCAGGGCGGCGGCAGATAGCCACTATTTGGCGCTCTGTCTGTATAGCTCAATTCGAAAAGGAGGTTTGTAACTTAAGGTTAACGAAGGCAGGAGCCAGCTTGCTCGCGAAGAACATCAACGATAACGCGCGCTGTCTGGATGCACGCGGTGTCCTTGCGTTTTTCGCGAGCAAGCTCGCTCCTACAGGGGGCGAATCAGGGCAGCACGGTCCAGATGGCGAAACCGGCGTACCACAGCACGGCGGCGCGCAGCAGCAGTTCCCAGATTCGATCCAGGCTGTTGACGCCCTCGGCGCCCACCACCGGTGGCGGGATTTCAGCGGCCACCAGGCCGACCTTGTCCACCAGTTGCGCCGCCGTGATGTCCCAGCTCAGCAGTTCGTGGAGCATCACCCGGCCCACCGCCACAAAGTTGCCCACCAGGGCAAAACTGGCTGCCAGCAGGCGTACCGGCAGCCAGTCGAAGGCATGGCGCAATTGGCCCGCACGTTCTGCCACCAGCGGGTTCTGGCTGTTCTCGGTCGCCAGCGCCAGCAGCCGGTAGGCCAGGGCAGCCACCGGACCGAGCAGGAAGTACCAGAAAATCACCGCGAAGAAGCTTTGGTAGGCCTGCCACAACAGGTGGCCCTGGACCCGCTCCAGCAACTGCTCGCCACTGTCGGCGCTGATGCGCAGATCGCGCTCGGCCACATGCTCGGCCGCTTGCAGGTCACCCCGGCGCCAGGCATCCCGAAACGGTCCCAGCCCGGCCAATAGATCGCCACGGCCCAGGCTGTAGATCACCACCAGCAAATGCACCGGCAGCGCCAACAGGCCATAAGCCACCGGCTCCAGTACCACCAGCAACAGCGCGAGCAAAGCCACCGGCAGCAGCACCAGCAACGCGAGAATCAGCCATGGCCGTTTGCCCATACTCGGGCTCGATTCCAGCTTGGCCAGCTCCCGCAGCCAACCGCCATCACGTTGTATACGCTGACGCAAGGCCGAGAACTTCTCGATCCATACCGCCAGCACCAACACCAGAAAACTCATTGTGCGTGTCCTCCATCCTGCAAGGCGCTGCGAAAGCGCGCCCAATCAAAAGCGGGTCCGGGATCGGTCTTGCGTCCCGGGGCGATATCGCTATGGCCACAAATGCGCTGGCGGGTAATGCCCGTGTACGCCACCAGCAACTGGCGCGTCAGGGCGATCAGGGATTGATACTGGGCATCGGTGAACGGCAGGTCGTCGGTGCCTTCCAGCTCGATCCCCAGGGAAAAGTCGTTACAGGTCTCACGGCCCTCGAAGCTCGATACGCCGGCATGCCACGCCCGGTCCCGGCACGAGACAAACTGCGTCACCGCGCCATCGCGCTCAATCAGAAAATGCGCAGAAACCCGTAGGTCGGCAATCCCCTCAAAGTAGGGATGTTCCGTGACATCCAGACGATTCTGGAAAAACTCATGCACCTTGCCGGTGGCGAATTGCGCAGGCGGCAGGCTGATGTTGTGCACCACCAACAGGGAAATCTCGCCACCGGGGCGCTCGTTGAAGTTGGGCGAAGGGCAATGACGAATGCCCTGGCACCAACCGCTGGCGGGGTCCAACTGCATACAGGTTCCTTGAACGAGGCTGGGGTGACTCAGTATGCCGCGTTCCAGTGTCCGGTTGCGATCACTTGGCGCGATGAAGTTGGCGCAGGTTGCCAATCACCGAGGCCAGGGCACGGTCGAACAGCAGCGCATCATCCAGGGTTCGTACCGCACCGCGCTTGAACTCCAGAGCCAGCTCGACCGGGCTTTTTTCCAAAACCTTGAGGCCGGTCCGATTGACAAAAATACAGGTATTGCCCGGCGCAATAATCGCCGCCAGCTTGCAACGCAGGGTGTTTTCAGGGTCTTCCTGGAACTCGACCCAGCAACCCACCCGCAATTGTCGGGCCTTGAGCAGGTCGGGGTCATCTTCCGGCAGGCTCACTGCAAGGGCCGGCGCATCCGGACTGAGCACGAATGCCTCGCGCACCTCGACCTGCGACAACCCAGGCTGCCCGTCGGCATTGCCCCGGAAAGACAGGACATGCAGGGTCTGCAACTGGGTGAAAAATTCCCGGGTGATGAAAGGATCAAACGCCGCCCCGCTCAACCCGTCGCGCAGGGCCTTGAGCAAGCCGGGCAACTGCTCCAGCAAGTGCCGGCCCGCTTCGGTGTCTTCACTCAGGCCCACACTCCAGATCAACTCGTCCATGGTGCGCAACCCGGCCAGCCATTGCGGCGACTGTTCGCCATGCTTCAGGCAGGCCAGCAACAGCACCTGGCTCCAGGCCTGTTGCAGGAACCGCACCACGACCTCGGGCAACACTTTGCCCAGCAGCCGCTGGTTGAGGGCCTCGGCCACGCGCTGACGGGCGATTTCGGTCCGGGCACGCCCTTCTTCGGCATCACGGGTACGCTGTTCCAGCAATTCGCTGCGCCGCCGCTCGTCATGGGTAAACGCCGTGAACTCCGTCAGCATCTGGGAAAAAATCGCCGGGTCATCCACAAAGTCATTCAACAACCGCTGCACCACCTGCTCGATATGCAGGTACAGGCTGTCGCGCTGATAGTCGTCGCGCCGACTCCAGCCCATGGCCGCCGTGGCAATTTCATTGAGCAGGCGCCGCGCCGGATGATTGGCGCGACTGAAAAAGCTCTTGTCCAGCACTGCCACTTTCAACATTGGAATCTGCAAGCGGGTGATCAGCGCCTTGAGCGACTCAGGCACCGTGGCGTCATCGAGAATGAACTCGAAGAGCATGGCGATCAGGTTGATCACATCCTCGTCCGCATCCTCGACCACCCGCGACTTGCCACTCTTGACGCTGACCCGGGTCAGCAATTGCTCAAGCTGGTTGCGCAGGTCGAAGTCATCCTCGACCTCTGGCGCAGGCACGTATTGCTGCAAATGGGAGAGCAGGCGCAGCAGATCACGGGTGGAGATGGGTTGGGTCTCGGCACTGGCCTCAAGGGTGGGCGCCACACTGCCGCGCACCGCCGACAGCAGCTCCTGCAACGCCGCAAAAACTTCCTGAGCGCTGTCGTCCGCTGGATGGCCGACGACGGGAGGGACGTCTTCGGGTAAATCGGCGGCGACGGCACGCCGCGAGGGCACCGCCTTGAGTTCAGGCAGCACGCCGGTGGCGATCAGCAATTGATTGGCTTCGCCGTACAACAGATCGGCGTCACTGAGGACGTATTTTTCGAACAGCTTGAGGATGATCAGCTTGACCCGGATCTCGACGCCAAGGTTGCGCCCCGCTTGCAGAAAGAACGCGCACAGCATCGCCGGGCCCAGGGGGTTGTCCCGATCATCCAGGCGCTTGTCGAGCAACGCGTTCAGGCGTGCGGTCAACTGCCCAAGGGCCAGGCCATCGCGGCGCAGTACCTTGCCCAGCATGGCCTCAAGGGCCACGGCTTTTTCCCGCTCGTCGCTGGAGCCACCCGGCACCGCCGCGTAGGACATTACCGGAGTCAGTTGCAGTTCACCGCGCTCTACGTTGCCAAGATTGGCAAACGCCTCGTAGAGCTGCTCCATAAAGCCGCGCTCGAAATTCTTGCGCTTGAGGCGCAAGTCGCGCATGGCTTCAAAGAAAATACCGTGGTCGACGTTGTTGCGGGTTTTGTCCGCCATTTCAAACAAGGTGTCGTCGGCGTTATCAAACAGCTCCTGCAAGCCCTGCTTGAGTTGCTGCGCGGCCCTGTCGCGGACCTGGAGCAACACCACCGGCAGGCAGGCGAGCGGCGAGGGTATCGCCCGTGCCTTATTGATCGGCACCACCTTCCCGTCATTGTGCATCCTGGCCTCCTGAAACGGCGGTATTCGATTCTGTGAAAGATCGGTGCAGCCACAGGGTGAACGTCCTGGGGACCGCGAAAAACGGGCTATCACCGCGACGTCAAAGCTATGACGCCAATTGCAAGGCGCGAGATTATCTTGCAAATGGGGGCTGTTGCGCCAGCAAACTCTGTGATTGCCGTGTAAATGAGCACCGCTGGCTGCGTCAGCGGCATCTGCTGCCTTGGGTTCGGGCCCGCCCTGCCCCTATAATCCAGGCACTTTGTTTGTGGAGCCTGTTATGCCCAATCTTCGCCTAGCCGACCTGACCGCTGAAATCGAAGCCAACGTGCGTCGCGCATTGCTGGAAGACATCGGCAGTGGGGATATCACCGCACAACTGATCCCTGCCGAACGCCTGGCCAAGGCCACGATCATCACCCGTGATACCGCCGTTATCAGCGGTACCGCCTGGGTGGAGGCGGTGTTTCGTCAGCTGGACCCGCGCGTCGCCGTGCATTGGCAGGTGCGTGACGGCGAGCGGGTGAGCCCGAACCAGGCGCTTTTTCACCTGGAAGGCCCGGCCCGTTCGCTGCTCAGTGGCGAACGTTGCGCGCTGAATTTTCTGCAACTGCTGTCAGGCGTTGCCACCCGCGCCCAGTATTTGGCGGACTTTGTCGCCACAACCCAGGTCAAGCTGCTGGACACCCGCAAGACCCTGCCTGGCCTGCGCCTGGCGCAAAAGTACGCGGTGACCTGCGGCGGCTGCCACAACCACCGCATCGGCCTGTACGACGCGTTCCTGATCAAGGAAAACCACATCGCAGCCTGTGGCGGCATTGCCCAGGCCATCAGCGCGGCCCACAAGATCGCCCCGGGCAAGCCGGTGGAAATCGAAGTGGAAAGCCTGGAGGAACTGCGCGACGCATTGGCGGCGGGTGCCGACATCATCATGCTGGATGAGTTGAGCCTGGATGACATGCGCGAAGCCGTGCGCCTGAACGGCGGCAAGGCCAAGCTGGAAGCCAGCGGCGGGATTAACGAAAGCACCCTGCTGCCCATCGCTGAAACCGGGGTGGACTACATCTCCATCGGGGCGATGACCAAGGATGTGAAGGCGGTGGATTTGTCGATGCGGCTGAGTCTCTGACAACACCTGTAGGAGCGAGCTTGCTCGCGAAGATCGTCAACGATAACGCGAAAAACCTGATACCCCGCAGGGTCCTCAGGTTTTTCGCGAGCAAGCTCGCTCCTACAGTTACGTCTCAGATCGCGAGGTTATTCATCCCGCAGTACTCGTTCCAGTCCACACCCAGCACCTCGGCAGCCTCCTTGTGCAACGCCAGACGCGCGGCCTCGAACGCTTCGGGGGTAGAGGTGTACTTGAGGGTCAGCTCCCATGGCTGCAGGCCCTGGGCCTCGGCCTCATCCTCAAATGACCATTGGATCTGGTCCCTTTGATCATCGGCGCTCAGGTCCTTGATCTCATCCAGCAGTTCCGGCGACTCCGCAACGTACTTTTTGAGGGCTGCTTCGTGGCGCGCTTCCTGGGTCATTTCTTGTGTGGTCATGTCGTTCTCTTAGATCGAGGAATGGGGATGCATCTGGGTCATCAAGGTCGCGCAGATACAAAAGAACAGGCATGAATACCGGTTCGTCTGGCCTTCAGAACCATTCTGGGATCATCTGAAAACTGTGTTGCCTTTTTGCCCGAGACAGGAATCGAACCTGCGACCTTCGCGTTACGAGTGCGCTGCTCTACCGGCTGAGCTACACGGGCGGTGGGCTAAAGCTAGCACTGCCTTGGACGTCCGGCAACTCACTGCTTTTCGAGGGCAATCACACCCTGCACCCAAAAGCGTGGCTGCAGGTGACCATTGCTCAGGGTCATGTAATGCTCGCTACGCTCCGTGAGGCGGGGCACGTCACGAATCGCGACGAACACCAGCAAGCCGACGGCCGCGACACTCGCGGCGATCCAGGCGCCGTACACCCTCGGCGCCGGGGCGACGGGTGGAGTTCGCCACACATGCAACGCCATCAGCCATCCGGCCACCAGCGCCAGCCAGAGTTGCGAAACCGGCATCACGATCACCCCATCCACCTGGGCCTGGGTCAGCGCACCGATCAACGAAGCAAACAGGCACAGCCGTAGCAGATCCACCGGCGCCAACGACAACGCACGCTCACGCAATACCCCCACGGTTGCCCAACCCGCCCACGCAACCAGCGCGATCACACCCAGCGTGGACGGCACCCCCCATTCGCTGGCCCACTGCAGAATCGCCTGGTGAGGGTGAGCAGCAATGTCGTTGGCAATATCGGCGAAATGCATCGGCCCGAAGCCCAGCCAAGGCCGCTCAAGAATCATGTTCCAGGCCTGCCACCAGATAGGGCCACGCCCTGACAGGCTGGTCGTCAGGCGATCGACGGCACCGTTGGAAATCTCAATCCCCAGGTAACCTGCCAGCACGGAGAAGATCAACTCATACAGCAACAATCCACAGGCCAGCGCCGCCGCCTGCCAGGCCACCCAGCGTCGCCCCGGAGGCCCCAAAAACACCAGCAAGGAGCCGGCGACGCCCATACCGAGCCACGTGCCTCGGGTCCCCCCGCTGATCGCGATCAGCCACCAGACGCAGAGCAGCGCAAACACCATTGCCCGCGCCGTACGTGAGACATATGAAAGCAGCAAGGGAAGTGCGAGCAGCGGCAGGGTGAAGGTCTGGAATTGCCCGTAGAAACGCTTGTTGGAAAATCCGGACAACAGCAAATCGGTATTCAAGACCGTTTCGCCGCTGGTAAACGCGAGGACACCGGCATACAGGTATTGAATACTTTTGATCAGGCACAGTAACAGCACGAATAGAATCAAGACGCGATCCAGGGGCTCGTCCCCCTTGCGCCTGACCCGGCTGAAAGCAACGGCAATGGCACTGCAGCTGATTGCCAGCGCCAGTTCGGTCAAGGCCCAAAGTGGCTGATGGGCCAACGCTGCCGACACCAGGCCGAACGCTCCAATCAGCGCCAGCCCCAGCGACGTCGGTCTATCGACGCAGCGCTCCAGTCGCGGCAAGCACAGCCCATACACCACCGCGCACAGCGCCACCGATACCTGCACCACACGTTGCCAGTCATGGCTACTGAAAGGCGCGCAAATAGCCAGGGTCAGCAAACACATAACCACCACGAGGAATGTGCTCCCCCGCTGCTGAACGGACAACGTCATCGGCAACCTCTACTTCCTTGTGGCGGATAGGGAGCGGTTTACGCACGCACTGTCCATTGTTGCGTAAACAGTAGACGAGCTTGCTATCAGGCGCCGCCGGAGGCACAACCTTTGGCAGCGTATTGGTCTTCTGCGGTGGTGGTGCACTTCCAGCCGGTCGTGGCACTGCGGGTCAAGGTGATGCTCTTGCCCAGGACGGGCGCGGGCGCATCGAGGATTTCGCAGGCAATCGTGCCCACGCCAGTGGCGACGTCACCGGTCACCTCAATCTTGCAATTGGCCGTTGGACTGGTCCCGCCCACCAACGCCAGGGTCGGCGGCGTACCTTGGTTCAGGGTGTCTTCAAAGCCCGCTTTCAATGCGGAGATTTCCGCCAGCCCCGCGGTGAACTTGGCCTTGGCCTGGTGCTTGGTGTACATGGGCAGGCCGATGGTGGCCAAAATGCCGATGATCGCCACGACGATCAACAATTCGATCAAGGTAAAGCCTTTCTGACGCATCACATTCACTCTCCAGAATAGAACCTGTCGCAAGGCGCATCCTGCACCCCGTCTCGGTAACCGCGCCAGTGTACTCACCCCGGCGCAGCCAATCCTGCCCAAGAAGCACAAACTGACATTTTTTCGCGCAAGGCGGCCCCGCCCGAATCCGCCACCTGACTAAGCTATAAATCTTCCACTATCTGTGTGCGGAACCGAGAAATGAAAGATGTATCAGCGATCTATGCCTGGGAAGGTGTCAACCGCAACGGGCGCAAAGTGTCTGGAGAAACCAGCGGTCACAATCCGGCACTGATCAAGACGCTGCTGCGCCAGCAAGGGATCAATCCAGGGCGCATACGGAAAAAATCCGCGAGTTGGCCCCGCTTCACGTCGCCGGTCAAACCCACGGAGATCGCCCTCTTCACACGCCAATTGGCCACGCTGCTAAGGGCCGGTATCGCGCTTTTACAAGCGCTGGATATTATCGCCGAAGGCGTCGACAACCGGCATATGCGTGCCCTGGTACAAGGCCTGAAGCAGGAAATAGCCGCCGGCAGTAGCCTGGCTGTTGCCTTGCAGAAGCAACCACGCTACTTCGATGAGTTGTACTGCAACCTGATTGCGGCGGGGGAACAGGCCGGCGCACTCGAAGCACTGCTGGAGCGGGTCGCCACCCACCTGGAAAAAAGCGAACGGCTGAAAGCCCGAATCAAAAAGGCCATGACCTACCCCATGACGGTACTGGCAGTCGCCACCGCTGTCAGCGCCATCCTACTGATTCACGTTGTGCCCCAGTTCCAGGGCCTGTTTGCCGGCGTCGATGGGCAACTGCCGGGCTTTACCCTGGGGGTCATCAGCCTGTCGGAGTTCGTGCAGCAAAACGGGTGGGGGCTGATTTTGGCCGCAGGGACCGGTTTCGCGGGGCTGCGCAAAGCCTATCGCTCATCGACAGGCTTTCGTCACTGGCTCGATGCCCGTTTGTTGAAAGCCCCGGTGGCAGGCACACTGCTGAAAAAATCGGCCGTCGCGCGCTATGCCCGCACGCTATCAACCACATTTGCGGCTGGAGTACCGCTGGTACAAGCATTGGACTCCGTGGCTGGGGCCACGGGCAATGGGCTATTCAAACAGGCAATCAATCGTATGCGCCACGACGTAGCAACCGGAACCCAATTGAATGAATCCATGGCCGCAAGCGGGCTGTTTCCAGGCATGGCGATTCAAATGACCGCTATCGGCGAGGAGTCGGGCACGCTGGACAACATGCTGGAAAAAGTCGCCAGCCACTACGAGACCGACGTCGATAACCTGGTGGATAACCTCACCAGCCTGATGGAGCCGCTGATCATGGTGGTACTCGGCGGCATCGTCGGGGCCTTGGTGCTCGCGATGTACCTGCCGATCTTCCAGCTCGGTACGGCCTTTTGAGCCCGCCCCTGACTGAAGTGCTGATTGATCAGCCGTGGGCGTTCGTATGGGGTTCACTGTTGCTGGGCCTGATTGTCGGCAGCTTTCTCAACGTGCTGGTATGGCGCCTGCCGAAAATGCTGGAGCGTGAATGGCGAGCCCAGGCCCACGAAGTCCTTGGCCTGCCCGCCGAGCCCATCACTGCCCCTTACAACCTCATGCGGCCCAACTCCTGCTGCCCGCACTGCGACCACCCGATTCGCCCCTGGGAAAACATTCCGCTGCTTAGCTACCTGTTGCTCAAGGGGCGCTGTTCACGTTGTCATCAACCTATCAGCGCTCGGTACCCCTTCACCGAATTGGCGTGCGGGTTGATCTCGGCGGTTGTCGCCTGGCATTTCGGCTTCGGCTGGGCAGCCGGCGCGGTGATGTTGTTGAGTTGGGGTTTGTTGGCGATGAGCCTGATCGATGTGGATCATCAGTTACTGCCGGATGCCCTGGTGCTGCCACTGCTCTGGCTGGGGCTGACCCTCAACAGCTTTGGCGCTTTCGTGTCATTGCCCGATGCGGTGTGGGGCGCGGTCGCCGGCTACATGAGCCTGTGGTCGGTGTTCTGGCTGTTCAAGCTGATCACCGGCAAGGACGGCATGGGTCACGGCGATTTCAAGCTGCTGGCGATGCTCGGCGCCTGGGGCGGCTGGCAAATCCTGCCGATGACGCTGCTGCTGTCTTCCCTGGTGGGCGTGGTGGGTGGGCTGATTCTCTTGCGCCGGCGCAAAGCCCAGGCATCGACTCCCATGCCTTTTGGTCCGTATCTGGCAATTGCCGGCTGGATTGCATTGCTCTGGGGTGGTCAAATAACCGACTTCTATTTGCAGTCTGTCGGTTTCAGATGACCACTTCTGTTGCAACACCCTGGATTCTTGGCCTCACTGGCGGTATCGGCAGTGGCAAAAGCGCGGCAGCCGAACACTTCGTACGGCTTGGCGTGGACTTGATTGACGCCGACCACGCCGCGCGCTGGGTCGTCGAACCCGGGCGCCCGGCCCTGGCGCAGATTGCCGGGCATTTCGGTGCCGGCGTGCTGCTGCCTGACGGGCAACTGAACCGTGGGGCGCTGCGCAAGCTGATCTTCGAAGTACCCGACGAGCGCCGTTGGCTGGAGGCGTTGCTGCACCCGCTGATCACCGAGGAAATTCGCAGCCATCTGGCGCGCGCCCAATCGCCTTACGCGATCCTGGTGTCGCCGTTGTTGATCGAGTCCGGCCAGTACACCATGACCCAACGGGTGCTGGTGATCGACGTGCCGCAATCGTTGCAGATTCAGCGTACCCTGCAGCGCGACGGCATCAGCGAAGAACAGGTGCAGGCGATTCTCAAGGCCCAGGCCACCCGTGAAGACCGCCTGCGCCATGCCGATGACGTGCTGGTCAACGACCAGGACCTGGCCCGGTTACATGCCGAGGTCGAGCGACTGCACCACTTTTACCTTACTTTGCGTGGAGGCCGATCATGAGCCAACCCTTGACCGTCGAATGCCCAACCTGCGGCGCACCCGTGGAATGGAAAGCGACCAACCCCAACCGTCCGTTCTGCTCGGACCGTTGCAAACTGATTGACCTGGGCGCCTGGGCGTCGGAAGAACACAAGATCCCGGTCAGCCCGGACGCCGAAGACGAGCTGTTCTCCGAAGACTTTCAGCCCAAACACTAAGGCCGCATAAAGCCATAGTCCTGCTGGTCGTCGAGGTTCTCTGCAAGGTATTGCAGCTCGTCGGCCAGGTCTTCAAAACTGCGCACGCCCTTGCTCTGCTGCACCACCGCACTGAGCATGGCGCGCAGGGTCAAGCCCGGGACAAAGCCGATTTCCTGCGCCGCGTCCTGGCTTCTGCGTAACTCCTGCCGTGCCCACTCGTACACACTCATGATTGCGTGCTCCTGGAAATTTTGCAGAGCATGCGACCCCTCACGTATGCAGCCTTTGACCTGGATCAAGGCCGTGGATCGTCGTCCTTCCAGGGCGCCGAGAGGTAGCGGGTGCGGTTGAACGTCTCCAGCCACTCGGGGCAAAACACCACCAGGGCGCTGATCACCATGCCGTTGATAAAGGCCTCGGGAAAAATGATCAGCCACAGGTAGCCGACAAAGTCCTCGATCCACTCGGGCATGGCGAAGCGACCGTCGAACCACAGCAACCCCAGGGCCGCCAGCAAGCACAACAAGGCCGACAGCGCGGCGGCGAAAAAGCCCGAACAGAAGATGTACACAAACGGATTACGCGGTTTCGCCCGCTCCACCAGCAGCGCGCAGCCTTCGGTGACCAGCACCGGCAACAGGATCAGCAGCATGCCGTTGATGCCCACGGCCGCCAGATCCTGGCGACCGAGCAGCACCAGCCCGAGCTGTGCAGCCAATCCGCCGACAATCGCCAGGGGCCAATCGAGCAACAAGGTCACGGCCGTCATACCGATAAAATGGTAAGACACCCCAGTGTCGAAATCCCGGCGCACCAGCCACAACATGAACAGCGCGAACACCGTGCCGAACAGCAAGTGCTGGCGCCGACGGTCGGCAAACAGCTCGACCCACGGCGAACGCAGGAGCGCCCACATCACCACCGGCGCATACAGCAGCCAGCCGATACTGAGGGTTTCCGGCGCCAGCACCGATGCGCTGATCACGGTTGCAGCACCACAAAAAACTTCACTGCGCGTACCTCCTGGCCCGGGAAACGGTCGAGTGGCCAGTCTACACCGACCTTTTGACGCGGGACTTCCTGCGGTCATCATTTGGACGCTAAGCTGGTGACATGGATGACTCAGATTATTTGCGCCTGCTCACCGTAGCGGCCGAACAAGCCAACGCGTTCCTGTCCAATGCCCGCAAATGGGAGCGTGAGCGTTGGGTCTGCCAGCGCCTGCTGCAAGGCTTGAACGTGCCCTACCGCGCCGAGGAATTCCACGCTGCCGGGCAAGAGCCGCCGGACGTGCTGTTTCGCGACGCCAGTTTCGAGGTGTTTTTCGTCCTCGACGAAGGCCGGCGCCTGAACGATGAGTGGCGCGACGAGCTGCTGCGCCGGCGCAGCGCCTTTTCCTTGAGCCAATTGGTACGGCGTGAGGCCAAGCCCCGGCGCATTCCCGCTCACGAATTCCTGCTGCGCCTGGCGCCCACCCTGCGCAAGAAAGCCCACAACTATAAAGAGCGCGGGATGGACCTGGGGGAGCTGGACCTCATCGCCTTCGCCAGCCTCAAGCGCGAAGTACTGGACCTCAACAGCCATTTTCCGCCGCCCACCGAGTACCTGCGCCAGGGCTGGCGCTCGCTGTCCCTGGTGGGCCCGACGTTTGCCCGCGTATTGTTTGCTCATCCGGACGCTCCGGACTTCTTGCGCAACAATCTGGGGCGCAGCATAGTGTTTGATGTGGGCATCAGCCTGTGATCGGGTTGGCGACTATGCTTCTGGCAATGCCGCCAATCCCACCACTGTAACGTGGCGCCCTTTAGCAACGTCTACCTGACGAGGCCTTTATGACCAGCCGCCTGAACCCCGACGACCAACAGCATGTCGAAGAGTACCTGCAACTCTCCCAGAACCAAGTCGAGCGCAAGCCTTTCCGGCCTTGGCTGCTCCTTGCCGTGGTGCTGGTTGCAGTGATCGGCCTGGGTTTGCTGAGCCGCCTGTTGAGTTACCTGACGCTATGAGCTGCCTTGCGCTCGCTCGGGTAACCGCACCGATTTCTTTTAGCCTTGCGAGATATCCCCATGACCCATCGTATTATTATCGTCGGCGGCGGCGCCGGCGGCCTGGAGTTGGCTACCCGCCTGGGTAAGACTCTGGGCAAGCGCGGCACCGCCAGCATCACGCTGGTGGACGCCAACCTCACCCACATCTGGAAACCCTTGCTCCACGAAGTGGCGGCCGGCTCGCTGAACTCTTCGGAAGACGAACTCAATTATGTTGCCCAGGCCAAATGGAACCACTTCGAGTTCCAGCTGGGGCGCATGAGCGGGCTCGACCGTGAGCAGAAAAAAATCCAGTTGGCCGCCACCCTCGACGAAGAAGGCCGGGAACTAGTGCCTGCGCGCGTGTTGGGCTATGACAGCCTGGTGATCGCCGTCGGCAGCACCACCAATGACTTCGGCACCGAGGGCGCGGCGCAGCACTGCTTGTTCCTCGACACCCGCAAACAAGCCGAGCGCTTCCACCAGCAATTGCTCAACCACTACCTGCGGGCCCATGCCGGGCAGACAGACGTGGTGGAGCAGATCAGCGTGGCCATTGTCGGCGCCGGTGCTACCGGGGTTGAGCTGGCGGCCGAGCTGCATAACGCGGCGCATGAACTGGCGGCCTATGGCCTGGACAAGATCAAGCCGGAAAACATGCACATCACCCTGATCGAAGCCGGCCCGCGGGTCTTGCCTGCCCTGCCGGAGCGCATTGGCGGACCTGTGCATAAAACCCTGGAGAAGCTCGGCGTGACGGTACTGACCAACTCCGCCGTGAGCGAAGTGACTGCCGACACCCTGATCACCAGCAGCGGCCAAGTGATTCCGGCCAGTCTCAAAGTGTGGGCGGCCGGGATTCGTGCGCCAGGGTTCCTCAAGGACATCGACGGCCTGGAAACCAACCGTATCAACCAATTGCAGGTACTGCCGACGCTGCAGACCACTCGTGACGAAAACATCTTCGCCTTTGGCGACTGCGCCGCCTGCCCGCAACCTGGCACCGACCGCAATGTGCCGCCACGGGCTCAGGCAGCCCACCAGCAGGCGTCGTTGCTGGCCAAGTCGCTGAAACTGCGGATTGAAGGCAAGGACCTGCCGTCCTACAAGTACACCGACTACGGCTCGCTGATCTCACTGTCGCGATTCTCGGCGGTGGGTAACTTGATGGGCAACCTGACCGGCAGTGTGATGCTGGAGGGCTGGCTGGCGCGGATGTTCTATGTGTCGCTGTACCGCATGCACCAGATGGCGCTGTATGGCTTCTTCCGCACAGCCATGCTGATGCTGGGCAGCAAGATTGGGCGCGGGACCGAGCCGCGCCTTAAATTGCACTGATAACACGGTCCCGGATGGGACGCCGGTAATGTGGGAGCGGGCTTGCTCGCGAAAGCGGTGTGTCAGTCGGTACATCTGGCATTGAACCACCGCTTTCGCGAGCAAGCCCGCTCCCACATTTTTTTGTGGTGGGCCCAGGCTTTGCGCGGGCAAAAAAAATCCCCGTATCTTTCGATACGAGGATTTTTAATATGGTCGGGGTAAGGGGATTCGAACTCCTGACATCCTGCTCCCAAAGCAGGCGCGCTACCGGACTGCGCTATACCCCGGTAAAAAAAAGGCGACCTTTCAGTCGCCTTCTTCGATCAGTGCTTTTGGCCTCTGATCTTAAGATTCGATTCCAGCGTTAACTGGTCTCAAAAATGGTGGGTCGTGTGGGATTCGAACCTACGACCAATTGGTTAAAAGCCAACTGCTCTACCAACTGAGCTAACGACCCAAATATGGTCGGGGTAAGGGGATTCGAACTCCTGACATCCTGCTCCCAAAGCAGGCGCGCTACCGGACTGCGCTATACCCCGGTTTGAAATTGGCTCCGTGACCAGGACTCGAACCTGGGACCCAATGATTAACAGTCATTTGCTCTACCGACTGAGCTATCACGGAACTACATATTTCAAAGTGTTACGTTGTTGCTTGTTACCTTCTCTTCGGCGCTTCCGTATCGCTACGTTAGTGCCTCTGAGGCGCGCTATTCTACAATCTTAAAAACCTCTGTCAACCCTTTAAATTGCTTTTAAGACAAGGATTTGCGCTTCTTTCTGATTTCTCCTTGGGGAGAAGAAACCCTTGGGCTGACGTTGCTGCGGGGCGCACTTTACAAGCCTTTGCCTTACAGTTCAACGCCCTATCGAAAAAAAAGGCCCCGCAATGCAGGGCCTCTTCTTATCGCGCTACAGCCCGGGCTTAGTGGAAGACGATTTCGTCGTTCTCCACGGTTGCCTCGACGCTGGTGCCTGGCATAAAGCTGCCCGACAGGATCAACTGTGCCAACGGGTTCTCGATCCAGCGCTGGATCGCACGCTTCAACGGCCGTGCGCCATACACCGGGTCGTAACCGACGGCGATCAGTTTGTCCAACGCCTCGCGGCTCAGCTCCAGGGACAATTCGCGCTCCGCCAGACGGCTGCGCAGACGGCCCAACTGGATCTCGGTGATGCCGGCGATCTGATCCCGGGCCAAAGGCTCGAAGATCACCACTTCGTCGACCCGGTTGATGAACTCCGGCCGGAAGTGACTGGTCAGCGCGTCCATCACGGCGGCACGCTGGGCTTCACGATCACCCACCAGTTCCTGGATCTGTACCGAGCCCAGGTTGGAAGTCATCACGATCACCGTATTGCGGAAATCCACAGTACGCCCGTGGCTGTCCGTCAGACGGCCATCTTCCAGCACTTGCAGCAACACGTTGAACACATCCGGGTGGGCCTTCTCGACCTCATCCAGAAGGATCACCGAGTAAGGCTTGCGCCGCACCGCTTCGGTCAGGTAACCACCTTCTTCGTACCCTACGTAGCCTGGTGGCGCCCCGATCAGGCGAGCCACGGAATGTTTCTCCATGAACTCGGACATATCGATCCGCACCATGGCCTCTTCGGTATCAAAGAGGAACTCGGCCAACGCCTTGCACAGCTCAGTCTTACCCACGCCGGTCGGGCCGAGGAACATGAACGAGCCGCTCGGACGGTTCGGGTCGGACAACCCGGCCCGGGAACGCCGCACCGCGTTGGACACCGCGATTACCGCCTCGTCCTGGCCGATAACGCGCTGGTGCAACAGGCTTTCCATCTTCAGCAGCTTGTCGCGCTCGCCTTCGAGCATTTTCGACACGGGGATACCGGTCCATTTCGAGACGACTTCAGCGATTTCTTCCTCAGTCACCTTGCTACGCAGCAACTGGTTTTCAGGCTTGCCGTGCTGGTCGACCATCTGCAGGCTGCGCTCCAGGTCCGGGATCACCCCGTACTGCAACTCGGCCATACGGTTCAGGTCGCCTTTACGGCGGGCCGCTTCCAGTTCCTGACGGGACTGCTCGATCTTTTGCTGGATCTGCGCAGAGCCCTGCACTTCGGCTTTTTCCGAGGTCCAGATTTCTTCGAGGTCCGAATACTCGCGTTCCAGGCGAACAATTTCTTCCTGGAGTTTTTCCAGGCGTTTCTTCGCCGGCTCGTCCTCTTCTTTCTTCAGGGCCTGGGACTCAACCTTCAGTTGAATCAGGCGCCGGTCCAGGCGGTCCAGCACTTCAGGCTTCGAGTCGATCTCCATCCGAATACGGCTGGCCGCTTCGTCGATCAAGTCGATGGCCTTGTCCGGCAACTGACGGTCAGTGATGTAGCGATGGCTCAACTTTGCCGCCGCAATGATCGCGCCGTCGGTGATCGCCACTTTATGGTGGACTTCATACCGTTCTTTCAGGCCACGCAGGATCGCGATGGTGTCTTCTTCGCTCGGTTCTTCCACCAGTACTTTCTGGAAGCGGCGCTCAAGGGCCGCATCTTTCTCGATGTACTGGCGGTATTCGTTCAGCGTGGTCGCACCGACGCAATGCAACTCGCCACGCGCCAGTGCAGGCTTGAGCATGTTGCCCGCGTCCATCGAGCCTTCGCCTTTACCGGCGCCGACCATGGTGTGCAGTTCGTCGATAAACAGAATGATCTGCCCTTCCTGCTTCGACAGTTCATTCAGCAGGGATTTGAGGCGCTCTTCGAACTCGCCACGGAACTTGGCGCCAGCAATCAGCGACCCCATGTCCAGGGACAGCAGGCGCTTGCCTTTAAGGCCATCCGGCACTTCGCCATTAATGATGCGCTGGGCCAGGCCTTCGGCAATCGCCGTTTTACCCACGCCAGGTTCGCCGATCAGCACCGGGTTGTTCTTGGTGCGACGCTGCAGGACCTGGATGGTGCGACGAATTTCATCGTCACGACCGATCACCGGATCAAGCTTGCCTTCTTCGGCGCGCTTGGTCAGGTCGACGGTGTACTTGTCCAGGGCCTGCCGGGACTCCTCGTGGTTAGGGTCATTGACCGCTTCGCCGCCACGCAGGTTGTTGATGGCATTTTCCAGGGCTTTTTTGCTCACCCCCTGGCCCAACAACAATTTGCCGAGTTTGCTGTTGTCGTCCATGGCGGCGAGCAGCACCAGTTCACTGGAGATGAACTGGTCACCCTTTTGCTGGGCCAGGCGATCGGCCTGATTAAGCAGGCGCGCCAAGTCCTGGGACATGTTCACGTCGCCAGTAGGATTTTGGATTTTCGGCAGTTGGTCGAGCTCTTTGCTCAACTCTTTGCGCAGGCTGTTGACGTCAAAGCCCACCTGCATCAGCAACGGCTTGATGGATCCGCCTTGCTGCTCCAGGAGCGCTTGCATCAAGTGCGCAGGCTCGATGGCCGGGTGGTCGAGACCCACCGCCAGGGATTGAGAATCTGATAATGCCAACTGCAATTTGCTGGTTAAACGATCAATACGCATTAGTCACCTTCCTTTTGAGCAGGCCGGAGCTATAAACACATCCTGAATGAAGAAACCTGCCAGATAGCCCTATAGATGTGGTCGATTCTGGAAGATTCAAGCTGCCGATAGTTGACGCAGGTCAGGAGAGTCTAGCGTTCAAGCCAGATAAGGGAGGCAAACCGACCCGTGCGCGGGCTGCGACGGTAGGAATAGAAGCGGGGATCGGTCACGGTGCAGAAGCCACCGCCATAGACCGCAGTAACGCCGCGGGCGGCGAGGCGCAGGCGGGCCAGTTGGTAAATGTCGGCCATGAACTTGCCCGGGTTCTGACTGGGGACGAACGCCTCAATGGTTTCAGGAAGTTGCTGCACAAAGGCTTCACGCACTTCCGGGCCGACTTCAAAGGCTTGCGGGCCAATGGCCGGGCCTAGCCAGACCATTACGTCGGCAGTCTCGGTATCCAGGCTTTCAAGGGTCGCTTCCAATACCCCAGCGGCCAGGCCACGCCAACCGGCATGAGCTGCCGCTACGCGGGTGCCGGCGCGATTGCAAAACAAGGCAGGCAGACAATCTGCCGTCATTGACGTACAGGCGATGCCAGGGGTGCTGGTCCAACTGCCATCTGCTTCGGCAGTCCGGCCAGGGTCGGCCTCAACCACAACCACACCATGAACCTGACGCAGCCAGGCTGGCTGAATGTTGAAGGCATCGGTGAGGCGACGGCGATTTTCAAGGACGGCTTCGAGGCGGTCCTCAACATGATCACCCAGATTGAGGCTGTCGAACGGCGCCACACTGACGCCGCCCGCACGGGTGGTAACGCAGGCTTTCACCCTGGCCGGCGCGGGCCAGTCAGGAATCAGCCAGTCACTCATCCGATAAACGCCTCGCGATCCTGCTTGAGCAACGACAACAACCAGACAAAATCGTCGGGAAGTGGCGATTCCCAGCTCATCCGCTTACCGCTCGTCGGATGATCCAGCTCCAGGAAGCGTGCATGCAGCGCCTGGCGGGGGAAGGTTTTCAGCGAATCAACCATGGTGGCACTGGCCGCTGGCGGGATACGGAAGCGGCCGCCGTAGGCCGGATCTCCGACCAACGGGAAGTTGATGTGCGCCATGTGCACCCGGATCTGGTGGGTACGACCGGTTTCCAGCTTCACCCGCACGTGAGTGTGGGAGCGGAAACGCTCGAGCACACGGTAGTGGCTGACAGCTTGTTTGCCGCCTTCCATCACCGCCATGCGCTGGCGCTGCTGGCCGTGGCGACCGATCGGGGCATTGATTTTGCCACCGGCGGTTACCACGCCGATCACGATGCATTCGTAGATCCGGCTGACGCTGCGGCTCTGCAGTTGTGTGACCAACTGCGTCTGCGCCTGAATGGTCTTGGCAACCACCATAAGGCCGGTGGTGTCCTTGTCCAGGCGGTGCACGATGCCGCAACGCGGGACATTGATAATGTCCGGCACGTGGTGCAGCAAGGCATTGAGCAGAGTGCCATCAGCGTGCCCGGCTGCCGGGTGAACCACCAGGCCTGCGGGTTTATTGATCACCAGGATGTCGTCGTCTTCGTAGACGATGTCCAGTTCAATGTCCTGGGCGATCCATTCTCCCTGGGCTTCCTGCTCGGCAGTCAGCTCAAGAATCGCACCACCATGAACTATGTCTCGCGGGCGGATAACCGCTCCATCCACAGTCAGGCGGCCGTCTTTGATCCAGGCGGAAAGGCGCGAGCGCGAGTGCTCAGCGAATAATTGTGCGGCGACTTGATCGAGGCGTTGGCCGCCCAATTCGGACGGCACCTCTGCGCTAAGTTCAATTTTATCGGACATGCTCAGACTAGGCGTGGCACAGCCTTTGGTTTCGGCTGCGCGCTTGTGGTTAAATACGGCGTCTTTTGCCCCGAGGCTTTCCAAGGGGCGCTCATCATAACAGGACGGCCCCGCCCAAGACAGCGGCCGTCATAGGGACGCAAGCCGCCATGCAAGTGAAACACCTGCTGCTGATCGCCATCCTCGCCATGACTGCTGCTTGCTCGTCAACAAAGGAAGTCGTCGACGAAAACCTGAGCGAGGTCGAGCTGTACCAACTGGCTCAGACCGACCTGAACAACCACAGCTACACCAGCGCCACGGCAAAGCTGAAGGCACTGGAGTCGCGGTATCCGTTCGGGCGCTACGCCGACCAGGCCCAGCTCGAGCTGATCTACGCCAACTACAAGAACGCCGAGCCGGAAGCTGCCAAGTCCGCCGCCGAGCGTTTTATCCGCCTGCACCCGCAGCACCCGAACGTGGATTACGCCTACTACCTCAAGGGCCTGACCTCGTTTGACCAGGACGTTGGGCTGCTGGCGCGCTTCCTGCCGCTGGACATGACCAAGCGTGACCCGGGCGCCGCCCGCGACTCCTACAACGAGTTCGCCCAGCTGACCAGCCGCTACCCCAACAGCCGTTATGCGCCTGACGCCAAGCAGCGCATGATCTACCTGCGCAACCTGCTGGCGTCCTACGAAATCCACGTCGCCGACTACTACCTGACCCGTCAGGCCTATGTCGCTGCCGCCAACCGTGGCCGCTACGTAGTGGAAAACTTCCAGGAAACCCCATCCGTGGGTGACGGCCTGGCCGTGATGACCGAGGCCTATCAGCGTTTGCACCTGGACGCCCTGGCGGCCACCAGCCTGGAAACCCTGAAGCTCAACTACCCGGACCATCCAAGCCTGAAAGACGGCCAGTTCGTGCCGCAGGTTGCCGAAGCCGACAACCGTTCGTGGTTGAGCAAATACACCCTGGGCCTGATCGAATCCCGTCCACCGCTGCCGCCGGGTGAAACCCGCGCCAACCAGGACATCATCAAGCAATACCAGGACGCCAAGGATTCGATTCCATCGGACCTCAAGCCCCGTGACGAAAACGGCGACATTATCGAAGAGCAAGGGCCTCAAGCCCTGGGCAACAACGAAGATCGCTCGTGGTTCAGCTACATGACCTTCGGTGTCTTTGACTGATTGTTCGCCGCAATGCAAAAAGGGAGCTCCTCGGAGCTCCCTTTTTTATTGCGCAGCATAATTGCGCTGTGCGCCTGTCACGTCCTTGGCTAAACTGCCGAATCCCTTGTCGAGAAACTGCTCATCATGGTTCGTCTACTGTTCTGGATTGCCGTTATTGCTGCCGCGGTATGGTTTTGGCGCAAATTCAAAAGCCCGGCCGCCAAACAGCAGCGGCCCAGCGAACCCGGCACGATCCAGATGGTTCGTTGCGCCCACTGCGGCCTTCACCTGCCGCAGGATCGAGCCTTGAGCCAGCGCCAGGAGTGGTATTGCACCCAGGCACATCTGGAGCAGGGCCCGAAGGCTATCCAGCGTTGATTCGGCCTGCGGGCGCGTAAGGGGCCGGGTCAATGATCGGCTCACGCTCCAGCAACAAATCGGCAAACAATTGGCAAGACGCCGGTGCCAGCACCAGGCCATTGCGGTAATGCCCGCAGTTGAGCCACAACCCGTCAAACCCAGGCACCTTGCCAATATAGGGAATGCCTTCCGGTGAGCCGGGCCGCAAGCCGGCCCAATGCCCCACCACTTCGGCATCGGCCAGGGCCGGAATCAACTCCACGGCTGAGGCTTTCAGGCTTTCCAGCGCCGAACCGGTGGGCGTCTTATCGAAGCCCTCATGCTCCAACGTACTGCCGATCAGGATATGCCCGTCTCGCCGGGGAATCGCATAACGCCCCTTGGCCAGGACCATGCTCGATAAAAAGTCCGATGCACACTTGTACAAAATCATCTGCCCCTTGACCGGCTCAACGGGTAACTCCAACCCAAGGCTGCCCAATAACTCACCGCTCCAGGCACCGGCGGCGAGCACCACCTGATCACCCCGGATCGGCCCGAGCGCGGTATTCACGCCAACCACGTTGCCGTCTTCCTGAATAAACCCATCAACCGCGCACTGCTCGTGAATCGTCACACCGGGCAAGGCCAACAAGGCCGCCTTGAGGGATTTGACCAACCGCGGATTACGCACATTGGCCACATCCGCCATATAGATCGCCTGGGAAAACCCGGCGCCCAGCACCGGCACCGCGTCATGGGCCGCTGAAACATCTACCTTGCTCAGCGGGCGCCCTTCGCGCGCAGCCCAGGCAAGCGCCTCGGCCTCATCGTCCAGGTCCAGCCAGTAGAGGCCGGTGGTGTGAACTTCCGGATCAATGCCGGTAGCCGCGAACAGACGCTCCGCCAACTGCGGGTAAAAGTCCTGGGACCAGTGCGCCAAAGCCGTCACCGCCGGGCTATAGCGCCACGGGTACAGGGGGGAAACAATGCCACCGCCAGCCCAGGAAGACTCCTGCCCGACCGCCGAACGATCCAGCAACACAACCGCCTGCCCTTGAGTCGCCAGGTTGAACGCCGTCAACAACCCGATGACCCCACCACCCACAACCACTACTTGCTGTTGCTTAGCCATTGTTCGATCCAGCCGATAAAAAGAAAAAGGCACGCCCGGCGCCCAATCGTCCAGCTTCCTCATCATTGCCCCCAGCACGCCTTGCGCGTCATATCAGGCGCGGCTCCCGGGTTGCTTCGCGCACCGGTACTGCTCAGGCTGAAGGCGGCACAGGGATCACCCGCCATCACCGAGTCATTTGCGGGCGTGGCAAGCAGAACGAAATCCTGAGGGTTGAATTCAAGGGTGATTCTATAGCGATCATTGCCGGCAATGACGCCAGTCGCATCAATAAAAGTGCCATTTCTCGCGTAATAACGTTCAAGGTGCTGGGCTTGCTCGGCCAGCAACCCGGCAATCTCTGCGCGATAGACCTTTTTCATATGGTTGGCATACCCGGGATAGGCGACACCAGCCAGGAGCCCGATGATCGCCACGGCGATCAATAATTCGATCAAGGTAAAGCCTGTGCAATCCTTGCTCATCGTGCTGTTCACCTATTGAAGTTGCCGCCACATGATTCGTCTGAAACGCTCACCAGACCCGCTGCCTATGCGTGCATACACAGACTCCAGGACCGACCGAGAGTGACCACTCACCCCCACTGAAGTCACGCGATAGAGGGTGGCCTGAGCGTGCGCCGGGAGATGAGCCAAGCCCACCCCCGGCCCCAGATTCTGAATACCGTAAATGCCATCCTTCATCCCGACCCAGGTGACAGCCGACACGGGGTTCGTCCCCGGTCCCACCACCGAAACCGACTCGGCAGGGGGCGCGCACGCCGCCACAGAGCGGCATTGGCGCAAGGTAAAGCCAGGGGACTGCACCACTGACTCTCCGAGCCGAAGCCCACTTTCGGCCAGCTGAAACGACTGGTTACGCTGTCGAACGCTGCCGGCCATTTTTTCTTGTGAGATTGCCCCCTGCATCGAAGACAACCCGAGGAGCGTCAACAGCAGCAGAAATACCAGGCTGATCAGCAAAACCATGCCGGCCTGCCTCGGATAGGAGAGGTAATAACCCATGCGCCCGCTACTCCAGACGATTACGCAGCGCCGCCACAACGCTGTAGGTCTGGTCTTTCACCAGCCCCGCAGGGTCCTGAAGCGTCAGCAGAATCCGCACGCTACGTATCAGCGACTCATCGTCCGGGCTGGGTTCGTATCGAGTGACCACGGGGGAGCCCGCCTTCCCGGCCACCCCAAAGCTGATATCAAATGCCCCCACGTTATCCACGAGCACTGCCTTGCTCGGGGCCGCCAGTGTGCTGAACTTCAACTGCCCACCCTCGAAGGTGTAGGTCAGCCAGCGCAGCGGAAAGCGGATTTGCCCAGGCGCGGCTGCTGGCGCGCTCCCCACATAGGCCTGGGCGGCAGCGGTGCAGTCGGAAAGTACTGTCCAGTCGGGCTTGCTGCCGCCCTCTCCGACGTCAGCGGTCACCAGCGTCAGGGAGCGGGAACTGCCGGTGATACTCCAGCCGACAGGACGGTCGAAACCCGCGGGCGCGTTGCCGATGGATGCGGTAGACAGGCAACCAAACATGCCCGCCTGGCGTATTTCCTGAATCAGCTTGCCCAGGACGAACCGTGCGTCATCCTGCAACAACGAAGCCGCATGCCGACTGGCATGAGTGGCTCGGGAGCTGAGTGCAATCTGGGTCACGCCCATGATCAATACCAGACCGAGGGCCAGGGCCAGCAGTATCTCCACAAGGCTGAAACCACGAACAGGGCCGCTCATGGCAACACCCTTGGATCGACGGCCACCCGGCTGGTCAGGGTGAATGTTTCCCGGGCGCCTTGGGCCTTCGCCCCACGGGAATCATCCCAACTGATGCTGATGGTCACCTCTCGCTGATTGATCGCAACCGACCCCTTGGCACCCTCCCCGGCGAACCCGGCGATGTTGGCTTCGAAATCGTGCAGGTCCAGATCACGGACGCTCGCGAACGAGGCGCTGGAAGGCGCCCGCTCGCTCTGCCCCCAGGCGTAGTCGGCGCCGGAGTTGGCGCGGATCCGGTCGAGCATGTCGTACGCAATGAAGCTGGCCTGGCTGGTCATCCTGGAACTGTCGGTGTATTTCAACGCGTTGAGCTGGATCACTGCGGCGCCCAGCAGGCCAACTGCCAGGATCAGCACGGATACCAGGACCTCGATCAGGGTCATCCCGGCTTGGGCCGATTGAGGGTGAAACGTTACGGGGCAAGCGTTCATTACCATCGTCATCCGTGTCGAAGGTCATCAAAAAGCAGCGGAAAAACTGCCGAGCGACGCAAGACTAGCGCCGGTCTTGCCACAGCGCTGCCCCCCGGAACAAAGCGAAATACTTTGGACAGGATGGCCATCATTCAACGCCACGGCCTGGGCGCTATAACTATGTCTGCCATCCGGCACCGACTGAAGAAGCACACCGCGTCCACGGAGGGACGGCACATGAAACAACGAGGTTTCTCACTGATCGAGCTGCTACTGGGCCTTTTCCTGAGCGGCATCCTGGCCAACCTGGCAGTGCCCAGCCTGAAGGGATTACTTGAATCGCAGCGACGCCAGAGCGCTGCCGAATCCCTCGCCGGCGGGGTGCGTTACGCGCGCACGGAAGCCATCGCGCGGAACCGTACGGTGGTTATCCATGCACTGGACGATGACTGGAGCCGGGGATGGAGAGTGATACTGGACCAGAACGGTCGCGGCCACCTGGATGACGACAACCCGGTGCTGCTGGAGCGCCAGGACAGCGGGCAAATACCGATTGTGGGGAATACCCCGGTGAGAACCCAGATACGTTTCAGCAGCCTGGGCGAACCGCTGCTCTCAGCGGGAGCGTTCAGCGCCGGTACCGTTCACGTGTGTGCAACGGACCAGCAACTGAGCCTGTACCAAATTGTGCTGGCCGCCAGCGGGCGCATCAGCCTGCGCAGTAACAAGACCGAGCAGGCGCTGTGCCGGGGCTATGCCGGCACGCTGAGGCTCAGAGCAGCGAACGAACCCGCAGCTCCTTGGGCATGGAGAAAGTGATGTTCTCTTCACGGCCAGCCAGCTCATCAGCGCCGGTAGCTCCCCAGGCCTGCAGTTGCTGAATCACGCCACGCACCAAGACTTCCGGGGCCGAGGCGCCCGCAGTGATGCCAATGCGCTCGACACCGTCGAACCAACTGCGCTGCATATCCTCGGCGCCATCGATCAGGTAGGCCGGGGTGGCCATGCGCTCGGCCAGTTCGCGCAGGCGATTGGAGTTGGAGCTGTTGGGGCTACCGACCACCAATACCACATCGCATTCGTCGGCCAACTGCTTGACGGCGTCCTGGCGGTTTTGCGTGGCGTAGCAGATGTCGTCCTTGCGCGGGCCTCCGATGGCCGGGAAGCGTGTACGCAAGGCGTCAATCACCCGGCTGGTGTCGTCCATCGACAAGGTCGTCTGGGTCACGAAGGCCAGCTTTTCAGGGTTGTGCACCTGCAACGCGGCAACGTCTTTTTCGTCTTCTACCAGGTAGATCGCGCCGCCATTGCTGCCGTCGTACTGGCCCATGGTGCCTTCGACTTCCGGGTGACCGGCATGGCCGATCAGGATGCATTCACGACCGTCACGGCTGTAGCGCGCGACCTCGATGTGCACCTTGGTCACCAGCGGGCAGGTGGCGTCGAACACCTTCAGGCCACGGCCTGCCGCTTCGGTGCGCACCGCCTGGGAAACACCGTGGGCACTGAAGATGACGATAACGTCGTCCGGCACCTGGTCCAGCTCTTCAACGAAGATGGCGCCGCGACTGCGCAGGTCTTCGACCACGAATTTGTTGTGGACGACTTCATGGCGCACGTAAATCGGCGGCCCGAAGACTTCCAGGGCGCGGTTGACGATTTCGATCGCCCGGTCCACGCCGGCGCAGAAGCCACGGGGGTTGGCGAGTTTGATTTGCATGCTGTGCCTCGTGTCTTGCCCTGTCGGAGCGAGCTTGTGTGGCGAGGGAGCTTGCTCCCGCTGAGCTGCGAAGCAGCCCCAACCTGGGCAATCAAGACACGTCAGATGTATCTCGATGAACAGTTTGGGAGTGCTACGCACTCCAGCGGGAGCAAGCTCCCTCGCCACAACAGGCTCAGCCCTACAGTAGGCCGGTTTCGTTAGTTACAGCGCTTTAACGTCGATGATTTCAACATCAAAGGTCAAGGTTTTCCCGGCCAACGGGTGGTTGAAGTCGATGGTCACTTGCGCGTCATCGAAGGCTTTCACCACACCCGGCAGTTCAGTATTCGCTGCATCATTGAAGATCACCAGGAGGCCTTCCGACAGTTCCATGTCCTGGAACTGCGAACGCGGGATGATCTGCACGTTTTGCGGGTTGGGCTGGCCAAAGGCGTTTTCCGGCAGGATCTGCAGGTTGCGCTTGTCGCCGGCCTTGAAACCGAACAGGGCCGCTTCGAAACCCGGCAGCAGGTTGCCGTCGCCGACCTTGAAGGTCGCCGGGGCCTTGTCGAACGTGCTGTCGACCGTGTCGCCATTCTCCAGGCGCAATGCGAAATGCAAGGTGACTTCCGTGTTCTGGCCGATGCGTTGCTCAACCAATACCTGTTCAGTCATGAACGGTCTCTCCGGTTTTCTTGCTTTTGAACATATCCAACGCCAGCATGATTGCACCGACGGTGATGGCGCTGTCAGCAAAGTTGAACGCCGGGAAATACCAGCGGTTCTGCCAATGCACCAGAATGAAGTCGATCACATGGCCCAGGGCAATGCGGTCGTACAAGTTGCCCAATGCGCCACCCAGCACCAGGGCCAGCGCAACCGCCAGCCAGGTGTCATTGCGGCCCAAGCGCTTGAGCCAGACCACCAGCACGGCACTGACCACCACGGCGATCAGGGCAAACAGCCAGCGCTGCCAGCCGGAACTGTCAGCCAAAAAGCTGAACGCAGCGCCGGTGTTGTAGGCAAGGGTCCAGCTGAAGTAGTCAGGAATCACCACGATCTGCTGGTACATCTGCAAGGCACCCTCGAAATGAGCCTTGCTGAGCTGGTCAATGACCAGCACCAGCACGCTCAGTACGAGCAAGCCCAGGCGTCCAAAACGACTGGCGTTAGGCATAGTGACGAACCTCACCGGCGCCAGAGATGTTGTCGACGCAGCGACCGCAGATTTCCGGGTGCTCCGGGTTCACACCGACATCTTCACGGCAGTGCCAGCAACGGGCGCACTTGGCGAAGGACGACTTGACCACTTTGAGCTTGAGGCCCGGGACTTCAGTCGCAACGGCATCCGCAGGGGCTTGAGCAAACGGCGCCAGGCTGGCGGTCGAAGTGATCAAGACAAAGCGCAGTTCGTTGCTCAGCTTGGCCAGGTCGGCGGTCAGGCCTTCCTCGGCAAACAGCGTGACTTCGGCCTGCAAGTTGCCGCCAACGGCCTTCGCCGCGCGCTGCACTTCCAGCTCCTTGTTCACCGCAACCTTGACCGCCATCACGCCTTCCCAGTACTCGCGGCCCAGTTCGAAGTCGGCCGGCAATTCGCTCAGGCCTTCGTACCAGGTGTTGAGCATCACGGACTCGTTACGCTCGCCCGGCAGGTATTCCCACAGCTCGTCAGCGGTGAAGGCCAGGATCGGTGCGATCCAGCGCACCAGCGCTTCAGAGATGTGGTACAGCGCGGTCTGCGCCGAACGGCGGGCCTTGCTGTTGGCGCCGGTGGTGTACTGGCGGTCCTTGATGATGTCGAGGTAGAAACCACCCAGCTCCTGCACGCAGAAGTTGTGAATCTTGGAGTAGACGTTCCAGAAGCGGTATTCGCCGTAGTGCTCCTGCAACTCGCGCTGCAGCAACAGGGTACGGTCCACGGCCCAACGGTCCAGGGCGAGCATTTCCTCGGCCGGCAGGATGTCGGTGGCCGGATTGAAACCGGTCAGGTTCGACAGCATGAAGCGTGCGGTATTACGGATCCGGCGGTAGGCATCGGCGCTGCGCTGCAGGATCTGCTCGGACACGGCCATCTCGCCCGAATAATCGGTAGAGGCCACCCACAGGCGCATGATATCGGCGCCCAGGGTGTCGTTGACCTTTTGCGGCGCGATTACGTTGCCCAAGGACTTGGACATCTTGCGACCGTTTTCGTCGACGGTGAAGCCGTGGGTCAGCAACTCGCGGTACGGGGCGTGATCGTCGATCGCGCAGCCGGTCAGCAACGAGGAGTGGAACCAGCCACGGTGTTGGTCGGAGCCTTCCAGGTAGAGATCGGCGCGCGGGCCGGTCTCGTGACCCATCGGGTGCGAGCCACGCAATACGTGCCAGTGCGTGGTACCCGAGTCGAACCACACGTCGAGGGTGTCGCTGATCTTGTCGTACAGCGGCGCTTCGTCGCCCAGCAGCTCGGCGGCGTCCAGCTTGAACCAGGCCTCGATGCCCTCTTGTTCAACGCGCTGGGCAACCACTTCCATCAGTTCGACGGTACGTGGGTGCAGCTCACCGCTTTCCTTGTTCAGGAAGAACGGGATCGGCACACCCCAGTTACGCTGCCGGGAGATGCACCAGTCCGGACGGTTGGCAATCATCGAGTGCAGACGCGCCTGGCCCCAGGCCGGGACGAACTTGGTCTCTTCGATGGCCTTGATCGCGCGGTTACGCAGGGTCTCGCCGCTGGTCGGCTCTTTGTCCATGCCGATAAACCACTGCGCGGTAGCGCGGTAGATCAGCGGAGTCTTGTGGCGCCAGCAGTGCATGTAGCTGTGGGTGATGGTTTCGGTGTGCAGCAGCGCACCGACTTCCGCCAACTTGTCGACGATCGCAGGGTTCGCCTTGAAGATGAACTGGCCACCGAAGAATTCCAGGGACGGCGCGTACACACCGTTGCTTTGCACAGGGTTGATGATGTCGTCGTTGACCAGCCCGTACTGCTTGCAGATCACGAAGTCATCTACGCCATAGGCAGGCGAGCAGTGAACCACACCGGTGCCGGCGCCCAGTTCAACGTACTCGGCCAAGTAGATTGGCGACAGGCGGTCGTAGAACGGATGACGGAAATTGATCAGCTCCAGCGCGGAGCCAGTCGTGGTCGCGATCACCGAACCTTGCAGGTTGTAGCGGGCCAGGCACGACTCGACCAGCTCTTC
This sequence comes from Pseudomonas sp. IPO3778, assembly GCF_013386825.1. Classification (GTDB taxonomy): domain Bacteria; phylum Pseudomonadota; class Gammaproteobacteria; order Pseudomonadales; family Pseudomonadaceae; genus Aquipseudomonas. Next base: position 75,168 of record NZ_JACARC010000039.1, read on the forward strand.
AGCCAGCACCAGCAGACGATCACCGACGTCCACCAGGGCATAGGTGAATTCCGGGTGCACGTTCAGCGCCTGGTTGGCCGGGATGGTCCACGGCGTGGTGGTCCAGATCACGATGGCAGCCGGCTTGCTCAGGCTCGCCAGGCCAAAGGCCTCAGCCAGCTTGGCGTCGTCGGCGATCGGGAAAGCCACGTCGATGGTCGAGGACTTTTTGTCTTCGTATTCCACTTCCGCTTCAGCCAGGGCCGAACCGCAGTCGAAGCACCAGTTCACGGGCTTGAGGCCCTTGAACACGAAACCGCCCTTGACGATTTCGGCCAAGGCACGGATTTCACCGGCCTCGTTCTTGAAGTCCATGGTCTTGTACGGGTTGGCCCAGTCGCCCAACACACCCAGACGGATGAATTCGGACTTCTGCCCCTCGATCTGCTCGGTGGCGTAGGCGCGGCACAGTTCGCGGGTTTTATCCGCGCCCAGGTTCTTGCCGTAGGTCACTTCGACTTTGTGTTCGATCGGCAGGCCGTGGCAATCCCAGCCCGGGACATAAGGCGCGTCAAAACCCGAAAGGGTTTTCGAACGGATGATCATGTCCTTGAGAATCTTGTTCAGTGCATGACCGATGTGAATCGTGCCGTTGGCATAAGGAGGGCCGTCGTGCAGGACGAATTTCGGACGATCCTTGCCAATCTCGCGCAACTTTCCGTACAGGCCAATACTGTCCCAGCGCTGCAGGATCTGCGGTTCGCGCTGTGGCAGGCCGGCCTTCATTGGGAAGGCGGTGTCCGGAAGGTTTAGCGTGGCTTTATAGTCGGTCATTTAAGGCTCTTCATTAGCGATGGGCGCTAGGTGCGGCTAGTGCACGGGCGGCGGCGACATCCGCATTGATCGCCGTTTTCAACGCCTCCAGGGAGGCGAAACGCTGCTCTTCACGCAGCTTTTGGTGGAAAGCCACCGTCAAACGCCGGTCATACAAATCACCGGCAAAATCCAAAAGGTGAACTTCCAGGTGGGCTTTGCCATCACCTGCAACCGTGGGCCTGACGCCTATGTTGGCGACTCCGGGCCACGATTGACCGTCGATGTCGACACTCACCAGGTAAACCCCGGTCAGCGGCACACGACGGCGCTTGAGTTGCACGTTGGCGGTTGGCGTGCCCAGTTGGCGCGCCAGCTTCTGGCCGTGCAGAACCCGCCCGGCGATCCGGAACGGGCGACCGAGCAACCGCTCGGCCAAGGCGAAGTCGGCAGCGGCCAGGGCGTTACGCACCTGGGTGCTGCTCACGCGCAGGCCGTCCAGTTCGACGGTTTGCGCGGCTTCGACGGTAAAACCCTGGGTAACGCCGGCCTGTTGCAGGAAATCGAAATCCCCTACCCGGTCGCAACCGAAACGGAAGTCGTCACCGACCTCCAGGTGCTGCACGCCCAGACCGTCTACCAGGATGCGGTCGACGAACTCGGCGGCACTGAGGCTGCGCAAGCGCTGGTTGAAGGCCAGGCAGAGGACGCGGTCCACGCCTTCTTCAGCCAACAGCTGCAGCTTGTCCCGCAGACGGGCCAGCCGCGCCGGCGCCGTCTCCGGGGTAAAGAATTCGCGGGGCTGTGGCTCAAAAATCACCACGCAGCTGGGCACGCCCAACTCAACCGCACGCTCACGCAGACGGGCCAGGATAGCCTGGTGGCCACGGTGAACACCGTCAAAGTTGCCAATAGTGGCGACGCAGCCCCGATGCTGGGGGCGCAGGTTGTGGAGACCTCGAACCAGCTGCATAACGCGCTTCTTGCTCATAAAGTGGTCGATTATAACCACACCCGGCCCCGGACGACAGGCAACAGCGCAGGCCATTTGCGCGAATCGATAAAACAACCGTCTTATCGACGAAAAGTCTCTAGCTCAGCGACTTGCGATTGAAATCCCGCAAGCGGAAACCCATCAGCAGCAACATCCCGAAGTACACCACCACGCCAGCCACCACCAACGCACCGAGGCGCATGAAGCGCTCCAGCATATAACCTTGATCCCAGGCGGGCATGAAGTGCATCAGGCCCAGCAATACTGCAGCCATCGTGCCCACCGCGACCACCAGCTTGATGGCAAACGGGCCCCAGCCCACCTGCGGCTGGAACATGTTCTGTTTACGCAGCTGATAGAACAGCAGCCCGGCATTGATGCAGGCACCGACACTGATCGCCAGCGCCAGCCCGGCATGCTTCAGCGGACCGATGAACGCCAGGTTGAGCAACTGCGTGACCACAAGGGTGAAGATCGCGATTTTTACCGGGGTACGGATATTTTGTTGAGCATAGAAGCCAGGGGCCAGCACCTTGATCACGATAATGCCCAGCAGGCCGACGGAATAGGCGATCAGCGCACGCTGGGTCATCGAGGCGTCAAACGCGGTGAACTGGCCGTACTGGAACAGCGCAACTGTCAGCGGCTCGGCGAGCAATCCCAGGGCTACGGCACACGGCAGCACCAAGACAAAACACAGGCGCAGGCCCCAATCCAGGATCCGCGAGTACTCGTGACGATCTTTGCTGGCATAGGTGCGGGACAGCGTTGGCAGCAGGATGGTGCCAAGTGCCACGCCCAATACACCGGACGGCAATTCCATCAGACGGTCGGCGTAGTACATCCACGACACGGAGCCCGAGACCAGCAGCGAGGCGAAGGCGGTGTTGATGATCAGCGAGATCTGACTGACGGAAACCCCGAGGATCGCCGGCAACATGTTGCGCATCACCCGCCAGACGCCGGTGTCCTTGAGGTTCAGGCGCGGCAGCACGAGCATGCCGATTTTCTTCAGGTGCGGCAGTTGATACAGCAGCTGTGCCAGGCCACCGGCCAATACCGCCCAGCCCAGGGCCATCACCGGCGGATCGAAGTACGGCGTCAGGAACAACGCGAAAATAATCATGCTGACGTTCAGCAGGGTAGGCACGAACGCCGGCACCGAAAAACGGTTCCAGGTATTGAGGATCGCTCCGGCCAGGGACGACAGGGAAATCAGCAATATATAAGGAAAGGTCACCCGCAACAGATCAGTGGTCAGGGCGAACTTTTCCGGCGTATTGGCAAAACCGGGGGCCGTGGCCCAGATCACCCAGGGTGCGGCGAGCATGCCGGCGATCGTCACCAGCGTCAGCACCAACGTCAGCAGACCCGACACATAGGCAATAAAGGTGCGGGTCGCCTCCTCGCCTTGCTGGGCCTTGTATTCCGCCAGAATCGGCACGAACGCCTGGGAGAAAGCCCCCTCGGCGAAGATCCGCCGCAGCAGGTTGGGCAGTTTAAAGGCAATGAAGAAGGCATCCGTGGCCATGCTGGCGCCAAAAATACGTGCCAGCAGCGTGTCACGCACAAACCCCAGAACCCGGGAAATCATCGTGATAGAGCTGACGGCGGCCAACGATTTGAGCAGATTCATTGAAAGAGTTTTTGCCTATAGATAAAGAGCAGGCGAACAAACGGCCCACATATGCGATACTCCGCGCCTGCAACAAGCACAGAGCCAAAGCTCGCGAGTTTACAGGTCAAGCGCCGGAAATAAATCACCCGCCTCTTAAGATCGACCACTCAGCAGTTCGCATCACCCGCCCTTGACAAGACTTCAACTCATCGGCATGATTCGCGGCCTATTTTGTTTGCTATTTCCTAAAAAGTCTTTCGAGGAGCTCGACGGTGGCCAACACACCTTCCGCCAAAAAACGTGCAAAACAGGCTGAGAAGCGTCGCAGCCACAACGCCAGCCTGCGTTCCATGGTTCGTACCTACATCAAGAATGTAGTTAAAGCCATTGACGCAAAAGACGCTGAAAAAGCTCAAGCTGCTTACGTTCTGGCCGTGCCAGTTATCGACCGTATGGCCGATAAAGGCATCATCCACAAGAACAAAGCTGCTCGCCATAAAGGTCGTCTGAATGGCCACATCAAGGCTCTGAACCTTGCTGCTGCAGCCTAAGCGATAAGCTTGTTAAAAAACCGACCTCAGGGTCGGTTTTTTATTGCCCGCGCTTTGAGCAAACTTGCTCGCGATGGTCGTTAACGATTATGTGCGCCGCCTGAATGAACGCGGCGCCCTCTGGCTTTTCGCGAGCAAGCTCGCTCCTACTGGGCAGGCCACGGCAAGATAGGAATCGCCGTCACCGCGTTCTGCGGACTGCCTTCGATCAAGCGGTCGCTGTAGACCAGATACACCAGGGTATTGCGCTTCTTGTCGAGGAAACGCACCACCTGCATGGTCTTGAACACCAGGGACGTGCGCTCCTTGAACACCTCATCCCCATCCTTCAGCTCACCCTTGAAGCGAATCGCGCCCACCTGACGACAGGCAATCGACGCCTCGGCGCGATCCTCCGCCAGGCCCAAGCCACCCTTCACTCCGCCCGTCTTGGCGCGGGACAGATAGCAAGTCACGCCATCCACCTTCGGATCATCAAAAGCCTCGACCACAATCCGGTCATTGGGGCCGACGAACTTGAACACCGTCGACACCTGGCCAATCTCTTCGGCCGACGCCAGCAACGGCATCGCCAACAGCAAACCGAGCAATCCCTTCATTACGCGCATCGAGACATCCTTTCACTTAGACCAGAATCAGGTTATCCCGGTGAACCAGCTCCGGCTCAGCCATGTAACCCAACAGACCAACAATCGCCTCAGACGACTGCCCAATGATTTTTTGCGCCTCAAGGGCACTGTAGTTGGCCAGCCCACGGGCAATCTCGCGACCGTCCGGCGCTACACACACCACCATCTCGCCACGACGGAAGCTGCCCTGGACCAATTTTACGCCCACCGGCAGCAGGCTTTTGTTGCCTTGAGACAACGCCGACACCGCACCTGCGTCCAGCACCAGGGTACCGCGCGTCTGAAGATGCCCCGCCAGCCACTGCTTGCGCGCCGCCAGCATGCCGCGCTCAGGCGACAGCAGCGTACCGATGCGCTCGCCCGCCTTGAGGCGATCCAGCACCCGCTCAATCCGGCCGCCCACGATGATGGTGTGCGCACCGGAACGCGCTGCCAGCCGCGCCGCACGCAGCTTGGTCTGCATGCCGCCACGCCCCAGGGCACCACCCACACTGCCGGCCACCGCATCCAGGGCCGGATCATCGGCACGCGCCTCGTAAATCAGCTGGGCATCCGGGTTATTGCGCGGGTCAGCGTCAAACATGCCGTCGCGATCCGTCAGGATCACCAGCAAGTCCGCTTCAACCAGATTAGCCACCAGCGCGGCCAGGGTGTCATTGTCACCGAAACGAATTTCGTCGGTCACCACGGTGTCGTTCTCGTTGATCACCGGGATCACCTTGAGTTCCACCAGAGCACGCAGGGTGCTGCGGGCATTCAGGTAGCGCTTGCGGTCGGACAAGTCATCATGGGTCAGCAGAATCTGCGCCGTGTGGCGACCGTGCTCGGCAAAGCTGGACTCCCAGGCCTGCACCAGGCCCATCTGACCAATGGCGGCGGCGGCCTGCAGTTCGTGCATCGCGCTGGGTCGCGCGGTCCAGCCCAAGCGGCTCATGCCCGCGGCAACTGCCCCGGACGATACCAGCACCAACTCGACACCTGCCTCATGCAAGGCCACCATCTGGTCCACCCAGACGCTCATGGCCGCACGATCCAGCCCCTTGCCATCCGCCGTCAGCAGCGCGCTACCGATCTTAACGACCCAACGCTGCGCACCTGTCACCTTGCTCCGCATCATCTTCAACCTTAGATAGAGGGCCGCACGACCCAGCGCCGCCCATAACGTTATTCGTGACTACCGATTTCCAGATACCAAAACGCCGCTCGATTGAGCGGCGCTTAAGTTTACTGCAACGAATCAGTCGCGCACGTAAATGATTTCCGGGCCATCTTCATCATCCACGTCTTCTTCGTCCCAATCATCGTCGCCGATGTCATGGACCGACTTGACGCCACTGCGACGCAGCGCACGCTGGTCGTCCAGCGCCTGCAACTGGGCACGGGCCTCGTCTTCGATGCGCTGATCCAGCTCAGCCAGCTCGGCCTTGTAGACCGGGTCGGCCGCCAAGCGATCGGCGCGGTCTTCGAGGTAACGCATGATGTCGCGGGTCAGGCGCTCAGTGCCTTCTTTGGCAATGGCCGAGATCACGTAGACCGGGCCGGTCCATTCCAGGCGATCAACGATCTCCTTGACGCGCTCTTCGTGCTCTTCCTCAAGGATCTGGTCGCACTTGTTCAGCACCAACCAACGATCACGTTCCGCCAGGGACGGGCTGAACTTGGTCAGCTCACTGACGATCACCTCAGCGGCGTCCGGCGCACTGGTGTCATCCAGCGGCGCCATGTCGACGAGGTGCAGCAGCAAACGGGTACGGGACAAGTGCTTGAGGAAACGAATCCCCAGGCCCGCGCCATCCGAAGCCCCTTCGATCAGGCCCGGAATGTCCGCAACCACGAAGCTCTTCCAGCGATCGACACTGACCACCCCCAGGTTTGGCACCAGGGTCGTGAACGGGTAATCGGCGACTTTCGGCTTGGCAGCAGACACCGAACGAATGAACGTACTTTTGCCGGCGTTCGGCAAGCCCAGCAGACCCACGTCAGCCAGCACCTTCATTTCCAGCTTGAGGTCACGCTGCTCGCCCGGCTTGCCCGGCGTGGTCTGGCGTGGCGCACGGTTGGTACTGGATTTGAAACGGGTGTTACCCAGACCGTGCCAGCCACCATGAGCCACCAGCAGGCGCTGACCGGCCTTGGTCAGGTCACCGATGATTTCCTGGGTAGCGGAGTCGATCACCGTGGTGCCGACTGGAACCCGCAGCACCAGCTCTTCACCTTTTTTACCGGTGCAGTCGGTGCTGCCGCCGTTGGAGCCACGCTCGGCATCAAAGTGCCGGGTGTAACGGTAGTCCACCAGGGTGTTGAGGTTTTCGTCGGCGATCATGTAGACCGAGCCGCCGTCACCGCCATCACCGCCGTTAGGACCACCGTTTTCGATGAATTTTTCCCGACGGAAACTCATGCAACCGTTACCGCCGTCGCCAGCTTTTACTCGGATCGAAACTTCATCAACAAACTTCATAACAAAACGCCTCTCGCCGCACGGACGAGCTTAAGAAACCAAGACATAAGACTCTTGCAAAAATGAGCGCAGCGACCTCAAGCAACGACCGAAAATCCAGCTGCCTTCGCCCATCACAAACAGCTTTGCAAGAGACTCACCCCACAAACGAAAAAGCCCCGTCGCGAGACAGGGCTTTTCCAGCAACTACGTAATTATGCCGCGACGACTTCAGTCTTCGGGACAATGCTCACGTAACGGCGGTTGAAAGCGCCTTTTACTTCAAACTTGATCACGCCGTCGATTTTAGCGAACAGAGTGTGATCTTTACCCATGCCAACACCGTAACCGGCGTGGAATTGGGTGCCGCGCTGACGCACGATGATGTTGCCCGGAATGATAACCTGGCCGCCATACATCTTCACGCCAAGGCGTTTGGCTTCTGAGTCGCGACCGTTACGGGTACTACCACCAGCTTTTTTGTGTGCCATGAGTCAATTCTCCTAGTGAGGAATTAGGCTGAAATTAAGCCTGAATACCGGTGATTTTGATCTCGGTGTACCACTGGCGGTGGCCCATACGCTTCATGTGGTGCTTACGACGACGGAACTTGATGATGCGGACTTTATCGTGACGACCTTGGGAGATCACTTCAGCCACAACGGTAGCGCCTGCAACAACTGGAGCGCCGATGTTCACGTCATCGCCATTGGCGACCAACAGAACGCGATCAAAAGTAACGGATTCGCCAGTAGCGATTTCCAGCTTCTCGATCTTCAGGTATTCACCTGGGGCGACCTTGTATTGCTTGCCACCAGTAACAATTACTGCGTACGACATGGTATTTCTCCGATAATCCTGCTCACCCAGCGCTTTATAAGAAGAGGTATTGGCTGGCATGGCTGCATGGGATGGACGTCCCGAATGCAATTGCGTAAGGCAGGTGCTGCCCAGGAAGTTCAGGGTGCGCGATTGTACGCAAGCTATGGAAGGCTTGCAAGTAGCCGTCTATCGCGCCTTGACACTACGGGGCGCGGGTCCTAGCATGCCGCGCAACCCTTCTGGAGCGACTGTCGCTGATGCAACCCCAAGCTTTCTACCGCGCGGTGGCGGACGATTTTAGCGCCGTCGACGGCATCATCAAGAAGCAGCTGACTTCTAAAGTGCCGCTGGTCTCCAAAATTGGCGACTACATTACGTCGGCCGGCGGTAAACGCCTGCGTCCTTTATTAGTGTTGCTGTGTGGCAAGGCCCTGGGCCGCGAAGGCGATGACCTGCGCCTGCTGGCCGCGACCATCGAGTTCCTGCACACCGCCACCCTGCTGCACGACGACGTGGTCGACATGTCCGGCATGCGCCGTGGTCGCGAGACGGCCAACGCCATGTGGGGCAACGCGCCAAGCGTGCTGGTGGGCGACTTCCTGTACTCGCGCTCGTTCGAAATGATGGTCGAGCTGGGCTCGATGCCGGTGATGAAGATTCTTTCACAGGCCACGCGCATCATCGCCGAAGGCGAAGTGTTGCAACTGTCGAAGGTGCGCGACGCCAGCACCACCGAAGAAACCTACATGGAAGTGATCCGCGGCAAAACCGCAATGCTCTTCGAAGCCTCGACCCACAGCGCCGCGGCCCTGTGCGAAGCGACGCCTGAGCAGAGCGAAGCCCTGCGCACTTTCGGTGATCACCTCGGCGTGGCCTTCCAACTGGTGGACGACCTGCTGGATTATCGCGGCGACGCCGAAACCCTGGGCAAGAACGTCGGTGACGACCTGGCCGAGGGCAAGCCGACCTTGCCGCTGATCTACACCATGCGCGAAGGCACACCGGAACAGGCCGCCCTGGTACGCAAGGCGATCCAGAAAGGCGGGATCGAAGACCTGGAAAGCATCCGCGAAGCCGTGGAAGCCTCGGGTTCCCTCGAATACACCGCACAACTGGCCCGTGACTACGTCGCTCGCGCCATCCAGTGCCTGGAAGCCCTTCCAGCCAGCGAATACCGGGATGCCCTGGTTGAGCTGAGTGAGTTCGCGGTCGCCCGCACGCACTGATGAATACCTGTAGGAACGAGCTTGCTCGCGAAAGGCTTCAACGATAACGCGTACATCCTGATTAAACGCGGTGTTTTTGAGTTCTTCGCGAGCAAGCTCGCTCCTACAGGGGATCGCCAACCCGCCCCGGGCTAAAACCCTATATAATGTGCGCTTTTTAGCCATCCTGAAACTCAAGGAGCTTTAGTGAGCACGTTGCCACCCTGCCCGAAATGCAATTCCGAATACACCTACGAAGACGGCACCCAGCTGGTTTGCCCGGAATGCGCCCATGAATGGGCCGCCGGTGGCGAAGCCGAGGCTGCCAGCGATGAATCCGTGAAGAAAGACTCTGTGGGCAACGTCCTGCAGGACGGCGACACCATCACCGTGATCAAGGACCTCAAGGTCAAGGGCACGTCGCTGGTGGTCAAGGTCGGCACCAAGGTCAAGAACATCCGCCTGTGCGATGGCGACCACGATATCGACTGCAAGATCGACGGTATCGGCCCGATGAAACTCAAGTCCGAGTTCGTGCGCAAGGTCTGAACCTGCTGCCCCCATCTCGTGCCCTGCACGGGATGGCGCTTCACCCTCCCCGCGTTATTTGCGCACTGACGGCAAAAGGCCAGGCCTTTTGATCAAAAACAATATCCACACAGAAAAGTCCGGAAATCGCCAATAGGCACTTGCTATTCCTTGAATAAGAATTATTCTCATTGAAACCCATCAAGGAGATGCTTCCCATGACTTATTTGATTGATGCCTGGCTGGACCGTCCACACCCTTACCTGCGAATCCTCCACCGGGAAACCGGGGAAGTCTGCGCGGTGCTGGAAGAAGAAGCCTTAAGCGAACTGCAGGATCAGGGCGACCTGGACGTCAATGGACTGAGCTCCAGTGAGCCTGGGGTGTTGAAGGAAGTGGTGAGGAATCTGTTTCTGTTCTGCTATGCCCGAGCGTTGCGCCCGGTGACGGATCTCAATGGCAAGTTTCATCCATGAGCAACCTGCAAAACCGTGTAGGAGCGAGCTTGCTCGCGAAAAACTCAAAGACACCGCGTTCATTCAGCATGGGCGCATTATCGTTGAAGTCCATCGCGAGCAAGCTCGCTCCTACAACCTAGTCAGCGGTCTTACAGAACGTCGAGCAGCTCGACGTCGAACACCAGAACGCTGTGCGGCGGGATGCTGCCAACGCCTTGAGCGCCGTAAGCCAGTTCGCTCGGCACGTACAGGCGCCATTTGCTGCCGGCATTCATCAGTTGCAGGGCTTCGGTCCAGCCAGGGATCACGCCGCCAACCGGGAATTCAGCCGGCTGGCCGCGCTCGTAGGAGCTGTCGAACACAGTGCCGTCGATCAGGGTGCCGTGGTAGTGGGTGCGCACCTGGTCTTCACGGGTCGGCTTGGCGCCATCACCGGCGGTCAGCACTTCAAATTGCAGGCCGGAAGCCAGGGTGGTGATGCCGTCGCGCTTGGCGTTTTCAGCCAGGAATGCCAGGCCTTCGCCAGCAGCGGCTTCAGCCTTTGCGGCAGCTTCGGCTTGCATGATTTCGCGGATGACCTTGAAGCTCGCGGCCATTTGCTCCTGGTCAACACGGCTTGGCTTGCCGGCGAAAGCGTCGGTCAGGCCAGCCAGGATCGCGTCCAGGCTCACGCCCGGTGGCGGGTTGTCGCGCAGTTGGTCGCCCAACTGACGGCCAATGCCGTAGCTCACGCGGGTTTCGTCGGTGGACAAGTTAACTTCGGACATGGAACTGCTCCGCTGTAGGACGACAACACGCGCCGTCCAAACTAAAAGGGCGAGCAGCCTAGCACACAAGCCGCGCCCTTGATGAGCCCTGCGCTGGAGAGCGCCAGGGGGTAATTAATGCTTGGTGACTTTATCCAGGTAACCCATGGCAAACGCCGACACCACGAAGGTCATATGAATGATCACGTACCATTTCAAGTGCTCGGGATCGACGTTCTTGGCGTCCATGAAGACCCGCAGCAAATGGATCGACGAAATCGCCACGATGGACGCCGCGACCTTCATCTTCAGCGACGAGGAGTCCATGGTGCCCAGCCAGTTGAGCTTCTCTTTGCTTTCGTCGATGTCCAGCTGGGAGACGAAGTTCTCGTAGCCGCTGATCATCACCATCACCAGCAAGCCGCCCACCAGGGCCATGTCGATCAACGACAGCAGCACCAGGATCACATCCGACTCGCTCATGGAGAACACCGTCGGGATCACATGGAACACTTCCTGGAAGAACTTCAGCCCCAGCGCCAGCAGCCCCAGGGACAAACCGAAATAGATCGGTGCCAACAGCCAGCGTGACGCATACATTGCATTTTCGATAAAGCGTTCCATTGAATCTCACACAGCTTGGCTAAAAATGGCGCCGAGTATACCAGCCGCACTCAAACGCCAGAAACCGTCGAGAAAACTGATCTGTACGGCATCTGTAAAAGAATTTTTCTGCTAGTGTCGAGCTCATCAACTCGGCTCGATGATGTCGGACAGGAAACCTCAGATAATGGATGCGCGATCCCCTTTGGCCAGCATTGGCCTGTGTGCGGCGTTGCTGATGGGCGGCGGTTGCTCCCCCAGCGATGAACACAAGCAAGCCAGCCTCGAAGAGAAAACGGCCAAGTTCGAACAGTCCCTGGACGCCATCCAGGACCCCAAGCTCAAGGACGCCGTGTCCGAGCTGGGTGGCTCGCTGCTGCTGCTGGAACGGGCACGGGCCAAGCTCTCCACCAAGCCCATCGAAGCCGAGTACAGCGACGACACCCTGGCGCTGCTCAAGCATTACCCTACGCCCCAGGCACTGGTTGATACCTACATCAATGGACTGTTCGTCCTGCGCAAGGCGTCCCATTCGGACTACCTGACGGACCTGCAGCCAATCTTCCCGTTCAACTTCAACATGCCCGACCAGTTCCCCTTCCCCCACGGCCTGGAATGGCAGTCGGTCACCTTGAGCAACAATAAGGTCATCCCCTTCCAGCCCGAGTGGTCGGAAACCGACCCGGGCATCCAGCTGAGCCCCACCAGTTCCAACCTGACCAACCCCGATGACCTGACAGTGACCTATCCGTTCGTCGAAGGCGTCGAGACAGACAACAAAAGCCAGCCGCAGCCCGTCACCCTCAAGGGCAAGGTTGAAGTGATCGCGCCGCGCAAAGTCTTCACCTTCGACTTGTCGAAGAAAGACGTGGGCCGTAAGCGCACCGAAGAAAACGTCACCGTCACCTTGCTGACCCTGGAAAAGAACTACGCCGAGATCGAACTGACCAACAGCGCCCCGCTGGCCCCGGAAGTCGCAGACGAATCGCCGAACCCGTTGCTGGTGCAGGCACGTGACACCACCGGGCAATTTCTCTCGCGCTCGGGCTCAATCAACGAGAACGCTGCACAATTGGCGTTCTACGAGAAGCAACTGGCCGAAATGCAAAAGCAGACGGCCTGGTCCGACGCCTTCGAAAAGCAGTTGGAAGACGAGCAGAAAACCTTCGAACAAAAGCAAGGCAGCCACTACACCAAGGTGTACTTCAATGGCCTGATCGACACCGTGCAAGTCAACGTCCTCGACTTTTCCCAAGCCACGGTGACCCGCAAGGACCTGGACCTGCCCGTGCGGCGCTTCGACAAGAACAGCCTGGAGAAAACCGTACAGCCCTTGCCAATGCCCGTCACCGTGTATGACGACCAGGCCGCGGATTGGCTCAAGGACGCCACCCTGTCCGAAGACCAACTGAAGAAAAGCGTCACCATCAACCAGTCGGTGGATGACGCCAGCGCGGCCCACGTCGAGTTTGATCATCCCTACACCTTCAACGACGACCTGCTGGGTGATGACCGTGGCGGCGGCGATGCCCCCGTGACCTTCCTCACCGCCAATGAAGAAGGCAAGCTCGGCGAGCCGATCGAACTGCCCGCCGAAGCCTACGAGGTCGACCCGGGGCGCGGCACCATTACCTATGACCTGAACCTGTTCCCGGAAAACCCGGGGTTTGCCGTAGGGTCAATGCCGCTGTTCCTGGCCACCATCGCAAAAGGCAGCCTCACGGCCGTGCAACTGCCCAAGGGCCTCGAGCTGAAAGACAACGCGCTGATTGTCGACCAGAAGCTGTTCCCGGGAGACAGCTGGCGGTTCTATGCCAAGGACGCCACTGGCAACTATTTGAAAGAAATTCTCGGTGTCAGCCACCGGGCCGAGGAATACGGCACGGCGTTATTCGACGTGCATTACTTCTACGGCCAGCCGACCACACTGGAAACCTACCAGCGCACCGGATTGAATACGGTGCAGTATGGGTTTGAAGTCAAGCTGGACAAGCCCGAGGCGGCACCTGCCCCCAAGCCGTAGCCTAAGGTCCACTAGCGCTGGAGATCCAAAGTGGGAGCGGGCTTGCTCGCGAAGGCGGCGTGTCAGTCAATACGTCTGGCGACTGACCCACCGCCTTCGCGAGCAAGCCCGCTCCCACATTTGGTTTTCGGTGTTTAGCGGATATCACTCAACACCGTTTGCCGCCCGCCATTGAGCTGTCGCAAGTGCGCCTGGAGGTGCAGGCACCAGATCTGCGGGTCGTCGGCCAGTTCGTACCCGTGCAGGGTCAGGCTTTCGACAATCGAGTCGAGGATGGTTTGTGCCACGAAAGGTCCGTGAAACGGGCCTTGGGACTTGATGGTGGAAGGCTGCTCGCCGGTCATTCCGGCGGCAAACAACAAGGTCCACATTCCGGTATCCCCCGCGAGAGGGCGAATGGAACATTCGATACGGGTGACCAGGCCCAGGCACTGGCGGGTGAGGCAGAGGTTGCGCGACATGGCGGCGACCCTCGGTAGATCCGGTATTCAGCCTCGCAGGGCAAGACTGTTTCTATCCAGCGACTCCTGTGGATATCCCTTGAGCTGAGAATAGAAGAAACCCGCTACAAACCAAGGCTGGGGGACCAACGGACGACTGCCGTCGCGACGGCGTCAAAAATATGCCGAACACTCACGTTTTGCCTGTAAAGCTCATGGTAGCGAGCGGGCTTGCCCGCGTTGGGCTGCGAAGCAGCCCCAATAGGATAAACGCGCTCTAACAGGTGAAACACACTGCCTGGATTTGGGGCCGCTTCGCAGCCCAACGGGGGACAAGCGCCCTCGTCACAAGGCGCGCCCCTCATCCGATCAGCATCACACGGGTTTGGCCTCAGCCAACGCCTCCTGCACCAGTTCCTTTTCGGCTTCCTTCAGATCATCTTCGCTGATCATCTCGGCAATCGCCCGCAGACGCTCCACCACCCGCGCGTTGACGCTGCCTTCAGGGAATTGCCCCTCCTCGTCCGGCGAACCGGCCGGCTCGCCCACCAACAGGCTCAAGGCCTCGTCGGCCTGACGCACGGCGTAGACATGGAATTGCCCGTCTCGCACAGCCTGCAACACCTTCTCATCAAGCATCAGCGTCGCGACGTTGGCCTGGGGAATGATCGCCCCCTGCTCGCCGGTCAGCCCACGGGCCTCGCAAAGGCGGAAGAAGCCTTCGATCTTCTCGTTGACCCCGCCCACGGCCTGCACTTCGCCAAACTGGTTGATGGAACCGGTGATGGCAAAACATTGCTTGAGCGGCGTCTTCGACAGGGCCGAAATCAAGGTGCAAGCCTCGCCCAGGGACGCACTGTCACCGTCGACATAACCGTAGGACTGCTCCAGGGCGATACTCGCCGAGATCGCCAACGGGAATTCCTGGGCATAACGGCTACCCAGGTAACCGGTGAGGATCATCACGCCCTTGGAGTGAATCGGCTGGCCGAGGTTAACTTCACGCTCGATATCCACGATGCCGCTGCCGCCCGGATACACCGAGGCTGAGATCCGCGCCGGCACGCCGAACGCCGAGTCCCCCACCTCCAGCACCGTCAGCCCGTTGCACTTGCCCACCGCCGCGCCGGCCGTGTCGATCAGGATCACCCCGGCGAGCATGTCGTCGAGAATCCGCGCCGAAACCCGCCCGGTGCGCGTGGCCTTGGCTTTCAGCGCGCGCTCGATATGCCCGGCATCGGTGCGTTCATCACCCGCCAGGTGACGAATGAAATCCGCCTCGCTGACCAGCTGGAACAAATCACCGATGCGCGCCGACAGGCGCCCCTGGTTCTCTGCCAGCCGGGCGCTGTAAGTGGCCAGCCGCGCTACCGCGTCCGAAGTCAACGGCGCCATGCCCTCTTCGGAGGTGCGGGTTTTCAGCAACTGGGCGAACTGCTCCAGGCTTTCATCCACCATCGGGATGTCTTCGTCAAAGTCCACCAGCACCCGGAACATTTCCTGGAAGTCTGGATCTGCGTCCTGCAACGCGTAGTACAACTGACGGGAGCCAATGATGACGACCTTGAGCTGCAACGGAATCACTTGCGGGTTGAGGGTCACAGTGGCCAGGCGGCCCAGTTCGCCCAACGGTGACTCCATCTTCAACTTGCGCGATTGCAGGGCACGTTTGAGGGCGTCCCACACAAACGGCTCACTGAGCATTTTTTCGGCTTCAAGGATCAGGAAACCACCATTGGCACGGTGCAGCGCACCCGGCCGCAGCTGGCGGTACGTGGTGTAAAGCGCGCCCTGATCGGTGCTGTATTCAATACGGCCGAACAGGTTGTCGTAGGTCGGATGCGGCTCAAATACCACCGGCGCACCACCGTTGACCGGGTGGCCCACCACCAGGCTCGGGCAGTACTGCTCTTCCAGCAACTTGCGGGCCTGGGCGTCGGTTTTCGCGTCGTCCACCAACTGCTCGACCACGGTTTTCAGCAGGTAGACCTGCATCGCCTGCAGGTAGCCGCAAACGGCCCCGTTCTCCGCATACTTCTCGGACAAAGGCGCCAGCAGTGGCTGCAAGGCCAGGGTGATGGTCTCTTCGTTGAACTGGCGCATCTGGTTGTTGGACTCGCGCTTCCACTGGGGCAGGCTGGCGAGCTCTTCGTTGAGGCGCTCTTCAAGCTCGGAAATATCGCTGTGGAAACGCTCCCGATCGGCTTCCGGCAACTGCGAGAACTCAGCCTCGTCCAGGGCCTTGCCGTCGAGCATCGGGGTAAATGCAATGTTGCTGCTGTCGCGGTACAGCGCCACGTCCTTTTCCAGGGCCAGGCGCTCGATCACGTCCAGGGCACGGTCGTAGCGCTGGTTGAAGGCCCGGTCGATGGCGCTTTTACGCTGTTGATACGTCGGGTGTTCAAACACGGCCGGGAAGGTCGCGACCAGGTTGTCGATCAGGCCGTTGATATCGCTGACGAACGCCGCCGCACCGCCCGCAGGCAGCTCCAGCGCACGGGGTTCGCGAGGCTCATCGAAATTGTTGACATAGACCCAGTCCGCCGGGGTCTGCAGGCGTTTGCCTTCAGCCTTCAGGTAACGTTTGACGAACGAAAAGCGGCCGGTACCGGGCTCGCCCATGACAAATACGTTGTAACCGGGGCGTGGCATGGCCACACCAAACTGCAACGCTTCAACCGCACGTTCCTGGCCAAGCACACCGCGAAAGGGCTCCAAATCATTGGTGGTCGAGAAGCTGAACTGTTCAGCGGAAAAAGGACGAGTCAGCGCTTCGGGCGCTAGACGCAAGCTGGCAGCAACAGGATCAGGCATCGGGCTTCCTTACATCAGGCGGGGCAGATGACGGCATTCTGGCTCCCCGTTACGCGCTATGGCAAGGCGAGCCGTTTGGAAAGCATAGACCGGGGTTTGAAGCGGTAAAAAAACCCTGTATTTCCGGTGTGTTTCACAAAAAGTCACGGAACCCTTGGATCATGCCTAAACTCCAACCTGCTGCGGGTTGGACTAATAACCGGCCCCTAGGGTGCTGTCAGGCATCTGAATCCTTGTCCATTGGTTTGCACACAAAGAGAACAAAGCTATGAAACGGATCCTTCTTGGTACTCTCTTCACCGTCGTCTCCCTCAATGCAATGGCTGAAGCGCCAGGTGGCCCGAACTGCGGTTGGGGCAACATGTTGTTCGAAGGCCAACGCGGCACTCCCGCTCACTTCCTGGCTTCCACCACTAACGGTACCTCGGGTAACGCCACCTTCGGCATGACCTCGGGCACCAACGGCTGTAGCACCAACAGCGCACTGACCTACGGCGGTAAATCGTGGATTGCCATGAATGGCATGATGAACGAGCTGTCCGAAGACATGGCCAAGGGCAACGGCGAAGCGCTGACGACCTACGCTGTGGTACTGGGCGTTGCTCCTGAAGACCGCGAGCACTTTGCCGCCGTGACTCACGAGCACTTCCAGCAAATCTTCAGCAAGGCGGACGTCACCGCTGATGACGTGCACAACAACACCCTGGCTGTACTGAAAGGCGACACCCGTCTGGCGAAATACGCTACCCAGGCTTAAGCTCGACCCGCCCGTGCCTTTCGAGGCACGGGTTTTATTATTTTTGGACCTGCCTCCCCTTTGGGTCTTTTTATCTCGACTTAAGTTGCCCACATGCTCAAACGCCTTGCCTACCTGGCACTCTTCGCCTGCGCCCCGCTGTACGCGGCGCCGCACCTTGATGATCAACGTTTGCAGCAACTGGCCAATGACCCGTTCTGGCTCTCGCTGGGGCATTACGAGTCCGGCAAGTTCGAAGGCTGGCGCAGTTACGTCAGCGACAAGAAATTCTTCCTCGCCCCCGATGGCGCTCACCATCCGGACCAGGAGCTGAAGGCCACCGTAGAAGCACTCTATGCTCCGGCCAGCCTCGGTGAAAAACACGCCCAATGCGTCTACCCCGCACGCACCCGCTGGCTCAAGGACCAGTTGCACCTGACTGACTTGCCCGCGCTGGACTGCAAGGAATTCAAGCAATGGTTCAAGGACGTCGCGCCCCACAGCGCGGTGATGATCTTCCCGGCGGCCTACCTCAACAGCCCGTCGTCCATGTTCGGCCACACTCTGCTGCGCATCGACCAGGCTGACGTACAGAGCAACAACACCGCCCTGCTCAGCTACGCGATCAACTTCGGCGCCTATATCGAAGGCTCGGACAACAGCATCCTCTACGCCTGGAAAGGCCTGATGGGCGGTTATCCCGGCCTGTTTGCGATGGTGCCCTACCAGGAAAAACTCTCGGAATACCGTAGCCTGGAGAACCGCGACCTGTGGGAATACCGCCTGAACCTGACCCAGGTTGAGACCGAGCGCATGGTCGAACACGTGTGGGAGCTCAAGCAGATCCAGTTCGACTACTTCTTCTTCGACGAAAACTGCTCCTATCGCCTGCTGGAGCTACTGCAAGTGGCCCGCCCAGGCCTGCGGCTGACCGAACAGTTCCCGCTGACCGCCATCCCCACCGACACGGTCAAGGCCGTGAAAGAAGCCGGCCTGGTGGAGAAAATCGACTACCGCCCTTCCCGGGAACGCGAACTGCTGGAGCGCGCCAAGCCGCTCAACAGTGACGAGCAGCAATGGGTGCTGAAAATCAGCGACGACCAGAAACAACTGCAAGAACCCGCCTTCAAGGCCATCGCCAAAGACCGCCAGGCATTGATCATCGACGCCGCCTACCGCCTCGGCCGCTACCGCGCCAACGGCCTGGAGCGCGACACCGAACGCTCCCAGCGCAGCTTTGAGTTACTGCGGGCCATCAACCAGAACCCGGCGCCGGACCTGAAAATCGAACGCCCCGGCCTGCCTGAAGACGGCCACGAATCCCGCACCTGGCAAGCCGGCATCGGCACCCGGGGCGACAAGGCCTTCGGCGAATACGGCCTGCGCATGGCCTACCACGACCTGAACGACAACGCCGAAGGCTTCCCCCTGGGCGCACAGATCGAAATCCTGCAAATGAAACTGCGCCAGTACGAAGGCAACCACTGGCAATTGCAGCAACTGGACCTGGCGACGATTCGCTCACTGACCCCGCGCAACGAGTTGCTGCAACCCTGGTCATGGCAAGTGACCGGCGGCCTTGAGCGCGTGCCGGGCAAACATGACGACCAGACCCTGGTCAGCCACGTCAACGGCGGCGCGGGCGGCACCTGGCAACTGCGCGACGACCTGCTGGGCTTCGCCCTCGGCACCGTGCGCGTGGAACACAACAGCGACTTCGATGAAGTCATCTCCCCGGCGGCCGGGTTCAACACCGGCGTACTGTGGCGAAACCCGCTGGGCAACCTGAGCCTGGAAGCCAAGGGTGATTTCTTCACCAATGGCGAAGTACGGCGCAGTATCAGCCTGAATCAACAGTGGGAATTGTCGCGCAACCTCGGGCTGAGACTGAGCGCCCAGCGGGAATACAGCCACCTCGCGACGCCGGTGAATGAAGTGATGCTGGAAGTGAAGTGGTATCACTATTGATCTGTGAGCAGTAGATCGTTCCCACGCTCCGCGTGGGAATGCATCCTGTGACGCTCTGCGTCACGACTTTTAAAAGCGGACGCAGAGCGTCCAGGGCGGCACTCCCACGCAGAGCGTGGGAACGATCATCAATCAAAAGTGGGACCTGGCTTGCCTGCGATGCAGGCAACTCGGTCCTTCAGGCGTCCCGAGGTGATGCCATCGCAGGCAAGCCAGCTCCCACATTTTGACCGCAGTGGTACCAACAGATTTCTCACATCCGTTTCACATCCCCCGTACTAATCCCCTTCTAAACTCCCCCCCATCAGCCGTTCAACGGCCAGGGAGCAAGCGATGTGGCGGTACGCAGTAACGCTGGGCCTGTTGGCCCTGCTATCGGGTTGCCAATCAACCCATGAGGATTTGTTGGCCAAGGGCTACCCGCCCGCCTTCGCCGACGGCTATGACGACGGTTGCAGCAGTGGCCGCCAGGCCGCCGGGGTGATCACCGGGGAATTCCGCAAGAACGTCCCCCGCTACCTCAAGGACCGCACCTACGCCGAAGGCTGGGACGACGGTTTCCGCCAGTGCAAAGCCATGCGCGAGAACGAAGACCTGAACGACTACAAGAACCGTCACTGGGACGACCGCGAGCGCGCCTGGCAACAGGAAAAAGACCGCGATGCCGCCCGAGCCTTTCGCTCGCAATAGGTCGCTTTCAGACATCCAGCGAAACTTAAGCCCTGCGACCATGGCCCAAACTCCATAGCAGGAGAACGTCATGAGTCGAGCTTTCGTCAACGAAGACAGCGCCGCCGCCCAGGCCAGCCAGCCGGTGGAGCGCCAGGTCAGTGCGCAACCCAATCACCTCACCGCCGCAGGGCTTGCGCAGTTGCAGGCCAAGGTGGCGCAGTTGCAGAGCGAGCACAGCGAAGAGTCCGCCAAGGGCGAACAGGCCGATAAACAGCGCCAGGCCGACCTTGAGCGGGATTTGCGTTACTTCAACCAGCGTCTGCAAAGCGCCCAGGTGGTAGCGCCGGCGACCTCCACCCACAAGGTGCAGATCGGCAGTTGGGTGACCTTCGCCAATGAACAGGACGAAGAGCAGCGCATTCAGTTGGTGGGCGAAGACCAGGCCGACGCCACGGTGGGCCTGATCAACTGGGGTTCGCCCCTCGGCCGGGCGCTGCTGGGCGCGCAGGTGGGCGACGAGGTGCTGTGGAAGCGCCCCGTCGGTGATCAGTTGATCGAAATCCTGCGCATCGAGCCCGAGGCTTAAACGATGCCTTGGGCCAGCATTGCGTCCGCGACTTTCACAAAGCCTGCGATGTTGGCGCCCTTCACGTAGTTGACCCGGCCGTTTTCTTCGCCGTAGTGCACGCACGCATGGTGGATCGACTGCATGATGGTGTGCAGCTTGCTGTCCACTTCACCAGCGGTCCACAGCAGGCGCATGGCGTTCTGCGACATTTCCAGCCCGCTCACCGCCACACCGCCCGCATTGGACGCCTTGCCCGGCGCGAACAGGATGCCGGCGTCGATAAAGATATCCACCGCCTCAAGGGTCGTAGGCATGTTGGCGCCTTCGGCCACGCATATGCAGCCATTGCGTAACAGGGTGCGCGCTGCGTCGGCGTCCAGTTCGTTCTGGGTTGCACAAGGCAGTGCGATGTCGCAGGCCAGCTCCCACGGCGCTTGGCCGGCACGAAATTCCAGGCCAAAACCCGAAGCCAGTTCGCTGAGGCGCCCGCGCTGTACGTTTTTCAGCTCCAGCAGTGCGGACCATTGTTCTTCGGTCAAACCGCTTTCGCAGTACAGGGTGCCTTCGGAGTCGGACAGGGAAATTACCTTGCCACCCAAGTCCATGACTTTTCGCGCCGCATACTGGGCGACGTTGCCGGCCCCGGAGATGGCCACGCGCTTGCCTTCCACATGCTCGCCATTGCGCTTGAGCATTTCCTCGGCGAAGTACACACAGCCAAAACCAGTGGCTTCGGGGCGGATCAGGCTGCCGCCGTAGCTCATGCCCTTACCGGTCAGCACCGAGGTGAACTGGTTGCTCAGGCGCTTGTATTGGCCGAACAGGAAGCCAATTTCCCGGGCGCCCACGCCGATATCACCGGCAGGCACGTCCACGTCCGATCCAATATGGCGATACAGCTCGCTCATGAACGCCTGGCAGAAGCGCATCACCTCGGCGTCGCTCTTGCCCTTGGGGTCGAAGTCCGAGCCGCCTTTGCCACCGCCCATGGGCAGCGAGGTCAGGGAGTTCTTGAAGGTTTGCTCGAAGGCGAGGAATTTCAGCACGCCCAGGTTGACCGACGGGTGGAAGCGCAGGCCGCCCTTGAAGGGGCCGATGGCGCTGTTCATCTGGATCCGGAACCCGCGGTTGACCCGCACGTTGCCCTGGTCATCCTCCCACGACACCCGGAACACAATCGCACGCTCTGGCTCGCAGATGCGCTCCAGGATGCCCGCGTTCAGGTAGTGAGGATTGGCTTCAAGAAACGGCCACAAACTGCGCAGGACTTCTTCCACGGCCTGGTGGAATTCGGGCTGGTCAGGGTCACGCTTTTTGAGGCGGGCAAGGAAGGATTCAACGGATTCGATCATGAAAAGTCTCGGCAAATTTATTGTCGTTAAAGGAGATTTTTCCCGGACTTTATCAATTCATGTTGCACCGTGACAGGGCGAAATGTCGCTTTTGTGAATTTAAATGGTGCATTTGATATAAATTAAGGCAGTTTTTGCACCTTAATGAGGATTTCAATCCAAGTTTCGCACCAACAAATGAACCGCTAGCGCAGGCAAGCCAGCTCCCACATCTGGCCGCGTACATTCAAGACAACGCGGTCGAATGTGGGAGCTGGCTTGCCTGCGATGCAGACGACGCGGCCCACCTGAAAACACGCAAAAAAAAGCGGAACCCGAAGGCTCCGCTTGTTCAAACCACCAACCCGAATCAGGCCAGCTTCTTGTGCCGTACACGATGGGGCTGCGCAGCGGCCTCACCGAGGCGTTTCTTGCGATCGGCTTCGTATTCGGTGTAGTTGCCTTCGAAGAACACCGCTTGGGAGTCGTCTTCATACGCCAGGATGTGAGTGGCCACACGGTCAAGGAACCACCGATCGTGAGAGATCACAATGGCGGCGCCCGGGAAGTCCAGCAGGGCTTCTTCCAGGGAACGCAGGGTTTCAACGTCGAGGTCGTTTGACGGTTCGTCGAGCAGCAAGACGTTGCCGCCTTCTTTCAGGGTCAGGGCCAGGTGCAAGCGACCGCGCTCACCACCGGACAGGTCCTTGACGAACTTCTGCTGATCGCCGCCCTTGAAGTTGAAGCGACCCACGTAGGTGCGCGACGGGATTTCATAGTTGCCGATACGGATCTGGTCGGAACCGTCGGAAATCTGCTGGAACACTGTCTTGCTGCCGTCGAGGTCGTCGCGGCTCTGGTCCACGCAAGCCAGCTGCACGGTTTCGCCGACTTCGATGGTGCCCGAGTCCGGTTGTTCCTTGCCCATCAGCATGCGGAACAGGGTGGATTTACCCGCACCGTTACCGCCGATCACGCCAACGATGGCGCCTTTAGGCATGGAGAACGACAGGTTGTCGATCAACACGCGATCGCCGTAGCCCTTGCAGACGTTCTTGAACTCGATGACCTTGTCACCCAGGCGCGGACCGGCCGGGATGTAGATTTCGTTGGTCTCGGAACGCTTCTGGAATTCCTGGGACTGCATCTCTTCGAAACGCGCCAGACGGGCCTTGGATTTCGACTGACGTGCCTTGGCGCCTTTACGCACCCATTCCAGCTCGTCTTTCATGGCCTTTTCATGGGCCGACTGCTGCTTGGATTCGGCGGCCAGACGGTCGGACTTGGCTTCCAGCCAACCGGAGTAGTTACCCTCGTAAGGGATACCGGCGCCACGGTCGAGTTCCAGAATCCAGCCGGCAACGTTGTCCAGGAAGTACCGGTCGTGCGTGATCGCAACCACGGTGCCCGGGAAGTCGTGGAGGAAGTGTTCCAGCCAGGCGACGGAGTCGGCGTCCAGGTGGTTGGTCGGTTCGTCGAGCAGCAGCATGTCGGGCGCCGACAGCAGCAGGCGGCACAGGGCCACACGACGCTTTTCACCACCGGACAGGTGCTCAACCTTTGCGTCCCACGCCGGCAGGCGCAGCGCATCGGCGGCGACTTCCAGTTGGCGATCCAGGTTGTGGCCGTCGCTGGCTTGCAGGATGGCTTCGAGCTTGGCCTGTTCTGCCGCCAGCTTGTCGAAGTCGGCGTCTTCTTCGGCGTAAGCCGCGTAGACCTCGTCCAGGCGCGCCTGGGCGTTCTTGATCACGCTGACCGCTTCCTCGACCACTTCACGCACGGTCTTGGTCGGGTCCAGGATCGGCTCTTGCGGCAGGTAGCCGATGTTCAGGTCGGGCATCGGGCGGGCTTCGCCGTCGAACTCGGTGTCGACGCCGGCCATGATTTTCAACAGGGTGGATTTACCCGAACCGTTGAGGCCGAGCACGCCGATCTTGGCGCCCGGGAAGAAGGACAGAGAAATGTTTTTCAGGATTTCCCGCTTCGGCGGAACAACTTTTCCCAGCCGATGCATGGTGAAGACGTATTGAGCCATGGTGAACCTAGCGTCAGTGACTGATGAATTAAGCGGGCGAAGCCCGTGCCAGGCCATGCGCCGCACGGGCCGTTGATGACGATCAATGCCTGTGTACGGTAGATGCCTGATTGTGTGGGGCTGGAACGCCCTCGCGTAACCGGCAAAGCTACCTGAATGCGGGTGGTCAGTCCAGCCAGGCAGGGCTGGCACTTTGCCACAACACAAGGCATGCTAGCCGCCCTCCGGGCGTCCGGCTTATAGTGCACGTCGCGCGCCAGTCCAGCCAAACCGCAGGATCACAGTTTGTCCAACGTAACGCCGCCCACTCCCCTGCGCGCCGCTCATATAGCGCCGGGAGCGCCCCTGCACGGCACCCTCAAGGGCGCATTGGCGACGCTTGTCTTGCTGCTGCTCGCGTTATTGTTCTGGCAACTGCTGGACCAGTTGCAGCAAAACCAGAAAAACCAGCAGCAATACACCATCGACTACAGCGCCGACCTGGCGGAACAGATCAGCCTGAACATGGCCCTCAGTGCGCAGATCGCGCTGAACCTGCTACCGATCGTCGAGCCGCCGCGGGACACCGAACAGCAACAAATCCTGATGCGCACCCTGCAACGCTCCCTGCCGGAGTTGCGCAGTGTCGCCCTGCTGGCCCCCAGCGGCGCGATGATCAGCGACAGCGCCAACGACAGCCAGGACAGCGCCTGGCTCGAAGAGCTGGTCAAGCGCAGCCACGCCCAGTCCTATTACCTGAGCAACAACAACGACGGCACTGTCATCTACCTGCTGCTGCACCAGCCGAGCGGCGGCACGAAGATGTACTGGGCCCTGCGCCTGGCGCCCAACTACCTGGCCAACCTGACCCGCCAGGACGGCCAGGGCCAGCGGCCGATGTGGGTCATCGAAAACCGCCTCAACCACCGGGTGGTCAGCCGGGACAGCGGCATGCCGGCCCAGTGGGCCTCGGCGTTGACCCCGGACGAATTGAACAAAAGTGTACTGGTCACGCCCCTGAGCAAAAGCGACTGGCAACTGCGCGGCCTGTTTGACCGCGCCGCCGTGCTGGAGCAACTGCTGCCGGCGTTTATCGGCAAATGCCTGCTGGGCCTGGCCTTCTCCCTGATCCCGGTGATCGTGCTGCTGAACATGCGTCGCCGCCAGCGCCAGGTGCACGAGGGGCGCCGGCGCTACCAGGATATTTTCGAAGGCACCGGCGTTGCCCTGTGCGTGCTTGACCTCTCGGGCTTGCGTGCGTTCTTCGACAAGGCCCAGCTAAAAAGCCGTGAACAGCTGCAACAACTGCTGCACGACAGCCCGGAGCAACGCCAGCAACTGCTCAACGAACTGCGCATCACCGAGGTCAACCAGGTGGCCGTGCGCCTGCTTAATGTCGCCTCGTGCGAGCAAGCCTGGGAGCGCCTGATTGACGCCTGCCCGTCGAGCCCCACGGCCATCGGCGACCAGGTGATCGACGCGGTACTGAGCCAACAGAAGCAGCTTGAACTTGAGATCCGGCTCAGCGATGTGGAAGGCAACGACCAATACCTGTGGCTGGTGATGCGCCTGCCGGAACAACAGGACGACTTCAAGGCCGTGATCCTGAGCATCAGCGACATCACCAGCCGCAAGCTGATTGAGCTGTCGCTGGTGGAGCGCGAAGGGTTCTGGTCGGACGTGGTGCGCACCGTGCCCGACCACCTGTATGTGCAGGACGTGATCAGCCAGCGGATGATTTTCAGCAACCATCACCTCGGCCACACCCTGGGCTACAACAAGCCCGAGTTGCAGCAGATGGGCGAGTACTTCTGGGAAATCCTGCTGCACCCCGAAGACGCCGAGCGCTACCACGACCTGCGCCTGCACCAGCGCCAGGCCGGTTACCTGAGCCAGTTGCAGTGCCAACTGCGCTTTCGCCATCGCAACAACCAATGGCGGCGCTTCGACATCCGCGAACAGGCCCTGGCCCGGGACAAGACCGACCAGGTGACCCGCATCATCGGCGTGGCCAAAGACGTCACCGACCAGATCGAGGCCAGCGAATCCCTCCGGGACAGCGAACAACGCTACCGCATGCTGGCGGAAAGCATCAGCGACGTGATCTTTTCCACCGACAGCAAACTGGCCCTCAACTACGTCAGCCCTTCGGTGAACGCGGTGCTGGGCTATGACGTGGACTGGATCTTCGAAAACGGCTGGCAGTCGACCATTGCCAACCCGCAGCAACTGAGCGGCATCTACACCCTGGTGGAGCAAGTCAGCCGCGCCCTGGACCAACCGGAATCGCTGGCCGCCCTGCGCAACGACGTGCAGACCCAGCTGTTCCTGTTCGACTGCCTGCGGGCCGACGGGCGCAAGATCCCCATCGAACTGCGCCTGGTACTGGTGTGGGACGAACACGGCGCGTTCGAAGGCATCCTCGGCGTGGGCCGCGATATCAGCCAGCAGCGCCGCGCGGAAAAAGACCTGCGCATGGCGGCCACGGTATTCGAACACTCGACGTCGGCGATCCTGATCACCGACCCCGCCGGCTACATCGTGCAGGCCAACGAAGCATTCAGCCGGGTCAGCGGCTACGCCGTGGCGGACGTGCTCGACCAGTTGCCGAACATGCTCACCGTCGACGAGCAGCAGGAAGCCCACCTGCGCTACGTGCTCAAGCAATTGCACCAGCACAGCACCTGGGAAGGCGAAGTGTGGCTCAAGCGCCGCAACGGCGAGCATTACCCGGCGTGGGTCGGGATTACCGCCGTGTTCGACGACGAAGGCGACCTGGCCAGCTACGTGTGTTTCTTCAGTGATATCAGCGAGCGCAAGGCCAGCGAACAGCGGATCCACCGCCTGGCCTACTACGACGCCCTGACCCACCTGCCCAACCGCACGCTGTTCCAGGACCGCCTGCACACCGCGTTGCAGTCGGCGGAACGGCAAAAGTCGTGGGTGGTGCTGATGTTCCTCGACCTCGATCGCTTCAAGCCGATCAACGACTCCCTGGGCCACGCCGCCGGCGACCGCATGCTCAAGGAAATGGCCACCCGCCTGCTGGGCTGCGTGGCCGAAGACGACACCGTGGCGCGCATGGGCGGCGACGAGTTCACCTTGCTCCTGCAACCTCGGGTCAGCCGCGAGATGGCGCTGAACCGCGCGATCAGCGTAGCCGAGCAGATTCTGGCCAGCCTGGTGAAGCCGTTTGTGCTGGAAGGCCGCGAGTTCTTTGTGACCGCCAGTATCGGCATTGCCTTGAGCCCTCAAGACGGCAACGAATTGAGCCAGCTGATGAAAAACGCCGACACGGCGATGTACCACGCCAAGGAGCGCGGCAAGAACAACTTCCAGTTCTACCAGGCCGACATGAACGCCAGCGCCCTGGAACGCCTGGAGCTGGAAAGCGACCTGCGTCATGCCCTGGAACAGAACGAATTCGTGCTCTATTACCAACCGCAGTTCAGCGGCGACGGCAAACGCCTGACCGGCGCCGAAGCCCTGCTGCGCTGGCGCCATCCGCGCCGCGGCCTGGTGCCGCCGGGGGACTTCATTCCGGTGCTGGAGGAATTGGGGCTGGTGGTGGACGTGGGCGACTGGGTGATCAGCGAAGCCTGCCGCCAACTCAAGACCTGGCACCAGAACAAGGTGCGGGTGCCCAAGGTGTCGGTCAACATCTCGGCCCGGCAGTTCTCCGACGGGCAACTGGGCGAGCGCATCGCCACCATCCTCAGGGACACTGGCCTGCCGCCGGCGTGCCTGGAGCTGGAGCTGACCGAAAGTATCCTGATGCGCGAAGTCAACGAAGCGATGCAGATCCTCGCCAGCCTGAAAAACCTCGGCCTGAGCATTGCGGTAGACGACTTCGGCACCGGTTATTCGTCGCTGAACTACCTCAAGCAATTTCCCATCGACGTGCTGAAGATCGACCGCACGTTTGTCGACGGCCTGCCCTCCGGCGAGCAGGACGCACAGATTGCCCGGGCGATTATCGCCATGGCCCATAGCCTGAACCTGGCGGTGATCGCCGAGGGCGTGGAAACCCATGAGCAGCTGGATTTCCTGAGGGAGCACGGCTGCGACGAGGTGCAGGGCTACCTGTTCGGACGGCCGATGCCGGCGAGCCGGTTTGAGGCGCAATTCAGCAATGATGCGCTGTTCATGTTCGACTGAGAGCGTGTAATGCGGCTTTTGTGGCGAGGGGGCTTGTCCCCCGTTGGGCTGCGAAGCGGCCCCAAAACCTGCCACCGCGATCTATCTGAATAACCGTGTGAGCCCTGAATGGGGCTGCTGCGCCGCCCAACGGGGGGCAAGCCCCCTCGCCACAAGGGCACCACTCATCCCCAAGTGAATCCCGCTTGTCCGCGACATGATGTCCTTTCATATGCCATCTAAAACCCATTGGGTTAGAATGCGCTTCTTTTCTGCCCCCGATCCTTGAGGACCGCCATGTTCAGCCGTGATTTGACCATTGCCAAGTACGACGCCGATCTCTTTGCCGCCATGGAGCAAGAAGCCGTGCGCCAGGAAGAGCACATTGAGCTGATCGCTTCGGAAAACTACACCAGCCCTGCGGTTATGGAGGCTCAAGGTTCGGTTCTGACCAACAAGTACGCCGAAGGCTACCCAGGCAAGCGTTACTACGGTGGTTGCGAGTACGTCGACATCGTTGAGCAACTGGCCATCGACCGCGCCAAGGAACTGTTCGGCGCCGATTACGCCAACGTCCAGCCACACGCCGGCTCCCAAGCCAACAGCGCCGTTTACCTGGCCCTGCTGCAAGCGGGCGACACCATCCTGGGCATGAGCCTGGCCCACGGCGGTCACCTGACCCACGGCGCCAGCGTTTCCTCCTCCGGCAAGCTGTACAACGCCGTTCAGTACGGCATCGACGGCAACGGCCTGATCGACTACGACGAAGTCGAGCGCCTGGCCGTTGAGCACAAGCCAAAAATGATCGTGGCCGGTTTCTCTGCCTACTCGCAGATCCTGGATTTCCCGCGCTTCCGCGCAATCGCTGACAAAGTCGGCGCTTACCTGTTCGTCGACATGGCCCACGTGGCCGGCCTGGTTGCCGCTGGCGTGTACCCGAACCCGGTGCCATTCGCTGACGTCGTGACCACCACCACCCACAAGACCCTGCGCGGTCCACGTGGCGGCCTGATCCTGGCGCGCGCCAACGCCGAGATCGAGAAGAAGCTGAACTCCGCCGTATTCCCGGGCGGCCAGGGTGGCCCGCTGGAGCACGTGATCGCCGCCAAAGCGATCTGCTTCAAGGAAGCCCTGCAGCCTGAGTTCAAGACCTACCAGCAGCAAGTGGTGAAAAACGCCAAGGCCATGGCCGGTGTGTTCATCGAGCGCGGTTTTGACGTGGTGTCCGGCGGTACTGAGAACCACCTGTTCCTGCTGTCCCTGATCAAGCAGGACATCTCCGGTAAGGATGCTGACGCCGCACTGGGCAAAGCCTTCATCACCGTGAACAAGAACTCGGTCCCGAACGACCCACGTTCGCCGTTCGTCACCTCCGGCCTGCGCTTCGGCACCCCGGCTGTGACCACTCGTGGCTTCAAGGAAGCAGAGTGCAAGGAACTGGCTGGCTGGATCTGCGACATCCTGGCGGACCTGAACAACGAAGCAGTGATCGATTCTGTTCGTGAGAAGGTCAAGGCCATCTGCAAGAAGCTGCCGGTATACGGCGCTTGATTGCAGTGGTTTGAATGAAAAGCCCGGCTCTTGAGCCGGGCTTTTTTATGCCGGTTTTCAAATTGAAATACGGTTAAGTGTGGGAGCTGGCTTGCCTGCGATAGCGGTGTGCCAGTTGATATACCTGTGACTGACACACTGCTATCGCAGGCAAGCCAGCTCCCACATTGACCGCATTTCAAGTCAGGGTTGATAGACCCGTGCAAACCCTTCGCGAATCTTCTCTTCCGGCAACTCGTCGGCAATAAACACAATCACACTCTCCCGCGCCTCACCCTCGGCCCATTCGGTGTCCCAATCGAACCCGTAGAGCTTCAGCACGCCCTGGAACACCATGCGCCGGTCTTCCCCGGCAATGTTCAGCACGCCCTTGTAGCGCAGCAACTGCTTGCCGTGGTCTTCCAGCAGTTCGTTCATGAACTCGCTGAGCTTGTCGATATCCAGCGGCTGGTCGGTGCGCAGCACCAGGCTCGAGATACGGTCGATGGAGGGCGCCTGGCTCACCGGGCGCAGGCTCATGCCGGCGTTGAGGTTGAAGCCGCGCACATCCAGCAGTTCGGCGAGGTCGATCTTGCCGTGTTCCACCACACGAATCGGTGCCCGGCGGTTGATGCGGGTCAGGCGCTCGCTCAGGGCGTCGAAGGTGGCGTCGTCCACCAGGTCGCGCTTGCTCACCAGCAAACGATCGGCAAACCCGATCTGCGCCTGGGCGATGGTCTGGGTCAGGTGATGCTCGGCGTGGGCCGCGTCCACCAACGTGATGATGCCGTCGAGGATGTAGCGCTCGCGCAGTTCTTCATCGATGAAAAAAGTCTGGGCCACCGGCGCCGGGTCGGCCAGGCCGGTGCACTCGATCACCAGGCGGTCGAAGGCGATCTCGCCGCTGTCCAGGCGTTCCAGCAGCAGGTACAGCGCCTTGGTCAGGTCGGTGTGGATGGTGCAGCAGACGCAGCCATTGGACAGGGTCATGACTTGCACCGGCTCGCTGCCCAGCAGTTGGGTGTCGATACCGGCGTCGCTGAATTCGTTTTCGATCACGGCGATTTTCAAGCCGTGCTCGGCCTTGAGCAGGTGACGCAACAAGGTGGTTTTACCGGCGCCGAGAAAGCCGCTGAGGATGGTGACGGGAATGGGAGAGGACAAAGACAGTTCTCCTTATAACGGAAGGAACACAAAACAAATGTGGGAGCGGGCTTGCTCGCGAAGGCGGTGTATCAGTCAGCACCTACATCAACTGACAGACCGCCTTCGCGAGCAAGCCCGCTCCCACAGTGGATCACCGCAAGCCCGAGTACCGGGTCAGCAGCACTTGGGCCCACCCTTGCCGCCGTAACGGGCCTCCTGGCGTTCCCGGAAGAACGCCTTGTAGTCCATCATCGGCTTGTCCGGGTGTTTGGTTTGCATATGCTCGACGTAAGTGTCGTAGTCGGGCATGCCGACCATCAGGCGTGCGGCCTGACCGAGGTATTTACCGAGGCGACTGATGTCATTGAACATGATTGCAATCCTCTATCAAGCGTCCGGGATGGCCTGGAAGGGCGCTTCTTTATCCGTACGTTCCTTTTTACCCCAGGCGGCAATGCCGACCTTGAGCGCATAGAACAGGATGCTGAACACCACGAACAGGAACAGCGCCGTCAGCGTTGCGTTGGTGTAGGCGTTCCAGATCACGTGTTGCATCTGGTCGATGCTCTTGGCC
The DNA here is from genome assembly GCF_013386825.1 of Pseudomonas sp. IPO3778. GTDB lineage: Bacteria > Pseudomonadota > Gammaproteobacteria > Pseudomonadales > Pseudomonadaceae > Aquipseudomonas. Next base: position 106,507 of record NZ_JACARC010000039.1, read on the forward strand.
GGTGCGAGGATCTGGCCGCTGGCCAGGGCATCGCTGTATTTCTTGGCCAGCGACAGGAAGCCGATCGCCGGGTTGGCGTCGAACAGCTTGATGAAGCCTGCCGTCACGGTGCAGATCAGCAGCCAGACTGCCGGCAGCATGGTCACCCAGATGTAGCGCTGGCGTTTCATTTTGATCAGCACAACGGTGGCGAGCATCAGCGCGATACCGGCCAGCATCTGGTTGGAGATACCGAACAGCGGCCACAAGGTGTTGATGCCGCCCAGTGGGTCGATCACGCCTTGGTACAGCAGGTAACCCCACATCGCCACACAACCGGCGGTGGCAATCAGGTTGGCCGTCCAGGACTCGGTACGCTTGAGCGCCGGTACGAAGGAGCCGAGCAAGTCCTGAAGCATGAAACGACCGGCACGGGTACCGGCGTCGACGGCGGTCAGGATGAACAACGCTTCGAACAGGATTGCAAAGTGGTACCAGAAGGCCATGGTGTTTTCACCCGGCAGTACGCTGTGCAGAATCTGCGCGATACCGACCGCCAGGGTCGGCGCACCACCGGCACGGGCCAGGATGGTGGACTCACCGATGTCATGGGCCACCGCCTGCAACATATCCGGGGTAATCGCAAACCCCCAACTGCTGACGGTTTGCGCCACGGTCACCACGTCGGCACCGACAATCGCGGCCGGGCTGTTCATGGCGAAGTACACGCCTGGCTCGATCACCGAAGCGGCAACCATCGCCATGATGGCCACGAACGACTCCATCAACATGCCGCCGTAACCGATATAACGGGCGTGCCCTTCACTGGCCAGCAACTTGGGCGTGGTGCCCGAGGCGATCAGTGCGTGGAAACCCGAGACCGCGCCACAGGCAATGGTGATAAACAGGAACGGGAACAGGCCGCCCTTCCACACCGGACCGGTGCCATCGATAAACTGGGTCAGCGCCGGCATTTTCAGGTCGGGCATGGTCACCAGGATGCCGATCGCCAGGGCGATGATGGTGCCGATTTTCAGGAAAGTAGACAGGTAGTCACGTGGTGCGAGGATCAGCCACACCGGCAACACGGCGGCCACAAAGCCATAACCCACCAGCATCCAGGTGATCTGGATCCCGGTGAAGCTGAAGGCCTTGGCCCATACCGGGTCTGCGGCAATCTGCCCGCCCAGCCAGATCGAGCCCAGCAGCAACAGCACGCCGACAATCGAGATTTCGCCGATGCGGCCCGGGCGGATGTAACGCATGTAGACGCCCATGAACATCGCGATCGGGATGGTCGCCATCACCGTGAAGATGCCCCACGGGCTTTCGGCCAGGGCCTTGACCACGATCAGCGCCAGCACCGCGAGGATGATGATCATGATCAGGAAGCAGCCAAACAGCGCGATGGTCCCGGGCACACGGCCCATTTCTTCGCGGACCATGTCCCCCAGGGAACGGCCGTTGCGGCGGGTGGACAGGAACAGGACCATGAAGTCCTGCACCGCGCCCGCCAGTACCACGCCGGCGATCAGCCATAACGTGCCGGGCAGGTAGCCCATCTGCGCCGCCAATACCGGGCCGACCAAAGGCCCTGCGCCGGCAATGGCCGCAAAGTGGTGACCGAAAAGGATGTGTTTGTTGGTCGGCACATAGTCCAGACCGTCGTTGTTGAGCACGGCGGGGGTAGCCCGCAGTGGATCGAGCTGCATCACATGGTTAGCGATGAACAGACTGTAGTAACGGTAAGCAACCAGATAAATGGCCACTGCTGCGACCACAATCCACAAGGCGTTGATCGCCTCGCCGCGGCGCAAGGCCACTACGCCCAGGGCGCACGCTCCTACGATTGCCAGCAGCAGCCAGGGTAGATGGCGTAGCAGGCTATTATTATTTTTCATTTTTATATTCCAGCCAGGGTGGACAGAAAGACAGCCATCCCGAGTTTAGCGCTACTGGCTTCAAAGGCCACCCCCCTACGTTGGTCTAGAGCCTTGCCGGGGCGAAAAAAACAGAAATAATCGCCCCATGATGGCGCAGGGCTACAATTCCTTTATCCACAGAGGGTTCCACCATGAGCGAACAGCCTTCAGACCGACGCCGTTTCCGCCGCATTGCCTTCGATGCCAAGACCGAACTGGTGCAAGACGGCCATGTCTGGCCGGTGCAGTTGGTGGATGTGTCGCTCAAGGGTGTGCTCGTGCAGCGGCCGCAAGACTGGCACGGCCATCGCTACGAATCGTTCGACGTGGACATTCACCTGGACGCCGAGACCGACGTGAAGATGCAGGTGCGCCTGACCCATGACGATCATGGGCAGTTGGGCTTTGTGTGCGAGCACATTGACCTCGACTCCATCAGCCACCTGCGGCGGATAATCGAGTTGAACCTCGGCGATCAGGAAGAACTGGAGCGGGAATTGGGCGCCTTGTTGGCGATCTGAAAATGTGGGAGCTGGCGTGCCTGCGATGGCTGTGTGTCAGTTTGCATATCAATTAGCTGATACACCGCCATCGCGGGCAAGCCCGGCTCCCACAGGGGTGATGTGTGGCTGGCGACTATTCGAATAGCGCATCCAGCGCCTGCTCCAGGCGCGTCACCCCGATCACTTGCAGCCCCGGCGGCATTTCCTTCGGCGCATTGCCCTTGGGCACGATCGCCCGCTTGAAGCCATGCTTGGCCGCTTCTTTCAGGCGCTCCTGGCCGCTGGGCACCGGGCGCACTTCACCCGACAGCCCCACTTCACCGAACACCAGCAGGTCATGGGGCAATGGCCGGTTGCGCAGGCTGGACATCACTGCCGCCATCAACGCCAGGTCGGACGCGGTCTCCAGCACCTTGACCCCACCCACCACGTTGAGGAATACGTCCTGGTCATGGGTGGGAATCCCGCCATGGCGATGCAATACCGCCAGCAACATCGCCAAACGGTTCTGATCCAGACCCAACGTGACACGACGGGGGTTGGCCAAGTGGCTGTCATCCACCAGCGCCTGCACTTCCACCAGCATCGGCCGGGTGCCTTCCCACGTTGCCATCACCACACTGCCCGGGACTTCTTCCTGAGCGCGGGTGAGAAAAATCGCCGACGGGTTGGAGACTTCTTTCAAGCCCCGGTCGGTCATGGCGAACACGCCGAGTTCGTTGACCGCGCCAAAACGGTTCTTCACCGCCCGCAACAAACGCAACCGCCCGTCGGACTCACCTTCGAAATACAGCACGGTGTCGACCATATGCTCCAACACCCGTGGGCCGGCCAACGCGCCCTCTTTAGTCACGTGGCCCACCAGGAAAATCGCGGTGCCGCTCTGTTTCGCATACCGCACCAGCAACGCCGCGCTTTCCCGCACCTGGGACACACCACCCGGGGCCGATTGCAGTTGTTCGGTAAAGATCGTCTGGATCGAGTCGATCACCATCACCTTGGGCTTTTCCAGGCGCGCGGTGGCGATGATGCTTTCGATGCAGGTTTCGGTCATCACCCGCAACTGGTCCTGGGGCAACCCCAGGCGGCGGGCGCGCATGGCCACTTGTTGCTGGGACTCTTCGCCGGTGACGTACAGCGCCGGCATGCGGCTGGCGATGCTGCACAGGGTTTGCAGCAGGATTGTGGATTTGCCGATGCCCGGGTCACCGCCGATCAGCACCACCGAGCCATCCACCAGGCCGCCGCCCAGCACCCGGTCCAGTTCGCCGGAGGCGGTGGAGAATCGCGGGATTTCTTCGACGCTGACTTCGGCCAGGGTCTTGATCTGGGTTTGTTGCCCGGTCCAGCCGGAACGGCCGCTGGGGGCCACAGCGCCGCCGCTTTCGATCATGGTTTCGGTCAGGGTGTTCCAGGCACCGCATTCCGTGCACTGGCCGGCCCACTTGGGAAAGGTCGCGCCGCACTCCGTGCAGCCATACATGCGCTTGGCCTTTGCCATTTGAGAACCTCCAACCGAAAAACCGCGATGATAGCTCAGCGCGGCGCCGGGGTACGGATTTCACCACTGGCCAAACGTGAAGCGCTGTTGCCGATCGGGTCTTCGGCATTCAGGTCGGCGCCCTTGGCTTTCAGCTCATCCAGCAGTTCCACACGCTTGAACAGCCCGGCATACATGGCCGCCGTTTGTCCGGCGCCGTTGCGCTGGTCGGGGTTGCAGTGGGTGGCAAGCAGACGCTGGGCGATTTTCAGCTCGCCCTTGAAGATGGCGCCCATCAACGCGGTATTGCCGCGCTTGTCCTGCACGCAGGCATCGGCACCCGCCGCGAGCAAACGGTCCACGTAGGCACCCTCGCCGTGGTAGGCGGCGAGAATCAGCGCGGTGTAGCCTTTTTCGTCCTGGGTGTTCAGCGAATAGCCGGACTCGATGAAGGTATTGAGCATGTCCACGTCGCCACGGCGGGCGGCGTCGAAATAATAATCCTGGAGCTGGGCTTTCACCGCTTGCGGGTCGGGCGACTCGGCATGGGCGGTAACAGCCAGGAAGGCGGTGAATAGAGCGATATAGAGACGCATGGGGTTTCTCCTGCCAGGTGTCGACGCCCCTTCGGGCGCCGACAGGGGCCAACCAATCAGTCAGTCAGCTTTTCAGCCAGTGCCTTGACGCGGGCCAGGTCACCCTTGGCAACTTTGGTCACGCCGGTGCCGTACTCGGGGTCAGCCTTGTAGAGGAACGACAGGATGATGTGCTTGCTCTCGTCATCGGTGGTGGCCAGGGAGCCGCCGAAGTTGTCGATCAAGTCCTGACGCTCTTTCTTGCTGTACGAACGGTACAAGTCACCGGCCTGCTTGAAGTTCTGCTCACGCTGGATCTTCGCCTGCTGGGTGCTGCCCGACAGCGCCGACTGGCTGTAACGGGCGGTTTGCGGTTCTTCCCGTGGCAGCAGGCGGCTTGGCTGGTAGTTCACGCCCGTGGTGGTTTTGCCGAAGTTCATCGCGCCGTCCTGGTTGCCGTTGTTGACGGTCACCCGGGGTGCGTTGATCGGCAGTTGCAGGGCATTTGGCCCCAGGCGGTACATTTGTGTGTCGGCGTAGGAGAACACCCGGCCTTGCAGCAGGCGGTCTTCCGACGGCTCAATGCCCGGCACCAGGTTGGCCGGCGCCATGGCCACTTGCTCGGTTTCCTGGAAGACGTTGGCCGGGTTGCGGTCCAGCACCATCTGCCCGACTTTACGCTCCGGCACGTCTGGCCAGATCTTGGTGGCGTCCAGCGGGTCGAAATCAAACTTGGCCAAGTCTTCCGGTTTGAGCACTTGCACGTACAAATCCCACTTGGGGAAGTCGCCCTTATTAATGTGCGTGACCAAGTCATGGGTCATATGGCTGTAGTCACGACCCTGCACTTCAGTGACTTGTTTAGGGTCGAGGTTCTTGATGCCTTGCAAACTTTTCCAGTGAAACTTGACGTAGTGCACTTCGCCCTTGGCGTTAATCAACTTGTAGGCGTGTACACCATTACCGTCCATTTCCCGATAACTGGCCGGAGTGCCGGAGTCCGAATACAACTCGGTCAATGTGCGGGTGGACTCTGGAACATGGGAGAAGAAGTCGAAACGACGGGAGTCGTCATCCAGGTTAGTGCGCGGGTCGGGTTTAAACGCGTGCACCATGTCCGGGAACTTGATGGCATCCCGAATAAAGAACGTCGGGAAGTTATTGCCCACCAGGTCCCAGTTACCTTCGGCGGTGTAGAACTTGGTGGCGAAGCCGCGCGGGTCACGCAGGGTTTCCGGCGAATGGTTGCCATGAACTACCGCAGAAAATCGCACAAATACCGGAGTGGCTTCGCCAGCGGCAAATACCTTGGCCTTGGTCAGGTCGCTGAGGTTGTCGGTGACGGTGAACGTACCATGGGCGCCGGTGCCACGGGCATGCACCACCCGCTCCGGAATACGCTCGCGGTCAAAGCGCTGCAACTTCTGGATCAGTTGCACGTCTTGCAGCAAAACCGGGCCATTGGCACCGGCCGTTTGCGAGTTCTGATTGTCACCGACCGCCGCGCCATTATCCCGGGTGAGGTTGGCGGCTTGTACAGACAACGAAAGAAGACTGGCGCTCACTACGAGCAGCACCTGTCGCGCAGAAATAGGCCTGCGCAGAATAGGGGTTTTCATCGAGGTTTCCTCTGGTTTTATTAGTGCACATTGAGTTGTGCTTGCCAGAGGCTAGTGACCCGTGAGTCAGAAGATAAGTAGAAAAGTCTTACCGTCCCGATTAAAAAAATAAGGTGGTAACCCGCTGAAATAGCGGGTATTCCGCGCGCGATTGGTGGCACTTTGCAAACTATTTGCGATTTAATGTGTCGATAAAAACGGACACTGTAAGCACTTGTGTCGCGCAAGCGGCGCCACACTGTCTTACACTGGCCTCTACCTCCTCATCTGTAACAAGGAATAACCTATGGGCGTGTTAAGTGAGTTCAAGGCCTTCGCGGTCAAAGGTAATGTGGTCGACATGGCCGTCGGTATTATCATCGGTGCCGCCTTCGGCAAAATTGTTTCCTCATTTGTAGGCGACGTGGTGATGCCCCCCATCGGCCTGCTGATTGGCGGCGTCGACTTTGGTGACCTGGCCGTAACGCTCAAGGCCGCCCAGGGCGATGCGCCTGCGGTGGTGCTGGCGTACGGTAAATTCATTCAGAGCGTGATCGACTTTGTGATCGTCGCGTTTGCAATCTTCATGGGTGTGAAGGCCATCAACCGCCTGAAGCGTGAAGAGGCCGTGGCGCCAACGTTGCCACCGGTTCCGACCAAGGAAGAAGAGCTGCTGGGGGAGATCCGCGATCTGCTCAAGGCACAGAACAGCAAGCCCGAGTAAGCTCGGCCAATAGAACAAAGGCGCCTGCGGGGCGCCTTTTGTTTACCAGTAGTTTTCTACCGCCACCTGACCGGGCCGGCGGGTCAGGCTCAGTTGCATGTCGCGCTGTTTCAACAGCTGGCGCGTGTCGTCGATCATCTGCGGGTTACCGCAAATCATCACCCTGGAATGCTCGGGGGTCAGCTCGATGCCGGCAGCACGCTCCAGTTCGCCATTTTCGATCAGGGTGGTAATCCGCCCATTCAGTGCGCCGGGATATTGCTCGCGGGTGACGATGGGAATGTAAGTGAGCTTGTGGGCGTGTTCCGCCAGGTACTCGCGTTCACCCAGTTCATGGATCAGTGACTGATAGGCCAACTCCCGGGCCTCCCGCGCGCTGTAGACCAGGATGATGCGCTCGAATTTTTCCCACACCTCGAAGTCCTGCAGGATCGACAGAAACGGCGCAATGCCAGTCCCGGTGCCCAACAGCCAGAGATCGCGGCCATCCACAAACCGGTCAAGGGTGAGGAAGCCCGTGGCCTGGCGCTCCACCAACAAGGTATCGCCCTCACGCAGGCGGCTCAGTTCACTGGTGAACTCACCGCCCGGCACCACGATGGAGAAGAAATCCAGGTGTTCATCAAACGGCGAGGACACCACCGAATAGGCACGCCACACAATGCTGCCATCGGCCTTGGTGACGCCCAGGCGCACGAATTGGCCGGCGCGAAATCGAAAGCCCGGGTCCCGGGTCGTACGCAGGGTAAACAGGCTGGGGGTCAGGGATTGCACGTCAAGCAACGTCTGGCGGGTGAATTTTTCAGCACTGGCCGTCATGGGGAACTCCGTTTTGCACAGACTCCTAGTGTCCCTCAAAGCAGCGCCTGGAAACACCGCTGGTTTGTACTGGCATTGCCGCCACGAGGGGCTAGGGATGCAGGTTTTTTCTGAAAAGCTAAAATAGCAACCCTTCAATTTGTACTAACTATTTAGCTATTTGCTCACACCCAATCAGCGATTAGATGGTGTAAGGCATATAAACACCATCAAAGTGACATTAAGGACAAGCCATTAATAACACTAAACATTCCGCATTAAACACAGACAACTTATACAAAGCGTTTAATTCTGTAGAGCGCCTGGCCTTCTAAAAGCCCGTCGGGGATAACTAATTTTTCATTTTTACACCCGGCTCGTGTCCTACACTGATTTTCGGGTCGATCCTGAGAGGCGAGCAGTCCCAAGTCACAGATAGAAAGGGAAAACTCATGGAGATGTACAAATGGTCAACTGGCGCAATACTCGCTTACCCAAACTGGAAGGCGAGAACGAAATCACCAGTATGTATGAAGCGGCCCTGAATCTTACCTACGAGCTCGACTTCCAATACTGCGCATTCACACTAAGCTCTCACTCACAGCAAAACCAAACGAAGACCGTTCGCATCAACAACTATCCAAATGAATGGAATGTACTCTACAAACAGGAACACTACTTTGACCTGGACCCCGTTGTGGCACATTGCAAACGTTCGGTGCTGCCGATCGTCTGGGACGAGAACACGTTTTCCTCGGTGCCGGACCTATGGGTGCATGCTCAGTCCCACGGCTTGAAATTTGGATGGACCCAGTCGGTCCATGACTTTCAGGGCGTGTTCAGCATGCTGAGCCTGGGGCGCGACACCCGCCCCGTGGGCCCTGAAGAACTCTATGAAAAAGCCGGGCAGGCCCTCTGGCTTTGTCACGCCCTGCACGCCGTCGTGGCACAGAAGTACGCCGACAAGCCCGGCCTGCAAACGCCCAGCAAGTTGACACCGCGCGAGACCGAAATCCTGCAATGGTCAGCACTGGGCAAAACCGCCTCGGACATCGCCACTATTCTTTGCCTGTCCGAACGCACCGTGGGGTTTCACATCGCCAGTGCCATGAAGAAACTGGGGGTCAACAACAAGATTGCCGCAGTGATGACAGCCGTCAAGGCGGGCCTGTTTTAAAACACAGAATGTAATCCCTTGGAAAAAAACGTAACATTTGCGGCCAGTTCCGGGTGATGACGCCAGCCCCAAAAGCCCCCGTCGCCGTTCACCCCGATGGTTCGTTTACCCAGAGTCTCCCCCGCCATGCCCCTGCTCGACAGCCCGTTCGCCCAACTCGATCTGATCCGCCAGCCAGAACAGCACAACGACCCGTTGCAAGCCTTTGATGCGGCCGACGAGTATTTGCTCGGCCACCTGGCGCAGCAGCAACCGGCCCCGGCCACGCGTGTACTGGTGCTCAACGACAGTTTCGGCGCCCTGGCGGCCAGCCTCGAAGGGCAGGTGCAGGTCACCTCCAGCGGCGACTCGTTCCTGGGTGCCCTGGGCCTGGAAAAAAACCTGGCGCGCAACGGCAAGGCCTTCGACGCGGTAACGTTCCTGCCCGCCAGCCAGACGCCGGTCGGGCCGTTCGACCGCGTACTGATCCGCGTGCCCAAGACCCTGGCTCTGCTGGAAGAACAGCTGATTCGTCTGCAAGGCCAGCTGGCACCCGGCGCCGAGGTGATTGCCGGGGCGATGGTCAAGCACCTGCCACGGGCCGCCGGGGAATTGCTGGAGCGTTATATCGGGCCGATGCACGCCTCACTGGCGGTCAAAAAAGCCCGCCTGCTGATCGCCACCCTGGCCGATCGGCCACACGCCGTGTCGCCCTACCCTACGCGCTACAGCCTGGAAACCCCGGCCATCGAGTTGCTCAACCACGCCAACGTGTTCTGCCGCGAAGGCCTGGACATCGGCACCCGTGCCTTCCTGCCGCACCTGCCGCAAAACCTGGGCGGCGCCCGCGTGGCCGACCTGGGCTGCGGCAACGGTGTACTGGCGATTGCCAGCGCGCTGCAAAACCCCGAGGCGCAGTACACGCTGGTGGATGAGTCGTACATGGCCGTGCAATCGGCGGCCGAAAACTGGCGCGCGGCGCTGGGTGAGCGTGAAGTGTTGATTCACCCCGGCGACGGCCTGGCCGATCAGGCGTCGCAGTCGCTGGACGTGGTGCTGTGCAACCCGCCGTTCCACCAGCAGCAGGTGGTGGGCGACTTCCTCGCCTGGCGCATGTTCCAGCAGGCACGGGAAGCCCTGGTAGTGGGCGGCGCGCTCTATATAGTTGGTAACCGCCACCTGGGTTATCACACGAAGTTGGCGCGTTTATTCCGCGGCGTCGAGCACGTGGCGACTACGCCGAAGTTCGTGATTCTCAAGGCGCGCAAATAAAAAAGCCCTCCATAAAGGAGGGCAATACGTACAACGGGATGTCAGTGGGTGGTCAGGCCCGCGGCATTCATGAACATGCGCATCAGGCTGGCCACCACGAACAGGGCCAGGACGCTGCCGGTCCAGATCATCGCCAGCCAGCCCAGGCGCTGCCAGAGCGGCTTTTTCTCGGCCTGTTCGATGTCGTGTAACGAAGGTTTGCCGGACATGAGTCAATCCTCCTAGTGATAACCGTCTTCATGGGTGACCTTGCCGCGGAACACGTAGTAGCTCCAGAAGGTGTAGCCCAGGATGAACGGGATGATGAACAGTGTGCCCACCAGCATGAAGCCCTGGCTTTGCGGCGGTGCAGCGGCGTCCCAGATGGATACCGACGGCGGGATAATGTTCGGCCACAGGCTGATCCCCAAGCCGCTGTAGCCAAGGAAGATCAGCACCAGGGTCAGCAGGAACGGCGTGTAGTGCGCATGGCGGGCCACGGCGCGAATCAGACCGTACATGGTCACCAGCACCAGGATCGGCACCGGCATGAACCAGAACAGGTTCGGCAGGGTGAACCAGCGTGAAGCGATTTCCGGGTGGGCCAGCGGCGTCCAGAGGCTGATGATACCGATCACCGCCAGCACCACGAACGCCAGGGGCCGGGCCAGGTTGTGCATCTTCTCCTGCAGGCTGCCTTCGGTCTTCATGATCAGCCAGGTACAGCCCAGCAGCGCATACGCCACGATCAGGGCTACACCGCAGAACATCGTGAACGGCGTCATCCAGTCCAGGGAGCCGCCGGCAAACTGGCGGTCGACCACCGGAATCCCATCAATGAACGCCCCCAGCGCCACGCCCTGGAAGAACGTCGCCGCCAGCGAGCCGCCGATAAAGGCCTTGTCCCACAGGTGGCGCTTGTCGTCCTTGGCCTTGAAGCGGAACTCAAAGGCCACGCCGCGAAAGATCAGCCCGATCAGCATCAGCATCAGCGGCAGGTACAGCGCCGAAAGCACCACCGAATAGGCCAGCGGGAACGCGCCAAATAGCGCGGCGCCCCCCAGTACCAGCCAGGTTTCATTGCCGTCCCACACAGGGGCAACCGTGTTCATCATCACGTCGCGGTCGACCTTGCCCGGGATAAACGGGAAGAGAATGCCGATGCCCAGGTCGAAGCCGTCCATGACCACGTACATCATGATGCCGAAGATGATGATCACGGCCCAGATCAGCGGAAGATCAATACCCATGGCTCAGTTCCCCTTATTCGAGCTGTCGCCGTGATCGGCGTCATGGCTGTCATCGGCGGCCGACAATGGCCGGGCCGGTGTGCGTTTCTGCCCGGGGCCACCATGGCTGACCTCTGCACCTTCGTTGATCACCGGCCCTTTGCGCACCAGGCGCATCATGTAGCCCAGGCCCGCACCGAACAGCGCGAAGTACACCACCACAAACAACACCAACGTAATGCTCATCTGCGCAAAGCTGTGGTTGGACGAGGCATCTGCCGTGCGCATCAGCCCGTAGACCACCCACGGCTGACGGCCGATTTCGGTGGTGAACCAGCCGGCGAGAATCGCGATCAGCCCGGACGGGCCCATCCACAACGCCAGGTACAGGAACGGCTTGGACGTGTACATCTTGTCGCCCTTGCGCAGCCAGAGGCTGAACAGGCCGGTGAAGATCATCAGGAAGCCCAGGCCCACCATGACCCGGAACGACCAGAACACGATGGTCGAGTTGGGGCGATCCTCAGGCGGGAAGTCCTTGAGGGCCGGCACCTGCTTGTCCAGGGAGTGGGTCAGGATCAGGCTGCCCAGGTATGGGATTTCCACGGCGAATTTGGTTTTTTCGGCCTTCATGTCCGGCCAGCCGAACAGGATCAGCGGGGTGGGTTCGTCGCCGATATTTTCCCAGTGGCCTTCAATCGCGGCGATCTTCGCCGGTTGATGCTTCAGCGTATTGAGGCCGTGGAAGTCTCCGATCACGGCCTGGATCGGCGCGACAATCAGCGCCATCCACATCGCCATCGAGAGCATGGTGCGGATCGCCGGGCTGTCCTTGCCGCGAAGCAAGTGCCAGGCCGCCGAAGAGCCGACGAAGAACGCGGTGGCAACAAACGCTGCCGTGGCCATGTGCATCAGTCGGTAGGGGAACGACGGGTTGAAAATCACGGCCAGCCAGTCGGTGGGAATCACCCGGCCATCAATGATTTCAAAGCCCTGTGGCGTCTGCATCCAGCTGTTGGAGGCGAGAATCCAGAAGGTCGAGATCAGGGTACCGACGGCCACCATCACCGTGGCAAAGAAGTGCAGCTTGCGCCCGACCTTGTTCCAGCCGAACAGCATCACCCCCAGGAAACCGGCTTCGAGGAAGAACGCCGTGAGCACTTCATAGGTCAGCAGCGGGCCGGTGACGGCGCCGGCGAAGTCCGAGAAGCGGCTCCAGTTGGTGCCGAACTGATAGGCCATGACCAGACCGGAGACCACGCCCATGCCGAAGTTGACAGCAAAGATCTTCGACCAGAAATGGTAGAGGTCACGGTAAGTGTCGTTGTGGGTCTTGAGCCACAGGCCTTCCAGCACCGCAAGGTAACTGGCCAGGCCAATGGTGATGGCCGGGAACAGGATATGGAATGAGATGGTGAACGCGAATTGAATTCGGGCGAGATCTAGCGCCTCCAAACCGAACATAAGTCTTCCTCTGTCAGGTAATACCGAATGCTGGCTGGAGGCCTGCACCGACTGCCCCCACGGATATGGAGTGTGGCGAATTCAAATTCGTTTCTTTTTTAACCAGCCACGCAGGGATTCTGGCCTTGCGGCCGCCAGAGCAATCCCGGCGAGGGTTTTGATCTGGATCAAGCATTGCTGAAAGAGTAGTCCCATTTTCGCAGGAGCATGGCGTGGTCTTTTGCCGCGTGACAGGTTGCCTCAGTGGTGAGTAAACATTGTCTGTGGCGGGGGTGGGTGGGTGCTGGGTGTTGGGTGCTGGGTGTATATCCGTTATTTAGGTAACGGCGGCTTAGGGTTCCGCCCTTACGGCGGGTCACTTTTGGAAAAGAGCCCCAAAAGTAACCAAAAGGGCTCTTGCCCCACCACTCGGCACCTCGCCTAGGCTCGGTGTGCCCGCACTCCGGCATTGCTCCGCGGGCCGCCGCGACGGGGCGTCCCTGCCC
>NZ_JACARC010000004.1 GCF_013386825.1 Pseudomonas sp. IPO3778
CGTGATGAACCAAAAAAAAGCGCCAGGCGATTAGCCTGGCGCTTTTTTAAATATGGGGTGGACGAAGGGGATCGAACCCTCGACAACGGGAGTCACAATCCCGTGCTCTACCAACTGAGCTACGCCCACCATAACACTTGAGCAAAAAGCCGATCACATCGACTTCTTTTATTTGGTGCGGATGAAGAGACTCGAACTCTTACACCTTGCGGCGCTGGAACCTAAATCCAGTGTGTCTACCAATTCCACCACATCCGCATGAAGCGCTTAAAGCAAAGGCGCCAGACTGTTAATCTGGCGCCCTTTAAATATGGGGTGGACGAAGGGGATCGAACCCTCGACAACGGGAGTCACAATCCCGTGCTCTACCAACTGAGCTACGCCCACCATATTGCGCTACTTGTGCCAAAGCTGCCTAATGGCGCACCCGGCAGGACTCGAACCTGCGACCATCCGCTTAGAAGGCGGATGCTCTATCCAGCTGAGCTACGGGCGCCTTATTAATCTGTACTCTTGGAGGATTACAAACTAACCAGTGCTAGGCTGTGCCCGACAAGTGCGACGAATAGTATAGATGCCCCCGAAACCCGTCAAATCCTTTTTATAAAAAATTCATTTTATTTAAGGGGTTAGGGGAATTTGCAGACCAAGCGCCTTTGCCCTCACGTCATGACATGCGAGAATGCGCGCACTTTTCTTCCCCCTCTCGATGGTTAATCACGCGTAATGACTGCACAACTTATCGACGGCAAATCAATCGCCGCCAGCCTGCGCCAGCAGATCGCCAAACGAGTCGCCGAGCGCAGCCAACAAGGCCTGCGCACGCCGGGCCTCGCGGTGATCCTGGTCGGCAGCGATCCTGCCTCTCAGGTTTATGTCTCGCACAAGCGTAAAGACTGTGAAGAGGTTGGCTTTATCTCCAAAGCCTACGACTTGCCTGCCGACACCACCCAGCAGGCGCTCACCGACCTGATCGACGGTCTCAACGACGATCCGGCCATCGACGGCATCCTGTTGCAGTTGCCATTGCCCGAGCACCTGGACGCGTCCAAGTTGCTCGAACGCATCCGCCCGGACAAAGACGTCGACGGTTTCCACCCTTATAACGTCGGCCGCCTGGCCCAGCGCATCCCGCTGCTGCGCCCGTGCACCCCGAAAGGCATCATGACCCTGCTGGAAAGCACCGGCGTCGACCTGTACGGCCTGGACGCGGTGATCGTCGGCGCCTCGAACATCGTCGGTCGCCCGATGGCCATGGAGCTGTTGTTGGCCGGCTGCACTGTCACCGTCACCCACCGCTTCACCAAGGACCTGGCGGGCCACGTGGGCCGTGCCGACCTGGTGGTGGTCGCCGCCGGCAAGCCGGGCCTGGTCAAGGGTGAGTGGATCAAGCAAGGCGCCATCGTCATCGACGTCGGCATCAACCGTCAGGACGACGGCAAGCTGGTGGGCGACGTGGTGTACGAAACCGCCCTGCCCCGCGCCGGCTGGATCACCCCGGTACCCGGCGGCGTCGGCCCGATGACCCGTGCCTGCCTGCTGGAAAATACCCTGTACGCAGCCGAAACCCTGCACAGCTAATAACCAGCCGCTCTGAAAAAGCCCTGCCTTATCGCAGGGCTTTTTATTGGCCGGATAAAAAGTAGTTTTTTCTTAGTTTTTAAGGGGTTTCATCTGTTTTCAGAAGAACATTCGACAGTTTCTGATCCATACTTCTAAAATGTAACGTTAATTGTCAAAACGGCCGTTGCAGAACGGCATATTCCTACTTTTTAGCGAGTTCATCCGCGTGAAAATTCATCTTTCCATTGTCAGCCTATTTTTTGCATTGACAGGCACCTTCGCGAGCGCAAGCGAAACCACGATCGCCCCCCGCGACATGTCCACCCTGCACATCGCCTCCGGCAGCGCGATGGTGGTGGACCTGCAGACCAACAAGGTCATCTATGCCAGCAACCCGGATGTCATCGTGCCGATCGCCTCAGTGAGTAAACTGATGACCGGCCTGATCGTGCTGGAAGCCAAGCAGAACATGGATGAATACATCGACATCAACATCAAGGACACGCCGGAGATGAAAGGCGTGTTCTCCCGGGTCAAGATCGGCAGCGAGATGCCGCGCAAAGAGATGCTGCTGATTGCCCTCATGTCCTCGGAAAACCGCGCG
Source organism: Pseudomonas sp. IPO3778 (assembly GCF_013386825.1). Classification (GTDB taxonomy): domain Bacteria; phylum Pseudomonadota; class Gammaproteobacteria; order Pseudomonadales; family Pseudomonadaceae; genus Aquipseudomonas. The sequence goes on from NZ_JACARC010000004.1 coordinate 2,168, forward strand.
GCTGCCAGCCTGGCCCACCACTACCCGGGTGGCTACCCGGCGTTTATCGCGGCAATGAACGCCAAGGCCAAGGCCCTGGGCATGACCAGTACTCATTATGTGGAACCCACCGGTCTGTCGATCCACAACGTGTCCACCGCCCGTGACCTGAGCAAACTGCTGGCCGCCGCACGCAAATACCCGATGCTCAGCCAGTTGAGTACCACCAAGGAAAAAACCGTGTCGTTCCGCAAACCCAACTACACCCTGGGTTTCTCCAACACGGACCACCTGATCAACCGCGCCAACTGGGACATCAAGTTGACCAAGACCGGCTTCACCAACCAGGCCGGCCACTGCCTGGTACTGGTCACCAGCATGGGCAATCGCCCGGTGTCCCTGGTGATCCTCGATGCCTTCGGCAAATTCACCCACTTTGCCGATGCCGGGCGTATCCGCAGTTGGGTCGAGACCGGCAAGAGCGGTTCGGTGCCAGACGTTGCGTTGCGTTACAAGGCTGACAAGAACCTGAAAAACCGCCCACGGGCAAACGTCCAGGTGACCGAGTCCCGCTGACCGGTAAAAACAACGACATAAAAAACGGCGCCCTTGAGCGCCGTTTTTTTATTTGGCCTGACTGGCCAGGGTCTTGACCGCCTGGGCCGCCGCCTGCTCCTGGCCCGCCTGGGCCGTGGCACTGGCAGCCTGCTGCCAGCGCTGGGCATCGACCTTGGCCGGCAGCTGCGTGGGCCGCTGAATCAGCACGGCCCACTTGCCGCCCTCTTTCCAGGCCGACTCGAAGGCGCTGAAGTCCATGGGCATGCGCCGCGCCAACCCCGAACGCAGCAGCACCATGCTCTTCTGTTTGTTGTAACCCACCACCACCACATACCGCGGCCCGGCCCAAAAGGTCGAGCCCTGGGTGATGCGCGCCATCACCGGGTACCCGGCCGCAACCTGCGCCAACAGCGCCGGCAACTGGTCTTCCAGTGGGTACACCAGCATCCCGTATTCACGGGCCAGCACCTGCATGTTGCGCTCAAGGTCCGCTTCGGCGCCCGGCAAATGCAGCGGCTTATCCAGCAAGCCCGGTGTAATCACAATGCCTTGTTGGGACAGCATGCTGGCTAAGGCCGCCGGGCCGCCGAGGTAGGTCTCACCGCGGAAAGCCGGTACGCCTTTAAGCTCCACAGCCTCCGGCAGGCCCGGAATGCTCGTGGGTTTTGGGTGTGAGGTGCAGGCCGCAAGCCCTATGAAACAAGCGACGACCCACCAGGAGGTTTTAATGTTCGAGGGAAACCGCAACTTCTTCACTCACTTGATCAACGGGCAGACATGGGCCCTGATCATAGGACGCTCTTGGGCGCGGGTATAGCCTTGCACCGCAGTAAAACACCCGCCATAGAGCAAACAAGTTGGACGCACACGACCATTGGTCAATAGCAGGCAACCTGCGGATAGCTAGACTGTCCATTGAGAAGACAGTGTGTGCCCCGTACCGGGCGAAAGGAGGCACTTATGGGCCTGACAACGACAATTCTGCTTTTGATCGGTGGCTGGCTGGCCGTCGCCGCCGCCATGCTGTGGGGCGTGATGCGCGTGACCCGCCGGCATCATCATCCACAAGTAAAACCCGCAGCACCCGGCAAGCTGCACAAACCCGCCGGGCACCACGCCTGAGGCCTTAGCCTGGCATGCAGCTGAAGTCGTCAGTCTGCGCCAACTCCTTGCCGTGGCTGTCCTTCAACTCGGCGCGTACCGTGGTACCGAGGCTGGATTCCACCAGGGTGTAATGCTCGCCCGCCTTGAAGTTGCCGTAGGTAACATGCCCGCGACAATCCTGCTGGTTGTCATCCCCCGCCTCTTCTTCAAACAAGGTGACATCCAGGCGATGGGCGCCGGGTTTCACTTCGAAGTAACGGCCATCATTAATGTTTTTACCGTCTACCCGCTCGGCCATCAGGTCGTTGGGTGCCTCCTCTTGCAGGCCGATCCAGGCTTCGCTCGGGTCCGCCTTCGGTATCGGGCCGGCGCACGCCGACAACAGCAGGACGACACTCAAGGCCGGGATCAACAACAAGGGTTTAAGAGACATGGCAGAACTCCAAATGGATAAAGAGTGAACGGGCAGAACAACGCCTGTTCGATCGGTATCAAGCTTGGTACCCCCGCCTTTGTTGAACAAATGAATACATATGAAAGGATCTTCAGCCGTTAACTAAATGTTCCTTCACCTCGCTGAAAGGTGCGTGTTAGGTGGGTCGGGCAAGACTGCCGGGGTTTGCAATCCCACTCCTTTGGAGGTTCACGGCATGCTCGGGCTGGTAAAGACCGCACTGCTCAAGCCCTACACGTTTATCGTGCTGGCAATTTTCATCTGCATCATCGGGCCCATGGCGGCCTTGCGTACGCCCACTGACGTATTTCCCGATATCGGCATCCCCGTAGTCGCGGTGGTGTGGCAGTACAACGGCCTGTCGCCGGACGCCATGGCCGGTCGCGTGATCTACACCTACGAACGCTCCCTGAGTACCACCGTCAACGACATCGAACACATTGAATCGCAGTCGTTACCCGGCATGGGCATCGTGAAGATTTTCTTCCAGCCCGGCGTGGATATCCGCACCGCCAACGCCCAGGTAACCGCGGTGTCACAAACCGTACTCAAGCAGATGCCACCGGGCATCACACCACCACTGATCCTCAACTACAGCGCCTCCACGGTGCCGATTTTGCAGATGGCGTTCTCCAGCCCCAGCCTGTCGGAAGCGAAGATCCGCGACCTGGTGCAGAACAATATCCGCCTGCCCCTGAGCGCCCTGCCCGGCCTGGCCATGCCTACCCCCATGGGCGGCAAGCAACGGCAAATCACCCTCGACCTCGACCCCCAGGCACTGGCCGCCAAAGGCCTGTCGGCGCAGGACGTGGGCAACGCCCTGGCCCTGCAGAACCAGATCATCCCCGTGGGTACCGCCAAACTCGGCCCCAACGAATACACGATTTTGCTCAACAACAGCCCCAAGGCGATTGATGAGCTCAACGACCTGCCGATCAAGACGGTCGACGGCGCGATCATCACCATCGGCCAGGTGGCCCACGTGCGTGACGGCTCGCCGCCGCAGACCAATATCGTGCGGGTCGACGGCCATCGTGCGGTGCTGATGCCGGCCCTGAAAAACGGCAGCATCTCCACCCTGTCGATCATCGACGGCATCCGCCAGATGCTGCCGCGTATCAACGAAACGTTGCCGCCTTCGCTGAAAACTTCACTGCTGGGGGACGCCTCGGTGTTCGTCAAACAGTCGGTGGGCAGCGTGGCCCAGGAAGGCATCATCGCGGCCTTGCTGACCAGTGCGATGATCCTGCTGTTCCTCGGCAGCTGGCGCTCGACCATCATCATCGCCGCCTCGATTCCCCTGGCGGTGCTGTCCGCCATCGCGCTGCTGGCGGCCACCGGGCAAACCCTCAACGTCATGACCCTCGGCGGGCTGGCGTTGGCGGTGGGGATTCTGGTGGACGACGCCACGGTGACCATCGAGAACATCAACTGGCACCTGGAACAAGGCAAGGCGGTGAAGGACGCGATCCTCGACGGTGCCAAGCAAATCGTCGGCCCGGCGTTCGTCTCCCTGCTGTGTATCTGCATCGTGTTTGTGCCGATGTTCATGCTGCAAGGCATCGCCGGTTACCTGTTCCGCCCGATGGCACTGGCGGTGATTTTCGCCATGGCCAGCTCGTTCATTCTGTCCCGCACCCTGGTGCCGACCCTGGCGATGTTCCTGCTCAAGCCCCATGTGCCGGAGCAAGGCGAAGGGCACCATCCGGAAGATGAATTCATCAACCACCACGAGGGCGAACAACACAAGCCACCGCGCAATGCCGTGCTGCAATCGGTGCTGAATTTCCAGCAGGGTTTCGAACGTCGTTTCTCCAACCTGCGGGACGTTTACCACAGCCTGCTGACCCTCGCCCTGGGTGCACGCAAGCGGTTCATCGTGGGCTTCCTGGGGTGCATCCTCGCCTCGTTCCTGCTGCTGCCAAGCCTGGGCCAGGACTTCTTCCCGGCCACCGACGCCGGCGCCATGGCCCTGCACGTGCGCCTGCCGCTGGGTACGCGCATCGAAGAAAGCGCCGCCGCCTTTGACCGCATCGAAGCGCGGATTCGCGAGATCGTCCCCGCAGACGAACTGGACACCATCGTCGACAACATCGGCATCCCGCTGAGCGGCATCGACATGGCCTACAGCAGCAGTGGCACCATCGGCCCGCAGGACGGCGATATCCAGGTCACCCTGAAAAAGGACCACGCCCCCACGGCTGACTACGTGAAAAAACTGCGTGAAGCCCTGCCCGAAAGTTTCCCCGGCAGCCAGTTCGCGTTCCTGCCGGCCGACATCAGCAGCCAGATCCTCAACTTCGGCTCACCCGCCCCGCTGGACGTAAAAATCTCCGGGCGCAACGATGAAGAAAACCGCGCCTACGCCATCGAACTGGAACGGCGCCTGAAACACATACCGGGCATCGCCGACCTGCGCATTCAACAGTCCACCGGCTATCCGTCGCTGCAAGTCAATGTGGACCGGATGCGTGCCAACGGCCTGGGCATCACCGAGCGCGACGTGACCAACAGCATGGTGGCGTCCCTGGCCGGCAGCTCGCAAACCGCGCCGACGTTCTGGCTCAACCCGGCCAACGGCGTGTCATATTCGATCGTGGCGGCCACCCCGCAGTACCGCCTCGATAGCCTGCCGTCCCTGGAAGCATTGCCGGTCACCGGGGCTGATGGCCAGTCGCAGATCCTCGGCGGCGTGGCGACCATCTCCCGCGTACAAAGCCCGGCGGTGGTGACCCACTACAACATCGAACCGACCCTGGACCTGTACGCCAACGTGCAGGGCCGCGACCTCGGCGGCGTCGCCAGCGATGTGCAAAAGGTACTGAATGACATGGCCCCGATGCGTCCCAAAGGCGCGACCATCAGCCTGCACGGGCAGATCGATGCGCTGCATGAAGCGTTCAACGGTTTGAGCTTTGGCCTGCTCGGTGCGGTGGTGCTGATCTACCTGCTGATCGTGGTCAACTTCCAGTCCTGGACCGACCCCTTTGTGATCATCACCGCGCTGCCTGCAGCCCTGGCGGGGATCGTGTGGATGCTGTTCCTCAGCGGCACGTCGTTATCGGTGCCGGCACTCACGGGGGCGATCCTGTGTATGGGCGTGGCCACCGCCAACTCGATCCTGGTGGTGAGCTTCTGCCGGGAGCGCTTGGCCGAACATGGCGATGCCCTCAAGGCCGCACTGGAAGCCGGCTACACACGTTTCCGCCCGGTCTGCATGACCGCCCTGGCGATGATCATCGGCATGCTGCCGCTGGCCCTGTCCGAAGAACAAAACGCGCCGCTGGGACGTGCCGTGATCGGCGGCCTGATTCTCGCCACCACGGCCACTTTGCTGTTTGTACCCGTGGTCTTCAGCCTGGTCCACGGTCGTCACCCTACTCGCGCTGCTGCTGGAGAAACTTCACATGTCGTCTGATCACAAACCCTCGCGCAAGCGTCTGATGCTCATGGGTGTCGGCGGCCTGACACTGGCCGCCCTGTTGGTCGCCAACGGCCTGCACGCCCGTACGATGCATGAAAAATCCGTCACCGCCTGGACCGAAACCGCCGCCGTGCCCCAGGTGCTGGTGTTCCAGCCAAAACAGAACGCGGCCGGCGACACCCTGCGCCTGCCCGCGCACCTGGAGGCCTGGAGCAAGGCACCGATTCATGCGCGGGTCAGCGGCTACCTGAAAGACTGGAAAGTCGACATCGGTACCCAGGTCAAGGCCGGGCAGATCCTCGCCGAGATCGACAGCCCCGACCTCGACCAGCAAGTGGCGCAAACCCACGCCCGTATGGTCCAGGAACAAGCCAACGCCCGCCTGGCGCAAACCACCGCCACCCGCTGGCAAAACTTGTTGGCCAGCCATTCGGTATCGCGCCAGGAGGCGGATGAAAAAACCTCCAACGCCCTGGCCGCCAAGGCCAATGCCCAGGCTGCCGAAGCCGACTATGCGCGGCTCTCGGCCCTGGAAGACTACAAGACCATCCGCGCACCATTTGCCGGCGTGATCACCGCGCGCAACACCGACATCGGCCAGTTGATCAAGGCCGACAGCGACAGCGATCCGGAACTGTTCGACATCGCCGACACCCACCAACTGCGCCTCTACGTGCCGGTGCCGCAGAACTACGCGGCGGTGATTCATCCGGGGCTGGCCGCCCAACTGACAGTGCCCGAGCATCCCGGTGAACACTTCAGCGCCAAGCTGATGGGTGACTCCACCGCCATCGACCGCCGCTCCGGCACCTTGCTTGCGCAGTTCGTGGCCGACAACCCGGACGGCAAGTTACTGCCCGGCGACTACGCCGAAGCCACCCTGGCCATTCCGGCCGATACCCACGGGGTGAGCATCCCGGCCAGCGCCCTGATCTTCCGGGCCCAAGGCACCCAGGTCGCGGTACTGGATGCCAAGAACCACGTGCACCTGCAAGACATCCACATCGGCCTCGACCTGGGCGAACGCCTGGTGATCGACCAGGGCCTGAAACCCGCCGACCGCGTGGTGGACAACCCGCCCGACGCTCTGCGCGAAGGCGACGCCGTACAACTGGCCGACGCCGGGGGTGCGCATGCGCCCAAGGCTTAAACCCCTCGCGGCCTTGGTATTGGTGGCACTGCACGGTTGCTCGCTGGCGCCCACCTACAAGGCACCGACCCTCGACCTGCCGGCCAAGTACCGCGAACAGACCAGCGACGGCCCGTGGCACAGCGCACAGCCGTCCGACCAACTGGCGCCGAAGTGGTGGCAGCTGTACCAGGACCCGCGCCTGAACGACCTGCAGGAACAACTGCTCAAGGCCAACCCGGACCTCGCAGCGGCGCTGGCGCATTTCGATGCGTCCCAGGCGTATGCCAGCCAGCTGCATGCCGGGTTATTCCCACAGATCACCGCCAGCGCACAACCGTTGCGTCAGCGGCAATCGGATACCCGGCCGTTGCGGGGCGATACCCAGCCTTCGGTGTACAACAGCAACACGGCGGGGTTTGCGCTGAGCTTTGATCTGGACCTGTGGGGCAAAATCCGCAACCAGGTGGCGGCGGGTGATGCCCAGGCCCAAGCCTCCGGGGATGACTTGGCGGTGGCACGCCTGAGCCTGCAGCACCAGTTGGCGACGCTGTATGTGCAGCTCAACGGGCTGGATGCACAAAGCCGGATTCTCAGCAGTTCGCTGGACGATTTTGGCCAGGCGTTGCAACTGACCCGCAGCCGGTATGAAGGTCAGATTGCCTCCGAACTGGACCTGACCCGTGCCCAGAATCAACTGGCGGAAGCCGAGGCGCAGCTGGATGACGTGCGCGGCCAACGCAACCTCACCGAGCATGCGATTGGTGAACTGGTGGGCGTGTCTGCCAGCGAGTTCCAGCTGCCACCGAGCAAGCAACTGATTGCATTGCCGGGAATTCCGCAGCAACTGCCGAGCCACCTGCTGCAACGCCGCCCTGATATTGCGGCGGCGGAGCGACGGGTGTTTGCGGCCAACGCGAATATTGGCGTGGCGAAGGCCGCGTGGTACCCGGACTTCAGCTTGACCGGCTTGATTGGCGGGCAGACGCAAGGTGTGGGCAACTTGTTCTCGGCGGCCAATCGGTATTGGGCGCTGGGGCCGCTGGTCAACCTGCCGATCTTTGATGGCGGGCGGTTGAGTGCGAATGAGCGCCAGGCCAAAGCCGAGTTTGAAGAGGCTTCGGCGCATTACCGCAGCCAGGTGTTGCGCGCGGTGCGCGAGGTTGAAGACAACCTTGGGCAGTTGCGTGACTTGCAGCAGGAAGCGATGGACGAACAAGCCGCCGCGAATGCCGCCGAACACACTCAAACGCTGGCGATGAACAGTTATCAAGCGGGGGCTGTGAGTTACCTGGATGTGGTAACAGCGCAGACGGCGGCGTTGCAGGCGCAGAGGACGTTGCAGGCGGTGCAGACGCGGCAATTGCAAGCGAGTGTAGGGCTGGTGACAGCACTCGGTGGCGGCTGGAAGCCCGACGCCTGACATTACTTTCGAGCCCACCCGGATCAACTGTGGGAGCGGGCTTGCTCGCGAAAAACGTTAACGGTGACGCGTACCGTCTGGTTGTACGCGGCGCCCTCGGTTTTTTTTCGCGAGCAAGCTCGCTCCTACAATGGCTGATGATCGTTCCCGCGCTCCGCGTGGGAATGCCGCCTCGGACGCTCTGCGTCCAACTGCCAGTGCACGGTTCAAGCCTTGCGCAGTGGTGACGCAGAGCGTCACGGGATGCATCCCCACGCAGAGCGTGGGAACGATCGCAACGCGCGCTCCTGACCAACCGGGATCAACTGTGGGAGCGGGCTTGCTCGCGAAAAACGTTAACGGTGACGCGTACCGTCTGGTTGTACGCGGCGCCCTCGGTTTTTTCGCGAGCAAGCTCGCTCCTACAATGGATGGGGCAGCCTGTTGGTTCAATGAAGCGTGGACAAGCCCAACGCCGCACCAAAAAACACGAAGAATACCGCCACTATCCTGGAACCTGTTTTCCCGGCAGACGGTGAGGTAAGTCTCGAAGCAATCCTTGTCGCCAGCAATGCATAACCGGAAAGCAGGCAGAACTTGATCAGTGCGCTGATCACCACCAGCAACGCGAAAAACTGCAGGTCCGGGGTGCCGGACTTTTCAAACTGCGGCAGCAGCGCCGCGAAATAGACAAAGGCTTTCGGGTTGCTGATCCCGACCAAAAAAGACTGGGACCACTGACGCCCCACCGACGGGGCGCCGGCTTGCGCAACGACCGGGCCTGCTACCTGCGCGGCCCTGCGACTTTTGTTGAACGCCGCAACGCCCAGGTAAATCAGGTAGGCCGCCCCGGCCAGTTTCAAGGCGTTGAACAGTGCGGGGTGATGGGCGAAGAACGTTGCGATACCCAATGACGAAATCAACCCCATGAGCAAGATCGCAAACACATCGCCGGTCAGCACGCCGATGGCCTTCAACGGCCCGAACCTGATGGCGTTATTGATCAGGAAAACCGTGGATGGCCCAGGTGATCCGGTCTGGACCATGGTGATCAGGATGAAGGTCAGCCATGCGTACAGGGTCATGATGGAGTGCTCGTCCGCGGGGTAGTGTGCAGGAGGCACTATTGTTTGGGTTATTGAGGCGGGGTTTTAGGTCCAGACAGGCAATATTTTCGCAGCCAATCGGCGTAACAGTCCGTCTGTATGGTGATTTTATTGGGGGTCTGTAGCGGCCCCTCACCCTCTCCACAGGGGGCGAGAGTAAGGGGTCGTACTCAAGCCAAACGTATCAGGCGGCGAGCTTGCCGCTGGCAATCGCCTGTGATGCTGCCACCATCGCCCTCAACAACACCGCACACCCCGCCGCCAGATCATCGGGCGCTGCGTTCTCGATTTCGTTATGGCTGATGCCGCCTTCGCACGGCACAAAGATCATCCCCGCCGGCCCCAGTTCTGCGACGAAAATCGCGTCATGCCCTGCCCCGCTCACAATGTCCATGTTCGACAACCCCAACCCATTGGCCGCATCCCGCACGGCATCCACGCAGCCTTTGTCGAAGTACAGCGGCGGGAAATCGGCGGTGGGTGTCATCTCGAACGTCAGGCCGTGCTTGGCGCATGTGTCGTCGATCACCTTGCGCACCTGGGCAATCATTGAGTCCAGGCGTGCCGGTTCCAGGTGACGGAAGTCCAGGGTCATGCGCACTTCGCCAGGAATCACATTGCGTGAGCCCGGGTAGGCCTGCAGGCAACCCACGGTGCCGCAGGCATGAGGTTGATGGCCCAGCGCGGCCGCGTTAACCGCGGCCACCACGGCGGCGGCGCCCACCAACGCGTCTTTACGCAAGTGCATTGGCGTCGGCCCCGCATGCGCCTCCACGCCACGCAGTTTCAAGTCGAACCATTTCTGGCCAAGGGCGCCCAGCACCACGCCGATAATTTTCTTTTCATCCTCAAGAATCGGGCCTTGCTCGATATGCGCTTCGAAATACGCGCCTACCTTGTGCCCGCTCACCGGCCGCGATCCGGCGTAGCCAATGGCATTCAGCGCATCACCCACGGTTACACCGTCGGCGTCGGTCTTGGCGAGCGTGTCTGCGAGGGTAAATTTCTCGGCAAACACACCGGAGCCCATCATGCAGGGCGGAAAGCGCGAGCCCTCTTCGTTGGTCCACACCACCACTTCCAGCGGCGCCTCGGTTTCCACCTTAAGGTCGTTGAGGGTTCGCAACACCTCAACGCCCGCCAGCACACCAAAACACCCATCAAACTTGCCACCGGTGGGCTGGGTGTCGATATGGCTGCCGGTCATCACCGGCGGCAATTTGGGATTGCGCCCCGGTCGGCGGGCGAAGATATTGCCCACGCCATCGATGGTCACGGTGCAGCCAGCCTCCTCGCACCACTTCACAAACAGGTCGCGAGCCTGGCGATCGAGGTCGGTGAGGGCCAGGCGGCAGACGCCGCCCTTGGGGGTGGCGCCGAGCTTGGCGAGTTCCATCAGGGACAGCCACAAACGGTCGCGGTTAATGTGCTGATGGGTGGATTGCAGAACGTCTACGGCAGCGTTCATGGGGATCTCCTCAGGCTACTTTTTATATGAATCGACTCGATCAACTGTGGGAGCTGGCTTGCCTGCGATGCGGGCGACTCGGTCTTTCAGTTGCACCGGGTCGATGCCATCGCAGGCAAGCCAGCTCCTACATTGACCGTGTTCACAAGGGTGTTTTTACGGCGACTGCACGGACACCGCGCTTCCTGCACAGGCCGTAATACAACACCCCGCCCAACGCCGAGCCGGTGAACCAGCCATAGCTGTAGAACCAGCTGAACGCACTGCTGCCAAGAGACAGCAAGGTCAGCACCACCGGCACGCCAAACGCCAGGAAGCCATGCCAGTTCCACGCCGGGTACACGTCATCGCGGTACAAACCGGCGAGGTCCAGTTGCTGTTTCTTGATGATGAAATAGTCCACCACCATGATCCCGGCAATCGGCCCCAGCAGGCTTGAATAGCCCAGCAACCAGTTGGAATAGACGGTCTCCAGGCTCACATCGGAGATGATCAGCCCGAGCTTTTTCAGCAGTTCATGGGCCATCAGCGCCAGCCCCACCAACCCGGTGAGGATCACGGCCGTGGTGCGGTTGATCAGCTTGGGGGCGATGTTCTGGAAGTCGTTGGTGGGCGACACGATGTTCGCCGCCGTGTTGGTGGAAAGCGTGGCGATGATGATCAGCGCCATGGCCACAGCCACCCACACCGGGCTCTGGATATGGCCGATCAGGGTCACTGGGTCGGAAACGGTTACGCCCACCAGCTTCACCGAGGCAGCGGTCATGATCACGCCCAGGGACGCAAACAGGAACATGGTCAGCGGCAGGCCGAAAATCTGCCCCAGGATCTGGTCCTTCTGGCTTTTGGCGTAGCGGCTGAAGTCGGGAATGTTCAACGACAAGGTGGCCCAGAACCCCACCATCGCCGTCAGGCCGGCCATGAAGTAGCCGGTGAGGCTTGCGCCTTCGGGGCGCTTGGGCGGGATCGCCATCAGCTCGGTCAGCGAGACGTTGGGCAAGGCCCATACCAGCAGGCCGATGCCCACCGCTACCAGCAGCGGTGCCGACAAGGTTTCCAGCCATTTGATCGACTCGGCGCCGCGCAACACCACCCACAGGTTCAGTGTCCAGAAAATCATGAAGCCGATCACTTCACCGGTGCCGCCGAGGGATTTCCAACCCTCGAAAATCGAGCCCAGGAACAGGTGAATCGCCAGGCCGCCAAACATCGTCTGGATACCAAACCAGCCGCACGCCACCAGCGCGCGGATCAGGCACGGCACGTTGGAGCCGAGCACGCCGAAGGACGAGCGCAGCAACACCGGAAACGGGATGCCGTACTTGGTACCGGGAAAGGCGTTAAGGGTCAGCGGCACCAGCACCACGATATTGGCCAGCAGGATCGCCATCAGCGCCTCGCCCACCGATAACCCGAAGTACGCGGTGAGCACGCCGCCCAGGGTGTAGGTCGGCACACACACCGACATGCCGATCCACAGCGCGGTGATATGCCACTTGTTCCAGGTGCGCTCGCGCACCTTGGTCGGTGCCATGTCGTGGTTGTAGCGGGGGCTGTCGAGGACGTCGGGGCCGGCGTCGAGTTCGTACAGCCCGTTGCGCTCAATGACTTGCGATCTGTTCTGTTGCATGGCCGCTCCACGGTTTTTTCGAATTATTTTTGCGCATCCCGTGACGTGCACAGGATGGCCGGAGTACCGCGTTGACAACATGACACCCGGGACCCGGCCAACCGCCACCGCACTCAATAACCGTGCCGTAAACCGTCGCCCTGCCCGCACCGCTTATATAACTTGCTGATGTTTATCAGCTTTATGGTCTCGACCGAAAAGCCCTTCGTTACGTTCAGCGTTACTCAGGCCAAATAACGCAGAAGTTGTCCGAACCCTCAGGACTCAATCTGGTGCAACACAATTATTTTTATTTACCAGCCCCGTCAAGAGGCATGTCTCAAGCATCTGATTTGCAATAGGAAATGTTGCTCAAATTAGGAACCTGTCAAGTGCGTCAAAATGGTGAGAGGTCGCTACATTTTGGTGATTTTGATTTTTTATCGTTAAAATTCAATTACTTAATACAGATATAAGCTTATAAAAAATATTCTTGCTCATTCGAAAAACTCGGGCTAGTTTCTATTCCTGTCACCGCTGACAGGAATTAAACCTCCAGCGGCGCGATGCATGACAACACTTAGAACTGGCACAAGCCGGTCAAGCCTGTGAGGAACTCGACATGTCGCTGTTGATCCGTGGCGCTACCGTTATTACCCATGATGAACGTTACCGAGCCGATGTTTTATGCGCAGACGGTCTAATCCGCGCCATTGGCACTGATCTGGATATTCCCGCCGGCACCGAGGTACTCGACGGCAGCGGTCAATACCTGATGCCCGGCGGCATCGATCCCCATACCCATATGCAATTGCCCTTCATGGGCACCGTGGCCAGTGAAGACTTTTTCAGTGGCACGGCCGCCGGGTTGGCGGGCGGTACCACGTCGATCATCGACTTTGTGATTCCCAACCCGCAGCAATCCCTGCTGGAAGCGTTCCATCAGTGGCGCGGCTGGGCCGAGAAGTCGGCCTCCGATTACGGCTTTCACGTCGCCGTGACCTGGTGGAGCGAGCAGGTGCGCGAAGAAATGGCCGAACTGGTCAGCCACCACGGCATCAACAGTTTCAAGCACTTCATGGCGTATAAGAACGCGATCATGGCCGCCGACGATACTCTGGTGGCCAGCTTCGAACGCTGCCTGGAGCTGGGCGCGGTCCCCACGGTGCATGCCGAAAACGGCGAGCTGGTGTATCACTTGCAACGCAAGCTGATGGCCCAGGGCATTACCGGGCCTGAAGCGCATCCGTTGTCGCGGCCTTCGCAAGTGGAAGGCGAAGCCGCCAGCCGGGCGATCCGGATTGCCGAAACCATCGGCACGCCGCTGTACCTGGTGCACGTTTCCACCCAGGAAGCGCTGGATGAAATCACCTACGCCCGCAGCAAGGGCCAGCCGGTGTACGGCGAAGTATTGGCCGGCCATTTGCTGCTGGACGACAGCGTCTACCAACACCCCGACTGGCAGACCGCGGCGGGCTACGTGATGAGCCCGCCCTTCCGCCCGCGCGGGCATCAGGAAGCGCTGTGGCATGGCCTGCAATCGGGCAACCTGCACACCACCGCCACCGACCATTGCTGCTTCTGCGCCGAGCAGAAAGCCGCCGGGCGCGATGACTTCAGCAAGATCCCCAATGGCACCGCCGGTATCGAAGACCGCATGGCGCTGCTGTGGGACGAAGGCGTGAACACCGGGCGGTTGTCGATGCAGGAGTTCGTTGCGCTGACGTCGACCAACACCGCGAAGATCTTCAACCTGTACCCGCGCAAAGGTGCGATCCGCGTGGGGGCCGATGCTGATCTGGTGCTGTGGGACCCCGAGGGCACCCGGACCATCTCGGCGAAGACTCACCATCAGCAAGTCGACTTCAACATCTTCGAAGGCAAGACCGTGCGCGGCGTGCCCAGCCACACCATCAGCCAGGGCAAGCTGGTCTGGGTGGACGGGGATCTGCGTGCCGAGCGAGGTGCGGGGCGCTACATCGAACGGCCGGCGTATCCGTCGGTGTTTGAGCAGTTGAGCAAGCGGGCCGAGCATTCCAGGCCGGTGGCTGTGAAACGCTGAAAGCGGCCTTCGGCCTATCGCGGGCAAGCCCGGCTCCCACATTTTTGAGCGGTGAATACTTCCAAATGTGGGAGCTGGCTTGCCTGCGATGAGGCCGGTACAGGCAATAAAAAAAACCACTGCCCACCAGAGGCAGCACCTCAAAAACCGTGAGGCCAATACCGTGATCCAGACCCTGAACCATCTTCCCCACCCCCCTGAAGATGCGGCCGCACTCGCCGCCCATTTCACCGACCTGGCGCCGCCGCTCAATGCCCGGCAAGCCCAGCTGGAAGCCTCGCGCTGCCTGTATTGCTACGACGCACCGTGCGTCAACGCGTGCCCCAGCGAGATCGATATCCCCTCGTTCATCCGCAATATCCACACAGAAAACGTCCAGGGCGCCGCGCAGAAAATCCTCTCGGCGAATATCCTCGGCGGCAGTTGCGCCCGGGTGTGCCCGACGGAAATCCTTTGCCAGCAAGCCTGCGTGCGCAACAACGCCGAAGAATGCGCCCCGGTGCTGATCGGCCTGTTGCAGCGTTATGCCGTGGACAATGCGCACTTCAGCGAACACCCGTTCCAGCGCGCCGCGCCCACCGGCAAGCGCATCGCCGTGGTCGGCGCCGGGCCTGCGGGGCTGTCCTGCGCCCACCGCAGCGCGCTGCACGGCCATGACGTGGTGATTTTCGAAGCCCGGGAAAAAGCCGGCGGCCTGAATGAATACGGGATCGCCAAGTACAAGCTGGTGGACGATTTTGCGCAAAAGGAACTGGATTTCCTCCTGCAAATCGGTGGCATCGAAATCCGTCACGGCCAACGCCTCGGCGACAACCTGACCTTGAGCGAACTGCACCAGCAATTCGATTCGGTATTCCTCGGCCTCGGCCTGGCCGCCAGCAAACAGCTCGGCCTGCCCCACGAAGACGCCCCCGGCCTGCTCGCCGCCACCGACTACATCCGCGAACTGCGCCAGGCCGACGACCTCAGCCAACTGCCTCTGGCCGACCGCTGCATCGTCCTCGGCGCCGGCAACACGGCCATCGACATGGCCGTGCAAATGGCCCGCCTCGGTGCCCGCGACGTCAACCTGGTGTACCGCCGAGGCTTGGCTGAAATGGGCGCCACCGGCCACGAACAGGACATCGCCAAGGCCAACCAGGTGCGCCTGCTGACCTGGGCCCAACCCGAAGAGGTGTTGCTCGACGACCAGGGCCATGTGCGCGGCATGCGTTTCGCCCGTACCCGTATGGTGGATGGCCGCCTGCAAGCCACCGGCGAGACCTTTGAACTGGCCGCCGACGCGATCTTCAAGGCGATCGGCCAAGGCTTCGATGACGCGGCGCTGCACGACCCGCTGGCGCACCAACTGCAACGCCAGGGCGAGCGTATCTTCGTCAACGAACAGCTGCGCACCAGCATCCCCGGTGTGTATGCCGGCGGCGATTGCGTCAGCCTCGGCCAGGACCTCACCGTGCAGGCGGTGCAACACGGCAAGCTGGCCGCTGAAGCCATGCACGCCCAACTCATGCTGAATGTGGAGGCTGCGTAATGGCCGATCTCTCGATTGTGTTCGCCGGCATCAAAGCCCCCAATCCTTTCTGGCTGGCCTCCGCGCCGCCCACCGACAAGGCCTACAACGTGGTCCGTGCCTTTGAGGCGGGCTGGGGCGGCGTGGTGTGGAAAACCCTCGGCGAAGACCCCGCCGCGGTCAACGTCTCATCCCGTTACTCGGCGCACTTTGGCGCCAACCGTGAAGTGCTCGGCATCAATAACATCGAGCTGATTACCGACCGCTCCCTGGAAATCAACCTGCGGGAAATTACCCAGGTGAAAAAGGACTGGCCCGACCGCGCGCTGATCGTCTCGCTGATGGTGCCGTGTGTTGAAGCGTCGTGGAAACACATCCTGCCGCTGGTGGAAGCCACCGGTTGCGATGGCATCGAGCTGAATTTCGGTTGCCCCCACGGCATGCCGGAGCGCGGCATGGGCGCGGCGGTGGGCCAGGTGCCGGAGTACGTGGAACAGGTGACGCGCTGGTGCAAGACCTACTGCTCGTTGCCGGTGATCGTCAAGCTGACGCCGAACATCACCGACATTCGGGTGGCGGCCCGGGCGGCGTATCGCGGCGGTGCGGATGCGGTGTCGCTGATCAACACCATCAACTCCATCACCAGTGTCGACCTGGAGCGCATGGTCGCCCTGCCGATGGTGGGCACCCAAAGCACCCACGGTGGCTACTGCGGTTCGGCAGTGAAACCGATTGCGTTGAACATGGTGGCGGAGATTGCCCGGGATCCACAGACCCAGGGTTTGCCGATCTGCGGGATTGGCGGGATCGGCAACTGGCGCGATGCGGCGGAATTTGTCGCGCTGGGCTGCGGCGCGGTGCAGGTGTGCACGGCGGCGATGCTGCACGGGTTTCGGATTGTGGAAGAAATGAAGGACGGCCTGTCGCGGTGGATGGACAGCCAGGGCTACAGCAGCTTGCAGGAATTTTCCGGGCGGGCGGTGGGTAATACGACGGATTGGAAGTACCTGGATATCAACTATCAGGTGATCGCCAGGATCGATCAGGAAGCCTGTATTGGGTGTGGGCGTTGCCATATTGCCTGTGAGGATACTTCGCACCAGGCGATTGCCAGCTTGAAGCAGGCGGATGGCACGCATAAGTACGAGGTGATTGATGACGAGTGCGTGGGCTGCAACCTGTGCCAGATCACCTGCCCGGTGGCGGACTGTATCGAGATGGTGCCGGTGGACACCGGGAAGCCGTTTTTGAACTGGACGCAGGACCCGCGCAACCCCTACCGGGAAGCGGTGTAGTCCTTTAGATCGCTATCGCAGGCAAGCCAGCTCCCACATTTGGAATGCATTCCTCTGTGGGAGCTGGCTTGCCTGCGATGAGGCCCTCAATGTCACAATAAGGCTCAAGGCTCCAACCCAATCCCCCGCAGGATCACACTCGTCACCGTTTGCACCGCCCGCTCAAACTGCATGTCCGACAACGGCTGATGGTCATTCAGGATCTTCACCTGATGATCAAAGTCGGCATAGTGTTGGGTCGAGGCCCAGATCATGTACAGCAGGCTCGACGGCTCCACCGGCAAAATCCGCTTGTCTTCCACCCACTGGCGAATCTTCGCCTCTTTCATCTTGGCCCAGTCGTACAGGCTCACGTCCAGTGCCTCACCCAGGGTCGGCGCGCCGTGGATGATTTCATTCGCCCAGACTTTCGAACCATACGGCCGGCTGCGGGAGTGCTGCATCTTGGCGCGGATGTAGCTGCTGAGCACCACCCGTGGGTCGTCGAACATCTCGAAGCACAAGGCGTCCTGTTTCCACACTTCCAGCAGGTCGAACAGCACCGCGCTGTACAACTCACTCTTGGTGCTGAAGTAGTAATGCAGGTTGGAACGCGGCAGTTGCACCTCTTCGGCGATGTCGGCCATGGCAGTGCTGCCATAGCCCTTCTCGGCGAAGACCTTTTCCGCCGCCAGCAGAATCTTTTCGACGTTGACCCGACGAATACCGATCTTGTGATTGCCCATACGGGCTCCCTGACAACAACATGGCCTCAAGACTACCATCCGCTCCAGGCCGTGCGACACGCCACTGTGAAACTTCGTACAAGAACCTTCCCCGTGGAAAGCGGATTGGTTAGCATCGCCATCCCCTCGAAGGATCCTCTCCATGACTATCCGACAGCGAGACGCGTGCGACGACCCGGTGCTTGGCGCACTGTGGGAACGCTCGGTGCGCGCCACCCACGATTTTCTCAGCGAAGACGACATCCAGCGCTTGCTGCCCCTGGTACGTGATTGCTACCTGCCGATGCCCGCACTTGAAGTGTGGGTGTACCAAGACGCCCAGGGCATTGCCGGCTTTGTCGGCACCGGCGGCAATAATGTTGAGATGCTGTTTATCGACCCGAGCCGACGCGGCCAGGGCATCGGCCGCCAGTTGCTGGACTTTGTGCGCGCCCGCCACGACACCCTGCGGGTGGATGTGAACGAACAGAACCCGCAGGCCGTGGGTTTCTACCTGCACTATGGTTTTACCCAGACCGGCCGCTCGCCCGTCGATGGCGAAGGCAAACCCTTCCCCTTGTTGCACATGGCTCTACCGAACGACTGACTCTCACCTGAAGGTATTGAACAATGTTGATCAAGAAGACCCTCACCACCGTCGCCCTGCTGGCCTCCCTGCTGGGCGCCTCGGCCGCCTTTGCCCACGCCCACCTGAAAAGCGCGAAGCCTGCCGCCGACAGCAGCGTCGCCGCCCCCAAGGACCTGCGCCTGACGTTCAGCGAAGGCGTTGAAGCGACCTTCACCAAGGTGTCCCTGAGCAAGGACGGCACCGAAGTCGCAATCAAAGGCCTGGAAACCCCGGACGCCGACAAAAAGGTGCTGGTGGTGACACCGGCCGCACCGCTGGCCGCCGGCACCTACAAAGTGGTGTGGAACGCCGTCTCGGTGGATACCCACAAGAGCAACGGTGAATACAGCTTCAAGGTCGGCCAATAATCCATGGCCACCCTGCTGGTGCTGTGCCGCTTCCTGCATTTCATCGTAGTGCTGTTGATGTTCGGGGCCTGTGTGTTCAGGCCCTGGCTGCTGGGCGCAGGACCACAACCGGTGCTCGACCGCCAATGGTCGCGCATCACCCACGGGTTGGCGTGGCTGGCACTGGTGTCGGGGGTGGCGTGGTTGCTGTTGATCAGCGCGAGCATGGCCGGAGTGGGGCTGGGCGCGCTGGAGTGGTCGACGGTGCGCTTGGTGCTGGGCAAAACCTTCTTCGGCCAGGTCTGGACCTGGCACCTGGTGCTGAACCTGCTGCTGGTGCTCGGTTTGATGACACCCTGGAAAGCCGTGCGCCTGCCGCTCTGCGCACTGCTGCTGGCGACGCTGGCACCGGTGGGCCATGGCGCCATGCTCAATGGCCTGGCCGGGCAACTGCTGATCCTCAATCAGGTGGTGCACCTGGTGTGTGTCGGTGCCTGGCTCGGCGGCTTGCTCATGCTGGTATTGATCCTCACACAATCGCCCCGCCCTCCATTGGAGCCGATCCTCCAGCGCTTCAGCGGTGTCGGTTATGGCCTGGTCACGGGTTTGCTGGTGACCGGCCTGATCAACGTGCGGGTACTCACCGGGCAGTTCTGGCCCACACCATTGTTCACCGGGTTCGCCCTGATCCTGCTGATCAAGGTGTTGCTGGTGTTTGGCATGCTCGCACTGGCGTTATTGAACCGCCTGCGAATCCACAACGGTGAACAGCGACTGCCGGCGTTGAAGGCCAGCGTGAGACTGGAACTGTTACTAGGTGTTTCAGCGGTAGCCGCGGTTTCGTTGCTTGGCACCTTGCCACCCATGGTTCTGAACGGCTAAAAAAACGAGCGCGGGCACGGTCAATGTGAGAGCTGGCTTGCCTGCGATGCAGGCAACCCGGTCTTTCAGGTACACCGAGGTGGTGCCATCGCACGCAAGCCAGCCCCTGCATTTGATCGGTGGCGCGACCGAAGTCATCGTATAACTTTCGATTGACAACCCCCTTAAACCTCGCAAATATCGCCCCCAATGTTGTACGACAACGTATAACAAAAAATAAAAACAACAAAAAGACAAGGGAGCGTCACTGTGAGTCAACTCGTCCGCACTTTCTCCAGCACCACCCGCTTTGCCGCCATCGGCTTGAGCAGCCTGGCCTTCACCCTTCCCGTCACCGCCTCGGCAGAAGGCTTCGTCGACGATGCCAAAGCCACGCTTAACCTGCGCAACGCTTACTTCAATCGCAACTTCACCAACGCCGCTCACCCCCAGGCCAAGGCCGAAGAGTGGACGCAAAGTTTTATCCTCGACGCCAAGTCCGGTTTCACCCAAGGCACCGTCGGCTTCGGCCTGGACGTGCTCGGCCTGTACTCGCAAAAGCTCGATGGCGGCAAAGGCACCGCGGGCACCCAACTGCTGCCCACCGGCAGTGATGGCCGCCCCGTCGACAACTTCGGGCGCCTGGGTGTGGCCCTGAAAACCCGGCTGTCGAAGACCGAATTGAAAGTCGGCGAATGGATGCCGGTGCTGCCGATCCTGCGCTCGGACGACGGCCGCTCACTGCCGCAAACCTTCCGCGGCGGCCAGGTCACTTCCAGCGAAATCGCCGGCCTGACCCTGTACGGCGGCCAGTTCCGCGGCAACAGCCCGCGCAACGACGCGAGCATGGATGACCTGTTCCTCAACGGTAAAGCCGCCTTCACCTCCGACCGCTTCAACTTCGGCGGCGGCGAATACACCTTCAACGACAAACGCACCCAAGTGGGCGTGTGGTACGCCGAACTCAGCGACATCTATCAGCAGCAGTATTTCAACCTCACCCACAGCCAGCCCGTGGGCGACTGGACCCTGGGCGCCAACCTGGGCTTCTTCAACGGCAAGGAAGACGGCAAGGCCCTGGCCGGCGACCTCGACAACAAAACCGCGTTCGCCCTGCTGTCGGCCAAATACAAAGGCAACGCGTTTTATATCGGCCTGCAGAAACTCACCGGCGACAGCGCCTGGATGCGGGTCAACGGCACCAGCGGCGGCACCCTGGCCAACGACAGCTACAACGCCAGCTACGACAACGCCAAGGAGAAATCCTGGCAGGTGCGGCATGACTTCAACTTCGTGGTGCTGGGCATTCCCGGGCTGACCATGATGAACCGTTATATCAGCGGCGATAACGTGCACACCGGGGCGATCACCAATGGCAAGGAATGGGGCCGCGAGTCGGAACTGGCCTACACCGTGCAGAGCGGTGCGCTGAAGGACCTGAATGTGCGGTGGCGCAACGCGACGATGCGTCGGGACTTCAGTACCAATGAGTTTGATGAGAACCGGATATTCATCAGTTACCCGCTGTCGTTGTTATAGCGGTTTACAAACAACAGGAACGGCCTTTGTGGCGAGGGAGCTGGCTGTGGTGAGGGAGCTTGCTGTGGCGAGGGAGCTTGCTCCCGCTGGAGTGCGAAGCGCTCCCAGGATTTTGGGGCTGCTGCGCAGCCCAGCGGGAGCAAGCTCCCTCGCCACAGCAAGCTCCCTCACCACAGCAAGCTCCCTCGCCACAGGAAAGCGATGAACCTCTATCAACTTCGACCAATAGCGCGTTGACAAGTACAGGAAACCCTAACGATACTTCAGCCTAGTCATACGACAACCTACAACAATAACGGGACCACCATGACCACCACAACCGCTCCTACCCCGTTCAACCGCCTGTTGCTCACCGGCGCCGCCGGTGGCCTGGGCAAAGTCTTGCGCGAACGCCTGCGGCCTTACGCCAAGGTGCTGCGCCTGTCGGACATCGCCGACATGGCCCCGGCCACTGATGACAGCGAAGAAGTATTGCCTTGCGATCTGTCCGACAAACAGGCCGTGCACCAATTGGTGGAAGGTGTTGATGCGATTCTGCATTTCGGTGGCGTGTCGGTGGAGCGCTCCTTTGAGGAAGTGCTGGGCGCGAATATCTGCGGGATTTTCCACATTTATGAAGCCGCCCGCCGCCACGGGGTCAAGCGGGTGATCTTCGCCAGCTCCAACCACGTCATCGGCTTCTACAAGCAAGACGAAGCCCTCGACGCCCATTCCCCGCGCCGCCCGGACAGTTACTACGGCCTGTCCAAGTCTTACGGCGAGGACATGGCCAGTTTCTACTTCGATCGCTACGGCATCGAGACCGTCAGCATCCGCATCGGCTCTTCGTTCCCGGAACCCCAGAACCGCCGGATGATGCACACCTGGCTGAGTTTCGACGACCTCACCCAACTGCTCGAGCGCGCGCTGTACACGCCGGGCGTGGGCCACACCGTGGTCTACGGCATGTCGGATAACCTCGATGTGTGGTGGGACAACCGCTTCGCCGCGCACCTGGGTTACACCCCACGGGACACCTCCGAAGTGTTCCGCAAACAGGTGGAAGCCCAACCGATGCCCGCCACCGACGACCCCGCGCGGGTGTACCAGGGTGGCGCGTTTTGTGCCGCCGGCCCGTTCGGTGACTGACCACAGACCAACCCAAGGGAATGAGTGGCCATGCAAGCAGAACTGATTGTCGACGCCCGCAACGCCGTGGGTGAATGCCCGGTGTGGGTGGCCGGGGAAAACGCCCTGTACTGGGTGGATATTCCCAACGGCGAACTGCAGCGCTGGAACGCTACCAGCGGCCAGGTGCAAGCCTGGAAAGCCCCGCAGATGCTCGCCTGCATGGCGCGCACTCGCGCGGGTAACTGGGTCGCGGGCATGGAGACCGGTTTTTTTCAGCTCACGCCCCACAACGACGGTCGGCTGGAGACCACGCTCCTGGCCAACGTCGAACACGCCCGCCCGGACATGCGCCTGAATGACGGCCGCTGTGATCGCCAGGGGCGGTTCTGGGCCAGCAGCATGGTGCTCAACATGGGCGCCAATGCCGCCGAGGGCGCGCTATACCGCTATGAAAACGGCCAACCCGTCCATACCGCACTCAACGGTTTCATCACCCCCAACGGCCTGGCCTTCAGCCCCGACGGGCGCACGATGTACCTTTCGGATTCACACCCGCTGGTGCAGCAAATCTGGGCCTTCGACTACGACATCGACAGCGGCACGCCGTCCAACCGCCGGCTGTTTGTGGACATGCACCAGTTCCTCGGCCGCCCCGACGGGGCCGCCATCGACGCCGAAGGGTGCTACTGGATCTGCGCCAACGATGCCGGGCTGGTCCACCGTTTCACCCCCGACGGTCGTCTCGACCGCTCCCTGGCCATACCGGTCAAAAAGCCCACCATGTGCGCCTTCGGCGGCAGCCGCCTGGACACCTTGTTCGTCACCTCGATCCGTGACGATCACAGCCCGCACTCCCTCGCCGGCGGTGTCTTCGCCCTCAACCCCGGCGTACAGGGAATGCCCGAACCCACCTTCATCCTCTAGCTGCATCGCTGTGCCTTGAACAAAACAATAACAAGACTGGAGAGAAACCCCATGGACTTCAAACGCACCTTGCTCCTCGCCGCACTCCCTTTCACCTTCGTCTTTGCCGGCGCCGCCCACGCGCTGGAAATCAAGTTCGCCGACATCCACCCCGCCGGTTACCCCACCGTAGTGGCCGAAGAACAGCTGGGTAAAACCCTGGTCGCCGAGAGCAACGGCGGCCTGACCTTCAAGATGTTCCCTGGCGGCGTGCTCGGCTCCGAAAAGGAAGTGGTCGAACAGGCCCAGGTCGGCGCCATCCAGATGGCCCGGGTCAGCCTCGGTATCGTCGGGCCGGTGGTTGCGGACGTGAACGTGTTCAACATGCCGTTCGTGTTCCGCGACCAGGCGCATATGCGCAAGGTCATCGACGGCGAAATCGGTGATGAAATCCTCGGCAAGATCACCGATTCCGAATTCAACCTGGTGGCCCTGGCCTGGATGGACGGCGGCACGCGCAACCTCTACACCAAGAAACCGGTGCGCAAGATCGAAGACCTCAAGGGCATGAAGATCCGCGTGCAGGGCAACCCGATCTTCATCGAAACCATCAACGCCATGGGCGGCAACGGCATTGCCATGGACACCGGCGAGATCTTCAGCGCCCTGCAGACCGGGGTGATCGACGGCGCGGAGAACAACCCGCCCACCATGCTTGAACACAACCACTACCAGAACGCCAAGTTCTACAGCCTGACCGGCCACCTGATTCTGCCCGAGCCCATCGTGATGTCGAAAATCACTTGGAACAAGCTCACCCCCGAACAGCAAGTGCTAGTGAAAAATGCCGCCAAGGCCGCGCAGATCCAGGAGCGCCAGCTGTGGGACGCCAAATCCGCCAGCAGCGAGGCCAAGCTCAAGGCTGCCGGTGTGGCGTTCATCGACATCGACAAAAAACCGTTCTATGAGGCCACCGCCTCGATCCGTGACAAGTACGGCGCGCCTTACGCCGACCTGATCAAACGTATCGAAGCCGTCGAGTAACCCGCCCTCCCCTTATAGAAAAGGCCCGGCGCGGTCGGTACCGACGCGCCCGGTTACGGTGAACGCCATGAAGAATCTACTGCTGCGCATCAACGACCGTATTTACATGAGCTGCATCTGGATTGCCGGCCTCGCTGTCCTCGGCGTTGCCCTGATCATCCCCTGGGGCATCTTCGCCCGCTACGTCCTCGGCACCGGCTCCAGCTGGCCGGAGCCCACCGCCATCCTGCTGATGCTGGTATTCACCTTTGTCGGCGCCGCCGCCAGTTACCGCGCCGGGGCGCACATGTCGGTGGCCATGGTCACCGACCGCCTGCCGCCCGCTCAACGCAGAATCGTGGGCCTCTTTTCCCAGTTGCTGATGGGCACCATCTGCCTGTTCATGGCGATCTGGGGCACCAAACTGTGCGTGTCCACCTGGAACCAGTTCATGAGCGCCATGCCGACCCTGCGGGTGGGCATCACCTATATGCCGATCCCGATTGGCGGCGTGCTGACCCTGATTTTTGTCGTGGAAAAACTCTTGCTCGGTGACCAGAGCAACCGTCGGGTCGTGCGGTTCGACCTGGTTGAAGAAAGTGAAGGGGCTGCCTGAATGGACGCATTGATTCTGTTGGGCAGCTTTATCGCCTTGATCCTGATCGGCATGCCGGTGGCCTACGCCCTGGGGCTTTCTGCGCTGATCGGCGCGTGGTGGATCGACATTCCGTTCCAGGCCCTGATGATTCAAGTGGCCGGCGGGGTAAACAAGTTTTCGCTGATGGCGATTCCGTTCTTTGTGCTGGCCGGGGCGATCATGGCCGAGGGCGGCATGTCGCGCCGGCTGGTGGCGTTTGCCGGAGTGCTGGTGGGCTTTGTGCGCGGCGGCCTGTCCCTGGTGAACATCATGGCCTCGACGTTTTTTGGTGCGATCTCCGGCTCATCGGTGGCCGATACCGCGTCCGTCGGCTCGGTGCTGATCCCGGAAATGGAACGCCGGGGGTATCCCCGGGAATTCGCCACCGCCGTCACCGTCAGCGGCTCGGTGCAGGCCCTGCTGACGCCCCCCAGCCACAACTCCGTGCTGTACTCCCTGGCTGCGGGCGGCACCGTGTCGATTGCCTCGCTGTTCATGGCCGGCGTGGTCCCGGGGCTGCTGATGAGCGCCTGCCTGATGGTGCTGTGCCTGATTTTTGCGAAAAAGCGCAACTACCCCAAGGGCGAAGTGATCCCCCTGAAACAGGCACTGAAAATCTGCGGCGAAGCGCTGTGGGGCTTGATGGCGATGGTGATCATCCTCGGCGGGATTCTGTCGGGCATCTTCACCGCCACCGAGTCGGCGGCGATTGCTGTGCTGTGGGCGTTCTTCGTGACCATGTTCATCTACCGCGACTACAAATGGAGCGAGCTGCCCAAACTGATGCACCGCACGGTGCGCACCATTTCCATCGTGATGATCCTCATCGCGTTCGCCGCCAGCTTCGGCTACATCATGACCCTGATGCAGATCCCGGCGAAGATCACCACGATGTTCCTGACCCTGTCGGACAACCGCTACGTGATCCTGATGTGCATCAACGTGATGCTGCTGTTGCTGGGTACGGTGATGGACATGGCGCCGCTGATCCTGATCCTCACGCCGATTTTGCTGCCGGTGGTGCTGGGCATTGGCGTCGACCCGGTGCAGTTCGGCATGATCATGCTGGTGAACCTGGGGATTGGCCTGATCACCCCGCCGGTGGGTGCGGTGCTGTTCGTGGGCGCGGCGGTGGGCAAGGTCAGCATCGAGAAAACCGTGAAGGCATTGCTGCCGTTTTATGGCGTGCTGTTTTTGGTGTTGCTGGCGGTGACCTACATTCCGGCGTTGTCGTTGTGGTTGCCGGGGTTGGTGTTATAAACCTCAGACTGCCAAAACGGTTTTTGTGCTGAAGGGCTTGTCTGTGGCGAGAGAGCTTGTCTGTGGCGAGGGGGCTTGTCCCCCGTTGGGCGGCGAAGCCGCCCCATCAGGAGCGCCGCGTCTACTCAGGCAGAAATCAGAGTCAGGTTTGGGGCTGCTGCGCAGCCCAACAGTGGACAAGCCCCCTCACCACAAGTGAGTGCTTGTCCGGCGGCTATTCATTCATAAAGCGGGTCAGCATGACACCCATGATTATTGAACTTGAAGACCCTCTCACCCACCTGACGCTCTCGCCAGCGTTGGGCGCGAGTATCGTCAACTGGACCGTACGCAGCAGCGGCCAACCGTTGCTGCGCCCTACGGATCAACAGGCGCTGGCCGCCGGCCTGCCGGGCAAGCTCGCGTGTTTTCCCCTGGCGCCCTGGTCTAACCGGATTGCCGAGGGCGGCTTTGATAACCCGTCTGGATGGCTGGCGCTTGAACCCAACAGCCCGCTGGACCCGCTGCCGATTCATGGCAGCGCCTGGCAACAGGCGTGGCAAGTGGTCAGCCAGTCGACAGACGAGGTGCTGCTGCAACTGGACAGCCTCACGCCGTTTGCCTATCGCGCCGAGCAGCGGTTGCAGTTGAGGGACGGCAGATTGAGCATCACCCTGCGCGTCACGCACCTGGCGGAAACGGCGGCGTGGCACGGGCTGGGATTGCACCCGTATCTGCCTCGACGGCCGGGCACGCAGTTGCAGGCCAAGGCTTCGCAGGTGTGGATGAGTGATGCAACGAAACTGCCGACGGGGCTGGCTACCGTGCCCGTCGAGTGGGATTTCCAAGGGCTCAACTCGTTGCCCGAGGCGCTGGTAGACAACGGTTTTTGCCAATGGGACGGGCACTGCCTGATCCAGCAGCCAGACCTGGGTTACACGCTGGAGTGCCAGGCCAGCGGCAGCGACTACTACCTGCTGTATTGCCCGCCGGGGCTGGATTTTTTCTGCTTCGAGCCGGTGAGCCACCCGGTGAATGCCCATCACCTGCCGGGCAGGCCAGGGCTGAAGTTGCTGGAGCAAGGACAGTCAGTGGAGCTGGGTTTCAGCCTGCAATACAAACCTCTCTAACCATACAAAACCCATGTGGGAGCTGGCTTGCCTGCGATGCAGGCAACCCGGTCTTTCAGGTACACCCAGGTGATGCCATCGCAGCGATGCGGCGACCCGACAAGCCAGCTCCCACATTGATTGCATTCCACAATGGAGACTTTCGGCGTGTCAGGGAGGAGTGTTTTTCAGGCGCCCCGCCGTGTCGATACTCACCACCACCGACAACCCCGGCCGCAGCCGCTCGCTCTGTTCCTGTCCCGGATCGACAGTGATCCGCACCGGCACTCGCTGGGCGATCTTCACAAAGTTGCCGGTGGCGTTATCCGCCTGCAACAAGCTGAACTCGGAGCCGGTGGCCGGGGAAATACGCTGCACCGTGCCGTGAAACTTGCGATGGTCCAGGGCATCCACGGTAAAGGTCACCGGCTGGCCGACCTGCACGTTGTCCATCTGGGTTTCTTTCATGTTGGCGATCACCCACAGCTGGTTCGGCACCAGCGCCATCAACTGCGCACCGCTGTTGACGTAGGCCCCGAGGCGCACGCCAATCTGCCCCAGTTGCCCGTCACGCGGGGCGATGATCCGGGTGTTCGACAGGTCGATACGCGCCAGTTCCACTGCCGCATCCGCACTGGCCACCGCCGCCTCCAGCGAACCCCGATTGACGATCACCGTCTGCAAATCCTGCCGGGCGATTTCCAGGTTGGCCTGGGCCTGGGCCACGGCGGCGATGGTTTGCGCATTGGCGGCGCGGGTCACGTCCAGCTCGCGCTTGGACACCGAACCGTCGCTGATCAACGCTTCGTTGCGGCGCAGATCAGCGGTGCTCTTGCGGGCCTGGGCCTGGCTGTCGACCAACGCAGCCTGGCGCAACTTGATGGTCGCCTCGGCGCTGTTGCGTTGCTGCACCACATTGGCCAACGACGCCTGCTGCACCGCCAACTGCGCCAGGGCCTGGTCGAGGCGCTGCTTGTAGATGCGGTCATCGAGGCGCACCAGCAACTCCCCGGCCTTGACGTACTGGAAGTCCGTCACCGGCACTTCATACACGTAGCCGCTGAGTTGCGGCCCGATGATCGTCACCTGGCCACGCACCAGAGCGTTCTCGGTGGTTTCCACCGCGCTGCTGAACGGCGGCAACTGCCAGGCATAGAGCACAATCAACACACCGACAATCGCAATCGCGGCAAAGCCCATGGAGGAGATGATGCGCACCCGCAGGGAGCGGGGTTCGGTGGCCGGCATGCTCGGCGGCGCGGTGCCTTCCGGCGTGGAAGCGATGGCGTTGGTGGTGGTCGTCGTCGGTTCGGTCATGAAGAAAGTGCGCCGCTGGGTTGAACGGGAGGCGCTGCACTGGCGGCAGCTTTAGTGGTACTCATCAGCCAGAGGCTGCGGATAAAAATCCAGATCATGGTGAGGATGGCGATGATCGCGATCAGCATGAACACATCGTTGTAGGCCATCACATTCGCCTCGCGGGTGGCCGCCGTGGCCAGGCTGCGAATGCCCATCAGGTTACGCAACTCGGGGTCGGCAATCACCCCGCCATAGGCCGAGCCGCCACTGGCTACCCGCGCGGCAACACGCGGGTCGAGCAAGGTCAGGTGTTCGACGATCATGCTGGAGTGAAACTTCTCCCGCACGATCTGGAACGTGCCGAGCAACGCCGCACCGATCAGGCCGCCAAGGTTCTGGCAGATCCCGAACAGCACCGAGAAGCTCACCAGGTTCCTGGGGTTGGTCAGCACATTACGCGTACCCAGGACCATGGTCGGCCCGAGGAAGAACGTGCCGCCGAAGCCTAGCAGGAACTGGCTGATGTACATGTTTTGCGGGCGCGTGAGGTTGCTGGAGAAGCTGTCCATCACCGAGCCTGTGGCCATGAAGGCCAGGGAGATGATCAGCGGCATCAGCAAATGCGCCGGGTTGATGGTCAGCGCGCTGACGGCCAGGCCGGCAATCGCCCCCGCCAGCATCACCCAATACAGGGTGCGCATCTGCTCGTTGCTCATGTTCAGCATCTGCATGAACCCCACGGCGCCGGTGGACTGTTCCGAGAGCACCATGCGAATCAGGATCACCGCCAACGCCAGGCGAATCATCGCCCCACTGCCCAGCCAGCGGGTCATCAGCAACGGGTTGGTGCGGTTATGCTCGATGGCCAGGCCGGCCATGATCAGCACCAGCGAACAGGCCGAGGCGATGCCGATCCACGGGGCTTCCAGCCACCAGTCGATACGGCCCAGGGACAGCACGGCGCAGAGCAAGGCGACGCCGGTGGCGAGGATGGCGAAGGTGAGGAAGTCGAGTTTTTCGAAGGTTTTGAAGCGGTCGCCCGGGGGCAGCTTGAGCAGGAATACGCAGCCCAGGCAGGTCAGGGCCATGCCCAGTTCGAACAGGTACAGGCCGCGCCATTCGGCGATTTGCAGCAGGTCTTCGGAGAACAGCCGGGCCAGGGGCAAGGCCAATTGTGCGGTGCCCAGGCCGAGTACCAGGGCCTTCATCCGCCATTTTGCGGGGAAGGCCTGGATCATGTAGTACAGGCCCAGGGAACTGAGGGCGGCGCCGACCATGCCGTGGGCGGCGCGCACGGCGATGGCCGAGCTGAGGTCGTTGACGAACAGATGGCCGAAGGTGACCAGGGCGTAGAGCACCAGGAACACCTCAGTGAACGCGCGCAGGCCGAATTGTTGGCGGAACTTGACCAGCAGCAGGTTCATCGAGACGTTGGTCATGACGTAGGCGGCGGGGAGCCAGGCCATTTCTGCGGTGGTGGCGCCCAGGGCGCCTTGCAGGTACACCAGGTTGGCGATCACCAGCGAGTTGCCGAGGCCGCCGGTGATTGCCACAAGCACGCCGACCAGGGCGTAGGCCCAGCGTTTGCGGGTGGAATGCAGCGGCGTCGACGGCGAGCCCGGGAGGCTCGGCCGTTCGTAGGGCTGCCAGGTGTGGGGGGTGTATTTGTCCATTCGGTGGCCTTGGTGACCGGCGTTTGGGGCCGGTGGAGCGGTTACTCAGGGAGTAGTAAACCTGAGTGGAGTTCAACTTGCCATCTTGGGAGGGGCTTGGGGCTGGTGGGGTGTATATCCGTTGCTGCGGTAACGGCCGCTATGGGTTCCGCTCTTACAGCGGGTCACTTTTGGAAAAGAGCCCGGAATGCCGGCCCAGCCAAAAGTAACCAAAAGGGCTCTTGCCCCACCACTCGGCACCTCGCCTAGGCTCGGT
>NZ_JACARC010000040.1 GCF_013386825.1 Pseudomonas sp. IPO3778
GGGGGCAAGAGCCCTTTTGGTTACTTTTGGGGCTCTTTTCCAAAAGTGACCCGCCGTAAGGGCGGAACCAATAGCCGCCGTTACCTAAATAACGGATATGTACCCGGTCCCCCTCTCTATCCTCAAGCGACTCTTCCAGCAGCCTGACGCTCCCGCTCAGCGACTAGCTGCCGAGTCAGCGGAATCAACCGCTTGCCATAATCCACCGCATCATCAAGCGGATCAAACCCACGAATCAAAAAGGTCGTAATGCCCAAATCGTAATAGTCGAGCAACGCCTCAGCCACCTGATCAGCGGTGCCCACCAGCGACGTCGAATTCCCCTGGGCCCCCAGCAACCCCGCAATCCCGGTCCACAACCGCTTATCCAGCCGCGACCCCTGGGCCGCTGCAGCCAACAACCGACGCGACCCCTCATTCGGCGGCTCACGCCTCACAACCCCATTCTTCTCAGCCAACGCCGTCGCCTGCTCCAAAATGCGGTCTGCACGCTCCCACGCCAGCGCCTCGGTCTCCGCCAGAATCGGCCGCAACGACAAACTGAAGCGAACCGTACGCCCATGTTTGGCCGCCTCAGCCCGCACCCGGGTGACCACGTCCTTGACCTGCTCGTAAGTCTCCCCCCAAAGCGCATACACATCCGCATGCTTGCCCGCCACCGCAATGGCCGCCGCTGAAGACCCACCAAAATACAGCGGAATATGCGGCTGCTGCGGCGACTTCACCGTGGAAAACGCACCCTCGTACTGATAGTAAGTACCCTGATGGTCAAAGGGCGTTTCACTGGTCCATTCCTGACGCACCACGCTCAAGTACTCATCGGTACGCGCATAACGCTCATCCTTGTCGATATGGCTGCCATCAGCCCGCAGCTCACGGTCATCGCCGCCGGTGATGATGTGCACGGCCGTGCGGCCGCCATTGAACACATCCAGCGTGGCGAACTGCCGGGCGGCGAGGGTGGGTTGGGCAAACCCTGGCCGATGGGCAATCAGGAACTTCAATTTGCGGGTCACGCTGGCCGCATGGGCAGCGATCAATGTACTGTCCGGGCTGTTGGAGTGGAAGGCCACCAGGGCGCGGTCAAAGCCGGCCTCTTCGTGGGCGCGGGCCACGGTTTCCACGTAGTCGGGTTGCAAGGTCGGGCCACTGCGGGGATGGATCTCGGACCCGTGATGGCCGCCGATATAGCCGATAAATTCGATGCTCATGGTCAGTCCTTGTTGAGGGCAGGAATAAAGCCTCCACCGGGCAGGGGGTCGGTCCGTGGTATCGAAAATAAGGGCAGGGCCGGGGCCTGTAAAAGGCCGATTGGTTCTATCCTAATTATAAAAAAACAGAATCATGAGTTTGTGTATTTATCAGTATTGCGCATTATCGGCGCACACCGGCGGTGTTCTTGATACGCCGTTGGCTGCTGTGCCTTGAAGTCGTTGTGTTTTGCCCGGGGCTGAGGTCTCATGGGGCCGGGAAAACTGGCAGGTAAGGAACAGCATTTGATACGGGAAGAACTGGCGCAATATGGCGGTATCACCGTCATGATTCCGGCCGCCGTAGTGATCGCCGTCTGGCTCTGGTATTCCCGGCGCGAGGCGGTCAAGTGGTGGCTGATGACCGTCGCCGGCACCTATTCCATCGTGGCGTTCAGCAAGCTGCTGTTCAAGGGGTGGGGCGTGTCGCTCCAGCACTTCGATATTGCTGTGCTCAGCGGTCATGCCATGAATACTTCATTGATGGTCCCCGTGGCGATCAGCCTGGTGGCGCGCCGGGTCAACCCCGATTGGCGCTGGCCCGCGGCCGTCGGCGGGATGCTGCTCGCCGGGGTGTTCAGCGCGTATTGCGTCGCGCCGTTCATTCACCCGCTCAACGAGGCCCTGGCCGGTGGCTTTCTGGGGGGCATGGCGGCGCTGGCTTTTCTATGGCGACTTGAAGTGGTTGAGGTGCGGGTTTCCCCATCCTTGATCGGCGGGGGAATGGTGATTCTGCTGCTCAGTGCCCTGGTGCCCAAGTACAACGCCGAAAAACTGCTCAACCATGTGGCGGTGGTGGTGTCAGGTGCCGACCAGGCCCATCAGGAGCCTTCCTGGCGGGCCTCTCCCACGCAGATGAACGCCGAGTAAGTCGCCAGGTCCAGGGCCAGGTTGCTTTCCACCAGCAGTTCCAGCAGCACGGTCTGGCAATTGAAGCGCCGGGCATCGCCACGGCGCTGCGAGCGCTTCATTTGCTTGAACAGCGTATCGGTAATGTCCTGTGGCGCGTTGCCGCGCAACTGATCCAGCCAATGGGACATGACCTGGGTGTTGCGCGCATATTGCTCCGCCGGCAGTTGTTCGTTGGGCGCCAGGCCTACAAAACCTTCGAAGGTGGTGGTCAGCCTTTTCAACGCATAGGCACGTTTCAGATCGTCATAGATGCTCATGGCCGCTCCTCGGTGCAGGAGATATTGGCCAGTAATTCGGCGGTCTTGACCTGCATGAAATGGCTGTCGCCGCGGCTTTCCACACACAGGCAAACAGACAGTGGGTTGCTGACCTGCAGCTTGAAACGCCAGTCGGCAAATACCATTGAAAGCCCCGAGCAGGATTCGTCGCTGTCCAGCGAATGGCTGGCGTATAAGACCTGCATGCGTTCGACAACGGTGGTTGAACTGTTCACCTTGACGTGAATGTTTCCCGAAGAGGGAAACAGGCCGATACGCTCTACCAATAGCTTTGAACTTTTCATGGCCGTCCCTCGCTGTTTATTCACGCGTTACTCTATTCGGAAGAAATGAAAAAGTAAGCGGATGTTATTTTTAGTCCGTTAATAAGTTGAATGTTATTTAGGGCAGGTCAATACGTTGTCTGGGCCCGGCTGATCTCCTTTAGCGGCAGGCTGATACGCTGTTCTCGCTGTAAGAAGTTCATCAGCAATACCACACGTTCCTCTCCGTCCATCGCCAGGAACACCGCCTCCAGTTCGGCAAACGGCCCTTGGTTGATGCGCACGCTTTCGCCCGGCTTCAGCAGGGTTGCCACGGCGGCGTGATGGTCGTGTTCCTGGAGTTCGTCCACCAGCGCGTCGCTGATGGGCAGCGGGTGCGGGCCGAAGGCCACAACCCGCGACACACCGCGGGTCGAACGCAGGGAGCTCCAGCTGTCCTGTTGGCTCATTTGAATAAACAGGTAACCGGGAAACAACGATTCGCGGGTGGTCCTTCGCTGGCCCTTCAACAGCCGTTCGCGCTGATAAGTAGACCGAAAGCAGGTATAGCCCTGGCGCTGAAGATGTTCCTGCGCGCGCTCGTCCTGCCGGGATTTGCACTGGACCAGGTACCAGGCCTTGTTGGCATTTGCGCTCATGGGGCGTCCCTCTGTCTATATAAAACGATGTTGCGTAGTTGTGTAATTTAAAGCGGAAGCAAACGGCAAAGTCATGAATGTTATAAAAGGTCGGGTTCAGCCGGGGGCTGTTATTTTTCGTCCGGTGATAATTTTTGGGGAAGTTAAAGTTCCGTGGTAATAAATACTGCTGTGAAGTTATAAGTTTGATGATGTTGCTTCAGGGGTGAATGGATGACCCGGGGAAATTGCCTTGTTTAAAAGCGTGTTGATTGTCTGTATTGGCAATATTTGCCGTAGCCCCACCGCAGAAAGCCTGTTGCGTGGCGCACTCAGTCGCTGCGAGATCAAGGTCAGTTCTGCAGGTATTGCCGCGCTGGTGGGCAAGCCGATTGACACCACCGCCCGTGCGGTACTTGAGGCCCATGGCCATCCAGCCGATGCGCATCAGGCCACCCAGTTGGCGCCGCAGGCGATCAGCGAAGCGGACCTGATTCTGGTGATGGAACGTCAGCACATCAGTGCCGTACTGAGCCTGGCGCCCGAGGCGCGAGGCAAGGTGCTGCTGCTGGGGAAATGGCAAAACGAGCGAGAGATCAGCGACCCCTACCGCCAGGGCAAAGCTGCTTTTGTGCACGCGTATGCGTTGATCGAAGAAGCCGTAAACGCATGGGCCCAGCGTCTCGCACGCTGATCGCCACTATTTTTTGAATCGAAATAAAGGCTAAGAATCCGACTTATGCAGCAAGCGCCAGCAGTCACCGCACGGGAAGACGATAACGATGAAATTGATCTCCTCGGTCTATTTGGAACGCTGATCGACCATAAGTGGTTGATCGCTGCGGTGACCGGCGCCTTTATGGTGACTGGCGCCGCGTATGCAGTGCTGGCCACTCCGGTGTATCAGGCGAACGCCCTGTTGCAGGTCGAAGCGAAAAAGAACGACTTGCTGGGCTTCTCGGACATCGGCGGCATGCTGGGCAAGGAGTCGCCTTCGGCCACCGAGATCGAGTTGATCCAGTCCCGCTACGTGATTGGCAAAACCGTCGATAACCTGAAGCTCGATATCGTCGTACAGCCGATGTACTTCCCGGTGGTCGGTGAGTTCCTGGCACGCCGTTTCCAGAAGAGCAATCCCGGCGCCGTCGCCGATCCCTTGCTGGGCCTGGACAGCTTTGCCTGGGGCGGTGAGTCGCTGAAGATCTTCAAGCTGGATCTGCCCGACGCGCAACTGGGCAAGAAGCTGACCCTGACCGTGGGGGAAAACGCGCATTACACCCTGGCGGATGAAGATGACCAGGTGCTGGCCGCCGGGGAGGTCGGGCAGCCGTTCGAGCAAAACGGCGTGGCGTTTCAGATTGAAGCGCTGCACGCCAGGCCCGGTACCCGTTTCCGGGTGATCCGTAATGCGCGCCTGACCAGCATCCTCGACTACCAGGAGAACCTGGATGTGGTGGAACGGGGCAAAGAGTCGGGCATGATCGGGCTGGCGCTGGAAAGCACCGACCCGGACCAGGCGATCAAGATCCTCAATCAGATCGCGGCCATTTACGTGCGACAAAACGTCGAGCGCACCTCGGCTGAAGCGGCGCAGAGCCTGGCGTTTCTCAAGGAACAGTTGCCGGTGGTCAGGAAGGACCTGGAAAAAGCCGGGAAGGCCCTGAACGAGTACCAGACCCGCAGCAAGTCGGTGGACATCACCCTGGAAACCAAGGCGATTCTCGACCAGATCGTAGGGCTCGATACCAGCATCTCCGAGCTGAAGCTGCAGCAGGCCGAGATGGACCGCAAGTTCACCCGCCAGCACCCCGCGTATCGCGCGCTGTTGACCCAGATCGGTGAGTTGACCAGCAAGCAGCAAAGCCTGGCCAGCCGGGTCGAGAGCCTGCCGTCGACCCAGCAGGAACTGCTGAGCCTGACCCGGGACGTCGAAGTGGGGACGGCCATTTATACCCAACTGCTCAACAAGGCCCAGGAGCTGGATGTGATGCGCGCGGGCACCGTGGGCAACGTGCGCCTGATCGACACGGCCGACGTGAATTACCTCAAGCCGATCAAGCCGAAAAAGATCCTGATTGTGCTGATCGCGACCCTGCTGGGCGGCTTCCTGGCGGTGGCGCTGGTACTGCTGCGCAAGGCGCTGAACCGCGGCCTGGAAAGCCCGGAAGCCATCGAGCAACTGGGGTTGCCGGTGTACGCGTCAATTCCGTACAGCACCCTGCAAAAGGTCGAAGAAGACAAAATCTCCCGAGGGCGTGGGCGTACCGATGCAGGTTCTTCATTGCTGGCCATCAGTCACCCCACCGACCTCGCGGTGGAGGCGTTGCGCAGCCTGCGTACCAGCCTGCACTTCGCGATGCTCGAGGCGCCGAACAACCGCATCATGATTTCAGGCCCCAGCCCCGAGGTGGGCAAAACCTTCGTCTCGGTCAACCTGGCCGCGGTGATCGCGCAAACCGGGCAGCGGGTATTGCTGATCGACGTGGATATGCGCCGGGGTTACCTGCACAAGGCGCTGGGTGTGTCGGCCCGAAATGGGCTGTCGGACATTCTCTCCAACCAATGCACGGTGGACACCGCGATTCACAAGACCGGGATTGAAAACCTCGACCTCATCAGCCGTGGGCAGATACCGCCCAACCCGTCTGAATTGCTGATGCACCGCAACCTCACCGAGTTGCTGTCCGAGGTCAGCGGACGCTATGACCTGGTGATTCTGGATACGCCGCCGCTGTTGGCCGTGACCGACGCGGCGATCGTGGGCAGGCAATCGGGCACCAACCTGATTGTCACGCGCTTTGGCCTTAACCCGGCGAAAGAGATCGAACACACCATTCGCCGCTTTGCCCAGAACGGCATCGTGCTCCGGGGCGCCATTTTCAATGGTGTGGAAAAGAAAGCCTCTGCCAAATATGGCTACGGCAACGACGGGTATTACCCGTACGAGTACCAGGCTGATCGCAGCTGATTCACGCCGTTACGCTCCATCGTCCTACGCAGCATCAGCAGGATAGAAGCCACGTTTTCAGGAAATGAACGAAAAATCCTGGGGCGGTAGCGTGCCAAATTCAACATCAGCCTAAAGACTACCCAGCCATGTTTTACCTGTTATCCCTTATCGCGCTGTCGGCGGGTTTGCTTGCCGTCAAAAGCCCCAAGTACTCCATCGTGCTGTTGGGGGTGATGCTGTCGGTGATTCCTACCGGCAACTCCTACAGCGAAATCATCTCGCTCAAAGGGCTCTACTTCTTTGACTTTTACATCGTGGGCGGGTTGGGGGCGTTGCTGGTCAGGCAGGTGTTCACGCGCAAGCATCAACTGACGGCGCCGGGCGGTCTTCTGTTTGGCTGTGGGCTGTATGTGGTGCTGCTGGCGTGGGGCTTGCTGGAGTCGTCGAACAAGTACCTGTTAAAGGACGTTCGGCCGTTCATCATGATCCTGTCGTTTATCGTGCTCACGAATATCGCGACCCTTGCCGCAAAAAAACTGACGCTGCAAACGGTGCTGTTGATCCTCATCGCCATGACCGCCTTCAACGTAGTGGACATCGCCTGGTTGCGGTTGGGGCTGTACAAGTTTCAAGACGTCTACTACGAAGAAAACGCCTATAGGTACCTCGACGGTGGCACCTACGCCGCCGTCGCCTACCTGATCTATTACTTCATCGATCCGCGCCTGTTCGAGCAGCGGAAGAAACTCGCCAGGATCTGTCTGGCGACCTCGTTCATCTGCCTGTTTATCGCCAATTCACGCTTCATTTTTGTGTCGGTGTTTGCCGCGATCATCATTCACCAATACACGAAGCCGGCCCGCATGATCGGTGTCGCCCTGGCCGGCGCCGTGGTGCTGATGGCGTTCATTGGCATCAGCAATATGATCGGCGCGGATCGAATCAATGATGGTTTGTCGTCTGAAGGCATGGCCGCCCAACTGGGTACGCGCTTCAGCCCTGCGCTGGAGCTGATCAGGGGCATGAACCCCCTGCATTACTTTGTCGGGCTGGGCGCGGGGACGCCGTTTGAAATCCCCTGGTTTGAGTACCGTGGCCTGGATGACAAAAACTCGAATATCGACAGTGCCTACTTAACGTACTTCGTTAAATACGGGCTGATCGGGTTGTACTTGTTGTACGTGTTCATTACCTCGATTACCCAGCACATGAACAGCCGGGTGGCCGTCTCGATCGGCGTCTTTTTGGGCGTGATGTTCATTGTCTCAGCCACGCCTTATCAGCCGTACGCCATCGGTATCGCCTACGGCGCCATTGTGCTGCGGGTGTGTGCCGAACAGACGGCCAGGCAACGCAAAAAAGTCCTTGTCCCTCGCCAGCCACTGATAGCCACGCCCTTGCAGGTGAATGCCGGATGAACAACACACTGTTGAAGAAATTCGTGTCCAGCACGGCATGGAGTTTCATCTCCGCCGTTGCCACGAAAGTGTCGGTGGTGATTACCGGCATCCTGGTCGCCAGGGTGTTGGGTGCGCAATCGTTCGGCGAGTACGGCCTGATCCAGAGCGCGATTGTGATGCTGGCCAACGTCGCCGCCCAGGCCACGACTACGGCAACGGCCAAGCATATCGGGCAGTTCAAAGATACGTGCCCGGAGAAGACCGGCAGGGGCATCGCGCTGACGCTGATGTTTTCGGTGTTTTTCAGCGCAATGATCATCGGGACAGCGCTGTTTTTCCCGCACTTCTTTTCCAGTGTGATTTTGGGAGCCGACAGCCTGAGCGCAGCGTCCCTCATCGTATTGAGCACCATCACCCTGATTATTCTGTCGGGATGGACCCAAGGCTGCCTGACCGGCTGGGGGCAATACCGCTCGATCGCGACCATCAATGGAATCGTCGCCATCGTCGCGATCCCGGCCACGTACTGCCTGACCCTCCAGTTCCGGCTCAACGGCGCGCTGCTGGGGTTGGCCGGTTCTCAATTACTCATCGTGTTCTTCAGCGCCCTGGCGTGCTGGAAAACCCTGAACGCCCGGAACACTCCGCTGAGTTTCAAAGGCGCGCTCACTGAAAAGCACGCGGTGCTGTCGGTGGGCCTGCCGGTGTTGTTGACGGGCTTGATGGTCGCGCCGATGAACTGGTTTGCGAACAAGCTGTTGGCGCAAACCACCAACGGATTGGCCGCCCTCGGCATGTACGCCGCCGCCATGCAATGGAACGCGATCTTTTCCCATGTTTCCGTGGTACTCGGCTCGGTCCTGGTGCCGATGCTGGCGGCCGCCCTGGGGGGCAAGAATCGCAAGTTGGATGCCTTGAACTTTCTGTCGGGCTGGCTGGTGGTGTTGGTGATTATCCAGCCGGTGATCATGTTCCCCGAGTTATTGGCGAAGCTGTACGGCAGTAGTTTCCTGGGCCGGGATTTTGAAGTCACGTTGACGCTGGTGATTCTGGGTTCCTTGCTGAGTGCATTCAAGTCCGGCATTTCAAGAAAGATGATCGTGATGAACCTGGCCTGGTTCAGTGTCATGAGTAACGTGCTGTGGGGCTTGTTATTCATCGCCGGGGCGTTCTGGCTCAGGGAAGAGGGCGCCGTCGGGATTGCCAAGGCGTTCATTGGTTCCCAGTTCATCCACTTCCTGCTCGGCCTGCCGTATTTCGTCTACAAGAAAATACTCCCGTTGGAGCTGCTGGTTTCGCCCAGGATATTGACCTTGTGGACGTTGCCTTTTGTCAGTTTTATCTCAAGTGCCTACGTTGAAAGTATGGCCTACCGCTTGGTGATACTGACGTTGATAGTTCTCTACATTCTCGCAACAACGTTTGCCTTGAATGCCGTATTTAATGACCCCGTGGAAAATGGAAGCCCAGCATGAATGTCAGCAAAGTTTATATCCGGGGTGCCTACGGTCCGGGCAATTTGGGTGATGACGTATTAATGCTATGCGTGATCAATATTCTGAAAAAACGCTTTAACGAATCGGATATCGCGGTGGGTGTCGATCACCCGCAGATCGCTAAAAACTTCAACCCGCGCATCCAGTGGCTGCATATCAAGGCGCCGGTCAAGGCTGACCTGGTGGTATTGGGCGGCGGCGGCCAGTTCTTCTCGTTTATCCCGCCGGCCAAAGAGGTCACGGCCCGCAAGGGCATCGCGGCGAAAATGTACAAGAGCATCAAGGCTCAAACCGATCTGAAATCCACGCTGTTGCGCCTGTATGTCGGGATGCGCGGCGGCGTCGACAAGATCTACTTCCACCGGCGCCTCGCGGCGTTCTGCATTGGCCTGGGCCCCTTTGATGGCGGCGGCAAGCAGCTGGACCGTGCCGTCAGCGTGATCAACCGTTGTGACTACATTTCCGTGCGGGACGGTACCAGCCAGCAGCATTGCAACACGTTCGGCAAGTCAGACGTGGAGGTGTACACCGACCCGAGCCTGCTTTCCGAGTTGTGGATCTCCCGCAAAGATCTGGAAACCGGCAGCCTCAAGAAGGGCAAGTACCTGTCCTTTATCCTGCGTGACTGGCCCCACGACGCGAATGGGCAGCAGTTCATCAAGGCGATGGTCCAGGCCGCGGATGAGTTGGCCAAGACGGGCGAGCAGGTGCGCCTGGTCTCGCTCTACAAAGAGCGTGACCAGCACCTGATCGACAAGTACCACCAGTACGAATGGTTGTGCTGGGACGCGGCGGGCGACACGCCGGAAACCTTCATGGCGAAACTGATCGTTGAGTCCGACGTGATCATCAGCGCCCGTGCACACGGGGTACTCCTGCCGGCTTCCCTGGGGTTCCCGACCATCGCCGTGGCAATCGAAAACAAGCTGAAAAAAGTCCATGAAATGTTGCCTCAGGGCACCCGGTTGGTCAGCACCCCGGACCCTGAGGTGATCAAGACCACCATCAGTGAGTTCCGCCAATCCAAGGCGCACATGGCCGAGCACCTCAAGCAAGAGATCGCGCAGCGGTCATCGCTTGCACAAAAAGCGGTCGACGACTTTTTGAAATGGGTCGATGAACAATAGAGCCGAGGGGCAACCGACGTGAAAAAGACAGCCTCGACGCTCCTGGCGTTGGCGTTCTCTGTGCAGATGGCCGCCAGTGGGGCCGCGCAGATAAACGATCACTGCGAGCAACCTATCCAAAACATCTATCCGTCACTGCCTGATGTTTCGCGGATGCTCAACCATTCCCAGGCGCAGGACAGCATCAAAGGCAGAGCCAACCTGACGAACAAGGCCTACAGCCAAACCATCAAAGACATCGCCGTGCATTTTCCCAAGGGGTCCTACGACCCGGGCTCGATGGTGCGCTTGGGTTTGCCCTACGGCGGCATCGAATTCAAATCCCCGCTCCCGCAACCGGGCCGGGATTGCCTGGTGCTGACGTATGAATTGAAGTTCGACAAGAATTTCGATTTTGTAAAAGGCGGCAAGCTCCCGGGCCTCTACGGCGGCACCGCCAATACCGGCGGGAAAATTCCCAACGGCCACGATGGTTTTTCCACGCGCTACATCTGGAAAGAAAAAGGCGCCGGGGCCATTTATGCCTACCTGCCCACCAGTAAAACCTGGGGCACCGCCGTAGGCCTGGGTTCCTGGGTCTTTACCGTGGGGCAGTGGCACACCCTGGAACAACTGGTGAAGTTGAACACGCCCGGTGTGGCCGACGGTGTGATTTCCATCTGGTACGACAAAAAGCTGGTGCACGCCGAGACCGGGCTGACGTTCAGGGACACCCCGAATGTCACCCTTGATGGCCTGCTGTTTTCGACGTTCTTCGGCGGGAATAACCCGTCGTTCGCCACGCCGGTCAGCACCAATATCCGCTTCAGGAATTTTGTGATGAGTTCCCGGCGCGTGACTGAGACGGCAGGGCAGGGTGACTAGATGAAAAACCTGAAACTGAATATCAAGAAGACCGCCGTTGCCCTGTTCAACACCTTGCTCAGCCTGGCGCTGTTTTTCAACCTGAGGCGTTTTCTGCTGCGGGCAACCGGCTGCCGGGTGGGGGCCAAGACCACGGTGCACCGCAAAGTGGTGTTGTTCTCGTTCGGCAACTGCGTCATCGGCAAACACTGCACG
This sequence comes from Pseudomonas sp. IPO3778, assembly GCF_013386825.1. Lineage (GTDB taxonomy): Bacteria > Pseudomonadota > Gammaproteobacteria > Pseudomonadales > Pseudomonadaceae > Aquipseudomonas. The sequence goes on from NZ_JACARC010000040.1 coordinate 11,353, forward strand.
ATCAACTACGACTGCTACCTGGATAACCGGGCGGGCATCCGCATCGGCGACAACGTCAATATTTCCCATAACACCCGGATTTATACCCTGGGCCACGATATGGATGACCCGATGAGTGCCCTGGTGGGCAAGCCCGTGGTGATTGAAGACAACGCCTGGATCTTTCCCAATGTGATGGTGATGCCCGGCGTCACCATCGGCAAAGGCGCCGTGGTGTATCCGGGCAGCGTGGTGACGCGCAACGTTGAAGCCTATTCGATCGTGGGCGGCAACCCGGCCAGACACCTTCGTTTTCGAAATAAAAACATGCTGTACCGCGCCGACTTTCCTGTCTGGTTTGCCTTGTAAAGCACCGCAGGTGCCCACCCTTATTTATGCAGGATGCTTAAGTGAAATCATTAATGATTGCATGGATCGGCTATCAACGACGCGCCGACACCATGAAGCAGTATTGGGCCTATGACATTCTGCATCTGCCCAACCAGTTCAAGAAAAAAGCGGCACGGCCGCTGGACTATTTGATCAAGTCTTTTAAAACCCTCAAGTCCCTGTGGGTCGGTTCGCCTGACGTGTTGTGGGTACAACTGCCGCCGAGCCCGGTGTTGCATATCGCGCTGGCCTACAAGTGTGTGTTTAACCGGCGCCTGAAGATTATTGCCGACGCCCACAACAGCCTGTTGCGCAAACAGTGGATAGGCTTTCCGGGCACCGTGGCCCTGTTGAATAAAATTGATGCGGTGGTCGTCCATAACTTTAAGGTCAAGGAAGAGTTGGCGGGCCTGGGCGTCAAGGAAGCCAACCTGTTTATTCTGGAAGACTTGCCGTGTGACTTTCAGGCGGCCCCCGCCAGTGAGCGCCAGACGCCCTATGTGCTGTTTCCGTGCTCCTTTGATATCGACGAACCGATAGAGGTGGTGATCAACGCCGCCCGGGAAATGCCGGGCGTCGACTTTCTGATCACCGGCAAGCACCAGGGCAAGCTCTCCGAGGCGCTGGTGGCGTCGCTTCCCGAGAACATCCAGCTGACCGGCTTCCTCAGCAAGGCGACGTTCGAACAACTGCTGTGCAACGCGAATGTGGTGCTGGGCCTGACCACACGGGACAACGTGCAACTGAGTGTGGCCAACGAAGCGGTCAGCGCCGGCAGGCCCATGGCCCTTTCGAACACCCCCGTACTGCGCTCGTTGTTTTCCGAGGCCGCGGTGTTTGTCGACACGCTGGACCCTCTTTCAATCAAGGCCGGTGTTGCACAACTCATCAATCATCAAGAAATTTATAAAGAAAAGTCCGCCTTGCTTAAAGCCAAGCGCATCACGCGCTGGAAAGGGCAGGCGCAATTATTAAGAACTGCCGCGGCTATTTAACGATGTCTATTCATTCTGACAGGAAGGGAACCGTCATGAGTCAATCAAGTGATGTGTTGTTGATTTGTTCCGGAGGTGGGCACTGGGTGCAAATGAGCAAGTTGCTGCCGGCCTTCGACGGTCAAAAAGTGACCATTGCCACCGTCGATATCAGCATTGGCTCGCAGTATCCACTGCATCAGTTTGCCCAAGTCCCGGACTTCAATCGCAGCGAACCGTTGAAGATCATCAAGGGCTTTTGCCAGATATTTGCGATCGTCTACCGCAGTAAAGCCAAGTACGTGATCTCCACGGGCGCGGCGCCGGGGTTGTTGGGGTTGATTGCGGGAAAACTCATGGGCAAGAAGACCCTGTGGATCGACAGCATCGCCAACCCCAAGAAACTCTCGTTGTCGGGCCGTATCGCTGTGTATTTTGTCGATGAGTTGCTGACCCAGTGGCCGACGCTTTCTCAAGGCAGCCGGGCCCAATATAAAGGGAGGGTTGTATAAATGATCTTTTGCAGCGTTGGCACTCAAGCACCCTTTGAAAGAATGCTCAGCTACTTGAATGAGTGGAGCCATGCGAACCCCCAGGTGCCGATTGTTGCCCAGGTCGGTACTAACGAAAACAACCTGGGGCGCATTACGGCGTACAAGACCATTGCCGAGCCGCTCTTTTCCAAGAACTTCAATGCGTCGAAGGTGATTGTTTCCCATGCGGGCATGGGGAATATCATTCGCTCCCTTGAACTGGGCAAACCGATTGTTATCGTCCCGCGTGATAGCCGGCGCGGTGAACATATCAATAATCACCAGTTCGACACCGCCGAGAACTTTTCGGACCTTCCGTCTGTATTTATTGCTCATGATAAAGACGGGTTCTTTTCCGCGATTGATTCAGCGCTCAACTACAGCAGCGCAGACAGTCCCCTGGACTTTACCGAAAGAGACCGTTTGATCCGTTATGTAAAGTCATTCACCTCTTAAGTTTCGACTGTTCGCCAATACGCTCTTATTGCCTTTAATCATCGAGTAATCGCTATGATCCCAGTTATATTGTCTGGCGGCTCAGGCACGCGCCTGTGGCCGCTTTCCAGGGCACTTAAGCCAAAGCAGTTTATAGCCCTGCACGGTGACTTGAGTTTGTTTCAGGCCACGTTGGAACGAATCAAGAACCTGTCGATAGAGGGCGAGAGCGTCAGCCCTCCGATCATTGTGTGTAACGAAGAACACCGGTTCATCGTGGCCGAACAAAGCCGCTCGCTGGACCTGATCCCGCAGAAAATCCTCCTGGAACCCACCGCCCGCAATACCGCCCCGGCAATTGCAGCCGCGACGCTCTCGGCGCTGGCGGACGGGGATGATCCCATTCTGCTGGTGCTGGCGGCAGATCATGTGATCGGCGATACCGACGCCTTCAACGCGGCCTTGACGTCAGCCAAGGCGGAAGTCAACCAAGGCAAGATCGTCACCTTCGGGGTGGTGCCCACCAAGCCGGAGACCGGCTACGGCTATATCCGTACCCAAGCGGCCGCCGTCGACGGCGCCGCGCACGTCGAGGCCTTTGTAGAAAAGCCCGACCTGGCGACGGCACAAAGCTACCTGGCCCAAGGCAACTATTTCTGGAACAGCGGCATGTTCATGTTCCGTGCCTCGGTGATGAAGGCAGAGCTGGAGCGCCTGAGCCCGGAGATCATGGTGGCCGCCGAACTGTCCCTCTCCAACGCGGCCCATGACCAGGATTTCACCCGGCTCAGCCAGGTGGATTTTGTGAACGCGCCCAACGTGTCGATTGATTACGCGGTCATGGAAAAAACCCATATCGCGTCGGTGGTGATCCTCAACTCCCCGTGGAGCGACCTGGGGGCCTGGGACTCGGTGTGGGAAGCGGGCGCCAAGGATGAACACCAGAACTGCACCCAGGGCGATGTGCTGCTGCAAGACGTCACCCACAGTTATGTGCACGCCAGCCACCGTCTGGTCACCGTGGCGGGCATCAGTGACGTGGTGGTGGTCGAGACTGCCGACGCGATCCTGGTGACCACCAAGGACCGCGCCCAGGACGTGAAGAAGATCGTCACCGAGCTGACTAAACACCACCGGATCGAAAGCGCCAGCCACCGCGAAGTCTACCGGCCGTGGGGCAAATATGACTCGGTGGACCAGGGTTACCGCTACCAGGTCAAGCGCATCACGGTGAAGCCGGGGCACAAGCTCTCTGTGCAGCTGCACCACCATCGGGCCGAGCACTGGATCGTGGTGTCCGGCACCGCGAATGTGCAGATCGCGGACAAGCAGGTGCTGCTCACCGAGAACCAGTCCACCTACATCCCCATTGGTGTTGTGCACTCCCTCGAAAACCCGGGGCGCATCCCGCTGGAGCTGATTGAAGTTCAGTCCGGCGCCTACCTCGGTGAAGACGACATCATCCGCTTTGAAGACCGCTATGGCCGCCTCGAGCTTGTTTAAAGGAAGAGTGAAATGAATGTAACTGTATTTGGAATCGGCTATGTGGGCCTGGTGCAGGCAGCGGTACTGGCTGACGCGGGGCATGAAGTGTGTTGCGTGGACATCGACACCACCAAAGTCGAGAACCTCAAGAGCGGGATCATTCCGATCTATGAGCCGGGGCTGAGCGCCCTGGTACAGAAGAACCACGATGCCGGACGCTTGCATTTCACCACCGACGCCGCGCAAGGCGTGCGTCATGGTGAGGTTCAATTCATCGCGGTGGGCACGCCCCCCGATGACGATGGCAGCGCCGACATCAAGTATGTGCTCTCCGTTGCGGCGACCATCGCACTCACCATGACCGAGCCGAAGATCATCGTTAACAAATCCACGGTGCCGGTGGGTACGGCGGACAAGGTTCGGGCGAAAGTGTCCGAGGTGCTGAAGTCCCGTTCCGTTGAGGTGGAGTTTCACGTCATCTCCAACCCCGAGTTCCTGAAGGAAGGTTCGGCGGTGGCGGACTGTACCCGCCCCGACCGCATCATCCTCGGCAGTGACAGCCACTACGCCGTGGACCGCATGCGGGAACTGTATGAGCCCTTCAACCGCAACCACGAAAAAATCATCACCATGGACATCCGCAGTGCCGAGCTGACCAAGTACGCGGCCAATTGCCTGTTGGCAACCAAGATCTCCTTCATGAATGAAATGGCCAATTTTGCCGAGCGCTTGGGCGCCGACATTGAAGCCGTGCGTAAAGGCATCGGCTCTGACCCACGCATTGGCTACGACTTTATCTACCCCGGCTGCGGTTACGGCGGCTCGTGCTTCCCGAAAGACGTACAGGCCCTGGAACGCACCGCGTCGTCGATCGGCTACCAGGCCACGCTGTTGTCCGCCGTCGAGGAAGTCAACAAGCGCCAGAAACAGCACCTGTTCGGGCATATCCACCATCACTTCGGCGGGCAACTGGAGGGCAAGACCTTTGCGATCTGGGGCCTGGCCTTCAAGCCCAATACGGATGACATGCGCGAGGCCTCCAGCCGCGTGTTGATCGAACAATTGCGCAGCGTGGGCGCCCGGGTTCAAGCCTTCGACCCGGAAGCGATGGCCGAGACACAGCGCATTTACGGCATGAACGAAGACCTGCTGCTGATGGGCACCAAGGAAGCGGCGCTTCAAGGTGCCGACGCGTTGGTGATTGTGACGGAATGGCGCGAGTTCAAAGCCCCGGACCTGGACTTGATAAAAGAAAAGTTGAGCACGCCGGTTATCTTTGACGGTCGCAATATATTTGATCCGCAACGAATGAAAGCCAATGGTTTTGACTATTACGGTATTGGTCGCGGGTTATCAGTACGCCCTGTCGTTTAATCCTGACGATTATTAACATTGGTGGTTTGAGCTATCCACAAGTGAGATGATTTCGCGGAGGCTAAGTGCGCGATCCAACAGGATCTTGTGCAGTTTGCATAGTCTGTTTATCTCCGTTCCATCACTACTCCCTTATTTAGAAGTTTCATAAGGGGTAACTATCGAGAAGGAGTCTGATATGAGGAAATTACTGTTGGCCGGCTTGCTGGCTTTCACGAGCACTGCGGCATTGGCCGCGGGTGAAATCGTCGGCGCTGCGGTGGGCGAGGCGGCCAGCGCAGGCGAGTCCCTGTCGTTGAGCACCCCGGTCGTGGGCGGTGTGACGCTCGGTGAATCGGTCGGGGTCGGCTCGGCGGTTGTCGGCGCTGCAGCAGCGGCTTCCAACTCCGGCGGCAGTTCCAATGGCGGTACTTCCGGAACTGGCGGCACAACCGGTACAGGGGGTACCACCGGTACCAACTAATCCCTCACAAGCTGTGTTGTTCAAGATCACTCAGAACTTTCTGGGTGATCTTTTTTAGACTCGCCCTCGACTAGCGTAGTGCCATTATGATTTCTAGGTTACCTGTTCTTTTGCTGGCAAGTCTCAGCTTGCACGGCTGCATGTTTTCGCCTGGTCAACACATGGACACCAGTCAAATGTCCAGTGATGGCTCGCCCGAAAGTACCCGGGTGGAGTTAATTCCCATCACCCCCAAATTGATCGCCATGGAGGCCGCCACGCATGTTCGCGAATCAGTGCCGGAACCGTTGTTGTCTTATATTCCGGGAGGCTATCGCGTCGGCGCCAATGACCTGTTGTTTATCACGGTCTGGGATCACCCCGAGTTGACGGCGCCGTCCGGACCGCAACAGCAGATCGATGCCAACGGTCGCCTGGTTCGCCCCGACGGCACCCTGTTTTATCCGTATATCGGTAACGTCCCGGTGGCCGGTAAAACCATCGAAGAGTTGCGCGCCTACATCTCCGGGCGCCTGGCGCAGTTTATTGAAAGCCCTCAGGTGGACGTCAGCGTCTTGCGGTTTGCCAGCCAGACCGTGGTGGTGACCGGTGCGGTGATCAAGGCCGGCCAGCAGCCCATCACCACCACGCCCTTGAGTGCGGTAGAGGCCATCGGCGCCGCCGGGGTAGACCCCACGAATGCCGACCTGTCGGGGCTGACCCTGACGCGGGACGGCCGCGAGTACACCCTGGACCTGGACAGCCTCAATCGCCAGGGCTCCCAACTGCAAGGCATCTACCTCAAGGGCGGCGACCGGTTGTACTTGCCCTATAACGACCACAAGCGCGTCTACCTCATGGGCGAAGTCAACCAGCCCCGGGCGCTGAGCTTCAAGGGCAAGTCGATCAACCTGACCGACGCCCTGGGCACGGTAGGGGGCTTGAACCAGACCACCTCCAACGGCAATGCGGTGTACGTGATTCGCGGCGTGGACAACCTGGAAGCCGAACCGGCCAAGGTGTTTCAGCTCGATGCCCAGTCACCGTCTGCCCTGGTGCTGGCGACCCGGTTCGACTTGCAGCCCCAAGACATCGTGTATGTCGGCCCGGCCGGCGTGACGCGCTGGAACCGCCTCATCAGCCAGTTGTTGCCGACCGCCAGTGCCATTGGGCTGGGTGCCCGATCGCTGAATGACCTCAGCGAAGTCAACAGCAGATAAGGCGCTCTCCCGTCGTGAAAATTTTGCCTACCTGCGCCAGCCTGTCGATGGCGCTTTTGTTGTGCGGGTGTAACCCGCTGATGAGGGCGTCCTGGTACACCCTCGAAACGTCCGTCTCCGGCCCGGCGCCCATCAACGTGACCCGTGCCCAGGTCGATGCGGTGCCGTATCCGCAGATTCTGGTCACCACCCGTACCAGCGAAGGGGTGATGGCCATGCCTCGGCGCCGGGGCAGCCTGGAGTTCTGGGTTGCGTCCGGCAAGCAAGTGCTGATGATGCGCGACGGCCTGGTGGTACGCACCGTCGGGCTGGGTGCGTCCCTGGATGGCACCCGCTTCAGTGGCGAGTCGCCGTTCAAACGCGGCCTCCAGCGCCTGCCCGACGGCTATACCAGCACGCGCTGGATCGACGTGTACGACGGCAACCGGATCGGTCTGGCGGTCAACAGCCGTTTCAGCCCCCACGGTATCGAGACCCTCCGCATTCTGGACAAGGATTACGCCTTGCTGCGCATTGACGAGCAGGTGGAAGTGCCCACCTTGAATTTCCGCACCACCAACCGTTACTGGGTCGATCCCCAGGACGGTTTCATCCTGCGCAGCGAGCAGCATTTGACGCCCCGGCTGGTGCTGAAAATCGTGCAGCTGCGCCCCGATCGGGGGCCTGCCCGGTGAAGTGTTCGAACCTGATAGGCCTTGGCTTTGGCCTGCTCTTGATCGGCCCCGGTGTGGGGCAGGCGGCGGTCACGGTCAGTGGCGACGTACGCAGCCCCGGCCACTTCGAGGTCAAACCCGATGCACGCTTGCTGGACGTTATTCGCCAGGCCCAACCCAACGCCGAAAGCTACTGGCTGGGGGCGGCGTGGCTGCATCAGTCATTGGTGGATAAGCAGGCACGTTTGAAGGCGGGCGTCTTGTTCGACCTGAAACTGCTGCAACGGGGGGCCTTGCTGGACGGCAAGCACACGCGAGCGGACCTGAGTGCGCGACTGTATCAACAGGTCGAGCCGTTGCCGGTCACCGGCCGCCAGGTGGCGGTGCTGGACCCGATCGCCGTTGAAGCGGGGTTCGCACGCAATGGGTTGCTCGATGATGGCGACCACCTTGTTTACCCCGCCAGGCCGTCCACGGTGGAAGTGCTTGGGGCGGTCGCGCAGCCCTGTGAGGTGCCTTACCGCGCCATGGGCGAAATCCAGGAGTACGTGCGGGGCTGTACCACCCTCGGTGACGCCGCACGCGATGAGCTTTGGCTGATCCAGCCCGACGGCCTGGTGCGTCGCGTGGGCGTGGCGGCCTGGAATCGGGAAGAGGGCGTGGTGGCTGCACCCGGCAGCAAGATTCTGGTGCCGATCCGCAGCGATGACCTTGAGACGCCGACCCCTGATCTCAACCAACAACTGGCCGAGTTTCTTGCCACTCAACCGTTGGCTGAGGTGAACCCTTGAATTTACGTTTTGCAGCTGTATTGCTCTTGCCCTGCGGATTGGTTCACGGCGAACCCCGCTACACCCAAAATGATTTTGGTGGCGTGGGTCTGTTACAGACCCCCACTGCCCGCATGGCGCCGGCGGGGGAGTTGAGCGCCAACGCCAATCGCACCGATCCCTACTCGCGCTACAGTTTTTCCTTGCAGCCGTTTGACTGGCTCGAGGGCTCGTTCCGTTACACCGCCATCAGCAACCGCAAATACGGTGCCGAGGCGTTGAGTGGCAGCCAGAGCTTCAAAGACAAGGCCATCGACTTCAAGGCGCGACTCTGGGAAGAAAGCCACTGGTTGCCGCAAGTGGCGTTTGGCGCCCGGGACATCGGCGGTACCGGCTTGTTTTCCAGCGAATACTTCGTCGCCAACAAGCGCTATGGCGACCTGGATTTCAGCCTTGGCCTCGCCTGGGGCTACCTGGGTAACCGAGGGGATTTCAGTAACCCGCTGTCGGTGTTTGGCAGCAAGTTCAACGACCGGCCCACGAGCACGGCGGTCGTGGCCCGGGCAGGGGACGTGAACTCCAACGCGTACTTCAGGGGGCGTCCGTCGCTGTTTGGCGGGGTTGTCTATCAAACACCCTGGGACCCCCTGAGCCTGAAACTCGAATACGAGGGCAATGACTACAAGCACGAGCCCCTGGACAACTCGATCAAGCAGGACTCGCCGGTCAATATCGGTGTGGTCTACAAGCTGGCCGACAGCGTCGACCTGAGCGCAGCCTGGGAGCGCGGCAATACCGCGATGTTCGGCATCACCCTGCACACCAACTTCGTCAGCCGCAAGGCCCCGGTCAAGACGTATGACCCGCCTGCCGAACCGCTGCCGGCGCGCATGCCGACCACGCCGTCCGATCAGGTCAACTGGGCCAGTGTGGCCGACCGGCTGCAGCAGAATGCCGGCTACAAGGTGGAGCGTATTGCCCGGCGCGGTTCGGAATTGATGGTGTATGGCGAGCAGCAACGCTACTTCTACTCAGCCAAGGCCGTCGGGCGCGCCAGTCGGATCCTCGACAACAGCGCCAATCAGGACATCGATTGGTTCACCCTGGTGAACAAGCGTTATGACATGCCCATCGAAGAAACCAGCGTGCCCCGTGACACCTTCCGCGCGGTGGTGAACAACGAGCAGCCGCTGAAGGACCTGCACCGCTCCACTGAGGTCAATCCGGCCATTGCCCATCGGGAAACCACGCTCTACACCGGCACACGCCAGCCGTTCAACTATGGCCTGGGCCTGGGCTACAAACAGAACATCGGTGGCCCCAACGGGTTGCTGTACCAGTTCACCGCCGACGCCGACGCGGAGTACCGGTTTACCCGCAATACCTGGTGGAGCGGTTTGCTCAGCGCCAACCTGCTGAACAACTACGACAAATTCACCTACGACGCACCGAGCGGGCTGCCACGGGTGCGCACCGACCTGCGCCAGTACATGACGACCTCGGACGTGACGATGCCAAACTTCCAGTTCAACCATGCGGCGCGCCTGGACCAGGACCTGTACGGCATGGTCTACGGCGGTTACCTGGAGTCGATGTATGCCGGGGTGGGTGGCGAAGTGCTGTTCAGGCCCACGAACAAGCACTGGTCGGTGGGCGCAGACCTGAACGTCGTGCGCCAGCGTGATTTCAACCAGGGCTTCGGCCTGCGGGATTACCAGACCATCACCGGGCACGTCACCAGCTACACCGAGTTGCCCTACGACACCCTGGCGGCGGTCAGTGTGGGGCGTTACCTGGCACGGGACTGGGGCACCACCGTGGACATCTCGCGGCAGTTCAAGAACGGCGTGAAGTTTGGTGGCTGGGTCACGCTGACCACTGCCTCGAAGGAAGAATATGGCGAGGGCAGCTTCGACAAGGGGATCTATATTTCCGTGCCGTTCGACGAACTGATGAGCACCTCGACGATGCGTCGGGCCAACGTTGTATGGGCACCCCTGACCCGTGATGGCGGTGCGCGCCTGAACCGTGCCTACTCGCTGCAAACCATGACCGATGGGCGTGACAGTAAACTGTTCTACAACAACTTCGATAAGATCACTGAGTGATTGAGCGGCCTCGGGCGACAAGGATCCTCACTGCCAGGTGCTGAATGCGCCAGGCAGTGAGAGGACCGCCGCGATACAGCGCCAGGTGCAATGCCGGCGAGCAACACGCCCCTGACTTTCCCCTCTGATGTGTAAATGAATGGCTGCCGCGCCCACGGCCGGGTACGTCCGTGGGCCGAAGTTCTTGCGCCTGGCGATCAGGCGAGTGGGGAGTCGGTCGGGTATGAATCAGGTGTGAGCACAGAGGGCGCTGAGGTGGCGCCAGCGGCGTTGCCTGGCACCTGAGTGCCCGCAGGAGCGGGCTGGGTATCAGGCGGCGCCGTGGCGCAGGGAAGGGGCTTAGTAGATGTCTTTGGACAGCAGGGTAAACGGCGTTTTGAACAGGATCTTGATGTCCAGCCACAGGGACCAGTTGTTGATGTAGCGCAGGTCGATATCGACGCGCTGCTGCATCTTCTCCAGGGTCTCGGTTTCGCCGCGGCAGCCATTGACTTGCGCCAGGCCCGTGATGCCGGGCTTGATGCGATGGCGTGCCATGTACGCGCGAATCTTGCCCGAGTAGTAGTCGTTGTGCGCCACGGCATGGGGGCGCGGGCCCACCAGCGCCATATGCCCTTGCAGCACGTTGAACAGCTGCGGCAGCTCGTCGATGGACGTGCGGCGGATAAAGCGCCCCACGCGGGTAATGCGTGAATCGTTGCGGCTTGCCTGGCGCACCTCGTGGTCGTCATGCACGCGCATCGAGCGGAATTTCCAGACCTTGATGATCTCGCCATTCCAGCCGTGACGGTCCTGCTTGAAAATCACCGGGCCGGGGGAGGTGAGCTTGATCAGCAGGGCGAACAGCAGCAATAACGGGCTGAGCAGCACAATCGCCAACAGCGCCAGGCTTTTGTCCAGCAGCGACTTGCTCAGTGCCGCGGTCGGGCGGCTGGTCAGTGGGCTTTCATTGAGGAAGATCGCCGGCAGGCCATCCACCTCGGCCACGCTGTGATTGAGCAGTAGCATGTTGTTGAGGTCGGGCACCCAGATCACGTCCACGCTGATCTCCAGCAGGTTGAGGTACAGCGCCTCGATGTGAGTCGCCTCCTGGAGGGAGTGAGTGATGTACAGCCGGCGAATACCGTGTTGCCTGATCAGCGCGGGCAGGTCGGGCAAGTCGCCGAGAATCTGCGGTTGGGTACTGTTCTGTGGCGAAGCGGTGACGGGGCCTACAAGGCCGATCAAGGGGGAGCGTTTTTGTTTGGCAAGCGTGTTGGCCAAGTCAACAGCAAGTTTTCCCGTGCCAATAATCAGCGATTTCTGGCGCTCGTGAAGTTGGCGATGGTAGTACCGGGATAGACTGTGAATCGGAATATAGCAAAGTGCTAGTAGTGGATAACTGACGGCGGCCCAGAGTAACAGGATCTCTACGGGAAACAGCGAGCTGGCATTACAGGCCACGCCCACTGCCGACAATATGCCCAAGGTTAATAACCAGCCGGTGAATAACCGTCCCAGCCCAACAAAAAAGTTATCTTTTTTGCTATAGACGTCACATAACATGTAGGACGGTATGGATGCCAGTATTGTAATGGCAGCCAATATCCGGTAGTGAGATTCCAGTTGTCCGGTGTTGAACAGTGCCAATGAAAACAAAAGTACAACGACCAAACTCAAGGCCATGGCCCACTGCCCCCAAAAAGTGAGGCCCTTGGGTGTAAGGTTACGGTGCATTCTTCTGTTGTTAAGCATACTTCTGCTCCCTGTGGTATCCACTCACGTGCTGGCAGGTTAAAGCGAGGCGTGGTTTTAATGACTATCAAATGGCAGGCGCACGCGTAGGCGTGCGTATGGATAGTAATCAATGGCAGGGAGCAACGGCTGACGACTTATAACGCGGGCATGTTGTTATAAAATGGCAGATAGAAAAGGATTTTAATAGGCAGGGTGAATTGTAGTTTTTATGAAATTATTATTGTTCGGCGACGTGGCCGCGAGTGCTCAGAGGCTTTTTGATTTTTTGCGTCAGGCAATAGCCGCGATTGCGTACCGCCCGGAACAGACGTTCGCCATCATTCACACGCTTGAACTTGTCCTGCAACCGGCTCAGGCACATTTCGAGCCCGCGATACAGGTCCGGCTCGCGCCCGATGTTACGAATAAGTTCTTCTTTACTGACGACCCGTTCTTCATGGTTCAGCATTTTTTTAATCAGCGCCGATTCAATGGTGGTCAGGGAAATGCGCAATCCACCTTTAACCAGTGCGCGGTCTTGTTGTGTCAATAGCCAGACATCATGGGTACGCAATGCGGGTGTTGCATGGGTCATCGTCGTCGCGGTGTTATTCAGGTCGGGGCCGACGGGCTCAGAGTTGCGTGCGGTGACTTTCGGGTTTTTCGAGGTGTCGTAAAGTTGTCGGGTTAATCGGTTATTAGCCTCGTAGAGTCGTTTGGCGGCCACATAATTGCTTAGCCATAGATTGAAGTTTTGTTCATTGGTCACGGCGTAGGAACTGGCGGACACTTCCGATGGTTTTTCCGCGGTTTCGACCAGCGGGCCGCTGTCTACGTCGTAATGTAAAAATGCCACATTCGGCGTGAAATCCTGCAGCGCGATTGACGGGTACGTCGATGTAAATGTGTGTTTCTTGAGAGAACTCATGGCATTCACCGATTCCAGAAAAGTACGGGGGTTCATAAACTATCAGCAGGGGAGAAGTAGGGGCCCTGAAAATAGTCAAAAGGCAAGCGTCTGGCGAGAAGCGCGCTGTCGGCATATTCGACGTTGTCGGCGATAAACGAGACCCGGGTGGTGCTCATCAGCCCCAGCATCTGGTCGTAAAGCCGGTCGAACAGGCCCGAGCGCGTGTTCAGACTGAGCCTGAGGGCAGAGTCCGGAAAGGGCATTTTTATATAGTCATAAAGACTCAAGTCGATCAAAAGGTCGGTGTTCTTTGTCTCTAATGTGTAATTGTTATAGGCAAGCTTGATACTGCTTCGGTCTTTCAGGCTATAGAGCTGACGGATCATGTCCCTGCGTTCCACCGGGCCAGGGAGCGTCGCCAGTGTATTTTCAACACTGACAATGAGTTGCTGTTTTTGTTTTTCCAGCGTATTGGAGGTGCTGATAATCTGTTTGAGCAGCTCCTCATTCATCAGTACCGATTGCTCTATTCGGAAAAACTTGTGCAGGCCCGGGGTTTTATCCACGCGCAAACGTTTACCTTCCTGGGCGAGCGAACTCGGCCTGGTGTATTGCAGGGCTTCGCTGTAGGCGTCTTTAAGTTGTTCGCAATAATAGGCGCACATCTCATCCGGCAAACAGTCGAGCACCGGCTCTGCATGAACCCGAATCTCACTGCCCCATAAGGTAAAGCTTCGCTCAAGTATCGCCTGTCGCGAGAACGTGAAGTCAACAGGCGCTGCGAGCGCTAAATTTCCGCTATTCACGGTTCGGCCGCTCCTTTAAGGGTTGGGCATGGTGAACCGAAGCAAGTCCTCTACTTAGTTTGTAGCCGTAACCTCGAATGCTTTGAATGATGTTACTTCCGTAGTGCGATTTAATTTTACCGCGCAGACGGCTAATTGATTTTTCGAGTGCTCTTGAATCATAGAATCTGGCGTTAAGTCCCATCACGACTGCAATTTGGTCATGGCTGAGCAACCGATTATGAATGAGCGCTTCAAGTACTTTCATTTCGACAAACGACACCTCGAGCTTTTTGCCACCCCCGTAGATGCACATGCGGTCCTGGTCTAGTAGCAAATCAGTATTACTTAGCCAGTACGACTCGCTGAGGAACGCGGCAAAGAGGGCAAGTTTTTTCTCGAGTGAGCTCTCAACTACCTTGATGCAGTAATCGGCACCTGCGAGATAATATTTGGTTTTGCTAAGTGTCGTGGCGAACGTGACAACCAGGAAAATGGTGCTGCCAGGGTTTTCGGCTCGGGTTTTTTTAATAATGTCCAGCGTTTGGGTGCTGGCGGAGGGGGTATCGATCTCTATGATGATGGCACGGTAGTGTCCATGGCTTTCATAGGGGCCAATTAGTTGGCCGTAGGAACGTGTATCGACTTTTAGGTTTTTCGGTACAGTACGAACTATAAGCTCGCTGAAGTCCTCGGATTTGGATGGGGTCCGTGCAATAGCGAGGACGTTGGAAAAATGCATCACGTTGCTCCCTTTTCCGGCATGCGAGGCCGTCAATTCAATCGCTGCAGGCGTTTAGATGTTAATCGAATTGAATACGCCAAAACGTGACAAATTTTAACATTCGGCACTTTATTTACGGGGGGTAAGGCGGTTTTCAAGCGGGTGTTGAAAGCGGATTTCTGCGCGGGAGTACTCATATGCTAGTGCAAATTTTTTAGTGTGCGATAAGTATTTTAGGCCGGGTTGATTTTTTTCGGCCGCACTGATTTAAGCGTTCTAGTACTGAAGCTCTAAAAATGCTTAAACCTGACTATTTATAATAATCCAGCAAGGCGATAGCGGGTGTTGTGTGTTCGGATATACCGGCGCGGTCCGCCAGGTAGCGTGCCGGGGGTTTGCCGATGACCTTGCGGAACATGGTGATGAACCCGCTGGCGTTCTCATAACCCAGGTCCAGCGCGACGGTTTGCACGCTTTCACCTTTGGCCAGGCGCTGCAGTGACAGGATCACATGCAACTGTCGGCGCCAGCGCCCGAAACTCAGGCCAAGCTCCTCCAGCAACAGCCGCGTCATGCTGCGTTCGCTCATGCCGATGCGCACGGCCCATTCCCCCAGGGTGGCCTTGTCGCCGGGGTTGGCCAGCAAGCTGTCGGCCAGGCGCCTGAGCCGTGTGTCTCGGGGCATGGGCAGGTGCAAGGCCTCGATCGGTGCCAGCGCCAGTTCGTCCAGCAGCGTGGCCACCAACCGTCCCTGGGCGCCCTCGGTGTCGTACAGCGCAGGAAAGCTGACGGCCTTGCTGATCAATTCGTGTAACAGCGGCGACACGGAGAGCGTGCAGCATTGCCCTGGCAGGGCGTTGGCCGCGTCGGGATCAACCAGCAGGCAGTAAACATCGGCGGCACCCGACCCGCGAGCGGCGTGGGAAAGGCCGCCGGGAATCCACAGCGCGCATTGGGGCGGCACGATCCAGATACCTTCTTCGATCACGCAATGAATCACCCCGCGCAACGTGTACATCAACTGACCTTTGCGGTGCTGGTGCGGCGCGTGCTCCCAGCTGGCGCAAGTGCTGGAAGCACTCACCGCGACCACGGCACGGGGAATGGCATCGGCAAAGGCTTGGCGCATCGGGTCACGGTTTTCGAGGTGATGGTTATGCATGTGGGATGTGCGTATTGGCTGGAATGCGAAACATTCTGGCCATTCTGTGCAATGGCGTCCAGTGATAGCGTGGCTACCATGAGAATAATTCTCGTTAAAGGAGCTTCCCATGCAACTCGACTGTTCAACATTCCCTGTGGTGAAAATCGTGTTTGACGCCCCGAGCGACACGTCTGCGGCCGATGCCTTTTTGGCGTTCGAGGCCTTGTTGCAGCGCGAGGAACCCTTCGTCCTGCTGCACGAAAAAGCCGTGGATGAAAGCACTCACGAACACTCCCACGAAGAACGCAAACACGCCTCGATCTGGATGAAGAAGAACAAGGTGGCCCTGCGTGCGTTCGTCAAAGGCATGATTCAGGTGGAGCCCAGCGCGGCCAAACGCCTGGCGCTCAAGCCGTTTGCCGTGATGTTTGGCAAGGCGTGGGGTTACCCGTTGCTGGTGGTGGAGTCCAGGGACCGGGCCTGGGCATTGGCGCGGGACGTGCTGGACACCCAGGTGTCGGATGTGGCGCATTATTGAGTGGTTGGTGCTGCCGTGCTGCCGCGCAAGGTGAGCTCGAACGGCAACACCACTTGGCGTTCTGCCAGCGACGATTTCTCGATCAGGGCGATGAGCATCTCGACGGCCTTGCGGCCGAAGGTTTCAGCCGGCTGGGCAATGGTGGTCAGCGGCGGGTCGCAGTAGGCGGCGAAGGGGATGTCATCAAAGCCCACCAGGGACATATCCTGGGGCACGCGCAGGCCCTGTTGCTTGATGCGCTTCAAGGCGCCGATGGCCATTTCATCGTTCTCGCAGAACAGCGCGGTGGGGCGATGGGGCAGGGCGAGCAGGCTGCCAGCCCCCTCGAAACCTGCGTGCAACGTGAAGTCCCCGTGGCAGATCAGCGCCGGGTCGCGCGGTATGCCCGAAGCGTGCAAGGCGTCTTCATAACCGGCTACGCGGTCCTGGGTCAGCGGGCTGCTTTTGGGGCCTTTGATCAAGCCGATGCGGCGGTGGCCGAGGTCGATCAAATGCTGGGTCATGGCCATGGCCGCGCCGCGGTTGTCGAGGCTGATGGTGGGGTGGCGGCCGTTCTGAATCACCTCGCAGGCGTTCACCAGCGGCGGTGAGTCGCTGCAGTCACTGAACGGGTCGGATGCCCGCAACTGAATCACCCCATCGGCCTGATGGGCGTGGACCAGTTCGGCGAACTGTTTTTCGATTTCTGCCTGGCCTTGGGTGTCGCACAGCAACAACCGATAGCCCGATGCCTGAGCGGCTTGCTGTGCACCGCTGATGACCCGGGCGAAAAACGTGTTGGCAATCGCCGGCACCAGGATCACCAGGTTGCCGGTGCGCCGCGAACGAAATTGCACCGCCATGCGGTTCGGCCGGTAGCCGGTCTGTTCCACGGCCGCGTTGACCTTGTCGCGGGTCTCGGGGAGCACGCGTTCAGGGCTGGCCAGGGTCCTGGACACGGTGGCCACCGAGACCCCGGCCAAGCGGGCAACTTCACGAATATTGGACAAGACCACCTCGTTATCAGAGCAGCAGCCGCCAAGTTTACCGCAGTCGGGGTTTGACACCGTGGGCAACTGGGCCTAAATTTCCGGCACGATGTAACCGGTTACATCGTGATCATTAATAGCCCAAAAAGGGAACACGCGCGATGACGGCTGCTGTGCAAAAAATAAGAATGGGTTTTGTCGGCGGCGGTGAGGGCGCTTTCATCGGCCAGGCCCACCGCCAGGCCGCGGGGCTGGATGGCTGTTATGAACTGGTGTGCGGCGCCTTCAGCCGCCAGCCCGAGAACAACCGCAACACCGGCAGCGCCTTGGGCTTGCCCGCGTCCCGCTGCTACGGCGACTGGCAGCACATGCTGAGCGCCGAACAGGCCCTGCCGCCGGGGCAGCGCATGCAGCTGTTGGTGATCGTTACGCCCAATCACTTGCATGCACCCATCGCGACTCAGGCGTTGCAGGCGGGCTTCCACGTGTTCAGCGAGAAGCCTGCGGCGCTGAACCTTGCTGAAGTCCAGGGGCTGGCAGCCGTCGTCAAAGACAGCCCCGGACTCTACGGGCTTGCCCATACCTACCTGGGTTACCCGATGGTGTGGCAAGCCCGCGACATGGTGCGCAGTGGGGTTATTGGTACGTTGCGCAAAGTCATCGTCGAGTACCCACAAGGCTGGCTCAGCCAGGACGTGGCCGGGCAGGGGAATAAACAAGCCGACTGGCGCGGCCGGCCCGAGCTGTCGGGAGTGGGTGGCTGCATCGGCGACATCGGCACCCACGCGTTTTCCCTGGCGGAGTTCATCGCCGACCAGCCTATCGAACAGGTCTGCGCGAGCCTGGGCATCCACGTCCCCGGGCGGCAACTGGATGACGATGCCGCCATGTTGTTCAAGATGGCCTCCGGCGCAAGTGGCGTGTTGATCGCCAGCCAAGTGTGTGCCGGTGAAGGAAACCCGCTGAAGATCCGCCTCTATGGCGACAAGGGCGGCCTGGAATGGCGCCAGGAAGAACCTGCCAGCCTGATCCACCGTTCCCTCGATCAACCCCTGCGCATCCTGCGTTCCGGCGTGGGCCAGCCCTGGCTGTGCGACGCGGCATTGCAGCGCATGCGCCTGCCCGCCGGGCATCCCGAGGGTTATCTCGAAGCCATGGCCAACCTCTACCGCGACTTCGCCACGGCCATTCGCCAAGGCACCGCCGCCGTCGGCGTGCCCGGCATTGAAATCGGCGTACGCGGCATGGCCTTTATCGAAGCCGTGATCGCCAACCATCGCGGCGATGCGAAGTGGACGACCCTGGCCACCCACTCATGAAGGAGATTGCACCCATGCGCGGCCCCGGTATTTTTCTCGCCCAGTTCATCTCGGACGAAGCGCCTTTCGACACCCTGGCCAACATCGCCCAATGGGCGGCGTCCCAAGGCTACACGGCGATCCAGTTGCCGACCCTCGGCACCCGCTACATCGACCTGGCCCGCGCCGCTGAAAGCCAGGCCTACTGCGACGAACTCAAGGCAACCTGCGCCCGCGCCGGCGTTGAAATCAGCGAACTGTCGACCCACCTGCAAGGCCAGTTGGTGGCCGTGCACCCGGCCTTCGACACGCTCTTCGACGACTTCGCCCCGGCCCACCTGCGGGGCCAGCCCCAGGCGCGCACCGAGTGGGCCATCGACCAATTGAAACTCGCCGCCCGCGCCAGCCAACGCCTCGGCTTGACCGCCCACGCGACCTTTTCCGGCGCGCTGCTCTGGCCCTATATTTACCCCTGGCCACAACGCCCCGGCGGCCTGGTGGAACAAGGGTTTGCGGAGTTGGCCAAGCGCTGGCTACCGATCCTCGATTGCTTTGACGCGGCCGGTGTCGACCTGTGCTACGAAATCCACCCCGGCGAAGACCTGCACGACGGCGCCTCCTTCGAACGCTTCCTCGAAGCCGTCGACCACCATCCCCGGGCCAACATTCTCTACGACCCCAGCCACCTGCTGTTGCAGCAAATGGACTACCTGGGCTTCATCGACCGCTACCACGCGCGCATCCGCATGTTCCACGTCAAGGATGCGGAGTTTCGCCCCGATGCACGCTCCGGCGTGTATGGCGGCTATCAAGGATGGGTCGACCGCCCCGGGCGGTTCCGCTCATTGGGCGATGGCCAGATCGACTTCAAATCGATCTTCAGCAAGCTCACCCAATACGACTTCAGCGGCTGGGCCGTGCTGGAGTGGGAGTGCTGCCTGAAGGATGCGCAACAAGGCGCGGCGCAAGGGGCGGCGTTTATCCGTCAGCACATGATCCGCAAGACCACCAAGGCGTTCGATGACTTCGCCGGCGTGACCTCCGACGAGCAATCCAACCGACGGCTGCTGGGCCTGCCCGACGCCTGAACACCGCGTCTGACCCAAAATAACAATAAAACGGTGACCACAATGAAAGCGCGACTGAGCGTCATGATGTTCCTGCAGTTCTTTATCTGGGGCGGCTGGTTCGTCACCCTCGGCACCTTCCTCGCCAGCAACCTGGGGGCCAGCGGCGGGCAAATCGGCATGGCGTTTTCCACCCAGTCGTGGGGGGCGATCATCGCGCCGTTTATCATCGGCCTGATCGCCGACCGCTACTTCAACGCCGAACGCATCCTGGCGGTGCTGCACCTGATCGGCGCGGTGCTGCTTTACCAGCTGTACCGCGCGCCGGACTTTGTCGGCTTTTATCCCTACGTGCTGGCGTACATGGTCATCTACATGCCGACCCTGGCACTGGTGAACTCGGTGGCGTTCCGGCAAATGAGCGACCCGGCCCAGGAGTTTTCCCGCATCCGTGTGTGGGGCACCCTGGGCTGGATCGTCGGGGGGTTGGTCATCAGCTTTGTGTTCGCCTGGGATTCCCATCAGGCGATCACCACAGGTGCGTTGCGCAACACCTTCCTGATGTCGGCCATCGCGTCACTGCTGCTGGGTGTCTATAGCTTCACCTTGCCGCGCACTGCGCCGCTGGAGCGCGAGGCGGGCAGTGGCGATATCAAGCAACTGCTGGGGCTGGACGCCCTCGGGTTGCTCAAGGATCGCAGCTACCTGGTGTTCTTCATCGCCTCGATCCTGATCTGCATTCCCCTGGCGTTTTACTACCAGAACGCCAACCCGTTTCTTGCGGAAATCGGCGTCACCAACCCCACGGCAAAAATGGCCATCGGGCAAGTGTCCGAGGTGTTGTTCATGCTGCTGTTGCCGCTGTTCATCCAGCGCTTCGGCATCAAGGTCGCGCTGCTGGTGGGCATGCTGGCCTGGGCGCTGCGCTATGCGCTGTTTGCCTACGGCAACAATGGCGAGCTGGCGTTCATGCTGTTTACCGGGATTGCGCTGCATGGCATCTGCTACGACTTCTTCTTTGTCTCGGGGCAGATTTACACCGACGCGAAAGCCCCGGAGCGTTTCAGGAGTTCGGCCCAGGGGCTGATTACCCTGGCGACCTACGGCGTGGGGATGTTGATTGGGTTCTGGGTGGCGGGGCAGGTGACCGACCACTATGTGGCGGCGGGCGGCAGCCATGACTGGCGCAGCATCTGGCTGTTTCCGGCGGGGTTTGCGTTGCTGATCTTTTTTTGTTTTTCGGTGGCGTTCAAGGGGCGGGAGCGGGTGGCGGGCTGACTGAGTGCGATGTCCAGGCCAGCCAAAATCAAAGGTGGGAGCTGGCTTGCCTGCGATAGCATCACCTCGGTGCAACTGATACATCGAGGTGTCTGCATCGCAGGCAAGCCAGCTCCCACACTGATTCTCTTTGCCTGTTTGAGCGTGTTGTTGGCCGGTGTGGAACTCAGGCTTTACCGGGGCTCTTGAATAGATCAAGCATCAGCAACAACGCACCCAAGGTGATCGCGATATCGGCGAGATTGAACACACCCGTATGCAGCGGGCCGACATTCACCACCAGGTAATCGACGACATGGCCGTCACGAGAAACCCGGTCAATCAGGTTCCCGGCGCCGCCCAGGGCAATCAGGAAAAGGGCGGCGGCCTTGCGCAGGGAGTGGTTCCAGTGCGTCCAGGCCCAATAACCCGCCCAGCACACCACGGCGGCCACGCCGACGATAAAGATCAGTTGCTTGACCTGGGTTGGCAGGCTGGCGCCCAAGCTGAGGAACGCACCCGGGTTCAAGCTCAACTCCAGGGCCATGTTGACCGGGCTTGAGCCGAACCGGAGCGTGGTGGCTTGCAGCGAAAACAGCGCCAGCAGTTTGATCAACTGGTCTACGGCAATAAAAGCAATCCCGATCAGCACGGCAAAGCTTCTTCCTCTCAGGGCGTCCTGCATCTTCAACGATCCACTCCTTCGTTTTTCGCCTGAACCGGCGGCGGCCAGAAGATATCGCACGGCCTGCGCAGCGTCCATCGTTGCACCAACATCCAGCCTGGCCATGGCGTTTCAGGTATCCTCCGCGCCCGCCAATCACTATTTTCCAAACCATGCCCGAACAAAACATGCAGGCCCTGTTGGAGTCGATCCTCGACGAAGTCCGCCCACTGATCGGCCTCGGCAAGGTCGCCGACTACATCCCCGCACTCGCCGACGTACCGGCCCAGCAACTGGGCATTGCCGTGTATGGCAATGACGGCTCGTTCTGCTGCGCGGGCGATGCCCACACCTTGTTCTCCGTACAGAGCATCTCCAAGGTGTTCAGCCTGGTACAGGCCATCGACCATGGCGGCGAAAGCATCTGGGAGCGCCTGGGCCACGAACCGTCGGGGCAGCCGTTCAACTCCATGGTGCAGTTGGAGTTTGAACGTGGGCGGCCACGCAACCCGTTTATCAACGCCGGTGCGCTGGTAATCTGCGACATCAACCAGTCGCGCTTTGCCGTGCCGATCCTGTCCATGCGCGACTTTGTGCGGCGGCTGTCGGGCAACCCGCAGATCCTGGTCAACAGCGTGGTGGCCGAATCCGAAGCCCAGCACGGCGCGCGCAATGCGGCCATGGCGTACCTGATGAAGTCGTTCGGCAACTTCCACAACGACGTGGACGCGGTGCTGCACAGCTACTTCAACTACTGCGCGTTGCAGATGAGCTGCCTGGACCTGGCCAAGGCGTTTTGCTTCCTGGCAAATGAAGGCGTATGCACCCACAGCGGCGAGCAGATTCTGACGGCGCGCCAGACCAAGCAGGTGAACTCGATCATGGCCACCAGCGGGCTGTATGACGAGGCGGGGAATTTTGCGTATCGCGTTGGCTTGCCCGGCAAAAGCGGGGTAGGCGGCGGGATTCTCGCGGTGGTGCCGGGGCAGTTTACGGTGTGCGTGTGGTCGCCGGAGTTGAATGCGGCAGGGAATTCACTGGCGGGGATGAAGGCGTTGGAGTTGTTGAGTGAGCGGATTGGGTGGTCGGTTTTTTGAAGAGACTTGATCGCTCCCACGCTCTGCGTGGGAGTGACGCCCAGGACGCTCTGCGTCCGCCTTTGTGACGCGGAGCGTCACCGTAGGCATTCCCACGCAGAGCGTGGGAACGATCATTAGCGCGGGCTGGTTTCCGCGCATCGATCCAGCGCTTTGTCGACCAGCATCTGCACACCTTCCAACATCCTGCAAATGCCCAGCGCCACATTGCGTTGAGTCCCGTCGACTTCGAAGGCCAGGTGAGCGGCGATGACATTGATCGACGCCAGGTCTTGCGAGGCATTGGCCAGCAAGGTCTCCGTGTCCAGGTCCGTTCGCACGGTAAATAATCCATCGAACGGTAGCTCGGCGGGTTCAGGCGGTTGGGGTTGGGCGTCAGGTTTCAGATAGTGATGAATGGCGCGGTAAGCCGCTTCTTGAAGCCGGTCGGCATGATTTGGGGGATTTGGACTGTCTTTAATCATGGTGAAGCTCCGTCGATAAGTGGAGCTACCACCGTTCGCGGTCAAACGAGGAGGGTGGCAGCTGTACGCGGGTTGACCGACCGGTTATCAACGAACCCGGCATACCCGAAGGTATCCCGCGTACAGCCGCCGCGACACGATAACTCAGGCACAAAAAAAACGCCTGAAATAGGTGTTGGGCGTTGCGGTCGTTGATGGATCGGACGGTCAAATCCGGCCGCTGAATGGGCAGCGACTGCGGGAGGTTAGTCAGCCCGAGTCCGACCGACAACCTGAAACAGCTGTCGGAAAAATCCGAGCCTATCTCCCTGTAGGAGCGAGCTTGCTCGCGAAGAGCCCAAGCGCACAGTGCGCCGAATACGCAGAGCCGCGAACAGCTGGCGCCCAGTGCAAGTAACGTCATCACGATGCAGTATTCGAAAATGCTAAAGCTAATCGGCGCAAACACCTCGTGAGGTATCGCCAAATACTCTAATCGACTGTTAATTATAACAGTGTCCGGCGCACAGGTTTTGCGTTAGAAGTTAAGTTGAAAGTAGGGCGTCAGGTCGGTTGTGGGTGTGTTTAATTAATTTTTCGCCATGTTCGGGACTTGCATGCTCTTGTCGCTTTTAATAGGCGGTGCCTTATTGGTTTTCCAGTTTTTAAGGCGACCAATATTGCTTTGGAGATAAGTAATGAATGTCACATCGTATCAGCCTCTCGAGGCTGCTGACTTGCTCGTGCCGTTTTTTATTCAAGTGAGTAGTTTTCCGGAAAAGGCCGCGGTCATAACACCCGTGCAACAAATTACTTATTGTGCGCTCGCTGAGCAGGCAGCAATCCTTGCTGGAGGCTTGCGTAAAGAAGGTGTTATCCGGGAAACGCCTGTCGCAATACTTTTGCCTCCGGGCATCGAGCAGGTTATCAGTCAGCTGGGTATTTTGATGGCGGGTGGAAGCTGTGTTCCATTAGATCCTGATATGCCAGAAGACTGGCTTAATAATATGCTGGAGGATCTGCAGGTGAAATGGACCCTCTCGACGTTGCCAGGAAAACACGCTGGTTTACACACGACGCTTCTGGATTTTCATGAACTGCTAAGAAATAAACACACACTCGAACAGGTCGCTGAGGTATTTCCTGAGCACAGGACGCATATCTTGTTTACATCGGGAACCACAGGCAAACCCAAAGCGGTTGAAATTGAGGCAAAGGGCATATTGCGTCTGGTGGTGAACGCCGACTATGTGAATATAATCAATGATGACCATATCGCGTGTATTGCGAATCCAACCTTTGATGCCTCACTGTTTGAAGTGTGGGGCGCACTGCTAAATGGCGCGACGATGATTATGATCCCCAAAAAGGACATTCTTGATATCCACCGTTTTCAGGCGCTGCTGGTCCGGTGGAAAATAACCGTTATGTTTATCACTACAGCGTTATTTAATGTGGTTGCCACAACAGCACCTGAAGCATTTCGTTTTTTTCGCTACGTCTTGGTCGGGGGAGAGGTGCTGAACCCTCATACGTTGAAGCGGGTCCTGGATACGGCGCCTCCCGAGCATCTTCTTAATGTTTATGGACCTACGGAATGCACGACATTCGCTTTAGCGCACACTATCGGCGCAGGAGATTTAACGAAGGGTAGTGTTCCTATTGGGCGCCCCATTAGTCGCACTGTTGCTTTTGTCCTTGATGAGCGCCTGCGGCCTGTCGCTCAGGGAGAGATTGGCCACCTATACGTCGGCGGTGATGGGCTTGCGCGTGCTTACTGGGGGCGTGATGAGCTGACTAAAGAACGCTTTGTTAACGTCACTTTGCCCGGGCATTCATCTTCGTTGAGACTTTATAAAACAGGAGACCTTGGTTCACAGCGTTCTGACGGTGTATTCATGTACCATGGCCGATTGGATAACCAGGTCAAAATTCGTGGGCATCGTATTGAGTTAGAAGATATTGAGTTTCAAATCTTGAAGAGAGGCAGCGTCACGGCGGCTGTGGCGCTCTTGGTAAATGATGGAAACAGCGATCCCTTTTTAGCCGCGTTTGTGGTTCCCGAAAATCCCCAGAGTTTCAACATTGAGCATCTTCGTGAGGCGTTACATCAGCACCTTCCGGCGTACATGTTGCCGCGCTTGTTCGTCATGAGTGATGTTCCTCTGACCCCGACCGGGAAAGTCGATAAGAGAAGATTGTTGGCTGCATTGTCAACCCGCACCGGTGAGGTCGAGAAAGCCGGTACCCTCACGGATAGGGAATACGCTCTGTTGTTGATGTGGCGAAAAATCCTGAGTATCGAAAATATAGGCGTAACCGACCACTTCTTTCGGTTGGGGGGGAGTTCGTTACAGGCCGCGAGATTGATCATCGAAATAAAACGTCAGTTCAAGCAAGACTGTTCAGTGCAAGCGCTTTACGACGCGCCCACGATACGCGGGTTAGCCGATGTACTTTCACAAGAAAAGCAAACTCCAGCGCCTGTTGAAATTGCGCAATGGCTACAGGATGCTCAGTTGCCGGCGGACATTCAGCCGTTGCCAGGGGCACCCCGGGAATGGAGTGAATTAGAGAGTGTTACGGCCTTGTTAACCGGCGCTACCGGTTTTTTGGGGGCGTTTTTTCTTCGTGATCTACTGGCGCTGCCCAACGTTAAAAATGTGATATGCCTCGTTCGTGCACCGAACGAGGAAGTCGCTCGGCAACGTATCAGGCATAACGTCGCTCGATACGGGTTGTGGTCAGAGACGTTCAACGCCCGGATCACGCCGGTTATGGGTGACTTGTCGTTATTTGAACTGGGGCTGGATCAAACGCTATATAAAAAAATGACGATGGACGTTGACGTGATTTTTCACTTGGGGGCGCACGTTAATTATATTCAACCCTATCAAGCCCATCGTGCCGGGAATATAGACGGTACATTGAATATTTTGCGCCTGGCCACCCAGGGTAACCCCAAGCCACTGCACTATATTTCGACCATCGCTGCCTTTGGTCCTGCTGGGCTATTGAATAGAGTCCATAAAATTACTGAGGATGATGACCTCGCGCCATACCTTGAAGGCATGAAATATGACTCCGGGTATTCGCAAAGCCAGTGGGTTGTTGAGCAATTTATCTGGGAGGCTACAAGGCGTGGTGTACCGCTCGCGGTGTACCGCCCCGGGTTTATCATGGGAGATAGTCTGAATGGCGTAGGTAACCCAAACGATTTTGTCTCTCGCTTGCTGAGAGGGTGCATCGCGATAGGTGCTTATCCTGTGCTTCCTCGGCAACGTAAGGAGTTTGTGCCGGTTGATTACGTGAGTGCCGCATTATTAGTGATTGCCCGGGACAATAGAAACCTTGGAAGGGCTTATCATCTGGTCCCTCCGGATCATACTCAATCCGTTGATCTCGATAGGTTTTTCGAACTGCTGACGGTGATAGGTTATTCACTGCAAAAGCTGCCTTACGCCGAGTGGGTCAGCCGGCTGGAAATCGCCCCTGGGTTGGCCCACAACCCGCTTATGCCGCTCCTGCCCATGCTTTCCGAAAAGGTGTACGAAAACCTGACTCGTTGGGAGGTCTATGAAAATATGCCTATCTATGATGCCAGTCACACTCAGGCCGCGTTGGCTGCCGTAAACAGTCGCCTGAAACCTGCGCCAATGGACAGCGAACTGCTGTCTCGTTATCTGACGTATTGGGAAAAGAGCGGCGATTTTACCTAGCGGTTAATAGGCTTCCTTGTAGGGGCGGGCTTGCTTGCGAAAAACGTCGAGGCACCGCATTTATTCAGAATGCCCGCGTTATCGTTGACGACCTTCGCGAGCAAGCTCGCTCCTACATAAAAGCAGCTCTGCTTTCGCTCTGGCCTTTGCGTTGGCTTCTACCACTTGTCTCGGCTTTCAGGCAGAGCAAAGGCCGAAGCGAACTCGGTCCAAATGTGGGAGCGGGCTTGCTCGCGAAGGTCGTTAACGAGGACGTGGGTATCCTGGTTCAACGCGGCGCCCTCTGGTTCTTCGCGAGCAAGCCCGCTCCCACATAAAAGCAGCTCTGCTTTCGCTCTGGCCTTTGCGTTGGCTTCTACCACTTGTCTCGGCTTTCAGGCAGAGCAAAGGCCTAAGCGAACTCGGTCCAAATGTGGGAGCGGGCTTGCTCGCGAAGGTCGTTAACGATGACGTGGGTATGCTGATTCAACGCGGCGCCCTCTGGTTCTTCGCGAGCAAGCTCGCTCCTACAGTGGGTTAGTCGATTTCCGTACTGCGTGCGACTTGCTGTTGCGCCTCCAGCGCCGCCAATCGCTCAGTCAACACCGCACGAACCCGGTCATATGCGCCACTGCCCAACAACAACCTTTTCGGCGCAGGCTGCACGTCGGCCACTGCCAACATCGCCTTGGCCATCTTCACCGGGTCACCCGTCAGCGCAAACTCTCCACTCGCCACCGCCCTGCGCACATCACCCGCCGGCGTCTGGTCATACACCGCCATCGGCGGTGGGCTCACCAGTGCGGCGCCAAAGTTGGTGCGCGTTGGCCCCGGCTCCACTAACGTCAATTCAATCCCGAAGGGCGCAACCTCTTGCGCCACCGATTCCACAAACCCTTCAATCGCCCACTTGCTCGCGTGGTACAGGCTGAAGTTCGGATACGCCAACTGCCCGCCCTCCGAAGACACCTGCAGCACCCGACCGCCGCCTTGCTCCCGCAGGAAGGGCAGGCATGCACGAATCACCTGGATCGAGCCCACCAGGTTGGTCTGCAACTGCTGCTCGATCTGTTCGTCGCTGACTTCCTCCGCCGCGCCAAACAGCGCATAACCGGCGCTGCTGACCACCACGTCGATGCGCCCCAATTCGGTAAAGGCTTGCTTGACCACGTTGCGAATGGCCGCTGCATCGTTCACATCCAGCTGCGCCAACCACAGTTGTTCGGGATAGCGCTCGGCCAAATCCTTCAGGGCTTCGGTTTTACGCAACGTAGCGGCGACTCGGTCGCCGCGTTCAAGCAGTTGTTCCACCAGGGCTTTGCCGATGCCCGAGGAGCTGCCCGTGACCAGCCAGGTTTTTTTCATGGGGGATGTCCTCCGTAAGCTGCCGGTTTGGCAAACAGTACAGACACCGTACGCCCCGGCTACTGCTGCTACTATCGATGCAATCGCGCATGAGTTAGTGAATATTCCCCATGAATCCATCGACGCCGTCGCTTGCAGAACTCAGTGCCTTGACGCTGATCGTGTCCCATCGCAGCTTTCGCAAGGCGGCCGATGAGCTGGGGCTGTCGGCCTCGACCCTCAGCCATATGATGCGCACGCTGGAGGCCAGCCTCGGTGTGCGCCTGCTTAACCGCACCACTCGCAGCGTGGCGCCGACGCCGGCCGGTCAGCGGCTGGTGAGCCGGGTGACGCCGCTGTTGCGCGAGTTCGAGCTGGCGCTGGAGGAGGTCAATGAGTTTCGCGATTTGCCCAGCGGCAGCCTGCGCATCAGTGCGAGTGAACCGGCGGCGCGGATTCTGTTGGAGTCGATATTGCCGGAGTTTCTCGCGCGTTTTCCGCAGATGGCCGTGGACCTGGTGACCGATGGGCGTCTGGTGGATATCGTCGATGAGGGTTTTGATGCCGGTATCCGCCTGGGCGAGTCGGTGCCCCAGGACATGATCGCCGTGTGCATGGGGCCACCCACACGCTTCATCACCGTGGCCTCGCCGACGTACCTGGCAAACCGTCCCGCGCCACTCACGCCGGACGACCTGCAGCGTCACCAGTGCATTTCCATTCGCATGCCCAGCGGCAAACCTTACCGCTGGGAGTTTGAAAAGCATGGGCAGTCACTGACGGTGAGCACCACTGGCAACCTCACCCTCGATAACGTGGAAATCATGGCCGATGCCGCCGCTCGCGAGTTGGGCATCGCGTATGTGCCGGAGCATACGGTGGCGCGGTATTTGGCGGACAAGCGCCTGGTCATGGTGCTGGAAGACTGGTGCCCGCCGGGTGCCGGGCTGTATTTGTACTACCCGGGGCATCGTCATGTGCCGGGCGGTTTGCGGGCATTTATCGAGGTGATAAAGGAGAAGGTCGATGTTGCCTAATCGTGTGGTCCAGGCCGCCGCGAAGTCGGTGTTGCAGCAACTCGTGACGCATATCACACCCGCTTCGACCGAGGCGTCCATCGCCCGAATGGCGGCGCAGATGCTCGTGGACTCCGGCTATCCGCAGACCTGGTATTACGACTGCCCGGCCTTCGTATTACTGGGTTCGCGCAGTGTGCTTTCGGTGTCGGGCCGGGACTATCGGCCCAGTGACGAAGCGGTCGGTTTGCACAATCTGATTACGGTGGATTTGAGTCCACGCGCTGGCACGGTGTGGGGCGATTGCGCGCGCTCTTTCTATGTGGAGGAGGGTGTGTGCCGGGCGGTGCCGACGGGTGCGGAGTTCAGAAAGGGCCATGAAGTAGAGCACCGGTTGCACGCGATGATGCGCACCTTCGCCCGCCCCGAAACCACGTTCGACGACTTGCATGCGTTCGCCAATGAACTGATCGCATCCGAGGGTTTCGAGAACCTCGATTTCGCCGGCAACGTCGGCCACAGCATCTGCGAGCAGCGTGACCAACGGCTTTACATCGAAGCGGGCAATCATCGGCGCCTTGAGGAGGTGACGTGCTTTACTTTCGAACCGCATGTTCGCGAGCGAGGCGGTCGCTGGGGCTATAAGCACGAAAATATCTATTACTTCGGTGATGAGGGAGAGGTCTGCGAGCTTTGATGAGGGCGCCGGTCTCCTGAGGAAACGCGGCGCCTTCGGGTTTTTCGCGAGCAAGCTCGCTCCTACAGGGACATGCGGTCCAGCAGGCTGTACCACGCAACACCCGCGCCGATGTAGAAGCGTTGCAAGCCATGCAGTGGCAACCGCTGCAACGGCGTTACCGGGTAAGCGAAGTCGGAGCGGCTGTCACATAGGCGTCCCGCCAATTGCTGGCCCAAACTGGTACACAACGCAATCCCGCGTCCGTTGCAGCCCAGCGCCAGGGTCAAGCCGGGTGCAGGCTCGTGGACGTGAGGCATAAAGTCCCGGGTGATCGCGATCCGCCCGGCCCAGCGGTACTCGAATTCAAGCTTGCCCAACTGTGGAAACAACAACGCCAGCGAACGTTCCAGGTGTGCAAAGTCCGTTGGCCCGGTGGGGTCGTTGAACAGTCCGCGCCCGCCCATCAGCAAGCGACCGTGGGCGTCCTTGCGAAAGTACAGCAGCAGGCGTTGGGCGGTCGAGACGGTTTCCTGCCCCGGCAAAATGCTCTCGGCAGCAGGCCCGCTCAAGGGCCGGGTGGCGACGATAAAACTGTTGGCCGCCAGCACGCTCTGGGCCATGCCGGGCCACAGGTCGCCGCTGTAGCCGTTGGTGGCCAACACCACCTGGCCGGCCGACACCTGTGCACCGCTGGCGGTCTGCAGCTTCCAGCCGGCGCCCGCCTGTTGCATCGCGGTTACGGCGCTTTGCCCGTGAATGCGCACGCCCGCCGCCTGGGCGGCGCGCACCAGCCCGCGTGCATAGGCCAGGGGTTGAATGGCCCCGGCACGACCGTCCAGCCAGCCACCGGCAAACGCCTGGCTGCCCATGCGGGCGGACACTGCGTTGGCATCCAGGCGCTGCACCGGTACCCCGCGTCGGGCCCACTGCTCGGCACGGGCATGCAGGCCCGCCACGCCTTTTTCCGAATAGGAGACTTGCATCCAGCCCTTGCGCGTGGGCGCGCAGTCGATGCCATGGCGCTGGATCAGGTTGAACACCAGGTCCGCAGAACCGGACACGGTCTGGATCAGCGGTTCGGCGCGCTCGGCTCCGTACCTCTGCACCAGTTGGTCCGGGTCGTATTTGAGCGTCGGGTTGACCTGCCCGCCATTGCGCCCGGACGCGCCCCAGCCTGGTTCATGGGCCTCCAGCACGCACACGCTTACGCCACGCTCGGCCAGGTGCAGGGCCGTGGACAAACCGGTGTACCCGGCGCCGACGATGGCCACGTCGACCTTGATGGATTCTGCCAGCGCGGGCGTCGGCGGTGCGGCGGGGGCTGTCGCTGCCCAGAGTGACTTCATGACAGGCTCCGGGTGTTGGCCGTCGGGTGCAGCACGCGGCGCAGGAAGTCCTGGGTGCGCGGCTGTTGCGGGTTGCCCAGCACTTGTTCGGCGGGGCCGCTTTCCACGATGTAGCCGCCGTGCAGGAAGCACACGCGGTCGGCCACTTCCCGGGCAAAACCCATTTCGTGGGTCACCACAATCATGGTCATGCCTTCATCGGCCAGGGTGCGCATCACCTCCAGCACATCGCCCACCAGTTCCGGGTCGAGGGCCGAGGTCGGTTCGTCGAACAGCATCGCATCGGGCTTCATCGCCAGTGCGCGGGCGATGGCCACCCGTTGTTGCTGGCCGCCGGAAAGTTGTTCCGGGTAGGCATCGGCCTTGGCCGACAGGCCGACTTTATCCAGCAGCGCCAAGGCTTCTTCCCGGGCCTGTTGCAGCGGTTCGCGTTTGACGTACACCGGGCCTTCCATCACGTTTTCCAGCACGGTGCGATGGGGGAACAGGTTGAAGCGCTGGAACACCATGCCCATGCGGCTGCGCAGGGCGTGCACGGTCTTGCTGCCACGTTGCACGGTTTCGCCGAACACGTTGATGGTGCCGCCGTCGTAGGCTTCCAGGGCGTTGATGCAGCGCAGCAGGGTGGATTTGCCCGAGCCGGACGGCCCGATCAGGCACACCACTTCGCCCTTGGCCACGTCCAGGTCGACGCCGTGCAGCACGCGATGGGTGCCGTAATGTTTTTGCAGTTGGCGAATCTCGATCATGCTTTTTTCCTCCGGCCCAGGTGCTGTTCCATGCGGCGCAGGCCATACACCAGCGGCAGGCTCATCAGCAGGTAGAGCAGGGCGACCAGGGTGTAGACGGTCATGTTCTGGAAAGTGGACGAGGCGATCAGTTGCCCCTGGCGTGTCATCTCGGCCACGGTGATGGTCGACACCAGGGAGGAGTCCTTGAGCATCATCACCAGGGTGTTGCCGTAGGGCGGCAGGGCGATGCGAAACGCTTGGGGCAGGATCACCCGGCGCATCATCAGCACCGAGCGCATCCCCAAGGCTTCAGCGGCTTCACGCTGGCCTTGTTCGACGGCGATGATGCCGGTACGAAAGTTCTCCGCCTGGTACGCCGAATAGGCGATGCCCATGCCGATCACCCCGGCCTGGAACGCGCTGAGGTGCACGCCCATGTCCGGCAGCACGAAGTAGATGTAGAACAGCTGCACGATGATCGGCAGGCCGCGAATCACGTTGATCACCGTGCTCGCCGCCCACGACAGCGCCTTGATCGGCGACAGCTTGAGCAACGCCAGCACCAGGCCGATGGCGCTACTGAGCAGGAACGACAGCACGGTGATCTGGATCGTCACCCAGGCGCCCTGCAGCAGGATCGGCAGGAAGTCCTGGGCGTTTTGCAGGAATTCAGCCGGGTTCATGGCTGCACCTGGGCATCAAGCCCCCACTTCTTCAGGATCGCCTCCAGGGTGCCGTCAGCCTTGATGCTGGCAATGGCCTGGTTCAGGCGTGCGAGGGTTTCGCTGTCGCCCTTGCGCACCACCAGGCACACCTCGCCGACGTTGACCGGCTTGTAATCGGCGGCGAGCTTCACGCCTTTGAACAGCTTCTGGCGGATCTGGTACGCCACCACCGGCTGGTCACCCACGGCGGCCTTGATGCGGCCCAGGCTCAGGTCCCGCACCATTTCACCGATGGAGTCGTAGGTGCGGATTTCCTTGAAGATGCCCAGCTTGTTGAGCATGTCGTAGAAGATCGTGCCGGCTTGTACGCCCACCACCTGGTCTTTCAGGGCGCTGAGGTCGGTATAGGTTGTGTTGTCGTCGGCACTCACGATCAGCCCTTCACCGTAGGCATACACCGGCGCGCTGAAGTCCACCACCTGGGCGCGTTCCGGGGTCTTGAGCATGCCGGCGGCGATGAAATCGAGCTTGCCGGAGGTTAGCGACGGGATCAGCGCGGCGAAGTTGGTCTGCTGGATGTCGCTGGTGAAACCGCCGGCCTTGCCCACCGCATTGGCCACGTCGACCATCACGCCCTGGATGCTGTTGCTCTTGATGTCGAGGAAGGTAAACGGCGAACCGCTGGCCGTTGCACCGACTTTGTACGAGGGCGCACCGGCGGCGTGCACGGTGGCTACGCAAAAGGTGGCGCAGAGGCCAAAGGCGAGGCGGCGAAACAAGGGCGAAAGACTGTTCATCGGGTTACTCCAGAAGGAAAACGGATCGTCAGTACCGCAAGCGGCTGGAGAGGAAACCGCAAGCTCTGTGCCATTTCGATTCAATAAAATCGTTTAGTGGTACAGAAATTCGACAAAATGAACCTTTCGTATCGATATGCGATTTTAAGTGGTCGAATTTCGTAGTTTGGTGTAGAAATATCGCCACGCTTGATCGACCTGACCGCGAGTCCGCCATGTCTGAAGAACGCAACAGCTTGCACAACCAATCCCTGGAAAAAGGCCTGTCGGTGCTCAAGGCATTCAGCGCCCAGCGCCGCAGCATGAGCCTTGCAGAGGTGGCCGAGGCGGCCGGCATGACCAAAAGTTCGGCCCAGCGCATGGTGTTTACCCTGGAGAGCCTGGGTTACCTTCGGAAACACTCGCGCACGCGGCATTACCAACTCACACCCCGGGTGCTGGAGTTGGGCTTCAGTTATCTGGATGCCCATTCGTTGATTGAAGTGGCCAACCCGTTCCTCTCGGAGCTGACCCGCCTGACGGGAGAAACCTCGTGCCTGACGGAGCCGGCGGGTTACGACATGACGTACATCGCGCGCTTCGTCAGCTCCGGCTTTGTACCGGTGCATATGCCGATTGGTTCAAGGGTGCCGATGTACTGCACGGCGTCGGGCCGGGCGTATTTGAGTGCGTTGCCAGCGGATGAGGCGTTGGGGTTGATCGAACACAGCCAGCGGGTGGCGCATACGAGCCAGACGTTGACGGACGTCGACAGGATCATGGAGTCGTTGCAGCAAGTGCGCGAACAGGGCTACGCGGTGAATGGCCAGGAGCTGTTCCTGGGGGACATGACCATCGGTGCGCCGGTGCTGGGGGCGAACGGTCGGCCGGTGGCGGCGGTGCATGTGGTGGCGCCCACCAGTCGGTGGAGCCGGGCGGATGCGGAGAAGCAGCTGGCGCCGGCGTTGTTGCAGTGTTCGAGGGCGTTGAGCAATTCGGCGCGCAATCTTGAATAGAAATGCTATCGAGCAGACAACACGATCAGTGTGGGAGCTGGCTTGCCTGCGATAGCGGAGTGTCAGCTCGCCCATTCGGTTCTGACCCACCGCTATCGCAGGCAAGCCAGCTCCCACATTTGATCTTCATTGTGTTTGAGGTTGGTAATCGCCCCAACAAAAAATGCGCCCCTTCGGGCGCATTTTTTTGTTCAGTCAGCTATCACCCTCAGGCAATCGCATCCCAGGCACGGTCACCGTTCTCGTCTTTGATGCGAGTCGGCAAGCCCATCACGTCCAGCGCTTTGAGGAACGGCTCAGCCGGCAGTTCCTCGACGTTGGCCATGTGCTTCACATCCCACTCGCCACGGGCAACCAGCAGCGCTGCGGCCACGGGTGGTACGCCGGCGGTGTAGGAGATGCCCTGGCTGTCGGTCTCGGCAAAGGCTTCTTCGTGGCAGGCCACGTTGTAGATGAACAGCTCGCGCGGCTGGCCATCCTTGGTGCCCTTGACCAGGTCGCCGATGCAGGTCTTGCCGGTGTAGCCCGGTGCCAGCGACGACGGGTCAGGCAGCACGGCCTTGACCAGTTTCAGCGGCACGACTTCCAGGCCTTCGGCGGTAGTGACCGGTTTTTCGGAGAGCAGGCCGAGGTTTTTCAGCACGGTGAACACGTTGATGTAGTGTTCGCCGAAGCTCATCCAGAAACGCACATTGGGCACGTCGAGGTTTTTCGACAGCGAGTGCACTTCATCGTGGCCGGTCAGGTACAGGTTCTGCGAACCGACCACAGGCAGGTCGTCGGTGCGTTTGACTTCGAACATGGTGTTGCTGGTCCACTGGCTGTTCTGCCAGCTCCACACCTGTCCGGTGAATTCGCGGAAGTTGATTTCCGGGTCGAAATTGGTGGCGAAATATTTGCCATGGGAACCGGCATTGACGTCGAGAATGTCGATCGAATCAATGCGGTCGAAATGCTGTTGTTGCGCAAGCGCTGCGTAGGCGTTGACGACGCCTGGGTCGAAGCCCACACCGAGGATCGCAGTGATGTTCTTCTGCTTGCATTCCTCAAGGTGATTCCATTCGTAGTTGCCATACCACGGCGGCGTCTCACAGACTTTGCCTGGTTCTTCGTGAATGGCGGTGTCCAGGTAAGCCACGCCGGTATCGATGCAGGCGCGCAGCACCGACATATTAAGGAAGGCGGAGCCGACGTTGATGACGATCTGCGATTCGGTCTCGCGGATCAGTGCCTTGGTCGCTTCCACGTCCAGAGCGTTCAGCGCGAAGGCCTGGATATCGGCGGGTACCTTGAGGCTACCCTTGGCCTTGACGCTGTCGATGATGGCCTGGCATTTGGAGATGTTGCGCGACGCGATAGCAATACGACCGAGTTCGTCGTTGTGCTGCGCGCACTTGTGGGCCACCACCTTGGCGACACCTCCTGCACCAATGATAAGAACGTTCTTTTTCAATTGCTTTATCTCTCCTTTATCTGTCCGCTTTACGAAAGGCTGGACAGGTAGTCGTCGTAACCAAATTCACGAACCACTTCGACTGTACCGTCGAGTTGTTTCACTACGATGGACGGCATTTTCAGGCCGTTGAACCAGTTTTTCTTGACCATGGTGTAGCCTGCCGTGTCGATGAACGACAGTCGATCGCCGATGGCCAGCGGCTGATCAAATTGATACTCACCGAAGATGTCCCCGGCCAGGCATGACTTGCCGCACACCATGTAGGTGTGTTCGCCACTGCTCGGCGCCAGCTTGGCGTTGAGGCGGTAGATCAGCAGGTCCAGCAGGTGGGCTTCGATGGAGCTGTCTACCACGGCGAGGTTTTTGCCGTTGTAGAGGGTGTCGAGCACGGTCACTTCCAGGGAGGCGCTGTTGGTGATCGCCGCTTCGCCGGGTTCCAGGTACACCTGCACGTCGTACTTCTGCGAGAACGCCTTGAGGCGCTGGCAGAAGGCGTCGATGGCATAGCCTTCACCGGTGAAGTGGATGCCGCCGCCGAGGCTGACCCAGTTGACCTTGTGCAGCAGCGCGCCGAAGCGTTCTTCGATGGTGTTGAGCATCTGGTCGAACAGGTTGAAGTCACCGTTCTCGCAGTTGTTGTGGAACATGAAGCCCGAGATCTGCTCGATCACGCCTTCGATCTTCACCGGGTCCCACTCGCCCAGACGGCTGAACGGGCGCGCCGGGTCGGCCAGCAGGTAGTCGGAACTGCTCACTTGCGGGTTGACGCGCAGGCCGCGGGTCTTGCCTTCGCTGCGTTCCGCAAAGCGCTGCAGCTGGCTGATGGAGTTGAAGATGATCTTGTCGCAGTTAGCCAGCATCTCTTCGATTTCATCGTCGGCCCAGGCCACGCTGTAGGCGTGCGCCTCGCCTTCGAACTTCTGGCGACCGAGCTTCAACTCATACAGCGACGACGAAGTGGTGCCGTCCATGTATTCCTGCATCAGGTCGAACACCGACCAGGTAGCGAAGCACTTGAGGGCCAGCAGGGCCTTGGCGCCGGACTGTTCGCGCACGTAGGCGATCTTCTGCATATTGACCAGAAGCTTCTGTTTGTCGATGAGGTAGTACGGCGTTTTGATCATTTTTGAGAGCCTGCGGCGGTGCCTGCCAAAAAAGGACACGCATTGTGCCCGCACTTGGGACAGATCGAAAGGTTAGTCAGCGGAATTTGCGCGCCCGGTTATAAGCTGACCTGTGAATATGACAGCCTGTGGGTATGATGAGCCGCATTGGAAACGGATCCCGGCTTTGGCGACGAGAGGTGAGAATGGACGCATGGACACTGCATTGGCTGGAAGCGTCGGGGAGCCTGGCGGAGTTTCGCCCTGAGCTGATCCGTGAATTTGAAGCCGCCTACGGGGCGATTGCCGAGCTGATGCCGCCGCCGCGCCTGGATGTCCTGATCCAGCGATTGCCGGGGGAGACCCTCCCGGAGCTGGGCCTGGTCGGCCGCGCTTATCGCAGCACAATGTTCAGCATGACCCTTGACCCCGACAACCCGAATTTCCTGGCCAGTTTGCGCAGTGGCTCGCTGCGTCGGCATGTGGTGCATGAGGTGCATCATTGCCTGCGCATGGCGGGGCCGGGTTATGGCTGGACGCTGGGTGAGGCGATGATCAGCGAAGGGCTGGCCGGACAGTTTGTGCGGCGGGTGCTGGGCAGTGAGCCAGAGCTGTGGGAGAGGGCGCTTACACCCGAGGCGTTGCTGGGTTCGCCGGTAGAGCTCCAGCTTCTGGAGGCCACGTATTACGACCACAGCGAATGGTTCTTCGGCACCGGGGCAAGGCCCAGGTGGTTGGGGTACACGCTGGGTTATCAGATGGTGGGTGACTGGCTGGCGAAGCAAGACGAGGTGGACGCCGCCACCTGGGTCAAC
This sequence comes from Pseudomonas sp. IPO3778, assembly GCF_013386825.1. Classification (GTDB taxonomy): domain Bacteria; phylum Pseudomonadota; class Gammaproteobacteria; order Pseudomonadales; family Pseudomonadaceae; genus Aquipseudomonas. The sequence goes on from NZ_JACARC010000040.1 coordinate 48,972, forward strand.
GTGCCCGCAAAAGACATACTCGCCAACGCTACCAGGGAAGGGCTCGTGACCCAGCCTTGAAACACAAAACCACCAAGCAACCCCCATCCCCTGTGGGAGCCGTCGAGCTTCAGCGAGGCCGCGAAGGCGGCGGCACAGCCGATAAATAGGCTGCCTGACACACCGCTATCGCAGCCTCGCTAAAGCTCGACAGCTCCCACATTAGATTTTCAGTGGATGACAAACCCCATCCACGCTGACATCAAACCGTCATCTCCCCATCGCCTGACTGCCACATTCCGCCGTTACTGTCCTCGCCAATGAGATCGATCTCAAGCGAGTGACAATGACCGATTTGAAAGACGTAGCCCGGCTCGCTGGCGTATCCCGCGCCACCGCCGCGCGCACTTTTGCTTCCCCGGAACAAGTGCGCCCGACCACCCGTGAGCAGGTGTTCGCCGCCGCCCGTGAGTTGGGCTTCAGGCCCAATCTGCTGGGCCGCCAACTGCGCCTGCAAACCACCCAACTGATCGGCGTGGTGGTGCCCAACCTGCTGAACCCGGTATTCGCCGAGCAGTTCCAGGCCATGGAGCGCGCCGCACGCCTGCGGGGCTATAACCTGTTGCTGGCCACCACCGACTACAGCGCCGAGCGTGAAAGCAGCGTGGTGGAAGAGTTGCTGCGCCAGCGCGTCGATGGCCTGGTGCTGACCGTCACCGACGCCGAAAGCAACAGCGTGCTCCACAGCCTGGCCACGGAAGAAACCCCGTTCGTGCTGGCCTACCACCAACCCGGCAACCCCAACTACAGCGCCGTCTCGGTGGACAACCGCGCCGGCATGGCGCTGGCCACCCGTTATCTGCTGGAAGCGGGCCATCGCCGCATTGCCATGGTCGCCGGCCCCGCGTTGCAGTCCGACCGCGCCCGCCTGCGTTACGCCGGGTATTGCGATGCCATGGGCGAGTACGGCCTCGACAGCCAACTGGTGATCGAAATGCCGGCCCACACCCAAGCCGAATTCGCCGCCATCGAGCCCTTCCTGCAAGGCTCGCAGGCGCCCACGGCGTTGGTGTGTTCCAACGATTTTCTCGCCATCAGCCTGATCGCCGAACTGCGCCGCCATGCCTGGAACGTGCCGGGACAACTCTCGGTGATGGGCTTTGACGGCATTGCCCTGGGCACCCAGATGCACCCGACGCTGTGCAGCGTGGTGCAGCCCATCGCGCTGTTGGCCAGCACCGTGATCGACCAACTGCTGGCGCAAATCGCCGGCAACGCCCCGGTTTCCCATTGCCTGCCGTGCCATATCCGGCCGGGCGAAAGCACCCAACCCCATAAAGGAGACGCTTGATGAGCATCCTCAGTAAAACCCTGGCGGCCTTGCTGCTGTGCGGCGCGGCCAGCCTGGCCCAGGCCGCCGACACCGCGATTTGCTACAACTGCCCGCCAGACTGGGCAGACTGGGGCACGCAACTCAAGGCGATCGCCGCGAGCACCGGTGTGCAGGTGCCGCTGGACAACAAGAACTCCGGCCAGTCCCTGGCACAGTTGGTGGCCGAGAAAGCCGCGCCGGTGGCCGATGTCGTCTACTACGGTGTGACGTTCGGCCTGCAAGCGCAAAAGGCGGCGGTGGTGGAGGGCTATAAACCCAAGGGTTGGGAACAGATTCCCGCCGGCCTGAAAGACCCGGACGGCCAGTGGTTTGCGATTCACTCCGGCACCCTGGGCATCATGGTCAACGTCGATGCCCTGGGTGGCTTGCCGGTGCCGCAAAGCTGGGCTGACCTGCTCAAGCCTGAGTACAAAGGCATGGTCGGCTACCTCGACCCATCCAGCGCCTTCGTCGGCTACGTCTCGGCGGTGGCGATCAACCGCGCCATGGGCGGCGACCTCGACAACTTTGCCCCGGCCATCGACTACTTCCAGAAGCTGTCGAAAAACGCCCCCATCGTGCCCAAGCAAACCGCCTATGCGCGGGTGCTCTCCGGCGAGTTGCCGATCCTGGTGGACTACGACTTCAACGCCTACCGCGCCCGCTACAAGGACAACGCCAACGTTGCCTTCGTGATCCCCAAGGAAGGCAGCATCAGCGTGCCGTATGTGATGAGCCTGGTGGCCAACGCACCGCACCGCGCCAACGGCGAAAAGGTCCTGGATTTTGTCCTGTCCGATGAAGGCCAGGCACTCTGGGCCAAGGCCTACCTGCGCCCGGTGCGGCCGGTGAAGATGCCGGCGGACGTGGCCGCGCAGTTTCTGCCAGACAGTGACTACGCCCGCGCCGGTGTGGTGGATTACCAGAAAATGGCCGCCGTGCAGGAAGCCTTCGCCGCGCGTTACCTGAGTGAGGTCAAGTAAGTGAAGGCACTTTTGCGGCCAAATCCCGCCTGGGCCCTGGCCCCGGCCTTTGCGGTGCTGCTGGCTTTCTGGCTGTTGCCGCTGGCGCACTTGATCGTGCTGGGTGGCGAAAGCCGCGACAGCCAGGGCAGCGGTTACTGGCAGGTGCTCGGCAGCGCGCAATACCTGGGGAGCCTGGCGCAAACCTGCATGCTTGCGGTGTTGGTGACGTTGGCGGCGCTGCTGGTGGGCGGCATCACAGGCGTGTTTCTCGCCCGCCAGCACTTCTTCGGGCGGTCGGCGCTGGTGGCGTTGCTGACGTTTCCCCTGGCGTTTCCCGGTGTGGTGGTCGGGTTCCTGGTGATCCTGCTGGCGGGCCGCCAAGGCCTGTTTGCCGCCCTCGGGCTTCAACTGGCCGGCGAGCGCTGGATCTTTGCCTATTCCCTGGCGGGGTTGTTTGTGGGCTACCTGTACTTCTCGATTCCACGGGTGATCCTCACGGTGATGGCGGCGTGTGAAAGCCTCGACCGCAGCCTGGAGGAAGCGGCCCATTCACTGGGTGCCGGGCATTGGCGGGTGGTGTGCGATGTGATTGTGCCGGGCCTGGCACCGGCCTTGGCCTCCTGTGGGGCGATCTGTTTTGCCACGTCCATGGGCGCCTTTGGCACTGCATTTACCCTGGGTACGCGGCTGAACGTGACGCCTGTGGCCATCTACAACGTGTTCACCAACTACGCCAATTTTGCCGTGGCAGCGGCACTCTCGGTGGTGCTCGGTGTGGTGACCTGGGCCGTGCTGTTGCTGACGCGGCGCCTGGTGAAAAACGCGGGGACGGTCCTGTGAAGCGCTCATCGCTGTTTATCGTTCAACTGCTGTTCACCTTGCTGGTCTGCGCCTTCATGTTGGTGCCGGTGGTGATGTCATTGCTGGCGGGGCTGACGCGCAATTTCTTCGTCGGTTTGTCCAGCGGCCTGACCTTCGACTGGTTGATCCAGGTGTGGCAGGCCTACTCGCCGACGGTCTGGCTTTCGCTGCAATTGGCTGTGGCCTGTGCGGTGTGCGTCTGCGTGATCGGCGTGCCGGCGGCATACGCCCTGGTGCGCATGAACAACCGCTTCAGCCGCGCCTTCGAGGAATTGATGGTGCTGCCGGTGGCCATGCCCGGCCTGGCCAGTGCCCTGGCGTTGTTGCTGACCTACGGCCAGTTCGGCGGGTTTCGCAGCAGTTGGTTGTTCATTCTGGTGGGGCATGTGTTGTTCACCTTGCCGTTCCTGGTGCGCCCGGTGATGGCGGTGATGCAACGCCAGCAACTGCCGGTGCTGGAAGAGGCCGCCGCCAGCCTGGGGGCGGGGCCGATCAAGCGCTTTTTCAGCGTGGTGGTGCCCAACTGCCGGGCGGGGATTCTCGCCGGGGTGTTGATGGTCGTCACCTTGAGCCTGGGGGAGTTCAACCTGACCTGGATGCTCCACACGCCGATGACCAAGACCTTGCCCGTCGGCCTCGCCGACAGCTACGCCTCGGCCCGCCTGGAAATCGCCAGCGCCTACACCCTTATCTTTTTGCTGATGATCGTGCCGCTGCTGATTGCGTTGCAGGCCATCAGCGCCCGTCTGTCCCGTGGAGAGCGTCGATGACCGCTATCACCCTTCGCCTGAAGGGGTGCCGCAAGGCATTCGCCGACGGCACCGTTGCCGTGCAAAACCTCGACCTGACCATCGAGGGCGGCGAAACCCTGGCCATCCTTGGCCCGTCCGGGTGCGGCAAAACCACCACCTTGCGCCTGATCGCCGGCCTTGAGCGCCCCGATGTGGGCCAGGTGTTTTTCGGCGACACCGACGTCACCCGCCTGCCCATCGAGCGGCGTGACGTGGGCATGGTGTTCCAGAACTACGCGTTGTTTCCCAACCTGGATGTGGCCGGCAACATCGTCTACGGCCTGAAGGTTCGCGGCATCGCGCCGGCCGAGCGCAACAAGCGCTGTGACGAGTTGCTGGAACTGGTCGGCCTGCCGCATCACGGCCAGCGCAGCATCCATGAACTGTCCGGCGGCCAGCGTCAGCGTGTGGCCCTGGCTCGGGCATTGGCGCCACGGCCCAAAGTGCTGTTGCTGGATGAACCGCTGGCCGCGCTGGATGCACAGTTGCGCGAGCGCCTGCGCAGCGAGCTGGACCAGCTATTGCGCGGCCTGGGCATCACCTCGGTGTTCGTCACCCACGATCAGGGCGAGGCCATGGCCCTGGGGGATCGCATCCTGGTGATGGAGCAGGGGCGTATCGCGCAACTGGCCAGCCCGCGGGAGATCTACCAGCAGCCGGCCAACGCGTTTGTCGCAGGCTTTGTGGGCAACCTGAATGCCTTTTCGGTGATCGATCGAACGGCCCATGGCCTGAAGGTGTGCGGCGGCGAACTGCCGTGGCACGAACCCCAGCTGCCGGCCACCGTGTACTGCCGCCCCGAGCACCTGCAGGTGATGGAGAGCGAAGGGCACCTGCACGGGCACCTGGTGGCGCAGTTTTTCCAGGGTGCGCAAAGCCGCCTGCTGGTGGACGTCGGCGGCCCGCAACCGTTGCTGGTGGACAGCCGTGACAACCTGCTTCATGCCGTCGGTGCGCCCATTGCCCTGGCCATCGCCCCCCACACGCTGTTCACCCTGCATGCCTGAATTCAGAGAGCCTATTTTGAACCGTCCGTTTCTTGTTGCGCAGATCAGCGATCTGCACCTTAAAGCCGGCCAGCGCCTGACCTATGGCGTGGTCGACACCCTCGGTGCATTGCGCCGCGCGGTGGACCACTTGAATGCCAGCAACCCGCGGCCCGATATCGTGGTGGTCAGCGGCGACCTGGTGGACTTTGGCCGGCCCGATGAATACGCCGTGCTGCACCCCGAACTGGCCCGCTTGCAGATGCCTTGCTACCTGGTGCCGGGCAATCATGACCACCGCCAGCATTTGCTTGATGCCTTCAGCGATCACGCTTACTTGCCGCATGGCGCCGACGGCCCGCTGGACTGGGTGGTGGATGACTACCCGGTGCGCTTGATTGGCCTGGACTCGACGATTCCCGACGCCCATGGCGGCCAGTTGCTGGACAGCCAATTGCAGTGGCTTGATGAGCAACTGGGGCTGCGCCCGAACGTGCCGACCCTGTTGGTCTTGCATCACCCGCCGTTTATCAGCGGCATCGGCCATATGGACCGCGAGCCGTTCCGCAACGCCGCCGCGCTGGAAACCGTCATCGCCCGTCACCCTCAGGTGGAGCGCTTGCTGAGCGGGCATTTGCACCGGCCGATGCAGCGCCGGTTCGGTGGCAGCTTGAGCTGTGTATGCCCGGGCACCTCCCATCAAATCGTGCTGGATTTGCAGGAGGCCGCACCGGCCCATTTCAACCTGGAACCGGCGGGTTACCTCTTGCACCGCTGGGATGAACAGCAAGGGCTGATCAGCCATAACGGCGTATTCGGGGACTACCCGGGGCCGTATCCGTTTTATGACGCTGATGGGTTGATTGACTGAAGGACACCTGAAGCGCCGCGTTCATCTATTCACGGGGTCCCCATGGGATCCTGGCGATCGGCGCTGCGATGGTGGCGGGCATCGGCATTGGCGCGATGGTGGGGCGGATGGCGCCCGGTGGCTGCGTCGACGTGGAGCAGCGTTTCGAGCTGCCACCGCTGCCCAGTCGGGAAGTGGTGCTGTATACCGCGCAGCGGGACACTCAGGCACAGGCGCTGATCCGTGCCTTGAGCGCGGATATTCCGGCGGACTGAGTCAGAACACCAGGCGCCCGGCCCAGGCCATCAGCAGGGCCAGGCTGCCGATGCCGAGGAGCGTGAGCCCCAGGGCGGCAACGTGAACGAGGAGGGTAGTCAGCGGCTGATGCTGTTCCATGTGAGGGCTTCCTTGGGGGCTTGGGAAGCAAAAGTATGGTGAACGGGCGGGCGACGAAACAGACGCTGCGGGCTATTTCAGTGATAAGCAAAACCGTAGACACACCCTATCATCATGAGTGGAACTCGTGATGATCTAGAATAAAATGAGTTTGTCTCACTATCATCCGATCCCGACAATGGCTCCCATACACACATATTGGAGCGTAACGTCATGGCTGTTGCCCATTCCCTTGGATTCCCGCGTATTGGACGCGATCGTGAACTGAAAAAAGCGCAGGAAGCGTTTTGGAAGGGCGAACTCGACGAAGCCGGCCTGCGCGCCGTAGGCCGTGAGCTGCGCAAGACCCACTGGGACCTGCAAAAGAACGCCGGCATCGAGTTGCTGCCCGCCGGTGACTTTGCCTGGTACGACCAGGTGCTGACTCACTCGCTGATGTTCGGTGTGATCCCCGAGCGGTTCCGCCCGGCCGACGGCAAAGCCACCTTGCACACCCTGTTCGGCATGGCCCGTGGCGTCAGTGACAGTTGCTGCGGCGGTGCCCACGCCCAGGAGATGACCAAGTGGTTCGACACCAACTACCACTACCTGGTGCCTGAGTTCAGCGCCGACCAGCAATTCCAGCTGGGTTGGGATCAACTGTTCGAAGAGGTCAAGGAAGCCCGGGACCTCGGCCACGCCGTGAAGCCAGTGATCATCGGCCCGCTGACGTACCTGTGGCTGGGCAAGGCCAAGGGCGGCGATTTCGACAAGCTCGACCTGCTGGATCGCCTGCTGCCGCTGTACGGCCAGATTTTCCAGCGCCTGGCTGACCTGGGCGTGGAATGGGTGCAGATCGACGAGCCGATCCTGGTGCTGGACCTGCCCCAGGACTGGAAAAATGCGTTTGAGCGGGCCTACAACCTGATCCAGCGCGACCCGCTGAAGAAGCTGGTGGCCACCTATTTCGGCGGCCTGGAAGAGAACCTCGGGCTGGCGGCCAACCTGCCGGTGGACGGTCTGCACATCGACCTGGTGCGTGCGCCGGATCAGTACCCGACCATCCTCGATCGCCTGCCGGCTTATAAGGTGTTGTCCCTGGGCGTGGTCAATGGCCGTAACGTCTGGCGCTGCGACCTGGAAAAAGCCCTGGCCACCTTGCAACACGCTTATGAGCGCCTGGGTGACCGCCTGTGGGTGGCGCCGTCGTGCTCCTTGCTGCACAGCCCGGTGGACCTGGGCCGTGAAGACAAGCTGGATGCCGAGCTGAAAAGCTGGCTGGCGTTTGCCGTACAGAAGTGCGAAGAAGTGGCCGTATTGGCCCAGGCCGTGAACCAGCCGCAAGCGCCAAACGTGACGGCCGCCCTGGCCGCAAGCCGCGCCGTGCAAGTGGCCCGTGCCGCTTCCCCGCGTATCCACAAGCCGGCTGTGCAAGCCCGCGTAGCGGCGATCACCGCCAAAGACAGCCAGCGTCACTCGCCGTTTGCCCAGCGTATCGAGAAACAGCGGGCCGGCCTGAACCTGCCGCTGTTCCCGACCACCACCATCGGATCGTTCCCGCAGACCGCCTCGATCCGCCTGGCGCGCCAGTCGTACAAGGCCGGCAAGTTGAGCGAAGCCGAGTACGTCGAAGCCATGCACAGCGAGATCCGCCACGCGGTTGAGGTGCAAGAGAACCTTGGCCTGGACGTATTGGTGCACGGCGAGGCCGAGCGTAACGACATGGTCGAATACTTCGCCGAGCAACTCGACGGCTACGTGTTTACCCGCTTTGGCTGGGTACAGAGCTACGGTTCCCGTTGCGTGAAACCGGCGGTGATCTTCGGTGACCTGAGCCGCCCGAAAGCCATGACCGTGGAGTGGATCCGCTACGCCCAAGGCCTCACCCACAAGGTGATGAAGGGCATGCTGACGGGGCCGGTGACCATGCTGATGTGGTCGTTCCCCCGTGAAGACGTGAGCCGCGAAGAACAGGCCCGCCAACTGGCCCTGGCGATTCGTGACGAAGTGGTGGACCTGGAAGCTGCCGGCATCCAGATCGTACAGATCGACGAAGCTGCGTTCCGTGAAGGCTTGCCGTTGCGCCAGGCGCAGTGGCAGGGCTACCTGGACTGGGCCACCGAAGTGTTCCGCCTGTGCGCCTCCGGCGTGCGTGACGACACCCAGATCCACACCCACATGTGCTACAGCGAGTTCAACGACGTGATCGAGTCCATTGCGGCCATGGATGCCGACGTGATCACCATCGAAACCTCGCGCTCGGACATGGAGCTGCTGAACGCGTTCGAAGCCTTCGCCTACCCGAACGACATTGGCCCGGGTGTGTACGACATCCACTCGCCACGGGTGCCGGATGCCTCGGAAATGGCCAACCTGCTGCGCAAGGCGGCCAAGCGCATCCCGGCCGAGCGCCTATGGGTCAACCCGGACTGTGGCCTGAAAACCCGCGGCTGGCCGGAGACGGAAGCGGCGTTGATTCACATGGTGACGGCGGCGCGTCAACTGCGGGCTGAACTGGCCTGATCCAGGCACCCGGTATAACACGCCGGGTGAAGACCAGAAATGTGGGAGCTGGCTTGCCTGCGATAGCGGCGGACCCGCTTGCATCGTTGGCGACTGATACACCGCCATCGCAGGCAAGCCAGCTCCCACAGGAATCTCCAGCGCTCAAAAAACCGTGAAATTGCCAGCACCGTCGATGCAGATTAGAATGCGATCAATTCTTAATTACGCTTGAGCCTCACCGCTCCGGCGCGCCCCGGTGATCGGCATGTCGTCTCCCCTCAATCTGCATATCCAGGACCTGTACTGCGAACACCATGGATGGTTGCACCGCTGGCTGGACCGCAAGCTGGGCAACGCCAGCGATGCCGCCGACCTGGCCCACGACACCTTTATGCGCCTGCTCACCCGGCAAACCACCACCAGCCTGGGCGCCGAGCCTCGGGCATTGCTGACCCATATCGCCAAAGGCCTGATGATCGACAGCTGGCGCCGCCAGGAAGTGGAGCGTGCCTACCTGGAAACCATCGCCCACTTGCCTGAACAGCACGTGCCGTCGCCGGAAACCCGCTGGTTGATCCTCGAAGCCCTGTACCGCATTGAAGCGATGTTGCGGGACTTGCCCGAAAAGACCCGCCAGGCCTTCCTGATGTCGCAGATCGACGGCCTGACCTATCAGCAGATCGCCGAGGCCCTGGGCGTGTCGCTGATCTCGGTCAAACGCTACATGCGCGACGCCTTCCTGGCCTGCTTGAGCGTGGCATGAGCCCGTCGATTGATCCGCTGATCCTCGGGGAAGCCGCCGACTGGATGGTGCAGTTGCAGTCCGGCAGCGCCACCGACGAAGACCGTCGCGCCATCGCCCAGTGGCAGGGCCGCAGCGCCCAGCACGCCCAGGCCTGGCAACGGGCGCAGGCCATTCTGGGGGACTTCAACACGGTGCCGGCGGCGATTGCCGGTGATACCTTGAAACGCATCGGCCGCAAAAAGCCCCTCGGCCGACGCCAGGCGCTTGGGTTGCTGCTGGCGGCAGGCCCGGCGGCCTGGCTGGCGTATCGGCAGGTGCCGTGGCAGCAATGGACTGCCGACCAGCACACCGCCATTGGCGAACAAAAAAACCTCACCTTGCCCGACGGCACCCGTGTGCTGATCAATACCGGCAGCTCGCTGAATATTGCGTTCTCCGAGCAGGTGCGGCGCATCGAGTTGCTCAAGGGCGAAGTGTTGATCACCACCGCCAAGGATGGGGCCCACCGCCCGTTTATCGTCCAGACCCGCCACGGCACCGCCCGGGCCTTGGGCACGCGGTTCAGTGTGCGGGTGGGTGAGCAGCGCAGCCGAGTGGCGGTGACCGAAGGTGCGGTGGAGTTGCTGCCGGAGCATGCCAGCCAGGGCGTGATCGTCAAGGCGGGCGAGCAGGGCGCCTTCAGCGCAGACGGTGTGGCTGCTGTGGAGCCGTTGGACGTCAGCGCCTTGACCTGGGAAAACGGAATGCTCCTGGCCCAGCACATGCGCCTGGCGGATTTGCTGGAGGAGTTGGGGCGCTACCGCGCGGGTGTGTTGCGTTGCCACGACTCGGTGGCCAACCTCACCGTGTCGGGCGCGTTTTCCCTGCGGGACACTGACGCCAGCCTGCACCTGTTGCAGGAAACCTTGCCGGTCAAGGTCAGCAGCCTCACCGGGTATTGGGTGACGGTGGAACCGCGCTGAATCTTTTTCAACGTTCGCTGATACCTTTTTCCTTGTCGCCCGGTGTAGGGGAGAACCCTCAACATTGCGCCGCGCCGACAGGAATGCCCATGACCGCCAGACCTCTCCCGTACTGCCCCCGTCCTTTGAAGGCGCTGAGCCTGGCCGTCGCCCTTGCCGCCCTCGCACCGCTGCAGAATGCCCAGGCAGAAGACGCTGCGCCAAGCAGTGCGGCGCGCAGCTATAACATCGCGCCGGGGCCCCTGGGGAATCAGCTGGCGCAGTTTGCGGCGTTGTCCGGGGTGCCGTTGTCCTTCGATTCGACGTTGCTCAACGATCAACAAAGCCCGGGGTTGCAGGGCACCTACAGCGCGCAATCGGGCTTCGCCCAGTTGCTGCAAGGCAGCGGTTATACCCTGCAAGGCAGCGGTTATACCCTGCAGGGCACCGGTACCAATGGCTATACCGTGGTGCCCCAGGCCCGTGGCGATACGCTGGAACTGGGCGCCACCACCATCAGCGGCGAGGCGAGCGGGGCGCAGGCGGACACCTATGGCGGCGGTCAGGTGGCGCGTTCGGCACGCCTGGGTGTGCTGGGCAATCGGTCCATCAGCGACGTGCCCTTCAGTGTGGTCAGCTACACCTCGAAAACCATCGCCGACCAACAGGCGCGAACAGTAGGCGACGTATTGCTCAACGATGCCTCGGTGCGCCAGTCGGCCGGCTTCGGCAACTTCTCCCAGGTGTTCACCATTCGCGGCCTGCCGCTGAGCACCGATGACATCGCATTCAACGGCCTGTACGGCGTGCTGCCCCGGCAGATCATCACCACCGAAGCCCTGGAACGGGTGGAACTGTTCAAGGGCCCCAACGCGTTCGTCAATGGCGTGTCGCCTTCGGGCAGCGGGATTGGCGGCAGCGTCAACCTGGTGCCCAAGCGCGCCGAAGACACGCCCACCCGCAGCGTCACTCTCGACTACGCCAGCGACAGCCAGACCGGCGGCCACATCGACCTCGGCCAGCGCTTTGGTGAAGACAACCGTTTCGGCGCCCGGGTCAACTTGGCGCGGCACGGCGGCGACACCGCCGTGGATGACGAAAACAAAAGTTCCCAGTTGATCGCCGTCGCCCTGGATTACCGCGGCGAGCGCCTGCGGGTTTCCACCGATTTTGGCTACCAGAAAGAGCGCATCAATAACGGTCGTGCGGTGGTGTACCCGACCGGTACCCAGGTGCCCCATGCGCCGTCGGCCAACGATAACTACGCCCAGAACTGGAGCTGGTCGGAGCTGGAAGACACCTACGGCATGGTGAATGCCGAATATGATTTGAACGATAACTGGACGGCCTACGCGGCGGGCGGCGCCAAGCACACCCGGGAGAACGGGCAGTATTCATCGTTGTATGTCGGCAACGATGGCAGCGCCAAGGTGGGCTTCCTGTATTCGCCCCACGACGAAGACAACAAAAGCGCCATGGCCGGCTTGAACGGCCACTTCGCTACCGGGCCGGTGACCCATCAGATGGACCTCGGGCTGTCGGGGATCTGGGGCGAGCAACGCTCGGCTTATGAGGCGATCCTGGTGGCGAACCGCCAACCCGGCAACCTGTACAACCCGACGCAAACACCGCGGCCGACCAACACCTATTTCGGCAGTGATATTCACGACCCGCGTGTTGTCGGCAAGAACCGGATCAAGAGCGCGGCGGTGTCCGACACCCTGGGCTTTATGGATGACCGGGTGTTGTTGACCCTGGGGGTGCGGCGCCAGACGATCGAGGTGGACAGCTGGAACACCGCCTCCGGTGTGCGGGGCACGCCGTATTCGGAGTCCATCACCACGCCGGTCTATGGGGTGGTGATCAAGCCTTGGGAGCATGTGTCGTTCTACGCCAACCGTATCGAGGGCCTGGCCCAGGGCCCGACGGCGCCACTCACTAACGTCACGAACCCCGGCGAAGTATTCCCGCCCAAGCGCAGCAAACAGACGGAAGCCGGGGTCAAGCTGGACTGGGACAACTATGGCGCCACGCTGGGTGTGTACCGAATCGAACAGCCGAACAACGCCACCACCCGCTTCCCGGGGCAGCGGCTCGACACCTTTACTGTCGACGGTGAGCAGATCAACAAAGGCGTGGAGCTCAACGTGTTCGGCGAGCCCCTCGATGGCCTGCGCTTGCTGGCCGGCGCCACCTGGATGGACACCGAGCAGCAGAGCACCTCCAACGGCGCCACTGACGGCAACCGGGCTGCCGGTGTGCCGCGCTTCCAGTACAACGTCGGTGCGGATTGGGATGTGCCGGGCATTCAAGGCGCGGCGGTCAGCGCCCGGATGTTGCGTACCGGTGGCGAATACGTCAACGCTGCCAACAGCCTGAGCATCCCGGCCTGGACCCGTGTCGACCTGGGGGCGCGGTATGGTTTCAAGGCAGACGACAAGTACATCACCTTGCGTGCCAACGTGGAGAACGTGGCGAACAAGGCGTACTGGTCGTCGGCGTCGACGGCCAATAACTACCTGACCCAGGGTGAGCCGCGGACGGTGAAATTGTCGGCGACGGTGGATTTCTAAGCCGCCAAAAATCTATGAAGACCTTGTGGTGATGGGCTTGTCGTGGGGAAGGGGCTGTTGTGGCGAGGGGGCTTGTGCCCCGTTGGAGTGCGTAGCGCTCCCAGCTTTTTGGGGCCCCTTTTTACCGTGTACATATCCATTCCTGTGGTAACGGCCACCTAGGGTTC
>NZ_JACARC010000041.1:0-264 GCF_013386825.1 Pseudomonas sp. IPO3778
CGGCAAAATCAGAAGCGGGCACGGTCCAAATGTGGGAGCGGGCTTGCTCGCGAATGCAGTCTTTCAGTTGATGCATTCGGTGACTGACACACCGCCTTCGCGAGCAAGCCCGCTCCCACATTTAGACCGAGTTCGCTTTGGCCTTTGCTCTGCCTGAAAGCCGACTCCAGTGGTAGAAGCCAAGACAAAGCCCAGAGAGAAAGCCAAATCTGAAGCTGATGCTGGTGCCGGTGCCGGTGCCGGTGCTGATGCTGATGCTGAAGC
>NZ_JACARC010000041.1:494-77085 GCF_013386825.1 Pseudomonas sp. IPO3778
CAGCAACGGATATGTACACAACCACCCAAAAAACCAACCCATTGGCCAAACCAGTCAACCAAGTTGAAAGCTTTGACCATTGCCCACCCACCGCTCTAGAGCGACTATTTCACCGGTCTACGTACCCATCCTGAAAATAAAAAAACACACAGGGATTTGAAGCGATGCGTGATTACTCGGCTGCCACCACCCAGTTCAACTACCAACACACCGTCGACACCGCCCTGTCGGGCAACCTGCAGGCCCTGAACGCCTGTGTCGAATGCTGCGACCGCCACGCACTGCCCGGTCGCATCGCACTGTTCTGGGAGGGCAAGGACGGCCGCAGCGCCACGTCCACCTTCACCCAATTGCAGGACCAGGCCGCCCGCTTCGCCAATTTCCTCCTGGCCCAGGGCGTCAAACGCGGTGACAAGGTCGCCGGCCTGCTGCCACGCACCGCCGAGTTACTGGTGGTCGTACTCGCCACCTGGCGCATCGGCGCGGTCTACCAGCCACTGTTCACCGCCTTCGGCCCCAAGGCCATCGAACACCGCCTGAACAGCTCAGGCGCCGCACTGGTGGTGACGGACGCCGTCAACCGCCCCAAACTCAATGAAGTGGCCGACTGCCCAACCATCGTCACCGTCGCCGGCCCCAACGGCGAAGGCATCGTGCGAGGCGATTTCAGCTTCTGGGCCGAGTTGCCCCACTGTTCCAACGTCTGCGAACCCGTATTACTGGGCGCCGAAGACCCCTTCCTGCTGATGTTCACCTCGGGCACCACCGGCCCGTCGAAATCCCTGGCGGTCCCGCTCAAGGCGATCGTCGCGTTCCAGAGTTATACCCGCGACGCCGTGGACCTGCGCCCCGAAGATGCCTTCTGGAACGTCGCCGATCCGGGCTGGGCCTACGGCATCTATTTCGGCGTCACCGGCCCGTTGTCCATGGGCCACCCGATCACCTTCTACGACGGCCCGTTCACCCTCGAAAGCACCTGCCGGGTCATCAACAAGTACGGGATCACCAACCTCACCGGATCGCCGACGGCCTACCGCCTGTTGATCGCTGGCGGCGAGCAGTTCGCCCAGTCGATCAAGGGCAAGCTGCGCATTGTCAGCAGCGCCGGCGAGCCGTTGAACCCGGAGGTGATCCGCTGGTTCGCCGATAACCTCGGCGTGACTATCCATGACCACTATGGCCAGACCGAACTGGGCATGGTGCTGTGTAATCACCACGGCCTGGAGCACCCGGTGCACGTCGGTTCCGCCGGTTTCGCCTCGCCCGGCCATCGCATCGTGGTGCTGGACGACAACCATCAGGAATTGCCGGCCGGCCACCCGGGCATCCTGGCCATCGACCGTGACCAATCGCCGATGTGCTGGTTCGCCGGCTACGACGGCGTGAAGACCAAAGCCTTCGTCGGCAAGTACTACCTCAGCGGCGACACGGTGGAGTTGAACCCCGACGGCAGCATCAGCTTCGTGGGGCGCAGCGACGATGTGATCACCACCTCCGGCTACCGGGTCGGCCCGTTTGATGTGGAAAGTGCCTTGATCGAGCACCCGGCGGTGGTGGAAGCGGCGGTGGTGGGCAAGCCCTGCCCGGAACGCACCGAGATCGTCAAAGCCTTTGTGGTACTCAGCGAGCAGTACCGCGCCGAGCCGGCCCTGGCCGAAGAGCTACGCCAGCATGTGCGCAAGCGCCTGGCGGCCCACTCGTACCCACGGGAAATCGAATTTGTCAGCGAGCTGCCCAAGACCCCGAGCGGCAAGCTGCAACGCTTTATTTTGCGTAATCAGGAAATTGCCAAGGCCCAGGCGGCCACGGCGTGACCCCTTTTTCAAGGAAACAGTGATGCAGATTGAGAACAAGGTTTTTCTGGTCAGCGGCGGCGCTTCAGGCCTCGGCGCGGCGACGGCCGAGATGCTGGTAGCGGCGGGCGCCAAGGTGATGCTGGTGGACCTGAACGCCGACGCAGTCGCCGCCCAGGCGCAGAAGCTCGGTGATCAGGCCCGCAGCGTGGTCGCGGATATCAGCCAGGAAGCCGCTGCCGAAGCCGCGGTGCAGGCCACGGTGACCGCCTTCGGCGGTTTGCACGGGTTGGTCAACTGCGCCGGTGTGGTGCGGGGCGAGAAAATCCTTGGCAAAAACGGGCCTCATGTACTGGCCAACTTCGCCCAAGTGATCAACGTGAATTTGATCGGCAGCTTCAACCTGCTGCGCCTGGCTGCAGCGGCCATCGCGCAAAGCGAGGCGAATGCCGACGGCGAGCGCGGCGTGATCATCAACACGGCCTCGGTGGCGGCCTTTGACGGTCAGATCGGCCAGGCAGCCTATGCCGCCTCCAAGGGCGCGATTGCCAGCCTGACCCTGCCGGCGGCCCGTGAACTGGCGCGCTACGGGATTCGGGTGATGACGATTGCTCCCGGCATTTTCGAAACACCGATGATGGCCGGCATGACCCCGGAAGTCCGTGAGTCCCTGGCCGCCGGTGTGCCATTTCCGCCGCGCCTGGGCAAGCCGGGCGAGTACGCCGCGCTGGTGCGGCATATCATTGAAAACAGCATGCTCAACGGCGAGGTGATCCGTCTCGACGGTGCCTTGCGCATGGCGGCCAAATAAGGAGATTTTTCATGACTGATCCAATCGTTATTGTCAGCGCGGTACGCACGCCCATGGGCGGCTTTCAGGGCGACCTCAAGGGCCTGACCGCTCCACAGCTGGGCGCTGCGGCAATACGCGCCGCCGTCGAGCGGGCCGGTATCGCCACCGATGCCGTGGATGAAGTGCTGTTCGGTTGCGTGCTGCCCGCCGGCCTCGGCCAGGCCCCGGCGCGCCAGGCTGCACTGGGTGCGGGCCTGGACAAATCGACTCGCTGCACCACCCTCAACAAGATGTGCGGCTCGGGCATGGAAGCCACCATCCTGGCCCATGACTCGCTGCTGGCGGGCAGTGTGGACGTGGTCATCGCCGGTGGCATGGAGAGCATGTCCAACGCGCCGTACCTGCTGGACCGTGCCCGCAGCGGTTACCGCATGGGCCACGGCCGGGTGCTCGACCATATGTTCCTCGACGGCCTCGAAGACGCCTACGACAAGGGCCGCCTGATGGGCACTTTTGCCGAGGACTGCGCCGAACACAACGGGTTTTCCCGTGAGGCCCAGGACGCGTTCGCCATTGCCTCCCTGACCCGCGCGCAGCAGGCGATCACTGACGGTAACTTCATCGCCGAAATCGTCCCGGTGCAGGTCACCGTGGGCAAGGAACAGAAAACCATCACCCACGACGAACAGCCGCCCAAAGCCAAGCTGGACAAGATCGCCACCTTGAAACCGGCCTTCCGCGAAGGCGGCACGGTGACGGCCGCCAACTCCAGCTCGATTTCCGATGGTGCGGCGGCGCTGCTGCTGATGCGTGAGTCCGAAGCGCAAAAGCGTGGGCTCAAGCCGTTGGCGGTGATCCATGGCCACGCGGCCTTTGCCGACGAGCCAGGCCTGTTCCCGGTCGCGCCGGTGGGGGCGATCCGCAAACTGATGACCAAGACCGGCTGGAACCTCGACGACGTCGACCTGTTTGAAATCAACGAAGCCTTCGCGGTGGTCAGCCTGGTGACCATGAGCAAGCTGGAGATTCCCCACCGCAAGGTCAATATCCACGGCGGCGCCTGTGCCCTGGGCCATCCGATCGGTGCGTCCGGCGCACGGATCCTGGTGACCCTGCTCTCGGCGCTGCGCCAGAAAGGCCTCAAACGCGGCGTTGCAGCGATCTGCATCGGCGGCGGTGAAGCCACGGCCATGGCCGTTGAATGCCTGTACTAAGGAACACCTATGCTCCCCAATGACGAACAACTGCAGATCAGCGAAGCCGCCCGGCAATTTGCCCAGGAACGGCTCAAGCCCTTCGCCGCCGAGTGGGACCGTGAGCATCGCTTTCCCAAGGAGGCCATCGGCGAAATGGCCGAGCTGGGCTTTTTCGGCATGCTGGTTCCGGAACAATGGGGCGGGTGCGACACCGGTTACCTGGCCTACGCCATGGCCCTGGAAGAAATCGCCGCCGGCGACGGCGCCTGCTCGACCATCATGAGCGTGCACAACTCGGTGGGCTGTGTGCCGATCCTTAAGTTCGGCAACGATCAACAGCGAGAACGGTTCCTCAAGCCCCTGGCCAGCGGCGCAATGCTTGGCGCGTTTGCCTTGACCGAGCCCCAGGCCGGCTCTGACGCCAGCGGCCTGAAAACCCGGGCCCGGCTGGAAGGCGATCACTACGTGTTGAATGGCTGCAAGCAGTTCATCACCTCCGGGCAAAACGCCGGGATCGTGATTGTGTTTGCGGTCACCGATCCGGCCGCCGGCAAGCGGGGCATCAGCTCGTTTATCGTGCCCACCGACTCGCCGGGCTACAGCGTGGCGCGGGTCGAGGACAAGCTCGGCCAGCACGCCTCGGACACCTGCCAGATCCTGTTTGAGGACCTGAAAGTGCCGGTGGCCAACCGTTTGGGCGAGGAGGGCGAAGGCTACCGGATTGCCCTGGCCAACCTCGAAGGCGGCCGCGTCGGCATTGCCTCCCAGGCGGTGGGCATGGCCCGGGCCGCGTTTGAAGCGGCGCGGGATTACGCCCGCGAGCGCGAGAGCTTTGGCAAACCGATCATTGAGCACCAGGCCGTGGCGTTTCGCCTGGCAGACATGGCCACGCAAATCGCCGTCGCCCGGCAGATGGTGCATTACGCTGCCGCCCTGCGGGACAGCGGCAAGCCGGCGCTGGTGGAAGCGTCCATGGCCAAGCTGTTTGCCTCGGAAATGGCCGAAAAGGTCTGTTCGGCGGCCTTGCAAACCCTCGGCGGTTACGGTTACCTGAGCGACTTTCCCCTGGAGCGGATCTACCGCGATGTGCGGGTCTGCCAGATTTACGAAGGCACCAGCGATATTCAACGCATGGTCATTTCACGCAATCTCTGAGGAGCATCTATGAGTTACGAAACCATTTTGCTGGACGTGCAGGGCCGTGTGGGGCTGATCACCCTCAATCGCCCGCAAGCGCTGAACGCCTTGAACGCCCAGTTGGTCAGCGAAGTGAACCAGGCGCTGGACAGCCTGGAAGCCAACCCGGAAATCGGCTGCATCGTGCTCACCGGCTCGAAAAAAGCCTTTGCTGCCGGTGCCGACATCAAGGAAATGGCCGAGCTGACCTACCCGCAGATCTACCTCGACGACCTGTTCAGCGACAGCGACCGCGTGGCCAACCGCCGCAAGCCGATCATCGCGGCCGTTAACGGTTTTGCCCTGGGCGGCGGGTGTGAACTGGCCTTGATGTGCGACTTCATCCTGGCCGGTGACACTGCCAAGTTTGGCCAGCCGGAAATCAACCTCGGCGTGCTGCCGGGCATGGGCGGCACCCAGCGCCTGACCCGCGCCGTGGGCAAGGCCAAGGCCATGGAAATGTGCCTGACCGGGCGGTTTATCGACGCGGTGGAAGCGGAGCGTTGCGGGATTGTCGCGCGGATTGTGCCGGCGGATGAGTTGCTGGATGAAGCGCTGAAAGTCGCGACCTTGATCGCCAGCAAATCGGTGCCCATCAGCATGATGGTCAAGGAAAGCGTCAACCGCGCGTTTGAAGTGAGCCTGTCGGAAGGCGTGCGCTTTGAGCGCCGGGTGTTCCATGCGGCATTTGCCACACTGGATCAGAAGGAAGGCATGGCGGCGTTTGTGGCCAAGCGTGCGCCGGAGTTCAAGGACAAGTAAACGCTGTCCTGAATACGCTGAAAATCAAACATGTGGGAGCGGGCTTGCTCGCGAAGGCGGAGTGTCAGCCAATACATGTGCTAACTGAAACACCGCTTTCGCGAGCAAGCCCGCTCCCACACAAGCCCGCTTCCACACGGGTTCCGCAGTGTGCCTCTTATAGCTGATAGTGCTTCAGCTCCCGGGCAATCACCATCCGCTGAATCTCGCTGGTGCCCTCGTAAATCTGGGTAATCCGCGCATCCCGGTAGTAACGCTCCACCGGGTAATCCTCCAGATAGCCATACCCCCCATGAATCTGCATCGCCGAGGAGCAGACCTTCTCAGCCATTTCCGAGGCGAACAGCTTGGCCTGGGAGGCTTCCGACAGGCAGGGTTTGCCCGCCGTGCGCAATCGGGCGGCGTGCAGGATCAGCAGCCGCGCGGCGTTCAGGCGGGTTTGCATGTCGGCCAGCAGGTTGGCCACGCTCTGGTGCTCAATGATCGCCTTGTCGAACTGCACCCGGTCACGGGCATAGGCCAGCGCCGCTTCAAACGCGGCACGAGCGATGCCCAGAGCCTGGGCGGCAATCCCGATGCGCCCGCCTTCCAGGTTCGACAGGGCAATGGCCAGGCCTTTGCCGCGTTCCCCCAGCAGGTTGGCTTCGGGCACCGTGCATTGGTTGAGGGTAACGGCGCAGGTGTCCGAGGCGCGAATGCCCATCTTGTGTTCGGTACGGTCCACCACGAAGCCCGGGGTGTTGGTGGGCACCAGGAACGCCGAGATGCCTTTCTTGCCCAGGTCCGGGTCGGTCACCGCAAACACGATCGCCAGCTTGGCGCGCTTGCCGTTGCTGACAAACTGCTTGGCGCCGTTGATCACCCACTGGCCGTCCCGCAGTTCGGCCCGGGTGCGCAGGTTGTGGGCTTCGGAACCGGCCTGGGGTTCGGTCAGGCAGAAGCAGCCGATGGCCTGGCCGCTGGCCAGTTCAGCCAGCCAGGTTTCCTTTTGTGCTTGTGAGCCGTAGTTGAGGATTGGCCCGCAACCCACTGAATTATGGATACTCATCAGCGCTCCAGTGGCGCCGTCACCGGCAGAAATCTCTTCCACCGCCAGGGCATAGGCCACGTAGTCGACGTAGGTACCGCCCCATTCTTCGGGCACGACCATACCCAGCAACCCCAGCTCGCCCATCTTGGCCACCAGGGCATCGTCGATCCAGCCGGCTTTCTCCCAAGCCTGGGCGTTGGGCGCGATTTCGCCTCGGGCGAAGTCCCGGGCCATGTCGCGAATCATCACTTGTTCTTCAGTAAATTCAATATCTTGCATGGCTTAGTTCCCGTTCTTGTCGAAGTCGCGGAAGAAGCTCTCGACATGACCAGCCTCCAACGCCTGGAGGGTCGGAGGGTTCCAGCGAGGGGTTTTGTCCTTGTCGATCAGCAGGGCGCGCACGCCTTCGATCAGGTCGCCGCGGGTGAACCACTGGCGGTCCAGGTGCAACTCCAGGGCGAAGCACTGCTCCAGTGGCAGGTGGCGACCGCGGCGCAGCATCTGCAGGGTCACGGCCATGGCCAGGGGTGAGCGGGTTTGCATCACGCTGGCGGTGGTGAGTGCCCAGTCATGGCTGTCGGCAACGGTGACCTGCTGCAATTGCTCGACGATGCTCGGCACGTCCGGCAGGGCAAAGAAGTGGTCGATGGCCGGGCGCAGCGCTGCCAGTGGCGCGTCGGGTAATTGCTGCACCGCGAGGCGGGCCAGCAGGCCTTGCAGGTCCTTGAGCGGCGAGTCGTTCCATTGCAGGCGGTCGAGTTGATGGTCAAGGTCGGCCAGCCTGGCACTGTCGAGGTACCAGTCGGCGAGCCCGCAATACAAGGCGTCGGCGGCGCGAATCTGCACGCCGGTCACGCCGAGGTAGATCCCCAGTTCCCCGGGAATGCGCGGCAGGAAATAGCTGCCGCCCACGTCAGGGAAGTACCCGATGGCCACTTCCGGCATCGCCAGGCGGCTGCGTTCGGTGACTACCCGCAGGTCGGCGCCTTGCACCAGGCCCATGCCGCCGCCGAGGACAAAGCCGTCCATCAGCGCCAGTACTGGTTTGCGGTAGTTGTGAATGGCCAGGTCGAGGGCGTATTCCTCGACGAAGAAGTCTTCGTGAAGGGTGTCGCCGTGCTTGAAGCTGTCGTACAGCGAACGAATGTCGCCCCCGGCGCAGAAGGCTTTTTCACCGGCACCACGCACTACAACGGCGTGCACCGTGGGGTCGTCTGCCCAGGCCTGCAAATGCCGGCTGAGGCTGCGGACCATGTCCAGGGTAATGGCATTCAGGCCGGCGGGGCGATTGAGGGTCAGGTGGCCTATGTGGTTGCGTACTTCAGCCAGGACCTCATGGTGCAGAATCCCGGCGCTGCTTGCCTCGGTTGAAACCTGAGCAGTCATCTCTAACTCCCTGCTTTTATTATTCTTTATCAAGATGTTCGTGGGCGAACGCTCTCGTGATCGTACCAGTGCAAATTTGCCCAGTACAAGTCGGAATCATGCAGGTCGTTTTTGCATTTTTACCCTGGGGGCGCCGCCGGCGCTAACGCTGGAACACGGCCCCGATGGTGCGTCGCCGGGCGTAGCGTTCGCTGGCCTGGATCAGTTCTTCCAGTTCTTGCTGGGTGACGTCAAGGAACTGCTCGCGCTCGGCCAGCGCCTGCTTGAGGTCTTCGGCGCTGATACCGGGGTTTTCGATGGCGGTTGGCATAAAACTCGGCGTGGCAGGTTCGCGGGCGCCCTTGGGATAACGCGTCCGTGTGGCGTTGTTGTAGGCCAGCGCACACGCGAGC
Source organism: Pseudomonas sp. IPO3778 (assembly GCF_013386825.1). Lineage (GTDB taxonomy): Bacteria > Pseudomonadota > Gammaproteobacteria > Pseudomonadales > Pseudomonadaceae > Aquipseudomonas. Next base: position 9,023 of record NZ_JACARC010000041.1, read on the forward strand.
AAGGCGGCCGCTCCGAGCATGACGGCACCGATTTCCTGCCAACCCAGGGCGATCGAGGCGGGATCGGCCAGCACCAGGCTCATGGCCAGCCCGCCCGCCGGTGGGTGCAGGCAGCGCAGCCAGCAGATCAGGATGACCGTCATCCCGGCCGCCAGGCACGCGCTGCCCAGGGTGCGTCCCAGCACCCGGGCCACCAACAGTGCAACGACCCCGGCGCACAGGTAGCTGCCCATGATCGACCAGGGCTGGGCCAGGGCGCCGGAAGACACGGCAAACAGCAGCACCGCCGATGCCCCCAGCGGGCCGATCAGGTGCAAGGCCGCCTCCATGCCAAACACTTGGGCACACACCCAGACACTGAACAGTGTGCCCAGGGCCATGCCGATGGCGGCACGGCTCCATTCAGCGGGGCGGGTATTGATGGCAGCAGGTAACCAGCGAGCGAGCATTGACAGACAGTCCATGAAAAACGGGCGAAAAAAAAGGCTTGTCTGGTTTCCCGGAAAAGCCCTTCAAAAAGTTCCTGCATTTGGGGGAGGAACCTGCGCAGTGTGCCCATCGGCGAAAGTTGCCGCCAATGCATATTAATGCAGGTCAAGTGCAGTTTTTTTGCAGTTAGGCCGCCTTAGCCAAAAGGAATCAGCCGGGTCAGTGCGGGCAGCGGGGCGCTGACCTTGCCCAGCACCCGATCATTGGTTTCCTCGTTAATCAGCAGGTTCTGCACGTTTTCCCGTAATGACGGGTCGTTGGCCAGCGGCCCTTTGAGCACCACCAGTGCATCACGCAGCTCCATCAAACGATCCAGCTTGGGCACCGGGACATAGCCCACATTGACCTGTGACGGCGTGGCCGGGTGAGTGGAGGATAAACCTGTCGCAGAAGAGGGGGCGGACAATCGTTGGTCGGACACGGAGCATTCCTCTAGAGTAAATAAACGGCAGGATTAAGTGCTGTTTAAACTTGTTTATTATTATTGCGGCTCTTTCTATAACGGGGCGTACAACGGTGCGTTCGAATTTTTTAAAAATACCCGCAAAGCCCTAGGTCAAGCCTTTGGCGCTAATGAAATAGTGGGGAGGTAGTAATTAATTAACTCACTTGGAACGCGAGTCTACAGTCGGGGACTTTGAGCGGGAAGGGGAGTTGCATCGGTGGTTACGGATAGATGCGTAGGATTTTTCTCTGCGCTTACAGTCTGAGAAGTTGCGCAAATTATTGGATAAAGAAGATTCTTACATACACTGTGGTTTGGAACTACGGACGCTGCTGAGAGGGGATAAGCGGGTTGCCCGCTTATCCCATTCTCAGGGCTCAAGGCTGCGCTGTTTTGATCAAATGCAGCAGCACATAGGGGGTTTTGTCGAACTCCCCGGTCAGTACCGGCACCAGCGAGCGAAACCGTGGGTCGGTCAAGCCTTCATAGTCCGCCTGGCTCATGATCAGCCAGGCAGGTGCCTGGATGGGCGCCAGTTCGGCGGGCAGCTGCGTAAACAGCGGCACCCGGTCGCAATCGAGGTTGACCATGAACTTGATGGCTTTTGCGTCCTTGCCCAGTGCGTGCAGCACCAGCGGCGCCGGTTGTTGCTGGGTCAGTGCGTGGGCCTGGAGGGTAAAGGTGCGTGTGTCATACAGACGGCGCTCCAGCGGTTCCACCATCACGATATACACCAGCCACACCGCCAATACGGCGGCGAAAGCCGGGCCGAAGTAGCGCAGGCGCCGGTTGAACAGTAGCCCGAGGGTCAGCGTCTGGAGGGCGATCAGGATCCCGAACACCGGATTGAGGCTGCCGATCTGGTCGGGGAAGCGATGACGCGCCACGAACAAACCGGCGATCAACAGGCCCGGAATGACTGCCCAAAGCACCAGCATCAGCCCGCGCAGCCCGGCGAACAGCTTGCCCCGGGATACCTGGAACGGGTACGCGGCGATGATTGCCGCCATGGGCAGCATCGGCAGCACATAACGGGCCTTTTTCGCCTGGGGCACCGATAAGCCGATCATCACGATCAAGCCCGCGGCGAGGCAGTACAGCACCAGTTTCAGCGCTGGGCCTTTGTCGTCGCGGCTCCCGGCAACGATGGCAATCAGCGCCAGTATTGCCAGCGGATACGCTGGGGCGTAGTTGCCGAGGGAGCTGCTGAAGTAATACACCACGCTGCTGGAGCCTTCCGTGCCGTCCATGCGGCCGAGGAACTGCATGCGGATCACGTCCTGCATGAACGCTTCGCCGCCACTGAGCTTGGCCAGCAGCAACAGCAGCCCGACACACGCGGCCAGCAACGCCAGTGCCAGCAGGCCAAAACTGAACAACTGCCGCCATTGGCGATTGATCAGGTAGTAGCTGCACAGCATGCCGGTAGGAATCACCAGGCCGATTGGCCCACGGATCGCGAACCCCAGGATCAGCAGCAGAAACAGCCAGTGCAGGCGTTTGCCGGCACCGAAGTGGTCATGGGCATACCCCAGGTAAAACACCGCCAGGGCCACGGCCGCCAGCATCTGGTCGAGGGACACCGCGCGGGTTTCGCTGATGAAAGTGCTGCTGAGCAGCATCACGGCGATGCTCAGCAGCGCCCAGCGCCGGGAGTAGGGCGCCGTCAGGCGGTAGATCAGCACCACGATCAGCGCCGAAGCGATGGCCGTGGGTAACCACGCCGTAAAGCTGCTGACGTGCCCCAGGGGCAACGACAGCAACCAGGTCAGCAGCGTCGAGGTCGCCAGGTAATCGGCATACGGTTGCCCGTACGTCGTCGGGAAGAACCCTGGCCCATGGCGCAGCATCTCCTGGGCGAACAGCACGAAGCGCGAATCAAAGCCGATGATTGCCTGGTTCCAGTTGCCTGCGATGAACAGGACGAGCGCCAGGAGCCCCAGCACCCATGAGTGTCGGCGGATCGTCGGGCTGAGCAAGGGCGGATGAGCTTTGTCCACGTCTTAGGCTTCCTCGGCCTGAGGTACCCAGTTTTGCTGGGGGATCGGCAAGTTGCAGGAGTCGCCGCGGCCCATCGGGAAGTACTGGATGCCTTTGCGCGCCAGGCGTTCGCCGTCGTACAGGTTGCGGCCGTCGAAGATCACCGGGGTTTTCAGGCGCTGCTGGATCAGGTCGAAGTCCGGCGCCTTGAACTGCTGCCATTCGGTGCAGATGATCAAGGCGTCGGAACCGCTCAAGGTGGATTCCGGGGTGCCCATCAGCATCAGGCGCGGGTCATCGCCGTAGATGCGTTGGGTTTCCTGCATGGCTTCCGGGTCAAACGCGCGCACATTGGCGCCGGCGGCCCACAGGGCTTCCATCAGCACCCGGCTGGGTGCGTCGCGCATGTCGTCGGTGTTCGGTTTGAACGCCAGGCCCCACAAGGCGAAGGTCTTGCCCTTGAGGTCGCCCTTGAAGAAGGCATTGGCGCGTTCGAACAGCTTGCTCTTCTGGCGCTGGTTGATGGCTTCCACGGCTTCCAGCAGGTCGCTGGAGCAGTTGGCGGCCTTGGCGCTGTGGATCAGGGCGCGCATGTCCTTGGGGAAGCACGAGCCGCCATAGCCGCAGCCCGGGTAGATAAAGTGATAACCAATGCGCGAGTCGGCGCCAATGCCCAGGCGCACGGCTTCGATGTCGGCCCCCAGGTGCTCGGCCAGCTCGGCGATTTGGTTGATAAAGCTGATCTTGGTGGCCAGCATGCAGTTGGCGGCGTACTTGGTCAGTTCGGCGCTGCGCAGGTCCATGAAGATGATGCGGTCGTGGTTGCGGTTGAAGGGCGCGTACAGCTCACGCATCACGTCACGCACTTCTTCACGCTCGCAGCCGATCACGATACGGTCCGGGCGGCGGCAGTCGGCAACGGCCGAGCCTTCCTTGAGGAATTCCGGGTTGGAGACGATATCGAAATCCAGATGGCGGCCGGCCAGGTGCAGGGCTTTTTCCATGTGGGCGCGCAAGGTGTCGCCCGTGCCCACGGGCACGGTGGATTTTTCCACCAGGATCACCGGGTGTACCCGGTGGCGCGCCACGGCATCGCCTACCGACAGCACGTATTTCAGGTCGGCCGAGCCGTCCTCATCCGAAGGCGTACCCACGGCGATGAACAAGACTTCGCCGTGTTCGACCGCGAGTTTTTCGTCATAGGTAAACGTCAGGCGGCCGCCTTCGAGGTTTTCCTTGACCATCGCCGCCAGGCCCGGCTCGAAAATGCTCACGTGGCCCTGTTGCAGCAACTTGACCTTGTTCTCGTCTACGTCCATGCAGATGACATCGTGACCGACTTCGGCCAATACGGTGGCCTGCACCAGACCGACGTAACCACTACCAAATACACTGATTTTCATGGGGCATTCCTGGGACTTGTAGTGCTAGCACGACGAGAGTTGATAGTCAGGACTCCGAGGATGACCAAGGCCACTCCCGCAGTTTTTGAAAGTGAAAAATGTTCGTTGAACACCGGCAGGCTGGCGGCCAGCAGGTACACCAGCGCGTAGCTGATGCTGAGCAGCGAGTAGGCGCGCCCCAGCGGCAGGTCTTTCAGCGCACCAAGCCAGCAGAGCATCGACAGGGCGTAGGCGATGATCGCCAGGATCACCACGCCCAGTGCACCGAAGTCGATGGCGCCCGTGTTGAGCGCTGTCAGCCATTCGGTGGGCAACGGCAGGCGCGTCATGCTCCAGCGCATGCCCAACTGGGCGCCGCTCACCAGGGCAACGCTGCCCAGGGCCAGGGCAAAACCGCGAGCGCGACTCATACCTGTCGCCCCAGCAGCACCACACCGGCAATCACCAGCAACACGCCGAACCAGTGGCGCCCGTCGATGTGTTCGTGGAACACAAAACGCGCCACCAGGGTGACCAATACAAAGTTAAGGCTGAGCATCGGGTAGGCAATCCCGACTTCCAGGCGTTGCAGCACCAGCAGCCACACCAGCAAACCCAGGCCCAGGCACACCAGCGCCGACCACAGCCACGGCGAGCGCAGCTTCAGGGCCCAGCCGTCGGGCTGGTCGCGCCAGCCTTCTACGGCAAACTTCTGGGAGACCTGGCCCATACAGGTCAGCAGGCACGCGCCTAACAACAGCAGCAGTGTGGTCATGGCGCACTCTGCGGGAAAATCAGAATCACGATATTGCCTTGCTCGTAGCGCTTGCCGTCTTTGGGCAGCAGCTCCACTTCCTGGCGCTCGTCGTCACCCTTGACCCGCATCACTACACCCACCGAGCCCTGTTTGCGCGCGTCGGTCATCCATTGCTGGACATGGGCGGCATCGATCTTGCGGTAAGCGGTGTCGGGGAAGGCGATGCCGTATTTCACTTCGCCAACGGTGTTGTACAGCATCACTTCGGGACGCTGCAGGCGCCACGACAACGCCGAGGCGGCTCCCAGGTCGTTGCTCAGCAACGCGGTGGTGGGCTGCAGTTCCTGCAGGTGATCGATGATGAATTGGTCGGGGGTCTTGTTATAAACCACCGAGTGCGGCAACGCGGCCGGCACCAGCGCCACCAGCAACCAGCTGCCGATCACCGGCGCGGCCCACAGGTGCAGCGGGCGGGCGGCTTGCAGCAGGTTGGCGATGATCCAGCCGAACAGGAAGATGAACACCAGCACCAGGCTCAGGGTTTCCTGGCCGTGCTCGTACACCGGCTTCTTCAACTGGAACCAGGTCAGGGCCAGTAGCCCCAGCACACCGATGATCAGGTTCAGCCAGCCGTTGATGCGCAATACGCGGCCACGGGCCTGGGCCAGTTTGTCGGCCAGTGTATGGCCCATCAGCAACGCCAGGGGCAGCAGGCACGGCATGATGTAAGACGGCAGCTTGCCCTTGGCCAGGCTGAAGAACGCCAGCGGCATCAGCAGCCACAGCAGCAGGAAGGCTATTTTGGCACTGCGTTTTTCCAGCCACGCCTGTTTCACGGTGGACGGCAGCAACGCCATCCACGGCAGGCTGAACGCTACCAGCAACGGCAGGTAGTACCAGAACGGCTCGGCGTGTTGTGCATCGTCGCCGGCAAAGCGCTGGATGTGCTCGTGCCAGAAGAAGAAGTTCCAGTAATCCGGTTCCTGGGCATGCACCATCAGGGCCCACGGCAGGCTCACGACAATTGCTACCACCACGGCCACCAGGCCATAAGTGAGCAGTTCACGAAAGCGTTTTTGCCAGACCATGTAGGGCAGGGCGATCAACACCGGCAGTAGCCAGGCCAGGAAACCCTTGGTCATGAAGCCCATGCCGCAGGCGAACCCGAGCAAGGCCCAGGCACCCAGGCGGCCCCGGGGGGTGGTGCTGTCGACGCAGAACCACAGCGCCGCGCCGGTCAGGTTGACCCAGAAGGTGAACTGCGGGTCGAGGTTGGCATAGCCCGCCAGGAACGCCACGCTGACAAAACTCATGTACAGCACGGCGCTGACCAGGCTCTTGCGCGGGTCGTTCCACAACCGCCGGGCCACGCAGTACACCAGCAGGATGCTCAGGCCGGTGCTCAGGGCCGAGGCGAAACGCACCCCGAACAGGTTCTGGCCAAAGATCGCCTGGCCCAGCGCGATCATCCAGTACCCGGCCGCCGGTTTTTCGAAGTAGCGAATCCCCATGAAGTGCGGCGAGGCCCATTTGCCGGTCAGCAGCATTTCCTGGCTGATCTGCGCATAGCGGGTTTCGTCGGGAATCCACAGCCCGTGGGTGGTCAACGGGATCAGGTAGAACACCCCGAAAGCCAACAGGAGCAGGGGCAGGGCCCAGCGCCGGATCATGCCTTTTGCACTCCGAGCCAGCCTTCACGGCCGCTCAGTACACCGCGCACCAGTTGTTGCTGGGGCAGGGTGGCCAGGTCGGCGGGCAACAGGTCGCCCAACGGTTTGAACTGAATGCCGCGCTGCCCTGCCTGGGCGAGCAACTGGCGAAAATCATTGGCCATCAGAATCCCTTCTACTTCTGCGTGGATCGTATAAACGTTGAGCTTCGACGGCTTGAAGCGGTCGAGGATGAACGTGTTGAAATCTTTGGCGGCCACCACCGGGCCCACGACTTCGTCGAAGGTCGGCATGTCCACCGGAATTTGTGGCGTACCGGCACTGCCGTCCGCCAGGGTGGGCCGGAACAGACTGGTACCACGGCAATCGCTGTTGTAACGGAAGTTGAACGGTTGCTTGGCTTGCACCACGCGCTCATCGGCACGCCAGCCGGCGGCGGCTGAACAGTCGATGCGCTCACCGAGGATGTCGCTCAAGGTGTCGACGCCACGGCGAATCTGCTCCACCAGCTGTTTGTCGCTCCAGCGTCCGGTGTTGGCCTGCCAGCCATGGTGATCCCAGGCGTGCAGGCCCACTTCGTGCCCAGCGGCCTTGGCCTGGCGCATCAGGTGCCCCAGGTCGCGGCCGATGGGTTTGCCCGGCCACGCGGTGCCGGCCAGCAAAATGTCCCAGCCGTACAAACCGGCAGCATTGGAGCGCAGCATCTTCCACAGGAATTGCGGACGGATCAGGCGCCACAAGTGGCGCCCCATGTTGTCCGGCCCGACGCTGAAGAAAAAGGTCGCCTTGACCCCGGCTTCATCCAGCGACTCCAACAACCTTGGCACCCCTTCACGGGTGCCTCGGTAGGTGTCGACGTCGATGCGTAGACCTGCCTGCATCAGCATGCTTTTTCGGTAGAGTGATCCGCGATTTCGAGCATGGCCTCGCGCAAGAAGAAATCCAGCGTGTTGCCGATGGTTTCGCTCATCTCAACGGTAGGCTCCCAGTTCAGCAGGCGCTTGGCGTTCTGGATGCTTGGCTTGCGGTGTGCCACGTCCTGGTAACCGGTGCCGTAGAACGCCTTGCTTTCCACGTCGCGGAAACCGGCGAACGGAGGGAAGTTGGCGCGCAGCGGGTGAGCTTCGAACTGACGCAGCAGTTCTTCGCCCAGCTGACGGATGCTGGCTTCGTTTTCCGGGTTGCCGATGTTGATGATCTGACCGTTGCAGTTATCGTTGTCGTTATCAATGATGCGGGCCAGGGCTTCGATGCCGTCGGCGATGTCAGTGAAGCAACGCTTCTGCTCGCCACCGTCGAACAGACGGATCGGCGTGCCTTCCACCAGGTTCAGGATCAGCTGGGTGATGGCGCGGGAGCTGCCGATACGGGCCGAGTCCAGGCGGTCGAGGCGCGGGCCCATCCAGTTGAATGGACGGAACAGGGTGAACTTCAGGCCTTTGTCGCCGTAAGCCCAGATCACGCGGTCCAGCAGTTGCTTGGAGACCGAGTAGATCCAGCGCTGCTTGTTGACCGGGCCCACCACCAGGTTGGAGGTGTCTTCGTCGAAGTACTGGTCCTGGCACATGCCATACACTTCGGAGGTCGACGGGAAGATCACGCGCTTGTTGTACTTCACGCAGTAGCGAACCAGCTTCAGGTTCTCTTCGAAGTCCAGCTCAAAGACGCGCAGCGGGTTGCGGGTGTATTCGATCGGGGTGGCGATGGCCACCAGCGGCAGGACCACGTCGCACTTCTTGATGTGGTACTCGATCCACTCGGAGTGAATGCTGATGTCGCCTTCCACGTAGTGGAAGTTCGGGTGGCTGCGCAGGCGCTCGATGGCATCGGAGCCGATGTCCAGGCCGTAGATTTCGTAACGGTCGTCACGCAACAGGCGCTCGGACAGGTGGTTACCGATAAAGCCGTTCACACCCAGGATCAATACGCGGGTACGGCGTGGCTTGCGGCCGGACTCGGCGCCGCGCAGCACGGAACCGTCCACCAGGCCCAGTTCATCCGCCAGGGACGGGCCGGCCAGGTACAGGCCGTTTTCGTTGCGCTGGCCGAACTTGACCACCAGGGAATCTTCACCGCAAGCGATGCGCAGCGGGTTGACGCTGATCACGCGGCCGGGTGCCAGGCCTTCGTTGCCTTTGACGACTTCAGCGCTCCAGACAATCAGCTTGTGCTCGCCCACGGCGCAGAACGCGCCCGGGTATGGCTGGGTGACAGCGCGCACCAGGTTGAACAGGTCTTCAGCCGGCTTTTTCCAGTCCAGCTTGCCGTCCGCTGCGGTGCGACGACCGAAGTAGGTGGCTTTGCTTTCGTCCTGGGCGCTTTCTGCCAGCTTGCCTTGGGCCAGTTGCGGCAGGGCGTCGCGCAGCAGGTTGGTGGCCGCGTCACGCAGTTTTGCGTGCAGGGTCAGGCCGGTGTCGGTGCGGTCGATCACGACTTTCTGCTGGGCCAGGATCGCGCCGGCATCGGCACGCTTGACCATGCGGTGCAGGGTCACGCCGGTTTCGGTTTCGCCGTTGACCAGCACCCAGTTGGCCGGTGCGCGGCCACGGTATTGCGGCAGCAGGGAGCCGTGCAGGTTGAACGCGCCTTTTTTGGCGGTGGCCAGCAAGGCTTCGCTCAGCAGGTTGCGGTAGTAGAACGAGAAGATGTAGTCCGGGTTCAGCTTGGCGATGCGCTCGATCCACAGCGGGTGGTTGGCGTCTTCCGGAGCGTGCACCGGGATGCCGTTGCGGGCGCACAGTTGGGCGACGGAACCGTAGAAATTGTTTTCCTTGGGATCATCGGCATGGGTGAACACGGCAGCAATTTCGTAACCCGCATTGAGCAGGGCTTCGATGCCTGCACAGCCAATATCGTGGTAAGCGAAGACAACAGCTTTTGAATTCATGAAGAAACCTGATCGGAAGGAGAAGTAGAGGTGTGGGAGGACGTCAGGCCATCGACCGTAAAGGTCTCGGCCGGTGCGGCGGGTTGGTTGCGCAGCACTTTTTCAATAAAGAACCGTGGGCGGGCCCGCACATCACTGTACATGCGGCCCAGGTATTCACCCAGGAGGCCCATGCCGATGAACTGGCCACCGGTGAACACGAACAGCACGGCGAACAGCACGAACATGCCGTCACCGGCCCAGCCTGAACCGAAGGCCAGGCGCAGCACGATCAATGCGACCGCAAACAGCATGCCCAGCGCCGCCAGGCTGAAGCCGACGATGCTCAACAGGCGCAATGGCGTGGTGGTCATGCAGGTCAGCAGGTCGAACATCAGGCTGATCAGGCGCATCGGGCTGTACTTGGATTCGCCGTGTTCACGCTCGGCGTGATGCACCAGGATCTCCGTGGTGTGACGCGCGAAGCTGTTGGCCAGGATCGGGATAAAGGTGCTGCGCTCGCGGCAGGCCAGCATGGCGTCGACGATGGTGCGGCGATAAGCGCGCAGCATGCAGCCGTAGTCGCTCATGGCCACGCCGGTGGAGCGTTGCACTGCGAGGTTGATCAGGCGCGACGGCCAGCGGCGGAAGGCCGAGTCCTGGCGATTGTTGCGCACGGTGGCAACCACGTCGTAGCCCAGGGCGGCCTGCTCGACCAGGCGCGGGATTTCTTCCGGCGGGTTCTGCAGGTCGGCGTCCAGGGTGATCACGACGTCGCCGCGGCAGTGCTCGAAGCCGGCCATGATCGCCGCGTGCTGGCCGTAGTTGCGGTTGAGGATCACCGCGACCACGTTGCTGCCTTCGAGGGCGGCGGCGTCTTCCAGCAGTTGGGCAGAATTGTCGCGACTGCCGTCATCCACCAGGACGATTTCGTATTCATAAGCCAGCTGTTTGCAGGCGGCCATGGTGCGACGCAGCAACTCGGGAAGGCTTTCTTGTTCGTTGTAGACCGGGATAACGATCGACACGCAATGAATTGGGTAGGGTTTCAAAGATTCATTACCTCGGGGGTTAGAGCAACTTGGAGCGTAAAGACAGCAGTTATCAATAGCCTGGGATGACGGGCATCCGATCAAGGATAGTGTTGATTTATGGCATTCATTCGACAGTCCTGACAGGTAGCAGTGGGTCTTCCATGGCTTACGTGAGTAAAGACCAAAACGCTCAAAGGTAAAGCGGAATCAACGAGTTAACCTGCAAAGTGCGGTTCGTTCTCAAGTCGTGCCGCCAAGATTAAGCGCAAAAATGTATAACGAATATGAAACGCAGATGAAAAAGTCGTTTTTTTGGCAGGTAGACAGCTAGGGTTCAGGTAAACAACAGGAAGACGGACAACGCCGTCTTTGCTCGGGGTGGAAGGGGAGTAGCCTTTTCCCACACGCTAGTTCATTCCTGACGAATATTCTCGGCATTGCCGCGCAAGTGCCGGTAAAGTAAGCCATCTCTTGCCAGGGCAGTCGGATGAATAGCGTGCAGCGTTTACGGCCAATGTTGATGGTGTTGTTGATGACGGTGGCGTGGGCCACGATGGTACGGGCCGAGGACGGTGTGGCATTGACAGCCATTGACCAGTTGCCCGATGGCGTAGAAGTGCGGGGCAAGCAGGTCGGCGCCTACACCTGGAGTGACAAGCAGGGCAAAAACCTGCTGGTGCTTGCCGAGCAAGTCAGCGAGCGCGATGACGACGGCACACAGTCGGCCTTTGTCTATGCCGCCCAGTACCTGATCGATGGCGACCGGCTCAAGCGGCTGTGGATGCTCTACGACGATGTGCAGCATTGCCAGTTCGATGCCGGCGCGCACTTCAATAGGGACGCCACCCAGGTCACCGACCTGCTGGGGGATGGCATCAGCCAGGTCACGGTGGGCTATGGCCGCACCTGCACCAGTGATGTCAGCCCCAATGACTTCAAGCTGATCATGCACATCGGCAAGTCGCAGAAGTACCGCCTGCGCGGCATCGACCGCTATGGCGCCAGTTGGTGGGATGAAGACGCCGGCGCCCTGCAGGGCATGCCGTTGCCCAAGGATTGCAGCGTGGCGGCGCAGCAGGCGCTGGTGAGCCAGTTCAAGGAGCAGGGCACTGAATTGCCGCTTCCTGGCTGTTATGGCGACGAGGAAGACTTTGCCAAGGCCCCCAAACCCTACCTGGACTTCATGCGCCAGCACTGGTTTGCCTTGATGCAAAAGCAGGACACCGACTGGAGCCAGCAACAGACGCCGGCCCCGGCAGAAGACGATCAGGAATAGCCCCGCGGATTGGCCTGCGCTAGACTCGGCGCTCGCCAATTCACTAAATAGGTCGATTAAACAATTGGTTAGTCGATCTATTTAATCCAAAGGCTGATCTACCTTGACTGAGTCTACCCGCAACCCGCTGACCCTCTACCTCACCCGCCTGGCACCTTCCAGCCAACTGACCATGCGCTACGTGCTGCAGGACGCCGCCGACCGCCTGGGCTTTGAAGACATCAACCTCGAAGACATCGACTGGCACCTGCTGCAACCCGAGCAGGTCATGGCCCTGGTGGCCGTGCTGCGTGAGGACGGCTACGCGCCGAATACCTCGTCGCTGTACGTCAATGCAGTGCGCGGGGTGATGAACGAAGCCTGGCGCATGAGCCTGATCACCCAGGATCATCTGTTGAAGATGCGCTCGGTCAAGGCCATGGCGGGCACGCGGTTGAGCCAGGGCCGCAACCTGCGGCGCACGTTGATTCGGGAATTGATGGACGTCTGTGCCGCCGACCCGCGACCACAGGGCCTGAGGGACGCGGCGGTGATCGGGATCCTGTATGGCTCGGGCATGCGCAAGTCGGAGTCAGTGAACATCGAGTTGAGCCAGGTCGACTTCCAAGAGCGCAGCCTGCAGGTCACCGGCAAGGGCAACAAACAACTGATCAAGTACGCGCCGGCCTGGGCGCTGGCCAAGCTGGAGGCGTGGCTGGCGTTTCGTCGCAGCCAGTTGAAAGAGGGCGAGCAGGACGACACCTTCCTGTTCAACCGCATCCGCCGGGGCAGCCATATCACCCGGGAGCGCATCACCAAGCACGCGATTTACTACATCGCCCGCCAGCGGGGGGAACAAGTCGGAGTCAAGATCATGCCCCACGACTTCCGGCGTTCATTCATCACCCGGGTGATTGAAGAGTACGACCTGTCCATCGCCCAGAAACTGGCGCACCACACCAATATCCAGACCACTGCCAACTATGACGTGCGTGACGACAATGAACGGCGCCGGGCGGTGGATCGGTTTGACCTGTAGCCAAGGCGGTGCCTGATCAGCCGTGCTGGCATGCATCACCCAGCCGCATGTAGTCCAGCTCATGCCGCACGCCGTGGCTGTCGATGTACACCATGTGGCCCTTGACCGGGCCGCACTCGGTGGACGATTCGCTGCTGACCCGTACCACCTTGGCGATGTCCAGGTCCTGGGAATAATCGTAGGTCTCGCTGGCAGCTGTTGCCGCGGTGCCCGTAGTGGGCGCCGGTGTTTCGCCTTGGGCGAATGCCAGGGTGCTGAACAGGCCCAGCAGGGCAATAAGCAGGTAACGCATGACAACCTCCCGCGCCACGAAGGCGGCTTGACGATGGTTGGCATTCTACAAAGCATGCTGCGCGAGGCTGAACGGGTTCAGGCCAATAGCATTCATCAGCGAAAACGATAAACCCGCTGCTGGCGTTGGCGGTAGCGGGCATTGGCCACTCGGGGCAGGCGCTCTACCAGACCCTCAGTTTCAGCCGGGGATAGCCAACGGTTATCAGCCGCGGCGCACTTCTCATTACTCGTCCCGCATCAAGTGCAGTACTTTTCATTCGGCAGCCAACCACAGCGTCATAACGGCCAATAGCCGTGGCTGATCCCCCCAATGGAAGAGGTTCTTGCAATGCAAACAACTGGGCCGTACTCGGGGCTTTTTCCTGTTGCTCCCACGCCGTTTACCGACGCCGGTGCGCTGGATTTCGAGGGGCAGGGGCGCGTACTTGATTGCATGATCGACCAGGGCGTCGACGGCATCTGCATCCTGGCCAACTACTCGGAACAGTTTCTGCTCTCGGATGAAGAGCGCCGGCAGTTGACGGAGTTCTGCCTGGAACATGTCCAGGGCCGTGTGCCGGTGATGGTGACTTGCAGCCACTTCAGCACCCAGGTCGCCGGCCAGCGCGCACGTCATGCCGCAGACCACGGCGCGGCCCTGATCATGATGATGCCTCCCTACCACGGCGCCGGCATCAAGCTGGAGCCGCGGCTGATCAGCGAGCATTTCGCACGGGTCGCCGAGGCGTGCCAACTGTCGATCATGATCCAGGACGCGCCACTCAGTGGCGTCACGCTCTCCACCGCGTTTCTGGCTGAAGTGGCACGCACCTTGCCGCTGGTGCGTTACTTCAAGATCGAAGTGCCAGGCACCGCCGCCAAGCTGCGTCACCTGATTGAACTGGGCGGCGCCAACATTGTGGGTCCGTTCAATGGTGAGGAGGCGATAACCCTCATGGCCGATCTGGATGCCGGTGCGCGTGGCGTCATGGCCAGCGCGATGATTCCTGACCTGATTCGGCCGGTGATGGCCGCCCACGCCGAAGGTCGTCGCCAAGACGCCATCCAGGCGTATGAGCGGATCTTGCCGCTGATCAATTACGAGAACCGTCAATGCGGCCTGCGGGCGGCAAAAACGGTGATGAAGGAGGGCGGTGTGATCAAGTCCGACACCGTGCGCCATCCCCTGGAACCCCTGCATCCGCAGACCCGTGCGGGCCTGTTGGAATTGGCCAGTGCGGCCAATCCGATTGCGTTGCAATGGGGCCGGTAACCGGGCGCCCGGCGTCAATCGACGGCGTGAAGGCGGCTGGGATAAGGTGTCTGAAGTCTGTGGGTATTTGTCTAGGGCTCGGGTGAGAACAAGAAAAATGACTGTTTTAGCGAAGGCTGTTTTTTCCACGGTGACATCGGAATTGATTCGTCTGGTTGATGTGACGAAGTCATACGGCAGTATCAATGTATTAAAGCCGGTGAATCTGGACATTAAAGACGGCGAGTTTCTGACGATTCTGGGTCCGTCCGGATCCGGTAAAACCACTATTTTGCGCATGATCGGCGGGTTTACCGCGCCGACTTCAGGCCAGGTGTTATTGCGCGGCACTGACATTGTCAGCCTGCCGATTTTCAAAAGGCCGTTCAATACGGTGTTTCAGGACTATGCGCTCTTTCCCCACATGACCGTGGCGGGCAACGTGGGCTACGGGCTGCGTATTCGCCGCCTGCCCGCCGACCAGATCAAGGCCAAGGTCAAGGCCGTGCTCGAGACCGTCAACCTGGCAGACAAGGCTGACCGTTATCCGGCCGCACTGTCCGGCGGCCAGCGCCAACGCGTTGCCCTGGCCAGGGCCATCGTCTGCGAACCTCAAGTGATCCTGCTGGACGAACCCCTGGCGGCACTGGATGCCGAACTGCGTCGCTCGATGCAGGACTTTCTCAAGGACCTGCAGCGCAGGATTCGCACCACCTTTGTGTTCATCACCCATGACCAGGAAGAGGCGATCGCCATGTCGGATCGCATCGCGGTGATGGATCACGGCAGCCTCATTCAGGTGGGCACCCCCAAAGAGATTTACTACAAACCCAAAACCGAGTTTGTCGCGAAGTTCTTTGGGGAAAACAACTTGCTGCCAACCACCCCCAAGAACGCCGCGTTCATTGAGAGCCCGCTGGGCCAACACGCCGCACCCGGGGTCATGGATAAAGCACTGCAAATCGCCATCCGCCCTGAAAGTTTCAGCCTGCATGATGGTTCCGAATGCACGCCGGGGCAGCAGGTCACCCGCGCGAAGCTGGAAGGGCTGACCTTCCTCGGGCCCACCACGCAGTTATCACTGTCCCTGGGCAGCGCGGGGGTTCATCGAATCAAAGTCCGTTTACCGACGGCGCTGTGTGCCCATGATCTGAGTGTGGGGGCACAGGTTTCGCTGCGCTGGTCGGAGTCCGATGTCAGCTTTGTGCCGAGAGAAGCCTGATGACCTCCCTGACTCTGGAAATGGAACCCGCCAGCCCGAAACGGCTGCAGCTCACCCGGATCATTGTGAAACTGATGGTCTATGGCGTGCCCACGGTGATGATTTTAGTCCCGCTGATATCGTTCCTGGCGTACAGCTTTTTGGAACAGAAAAACGGTGTGCTGACGGGTAGTTTGACCCTGGCGAACTATGCAGGCTTTTTTGCCGGCAGCTACCTCAAGGTTTTTCTTGGCACGTTGAAGCTGGCGTTCTTCGTGGCCCTGGTTGCGTTGGTGTTCGGCTATATCATTTCCTACCTGATTTGGCGCCTGGAGGGCTCGGCGCGCTATTTGCTGCTGTTGCTCAGTGCCTTGCCACTGGTGATGAACTACGTCGTCAAGATTTACGCGATGCGCAGCATTCTGGGGTACAGCGGGTTTTTGAATTCGCTGTTGTTATCCCTGGGGATAATCGACGCGCCCAGCCGGCTGTTTATCTTTAACCAGACCGCCGTGATGATTGCGATGGCGGTGATCTACCTGCCGTTTGGCATCTTGCCGATCTTCCTGGCACTGGACCGCATTCCACCGTCACTGATTGCCGCCGCTGCCGACCTGGGGGCCAAGCCTGGCTGGACGTTTCTCACCATCGTCCTGCCCTTGAGTTTGCCCGGGTCGATTGCCGGTGCGTTGTTCGTGATGGTGATCGCCATTGGCGACTACCTCACGCCGCAAATGGTCGGCGGCAGCGAAGGCTTCACGTTTGGGCGCGCGATCTGGAGCCAGTTCGGTATGGCGTTCAACTGGCCCCTGGGGGCTGCACTGGCGGTTGTGTTGCTGGTGGCGGTGATCGCAATCATCGGGCTGGCGTCCCTTGTTTCCCGGATTGGGAGAGTGAAATGACCCCCATGGAACGTGTCACGCTCACGGTGTTGTGGGCGATCGGTGTGTTGGCGTTTGCCGTGCTGTATGCGCCGGCAGCCATTGTGGTAACGCTGTCGTTCTTCAGTATTAAAAGTCATCAGATTGACTGGTCGGATTTCAGCTTGCAGTGGTACGGCAAGTTTGCTGAAAACTCGCAGTTGCTGGATTCACTGGGTAATTCGTTATGGGTGGGTGCCTGCGCGGTAGTGGGTGCAACTATTATTTCGCTGGCGCTGGCCTACTACATGAAGACGGGGGCGCGCAAAGGTCAAAAATATATTGAGTTCGTTATATTTTTGCCGTTCGTATTGCCGGCGATCATTACCGGTATTTCATTGCTGGTGGCGTTTCGCGAAGTTGGCCTGGAACGTAGCCTGGTGACCGTTACCATCGGCCACGTGGTCCTGATACTGGCGGTGATCTACCGCATGATCATGATCAGGCTGGACACACTCGAAGAGTCACAGATTGAAGGCTCCCTGGACTTGGGCGCCAATGGTTTCGAGACGTTTATCTATATCGTCTTCCCTCAGTTGCGTTCCGCGTTAGTGACCAGCTCTCTACTGGCGTTTGCACTTTCGTTTGACGAAACACTGGTGACGTTCTTCCTGGTCGGAGGCGACAGCACCTTGCCGATGCGGTTGTGGGCAATGATGCGAACCGGCTTCACCCCGGAAATCAATGCACTGGTTTCGGTGGTGCTGTGTGTCACGCTTATTTGTGCGGCGATGGGCGCACTGTCCCTACGTCAAAGTATTGAACGCAAGGCATAACAACAACACGGCTTCACCGACGTTGAATCATTTTCTACTGCTGAGCAGGTGTCGTATACAAAGAGTGATCACTCAGTGGGCGGATAAATACGCCCAACTAGTTGGCACATAATAATTTAAAAGTATCGAGAGAGAACGACATGAAAAGACGTGATTTTTTGGCTTTAAGCACCGTCGTTGCGGCCAGCGCGCTGATAACGCCCAGTTTCATGCGCACGGCGGGGGCGGCGAGCAAAGAACTCAGGGTGTTGACGTGGGAAGGTTACGCGGACGACCAGTGGGTCAAGGCGTTCGAGAAAAAGACCGGCGCGTCGGTGTCCGTCACGTACGCGGCCAGTGTGGATGAGATCTTCGCCAAACTGACGGCGTCCCAAGGCGCCGATTATGACGTGATCGCCATCGAGACATCGTCGTACAAACGCCTGACCCAGGAAAAGCTGATCCAGCCCCTGGACGTGGCCAAGTTGCAGAACGCCAAGAACCTGATGCCGACGTTCCAGGACGTGTCGGCCATTACGTTTGATGGCAAGACTTACGCCGCCCCCTTCGCCTGGGGCTCCATCCCGCTGATCTACAACGCCGACGTGTTTAAAGTCGCGCCTGACAGTTGGGAAGTCCTGTGGGATGAAAAATACAAAGGCCGGATGATCATCGTGGACGACGCCAACAATGCCATTGTGACGGCGGCGTTGACCCTGGGCATTAAAGACCCGTTCAACTTGACCGATGAACAATTCGGTTTGATCAAGACCAAGTTGCTTGCGCAAAAATCAAACATCGCCAGTTATTACTCCGGGTTCGACGACGGTGTGAGCATCTTTGCCCAAGGCGGCATCGACTTCATGATGTCCATGGGTGAGCCTCAAGCCGCCATGCTCAAGAAGCGCAATGTGAATGCAGAACTGACCATTCCCAAAGAAGGCGCGATCGGCTGGATCGACTGCTGGTGCATCAGTGTTAAAGCCCGGGATGTGGGGCTGGCCCACGCCTGGGTCGATGCCATGCTTGAAAAAGACGTGGGCACGTATATCAGCGAGAAGACCGGCTACGGCAACTCCACCAATGAAGACGCGAATATCAAGATTGGCCTGACGTATTCCGACAAGTTGGTGTTCCTGCAGGCGCCTGAGGATTTCGGTCGCCGCATCGAGTTGTGGAACGAGATTAAAGCAACTTCAGTTTAATGACGTTGCCCTACCGACAAAAACAAGCCGTAAAAGGATCAGTACATGAAAGCACTATTCGAGGCTGTGCCGCTGGGTCTTACTGACCTTCGAGCGAGCAGGCTGGGGGTCGGCACGACGGCAATCGGTGGCCTCTATTCGCCGACCAGCGCCACCAGCGCCGAAGAGACGATGCAGGCGGCCTGGGACACGGGGGTGCGCTTTTTTGATTCTGCACCCCAATACGGCAACGGCATGGCTGAACAGCGCCTGGGCGCTTTTTTGCAGCGCAAGCCCCGGGATGAGTACGTGGTTTGCACCAAGGTCGGTCGCCTGCTGCGGGTGCCTGAAACGCCGGTGGTCGACGGCTACTACAAAGGCACGCCACCGGAGCGGCCGGTGTTCGATTTCAGCTATGACGGTGTGATGACCTCAGTGGAGGAGAGCCTGGCCCGCCTTGGTCTCGATCGCATTGACGTGTTGCACATCCATGACCCCGACCACCATTACCCGCAGGCCATCGAGGGTGCCTATAAAGCCCTCGACCGGTTGCGTGCTGACGGCACCATTGGCGCGGTCGGCGCCGGCATGAACCAGAGCAGCATGCTCGCCGAATTTGCCCGCCATGGTCATTTCGATTGCTTCCTGCTGGCGGGCCGCTACACCTTGCTGGAGCAGGGCGCCCTGGCCGAACTGCTGCCGCTGTGCGTACAAAAAAACATCTCGATCATTATTGGCGGGGTCTACAACAGCGGCATCCTGGCCAACCCCCGTGCCGGCGCAAAATTCAATTACGAAGACGCCGACCGGGCCCTGATCGACCGCGCCTTGAAACTCGAGAAAGTCTGCCTGAGCCATGGTGTGCCGTTGAAAGCCGCGGCCATCCAGTTTCCACTGGCACATCCTGCGGTGGCCAGCGTGCTCACGGGCCCCAGAACCCCGGCAGAAATGCTTGAAAACGCCGAACTGTTTCGCACGCCGATCCCCAGTGCCCTGTGGCAGGATCTCAAGGCCCAAGGGCTGATCGTTGCCGACGCGCCCACAGCGTGAAGGCCATCATGTCGAGCCCCATCATCGATACCCACCAGCACTTCTGGGACCTGAGCACCGGCACCTATCCCTGGATGGCCGGCGATGAGATGCGCCCGCTGCGGCGCAATTTTGGCCCGCAGGACCTGCAGCCACTGCTGGTTGAAAATGGCATCAGTGCCACGATCGTTGTGCAATGCCGGCATGACCTGGCGGAAACCCGTGACCTGCTGGCGATCGCTGCGGCCTATGACGTTGTAATCGGCGTTGTCGGTTGGGTCGACCTGGAAGCCGTCGACGTACCCGGGCAAATCGCCGCCTTGCGTGCCTTGCCCGGTGGCGACAAGCTCGTGGGCATCCGCCATAACGTCCACGACGAGCCCGACGGTGAGTGGCTGTGCCGGCCAGGGGTACAGGCCGGCGTGGCAGCGGTCATCAGCGCCGGCTTGACCTTTGACCTGCTGGTGCGCAGCAGGGAGTTGCCGGCGGCCACGGGGCTGGTGCGGCGCTATCCCCAAGGTCGTTTTGTGCTCGACCATCTGGCCAAGCCGCCCATCGCCGAGGGGTTCAGCCCCGCCTGGCATCAAGCCCTTGAGGCGCTTGCCCAGAGCGACAACGTCTGGTGCAAGGTCTCGGGCCTGGTCACCGAGGCCGCGCCCGGCGCCAGCGTCGACACCTTTGACCCCTACACACACATGGCCCTGAGCGTTTTCGGCGAGGCGCGGCTCTTGTTCGGCTCGGACTGGCCCGTCTGCACCCTGGCGGCGACTTACGCTGAGGTGAAGGCCATCGCTGAACGACTCGTCGCGACCCGCCCGGAGCTGGCGGCGCGGTTTTTCCACCTTAACGCGATCGACGCCTATAACCTGGGCTGACGCCCTGCACCCAAAGGACAACCCCATGAGCATCGACTTCAGTACCGGAACCTGGCTGAACCCGCCCGCCGATTGGGCAGCGGATGGTACCGCCCTGACCCTGACCACCGATGAAAACACCGACTTCTGGCGCAAGACCCATTACGGGTTCATCCGCGACACCGGGCACTTTTTGGGTTTCCCGGCGGCGAACGGGTTCACCGCGCAGATTCGTATCCAGGGTGAGTTCCGTACGCTTTACGATCAGGCAGGCCTGATGGTGCGGATTGATGAAACGCGCTGGATGAAAACCGGGGTGGAGTTCACCGACGGTGAGTTGTTCCTGAGTACGGTCATCACCGACGGGCAGTCTGACTGGTCGGTGTCCCAGCCTTTCAAAGAGCTGGAGGACTTCTACCTGCGAGTCACCGTGGGCAATGGCGCCATGCGTATCCAGGCGTCCCGCGACGGTGTGTTCTGGCCGCTGTTGCGCCTGGCGCCGTTCCCGGAAGCTGCCAGCTATCAGGTGGGGCCGACAGCCTGCACCCCGGAACGAAGCGGCCTGACCATTGGTTTTTCAGAGTTCTCCATTGGCCCGGCCACCACCAAAAACCTCCACGACTTGAGCTAGAGGACTTCCTATGCTGATTGGTATTGACCCGATCCTGAACGCCGACATCCTGTTCACACTGCGCGCCATGGGGCATGGTGACGAGATCGTCATCGCAGACGGCAGTTTCCCTGCGCAAACGGTGGCCAAGCGGTTGATTCGCATGGAGGCGGCCGACCTGTCGCGCATGCTCAAGGCCGTGCTGTCGGTGATGCCGGTCGATGAGTCCGAACCCGACCCAGTGGTGGGGATGGAAGTGATCGATGAGCCGGCCACGATTGTCACGGCGCACACGGTGATCCAGGATGCACTGGACGCGCTGCCCGGCGACTCGCCGACGCTGAGCCGCATCGAGCGTTTTGCGTTCTACGAGCGCGCCAAGGACGCGTTTGCGGTGATCGCCACGGGTGAAACCTTGTTCTACGGCAACGTGATCATCCGCAAAGGCACGGTGAACCTGGGCGGTAACTGACGCCGGCCGGGCACATAAAAAAGGGGACCTTCGGGTCCCCTTTTTTGCGGTGTGTGATCAGGTGATCGCACCGATCTGCCAAGGTACAAACTCATTCTGCCCATAGCCGTGGGTTTCGCTCTTGCTGGGCTCGCCGGACGCCACCCGCAGCATCATCTCGAAGATATACATACCGCGCTCTTCAATCGTGTCGGTGCCGTCGGCGATGCCACCACAGTTCACGTCCATGTCCTCTTCCTGATGGTTGAACATGTGGGAGTTGGTCGCGATCTTGATCGAGGGGGAGGGCGCACAGCCGAAGGCCGAGCCCCGGCCGGTGGTGAACGCCAGCAGGTTGGCACCGCCTGCCACTTGGCCGGTGGCGGAAATAGGGTCGTAGCCGGGGGTGTCCATGAACACCAGGCCGTGGGCGGTGACGGCTTCGGCGTATTCATAGACATCCACCAGGTTGGTCGAGCCGCCCTTGGCCACGGCGCCCAGGGATTTCTCGAGGATGGTCGTCAACCCGCCGGCCTTGTTGCCGGCCGACGGGTTGTTGTTGAGCTCGGCATTCATGCGCTGGCAGTAGCTTTCCCACCAGCGGATACGGGCGATGAGTTTTTCACCGACTGCGTCGCTGACGGCACGCCGCGTCAACAGGTGTTCGGCACCATAGATCTCTGGTGTTTCGGAGAGGATCGCCGTGCCGCCAGCGGCCACGAGGCGGTCGACTGCATTGCCCAGGGCCGGGTTGGCGGTGATCCCGGAGTAACCGTCCGAACCGCCGCATTGCAGGCCGACCACCAGGTGTTTGGCGCTGACCGCCTGGCGGTGTACCTGGTTGGCGGCCGGCAGCAGGGCCTTGATTTGTTCAATGCCGTTGGCGATGGATTTCGAGGTACCGCCCACCCCCTGGATAGTGAACACACGCAGGTGCGCGCCGGCTTCCAGGTGCTGGGCCTTGAGCAAATCGTCGATCTGGTTGGTCTCGCAACCCAGGCCAATCATCAGCACCGAATGGAAGTTGGCGTGCACCGCATAGCCGCCCAGGGTGCGCTGCAACATGGCCAAGGCTTCGCCACCGGGGTCTACTGCACAGCCGATGCCGTGGGTCAGGGCCACCACACCATCCACGCCCGGGTAGGGGGCGAGGGCGTCGGGGTGGATGTCACGCCGGAAGTAATCGGCGATCGCTCGCGCCACGGTGGCCGAGCAATTCACCGAGGTCAGCACGCCGATGTAGTTGCGCGTGGCCACGCGGCCGTCCGGGCGAACGATGCCCATGAACGTCGCTTCGCGGTGGGGCGTTGGTTTGGCATCGACGCCGAATGCGTGACTGCGGGAAAAGTGCGCCATGCCGAGGTTATGGCTGTGGACGTGGGCACCGGCCTCGATCGCCACCGACGCGACGCCGATGATCTGGCCATAGCGCCGTACATTTTCACCGGCCTCGATCCGGCGCACCGCGACCTTGTGCCCGGCCGGAATCGCCTGCTGCACCACCACGCCGTTCTCTTCCAGGACCAGCCCCGCCGGCAGTGGCTGGCGGGCGATCAGTACATCGTCATGGGGGTCCAGGCGGATCGTGGCGGCGGCAATCTGGCTTTGCGCACTTGTTTTGGCAATCAGTTCCATTACGGCACCTTACTGTGGGAAACGCGGATGCAGCGGTATGGCGCGATCCTAACGCCGGCCCGATCGTGGGGGTAATGAAAATCCGGCGGCCTGGGATAACTGCGCGTTATCGGCGTGACGGCGGTGCAAGGCTTACGTGGTCAGTTCCTCGATCAACAAGTGCGTCAGTTGCGAGAGTTCCACCTGGGTGCGCGTGACAATGGCGAACGGCTCGCTCTTGGGGGTGATGGTGCAGGGCAGGGCGGTCAGCATGGCTTGCAACAACGGCAGCTCGGCCACATCGGTGGGCAACACCGCCACCAGGTTCGGGTCGCTGATCAGCAACAACAGGGTGGCGAAGGTGGACGAGGTTTCGATGGGGTGGGCGGGGAAGTTCACCCCTGACTCGTGGAACTCGCGCTCCAGCGTCTGGCGCAACGGCATATTCGCCGAGAAGATCACCCAGCCTGAGTCTGCCAGCTCCTCAAGGGTCAGCGATTCGCGTCCCACCAGCGGGTGGTTGGGGTTGGCCATCACCACCAGTGCTTCGGGTTTCATGCTGATGCTGTCGTAGGCCGTGGGGCGCGGGCTCACGCTGGGGTAACACAGCGCCATGTCCAGGCGCCCCTGGTCCAGCAGGCTCAGCAGCTTGACGCTGGTGTCTTCGACGATCTCGATGGTTGCCTGGGGTTGACGCTTGCGCAGGCGCAACACACCCGCGGTGAGCAGGGGCACGCCCCCCATGATCGTACCCACGGTGAGGCGCCCGCCGTGGCCCTGGAAGATCCCGTGCATCTCCTGGCGCAGATGGGACAGGTCCGTCAGGATCAGTCGCGCGTAGCGAATCGCGCAGCGGCCCATGGCGTTGGCGTTCAGCCCCTTGCTGGTGCGCTCGAACAGCGTCGCGCCGAGGGTTTCTTCCACGTCGTGCAGGGCCTTGGTGGCGCCGGGCTGGGTGATGCCGATGATCTCGGCGGCCCGGTGAATGGAGCCGTGATCGTCCAGTGCAACCAACAGGCGCAACTGCTTGAGACGAAGGCGCGAGGAGAGCGTTTCCAGGGTTGGCATCGTCATCAGGCAGACGCTTTTTTTAGAGGAGGTGCCCGGCATTAGGCATCAGCAGGCGCCAAAACGCTAGCCACCGGCGGGCGGGGATAGCCAGTGGTTATCGGCAGGGGGTGCAGTTGTCATTACTCGTGCGCCAGGAAGTGCAGTACTTTTCATCCAGCGGGTTTGGCGGCGTTTTCAAGTGCGTCGTCCACACCGCAAAACGATTCGGGTTGTTTTACAGAACAGGAGCCACGTACATGCCTGACCGGCCAGAAAACACGCCAGAAGTGACGGGCAAAACCCGGGTATTGGGCATTCTTGCCCACCCCACTGATCATGTAAAAGCGCCGCCCAAGATCAACCGGATTGCCCGTGAGCGGGGCAGTGACGCGATCATGGTACCGATGAATGTGGCGCCGGAAGATTTCGAACCCTTCGTCAATGGCCTGCGAACCTTACTGAGCTTCGACGGGGCCATCGTCACGGTGCCGTTCAAGCAAGCCATCTTGCCGTTGTGCGATGAACTCAGTGAGCAGGCCGCCGCCGTGGGGGCGGCCAACGTCATCCGGCGCATGGCCGATGGCCGTCTGGTGGGGGATCAATTGGATGGCGTGGGTTTCCTCCGTGGTCTGGAGCATGCCGGCATCGACGTCGCGGGCCAGTCGGTGTACCTGGTGGGTGCCGGCGGTGCGGCGAATGCGGTGGCGTTTGCGCTGGCCCAGGCCGGCATCGGCCGCCTGACCCTGGCCAACCGCAGTGAGCACAAGAGTGCCGAACTCAAGGAGCGCCTGCTGCGTCACTACCCGGCCCTGGAGGTGTCCCTCGGCACCCAAGACCCGGGCGGCCACCAACTGATCATCAATGGCACCTCGCTGGGCATGCATGCCGCAGACCCGTTGCCTCTGGATGTAACCCGACTGACCCCACAGATGACCGTGGCGGAAGTGGTCCAGGAACCGGAGCGCACCGCGCTGCTGATCGCGGCTGAACACCTCGGCTGCCGGGTGCACCTGGGGCGCCATATGCTGGAGCACCAGGTGCAGTTGATGGCGGACTTCCTTGGCCTGTAACCGGCCATACTCATTTCGCAAGAAGGATTGATCATGAACGAATTAGCCATCCACGGCGGGCCCCGCGCTATCGAGGGGACGTTGCCAAGCTTCCGTGACGCGTCCGGGCGCACCTTCGGTGCCGAGGAAGAACGGTTGCTGCTGGAAGTGATCCGCTCCGGCAGCCTGTCCTTTCTGGTCGGCCCCAAGACCCGACAGTTCGAGCAACGCTTTGCCGAACTGTATGACGTATCGACCGCCGTCGCCGTCGCCAATGGCACGGCAGCCCTGCATACCGCGGTGATCTTCCTGAACCCGGAACCGGGCGACGAGATCATCCTGTCGCCGGTCACCGACATTGGCACGGTGATTCCGGTGCTCGCGCAGTTGGCGGTGCCGGTGTTCGCCGATGTCGACCCGCTGACGCAGAACCTCGACCCGGCCTCCATCGAAAAGAACATCACCCCACGCACCCGCGCGATCATCGTGACCCATGTGTTTGGCCATCCGGCAGACATGGACGCGATCATGGCGATCGCCCGCAAGCACAACCTGTTTGTCATCGAAGACTGCGCCCAGGCGCACCTGGCTTACTACAAGGGCCAGTTGTGCGGCACGTTTGGCGATGTGGGCTGCTTCAGCTTCCAGCAATCCAAGCACATGACCACCGGCGATGGCGGCATGGTCATCAGTAACCGCAGCGAATACCACGGCCGGGGCCTGCGCGCCTGCAGCGACAAGGGTTGGCCACGGGAGCGCGGTGGCCGCGACCACTTGTTCCTGGCACCCAACTACCACATGACCGAATTGCAGGCGGCGGTGGGTTTGGCGCAGGTCGAGAAACTGCAGCAGTTTGTCGACGCGCGGGTCGCGTCGGCTGATCGCCTGACCGAACTGCTGGACGGCTTGGCCATCCAGCCGGTGTTGCCGCTGCCGGGGACCCTTGGGGTGTACTTTTTCTATTCGTTCCGTGTGGACACGGCGCAATTGACGGTGCCGATGCCGGACGTGATGAAAGCGCTGGTGGCCGAAGGGATTGATGGCTTTATCGGTTACCCGGGCGAGGTGCCGTTGTACCGCTACCCGGTGATCCGCGAACGCAAGACCTTCGGCACCTCGGGGTTGCCCTTTACCTTGCCGGGTGTCACCCCGCAGGACTTTTCCGGCAGCGTTTGCCCGGTGGCAGAGAAGGCCTGCAAGGAAACGGTGTGCATGTGGTGGACCGACCGTTTCGAGGAGCAACACCTGCAAGGCATCGCCCAGGCGATTCGCAAAGTCCTGACCGCCTATGGCCGAGGTTGAGACCCGATGGACGAAGATATGAACATGCCCCCTGTGCTCGGCCAACAGTTTATCGCGGGGGGCCGTAGCGGCCTCGGCGAGCCCCGTCACCGGAGCGTCGATGCCGCCACGGGCGAAGCCTTGCCGTGGGCGTTCCACCAGGCCACGCTGGACGAAGTCGGGCAAGCCGCCCTGGCGGCAAAAAATGCCTTCGGTGTTTATCGCCAACTGAGCCCGGTGCGGCGCGCGGAATTTCTTGAAGCGATCGCCGAGGAACTGGAGGCGCTGGACCAGCACTTCGTGGCCACCGTGTGCCGGGAAACCGCGCTGCCCGCCGCGCGGATCCAGGGCGAACGCCTGCGCACCAGTCATCAGATGCGCCTGTTCGCCCAGACGCTGCGCCGGGGCGACTTCCTCGGTGCGCGGATTGACCTGGCGCTGCCGGATCGCCAACCGTTGCCACGGGTCGACCTGCGCCAGTACCGCATTGGTGTCGGGCCGGTGGCGGTGTTTGGTGCGAGCAATTTCCCCTTGGCGTTCTCCACGGCGGGTGGCGATACGGCCTCGGCGCTGGCGGCCGGTTGCCCGGTGGTGGTCAAGGCCCACAGTGGTCATATGGCCACGGCTGACCAGGTGGGCTGCGCCATCGAGCGCGCGGCCAAACGCACGGGCATGCCGGCGGGCGTGTTCAACATGATTTTCGGCGAGGGCGTCGGTGCGGACCTGATCAGGCACCCGGCGATCCAGGCGGTGGGGTTTACCGGTTCGCTGCACGGTGGCAACGCCCTGTGCAAGATCGCCGCCGAACGGGCGCAGCCGATACCGGTGTTTGCCGAGATGTCCAGCATCAACCCGGTCATCCTGCTGCCCGATGCGCTGGCAGCCCGTGGCGCAGCCCTCGCGGGCGAGCTGGCCGGGTCGGTGGTGCTGGGGGCAGGGCAGTTCTGTACCAACCCTGGCCTGGTGCTCGGGATCCGTGGCCCGGCCTTCACCGCGTTCACTCAACAGCTCCAGGCGCACCTGCAGGCACAGGCACCGCAGACCTTGCTCAATGCCGGGGGCCTGCGCAGTTATCAGAAGGGCGTCAATGCCTTGAAGACGTGCCCGGGTGTCGCGCACCTGGCAGGGCCGTCGCAGGAGGGCAACAAGGCGCAGGCGCACCTGTTCAAGGCCGACCTGGCGTTGCTGCTGGAAGGGCATGCCTTGCTACAGGAAGAAGTCTTCGGCCCTGCCACCGTGCTGATCGAAGTGGCAGACGATGGGCAGCTCGAGCAAGCGGTGCAGGCGTTGCGCGGCCAATTGACGGCGACCCTCATCGGTGAACCGAGCGACCTGCACCACTACCAATGGCTGGTGCCGCTGCTGGAGGAGAAGGTCGGCCGCATCCTGGTCAATGGTTATCCGACTGGCGTCGAAGTGTGCGACGCCATGGTGCATGGCGGCCCTTACCCGGCGACCAGCGATGCCCGAGGCACCTCGGTGGGCAGTCTGGCGATTGATCGGTTCCTGCGGCCGGTGTGCTATCAGAATTACCCGGACAGCCTGTTGCCCGCCGCGTTGCAGAACGCCAACCCCCTGGGTATCAAGCGGTTGGTGACGGGGGAGTGGACCCTCGACCCCGTGGGTTAAGTGCGCGGCTGAGGTTGCAAGTGCGCCGGCAAGCGGCGCAGCGTCCACCACACCGTGAGCATCGCCGCCACCGCACTCAGGGCGATGCCGACCAACATCGGCGCCGGGGTGTGGTCGGCGAACAAGCCGGCCAGGGACATGGCCGCGGCGGCGGTGATCATCTGGATCGCCCCCAGTAGCGCCGACGCCGAGCCGGCCACGGCGCCATGATCTTCCAGGGACAGCACCCCGGCCGCCGGCAACAGCAGGCCAAGGAAACCAAAACCGATAAACAGCAGCGCCATCATCCACGGCAGGCTGTTGCCCCATAGCGTGGTGAGGGCCAACACGCTCATGACCGTGGCCACGCCGAGCACGGACCCGCGAATCAACGGCGCCAGGCCGAAACGGGCACTCAAGCGCGCCGTCAGTTGGCTGAGGGCAAAAAACGACGCGGCATTGAGGGCAAAGCACAGGCTGAATTGGGTCGGTGTCAGCCCGTAATACTCGATGTACACGAACGGCGCGCTGCCGATGAACACAAAGAACGTCGCCAGGCCAAAACCGCCCACCACCGACAACCCGGTAAACACCGGGTCGCGCAGTAACGCGCCGTAGCTGCCGAACGCACTGCCCAGGGTTTTGCCCAGGCGGCGTTCGGCGGGGTGGGTTTCCGGCAGTTGCACGATGGTCATGATCAGGCACAACACGGCGGCCACAGCCAGCACTAAAAACACTTCGCGCCAGCTCCACACCGCAATGATCAGGCTGCCGGCCAACGGGGCGAGAATCGGTGAAATACTCACCACCAGCATCAACAACGCCATCAAGCGTGCGGCTTCATGGCCGGTGTACAAGTCGCGCACCACCGCCCGGGGAATCACCATCCCGGCACAGGCGCCAAAGGCCTGCAACGCCCGGAAGCCAATCAGCACCTCAATGGAGGGGGCGAGGGCGCAACCTATGCTGCCCACGATGAAAATCACCAGGCCGGCATAGATCGGCGGCTTGCGCCCAAACACGTCGCTGATCGGGCCGTAGAACAACTGGCACACACCGATGATCAGGAAGAACACCGTCAGGCTCATCTGCACCGCAGCAGGCGAAGCGTGCAGGCTGGCGCCCAAGGTCGGCAAGGCCGGCAGGTAAATGTCGATGGCAAACGGGCCGACGGCGGTGATCAAACCCAGTAGCAGGGCGAGGTGGGCGATACTTCGAGACATGGGGCGACCAGGCGGCGGTAAAAAGAGGGGCCAGCTTAGTGATCGACCCCGACGCTTACAAGCCATCGCCGCGATGCCAAGCCCCGCTGGGTGTGAGATAGAGGCAAAGTGCCAGGCTCCAAAAACTCAGATGATCAACGTTGTGTAACCTGATTGTTGCAATTTGTATCCAATACTCCTGTCTCCGCCGCCCAGTCCCAAGGAGTATCGCTATGCAGGTCATCCCGGTCGATAACATCCCCAGCAAAGGTGCCAACGCCAACTGGAACAAGGCCGTTTCCAAGGCCGTGGACAATCCACCTGCCGATAACACCTTCGGGCCGGACATGAAGCGACCTGAGGGTGATTTTCGCAGTGCCCAGCAGATCATCGACGACAACCCATTGCTCAAGAACCTGGGTAACCAGAGCGGTGTGAAAGATAAACTCAAGGAGCGTGTCGGCGATTTCGAGCACGATCCGGACGCGGCGTACCGAGCCTCCAAGGTCCTGGAACACGTGGAAAAACTCGATGAAAACGGCCAGTTGATCACCACCCGCCTTTCCGAACGCAACGATGCCGGCAATGGCAAGATCGACGGTTTCACCAAGGGCGGCGACGCGCGGCACGGGACCGAGGCCGGGCGTCTGCAGGACTTTGGCAAGTACGGTTGGGACAGCCTCAAGGGCAACCTGCCGTTGACTGTACCGGCGCCGATGTCGCCGCCCAAGGGTGATGCGCCCTCCAACCATTTGCCGTTGCCGGGTGAGGGGCGGCCCATGGGCGACACTCGCAGTGCCCAGCAGATCATCGACGACAACCCTTTATTGAAAAACCTGGGCAACCAGAGCGGGGTCAAGGACAAGCTGCGCGAGCGGGTCGGTGACTTTGAGCACGACCCGGATGCGGCCTGGCGTGCGGCCCAGGTGCTCAACTACGTGGAAAACTACGACGAAACCGGCAAGCACATTGATGGCGGCAGCGCGGGCAATGGCCGCATCGACGGCTTCACCAAGGACGGCGAGGCACGCCACGGCACAGAGGCCGGGCGCCTACAGGATTTTGGCAAATACGGCTACGACAACCTCAAGGGCCTGGATGGCAACAGTGCCGACGACCAGATCAAGGACCTTAACGCCCAGGCAACGGAGGCGGCGGTCAAGGCCGCCGGCGGTGACGCGTCCAAAGTCGGCGCGGACTACTTTGTCAGCGGCAAGAGCAGCGCCAGCGGGGCGGATAAAGTCGCGGCGATCATCCAGTTGTCTACCGGGCTGGCCAACTTCCAGGCCGGCGCCGATGCCTTTGCCCACCAGGGGCCGGACTCAGACACATCGTGGTCCGGTGAGGGCAAATCACCCGGCCAGCAACGCGAGGACTTCACCAAGGATGTGCAGAGCCGCATCGATAAACTCAGCCAAGACCCGGACTTACAGCAGTTCCTCAATACCCAGGGCACTGAGCAGTTACAGAAAGGGGTCGCCGCCGACCCTGCATTGAAAGCGGAAATGGAACGCCGCCTGGACGCTTCGTCCAGCACCGATGCCCTGGAAAGCGCGTTTGCCGCCAAGGACGCCAACGGCAACCCGGTGAGCACCACCGAGGCGTTGTCGAATTTTATCAAGCACCCGGACTTCTACGCCCAGGCGCTGGGCAAAAAGCCGGACTACAAAAAAGCCCTGGAAAACGCGCCGCAAGACATCAAGGACAAGGTCAAGGCCGAGTACGAACACATCAGCTCCGGCAAAGAGATCAACGACCTGATCGCCAGCGGTGTGGCACCGGACAAAGCGGTGATTCAGTCCGGCGTCAACAAGGCGATTTTCGACGCGGTACTTGACGACAAGACCGTGCAGGCCGGTAGCGCCACGTTCAACGATGCGACCGCCAAGCTTGGCCGTGAGGACTTGCTCAAGGGCCAGACCATCGATGATTTTTATCGCGGCCTGGGCGTCACCGGCGCGAACGACCCGCGCCTTGAGCAAGTGATCAACGACAACATAGCCAGCTTTACCGTGCCCGGCGAAGCGCCGCCGAAGACCGCCGATATCATCAGCGGCATCCGCGCGGTGGAAGACGCCATGCGCGGCGGCGCCAAGTTTGACGATGCCATCAAAAAAGTCGAGAGCACCTGGGGCGGCAAGCTGCCGTCGGGCGTCAGCGCGGCGTATAAGGCCGGGGTCATGCACGGGGTCTCCGGCGTGTTGCTGGCCGGCGCGATCGGCACACGCATTGCCAATGGCAAGGGCGGCAGCACGGCGCAGACGGTTGGCCAGTCGTTCCAGGCGGCCGGCCTGTTCATGGAAGGCGGGTCCAAGTTTGTCCAGGATCAGTTCACCCGGGCCAGCCAGGGCGATTACAAATTCGACGCCCCCAAGTACGTAAAAGACGTGGAGAACGTTGGCAAAAGCCTCGGTGGCGTGGCCGGTAACGTACTGGGTCTGGTCACGGGCGCACTGTCGGCGAAGAACTCGGCCCAGAGCGGTGACAAGGTGGCCGCCGGTTTCCAGGGCACCTTTGCTGGCCTCAATGGCCTGTCGGCAGTGGCGGGTGCGGTGGAGGTCGCCACCTATGTGGTGCCGCGCATTACCACCGTCGCCGCAGGCGTGGCGGAGGCGGCCGGCGTCATCGGTGGTGCCGCGGGCGCCCTGGCCGGCGCGGTGGGCGGCGTTGCGGCAGTGGGTGGCTTGATCTACGCGATCATCGCCGATATCAAGGCCGACAATGCGCGCCAGAAGCAAGAGGCGGATTGGTACAAGGGGCTGACCGATCAGCTCGGTGGCTTCGGGCTGACCCCGCCGCCGCTGGACGTGATTATTGCGCCGAAGAACGGCTACATACCGGTGGGCAATCCCAGCGTCAATTACTGAGTGGCAGCAGCCTGTGCCGGCGCACCGGCACAGGCTGACTCAGCCGATCATGCGCCACCGACACCGTTGCCCACCATGTGCCCCGGCACGATGATGCGGTCATAGTCCTGCTCGCTGACCTTGCCGGACTTGAGCGCCGCGGCCTTGAGCGTCGAACCTGTGGCCTGGGCATCCTCGGCAATGTGCGCCGAGTTCTGGTAGCCGATCACCGGCGACAGGGCCGTTACCAGCATCAGGTTGTTGTCCAGGTAGCTCTGGATTTTCTCGCGATCCAGCTCGGTGCCTTCCACGGAATACGTGCGGAATTTCTCGCAGCCATCCGCCAGGAGGGTGGCCGAGTGCAGGACGTTGTTGATGATGATCGGGCGCATCGCGTTCAGCTCAAAGTTGCCCTGGCTGCCGGCGAAGGCCACGGCCGTGTCGTCGCCGATCACCTGGATGGCGATCATCACCATGGCTTCGCACTGGGTCGGGTTGACCTTGCCGGGCATGATCGACGACCCCGGTTCGTTGGCCGGCAGCTTGAGTTCGCCCAACCCGCAACGCGGGCCCGAGGCCAGCCAGCGCATGTCGTTGGCAATCTTCATCAGCGCCACTGCGGCGCCACGCAGCGCGGCACTGGCGCGCACCATCGCATCGAGGGAGCCCTGGGCCATGAACTTGTTCGGCGCGGTCACGAATGGCTTGCCGGTCAGCTCGGCGATCTTCGCCGCAATGTTGACCGAAAACCCTTCGGGGGCATTCAGCCCGGTGCCGACAGCCGTACCGCCGAGGGCCAATTCGTAGAGGCCTTTGCGGCTATGCTGGATCTCGGCGCTGCACGCGCGGATCTGTGCCGCCCAGCCGCTCCATTCCTGGCCCACCGACAACGGCGTGGCATCTTCCAGGTGGGTGCGGCCAACCTTGATCACGTCCATCCAGCCTTGGGCCTTGTTCTCGATGGTCTCGGCGAGCCGGTCCAGTTCCGGCACCAGTCGTTCATCAATCAGGGTGATGGCGGCAATGTGCATGGCCGTGGGGAAACTGTCGTTGGATGACTGGCCCATGTTCACATCATCGTTGGGCCCGACCGGGTGCTGGCTGCCGAGGGTGCCGCCGAGCAATTGGATCGCGCGGTTAGACAGCACTTCGTTGACGTTCATGTTGGACTGGGTGCCTGAACCGGTCTGCCAGACATACAGCGGGAAGTGCGCGTCGAGTTGGCCGGTAATGGCTTCGTCAGCGGCCTGCACGATGGCGGCGCTTTTCCATTGCGCCAGGCGCCCGGCCTCGGCGTTGACCAGGGCACAGGCTTTTTTCACCACACCATAAGCGTGGTAGACCGACTTGGGCATGCGGTCATTGCCAATGGAGAAGTGTTGCAGAGAGCGCTGGGTCTGGGCGCCCCAGTATTTGTCCGCGGGCACATCGACCGTGCCCATGCTGTCGAATTCGCTGCGCTTGCCGTCGGCGTCGAGGCCGATGGCGATGTTCTGCAGGGTAGGAGGGTGTGCAGTGGAATCGGTCATGGTCTAGCTCTCAGTTGAAGGGCGTTTAGGTTGAACAGCCAGCGCGAGCAGTAATCCGACGGCGATGGCGGCGCTGACGATCACCGTGGTGATGACCAGCGATGTGGTGGTGGCAATCAGCGGTAAGGTCGAGTTCGCCCCTTGCGACATCAATTCCAGGCTGCCGACGCTGGCGCGGAACCCATAGGAGCCAGGCACCAGTGCGACAATGCCGGGGAAGGCAAACGCGACGGCCGGTACCCGCAGGCGCAATCCGACGATGAGCGCCACCACGCCAGCGGCAAAGGCACCGAGTAAAGACGCGATGGCCAGGTCGAAGCCGTGTTGCTGCAACAGCGTACGCACGCCATGGCTGGCGACCCCGCAGAGCATGCAGACCCACAGCAGGCGCCAGGGCACGTTGAAAAACAGCGCATAACCCGCCGCGGCCGTGGCGGCGAACAGCATGTCGTAGCCCAGCGGCAACGCACCTGGCCCGCTGTCGATGGGTAGGCTGTCACCCGCCACGGCCGCCGCCAGAAACACGGCAAAGCCGATCACCAGCACGGTCATCGAACCGCCGCCAATACGCGCCAGGCCGTTGCCCGGGTGGCCGCTGACCAGGTCGCGTACGCCGTTGATCAACGGCACACCCGGTACCAGGATCATCCCGGCGGCGGTCAGGCACAGCACCGGTGAAACCCCACCGAAGCACCCATGCAGCACCAGAATGCTGCACAGCCCGCTGAGCAAGGCGGTGATAAACACCACGGCCACCGCATTCAGCGGATAGCGGCCGAGCACCCGACGCAGCAGCGCGCTGAACAACCCCGCGACAAACGCTGCCGCGACCACCGACCACTCCGCGCCAAACAGACGGGCCAGCGACCCGGCGGTGATGGCCACACCCACGGCCATGCACCACGCCGAATGCTGGGGCGTGGCCCGCTCCACGCCGTCGAGTCGGGCATCGATGAGCGGCAGCGCCAGCGAGCCGTCGCAGATGGCGTCGATCACGTGTTGCAGGGCTATCAGCGTGCCCATGTCCACGGTCATTCCACCCAATACATGGGCGGTGGTGGTCTGGAACTGTGCGTCGGCGCCGGCGGTAATCAGCAGCGCGTCGGCGGTGACCACCACTTGCACGGTGTGGCCCAGTGCGCGGGCCACCTCGGTCAGGGTGCCTTGGGTGTGCCGGGTATCGGCGCCATGGGTCAGCAAGATCCGCCCGATGCGCGCGGTGATCTGCGCCACGCGCTCCAGCGCCACCTCAGACATTCTTGAGGCCCAGTACCGGCGCGGTATCGGCACGGGACTGGCGGCAGGCGTCGGCGTCGGTCTTCAGGTCAATCCCGAAGGTGGGAATAACCTGTTGCAGGCGCGGCAGCCACGCGTCGGGCGTGAGCTTGTCGGCGAAACATTTGCGCAATACCTCCAGGGCAATATGCGCCGCCGTCGACGCCCCGGGGGACGCGCCCAGCAGCGCGACGATCGACTTGTCTTCGGCGGCGATCAGCTCGGTACCGAACACCAGTTGCCCGCCGCCATGGCCGGTCGGCTTGATGATCTGCACACGCTGGCCGGCGACGGCTTCGCGCCAGTCGGTCGGGTTGGCGCCGGGGAAAAATTCCTTGAGCGAGGCAAAGCGCTGATCGGCGGTCTGGGTGACCTGGCTGATCAGGTACTTTTCCAGGTCCCAGCTGTGCACCGCCACATCAAGCATCGGCGCGAGGTTGGCCGGGCGGATCGATTTGAACAGGTCAAGGTACGAGCCGGTCTTGAGGAACTTGCTCGAAAACCCGGCATACGGGCCAAACAGCATCGAGCGCTTGCCGCCGATGATGCGCGTATCCAGGTGCGGCACCGACATCGGCGGCGAGCCGTGGGGGGCCTTGCCATACACCTTCGCCTGGTGCTGCGCGGCGACGTCTTCTACATCACAGCGCAACCAGATGCCGCTGACGGGGAAGCCCGCGTAGCCATGCCCTTCAGGGATGCCGGACTTTTGCAGCAACTCGATCGACGCACCGCCGGCACCGATAAACACAAACCTGGCCTGGGTGATTTCATGGGTGCCGGACGCCAGGTCCTTGGCCGTTACCAGCCACTGGCCGTCGTCACTGCGCGACAGGTCGACGATCTGATGCTGATACTCCACGGTGAAGCCCGGCTGCCTGGCGAGTTGCCCGACCAGCAAGTGGGTGAGGGCGCCATAGTCGACGTCCGAGCCGCTGGCCATGCGGGTGGCCGTCACGATTTCATTGGGGTCGCGACCTTCCATCACCAACGGTGCCCAACTGGCGATCACCTTGGGGTCTTCGCTGTATTCCATGCCGTGGTAGCAGTGGTGGGCCGACATCGCCTGGAAGCGCTTGCGCAGAAACTCGCGGTTCTCTTCACCGGTGACAAAACTCATGTGCGGGCAGGCATGGATAAACGCCGCCGGGTCGGCAATCGCGCCTTTGCGCACCAGGTACGTCCAGAGCTGGCGGGAGATATCGAACTCGACGTTCACCTCCAGGGCATTGCTGATATCGACACTGCCATCGGGCTTGAGCGGCGTGTAGTTCAGTTCGCAGTTGGCGGCGTGACCGGTGCCGGCGTTGTTCCAGCCATCCGAGCTCTCCTGGGCGCAGTCATGCAACGCCTCATACATCGCCACCTCAAGGGACGGTTCCAGCTCCTTGAGCATCGTCGCGACGGTGGCACTCATGATGCCGGCGCCAATCATCACAACGTCGGCGGTTCGGGACACTTTTGCTTTGGACATGGGCGCTACCTTCAGTGAGGAAATAATGCATGACCGCGTGCGCCATTGGGACGATCGATAATTCCTTCTTTGAAGACCGAATCGTCTTCTGGATTACTCCCTATACGTACTGATCGGATCATCAATAAGGCTCCCGTGGGTGACCGTGCGGAAGTTGCGGGGTTTAACGTTGCCTGCAGCGGTTAGACGTACCAGGCGTATGAATATTCCATGCCGTTTGAAAAACGCCTGAATATTCATAAAAGCGGGATTTTCGCCTGAAGGCCGCATTTTTACTGGTTTCAAGTGAAATAATGTAACGCGTTTGCAGACAATAAGAGGCGGCTTAAAATGCCGTCAAGCGAATAAGCGGGCCGCTGAGACATATTCCATTTTTGGTTCAGTGTACGTTCAGTTTATATCGCAAGTATGACTGGGCAGGGGGGCGAAGTTGTCGAGACAACTGACCACTGAATTATAAAAGAATGCCATTAATGAATAATTATTCATGGGTTGCGTATGGTTGGCAGATTAAAAAATCAGAGGGACGTATTAACACAAGTACAGGCCTGATTAGGTTAACTCAACTAAATATCCATTTAGTTGAGTTGGATATCAGGGCAGGGGGCTCAGGGTTGGGAGAGGGCAGCGGTGCGTCGTTCAGCGATGCGTTCAACCGTTTGCATATGTTCCGTGCCCCACTGACACAACGTGCCCAATGCGGTGGCCAAGGATTGCCCGAAGGGCGTCAGGGAGTACTCGACTTTGGGCGGTATTTCGTGGAAATCCATACGCGTAACGATCTCGTCACGCTCCAGTTCCTTGAGTTGCTGGATCAGCACCTTATCGGTCACGCCGCCAACCGCACGTCTTAATTCGCCATATCGGTGGACATTCTGCGCCAGGTTGAACAGCACAAGGGGCTTCCATTTGCCACCAATCACCGCCAGAGCGGCTTCAAGACCACAGTTGAAAGAGGTGTTGGCCATGGTTGTACAGGCTCCGAGTGGTACTTACTAAAAGGTGCATACTATTCAAAAGAATAGCGCAGTTCTACAGTTGAGCCTCAACGTTATTCTTTGGAGTTCATAATGAGCAGGCTCAACGGGAAAGTTGCAGTGGTTACCGGCGGCAACAGCGGCATCGGCCTGGCAACCGCCATTCGCTTTGCGGCTGAAGGCGCGCAGGTCGTGATCGTAGGACGTCGGCAGGAAGCACTGGATAAAGCGCTACAGCTGATCGGTCCCGACGCCATCGCGATACGGGGTGACATTTCAAATCTGGACGATCTGGAGCGGATTTTCACACAGGTGAAAGCAACCAAGGGTCGGGTTGACGTGTTGTTTGCCAACGCCGGCCTGGGGGATTTTCAGCCGATCGGATCGATCACCGAGGAATCGTTTGACCGAACCTTTGGCATCAACGTCAAAGGCACACTGTTCACCGTGCAAAAAGCATTGCCACTGATGAGTGCTGGCAGCTCAGTGATCCTGACCGGTTCGACCACCGGCACCATGGGCACGCCGGCATTCAGCGTGTACAGCGCCACAAAAGCGGCAGTACGTAATTTCGCCAGGAGCTGGGCGCTGGATCTGAAAGGCACGGGCATTCGCGTCAACGTGCTGTCACCCGGGCCGATCTCGACACCCGGCCTGGACCTGGCGCTTTCAGGCACAGGACAAAAGGAAGCAATCATCGACGACATGACGGCGCAGCTTCCATTGAGCCGTATCGGCAAGCCTGAAGAAGTTGCAGCCGCCGCGTTGTTCCTGGCATCGGATGAGAGCAGCTTCATGACGGGCAGTGAAATGTTTGTCGACGGAGGCTTTGCTCAGGTTTGAGCCACACCGGGGTTTTGCCTGTAGACATCTGACCGGCAGAGCCCCTCAGGTTTTCAGATATTGGCTTGCGAGTACCTGAGGGCGCTGCGTGAAATCGAATGGGGACTGACCCTGGAAGCGTAACATTGTATTACGCATAATGTATATTATGTTAAATCATCTGTTATGTCAGATATGTTCATGAGCGTGTCAAACCACTGATTCGACAAATCCGCTTCTGGCGGCCGTCAAGCCGACAACCTTTTCGTCCGAGTTGGCGAAGCCGAAACGGCAGCTTTTCCTCAGATCGCCCCGTGTATCCGTGGCCAGTACCTGCGGTTGCTGAGGCGGTATCTGTCCTGGTGCGTCACCCGTTACATTTCGCGCGCACGCCGGAACTCAACCGCCCAGGCTAACATTGAGGTCGTAGTTGCAGATGTCGCCGACGTCATTGAACGGCGCTTTGAGAGCCATATCATCAATGCAGCGATAAGGGTGATGGCGTACGCTAAAAATACGCGGACACCATCGCCCTAAATGCTGGAGTTCGGTAGGTGACTTAGCCGGACGCTTACTCAACAGGCGCATGCATGTTAGGCGCTTCGCAAGGGCTCCAATTTCTCGCTTCCTTGGCAGTAGACGACCACCCTCCTCCTTGACCCCGACTTTCGCCTATGAGGTTGGGCGAAAGTGGAAAATGCATTGGCCTCACGCACCCAACGTATCTTAAAGGCTGTCGATCAGAAGCAGATATCTTGTGGCAGAATAGGTTGGGCCCTTCGCGAAATTATGAGAACCCCTCCGACATAGGTATCTAATTTGAAATCAGGCTTTGCTATCCAGAGACTTAAGATCGACCTCAATTTTCGCTAATGCTTCAGCAGGAATCAGCCCTTTTGACAACTGCGCTGTCGCCGCCAAAGTAAACCCGCGTGCCATGCCAACTTGTGGATGTTTGCTTAATCCTGGCAAGTACGTTTCCAGGATTGCGTTTGTTGTTGCGTTATCAAGCAGGTCGCCGAGTTTTGATTCGATGGAATAAGTCATGGGGTAAACTCCGTAGTAGGCGCCCAAAGGGGCGGAAAATTCAGACACAAGTGATCAAGCGTCAGACTGCTGATCAATCTGGCGAGCAACGAACTCCCACATTTCGCGCGCCACGTGATCCATCTCGGGCGGCTCAGCGCGGGACACGAAAACTCGCATAATCTGCCGCATACCCCCCGCAACGCCGGCCGCCAAGGCTTCCGTGTCGCAGGCAGGCGGCAAGTAACCGCTATTCTTTGCCTCGCTCAGGAAAGCGGTCAACGCTTCCAGGTGGAGCCCCAGCCAGCGCTCGGTTTCTGCGGCGGCTCCGGTGTCATTGATGGCCTCTCGTACGATCACCGGCGTCATCGGCTCGCCCCACATAAAGGCAACGGTTGCGTAAGTCGATGCTTTTACGGACGCTAGCCACGTATCACGGTTGGTTGCCACGGTAGCGGGAAGAATGATCTTCCCCAGGCTTGAGTTATAACGGTCAATAACGGCGGTCAGTACCCCGGTTTTAGACCCGAAATTGTGGTAAATCGCCCCTGTAGAGCAACTGGCCGCCTGAGCCAGTTCGTTGATCTCCAGATAGCCCTGGTTTTCGATCAGCAGGCGTGTGGCGGCAACGATGACTCGCTCCGACGCAGTGCCACGTTTCGGACGTTTGCTTCCAACTCCTGTCGCGTTCATCACGTTGTTCCATTCCTGAAATCTTCGCCGCCCGGCACTACGGCCAAGGGCATTAGTTTTGCTTTGACAATCTTCCCTACGGGGGTCTTTGGCATTGCATCCACCGCGATATAACGGCGTGGTCTCTTGTAGGCTGTGAGGCCTTCTCGAGCGAAACGCTCAATGTCTTGAATCGTGGCACCGGATCGCAGCACGACGAACAAAATGATCGCCTCACCCGTGCGCTCATCGGGTACGCCGACCACTGCACAATCTGCCACGCCAGAGTGCTGCTGAATGTAGGCTTCAATTTCGATGGGGTAGACGTTAAAACCGGAGACTATCACCAGTTCCTTCAACCGCCCCATCAGCCGCAACCGTCCATCAGGCTCCAGGAGCGC
The DNA here is from genome assembly GCF_013386825.1 of Pseudomonas sp. IPO3778. Lineage (GTDB taxonomy): Bacteria > Pseudomonadota > Gammaproteobacteria > Pseudomonadales > Pseudomonadaceae > Aquipseudomonas. The sequence goes on from NZ_JACARC010000041.1 coordinate 49,295, forward strand.
CAAATCTCCAGTATTGAACCAGCCGTCAATGAGGCTCGATTCCGTCCGTTCCCCATCCCAATAGCCGGGACTTACTTGGCCGCCTTTTATCTGAAGTTCTCCCACGTTTCCAGCAGGAAGAGTTAGGCCCTGCGCGTCACATATTCTGACTTGAGTACCGGCAAGCGGCGCTCCGACACAGCCATCATATTCAGTTCCCGGTGCGGAGCAACTGACAGCAGAAGTGGTCTCCGTCGAACCGTACCCTTGCAAAATAGGGTATCCGGCCGCAAACCGCCACGAGGTAGCCGTCGCCTTGGTCAACGGCATACCGCCTGCTGTAACCAGTACCGGAGTATTCGCACTTCGGTGGTTGAGCGCGGCTTGGAATTTCGGTTCCGCGAGCAAACTTCGAAACAACGTGTTGACCCCCGGAAAGACCTCGATGGGGTACCGGCGCCATGCGGCAGCGATATCCGCAAGACGGCGAGGGTCCGCAATCAATATCGCGCAACCGCCGACTGCGACGTTTTGCAGGCCGCAAGTCACAAACCCATAGGAGTGATACAACGGGAGCGCCGCAAGTGAGGTCATTCCCTGGCGCCTTGACGCCGGTGGTAGCCGGCTCTGGCACCAGCTCAGCAATTGCTCCATCGCGCTCAAAAGGTTTGCCTGAGTGAGCCGAGCATATCTCGGTGTTCCCGTAGACCCGCCAGTCGCCTGGAGCATTGCAAGGTCGCCAGGCTCAATGTTTACATGTTTTGCGACGGCAGGTCTGCGCAGAATACGGGCGAGAGATACCCAAAAGTGAGGAGGTGCTGGCTCACCTGACAACCGCCGAACAGGCCATGCCTTGATCCCGTGACAGTCGCCCAAGCTGGCGGCGACCACACGGCAGGTAAGGTCCTCTGGCAGCGAGTTCGCAAGCAAGGGGTTTGCTACGATTATTTTTGGCTGAAGCCGGCGCAGGCTGTCGGAGACCTCCCGTCGCGTGTAAAGCGGATTGAGGGGTGCCAATACAGCGCCAGCCAGCAATGAACCAAAGGCGGCGACGGGGAAGGCGAGGCAATTAGGCAAGAGAAGCGCCACGCGGTCACCAGGTTGAACACCCTCTGTCTGGAGCCAGGCTGCGAATGTTTCCGCATGGCGCAGCAGGCGGTCGAAGTTCAATCGGGTGCCGAATGCGATATACGCAGGTCGGTCGTGGAACCGCATACAGCGCTGGCGCAGCAGTTCAGGAAGTATCACAGGCACGGCATAGTTAGTTGGCACCTTCTGCCCGCCCAATAGCCTTGGGCGCAGATTTTCAAATATCAACAGCACTTTGCCCATGGTGTGCTTTAGCTCAACGTGCCGATGTGCGGCAGCCGCCTCGGTGGCGGGAAACCGTGCATCTACCGCAACGCGCAACTGCTGTGCATCTACCATCGCGGCCAGAACGTTTAGGTCTTTGGTACAGGAACGAACGTTGACAATGTGCGTTCGTGGCCGCTTCCAGACCGCAAGCGCTGCCAGCACGGTGGCTCGACTGGGGACGGTGGTGACATATCGCCCTCGTGGTTTCATCAGGCCGGCAACCGAGCGCGCAGAAAGGTTACCAAACACATCGAAGACGCCGTCATATGGCCCACCTGACAATGCCCCCGCGCGGTAATCAAGCACAGTGTCAGCACCCAGGTCTTTTATATATTCAGCTCGTTCGGTGCTGCATACTGCGGTTACGTGAGCACCGAATGCCTTGGCGATTTGAACCGCAAACGACCCTACACCGCCGCTGGCACCGTTGATCAGGATTGACTGCCCTGGCAGCACTGCCAGGTGGTCACGTAACGCCTGCAGGGCAGTCAAGGCAGCCACTGGCAGAGCGGCGGCGTCGGCAAGAGGTAGGGAACGAGGCGCCAGCGCCAGTTCCTTGACCGGCCAAGAGACTACTTCCGCAGCTGCTCCTCCACGCCACCCGTTGAGCATGCCGAAGACTCGGTCTCCCGTTGCGAAGTCAGGGTTGGAACTTAACAACACAACGCCGGCGGCGTCATAGCCGGAAGGGAGAGGAAAGCGTTTCCCTGTCAGCCGACTGAAGCGGCCTTTGCGCACAAAGGTGTCCTTGGGATTGACGCTGGCAGCCATGACCTGTACGAGCACATGACCCTCTTTGAGAAGTGGAGGTGCGACCTCACGCAGCTCCAACTCGTCCGCTGTGCCGTATTGATCGAACATGACTGCAAGCATGGGTCAACTCACTCGTTCGTAAAGGCCAACGACGCAAGCGCCGCCGAGTCCAATATTGTGCTGCAATGCAATGCGAGCGCCCTCCACCTGACGGGCACCGGCCTCGCCGCGTAGCTGCCAAACCAGTTCGGCGCATTGGGCAAGGCCGGTGGCGCCCAACGGGTGGCCTTTTGAGAGAAGGCCGCCGGATGGATTGACTACCACCTGCCCACCATAACTTCCCTCGCCATCGGATATGAAAGCCGGCAGCCCATCAGCGGTGCACAATCTCAAACCTTCATAGGCCAGCGCCTCGTTAATAGTGAAGCAGTCATGTAGTTCAACCACGTCTACATCGCGAGGATCGATGCCTGTAGCCGCGTACAGGCGGTCGGCGCCGTTTGCAGTCACCTGTGAGCCAACTAACGTATCTGCTCGTCCAGTAAAGCTACTATCGGTATCGCTCGTCATTACCTGCCCTGCGAGCCGCACCTGAACGCGCCCCTGAATACCATGCTTGCGCAGGAAGTCCGGCGAGCAGAGCACTGCGGCGGCGGCACCGCAGGTCGGCGGGCAGCACTGCAGTTTGTTGAGCGGATCAAACACCATCGGCGAAGCGAGTATTTGTTCCCGGGTCAGTGCATCGCGGAACACCGCACGAGGGTTGTTGGCGGCGTGCTTTCGGGCCTTGACGGCAATGTCGGCAAGCACCGAAGCACTGAGCTCGCGTTCGCGCAACCATTCGCGGGCCGCTTGGCCGAACATCTGCGGCATGGGCGGTGCGGCTTCCAGTTCGAAGTGCTGCGAAAGTACCTGGATATGACGTTCAAGCGGGTGCACACGGTCGTTGTAAACCATGCTTAGCGCGCCCGGCGGCATCTGCTCAAAGCCGAGAACCAGTACGCATTCGGCATCGCCGGCCAAGATGGCCTGACGTGCTGAATAGAGCGCACTGGAGCCCGTGGCGCAGTTGTTGTTGATATTTTGTACCGGCACGCCAGTTAAGCCGAGTCGATACGCTGCTCGCTGGCCGCTGGTAGATTCTCCATAAACGTACCCAGTAAACACTGCACCCACGTCGCTATAGGCAATTCCCGCATCAGCAAGTGCCTCCCTGCCGGCTTCCTCAGCCATGACATCGTAGGGTTGACTGCTGCTCGGACGCAGGAAGGTTGTCATGCCTACACCGATGACAAAGGGGCGGCGATCTTCAGTCATACATTTACTCCTAAATGGGATGCATCGGGCCAGCGGCTTACAAACCGTAAAAGGGCGTCGGTAGAAGAGACAAGGTCCTCGCCCTGGCTGGCGTCGTTGATCGCCTGCCAAGCGTCGCGAACCGCTTCCAGATTGGGAATCTGCCCAAGATGCAGCCCTAAATTGCGGTGCATGATCTGTCGAGCGATCGTGCCGCCAGCGGCTTCATAAACTTGGCCACTGGTGGTGCATGAGGGATGGCAAAGAAAGGCGACCAGTGCTGCAATCGATTCGGGGGGCAGGCGTTCGGCAATCGGCGGCGGCAGCACGCCCATCGAAAGGCGCGAGGCCGCAAGGGGGGCTACACAATTGACGAGAATCCCGTGTTTCTCGCCTTCAATCGCTAACGTGCGAGTCAGACCAATCAATCCCGCTTTGGCTGCCGAATAGGCTGACTGGCCAAACCCCCCGTAGAGTCCGGCGGGTGAAGTCGTGAAGATGATTCGACCGAAGCCCTGCTTGACCATCGCTGGCCAAGCCGCCTTTGCAGCGCGCCAGGGGCCCATCAAATGAACGTCGAGTAATTCGTGCAGTTCTGCTTCGCTGGCTTTGGCGAAGCTACGGTCTCGCAGAAAGCCAGCATTAAGCACGAGCGAATCAATGCGGCCCGTTAGCGCCAGAACACGCTCGACCAAGGCGCCTCCATCAATGGCCGAGCCGGCAATCGCAAATTTTTTGCTGGTCGACGCGAGTTGGCTTTGCGTTGTTTCAGGCTCAGGCGGCTCAACGATATCAAGATCGTTTTCTACAAGTATTGCGCCCCTCTGGGAGAACAGGTCTGCATAAGCGCGACCGAGACCGCGGCTGGCACCTGTGACGAGCACAACTTGGTCATCGAAGCGCAGCATTTTTTCTGTTTGAGTGGTCATGTGATTGTTCTTGTGATTTGTCTTGATGTCGATACTGAACCGAATTCTGTTTCGTGTAAATGGCCAATTGATTTCTTTCGCTATGACTACCAGGTAAGCCTTGTGTGTAGTGATCCACCAATCCCGGACACCCCATTAAGTTTTTCTTCGGCCCGAGCTGGCGGCAGCCCACAGTTGGTATCCGTTGTCTCCACGCGTGTACCTCTTCTATGTTTGAAGCAGTCAATCCATGCACTCGAATCGCTGGCGTACCTTGCCCTTCCACATCAAACCGACAGGCGCTTGTACTTGGACACAGCCAATGCCAGCGCGACGGCAGCCAGCACCAGCGGTAACAACGACACCCACAGTACGGTGTTCCAGCCATAAGCCGACAGCAGCCCACCCGACGAAAAAGACCCGATCGCCATCACGCCGAACACGATGAAATCGTTGAGCGATTGAACGCGTGTTTTCTCTTCGGGCCGATGGCATTCCAGCACCAGTGCGGACGCGCCCAGGAAACCGAAATTCCAGCCAAGCCCCAGCAGGATCAGCGACCCGTCAAAATGCATCACGTCGATCCCGCCAAGTCCGACGGCGGCAGACAGCCCCGTTAACGCCAGGCCGACCACTGCAACGCGAACGGCACCGAACCGCGTGATGAGGTGGCCGGTGAAGAAGCTGGGCGCGTACATGGCAATGACATGCCATTGCAGGCCCAGATTGGCCGAGGCCTGCGAATGCCCGCAGAGGTGCATGGCCAGCGGCGCTGCCGTCATCAGGAAATTCATCAGCATGTAGGACACCGCACCGCAGGTCGCTGCAGCGATAAAGCGCGGTTGCCGCGCAATCAGCCCGAGTGGGCGCCCTCCTCCAAGCGCTTCAGCCGTCGGCATCGGCAGCTTCACACCCAGCAGGACGAGTGCCGAGACCGCCGCGACGGCGGCTTGCGCCAAAAAGGTGGGGGCGAACGGGTACTGCGGCCAAATGTCCATCGTCCAGGTCACCAACTGCGGCCCCACCACGCCGGCGACCACGCCACCCGCCATGACAAGTGACAGGGCCCGTGCGCGCCGTGATGGCTCAACACCGTCGGCGGCCGCGAAGCGGAACGACAACACCACGGCCGCGTAGCTCCCGCCCAGGAACGTCGCCAGGCAAAACAACCAGAATGAGCCGACGATGACCGCGAGCATCGCCAACACGCCCGTCAGTACACCCGCACCCGCGCCCGCCAGGAACGCCGCGCGCCGCCCATACCTGCGTGCCAGAGCGCCCATCGGGAAAATACACGCCGCCATGCCTACCACAAAGATGGAAATGGGCAACGTGGCCAGCGCCGGTGCAGGCGCGAGTGTGTTGACCACAATCGCTCCCGTGGCGTAGATCACCACGGCATTCGCCCCGGCCAGCGCCTGCGCGATCATCAGTCGCCCTATGTTCGCGCGTTGCACGCGCTCTGGCAGCAATGAGGATGCGCTGCTTGATGGCTCAGTGTTGAGGTTATGGTTCTTCATGGGTGTCGAGTGCCCATCTCAAGGTCGTCATCACGGGTCGATGGGCGCGCACTGGCGGGGTCAACTGCGAGGGTCAATACCATGCGGAATTTGACGTCGCCGGACTTCATCCGTTGGTAGGCTTCATTGGCTTGCTCGAACGGCATCACTTCGATCCTTGGGCGCACGCCGGCCAGCACGCTGAAATCCAGGGTCTTTTCGTTTTCGTAGGGCGAGCCGGTGATCGAACCCAGCAGGCTGCGCTCACCCACGACCAGGTGGCCGGCAGACACCGGCAACGGGTCCTTGCCCGCGCCGAGCAGCACAAGACGGCCGTGTGGCGCGAGCCCTGCCATGAGCGCCGACACGGCAACAGGGGCACTGATCGTGCTCACGATGGCCTGCACACCCCCCATTTTCTTGAGCGTTGCCGCCGCGTCTTCTGCTTGGGTGTCGATGTAGAGATGGGCCCCTAGGTTGAGTGCATCCTCGGCGATATCACTGCCGCGCCCGATGGCAACCACGCGAAAGCCCATGCGGCGCGCGTACTGCAGGGCCATATGCCCCAAGCCGCCAATACCGAAGATGGCAACCGTATCGCCCGCCTGGGCGCCGCATTTCTTCAGGGCATTGAACGTGGCGAGACCGGCGCAGAGCAACGGCGCGGCTTCCTCGGCAAGGAGTTCGTCTGGAATCGACACCAGCCCGGAGGCTCGTGCCAGCATCCTTTCGGCATAACCTCCGTCACAGGTGGCACCGACAAAGGGCTGGTGTTGGCACAGCTGAAAATGCCCCTGGCGGCACTGCACACATTCGCCGCAAGGCCCGCCCAGGCGACCCACGCCGACACGCTGGCCGACCTTCCAGAGAGAGGGAACGTGCTCGCCTAGCCCAGCGATGCGGCCGACCACTTCATGGCCTGGCACCCGCGGCGGCTGCTGCGTAGGGTCTGCCCCTTCGATGTCACCCACATCGGCACCACAGATACCGCAGGCCTCAACGGCAATCAGCACTTGGCCAATACCGGGTGCTGTTGTCGGACGTTCCACCAGTTCAAGAACACCCGGTCGGGTGACTTGCATGGCACGGTATGTAGCGTTCATAGACTCCGCTCCTAAAAATGATGAATAACGGGAGATACCGACACTGCTGATCAGTGCCGCCTTGCCTCGCGATCTCACGTCAACGCTTCGATGGATTCAACCCAGGCGCGGCGGCACGTTCAGCCAATGCCTTCAGGCCCAGGCCGGCGGCCTCGACGGCCCCGGCCAAATAGCCCGAAAACTGCGGCGACCATTCGCTGGCGATACCTGTCAGGCACCCCTGCCAAGGTCCCGAAGCTGCCGTAGCCGAGGGCGCCCGGGCATGCTGGGGCGCCGCGTTTACATCGACTGCAGTGGCCGTGAACGGGTCTTGCGCCCAATCCTTGATGGCCTCGGACTTAGGCGTCGCCGCCTGGGCACCAAACATCCGGACGAGTTGCGCACGGCAATGGGTGCGCAGTACCTCGTCGGAGACCGTGCTGCGCACGTGCGCCGGCACGCCCAGGAAGCCAAACAGCGCCGCGCGGCCACCGGGCATGGAGGCATCATGGATTTCACCCAGCGGCCCACGCGCGCTGCGGCCCTCGCCGGACAACCCCTGTTCTCGCCAGAACGGCGTGTCATAAATGGCGACGTACTTGGCTTGGGGCGCCATCCACGTCGCCGTTTCACGCCATTGCAGGGCCAGGGACGCAGGCAAGGCCGGTTCGAAGACCAGGGTGCTTTCGACCATGCGCGGCGGCAGCGCCAGTAAGACGTGCTCGGCGTGCCAGGCGCTGACGTGGCCTGCGGCGTCTTCGCTTTCGAGTTCGATCTGGCCGTCGTGTTTGCGAAGCCGGCGCACCGTGTGGCCGGTGATGATGTTTGCCGGGGCCAGCGTGTCGCGCAGGGCTTCGATCAAGCTCCCCATGCCACCGACCAGGCGCATGGACGCCGGCGAATTTACGTAGCCACGCATGCGCACAGGGGGCGCCTCGGGCGAGCGCTCCACCACCATGTCGCCCTCCTCGAACTGCTCAAACCGCTCCAGGCCCAAGGCCTCCACTAGCCGGTCAAGCTCCCGTTGGTAACCAGGCCAGAACCAGGTGGGGCCGAGGTCGAAGCGGTCGATAGCGTGGGTGTTCGCAGCAGTGTGGGTCACGGTCTGGCCGGTGGCGTCGATGGACGCAATACGACCGCCGAGGACTTCCCTCCCCTCCAGCAACACATAATCGGTAATGCCCTGGCGCTCCAGCAAGTAAGCGGCATACAGGCCGCTCAACCCGGCGCCAACGATAGCAATGCGTACGGTGTGCATGCTCATTCCTCTGCGGCTACATCGGCCAAATGGCCCGTTTTGAGGTACACGGTGGCGCCTTGATCGCCCGCGTGGAGGTTCGCAGACTCGCCAGCAGGCAGGCGCAGCCAGCTGCCGCGCTCGTAGGCTTCTCCATCCAGCGTCACGTTGCCCGTCAGCACCAGCAGTTCAGCGCCATCAGGCGGCGTTTCGAAAATCGCTTCACGCGGTGCCAGGCGTTGCAGACTGACCTGCTCCGTGTCATCACAGAACAACGCACAGACCTCGCGTTGGCCCTCCCGACGCCACGCGGCAGGGTCACGGGTATCCATACGCACAGGGCGCTGCTCGCTTCCCTGCATCTGTTGAAGCTTGACGAAAATGACAGCGCCTTCGGCACTGGAGGGTTGGTGGCTGGAGCCGGGGGGATTGCGCAGGTACCAGCCCGCCGGGTAGTCCCCACTCCCATCGGAGAAGGTCCCCGACAACACGAGAATTTCCTCTCCCCCGGGATGGGGATGGCGAGGAAAACGGGAGTCAGGGGCATACCGCACAAGGCTGGTGGCACGGGCTTTTTCCGCGCCCACGCGATCCAGCATCACGCGCTCGACACCCTCCTGCGGCGAAGCCACCCATTGGCACTGCTGGGACGCCACGATGGCGCGGCGCGTGAAATCGGCATTGATCAGCATGAGGGTTATCCAAACGGGGACAAAGACACCGGCCACCCCATCCATGGGTGGCCGGTCCTTATCGATAGGGCTTACTGAGTGGGCAGCTGTTGATAGGCCTCGACGACGCGTGCCGAGTACGTCAGTGCAGCACCCGCGTTCAGGGCAATCGCAACCCCCAGGGCCTCGGTGATTTCTTCAAGCGTGGCACCGTGCTCCACCGCCTTCTTGGTGTGAACGGAAATACACCCGTCGCAGCGCGTGGTCACAGCCACCGCCAATGCGATCAGCTCGTGGATCTTCGGCTCCAGGTGCCCCGTCTTGACCGCCGAGTTGTCGATCATCATCAGGCCACGCATTACGTCGGGGCTTTGTTTAGCGTAGTCGCCCACGCGCTCCATGAGGGAGTCGCGGTAGCCATTCCAGTCTTGCATCATGGTCTTTCTCCAAAAACAGATTGACGCCAGGTGTGGGGTCACGCCTGGCAAAGCACTCAGTTACGACCGGCCATCACACCGCCATCGACGTCCCAGACTGCGCCAGTGACCCAGCCCGCCTTGTCCGAGAGGAGGAAGGCAACCACTTCGGCGACGTCCTGAGGCGTGCCCACACGACCAATCGGGTGGAAGCTATTGAAGCCTTGCAGCGCACTGTGCACTTCGGCCTTGGGGATAAAACCTTCGTAGATCGGGGTCTGCACCACGGCAGGCGACACGGCGTTGACGCGAATGTTGTTGCTGGCCAGTTCCATCGCCAGGTGTTGGGTCAGCGAGTGCAGGCCCGCCTTGGCCATCGAATACGCCGACGACGGCGTGGCCGCGATCGCCTGCTTGCCCCACATCGAGCCGATATTCACGATCGCGCCCGGGCGGTTCTTGGCGACCAGGTTGGCGGCAACCTTTTGCGTGATGAAAAAGGTCGCTTTGTTCAGCGACATGTACTGGGCGTAGTCGGCTTCCGAGTGCTCCAGGAATGGCTTAGGGAAGAACACCCCAGCGGCGTTGACCAGCAGGTCGATATCCGAGTGCTGCTCATCCAGGGTCTTGAGGAGCGCGGCGACGGCGGCGTCGCTGGACAGGTCGGCGGTCAGTGCCCACACCTGGCCCAGTTCAGCCAGTTCCTTGCGGGCTTCTTCGGTTTTTTCCGGGCGGTTGCCCACGATGACCACGCTGCCGCCCTCGGCCAGTACAGTGCGCGCCGTCTGCAGGCCCATGCCGCTGGTGCCACCGACGACCAACAGCTTCTTGCCCTTGAATTGATTGCTCATCTTGAAATCCTCTCTGTGCGCCCGCCGTCCGGCAGGACTTTAATGGAAGAAAAACTATGGTTTCCAACGGCATTCACATGCCTATGCCCTCACCCATCAAATCGATCAACAGCTGGCATGGAGGTGATTTTTCGCTTCTTCCCGACCGCAGACAAACGAGATAAAGTGTCAGGCCCTGAAAGAAAAACTTTATCGATATGAAATCACCCGTCCACTTGAACGCCCTGCGCGCCTTCGAGGCCAGCGCCCGTCATCAGAGCTTTTCTGCGGCAGCGGCGGAACTCAACGTCACACCCGCGGCGGTCGGTCAGCTGGTACGTACGCTGGAAGACTGGCTGGGAAGCCCGCTGTTTGTGCGCGGCAACAGCGGCCGGGCAAGGCTTGTACCCACGGAGGCGGCCGAGCGCGCGTTGCCCGACATCCGTGCTGGTTTCGACAGGCTGACGCTGGGGATGGAGCGACTGCGGGAAAGTTCGATCAGCGGCGTATTGACCGTGGCCGTCAGCCCGGCCTTTGCCGCCAAATGGCTGTTGCCTCGCATCGACCGCTTCCAGGCGGTCTGCCCCGAAACAGACGTGCGTCTGGATACCAACCTCAAACCGGTGGATTTCGTTGCCCAGCGGATCGATATCGGCGTGCGTTATGGCACAGGTCGGTGGCCAGGGCTGACCGCCGAGAAGCTGATGGACGAAGAGGTCTATCCGGTGTGCTCGCCACAACTGCTGCGCGAGCACTCACGTTTGCTAAAGCCCAGGGACTTGGCACAGGAGACGTTGATTCACGACCTGTCGATGGATAGGCATACCGGTTTTCCGAGCTGGGAAACCTGGATGCAAAAAGCCGGAGCGAAGGACGCCCTCTCCCTGCGGGGCATGCAAATCAACAACTCCGCTGCCGTGTTGCAAGCTGCGGTGGAGGGGCACGGCGTTGCGCTTGCCCGTAGCGTCATGGCGCACGATGACCTGGCAAGCGGACGCCTGGTGAGAGTGTTCCCGGATATCAGTTTTGCATCGGAGCTGGCCTACTACATCGTTTATCGGCCTGAGCACGCCAGCTCGCCCAAGTTGACGACGTTCCGGGACTGGTTATTGGCAGAAGCGGCACAGACGCTAAATCGGAAGGTTTAGGGCCCAGGGCCGGTTCTGGTATCCAGGAACGAGGTGAATTCTCTCCAAAAAGCGCGCTCAACAGTTCAACTGTGCGCTCCACGTTGCGGACCAGTTCGCCGGCGGGGTCGTACTGGTAGCGGCGGTGAATCGGGTTGTAGGCGTGTTCGACCAGCAGGCTGGTGTTGATGCCGGGGTTGTGCACGCCGGAGAGTTAGTGATCATGAATTGCGAGCCAGCGGCGTTTGGTGGGTTATTTTGAGAAAACTGAAATAGGCCGCACAGACGCTTAAGCCGCGCGGCTTGGCGCTTGGCAGCTATTGCTGGAAGTCGGAAGTTCTCGGTCGAGGTATTCGACCGAGAACCTGCAATTGCTGGTTGCAAACAACGTACATTCGCCACCTTTAAAAAACCTTGAATGCGTCATTCTCGTAGTAAAACTTAAAAGCTTCGAAATAGTCCTCTACTGTTGCCGTTGCCAACTGCTGATTTGCGTTTAAAATCACATCTTCAATCATGGGAGTATCCAGTGCCTCTTTCCAGTCGTCACTTATTACTTGCGAGGGTAAGTATTCTGTTGAGCCTGGAGGAAATTCGCGGCTATCTAATGAAAATGAGCCTCTTGTATCTAACGTCCATGGCGTGCTTGGCAAATAGAACCAAGCATCTGGCATTATTCGTATGTTTTCCAAAACTTCCCTGATGCTATATGTTTTCATATTAACCTTAACATGATGAGTTTTGTAATTTTTTGAAACCGCCCTGTTGATTAGGGTAGAGACTATTTTACACAGCACCAGGCGCTTGATGCTGCGACCTAGGTATTAATTCAATATCTTTAGGATTTTGCGCATTATGGTGCCAAGAGTGATTGGGCGGGCTTCTGTCGCTAAACCCAACTTTCGGCCCAAGTTGAACATGCTCTACAACCTCAGATGGAAGCGTGGCTTTTAGTTCAGAGCGGGTTGTAGGCATGTTCGACCAGCAAGCTGGTGTTGACGTCGGCGTTATGCACGCCAGAGAGTTTTTCGGCCGATAACGCTGTAGACCTTAGAGTTCAGGTCGTCGCGCTAAAACTCATACAAGATGCTGTCGTGCTATTAACTTCAAGCTGTCTATATTCAATGGCGTATTTCGCATAGCTACTGAAACCTTGTCCACCATCGAAAAGGCCACTTCAACCTCAATTAGTACGAGCTGATTCTCATCATAATCCTCATCCACCTCATAATTTATAAGATCCATATTTTGGAAAAACATATCCACACAACGCTGAAGACTCGAAAAATCCGAATGCACTTAAAATAATAATAGATAGTTTAGTGCAATCATTAAATTCTGTGCAAAACTTCCCTCTTGCGCAGAAAAATCTTCAGTGTCAGGTATGTTGTCCTCAACCTCCTCCTGAGTAGACCTTATAAGATCCGAGGTGCTTTCGACAGCGACTTTCAGTCCTCTGATGAAAAGCTCCGACAAATTTTCAGAGTAAACCTGATCGAAGGATTTGATGAGCCGCAACTGCCTATAAAGATAAGCAGCTACTATAAATACTTTTTGCTGACGACTCAGAATTTCAAAACTTGGGCGAACCTTTGCACTCTCAAAAATCAAACCATATTGCATGTCGCTCCTCCAAGCAGCTTTCGACTTTTTCACCTGTAGTGCGTGTGTCTATTTTTACACCGTGCTCTTTCATCAAGTGTTCACAGTCGAGGCATGCACCGCGTGATGAGTCAATACTAGTTGCGCCTTTGCCTGCTTTCATGATCGTTTCTTCTGCATGCCCCTGTCCATTTACTACTGAAATACCTTTCCCCTGTGCCCACACTCTTTGAATTTTAGGTACTGTTTTATCACTAGAGGTGATAAATAATTTTCCATCTTCACTCATTCCCCCCCCCCCAGTGCAGTTGTTTTGAATTTATGGGCAGTTGGGTCAAGGAGGCCATGAGCTTTAGTAACAAGGCCAAGTAGTTCTGATAGTCTCCAAGGGTCTACCCAGCGCATTGGGTTAACAGTGTATTGATAGAGGTTGTCCCCCCGCCCAACCCAATCGGGTCCTGCATTATAAACCTCCTCCAAACCTGTGCAGCATATATACCAATGCTACATCAACAAAGCCAAATTTTCTTAACTAACAATTGCCATATAATAGTCGCGTTATACACTACTTAAAAGGCTCAGCAGCTTTTAGATTTTGCATCATTACGGTGATAAATCTCCAAATACCGCCTTAAGTTGAGATGCGTATTTTTTTGCATTTGGTATCCTTATCGCTTTAATATATCCTTCCAACTCATGAGGTTTCTCTCTGAGAAAGTAAAGCTCTAACAAGTAAATATTGAGAAAGTTCTTATAGTATGGCAAAACTTTAAGAATTTTGTCCTCCTCATCCTCCTGATGCTTGCCTTCCTGCTCTTGCTCCGAGCCAGCGATAGCAGTAAGTTTTTTTCTCACATACTGGCAGACATACATTTCCTCACTTGCAATTTCTAAGAGATCTTGTACAGACACACCAGCCGCATCAAATTTTTTTACATCATGCATTAAAACAACATCTGGAATTGGCTCGGGATTAACCTTTAAGCTCAAATCACTGGAAACATATGCAAGTAACTTCTCATATGGTTCACTCTGAATAAAATTATTAACCTCTGGAATGCTTGCCATATATCTAAGTCTTTAATAATTTGTGAAAAATCATAACCTGTATGCCTATATGCATCAACAGCTTCAGGCTCCCAAGGTGTTAGTGAATCAAGGTTGCTGTACTGATGAACACCGTCACCACCAACGTGTTGAGGAATGTCCCTATGATGTAGTTCCATAGAAATCTCTTTAACTTCAGGAAGGCCTGTTCTCCTATTAATAACTTCAGCTGTCATTTTAGGAGCCTTCCCCTCTGCCATGCGCGAAATATTAGCGGGCGAGTATGCTTGTGTTGGTGCTTTAGCCTCTGCTTTCCAATAACTTTTTCTTGATGTGCCCCAGCACTAACCCCCCAAGGATCGATCCATGCTGTAGGGTTCGGAACATAACGATATAGGTTTATACCCCCCATCCAACCCAATCGGATCCTGCGTTATGAGCCGTCCAACCTCCGGGTCATAATACCGAAACGTGTTGTTCAGCATCAAAATACTGCCCCTGAACCCTCAGGTTCTGCTCAACCTCATTCACCGACATTGCTTCGATGGAACCCCAGGCTTTGTAAGTCGCCTGCCAAACGATCTGGCCTTCCTGGTCCGTCATCTCCAGCGGCGTACCAATTTGATCCGTATGGAAGTAATAGAGCTTCTGCTCCTCCCCTTCCCTCTGGTCAACACGGGCCAACGGCGCATAGCTACCCGGCATAGACATACAGACTACTCTGCCCCGGCGCCTCTTCGCGCAGCATCCGCAGACCTTGCCACAAGAAGTTCTTATGCCCGGTTTTCCCGTCGATTATCGACGTCTTGGCAACACGTCTTCCCAGGCTGTCATAGCGATAGGTACCGACACTTTCGATCTTGCTGTTAACCAGCGTCTCAGCCCGAACCAGCCGGTTCTCACAGTCATAGCTGAACGTCTGCAGCTTGCTCATGCCGCTGCGTTTCTCGATCAGGTTACCCTAAGTCTCGGCAAGCTGGATTGACGCAGATACTCTTAACACTGGAGAGTTTTTCAGCCGGCGGGTAGAGGTAACGGCTAACTTTTTCGACCCATTTTTTCATAGCCGAAGACACCAAGAAAGTGACTGAGACGAAGTCAGCAGTCACATCGAACTATTAAAGATTAGCGATGCGTCAGTCGTTAATAGTGGAACATAAAATTAAATCTAGTGAAAATATTCCACGCAAAGTCCTACATTAAAGCGATCTACCGTAAGCTATTCTCAATTTTTTCTAGCGCCCTCTCTAACTTAGTTATATTTTCTACATTTCCGCCCTTATCTACATACGCATGCCAGGCTGGAACTGTCTTCCTAAATAGCTCAAGTCCTTTTTCAGTGACATCTGATTTTTTAACTATCAAATTCACCTTAAGATGTCCTGATTCATCAAATGGCTCTTTTAGAATCAGGGAGTGTTTTTTTAAAAAGCTCATTAGAACAGTATATCTGGAGATTACCTGCTGCTCATAATCTTTGCTTTTATTTCTGGATATCATTATAGAGATATTGCACAACGTGAAATCTAGGTCACTCATAATTATTCCCTTTCATTTTGCCCGAATTACTGTGGACACGTCCGTCACTTCGATTAATTTCTTAGTGCCAGGCTCTCTGACGAATAATTCAGGTGAAAAATCGTTCCTATCAAGACCTTGCTTTCTCGGATCTGTGAACAAAATACAGCGAGCCAATGCGGCAATAGTCTCACGAGCATTGAAGACCATATTTCTAAGACGGCACACTAATTAAAAAAGTGGCAAAGAGGTTAAAGCAAAAATTTACAACATCTTCACTTTCCAAATTACGAAAGAACCCTAGGTCACTTTAACGCCACCAATATTGAGGTGAGGGCTAGAATCCTCCATCCTTAAATACCACACTCCACCTCCCGAAATTTCAGTCCTTTGAGACCTTTGGATTCAACAGAATCTTTAAATAACTGACTAACAAACAAGCTCTGCGGGCTTTCAGCGATGCGAAATATAGTTTCAGTGCGATCCGGAGAAAGTTTCAGAACTGGTCTGTAAACGACATATCCACTTGGCCCCTTATCGTAATCGGACTTTTCGTAGTCAAAGGCTTTTGTCAAAACTGTTGACACGAAAACTGCAACATCGTCAGCACGAGGACTAGATATTCTCAAGCGCGGAAGACCTTGTAAAAAAACCAGTTCATCATAGGCCGTTTTCGACAAAATCAGAACGGGCCTAAAGTACGTATAAAAATCTGACAATGCTTTCTTTTTTTTATCATCAGAATTATAAGTAACAGAATAAAAGTCGCTTTCAGAATTTAAGTGAGTCTCTCTAAAAGCAAGTTTCGTGGCAAATTCCTGCAAGCTTTCAACTTTCTCATCATCAACTAAAGTTTTGTATTTATCATCTTGAGTTATAGTATATATTTTCATATATCACCTAAATATTCCGGACCATAGGGCGTCGCGGGGACTGGCCAGCAATGTATTCCGGATTTTATCAATAGTCTTCAATACCATCGGCTTCCCACCAGCCTTGTCGGCGCTTACTATCAGCTCGTTCACACTTTCAAAGTATGAGTTTGGATGCTTGCCGTTGTGCAATATACCGGGAAGAGCTGGATCAATATTATTTCGATTGGGTAAGAAAACTCCATTAACTGCATCATCCACATCAATATTATGTTTCGCTAGCACCTTCCTTGCAGGGGCTGCGAGTTTAGATGTATCCCCGACTATATGGTGAGCGGCTGAATTTGCGGGGCGAGGGGTTCCGGCTTTTGTCATATTACTGCTTAAAGCCTTTGAACAGAGGCCTAATGGGTCGACCCAACCGATAGCGCTAGGAGCATATCAACCCAATCGGATCCTGCGTGATAAACCGCCCCACCTCCGGATCATAATACCGAAACGTGTTGTAGTGCAGCCCTGTCTCATCATCAAAATACTGCCCCTGAAACCTCCGGTTCTGCTCAACCTCATTCACCGCCAGCGTTTCAAGCGCGCCCCAAGCCTTGTACGTCGCCTGCCAAACGATCTGGCCTTCCTGGTCCGTCATCTCCAGCGGCGTACCAATTTGATCCGTATGGAAGTAACAGAGCTTCTGCTGCTCCCCTTCCCTCTGGTCAATACGCGCAAGCGGCGCATAGCTACCCGGCTCATAGACATACAGACTACTCTGCCCCGGCGCCTCTTCGCGCAGCATCCGCAGACCTTGCCACAGGAAATTCTTATGCTCGGTTTTTCCGTCGATTATCGACGTCTTGGCAACACGTCTTCCCAGGCTGTCATAGCGATAGGTACCGACACTTTCGGTCTTGCTATTAACCAGCGTCTCAGCCCGAACCAACCGGTTCTCACAGTCATAGCTGAACGTCTGCAGCTTGCTCATGCCGCTGCGTTTCTCGATCAGGTTACCCCACGTATCATAGGCACATTCCTGATCACGCCACTTCTTGATCCGGTTGTCTTTAACCTGGTCGAACTGGCTCGTATTGAAGTTCAGGCGGTTGGCGGCGGCGTCATAACGAAACTCTTCGCTATCAACCAGCTTGCCGGTATCGCGGCTGTGCAATTGGCCGTTGGCTTCGTATTCGTATTTGATTTCGCCGCGCAATTTGTCGAGTGTGCGGACTAGTTCGCCGGCGGGGTCGTACTGGTAGCGGCGGTGAATCGGGTTGTAAGCGTGTTCGACCAGCAAGCTGGTATTGACGCCGGGGCTGTGCACGCCGGAGAGTTTTTCGACGGGCAAGGTTGAAGCAAACTGCCAGGCCTTGCGCCCCATGGCGTCATAACCGAAGCAACTGGTAAGTGTGCCTTGGGTGCGCCCTCAAGCTTCGTGGTCTGGTTCAACGCGTCAGTGACGGCGACCAGGTGCTGACGCTCGTCATAACGGTAATAGGTGCTATTGCCCGAGCAATCCTGAAAGCGCTCTATCTGGGCCATGGTGTTCCAGCACAGGTATTTGGATTTGGCGTCGATGATGGTAAAAAATAGGGGGCAGGCGGCTGAGACAAGGTTGGCAGCCACTCTGCAATGTGTGTTATTAAAGAATTTAAATACTTCACAACCCACTAAAACTTAGGCGAAATATCTAATACAATCAGCCAGCCTCACATACACTATTTTCGCCACCATGCTTTAACGCATCATATTACAGATGCAACTCTTCAACTATATCACTCTCCCCCAAAGGAGAGTAATCTGGCAGCTTCTTCGCCTCTTGCTCCGAAATAGGCTCCTCATTATCAAAGATATCTACCTTTTTACAAGAGCCTTTTACTCCTAACGTAAAGTATATGTTTTCATCTTGAGATGGAGCGTAGCCCTCTTGATGGCCTATGATTCTCCAGTCGCCCTCAATTTTCCTGTCAAACAGTCCGTATGAATCCAATATAACAGGCCGACCAACTCTTTTCAAAGAAGTCAAAGCCGATACATCCGGAACAGAATCTATATGTTCGAAAATCTCCGCAACATGACCAAGTTTATTTCTGGAAATTATCCTTCCAAAACGATAAGCACCATCCAACTCAAAACAAAATATGTCACCCGAAACCACGTTCCGCAGGAGGGTCCGGGACTTATCCGACCATTTGTACGCCTTAACATTAATCATCCACAACCCCCAGCACTGAAAGAGGACTTTTTAGAGTTATAATTACTTTCGAAGTTAGCCTGCCTACTTGCGCTCCGAGTAGTATTATTCCTATCAAACGAATTAATTTTATTGCCACGATTAGTACTAGATATATCTTCGCCAATGACACCAGTCTTAGTCTTATACTCATCTATATATGCCTGCTCGTAACCTCGGGCCTGCCCATAGTTTACATCCGTATCCAGCGCTTTCATCCTTGCACCGGGCGTGAGTCTGCCGGTGCCTATATGCTCGACACGCCGCCTGGACAAATCATCGGTAATGCCGACATAGTATGGCTTTTCTGCCCCCTTATCGAACAATCCATATACGTTCTGACCCGGCGTTAGCTCGTGAATCCAACCAAGCGGATCAATCCAATTTATAGGGTTGAGTGTATATCGGTAAAGATTACCCCCACCCAACAACCCAATCGGATCCTGCGTTATAAACCGCCCCACCTCCGGATCATAATACCGAAACGTGTTGTAGTGCAGCCCCGTCTCAGCATCAAAATACTGCCCCTGAAACCTCAGGTTCTGCTCTACCTCATTCACCGCCAGTGTTTCGATGGAACCCCAGGCTTTGTAAGTCGCCTGCCAAACGATCTGGCCTTCCTGGTCCGTCATCTCCAGCGGCGTACCAATTTGATCCGTATGGAAGTAGTAGAGCTTCTGCTGCTCCCCTTCCCTCTGGTCAACACGGGCCAGCGGCGCATAGCTACCCGGCTCATAGACATACAGACTACTCTGCCCCGGCGCCTCTTCGCGCAGCATCCGCAGACCTTGCCACAGGAAATTCTTATGCTCGGTTTTTCCGTCGATTATCGACGTCTTGGCAACACGTCTTCCCAGGCTGTCATAGCGATAGGTACCGACACTTTCGGTCTTGCTATTAACCAGCGTCTCAGCCCGAACCAACCGGTTCTCACAGTCATAGCTGAACGTCTGCAGCTTGCTCATGCCGCTGCGTTTCTCGATCAGGTTACCCCACGTATCATAGGCACATTCCTGATCACGCCACTTCTTGATGCGGTTGTCTTTAACCTGATCAAACTGGCTCGTATTGAAGTTCAAACGATTCGCCGCAGCGTCATAACGAAACTCTTCGCTATCAACTAACTTGCCGGTATAGCGGCTGTGCAATTGCCCGGTGGCTTCATATTCGTACTTGATCTCGCCGCGCAACTTGTCGAGTGTGCGGATCAGTTCGCCAGCGGGGTCGTACTGGTAGCGGCGGTGTATCGGGTTGTAGGCGTGTTCGACCAGCAAGCTGGTATTGACGCCGGGGTTGTGTACACCGGAGAGTTTTTCGACGGGCAAGGTTGAAGCAAACTGCCACGCCTTGCGCCCCATGGCGTCGTAGCCGAAGCAACTGGTGAGTGTGCCCTGGGTGCGATAGACCTCGCGGTGCAGGTCATCACGCTCCATGTCGCTGATCAACTGACCGTCGAGGTTGAGTTGGTGCAGGTGGCCGCTGCCGTAATACAGATGGTTAAGGTGTTGGCCTGTGGGCAACGTCAGTGTGGTCAGGTTGCCCAGTGGATCGTATTCGTAGGCCAGTGCACCTTGCGGTGTCGTCTCCTGGATCAGGCGGCCGAGGATGTCGTAGGCAAATTCGAGTTTCTCTTCGGAAACGCCGAGCTTCTTACCGTTGGCGGTGGGAAAACGCTCGATGGACAATAGGCGGTCGGCCTCGTCGTAGACGTAATCCTGACGTGCATCATCATTGAGTTTGGCCAACAGGCGACCAATCGGGTCGCGTTCAAATTCAGTGTGGCGCTGCGGGCGTTCAGCCCGCTCGCCATAACCGGTTTCATCGACTCGCGTCAGGTGCCCGCCGATGTTGTAGCTGAAACGGCGTGTCAGGTTGTCGATGCGTTTTTCTTCGATCAGCCGATCCGAGGCGTCGTAGGCAAACTGGTACGCGGCGTTGTTTTCGTTGACCAGTGCGGTCAGGCGAATGGCTTTGTCGTACTCGTACCGAATGCGCTGGCCCTTGGCGTCCTGGCGACTACTCGGCAAACCACGTGCAGTGCGCAGCAATCGGGTGGTCTGGCCTTTGCCATCGGTGTGTGTGAGGACCTGGCCGAGGGCGTTGTAGGTAAACGACTCAGCCGTACCGTCGGGGTGGTCGATGCGCAGGACTTCGCCGTCGGGTTTGCGCTCAAGCGTCGTGGTCTGTTTCAACGCGTCGGTGACGGCGACCAGGTGCTGACGCTGGTCATAACGGTAATAGGTACTTTTGCCGGAGCAATCCTGAAAACGCTCGACCTGCGCGAGGTTGTTCCACCACAGGTATTTCGATTTGCGCGTGGCATCAATGATGGTGTGCGGCAGGCCATCTTCGCTGTTGAGGTATTCGGTGGAGTAACCCAGGGCATCGATTTCAGCGAGCAGGTTGCCCTTGGCGTCGTAGCGGGCTTTCCAGACGCTGCCATCAGGGTAGGTGACTTGCGTGACCCGTGTGGTGAGTGCGAAATACTTGTATTGGATCTTCCGGCCGAGTGGGTCAGTTTCTTCGACGAGGCGCGAATATTCATCGTACTTGAGCGCAATCGTCTGACCATCGGCCAAGGTAACACCGGTCATAAGTGGCTTTACCGAAAGTGGCTTTGGGGGCTGTAGGAACAATCTTCACATTCCCAAGATTCGACCCCAGCTCCCGCCCTAGAAGCTTTTGCCCTTGAGCTCCAGTACTTCGACACGCAAGCGCACCAACGCTTCGCCTTCGTCGTAAGTGCCGCGGATGTACTGCCCATCTCCAGCGGAGTAACACTTTTATAATATGTCAAAAGCACTATAAGAATCTTACATAAAAAATCATTTACCTTGAGAAAACTCAAAAATCTTTTCCACAACATCACGGAACACCATAACCTCCTCATTAGAACGATTTCGTATTAATTTAAATTCATCTTTTGTCGCCGATAAAACCTCAACCACATCACCTTTATAGTTTGTTATCTCAATAAATCCACTTATAACGCCATTCAAATTCTCAATCTCACCAACCAGTGTTGTGAATTTTAATAGTGCACCAGCCTCGTAAGTTCCTGCCCCCGTGCTCGGATTATCAAAGTACACTCTTAATTTTGGAAATACATCCCTCTTCCATTTAAAAATTGGCAGCATACGCTGAGCCATATCCTTGAACTGCTCCTCAGTTTCCTCCCCAGAAAACTCACATCTGAAAATCGGGACGCAAAGAAACAAATTATCCCGTTTGTACTCTAAGTTTCCTTTTAAACTACCATGATAGTTATTAGGTACTGCGAGAGCATGAGTAAAACCATATTCATTTTCTGAAATTTCGTACAAAGTAGGCTTGTCCTTAGACAGTCCGCCTGGTGACTGGTCTAGAACAGCAATTGAAAACTGACGATCATCTACATCTTCGGAAACAATTAAAACATCCTGACTGGCAGAGCTTTTTAGGCAATATCGGTATGTAGTCTTTGGTAGATTATGTTGAAAAAAATAGTGTCCAGAACGATCTTCATCAACTACCGCAAAAGACTTTAATAAATCCTGCTTAGAAAACATAATAAATCTCTCAGTCAAAGTCAGGACCCACGTCCTGCCTGTATCTAACACCATCTGCAGCCATCTTCCCCCCATCCGAACTATTTGCGGAACGAAGACGAATGCTCATATTGTCTGTATTATTGTAAAAATCATTTCGCGCAGACCGTGAAGAATTATAGCCCTGCTCATTCCAATGTTCAACAACCGGTTTATTATGCTCAATTGTTATTCGTGAATCCGTTCTTGGGACAACATCTAAGTCAGCAGTGAGAACTTTACCCGCATCAGGCCCATCTTGAATAGTACGTGCATCTAAAACTTTATCCTTAACACCAGCACGGTAGCCACTTGGATATTGAGACTTTCGATTAAACTGAACAGGGTCTTCAGAGCTTTTGAGAAACCGACCGTCAGGGCCACGTCTTGGCGGGGTTGGAGGCAAAGGTTCCGATACTGGAGTATTTTTTGGAACAATCTTCACATTCCCAAGATTCGACCCAAGTCCCTGCACCTTAATCTCATACCGCGCATCAAACCATTTCCCGCCCTTCGCACCCAGTCCGCCACCCAGCAGCGCGCCGCCAAAGGCCATCAACTTCTGGCCATCGGAGCCTTCACCAAACAGCTTCCCGCCAGCCCAGTTACCTCCAAGGCCACCCGCGATACCGCCCACAAGCCCGGCAATTACAATCACTGGGCTGGCCAGTACAAAGGCACTACCCAGGCCCACCACCATTACGGCGCGCTCCAGCCAGCCGGGCACTTCAGGGCTTATAACATCCGTCGTCTCCGTCCCACCCCCGATAAATACGTTGGCGGAGCCCGAACTGATTTTCCCGTCGCAAACGGTTCTATCCCCAACACGCGCGGCGGGCTGGCCATTGATGTAAACCGAGTCGCTGCCTTGCGCCACGATTTGAGGCGCGGGACCATGCTGGTCGCACACAGCGGTATCTACGTGAGCTCGAGCTGCAGCTTTACCATTGGTAAAGACATTTCCTGAGCCCGTCTTGATCTGGCCTGCCCCGTGACAGGCAAATGAAAGGCTACCGAGCAATTGGCCTATGCCTGCTCCCGTCGCGGCCCCCGCCCCCACCATCGCGCACAGTGCAACGGCACCCAGGCCGCCCGTAGCGACGAAGGCAATACCCACCAACACGGCACCCGCGCCAATCGCAAGCCCGGCCAAGAGCCCACCTAAGGCTCTCGAATGCTCAATCGGGTCATCCAGGCGAGCGGCGGCTTCGCTCATGAAGGCAGAACCTCGTCGACGATCTCCTCCTTGTCACTTTCAGGTGGATAGCGCAGCTCAAGCGTCTCAACCAATGCGTCAAACTGACGGCGCTCTTCAGAAGTCATGCCTTTCGGGTTGTTGCTGGTGCCCGTTATTTGCATGAGCAATGGCTGTTGATGCTCATCGTGATGCAGAAAAATCAATTGCAGTTGATGCACCGGCTGCCCCTGTTGCCGCCAGCGGAATTCGACACGCCGTGCCTCCACGCCAGCGACCCTGGCAGGCGTGACCGGTTCGATCCATTCAACATGTGACAAGGTTTTTTTCAACTCACCCAGTAATTGCTGAGCCATGGTTTCCAGATCGGCACCTGCCTCAACTTGCGAGCGACCGACCACCAAGGAAAAAGGACTTGGACCGATGTCCGTTAGGGTAAAAACATGGAAGGTTTTGTCTTTAAGAGTGGGCGTTCGTACAAAACTCAACTCATTGGTATGAAAGCGATCAGGCGGCGGTGGTACCGCGTCAGCAATCTCCTGCTCCGCACGTGCCTGCTCTTGCTCTCGAATACGCTGCTCAGAAAGACGATCGTAAATATTGCGGCGCATACGGAAATTCCTTGTCCGTCGGATTGATTAGTTAAGGTTGATTTTTGTGCTGCCAACAACATCGATGTTCACGCCAGATAACGTAATCGTGCCATCCGATTTCATGACCAATTTGCTGGCACCCACTTCAAGCGTGATTGATGTCGCTGCACTGATCTTCACTTCGCCGCTGTCAACGGTCACGTAATAGGACCCTTCTTTAACCGCGATACTGGTTTCAAGCTTGATCGTCTCGGTGTGTTTCCCGTCGACTTTGATTTCGCGATTGCCACCGACCGTGTGGCTTTCGTCAGCCTCAATTTCGGTGTCCAGATTACGCTCGGCGTGAAGGCTGACTTGCTCGGCACCGGTCTTATCTTCAAAGCGGAAGAAGTTGGCATTGGCGCCCTTCCCTTTTACCGAACGGGTCAAAAACCCACTTTGCGTCTTGTTCGCCGGCAACGACCATGGCGGAGTGTTCTGGCTGTTGTACAGGCTGCCCATGACCAGCGGCCGATCAGGGTTACCGTCGAGGAACACGATCACCACTTCATCGCCGACTCGCGGGATCTGGATGCTGCCGAAACCGCCGCTGGCGCCGGTTTGGGCGACGCGGACCCAGCAGGAGCTTTTGTCGTTGTGTTCGCCCTTTCTGTCCCAGTGGAACTGCACTTTTACCCGGCCCAGTTCGTCGGTGAAGATTTCCTCACCGGCAGGCCCTACGATGATCGCTGTCTGTGGGCCGGAAATAGTCGGGCGTGGCGTGGTGAGTTGGGGGCGGAACACGATCTTTTTGCGCACGCAGGCGAAGGTGTTGTAGTAGCTGGCCTGGTGCCCGTTGAGGTAGTTGTTGTGGCCTTCGCTTTCGACGCTCATCAACAGGAACTGGCGGTCGTCGGGCGAGCCCTGGTCGTGGTCGTAATGCTGCACCAGTTCGAAGGTGTAGCCCGGTTTCATCGCCCGGCAGTTGCTCGCGCCCTGGAAGCTTTTGCCCTTGAGCTCCAGTGCTTCGACACGCAAGCGCACCAGCGCTTCGCCTTCGTCGTAAGTGCCGTGGGTGTACTGGCCAGGGAAGTCGTAGATCTCGAAATCATCCACGTCGCCTTGTTTGTTCAGGCTCTTCATCGCCACCGGCAGGCGGTTGCCGGGCTGGCGGTAGTCGAAGGTCTGGACGGCAATCTTGCCGGACTGCAATTGGCGGTTTCCGCTCCACTGGGTGATGGAGTCGGCCGTCTCGGTGACAGAGGCGGTGTGGAAGCGAATCTGCGGTTGTTCCGGCAACGGCACCAGTGTGGTGGAGTCGTCGCAGATGATCATGGTGTGGGTTTCGGCGGTGTGCTCGAAGTAGTAGAACATCCCCTCTTCTTCCAACAGGCGCTGGACGAAGTTGAAGTCGCTTTCACGGTATTGGGTGATGTAGGTGTAGCGCTTTTGCGGGCGGGTCAGGCGGAACTCATGGCGGGAAAACGCCGTACACAGCGCAAACACCTGGGTGACGACTTCTTCGACGGTATTGCCTTGGAATACCCGCGTGTCAAAGCGGTTCTTGAGCATCGAGAACCACGGGTTCATCGTTGCCGTATAACGCGCCATCCCACCATCACTGCCGATGCTGGCAAATCGCGTGAGGTAGCCGGCGATGTAACGCGGCGAGCCCTCGGCCAGTTCGATCTCGATGACCACGTGCTGGCCCATCATGGACTTGAGTTCAACTCCGGAGTCCTGGCACACCAGCAGCAGTTCGAAATTGTAAGCGCGTGACAGCCCTTCAACACCCTTGAAGGACTCAAGCAGCAATTCCTGCTCAGGATTGGCCAGGTTCTTGAATTTGAACAGGCGCCGGTTCTGAGTCGAGAGCAACGCGGCAAGGTCCATCAACATGTGTATCTCCTTGAAAGCACGGAAGTGCGCTACTGCCGACGCTTGGCAACTGCAAGTTACGAACGGACAACAGGGTTTACGCCCAGGCGTAGCCCCAACGTGGGGTGAAAAAAGCGAAATGGCCATCATTGGATAGATAGCCAAAGTGCTATCACTCTGGACGGTCGGACAACAACGCGAGACGAAAGTGCCGAACTTCTGAATGCGGGAAAGGAGACACCGAGGGGTAACGTCGTGTCAACCCAAGGCGTTTTTTTTGCGATGCGTAACGTGGGGCGGTTCACTGTTTAAAAATAATTGAGCCCTCGGTCGCGAGGGACGGATTGCTCGAAAACCTGCGCAGTATCAAGTCGCAGCGCTGTTTCAAGGACTGACAAATTGAGGCCGACATCTTTTTGCCATCATTGCCGAAATACACGCCGGTAAGAAAAATGCCCGCGTGCTGAAATTTAACTCGCATACTGATGTCAGAAATTGCGGCCAATGGCCATCTATTATTCGGATGCGCTAACCCGGAAGCCACTGCTTCGAAAGAGACTTTTTCGGCACTTGCATTCCATACAAGGACAGTGACGTGTAAATGGATCTTTTAGCCAATATCCCCAGCTGGGACGACATCGAGCGAAACCTCGATCAGAAATTCGGTGCGCTGAATCAGAGTGTCAATGAGGGCTTGCAGAGCGCCAACGACAGCTGGAACGGCTTCACGCGGCGTGTCGGTGACGGTGCAACCCAGGCCTATGGCTACATGGGTGGCCAGCGGATTGATAACGTCCGCCAGGCCATGGCGTTGTCGTACCCGATTATCCAGTCAGACCTGAAGCGCAAGTGGGCCTCGATCGAGATTGAGCAGATCCTTCCTGTGCTGCTGCAACTGGTCAAGGAAGTGTCGATGATCCTCGGCGCCAGCGTGGCCGTCGGCACCATCGCCGGTGGCGCCGCGGGAGCGTTTGCGTTTGGTGTCGGCGCCGCCCCGGGCGCGGTTGCCGGGGCAGGTATTGGTTTGCAGGTCGGCAATTTGATCCTGATGGCGCTGGGCTTGTCGGCCATCGCTGAGTATTTCTATCAGGGCTTGCCCGCCTGCCTCTCCACACTGCAGGAAGGCCTTGCCACCGCGTGGCACGCAGAGGACGGCGTCAAACCGGTCGGGCTCGACCCGTCAGGCGGCTCCGCAGCTCAAGTGCAGGAGCGCACCGAACGTGCCGCGCGGCAACTGGCACGCGGGCAGGAGCAATTGGTGTTGCTGCTGCTGACGGCGATTGTGACGTACCTGACCCGAGGGCAAATCAAGTCCGGCGTGATGGGGAGCATGGACAGCATTGCGGCGCGCAGTGCCAAGTTGCAGGCAGAGATTTCGAACAAGCAGTTTGCCACCTGGCTGGCCAGGAATGAGCAGAAGATTCTGGCGCAGCCGGAATTGCAGGTGAAGGATCCCGCACCGCTGAAACGTGCAGAACCAGAACCCGCGCCGCTCCGCGACCAACCCGCTGCCAAACCGGCCGCAGAGCCTGTGACCGACCTAGCGTCACGCCGGGATTATTTGAACAAGAAGTTCGGGCGAACAGGCGATCTCGTCCAGGACATCAATATTCGCGGTAACCAGGAAACAGCCGCCAATTTCTTCAAGTCCCAAGGATACAAACCAGCGGACTACGAGGGCTACATGAACGGACTGGACTTCACGAAGCCTGTCAGCGTCGAGACAATCAACAGCGGCAAGAAACTCTGGCAATTCCAGGTGCCAGGAGGCAGACAGGGCATGTGGTATTCTCCAACCCCCGATATCGTTCCTTCCCAACTGGGTATCAACCCTCTGGGTCAGATCTATAAAACCGAAACTGTCGTGCCGAAAATTGTCAACGTTTATCAAACCACCGAAAAAGTCACGCTGCTACGAAGCACGTCTGCCCCCGTGCTCGACAACTGGTCTGTCCCCTCACAACCGTTTGATGCGATTGGCGGAGCCCGACAAATGACCTCTGGACAGCGAGAACTTTTCAAGCTCATCACTCCGGGTAACCCATGAAATTAGCAACTCCCCTCGCTTATGTTCAAAAAGCCATTGAGCTGACGGCGAACCGTCGTAACGCATGCCCACAATTTCCGGTCTACGACCTGCTGCTCAAACAACTGGACTATGTG
>NZ_JACARC010000041.1:77273-238463 GCF_013386825.1 Pseudomonas sp. IPO3778
TGTTATCGCTAAACAGCAGCAACTCCCCATCATGCTGGACCCAGCGACGCGCGTAGACGCTATCACTTACGCGAATCACACCGTGCCACCCTCAGTGGCTATCAAGGCCAGCCCGGCGAACAGGCGTATTACCATAGCTTCCTGACCCGACAGATTCGGATTACCGCTCAGCAGCGAGTCGACCACTTACTCTATCTATGAGATGACGCCGCTGAAGCAAACCGAAGTATTCATCAGTAAAGTTGCCCCCACGTCTGAGTTGGACGGAGCAATTAGCCGAACTGGTGAGTCGCTTCAGTACCTCACGCCTAACCGCGGCGAATGGGGAGTGCCTAAGCTGATTGGTACCATGTCGAACTAGGTGACCTATGAATGTTGAAGCGCTAAAAGAAAAAACACTGACGCTACGGGCCGTCATCGACGCACTGAAGGCTAGTGACCCTGCTGTGGAGAAGTTAAGGGTGGAGCTTGAATTGCTGATGACTAGAGCTGAGCGTGAACAGATCCACAGGCCGATGGAATGGCGTGATATTCCTGGCCGCTACCTCTTTACTGAAGAGGGATTGCAGCAATATGCAGAGCTGGAGCATGCCTTCGCTGAGTTTCGAATTGAGTTGATTGGTGGTGAGTCTCCGACACTGCGCAAGCTGAAAGAGAAGATGGGGGAAAGGCCAAAAAGCGAACCAACATCCGGCCGATTAAACTGACCTATGGAACTTGCTTATGTTCAAAAAGCCATTGAGCTGACGGCGAACCGCCGTAATGCATGCCCACAATTTCCGGTCTACGACCTGCTTCTCAAACAACTGGACTATGTGAAAGCGGTTTTTGACGGCTCAGAAACCGACAAATCCAGGCTGCATCAGCTCAGCATCGGTGCAATTGCGTCGAAGGAGTTCGAAGAGAATGATCCGGAGCTGGCAAGAGCATTGAAGGATGCTTACTACGTTGCTATTCAATCTGCTCGCGGGTTGAAAATACAGCTTCCTGATTGACCTCGCGAGCCAGAGAAGGCAGGAGCGAATCACTGAAAACAAGGAGAGTAGATTTTGAATAGATTCCATCTGGCCACTGCGTGCTGCACAGCTGTTTTGTTCTCGGGCGCGCTTCAGGCGCAAGACAGTGAAGAAGCCCTGAAAAGTGTTATCGCTAAACAGCAGCAGCAACTTCCCATCATGCTGGACCCAGCGACGCGCGTAGACGCTATCACCTACGCGAATCACACCGTGCGCTACACCATCACCCTCAGTGGCTATCAAGGCCAGCCCGGCGAACAGGCGTATTACCATAGCTTCCTGACCCAACAGATCGACAAATCGCTGTGCGGCCAAACGGCTTATTTGCTCATGCTGGCGCTTGGCAACCACATCACTTACCAGTATGTGAGCTCAACGGCTGCCCCCATCACTGAAATCACCTTGGCGCCAGACCACTGCAGCTGAGCAATCTCCGTCGATGCGACCATGATTCATGCTCCCAGCTCGACCAGGAACGCAGAGGCCAAGCGCAAGATCGAGTTATTCAAAGCTCAGACATGCGCCAAGGTTGAGCATCCGTTTCGGCTGATCCTACGCACCGAGCAACTGACGACTTGTCACCGTTGCGCGGCAGCTTGATCGGAGCATCCCTACGTATTAGGCCAGCAGATGAAAAACTCAAGCACGGTTGCACAGCCCTTGTCACCGATAACGCTCAGACTTATCGCGGCACTTATTGTTTTTTTATGTCTGTCATTGGCGCATGCTCGCTGTATTGGATCTGGGAGCACGTTATACCCGTCTATGGGCGCATTTATCGGGGCGCACCCATCGTAGAGACACCCTATTTGGCATTCTGTTTACTGATGGCCCCACCGGCCGGCTGGTCTGCGTTGTAGGTGCGTCAATTTGTGTGTGGAGTGGAAAAAAATTTGATCCCCCGGAAAATTCTTTTTTATACCGTTTTCAATCGCTAATGATTTATCTGTCCATCAAGACAATCGTGTATGCCGTGCCCGCCATCATGATTATCACGACGACGGTGTTACTGCTCCGGGATTACTCACCCTGCCCGAAACTTCTAATCTCTGGTTCGGCATGGCAGCTATTTTGGGTAAAAGACGAAAGAGCATGTTTTAAACCCACGCGATATATAAACGGGAATTGGCCTTGCAAGATGATCGGAGACCAAGAGGTTTGTTTCCGCTCAGATGGAAGATAGGTGCGCTATCCCTTCAAAGAAGAGGATGGTAAAGAAGGCCGTGACCCCATTGGCTCGTGCGCGCGAATCCGGTCCTATTACTCACTTCCTTTTTCAAGAGATCCCATGATCGATCTGAGAAGCCCAAACGAAACCTTGTACAGATATGTGGATCGCTACGTCCACCTACTGCCTCCCCCGTCCCCACAATTAGTGCAACGCATGGATTACAACTTGCAACCCGATGCACCGAGGTTGCCTGTGGTGAAGCCCGCGTGGCTTTCATCAAGGCAATGCACGCTCTCAGACGACGCAGCGCTCGACCGTGCAAAGGGAGCGCTGCTTGGCCTGGCCATCGGTGACGCGGTAGGAACAACACTCGAGTTTCTACCGCGTGATCGCTCACACGTGAACGACATGGTCGGAGGCGGCCCCTTCAAATTGCACGCCGGGGAGTGGACAGACGACACCAGCATGGCGCTTTGCCTGGCCGACACCTATCTAGCAAAAGGTACGTTTGACTTCGCAACCTATGCCGATGCTCTGGTGCGTTGGTACCGGAATGGGGAAAACAGCGCGAATGGTGTGTGCTTTGATATTGGCAATGCCACCCGCGCTGCACTGGAAGGATGGGAGTCACAGGGGCTAGCGTGGCCCGGTAACTATGACCCGTCGACAGCAGGCAACGGGTCGATCATAAGGCTTGCGCCAACCGCGATTTTTCGTAGGCACTCGCTATCTGCAACCTGGCGAGAGAGCTCCACGCAAAGCCAAGTCACGCACAATGCCGAGGAGGCAATAAACAGCTGTCAACTCTTTGCGTCACAACTGCACCAGGCACTCAACGGCGCAAGCAAGGATGAGACGCTTAGTGCCATGGTCCGCGCGCTCTACCCACGACCATTGATCATCAATGCAGGTGAGTACAAACAGAAAAGTCGCGATCAGATCCGCTCTTCCGGCTACGTCATCGACACTCTGGAGGCAGCGCTCTGGGCGGTGTGGAATACCGATAACTTCAAAGACGCTATCTTGCTGGCAGCAAACCTGGCGGACGACGCGGATAGCGTGGCGGCAGTGGCGGGCCAGTTGGCCGGGGCGCTATATGGGGTATCAGGAATGCCGGAGGAGTGGGTCGGCAAGGTCGCTTGGTCAGAGCATATCCAAGAGCTGGCACGGCAGTTATTTGAGCGTGCGCCGCTACACGATGAAATGGACTCTATTATTTATGGAGGTCGCTAATGAGCACCGTAGATCCGCAACATCTCTACAACAAAGCCTGGCTGTTCGCCTCACAAGCCCACGTTGGGCAAAAAATGAAGGGATCAGACCTCCCCTACTCCACCCACGTGGCGATGGTTGCGAATGAGCTGATTTTTGCAGATCGCAAAGAATCTGTGGGGGCATTCGAAGTTGCGCTACCCGCCGCGCTGCTGCATGACGTACTTGAGGATACCAACGTAAAACAAGATGAACTGGCCGCTGTATTCGGTGTTCAAGTGGCATCAACCGTCGCGAGCTTGAGCAAGAACATGATTGCGCCTTTCTCGGAAGCTCTTTACCTCCAAGGCATAGCCAGCCATTCACGGGAAGCCGCGGCCGTGAAGCTTTGCGACCGAATTACCAATCTTCAGTCTGCGCCGCCTATTTGGACAAAAGCGAAAAGAGCGTCTTACCTCGTAGAGTCTGCGCAGATTCTGAGCGCACTCGGACACGTGAATGGCTACCTGAAGGAGCGGCTTGGCGTGGCAATGATTCGCTATCAAAAACTTTATATCGATGCGCTGGATCGCTAGGTAATATCTGTCCATCAAGACAATCGTGTATGCCGTGCCCGCCATCATGATTATCACGACGGCGGCGTTACTGCTCCGGGATTACTCACCCTGCCCGAAACTTCTAATCTCTGGTTCGGCATGGCAGCTATTTTGGGTAAAAGACGAAAGAGCATGTTTTAAACCCACGCGATATATAAACGGGAATTGGCCTTGCAAGATGATCGGAGACCAAGAAGTTTGCTTCTGCTCAGATGGAAAATAGGTGTGCCATCCTTTCAAAGAAGAGAATGGTAAAGACGGCTCGGAAGCCTATATTGGCGAGATTGGTTCACAGAGCGGTTTTTACGTAGGCGGCACTGAACAGATCGTGGTCGTCAAACCATGGACGATCGAAGGCGTTGAAATTATGGGATCGAGCCCACTGAAATGAAAAACCTCACCAAAATAATGGAAATCATGAACCGTATTTCGGAACTACTGCGAGTCAGCGACGAAGATGAATGGGCCCTTCGTATTGATGAGTACCGGATAGAATTGCCGAAAGATACCACGTACGTGCTGTCCAAAATTGCAGCACTTTACGGAGGTATGGGATCACTCAATGACATCGTGTTATATCGTAACGGACAACCAATGATTGCCGAGAATAACGAGCTCCACAAGCTACGTTCTGAATTACATGAACGCTGTGTTGGCGCCTAATTTTAAGAGGTTTAGGTAGTTATTTAGTTGCGCCGACCACTGAGTTTGCCGATAGTATTGAACGATCGGGAGAGACGATCTAATTTCTAGCGCCAAATCGCAGTGAATTTTCTACAACCAAGCTAATCAGTGAAATTAGCAATTAGGAGAAATTATGGATATCGACGCCTTGAAAGCTACTGCTCAAGACCTTCGAGCAAAGCTTGAGCATTACAAACTAAAAGAGCCAGCTGCATCGTTACTGCTGACAGACCTTGAAGGGCTGCTCCGGGACGCAGAGCGCGGGCTTATTCAGGCGCCAGTAGAGGCGAGAGACATTCCTGGCTACCGGCTATTTGCCGAAACCGACTTACAGTCATACGGGGATCTTAGCGAAGCCTACTCGAATTTTTACGTGGAGTTAATTGACGCTCGACAGTCTGAGGTTTATAAGCTGCTCGCCGCTAAAATGAAAAATTCTTGAACAGCCGGGCTAGAACTTACGAAAAAATGGGTGGGGAGAATAAGGAGAAAATACGAAGTGGCGGATTTATTTCAATCTCGCAATGAAAGAAAAACTAAATAAATCTGCTCACTTTACGGTCTTTACGTCGCTACACTGCCACGCTCCAGCGGCTACTGGAAGAGATGTATAAACGGCAACGCTTGAGCGAGCGCAAGGCTATTCGCCTCCGAAGCTTATTAACCGACGCAGCGGGCAAGTGAGATTGCCGAGCGACTGCCACACAAATGGGCGCCCGTTTAACCGTCTTTGGAGACGCGGGCAGTGTTTATTTCGTGAAGCAAGTCTCTAGAACTTGGCCAGATGTTTCATCTATCCGGCAATTGAAGCCAGAAAAATTCCCTACCCAAAGAGGCTCCTCGTTCGTTACACCGGTATAGGCATCCACGGCCCCCATTCCAATAGCTGGCGCTCGCCAAAGTAGATTGCCTGACGAGTCGTAGCAAAAAAGATTTTGCGCAGGAGCATTCCTCTCAAAAGCCATCCAGTCAAACGTCACCAGCACCCGCCCGTTGATCCATACGGCTTCAAGGGCAGGATATTCAACCTCAAACCTTACCCCCTCTCCGAAAATCCAGTGACCGCTAACTTCGAGTTGCATACGTTCTCTTCCTGTCCTTATCACCGCGATGGTTACTCCAATGCGGTTTTCTACCGTATCACGCTGCGACGTCGGTTTGACCTGCTCCAGCCTGCTGTCAGGTACGTGGCGGCCAGAGGTTGAAAGCGCTGTGATTCGGTGCTGATGAACTCCAGGTTTTCATCCAATGGTAAGCGCGCAGCGCGCGTTATCGGCGATGCCGGCCGATCCGCGCTGCTCTACCCAATTGGAAAGCTCCTCCACTGCGACGAGTTTGATCCAGTCGGCGCGACTCAATGGGCATGATCCATACGAGTATTTGAAGGACGTCCTGACACGTCTGCCGATGCAGCGGGCGAGTGAAATTGACGAGTTGCTGCCGCATAGGTGGACCCCGTTTAACCACGCAAGGTGTGTTGGGCGGACGCTTACCCTTCAGTAAATTTCGCGCTGAGTTAACCGGCAGCGAATCGCCAACCTTGCGACGACTAACGAAGTCGATGGGCGACTATTCAAAACGCGAGAAACAACGCACGCCTCTTTCGACAGCTGCCACTATCGACGCCTCCTCCCGTTCCAAATCCGTCGATACGTTCGCAAACCGAAAATCCGGACGGTATCAGCCGATGCATCCGTGCGTTTGCATCGAGCGTGGTCAAAGAGGATGATCCCGAGCTGGCTGGAGCATCGAAAGACGCTTGCAGCCATCGTTCACACTTTAAAACGCTGCAAAGCAAAGCCCGCTCCACCGTAAAAAGCTCCATGGCTTTTTTGAACAACACACCTCGATGAACACAAGGACGCACTGATGAACACTACGGAACAGTTGCAAGTACCCAGTACACACAAACCTAAATGGCAGGAACGTTTCGATTTTTTTGACACCTATGGCGCACCCAACGACCCGCGTTACAAAGTGGCTCTCAAAGCGTTGCCGACGTTTCGCAAAAAGGTCCTGATCAACGGGAATGTCATCGCTTTTTTCTTTGGCCCTATTTACCTGTTCGTCCTGGGTCTCTGGAAGAAGAACCTGGCGCTGCTCGGCGTCATGTTTGCGGTGTATGCCGTCTTGTCGGTGTTGTTTGCCGTACTGGGCATGGAGTTCCCGCGGGCACTGGATAATGGGCTGGGCTTCGGCTTTTCGTTCATGTACGCGATTGTCACGAACTACGCCTATTACCTGAAAGAGGTGAAGGGTGAGCAAGGCTGGAACCCGTTCAAGGGTATGCGCTTCTGAGGTTGAAATAGCACCCTCACCGCCCGGCAATCCGTCGGGCGGTGAGGCTCCTTGCACACGGGTTTCGGCGCGACACACCACCCGATAAACAGATGGGCGAACACACCACTAGACGAAAAACAACCCACCTTCTTCTTATGATTGCCATCATCTTCGCCGCATTATTTTGAAAAGACATGCGCTGTATCAGCCATGAAACATCCCAGCACTTTGAACTAATTCACCTTTTTTGATTTTATCTCAGCCCCCTCCCAACCTCTTAAATACCAACCTATCCATATGATACCTATAGGTTTTTTGTAGGTTAATCGCAAACTGACAGCACAGCAGTGGCACCTAGGCATCATTGCCACGTGTATCAGAAACAAGA
The DNA here is from genome assembly GCF_013386825.1 of Pseudomonas sp. IPO3778. GTDB lineage: Bacteria > Pseudomonadota > Gammaproteobacteria > Pseudomonadales > Pseudomonadaceae > Aquipseudomonas. The sequence continues at coordinate 84,621 of NZ_JACARC010000041.1, forward strand.
AAAAATACATTTCGTTGGAACTTTACGAGTCGATCGATTGCCATAGACGTCACTACTGGCAAGTCGATATCCATATGCCAGCACCGCACTGCCGGTCATTCACGCAGTGTGATTTCGTGATGACGCTTATTCGTTAATTGCATGCCGTGAACGGCTGTGCAGTCGAGAAATTCGTAGCTCATTTCCCGCCCCCACTTTTCGGTGGAGGTGCAGGCGAGATGGGTTCAAGGATGATGTACTGATGACTCAGACCTTTGATGTTGAAGCACTGATCAAGCTGCGCAAGCAAACCCGGGCCATCTCCGACGTGCTCAAGGCACAAGCCTCGGATTATCTGTCGACCCTGGCGCTGTTGATCCGTCCGCAGGCGCTCTTTGGTGAGTACTTGCAGGGTGCGCAACGCAGCAGCGGGCGCGAAACCCAGCATCACTTCAAGGAACTCAAGGCGCTTTACGACCGCATCGGCTCGGCGGCGCCTTTCCAGTTGGTCAATGAACTGGAAGTACCGCTGAACCTCATCAGTACCACGCCCCAGCTGTTTGCGCTGGAGTACGACAAGGTCCTGGAGCAAAGCGGGCAGACTATTCGCATCACCAGCCCTGTGCGCTGGGTGGTGGGCTTCAGTTCGTTCGACCTGGCGCAGTTTCGCAAGATCATCAAAGACCCCAATCGCAGCAACGCCGAGTTGTACCGCTTCGTGGTGCATTACCTGGTGCTGTTCTATTCCCTGAGTAAATCCCCAGGCCTGAGCCGCTTGCTCGAAGGCCTGCGTTTCCCGGTGAGCTTCGAGCGGCTGAAGGATTTCGGTGACCTGCCGTTCTGCATCATCAATTCCCCGGTGCGCTCTGAACTGCCGGACGAGACCGTTATTCGCAACAGCACCCAGATTGCCGGCAACACCAGCTTCGAAGAGCTGGTGGGACGAGAGAATATTTTGGAAATGGACGATGAAATCCGTCAGCGCCTGTTGCTGACGGTCGAAGGACTGTAACGCGCTCAGCCCCCATAGGGCCGAGGCGAAAATAAACTTTCAGCGAGTTGCTCGCACAGGAGATCACGATGGCGAAGAAGGAAAGTACCCAGCATAAACTCGACCGCGTTCGGGCGCCTCGGGTCCACATTACCTACGACGTGGATATTGGCGACGCGCAGGAAAAGAAAGAGCTGCCTTTTGTGGTGGGTGTGCTAGGTGATTTTTCCGGCAACCCGCTGGAGCCCCTGCCCAAGCTCAAGGATCGCAAGTTCATCTTCATTGACCGCGACAATTTCAACGGTGTGCTCAAGGGCATCAAGCCGCGCCTCACCTATCGGGTCGACAATACTCTGGTCAAGAACGGCACACAGTTGGGCGTAGAGCTCAACTTCAACGCCCTCGAAGACTTCGAGCCACAGAACGTGGTGCGCCAGGTTGAACCCCTGCGCAAGCTGCTGGAAGTGCGCAACAAGTTGGCCGACCTGCGTAACAAGATGGGTGGCAACGACAAGCTCGAAGAGCTGTTGATGGACGTGTTGCAGAACACCGAGAAGTTGAAAACCCTGGGCAAGGAATTTGGCCGCGAAGCCGCTGTTCCCGCCACCGACAGTAAAGCGTAAGCAGGAGCCTGGCGATGACCGATAAACAAACCGTGACTCAGCAGGAAAGCGACCTGGTTGAAGTGGAAAACTTCGCCCCGCAGTCGTCCCTGCTGGACAGCATCATTTCCGAAAGCCGTGTGGCTCGCTCGGAAACCGAGCGTACCCGCACCCGTGACTTGATCGGCGAGCTGGTGGGCCAGGTCCTGGAAGGCGAGATGACGCCAAGCAAGGATTTGATCGCCGTGCTCGACGCGCGCATCGCGGAAATCGATGCAATGCTCTCCGAGCAAATGAACGAGATCATGCACGCCCGTGAGTTCCAGGCGCTGGAGGCTTCGTGGCGCGGCTTGAAATATCAGGTCGACCAGACTGAAACCAGCACCACGCTGAAGATTCAACTGCTCAACGCTTCGAAAAAAGACCTGGTGCGTGACCTCAAGGCGTCGTCCGAGTTCGACCAGAGCGCGCTGTTCAAGAAGATCTACGAAGAAGAATACGGCACCTTCGGCGGCGCGCCATTCGGCATGCTGCTGGGCGACTACGAGTTCAACCGCAACCCGGAAGACATGTACCTGCTCGAAGAGATCTCCCACGTCGCCGCCGCTGCGCACGCACCGTTTATCTCGGCAGCGTCGCCTGAGCTGTTCGGCTGGGACTCTTTCACCGACATGTCGGGCCCGCGTGACTTGGCGAAGATCTTCGACACCGTCGAATACGCCAAGTGGAAGTCGTTCCGTGCCTCCGAGGACTCGCGCTACGTTGGCCTGACCCTGCCTCACGTGCTCGGTCGCCTGCCGTATGGCCCCGATACCACGCCGGTAGAAGAATTCAATTTCGTCGAAAGCGTCGACGGTCGCGACCACAACAAATACCTGTGGATGAACGCCGCTTACGCGCTGGGCACCCGGGTCACTGATGCGTTCTCGCGTTATGGCTGGTGTGTGGCGATTCGTGGCGTGGAAGGCGGTGGCCTGGTTGAAGGCCTGCCCACCCATACCTTCAAGACTGACGATGGCGAAATCGCGCTCAAGTGCCCGACTGAAATTGCAATCACCGACCGCCGTGAAAAAGAGCTGTCGGACCTGGGCTTCATCCCCCTGGTGCACTGCAAAGGCACCGACTACGCGGCGTTCTTCGGCACCCAGTCGACGCAGAAGCAAAAGCAATACAACACCGACATCGCCAACGCCAACGCACGTCTGTCGGCGCAGTTGCAGTACATCTTCGCCACCTCGCGTATCGCTCACTACATGAAGGCGATCATGCGCGACAAGATCGGCAGTTTCGCTTCGCGCAAAGACGTCGAGATGTTCCTCAACAAGTGGCTGTCAGGTTATGTGCTGCTTGATGACACCGCCGGCCAGGAAGCCAAGGCCAAGTTCCCGCTGCGTGAGGCCCGTGCCGAAGTGTTTGAGGTGCCGGGCAAGCCGGGTGTGTACAAGGCCGTGACTTACCTGCGTCCGCACTACCAACTGGACGAACTGACCGCATCCTTGCGCCTGGTTGCCGAACTGCCACCGTCGACGCGCGGTTAATCGAACGTTGCCAGGGAGGCAGTCATGAGTAGTCAACACAAGCTATTGCCTTCGTTGCTGGATCGGTTGCTCGACGATCGTCCGCATCAATCCGTCGAAGCTTCATCGCAACGCTTGTGTTCGCTGGCCGATTACAAGGCCAGCATCGTTCGCGACCTGGAGATCCTGGTGAATACACGCCAGTCTCTGGTGGCTGGCGAGCTGGATGGTTTTGCCAATCTGGGCGGGACCATCCTCGACTACGGCATGCCCGATTTCACCAGCAAGAGCGTGCTCGACCCCCAGGATCGCCTGCTGATCCAACGTCAGCTGGAAAAAGCCATCACCGTGGGTGACCGACGCTTTCGCAGCGTGAAAGTGCAACTGCTTGCACAACAAACCGGCCAACGCATGCTGACTTTTCGTGTGGACGCAGTGCTGCGTCTACAGGACATCTCGCGGCAGGTCTCCTTCGATGCGGTGCTGCAAGTCAACACCCAGGAATACAAAGTGCAGAATCTCAACTGATGCTCGACGATCTGCTCCCCTATTACGAAAAGGAACTCTCGCACCTGCGCTTTTTGGGCCAGGAGTTTGCGAGCCAGTACCCGAAAATTGCTTCGCGGTTGCTCATCGAGGGCGATAACTGCGAAGACCCGCATACCGAACGGTTGATCGAGGCTTTCTCGTTCCTGTCGGCGCGCGTGCACAAAAAACTCGATGACGAGTTTCCGGAAATCGTCGAAGCCTTTCTGGAAGTGCTGTACCCCCACTACCTGCGCCCTACCCCGTCGATGTCGATCGTGGAATTCAACCTCGGCAAGCAGGAGAAGGTTACCGAGGCCTATCGTGTGGCCCGGCACACCGAGCTGCATGCCAATCCGATTGACGGCGTGGTGTGTAAATTCCGTACCTGCTACCCGGTCGAGTTGTGGCCCGTGGCGGTGCAGGAAGCATCGTTCATCGAGATGGAACGCTCCGCGTTCAACGGCCACAGCGCCGACCTGGTGGCGCGTCTGCGCATTGGCCTGGCCGCCACCTCGGACGTGCTGTTCGGCAAGATGGAACTGGACAGCCTGCGGTTTTTTCTCGACGGCGAAAGCACGCTGATGCTGCAGCTGTACGAGCTGCTGTTCAACAACCTGGCCAAGGCCACCCTGTCGTTCAAGGACGAAGGCAGCACCCGCGAAGTGGTCCTGCCCGCCGGTGCCTTGAAGGCCGTGGGTTATCAGTTGGATGAAGGCCTGGTGGATTATTCCGAGCGTTCGTTCCTGGGCTACCGGTTGCTCCACGAATACTTCACCTTCCCCGATAAATTCATGTTCTTCGACCTCACAGGCTTTGCGCGCATTCTCGCGGGCAAGGACGTCGAGAACGTCGAGATCAATTTCTACTTTTCCGATTACGACCTCAGCGACCGTCTGGTTCGCCTGACGCAAAATATCGGTCGCAACAACTTCAAGCTCAACTGCACGCCGATCATCAATCTGTTCCGCCAGCAGGCCGAGCCGATCAAGCTGACCCATGCCCAGCATGAGTACGCAGTGACGCCGGATGTGCGCCTGCAAAGCTCCTCGGAAGTGGTGTCGATTGATCGCGTGCGCCGCGTGAAAAAAGTCGGCGGCACCGATCAGGTTGGCACCTGCCACCCGTTCTTTGAACCCCGTGGCGATCAGGGCCCCGGCAGCAGCTTCTGGATTGGCCGCCGCCGTGCCGTGCAAACGCAGCAGCGCGACGGCTCGAACATGTTCATCCGGGTGGTGGATCGCAACCTGGAAATGATCGATTCGAATAACGACACCTTGAGCATCCGCCTCACCTGCAGCAACCGCGACCTGCCGTTAATGCTGCCGTTTGGCGGCGAGCGTGGGGATTTCAACATCCCGTCCAACTCGGTGATCAAAGACATCCGCTGCCTGCGCAAGCCCACCGCCAGCGTGCGTGTGCCGCTGGGCAACGGGGTGATCTGGCGCTTGATTTCGCACCTCTCGCTCAACCATATGTCGCTGGTCTCCAGAGGCCGCGACGTGCTGCTGGAACTGCTCTCGCTTTACAACTATCGCAACCTGTCGGCGATCCGCAAACAGATCAACGGCATTGTCTCGGTCACCAGCGAGCCGGTGGTGGCGCGTATCGGTCACCCGCGCCCGAACTTTGTGCGCGGCGTAGGCATCACCCTTAAATTCGACGAAAGCCAATACACCGGCAGTGGTGTGTTTTTGTTCGGCATGGTGCTCGACCATTTCTTTGGTCAGTACTGCACAGTGAACAGCTTTACCCAATTAACCCTTCGCACCCTGCAGCGCGAAAAGAGAGTGGTCCAATGGCCCCCGCGAACCGGCGATCAACCCCTGGTCTGATCGACCAGGCCAGGGCCGAGCCGCACCGATTCGAGTTTTTTCAATTGGTGCGTTTGCTGCGGCTGCATTACAGCAGAACCGGGCGAATGGACCTGCAAACCCGGCCGCACGAAGATCCGTTGCGTTTTCGCTCGCAGCTGTCGCTCAACTTCCCCGCCAGTGAAGTCAGCGACCTGCAGTTCGAGCACGCCGGTAACGTGTCGGCGGCGGGCTTGCCGCTGACCGAGGTGCAGGTGACGTTCATGGGCCTGGTCGGACCTTCCGGGGTACTGCCGCGCCCGTATACCGAGCTGTTGATTGAGCGCCATATCCAGTACCGCGACGACGCGGCGCATGCGTTCCTCGATATTTTTTCGCACCGCATGACCACGCTGTTTTACGAAGCCTGGCAGAAGTACAAGTTCTACATCGAGTACGAGCGCAACGGCACTTCCGGGTTTGACCGCTACCTGCTCAACCTGGTGGGCTTCGGGCCGGAGGCGCAAAAGCAGAAGTTCGAAAAAGGCGACTCACCGTTACGCCGTGAGCTGTTCAGCTACTTCTCGGGGATGTTCGCGCAAAAACCGCGCAACGTGCTGAACCTGCAAGTGATGCTGAGCTTCTATTTTTCGCTGCCGTTCAAGGTCAAGCCGTTTGCCGGTCGCTGGCTGCACCTGGACGTCAGCCAATGCACCCGACTGGGCCGCAAGAACGCCGTGCTCGGGCAAAGCGCCGTGGCTGGCAACCGGGTCTGGGACTATCAGTCGTGCGTGCGCATCGAATTGGGTCCGCTGGAGCTGGCCGATTACCAGCGCTTTCAGCCGGGCACCGAGGATTACCAGAAGCTGGTCGAGCTGGTGCGCTTTTACGTCGGTGCCGAGCTGGATTTCCAACTGGCGCCCACGCTCAAGCCAGCAGCGGTGCCGGTCGCCAGCCTTGGTCGTCAAGGCAACGTTTCCCTGGGCCGGCTGGGCTGGCTCAAACGCCCCGGCGTCGACGTGGAACCCTCCCGTTGTGCCCTCTTTCACATTCCTTTTGATGGGGTCTGCCTGTGAACCTGAAGTCCCTGTTTGCCAAGTTGAACGACAACAGCCGTATCGCCACCGAAGGTGCCGCGGCGTTGTGCCACTCGGAAAACCACTACGACGTCGAAGTCGAGCATTTGCTGCTGCAATTGCTCGATGCCAGCGACAACGACCTGCCCGCTATCCTGCGTCACTACGATGTGGTGCCGGACCGCCTGCAAGCGCAGTTGATGACGGCCCTGGGCACGTTCAAGAAGGGCAACACACGCACGCCTGCACTCTCCCCGCATATCACGCGGATGATCGAACAGGCGTGGGTATTGGCGTCTATCGAGTTCGGCGAGGCACAGATTCGCACCGGCCACCTGTTGCAGGCACTGCTCGACGATGCCGAGTTGCGCCGAGTGGTCATAGGCTCTGCCCCCGAGCTGGAAAAAATCAACGCCGATGACCTGCGCCTGAACTTCAAGGCGCTGGTTGAAGCCAGCGCCGAGTCCCGGCTGGCCAAGCCCCTGGCAAGCACCAATGCCAACACCGGCGCCCAGGTCAAGGGCAACGGCAAGACCCCGGCGCTGGACCAGTACACCATCAACCTCACCCAAAGTGCCCGTGAAGGCCGGATTGATCCGGTGCTCGGCCGCGAGTTCGAAGTGCGGCAGATGGTCGATATCCTGACCCGCCGGCGCCAGAACAACCCGATCCTCACCGGTGAAGCCGGGGTGGGTAAAACCGCCGTGGTCGAAGGCCTGGCGCTGCGTATCGTCCAGGGTGACGTACCGGCGGTGCTCAAGGACGTAGCCCTGCACACCCTCGACCTGGGCTTGCTGCAAGCCGGCGCCGGGGTGAAAGGCGAGTTTGAAAACCGGCTGAAGTCGGTGATCGAAGAAACCAAGCGCAGCCTGCACCCGATCATCCTGTTTATCGATGAAGCCCATACGCTGATCGGCTCCGGTGGCCAGGCCGGGCAAAACGATGCCGCCAACCTGCTAAAACCGGCACTGGCTCGCGGCGAGTTGCGCACCATCGCCGCCACCACCTGGGCGGAATACAAGAAGTACTTCGAAAAAGACGCCGCCCTCGCCCGCCGCTTCCAGGTGGTCAAGGTTGAAGAGCCAGACGAAGACAAAGCCATCCATATGCTGCGGGGCCTGCTCGCAAAAATGCAGGAGCACCACAAGGTCACCGTGATGGACGAGGCACTGGTGCAGGCCGTGCGCCTGTCCAATCGCTACATCACTGGCCGTCAGTTGCCGGACAAGGCTGTCAGCGTGCTAGACACCGCCTGCGCACGTGTCGCCCTCGGCCAGTCGGCGCAGCCGGGGCCACTGGAAGACTGCAAACGCCAGATTGACAACCTCCAGGCAGAAATCACCGTGTTGGAACAGGAAGCCGCCAAAGGCAGCGACCATCGCCGCCGCTTGAACGCGCTGACCGAACAACTGCAGGCCGCACACACCACCCGCGAAGCCCTGGAACAGCAGTGGAAACGCGAGCTGGAACTGGTGGCAAAACTGGGCGCGCTCAGCACACCCCACAGCGGCACACCGGATGCCGGCGAAATCGCCGCCGTGCGCGCCGAGTTGGCCAGTGTTCAGGGCGAGCAGCCGCTGGTGCACGCGCTGGTGGACGGCGGCACCATTGGCGAAGTGATTTCCGGCTGGACCGGTATCCCGCTGGGCAAGATGCTGCGCGATGAGATCGACACCGTACAACGCCTGCCAGCGCTGCTGGGGGAACGCGTGTTAGGCCAGGACCATGCCTTGGTGGAGATCGGCAAGCGCATCAAGATCTCTCGTGCCCGCATGGAAGACCCGAACAAGCCGATCGGCGTGTTCCTGCTGCTGGGTCCTAGCGGTGTCGGCAAGACCGAAACGGCGCTGGCGCTGGCCGACACCCTGTACGGCGGCGAGCGCAACGTGATCACCATCAATATGTCCGAGTACCAGGAAGCCCACACGGTTTCCAGCCTCAAAGGCTCGCCGCCGGGTTATGTCGGCTATGGCGAAGGCGGCGTGCTGACCGAAGCAGTGCGGCGCAAGCCTTACAGCGTCGTGCTGCTCGACGAAGTCGAAAAAGCGCACCCGGATGTGCTTGAGCTGTTCTTCCAGGTATTCGACAAAGGCGTGCTCGACGATGGCGAAGGCCGCGAGATCAACTTCCGTAACACCGTGATCCTGCTCACCTCGAACACCGGCACCGACCATATCATGCAGGCGTGCCTGAACAGCGAAGCGCAGCCGACCCCCGAGCAACTGGTCGAGGGCGTGCGCGACGAGCTGAACCAGGTGTTCAAGCCAGCCTTCCTCGGCCGCCTGACCGTGGTGCCGTACTACCCGGTCAAGGACGCCATCCTGGAACGCATCGTCGCGTTGAAACTGGCGCGTATCCGCAAGCGTTTCGAACGCAATCACCATGCAGTGCTGAGCTACGACGAAGCATTGGTCAAGGCGATTGCCTCGCGCTGCACCGAAGTCGACAGCGGCGCCCGCAATATCGACAACATCCTCTCGAAAACCCTGATGCCGGAACTGGCGCAGCGCGTGCTGGAGCGGATGGCGCAGGACAAACCGATTGAAAGCTTGACCATCGGCCTGGGCAGCGACGGTGACTTCACCTACAGCCTGGCCTGATCGATCACTACGGGTAGCAGTTATGGACAAGAAACAAAAGCCAGCCCTCGCGATTGGCGTGGCAGCCCTGGTAATGACGGCGATGCTCACCGGATGTGGGGTCACCGACCGCATCGGCAAACGCGCTGACGATACCTGGATGGGTGACATGTTTTACAGCGATAACGAAAAGGTGATCTTGAGCACCTACGCCGGCAACCAGCTCAACCTGGACGCCAACGGCAAGCCACTGTCGGTGGTGCTGCACGTGTACCAGTTGAGTTCGCTGGAGCGTTTTGCGGCGGTGTCGGCCGATGACTTGTCGGCCGCGCCGCAGAAAGCCCTGGGCAACACCCTGATCGAGGAGCGCGAAATCGTCCTGCTGCCCGGTATGGGCCAGACCGATACCTGGCCGTTGAACAAGGCCGCCCGCTATGTGGCGGTTGCGGGCTTCTTTCGCAGTGACGAAGACAGCCAGTGGAAGATCGCCTTTGACGCCAACTCATTGCGCAAGGACGGCATCTGGTTCTCCTCCGACGGTGTGCGCGTGCTGGCCGACTTCTACTCGGTACAGGCCGTGCGCGGCATGGACGTGCTGAACACGCCCAAGGGGCAGGAGCCGGCAGCCGTGGCCAACCCCCCGGCTGCGCCCGTCATCCCCAAGCCGATCAGTGACATGGCGCAGCAGCAAGCGACAGACATGGCCAGCGGCGCCGTGAAAAAGACCGCTGATACGCAAATGAATTCTCTATTGGAAGGCGCTAAATGAGTAAGCAAAGCCGTGTGATGTGGTCAGAAGGCATGTTCCTTTTGCCGCAGCATTTCCAGTATCAGGATGAATTTCACCAACATCAGCTGGCCGAGTCGACCCTGCGCAACACGCCCTTCCATTGGGGCGTGCAAACCCTGCAGATTGACGAAGAAGCCCTGGCCACCGGCACCCTGCGCCTGACCCGGCTGAAGCTGGTGTTTCCCGACGGCAGCTTGTTCGACGCCCCCCAGCACGACCCGCTGCCCGCCGCACGGGACTTGAAGGAGTTGCTCAAGGGCAATGACCTCAAGGTCTACGCCGCGCTCAAACTGCCGGAGCCGTTCGGCCTGAACTACGTCGAAGATGGCCAGGAGCAAAAAAGCGCCCGGCGTTTTCGCAAGCAATTCGACAATTTGCCCGACCTCAATGAGGGCGACCTGGAAAACGAAATCACCAGCTTGCGCCTGAACGTGGTGATGCTGATCGACGGCGACAACCTGGACGGCTACAGCTACTGCCCGATTGCCCGGTTGTCGCGCAATAACATTGGCGGTTTCAACCTGGATGCGCACTTTGTGCACCCGACGCTGCATGTCGGCACCCACGAGACGCTGGTCGGCCTGGGCAAGCGCCTGCTCGGTGCCTTGCAGTCCAAGAGCAAGGCATTGTCGGGCCGCCGTCGTGAGCGCGCGGACCAGATCGCCGAGTTCGGCTCCAGCGACGTCACGCTGTTCTGGCTGCTCAATACGGTCAACCGGGCATACCCGAACCTGGCGCACCTGTTGGCGCATCCACGTCTGCACCCTGAGCGGTTGTACTTGTTCCTCGCGGAACTGGCCGGTGGCTTGCTGACCTTTTCCCTGGACACTCAGCTCAACGACATTCCCGAGTACGACCACCATGACCCGGCGGCCTCGCTGGTCAAGCTCGACGAGATGATCCGCGTGCTGCTCGACAACGTGATTCCGAACCAGTGCATTGTCATCAGCCTGACCCAGACCAAGCCGTCTTATTGGCAGGGCCAATTGCTTGATCCGCGCCTCACCGAAGCCGACTTCTATATCTCGGTACACGCCGACATGCCCGGTGCCAGCCTGCTCGAGCTGGTGCCACGCGCGATCAAGGTCGGCTCGCCTGAAGACATCGAAGTGGTGGTTAACAGTGCCATGCCGGGCGTTACGCTCAACCATTCGACACGCCTGCCCAACGCCATTCCAGTGCGCCTGGACAACCATTATTTCTCCATCGAGCCCCATGGCCGGGTGTACGAACGAATGATGAACGCCCAGGCCATTTCTTTTTATGCGCCCAGCGCTTTTACCAACCTCAAGCTTGAACTGATGGCGGTACTCAAATGACCGAAGCCGTGATGCAAGGTGCCGTAGCCACGGCGCATGAAAAACCTACCCTCAAAGACCTGGTGCAAGACTTCATCAGCATGGCGCTGATCGTTCGCCGGGGTCGGCAGGTGACTTCGGTGAGTGCCTTTGAAGCCAGCGTGGACAGCTTTTTCAACACCCTGGAGCGCGATGCCCGCAGCGCCAACTACAGCGTAGACCAGGTCAAGGACACGCAGTACGCCCTGTGCGCCTTCCTCGACGAAAGCGTGCTGCGCTCCGGCGACAACGCCCTGCGCAACCACTTTGAGTTGCAGCCGTTGCAGTTCCGCTATTTCGGCGTGCACCTGGCCGGTGAAGGGTTCTTTGAAAAGATCGAATCACTGCGCGGCGACGTGAAAGCCAACCTGGATGTGCTTGAGGTGTACCACCTGTGCCTGGCGCTGGGTTTCGAGGGCAAGTTCAGCCTCGGCCAGAAAGACCAACTGCGCTACCTGGCCAACACCCTCGGCCAGGATATCGCGCGCTACCGCAAGACCCCCAAAGCACTGTCGCCGGACTGGGCATTGCCGGATCAGGTCTCGCAGATGCTTCGTCACGAAGTCCCCGTGTGGCTGTATCTGGCGCTCATTGCGCTGGTCTGCGTTGCTGTTTACCTGACGCTGGACTGGCTGTTGGGCAAGGACGTCGCCGCGTTGGCAGAACACATCAGCCAACTGTTCAGTGCCTGAGCACAGTTCAGGTAACCGGGTCAGGAAGACATGAAGACATTACTGCGCTTGTTGAAAAGTTTCTGGTTCCTCATCCCCGTGCTGTGGGTGTTGAGCCTGCTGGCATGCTGGATCGCCGCGCCGCAGGTGCCGCAATTGAACCGCCATTTGCCGGAAGCACTGATTCTGATCAGTGCCTTTTATGTGCTGATCATTGTGCTGCGCCAATACAAGCGTATTCGCGCCGAGCACAACCTGGAGAGCCTGGTACAGCGTGAAGTCGATCGATCGCTGAAATCCGGCGGCGAGTTCCGCGACCAGCAGGTGCTGCGCGAACGCCTCAAGCACGCCATTGCCATGCTGCGTACCGACCGCGCCGCCGGTGGCGGCGGCTCTTCTGCGCTGTACGACCTGCCGTGGTACCTGGTGATCGGCATGTCTGCGGCGGGCAAAACCTCGCTGCTCAGCCGCTCGGGGCTGTCGGCCAACATTGCCAGCAGCGCGAATGAAAACGAAAGCGGCACCCAGCACTGCGACTGGTACTTCAGCCCTGACGCGGTGATGATCGATACCGCTGGGCGTTACCTGCGCGACGATCAGTCCGCCAGTGACTTTGCGGACTTCCTGCGCCTGCTCAAAAAACAACGCAACAAGGCAGCGGTCAACGGTTTGGTACTGGTGGTCAGCCTGCCGGAGTTGCTCGCCGCCACCACGGATGAGCGTAACGCCCTGGCGGCGCAACTGGTGGCGCGTATTGAAGAATACGTCGACTGCCTGGGCGTGAACCCGCCGATCTATCTGATGCTCAGCAAAACCGACCAACTGCCCGGTTTCAGCCAGGCATTCGAAGGCCTCGACCTCAACGAGCGTCAGCAACCGCTGGGCATGACCTTCGGCTTGTCGGAGATCCGCCACCACGGTTTGCGCAGCGTGCTGGATACCAAGCTGGCCAACCTGCACGGCCACATTCGCCGTCACGTCGATGCGCAGATGATCGCCCTTGGCGCCGATGCCAATAGCGCGCTGCTGAACTTCCCGAACTACTTCGCTGAACTCGCGGGCGTTCTTGAGCAGTTCCTCCAGCACTTCGCCCCGCACGCCCACCAAGCCAACCCGTTGCTGCTGCGCGGCCTGTATTTCACCAGTGCGTTGCAGACCGACCAACAGCTGAGCCCGGTGTTTGAAGATGACCTGGCCGAGTCGTTCGCCTTGCATCCGCAGGCCGACCAAGCCCTGCCGGGCGATGGCAACACCCACAAAACCGGTGATCGCAGTTACTTCATTACCGACACGTTCCGCCGGGTGATTTTCCCGGACCGTGACCTGACGCTGTACCAATCGCGTTCCGGCCGCAAGTCGGCGCTGAACCCTGTGGTGATCGGCCTGGCACTGTTGGCCGGCGTCGTGTTCATCGGCTGGGAAGGCCTGTCGTTCAAGAATAACCGCGAGTGGCTGGCCTCCATGCGCCAGCAACTCAACGAGTTGGTGCAATCACCCGACCGCGAGCAACTGCTTGCGTCCGGCCAGGGCCTGGAGCTGTTGCGTGACCAGATGACCGCCATCGAACGCTATCGCGATCACGGCGTGCCACTGCGACTGAGCGGCGGCCTGTACCGTGGCGATGACATCTACCTCGCCACCCAGAACGCCTACTTGCAGCAGTTGCGCACCCAGGCACTGGAGCCGGTGACACTCAACCTGCAACGGCATCTGCGCGAATTCAACGAATTCGCAAAAACCATGGACCTGCAAAACGCCACGCCAACCCCGCCTGGCAAAGGCGCGCGTAAAGGCCCTTCGGTTGCTCAACGTGCGCAGCAATTAGCCGCGCGTACCGGGGCAGCCCCAACCAGCCTGAGCAGCCTCCCGCGCAGCGCCAGCGATGTCGGCCAGCGCCTGACCGGCGCGGCCAAGGGTTCGGCCCGGCAGGCGCGTGACAACGCCCTCGCCGCCCTGCGCAACCCGGCCACTGCGAGTGACGCTGCTGAATTGTCTGCCACCACCGGTGGGTTATCGCTGTCGGAAGAGATGCTCGGACGTCTGGACGAGCATCAGGTAGCGTCGATCATCGAGTCGTATAACACGCTGAAGCTCTACCTGATCCTCACCCGGCCGGCCGCGCACCCGGAAGCCGAGTTTGTCGGCGCGGCATTGCCGGTCGCCTGGGCAAACACCCTGAGCCAGGACAATCCGATCGGCGAAAAAGTGATTCAGGACAACGTGCCGGTCTATGTGCAAATGCTCAAGAACGGGCTGGCCCCGACGCTGCCGCGTAACGAGCAACTGATCAGCGAGACGCAAAAGAGCCTCAAGTCGTTCATGATCTCCAGCTCCCTGGTAGACCGTGAATACCTGCGCCTGCAACTCGAATCCAGCCGCCAGTTCCCGGCGATTGGTTTGAGCGACCTGGTGCCGCTGCCGGGCCGTCAACTGCTGTACAGCACCGAAGTGGTTCCGGCGATTTTCACTCGCCAGGGCTGGGACGAGTTCGTCAAGCCGGAGCTGATCAAGCTGGTCTCCAGCAACCTGCACAATGAAACCGACTGGGTGCTGGATGGCGAAGGCGGTGACAGCGTGGTGCAAAAAGCCAACTTCATCCGCGAGTTCATGGCGCGCTACAAACGCGACTACACCCAGGCCTGGTACACCTTGGTCGGCAGCGTGGGTGTGCGTCACTTCACCGACATGGCCAACGCCACTCAACAGCTCTCGCTGCTCAGTGACGTGCAGAACTCTCCGGTCAAGCGGTTGCTGTCGGCGGTCAACGAAAACACCCAATGGGACCTTCCCGAGGCGCATGAGGCCGAGCAACCGGGCACCAAGCGCGCGGACAGCTTCTGGAGCAAGGTCAGCGGCATCTTCGATAACACCGACGTGTCGCCGAGCACACTGGTTTCGCCGCTGCCTGCGGTCAATGACGGCAGCCTGGCCAAACGCTTTGAACCGGTCTCGCGGGTTTTCGCCGCACAGAATGCCGAAGGTGCAGACAGCACCATCATGGACCGCTACCTGGCTGCGCTGCGCAAACTCAAAGTGCGCGTCAATAACATCCAGCGTTCGCAGGACGTCGGCAAAAGCAGCAAGCAGTTGATCAGCGAGACCCTGGAAGGCCAGCCTAGCGAAGTCACCAGCGTGCGCAACTATGTGGAAACCACGATCGACACCAGCCAGGGCGGGCTGTCGAGTTCGCTGCAAAGCCTGTTCAGCCTGCCGATCCAGTACACCTGGGAAACCCTGCGCGACCCGGCGGGCGAGCAAATCGCCAAGGCCTGGGCGCAGCAGATTGCCAAGCCGTGGGAACAGGTCATGGCCCGTCGTTACCCAATTGCCGCCGGCAGCCGCAACGAAGCATCGGTCAAGGACCTGCAGCGTTTTGTCGATCCGCAGTCGGGCCTGCTGCCGAACTTCAAGCGTAACGAAATCGGCAACCTTGCCGGTGGCGAAGGCCTGGGCATGAGCAGTGGCGCCAAGTCGGCCCCGCTGGTCAATCCGGCCATGGTCAACAGCATCGACAAGGCCAGTTCGCTGGGCGAAGTGATCGCCAGCCTGTCGGATCGCGACAACGGCTTCGAGATCATGCTGGAGCCGTCGGCCTACTTCACCGACGTCGTCTTCACCCTGGACGGCCAGGTGCAGCACTACCGCAACGGCAAGACCAGCTGGAGCCGGTTCTCGTGGCCGGGCACCACCACTACGCCGGGCGCACGCCTTGATGTGGTGACGCTGAGCGGCGAGCGCGTCACGGTGTTCGACTATCCGGGACGCTGGGGCCTGCTGCGCATGAACGACAGTGCGCGGGTCGACGACCTTGATGGTATCCAGCAGCGTTTCAGCTGGAACACCGCCAGCGGTCCGGTCAGCTTGGCCGTGCGCAACTATGGCGGCGTGAAGCTCACCGACCTGGCCAACGTCAAGGCGCTGAGCGCACTGAGCGCTGGCGACGGGCGCGCCAAGTGAGGATTCGAGCCATGCATCAGGAGGGCCGCCGGTGATCGGGTGTTTCGGCAAAGTGCCTGCCAGCGCAGATTTCGTCAGCCTGCATGGTGCTGCACAAGAGGTCTGCGAGTTCGACGCGTGGTTGCAGGGCGCCCTCTCGGCCATGCAACACCGCGAAGACTGGCGCGAGCTGTTCGATCGCTTGCCGGTGTGCCTGTTCAGCTATCGCGCGAGTAACGGCAACTGGCTGTTGGGCGGGCTGATCAGCTCGCGGGACTTCAGTGCCCGGCGCTACCCGTTTTTCATCTTCCAGACGGTCAAGGCCAGCGATGCGCAGCCCCTGGTGAACCCGTTCACCCTGAGCGAATTGTTCTGCGGGCAGATCAAACCGTTGCTGCACATGGCCGCTCAGGGCGAGAGCACCTCGGTGCTGTTTGAGCGCATCAAGGCCCTGCGTCCGTTGCAAGCGCAGGACTTTGAACTGTTCCGCCGCGTGCACGACAAGTTCCTGGTGAACTTCAACCTGCGCGACATCACCCGCTCGCTGGAAGACGCTTACCCGGAGTTCGTCAGCAATGCCGTACTGACTCGCCTGCAGGCGTTGCAGCATCCGATGCAGCACAAAAGCAGCATGGCAATCTCACTGCCGTTGCCGGCCGAACGGGGTTTGAAGAACCCGACCGCCGACCTGTGGGTCAACTGGCTCACGCGCATGAAAAGCGCCGACACCGCGCCGCAGATCAGCGTGCTGGCCGATGACTTCATGCGCCCCAAGCTGTTGTGCTTTGCCTCGCGCAGCAGCAACGGCCTGTACCGGGTGCTCACGGGCACCAGCGAACGCCTGGAAAGTTACGACGTGCTGGCGCCGTTTGACGCCTTCGACGAGCACCACCATGCCCATGCTTTCCCTGAAAGCGACCGCCCTCTCTATGACGTTATCGACCGTTTTGTCGATGCCCTGGATTTGAAGTCCGTATGAACAGAATCAAATATTATTTCCTGCGCTACCAACCCTACATTCTCGGGGTGCTGTTCTTCCTGACGATTTTTATCGTGTGGGGGATCGGTCGCGCGTTCGACTTCAATTCGCTCTATAGCCTGCTGACCGGGATCGGGGTGTTCCTGGTGCTGTCGTCCGGCTACGTGGTGCTGCTGTATCGTGGCGTCTCCCGGCATCACAACCTCGAAGGCCTGCTGCGCGAAGACGCCGACCAGGCTGTGCTGAATGCCAGCCCGGCCGACCGTGAAGAAGTCAGCCTGCTGCGCGAACGCCTGCTGCAAAGCATCGAGCGCCTGAACAGCAATAAACCTCGTGGCACCCAGCCCAAAGATGCACTGTACGCCCTGCCCTGGTACCTGGTGATCGGTCAGCCCGCTGCGGGCAAGAGCACCATGCTGTACCAGTCCGGGCTGAATTTTCCGTATGCCGAACGCGAAGGCGCGCGTGTCGCCGGCCTGGGCGGCACCCGCAACTGCGACTGGTTCTTCAGCTCCGAAGCCGTGCTGCTGGACACCGCCGGGCGCTACATGAACAACCAGGAAGAAGCCGGCAAATGGCGCGCGTTTTTGCAGCTGCTGCGCCAACACCGTCAACGTCGCCCGCTGAACGGCTTGATCGTGGCGGTCAGTATCCACGACATCCTGCAATCCTCGCTCGAAGATCAGGAGCGCATTGCCAAGCGCTTGCGTGAGCGCATCCAGGAAACCCACGCGCTGCTCGAAGTGCGGTTGCCGGTGTACCTGGTGTTCACCAAGTGCGATCTGGTGCCGGGGTTCGCGCCCTTCTACAGCCAGCTGGATGACGTGGCCCGCGGCGAAGTGATGGGCAAGACCTTCTCTCATAAGGGGTTTGAGCAGGCCGACTGGGGCCAGCGGTTCGGCGTGGCGATGGATGAACTGATCACCTATTGGCAGGCCGTGGCCGGCCAGCAATTGGTGCAGCAAGACATTCAGGTCACTCGCCAGAACTCGTCGGTGTATCGCTTCCCGCTGGAGCTGGCGGCGTTGAAGCCGCGCCTGCACCTGTTTGTGGATGCCTTGCTGCGGGCCAACCCGTATCAAAACGCCGAACTGCTGCGCGGCTTCTACTTCACCAGCGCACTGGATGCCGATCAGCCGGAAATGGGCGGCCATGCTCGCCAGGTCACCGAGCGATTCTCGCTGGAAAGCGATCAGGAACCGGCCAGCGGCCAGGCGCAACCGCGGGCGTTGTTTATCAATAGCCTGTTCCGCAAGGTGATCATTCCCGACCAGCATCTGGTGGCGCTGTACACCACCAACCACCGCGAGCGTCGGCGCAAAGCAGCCTGGATCGGCAGCTTCGGCGCCCTGGCCCTGCTGCTGTGTGGCCTGTGGGGCTGGTCTTACTGGAACAACAAAAACACGATCCAGACCCTGTCTGCCGAGCTGGCCCAAGCGTCGACCGATGACCGCGCCGCCACCGGCCAATACACCGCCTGGCACACGCTGGACAGCCTGCGTTCATGGACTGCGCACTATTACAGCCAGCACCACGAGGAAGGCGTGCCGCTGCGCATGCGGCTGGGCCTTTACCAGGGGCACGAGATCGAGCCGTTGCTGCGCAGCCGGTACTTCTCGCGCCTCGAAACGGTGATGCTCAAGCCCACCGCCGACAACCTCACCCGCTCGTTGTACCTGCTGACCACCATCAAGGTGTACCAGCGCAACGCCAAGGAACTGCTGCCGGTGACCGGTATCGACAGCGTCGAGCCGAAGGCGTTGCCCACGGACAATCGTGCACAATCGATCGCCAACTTCGGCACCGCGACCCTCGACACCTACATCATGTTGTCGCGCGCCCAGCGGGAGAAGGCTGACCCGGCGTTCCTCAAGGCAAAGATCCCGGACTACTGGTACCCCGCAATCGCCCGCCAGACTGGCAAGACCATCGGCCAGAATGATGCCGCCGGTACCCATCAGGATTACGAATACGCCAGTCGCCAGATCAATTTCTACAGCGATCAGATTCATGAGCAGGACGTGCCACGCATCCTCGACAACGCGTTCCTGACGTCCAGTTCGCGCAATTACATCAATAGCCTGCTGACTCAGTCGCTGCGCTCCATCGAGACGATCACGCTGGAGTCCGACACGTTATTCGCCTTTGGCCGCGCCGACTTCCAGAGCCTGAAAAGCGAAGGTCAGGCACAGTTGAGCGCCATTGCCGGCAAGCTCTTGAGCACGCCTAACATCGGCAAAATCATCATTGCCGGGCATGCCGACCAACTGGGGGATCGCCAGGGCAACCTGGCGGTCTCAAAACAGCGGGCGCAAACCATCAAAACCTATCTGGTGGGTAAAGGTGTACCGGCTGAACTGGTGGACGTGGTCGGTGAAGGCAGCGAAAAGCCGCTGGTGAAATGCGACATGCAACTGCCCCGCGCTGCCCTGATTCAGTGCCTTGAGCCGAACAGGCGGGTAGAGATCGAAGTGCGCGCGCTCAACTGAGCTCGCGGGTTTTAGACGTATACCGCTGCCTGGGCCGGTGCCGGGGCGGCGGAAAAAGAAGCCGGTCTTGATTTTTTCAGGACGGTTAAAGCAAGAGCTGTGATCCCGGACGGGTAGATACAACTCTTAAACAGTGAAAGGAGATATTAAAAATGGCATTTGACGCATATATCCAAATCGACGGCATCCCAGGCGAAGTTCTGGACGATAAACATAAGGACTGGATCGAAGTGCTGGGCTACGAGTATGGCGCCACTCAAGCCACTTCTGCCACCGCCAGCTCTTCGGGCGGCGCATCGTCCGAGCGCGTCGCGCTGAGCGACTTCAGCATCCGCAAAGCGGTAGACAAGGCCTCGGCGAAGCTGTTCGAAGCGTGCTGCAAGGGTACTCACATCGCCAAGATCCAGTTGAACGTCAACCGTGCGGGTGGCGACAAGCTGACCTACCTGACCATCAACCTGGAAGAAGTCGTGGTGTCTTCCGTCAAGGCCGTCGCAGGCGGCAACCAAGGGGGTGAAGACAAATCCGTCAGCGACCTGCCGATCGAAGAAGTCAGCTTTAACTTCGCTCGCATCAAGACCACCTACACCCAGCAGAGCCGTGCAGACGGCCAGGGTGGCGGTAACGTTACCGGCGGCTGGGATCGTACGGCAAACAAGGTTTTCGCTTAACTACTTGGCGATTTCGGGGCCCGAAACGGGCCCCACCTCAACGCCGTGCCTGCACTTGGGCACGGTGTTTTTGACACTGAGCAGAGTTATCTATGTCTGAATTTCTCAACGGCCTTTCAATGGCAGAGCTGACCAGCCCCATAGACGGGGGAAGTGGCGCGGACCTGAGTTTTTCTGCGTTGTTCGATCAGATCAAGGAAGCTCGTCGCGCAGACCCCGCCTACTTGACCCAGGGAGACTGGCAAACCGAACTCAAATCTTCGGATTGGGACCTGACCGTCACCCTGGCCGCACAAGGCCTCGCTCAACAGAGCAAAGACCTGATGCTGGTTTCCTGGCTTTCAGAAGGCCTCGCGCACCAATATCACTTTGTTGGCATTCACTTCGGCTTGACCCTCGCCCAGCGTATTTTGCAGGCATTCTGGGACGACTTGTACCCTACGCTTGAAGACGGCATGGAAGAGCGCAACGCCCGCCTTGCCTGGCTCAAAGCCTCACTCGTTGATGTGGTCGGCGGATTGCCGATTACCAGTGGTGATAACTTCGGCCTGTTGCGTTATGACGAATCCCGTCATGTAGAAAATCTCGCCTTGCAGAACCCCCAAGCCATGCGGGCCGCTATTGATGAAGGCAAGATCAATGCGGAGATTTTCCAGCGTTCGGTGGTCCTCACCGACACCGATCACCTTCGCCTCAAGGCCACGGAAATCACAGCCTGCCTTATGGCCTGCCGACAGCTCCAGGCCACCTGCGACAGCCTGTTCGGGCGCGAGGCGACGAGTTTTGTTGCACTTGACGACATCCTGTCGCGAGCCCTGCGACTGGTGGAGAAGCTGTTGAAAGACCGAGGAATCGAGCTCAATCCGGCGCACATAGAGCCGGCCACTCTTGGCACTCCAGAATTGGATAACCCCCAGGCAGGTGCTGCAATGCCCTCACAACAGCACACCCCATCCTCGACCCAGTTGCGGACTACCCCAGGTACCCGCGATGAAGCCTTCACAATGCTGGCGAGCGTGGCGCAGTTCTTCAAAACCACCGAACCTCACAGCCCCGTGCCCTACCTGATCGAACGCGCTATCAAGTGGGGCAACATGCCGCTTGAGGGATGGTTGAGTGATGTGATTAAAGACGGAAACGTGATTGACGGTATCCGTGACGTACTTGGAACCAAAGAAACGAAATCCTGATGTCTCTCGCCCCACATCGGCGCGCCCCTGAAAAATGAACAAATGTGACGGCTGTCTGCGCCTGCCTCGCCAGTGACTACCTTGAAGGCATCAAGCCGATCAAGGAACCCGACAGCATGGCTATCTTCGACTACCAGACTCTGCCTTCCACGACTTCGAAGGCGCTGTTCAACGACGCGCTGGCGATCACCCTGTACACCTACCACAACCTGGACAACGGGTTTACCGAGGGCTACTTCCGATATGGCATCGGGCCGGGGCTGATCCACACCCTCGTCTCCGGGCTGATCGGCAGCCACACCTCCCAGGGTGTGATCCCGGGCATTCCCTGGAACCCCGACTCGGAAGCCGCGGCGCTGCGCGCGGTGGAGACAGCCGGTTGGTTCCCCATTGCGCCGCAAACCCTGGGCTATCAGGGGACGGTCGACAAACGCGGCACTTACTTCGGCGAGCAACCTGGCTACACCACCGCTGAAGCTGAGGTGCTGGGCAAGTACGCCGCCGATGGCCGCCTGATCGCCATCGGCATTGGCTTTCGCGGCACCAGCGGCCCGCGGGAATCGGAGATCCTCGACAGCCTGGGCGACTTGATCAACGACTTCAAGGCCGGTTCCGGTCCGGCCAGCTACTCCAGGGACTTCACGGCCAATGCCTTCGGGAACTTGCTCAAGAACGTCGCGGCATATGCCAGCACGCAAAACCTTAGCGGCAAGGACATCGTGGTGAGCGGTCACAGCCTGGGTGGATTGGAGGTCAACAGCATGGCTGACTTGAGCTCGACCCATTGGGCCGGTTTCTATCAAAATGCCAATTACCTGGGATTCGCCTCGCCCACCCAAAGCCAGAGCGGCAAGGTATTGAACATCGGTTTTGAGAACGACCCGGTGTTTCGTGACGTGCCCAACCCGGGCAGCGGTCAGCCCTCAGCAGGGGTTCACGACACGCCTTGGCCTTCGGCAACCAACAATATCGTCAGCTTCAACGACTACTACGCCTCTGACGTGTGGAATAGGCTGCCATTTTCCATTGGTAACCTCGCCACCTGGCTGACCCACCTGCCCTTCAACTATTCGGGTATGTCTCGTATCGTCGAGTCGAGCTTTTATGGGCTGACGGAAAAGGACTCGACCGTCATTGTCGCCAACCTGTCGGATACCGGCCGGCGCGCTGGAGCTCTACGACGCGGTCTTTATTGCAGTGAACCGCCACCCTTCCATTGCTTCCGCTGCGCATGCCGTCACCCAGGCCGAAGGACAAGTTGATTATGCAAAATCAGGCTATTACCCAAAGATCACCGCCGGGGTCAATTCCGGGCGAGTGAGCTCCTACGGCAACGGGCAGATTGCGACGGTCTCTGTGTCACAGATGCTCCATGACTTCGGCAAGGTCAGTGGCTCCGTCACCCAAGCCGAAGGGCAAACCATCAAGCGCCAGGCATTGCTGCTCAAACAGATCGACACGATTGCCCAGGATACGGCCCAGGCCCTGGTTGAAACCCATCGCTATCAAAGCCTGCTGACAATTGCTCGCGACCAGGTCGCGGCGGTGCGGGGTGTACTCGACATGGTGCAGTTGCGAGCGGATTCGGGGCTGACCTCGCAATCGGACTTCATTCAGGCAACCACCCGGGTGCAAAGCGCCGAGGCGAACTTGCAGCAGATTTCCACCTTGCTGGGGCAGTCCCGGGCGCGACTGTCGACGCTGGTGGGTTACCCCATGCCTGCCACTGTCGCCACCCTTCCCGAAGAGCTGGAGCGCAATACGCAACTGGTCGACGCCATCAATTACGGGATGCTCCCAGCGGTGCTGGCTGCCGACGCGGATCGGCAATCGGCCTATGGCCAACTGGAAAATGCCAAGGCCCAGCGCTATCCCACGCTGTCTTTGGAGGCATCGGCCAATAAGGCCCTGAGCGGAACCAACCCGAATAACGGGGAAGAGAACGGCAGCTACAACACCGTAATGCTGACCGGCTCCATGCTGATTTATCAGGGCGGCGCCGTCTCCGCACAGATCCGCACCGCAAATGCCGCAATCGAGGCTGCCGAGTCCGCGATCAACGAAGCCCGGCTGTCCGCTGAGGATACGTTGCTACGTTCCCAGGAGCAGGCCGTTGGCGCCCGTGGGCGCTTGGGCATTCTCAAACAACGTGTCGCGAGCATCACCGAAACCCGCGAGCTGTATCGGGAGCAGTACACCGTCGGCACGCGGTCGGTGCTCGACTTGCTCAACGCCGAGCAGGAGGCCTATCAGGCCGCCGCCGATGAGCAGAGCACCCAGCACGATTACTGGTCGGGGCTGGTGACTTACATCGGTGCATCCGGTCGTAGCCGACAAGCCTACGGCCTCAACAACAGCACCGTTCAACAGATCGAGATTGAGCAATGAGCCAGACCCAAGCGTATCAACCCTGGCTGGAGGCGATGCTGACGATCGCCAGGCATTACCGCATGGGGGTCAGTGAGGAAACGGTGCGCGTCTCCCTGAGCTGGGAACGCGGTGCCGCCCATGACATCGTACTCAAGCGCATGGCCGCGCAGATGGGCCTGATGCTACGTTTCGAGGCCTTTGAAAAAGCCCTTCTTGACCCATGGCGCCTGCCCTTGGCGGTAGAGCTTGACGATGGGCAAGTGGCAATCATCGAGCGTTGCGATGGCAAGGGTAACCTCAGTGTGCTCAACAGTGGCGACCAGGGTTTAGCCATCAGCCTGACCGTCGATGAGGTGGCCCGGCGTGCGGTGCGTGTCGCGATGCTGCGGCCGGAATCCTCGGTGGCAGATGCCCGGGTCGACGATTACATCAAGCCTTACCAGGCCAACTGGTTCTGGGCTATCGCGCTACGGGATTGGAAACGTTATGGCGATGTCGCCCTGGCGGCGGTCACGGCCAATATCCTGGCGCTGGCCGGGGTGATTTTTTCGATGCAGGTCTACGACCGCGTGGTGCCGGCGCAATCAGAGTCGACGTTGTGGGTACTGTTTCTGGGTGTATTGCTGGCCATCGGATTTGAGTTTGTGTTGCGCCTGTCTCGCTCACGCATCGCTGACATGATCGGCAAGCGTGCTGACCTGAAAATCACCGACCTTGTGTTCGGCCATGCGCTCAGGTTGCGCAACGATGTTCGATCCAAATCCACCGGCACCTTCATTTCGCAAATCCGCGAACTGGAACAAGTACGTGAGTTGATCACCTCGACCACCATCAGTGCGATTACCGACTTGCCGTTTGTGTTGCTGTTCATGGTCATTCTCTACCTGACCGGCGGGCCTCTGGTATTGATTGCCCTGGGCGCCCTGCCCTTACTGATTCTTCCCGGCTTGCTTGCGCAAAAGCCCCTGGCACGCCTGTCCAATGAAGGCATGCGCGAATCGGCAATCCGCAATGCGGTGTTGGTAGAGGCTGTGCAGGGTATTGAAGACATTAAGCTGTTGCGGGCCGAACCCCGTTTCCAGAATCAATGGAACCAGTTGCACGCCGTGTCCTCGGACATCTCCATCAAGCAGCGACATATCACCAACCTGCTGATGACCTGGACCCAGGAGCTGCAAAGCCTGATTTATGCAGCCGTGCTGCTGGGCGGCTGCTACCTGGTGATGAACGGCAGCATGACCACCGGCGCCTTGGTGGGTTCCTCGATCCTGGCGTCGCGCATGATGGCGCCGCTGTCGCAGATTTCCAGCGTGTTCGCCCGTTGGCAGCAAGCCAAGGTGGCACGTGCCGGTCTGGACGAATTGATGAAGCGCCCGGTTGATCAGCCGGAAAACGCCAGGCTGTTGCATCGTCCGGTACTCAAGGGGCACTTCACCTTGCGCGACATTCAATTCCAGCACGGCGAAAAAGACAAGGCATTGGCCCTCGACATCAAACATCTGGAGATTCAGCCCGGCGAGCGTATCGCGGTGCTGGGACGCAATGGCGCCGGCAAGTCGACCTTGCTGCAGCTATTGGCGGGTATGCATCGGGCGCAGGAAGGGTCGATCAAGCTGGATGGCCTGGACATGACGCTGATCGACCCCGCCGACGTGCGCCGGGATATCGGCCTGCTGACGCAAAACTCACGGCTGTTCTTCGGATCCATCCGCGACAACCTGACCATGGGACGCCCAATGGCCACAGACCAGGAGATCATCCAGGCGCTGACCTTGAGCGGTGCACTGGCCCTGGTCCAGGCCCAGGAAGGTGGCCTGGATTACCTGATCATGGAGGGCGGGCTGGGGTTGTCGGGCGGTCAAAAACAATCGTTATTGCTTGCCCGCACGCTGATCCGCGAGCCCGGGACGGTGCTGCTCGACGAGCCCACCGCCTCGCTGGATGAAGTCAGCGAAGCCCAGGTGCTCGAGCACTTGATGCCCTGGCTTGAAGGGCGAACGTTGCTGGTGGCCACGCATCGCCTGGCTGTACTCAAGTGGGTCGATCGGGTGCTTGTGATCGACAACGGCCGGATCGTCATGGATGGCCCCAAATCCCAGGTGCTTGCGCAGTTCAGTGCCAAGTAATCCTTTCTCTACCGTAATAGCAGGCAGAACCACCATGTCCGATTCAAACAACGATTTGGCGCCACCGCCACCGCCACCGCCGCCGAACGCCAACTCGCGAACACCCGACACTGCACACATCGACGGCTTCGGCCTGAGCGAGAAAGCCCTCCCCGCCGCCTCCCGGCTGATCTGGTGCCTGGCCGTTGGGGTGCTGGTGTTCACGGCCTGGGCCTGGTATTTCAAGCTTGATGAAGTGTCTACCGGCACCGGCAAGGTGGTCGCTTCGTCCAAGGAACAAGTGATCAAATCCCTCGAGGGCGGCGTAGTGGCGAACCTGAGCGTGCAGGAGGGTGACATTGTCGAAAAGGGCCAGAGGCTTGCCCAGCTGGATCGAACCCGCGTCGAATCGGCCGTTGAAGAAAGTGCATCCCGCAGCCGCGCCGCACAGGCCACGTCTGCCCGCTTGAGTGCCGAAGTCAACGGTACGCCGCTGGTGTTCCCCGGCGAAGTGATGGAAGAGCCCGATCTGGTCCGTGCAGAGACCGCGCTGTTTCATTCGCGCCGGGAGAGTCTGTCGCGAACCTTGTCCGGTCTCGACGAGGCCATGCGCCTGATTCGCAGTGAGCTGCAAATGACTTCGCCGCTGGTCGCGCGCGGCGCTGCCAGTGCGGTCGAAGTACTGCGCCTCAAGCGTCAGCTCAACGAACTGCAAAACCGTTACACCGACGCCCAGACTCAATACCTGGTTAAGGCACGGGAAGAGCTGGCCAGGGCCAACGCGGAGATTGAGGCACAGCAGTCCGTGACGCGTGGGCGTAACGACTCACTGAGCCGCCTGACCTTTGTTTCTCCGGTACGGGGGATAATCAAGGACATCGAGATCAACACCATTGGCGGCGTTATTCCCCCCAATGGCCAGCTCATGCGGATTGTGCCGCTGGATGAGCGGTTGCAAGTGGAGGCACGTATTGCCCCCCGAGACATTGCCTATATCCATCCGGACCAGGCGGCGACCGTGAAGATCACGGCCTACGACTATTCAATCTATGGCGGGCTACCGGGCAAAGTGGTGCTGATTTCACCGGACACCATTCAGGATGATGTCCATAAGGATGTTTATTACTACCGGGTTTATATCCTGACGGACTCCGATTCGCTGCTGAACAAGAATGGCGAACGCTTGCCCATTGTTCCGGGCATGATTGCTACGGTCGATATTCATACCGGAGAAAAAACCGTATTGAGTTACCTGATCAAACCCTTTAACAAGACCAGTGAGGCGTTGCGAGAACGCTAGCTTGACGCCTGGAAAGTTCACATATTGATCAATTGTCAACCCTTGCGCCAAACCCGAGGAGGCCCACCTAGAATGGGCCATCCTTATGAATGTGCGATTGAAGGGCGACCCGAAATGCCAACTAACAAACTGTTTGTATTTGCTGTACTGCCGCTTGCGGTGGTCACATTGACAGCCTGCTCCACCTCCAGCGCAACGCCCCCGCCCGCCAAACCATTGTTGATAGACCAGGCCCCTCCCGTTCCCGGCGAACCCGCCAAGATCGTCGAAACAGACGCTGGTCAGCGCCTTGCCTTCAGTTTTGAAGAGAATGGCCAACAGGTCACCTGCACCGCAAACGTCGAACTTGATGCCCAGCAGCAAGTCGTCAAAAAGCGCCAATGGCAAATGACCTGCACTCAGCCGCCGGCTCAACCACAGCAAACTGCCGAAGCCACTCGAAAACTGGATTTGCCCGCAGACGCGCTTTTTCGTATCGGCAAATCCAGCGTCAACGATCTGCAACCGGGTAGCCGAAAGCAGATCGAGCAATTTGCCCAGCGACTGCAACGTGAGTACCGCGAGCCACCGCAGTTGATTGTGACGGGCCATACCGACCGCCTGGGCCCGGATGGGGTTAACCGCAAGCTTTCCCTGGCCCGCGCCAGGACGGTGGCCAGCCTGTTGACGCAGCAAGGTATTGCGCGAAACCTGATCAAGGTCCAAGGCAAGGGCAGCGAAGACCCGATCGTACAATGCCCGGGCTCTCGGGCCACCCTGGAGCTGGTTTATTGCCTGCAACCCAACCGTCGCGTCAGTGTTCAAGTCATTGGTGATTGAGTCGAGCGGCCTTCAGGGGTGTTCAGCGGCTGCGCGCACGGTCAGGGAGTCAAGGCGATAACCGTAGCCATAGACTGTGCTTAACACCCAGCCGTGTTCGGAGATCAACTTCAACTTGCTGCGAATACGATAGATATGCGTATCCAGGGTCCGCGAGCAAAAGCCTTCGTCTCGGGTCCACAGGTGCTCGTACAAATAGCTACGGGACAAGGGCCGCCCCTGCCCTTCAAACATCAACAGGGCCAGGTTGAACTCGCGAAGGGTCAGTGGAACAGGAACGCCGTTGATACTGGCCACTTTCTCCTGGGTGTCGAACTGGATGTTGCCGAACACCGACACCGTTTCGTCGACCTTTTTAACCGTGCGTTGGCGCAATACGTTGCCAAGGCGGGCAATCAGTTCGGCGGGCCTGAACGGCTTGCCGATGTATTCGTCGGCGCCCGCGTTGAGAGCCTTTACCACATCGTGTTCAGCGGTACGCGAGGTCAGCATGATCACCGGAGGGGCCGGATCGAGGTGCTCCTTGATCCACTGCAACATCTGGAACCCACTGATCTGGGTGACTTGCCAATCAAGAATGATCAGGTCAAAGGTTTCCCGTCTCAAGCGTCGTAGCAGTTCCGGGCTATTGGAGAACACCACACAGATGGGTGCCGACCTGTCGGGCAAGGTGTGGGACTCAAGGGCGCGACGCAAAAGCTCAAGTTCTTTGGGCTCATCGTCAAGAATCGCAATTCGCATAGGAAGTCGCTCCGTGTAGGCGAGAGCGTATCAGACTCCAATAAACCCACACTCAATCACACAAAAGAATTATGAACAACTGTCAACAAATCCAGGGGCGGCGCGCTGGATAACTAAGATACCGCTATCGCCCAGCTGCTGGCGCCGGTCTTCCGATAGAACAGGAAACACGGTGGGGGCCTCCTCTTAGTCCGGACACCCCATTGACCCTTTCCACCTCCCTGCCCATGACGCTGAAACGATGAACGCTTCGGAGAAAAACAAAACGCGCATCCTGATCGTGGATAACTGGCCCTTCCAGTTGATGAACACGCTCATTCGCCTGGGCGATGCGGGTTACTTCAATACTTACCCTGCCCTCAACTGCCTGGAAGCATTGATCGAACTGCACGATACCCTGCGTCCTTATGACATCGTGTTGTGCAGCACCAGCCTGGAAATCGGTGAGCTTCGCTCGCTGTTGCAGGAAGTCTCGCGGCATTCCCTGGCGCGTTACTTTTCCCTGGCCGGCGATGTCGACGCTATTCAAAACCACATGGGCTTTCTGACCTCACTCAAGGGCCCGGGGTTTCAATTCCTGGGGGTGGTGGATAAACCCCTGGTTCCCAGCGAGTGCGATCAAGTCCTTGGGCAAGCGCAGCCCTTCAAGCGGTCGCGAGGACGGCCGCCGCTGCGCAAGGGCCGGCGCCTCTCGCAATGAGACAGCGGATTTCACTGGGCAACCTGCTCAGATGGCCCGTTAAACAAAAGACATCGGTATTGGGCTACAGTTTATAAATCTTGTGCTCTGGTAGCCGTGCCTAACAACAGTCCCAAGGGGCCATGCCTATCGTGCGCAATGTCCAACAGTTACTCAGGAAGATCCTGCGGGAGTGGGTCGCCATTGCGGTCCTGCTATTGCCCGCCGCCGGCTATCTCGCCACGTTGCCGCAATGGCCAATCGATCGGTTTATCTATGATCATTTGATGCCGCTGGTCGCACCTGCGGCCGAACCGCACCTGGTGGTGATCGAGGTTGATGACCGGAGTGTCACGGCCCTGGGGCCCTGGCCTTGGCCACCTGCGGTTTACGCCGAGTTGCTGGAGAGGCTCGCAGCCCTGACGCCCCAAGCGGTCGTGTTTGATGTGATTGCTACCGGGCCTGGCGCCTCGGTTGACACCGACAGGCGCCTGAGCCACGCCATGGCCAAGGTCGGTACGGTGGTCACCCCGGCGATTCGCGAAGCCAACACCCCGGCCGGGCAGACGTTGCTCGATAATCTGGGCCCTGGCTGGAATGACCATGTGATGCCACCTGGCGGCGCCAACCCGCAGATACCGTCGGTCTCGTTCGTTGACGTGTTAAACGGCGATATTGCCAATGAGGTGCTGCGCGACAAGCTGGTCCTGATCGGCGCCACCGCATCAGGCCTGGGCACGCTGCCGGGGGTAATGAACCATGCCTACCGACTTGAGGCCTTGCTGCACAATCAGTTGATCCGTCCCCTCCCCACCTGGCTGACCGTAGTCATTTCGGTGGCCTTTGTAGGGGCGGTGCTTGCGCTATTTGTAACCTCGCGGCTGCGCTACAGGTTTGCCCTGTGCCTGGGGTTGATCGTCACTCGTCTTGCCCTGGCTCTGGCGATGCTGTCCGCAGGGTGGTGGTCGCCGCCTGGCGCCGGTTTGCTCGGCATCCTGCTGGCGTATCTGTTCTGGAGCTGGCGGCGCTTGAATGCCATCGTGACCTACTTCGGCTTCGAACTGGACCGCATGAACGAAGAACTCAGCGTTCAGCCTTGCCTGCCCACGCCCGATCGATCTTCCGATCACCTGATCAGGCAAGCCATGGATCTGGAAGCCATGATTGCCCATATCCGGGGCTCACGACGCTTTATTGCCCAGACGCTGGACAGCTTGCCGGTTGCCGTGTTCGTGATTGATCTGCATGGGCGCGTCATGCTTGCCAACCTCAGCGCAGCCTCGCTCACTGCAAACGATGAAACAGCCCCCGGGTACCTGACACAAAGCAGTATTTTCCAGATATTGGGTGACCTCGCCGGAGAGCAAGCCACCCACGAATATGGGCAGGAAAGGCCATGGGTAGGTGATGAGAGCCAGCTCGAAAATCTTGCGGATTATCTGCTTGTGACCGCCTCCGGCCGAAGTTTCAAGGTCCAGCTGGCCCCGTTGGACTCTGACAAAAGCGAACCCACCGGATGGTTGGTCAGCCTGATTGAGTTCACCGTTGAGCGAAGGGCACAGGAGCAGCGCGACAGCATGCTGCGCTTTTTGTCCCATGATCTGCGTGCGCCACAATCGGCAATCCTGGCGGTACTGACATTGCAAGAGCACTCGGCAAACCCGATGCCCACTGACGTGCAGCGACACATTGAACAACAGGTACAGCGAACCCTCGACCTGACTGACGGCTTCATGCTGCTTGACGAGGCAAAATCCAAAGGCAAACCGCTGGAAAGCCAATGGCCCGGCGTCATCGTCCAGGATGCCATTGATCAGGTCTGGCCTTTGGCGATGAGTCGCGCGATCAGGCTTGTGACCCGGGGCCTGGAAAACGAAGAGGCCTGCACCATCAGGGCCGATCGTGAACTACTGACCCGAGCGGTCTTCAACCTGCTGGAAAACGCCTTGAAGTACAGCCCCGCCGGCACCACCGTATGGGTCACACTCACGGCACGGAAAACACAGGTGGTGCTGACCATCCGCGATGAAGGTGTTGGCATTGCCGAGCAGGACGTGCCCTTTCTGTTCGAGGAGTTTCATCGATTTGCCGACGATGAAAACACCCATAGGCGCAATGGCTATGGCCTGGGCCTGGCGTTTGTTGCCAGCGTGATGAAAAGTCATGAAGCATCCATCGAATGCTGCAGCCAACTGAACCAAGGGACCACCTTCACGCTAACGTTCAATGTGCTGTGACCCATTGAGTCACCCGTCGAATTCGCCCCTGGAGCATGGACGGTCGACAGTGGCCGCAAGCTCATCCCGATAGTGTGTCAGCGCGCGGGTATACGGTGCCAGGCCGTTGCCATCGGCGGTTTTCAAGGCGCAGTCAAGCATCGTGGCAAGCGCCAGGTCATTCTGTCCTGCGGCGTGTAAGGCAAGGGCTGTGAATGCTGCAAGCACAGCGCTATGCGGGTGGCTCTTCCTGGCTTGTCGTAGCCACTCCAGCGACTCTTCAGCACGACCTACATTCCTGAGGGTGCTGCTAAAGCCCAGCAAAAACTCGAACTGCTCTTCCTGGGGGACGCCCAGCTTCCAGGCGCCTTGATAATAAACCAGCGCTTCCTGCTCGTAGCCGAGGCGATCGCACGCATAAGCGGTTGTGATTTGAACGGTTACGTCATCCGGGTGTTGCTTCGCAAGGGGTACTGCGAGCGCGTAAGCCGCCTGAAAATCACCGGCCTTGGTCAGCGCTGAAATAGTGGCAAGCGTCTCTATCATGATGTTTTTGCCCATCGAATACTGCAGCCCCTGGCGTCACGCGTCGACTTCGCCGCGGGAAAATGCGTGAGGGCAAGTACCGAACCCCCGACGAAGCTGGCTGGCCGTCAGATTGTTGCTGTCCATGTCCTCCCCCGCATAGGCTTGAGGCAGGCGCAACACCAGCCCGCACTCTTTGAACGCCACAGGCGCAACGGGTAGAGGTACCGCCTGCGAGACCTCAAATAACAACGCAGGAGCGGAAGTGTTCTGCCGCGATGGTTCTTTGAACCGGGGCCCGCCCAACGCGGCAAACAGGACCAGCATCGAAGCCAGCGGGAGCGACAGATAAACACCGTGCAACGCGTAAATAACCCCGGATAAAACAGGCGCTATATAGGCTGCCGGGGGCAGTCTTCCTGATAGGTAAGGTAAAAACTTACTCTCTCCAATAGCAACGACCCTGACGGCAAAACCTTCGACTCTCGGAGCGTTCATGTCAGCAATTTCCATCTCCACGTTATCTGCGCCCAGCCCGTCTAGCGGTTAGATACAGCTGGGAATTCCTCCCGCAAAAGCATATCGACGGCAATAACGTACACAATGAGAAATTTCTCGCATTTACTGTCGTTGCGACAGGTGCCAACTTCCGAGGGTTTCACGCAGAACAGATAGAAGTGTCCCGGGGTGCTGTAAATTCATCCGCATGATAGTTTGACCTCCTTTTTGAAAGGAGCTACCAGCATGTCAACCGCGGGAGCGCTTCATCACGTTGAGGTCAATGTTTCGTCATTACAAGAATCGCTTCGGTTTTGGGAGCCTCTACTCTCGATGCTCGGCTATGCAGAGCATCAAAACTGGGATGCAGGACGGAGCTATATTCTAAACGGTACGTATCTTGTATTTGTTCAGGCAAGCGAGCTGGGAAGCGGTTTTAACCGCAGAGGTGTAGGTTTGAATCACCTCGCCTTCCACGCGAGCTCGCGCGAACAGGTGGACACGATTACAGAATGGGTTCGAACTCAAGGTTTTCGTGTGCTGTATGAAGATGTCCACCCGTACGCCGGTGGAGCCCCGTACTACGCCCTTTACTGCGAAGACCCAGACAAAATCAAGGTAGAGATCGTCGCACCAGAATCGGTGGCTCAAGTTTAAAACGACGGCTCCCTAGATGACGCGATCTATCCGCCGCTTGAGCGAGGGGGCATCACCGCTATCCGAGCAATGCGTGCTTGAGCACCGAGTCGGTGGTGGTCTGATAGTGAGTGGCCAGTAACTCACAAGCCTTGTCGATATCTTTGGCCAACGCAGCATCCAGCAACTGGCGATGTTCATTGGGCACATCACGCTCGCCGCTGTCGGCATAGTGCATCGACAAGAAGCGATATCGTGCCGTCTGATCCCGCAAAGACGCACACAAGCGCAGGAGCGTTGGCGAATTGCAGCTGGAAATCAGCGCCTGATGAAACCCCTCGTGGGCCGTTTCCCACTCTGGCTTGAGCAGCCGTTCCGGGCCTTCGACGATGGCAAGGCGGTCGAGCCTGTGATGAGCTGCGAGCACCCTGCTCTCCCACTCCACGTCGCCTTGACGAATGGAGTCTGCCAAGGCTTTGCATTCCACATGTAACCGCACGGCCGTGATGTCGGCTATCTCCGGGGCTGAAATCTGGCCGACGCTGAACCCTTTCTGATCGGCCGCCGAAACAAATCCACTGCTGGCAAGCCGCGACAAGGCTTCTCGCAGAGGGATCACGCCCACAGCGTAGGTGTCAGCCAGCTCTTTGAGCCGCAGGCGAATGCCCGGCGCCAGCGTGCCATTGATGATGTCCTGTCGAATCCTGGCTTCCAGTTGTGAGGCCAGGGTGCGCTTTTCAGCAGGCTCCGCCGGTTGCCAGTTGATCAGGGGAGAATTCACGGTCAGTTCCTTTTTTCGATTTCCAGTGGAATCATACACAGACTCAAAAATTTCTCACATTCGTAAAAATATATATTTTATTGTTGACCATATATTTTTTTGGCTCTAGCTTTACGACTACCCGGTCGGCTGTCCTCTCACGACCGACCCCTTTCAAACCGATAAGAGAAACCGTCATGCGCTACGTCCGCTTCCTCAATCAAGGTCAACCTGCCCTGGGTGTCGTCACTGCCGAAGGTGTACGCGTTCTGGGGGCCGAGTCGCTTGAGTCCCTGTTGGCCCGAGGCGTGGACCTGACCACCCACGGCGCCGAAGCCAACGGCGCCCTGGTCGAGATTGCCGAAGACGCCTACCTGCCCCTGATGGCGCATCCGACCAAGATTGTGTGCGTGGGTCTGAATTATGCCGACCACACCAAGGAATCGCCTTACGCCCAACCGGATTACCCGACGCTGTTCCCGCGCTGGAACTCCAGCCTGACCGCCCATAACAAACCGCTGATTCGTCCACGGGTATCCGACAGCCTCGACTATGAGGGTGAAATGGCCGTGGTGTTGAAAAGTGGCGGCCGTCATATCAGCAAGGAAGATGCGCTGAACCACGTTGCCGGCTATGCGTTGTTCAACGAAGGCTCAGTGCGCGAGTATCAGTTCATTTCGCCGCAATGGACCGTCGGCAAGAACTTCGATGACACCGGCGCGTTCGGCCCGGTGCTGGTCACCGCCGATGAATTACCGGCAGGCGGCAAGGGCTTGCTGCTGGAAACCCGGGTCAATGGCAAGGTCGTGCAATCGGCCAACACCAACGACATGCTCTTCGACGTGGCCACCATTATTTCGACCCTGAGCGAAGCGGTGACCCTGCAAGCCGGCGACGTGATTGTGAGCGGCACCCCCGCAGGCGTGGGTTTCGGCATGAACCCAAAGGTGTACCTGAAGGCCGGTGATGTGGTGGAAGTGTCTATCGAAGGTATTGGCAAGCTGGTCAACCCGGTGGTCGACGAAGCCTGATCACACTGATTCACTCTTGCGCAGGGCCGCCCGACAGCCCTGCGTACAATAACTACAATAATTAAAAATGGAGGCAATCATGAGCGTGTCCCATGGTGTGCATTCAATCGATCATTACGCACTGAACGTTCCATCGCTGGACGAAGCCTGCCAATTCTTTGAAAGCTTCGGTCTGGATGTGGAACGTCAGCCGGCCCAGCTCTTGCTGCGGGCAGCCGACGGCCATGTGTGGGCGAGAATCCTGCCCGCCGCAGCCAAATCCATGGCCTACCTGAGCTTCAATTGCTACGAGCGGGACTTTCCGGCGCTACGCCAGCAAATCGAAACCGCTGGCGGGCATTTTGAAGATCATCCTGGCGGCGGCCTCTGGTTCCGCGACCCGGATGGCAACCTGTTGCAAGTCAAGGTCGGCGAAAAAACCATGCCCGACCAGAAGACTTCCCACCTTGGCAGCAGCACCCCGGCCAATAACCGTGGCGCAACCACGCGCGACGAACAGGCCCTTATCCGTCCGCGGCGCTTGTCCCATGTCCTGCTGTTCACGCCGGACGTGCTTGGCGCCCTGCACTTTTACGAACAAGCGCTGGGCCTGAAGCTTTCCGACAAGTCGTTGGACATCATTGCCTTCAGCCACGCGCCCCACGGCTGCGATCACCATCTGGTGGCCTTTGCCAAGAGCAGCGCCAAAGGCTGGCACCACGCGGCGTGGGAAGTCGACAACATCAACGAAGTCGGCGCCGGTGCTTCACAGATGGCTGCCGCCGGGCACGTAAAAGGCTGGGGTACCGGTCGTCATTGCCTGGGGTCGAACTACTTCCATTACGTGCAGGACCCGTGGGGCTCGTTCTGCGAATACTCGGCAGACATCGACTACATCGACCAAGGCGTCGAATGGCCCGCAGGCGATTTCCCGCCGGAGAACTCTCTGTACCTGTGGGGGCCATCCGTGCCGGACAACTTCATTTTCAATACTGAAGCAGACACGCCGGCACCGGCCTGAGACGCCGCTAACCAACCTGACTTCCTGCATCGCGCGATTCCACTGAAACGCGCGACGGGCCCGGCCATGTCCGGAAATCATTGCGCAGTACACGAGGCACAGTCATGAATCAGCACACTACAGTCGATGTCGCCATCGCCGGTTACGGCCCTGTCGGCCAGACCCTGGCCATTCTGCTGGGTCAGATGGGTTATTCGGTCGCCGTATTTGAACGCTGGCCCGCGCTTTATCCACTGCCCCGTGCAGTGTTTTACGATCATGAAATCCGCCGCATTTTCCTTTCCATGGGGCTGGGTGACGAGCTGGCAACAATCTCCCAGCCATCGGCACGTTATCAGTGGTTCAACGCCGACTGGAAAGTGCTGGTAGAAATCGACTGGTCGGCCGAATCCATCAGCGACGGACCTTTCGGCTACCTGTTCAACCAGCCTTCGCTGGAAGCGGCGCTGGACCGCAAGGCCAAGAGCATCGGCAACGTGCAGATTCATCAGGGATGGGAGGCCACTGCGCTCAAGCAAGACGCTAAAGGCTGTGACATGGTGCTCAATCGGGTGATTCGCCAGGACGGCAAATTCTCACTGGGCGAAGCGCAGCAAAGCGTCCGCGCTCGTTACGTGATCGGTGCCGACGGCGCCAACAGTTTCGTGCGCCAATCGCTGAACATTGAATGGCAGGACCTGGGCTTCCAGGAGGACTGGCTGGTGGTCGACCTGCAGCCCAAACCCGGTGTGCAACTGGACGTGCCGGACATCGGCCAATGGTGCAACCCCGAACGCCCCACGACCATGGTGCCCGGTGGCCCTGGTTATCGCCGCTGGGAATTCATGCGCCTGCCTCATGAAACCATCGAAGACCTGCAAGACACCGACAAGGTCTGGTCGCTGCTGTCGCGCTGGGTCACACCGGACACCGCCGATCTGGTGCGCCACGCGGTCTATCAGTTCCGTTCGCGCATTGCCTCGAACTGGCACAGCGGCCGGGTACTGCTGGCTGGAGATGCGGCCCACGTGATGCCGCCGTTCATGGGCCAGGGCATGTGCTCGGGCATTCGCGATGCCTGGAACCTGTCCTGGCGCCTGGACCTGCTGCTGCGCGGCCTGGCCGACAACACCCTGCTGGACAGCTACACCCTGGAGCGCAAACCGCAGATCCGCGCGGTGATCGAGGCCTCGATGTCCATGGGCAAAGTGGTGTGCGTGTCGGACCCGGTGAAAGCCGCCGAACGTGATGCGGCGTATTTGAGCGGCAACGTTGCACCGCTGCCGCCGTTCCCCGGTTTAACGGATGGACTTTTGCAAGAGGGTGGTCCATTGCGCGGCATTCTTGGGGTACACGGCTCGATTGAGATCGGCGGCCAGGTCGGGCGCTACGACGATGTCATCGGCCGCGGTTTCCACTTGCTCGTCAGGGGCGACGAAGACCCTCTGGCGCAGCTCGATGAGCAACTTCTGGCGTTCATCAGCGAATACCAGCTCAAGGTCGTGCGACTGGCCACCGTTGCCGACAGTGCCAAGGGCATCTATCGCGACGTATCTGGCAAGTATTTGCAGTTCATGGCCGAGGCCGGGCTCAAAGCCCTCATCGTGCGCCCGGACTACTACTGCTACGGCGGTGTCGCGGAGCTGGCGACGCTGCCGAAGTTGCTCGGCTCTCTACGCCAGCAGTTGCAACAAAGCACTCGCCGTAACGCCGTCGATGACGACGCGAAGGCCTGTCACGTCTGACCCGATTTGCCGGGGGCACGGAGGCCCCTTCCCTCTAAAACTCTGACAATAAAAACAAGAGACAGACTATGCACACCATCAAGGTGAAAACGCTTGGTGCGGTTCTGGCCGCCTTCGCGACGCTAAACACTCACGCTGCAGAAGCCCCAGATACCGGAGAAGGCACGCTGTTTCGCAGCCTGTTCGGCGACACGCTGAAAAAGGACTACGGGATCACGGTGTCCGGCCTGTTTGACGTGGGCTACTCGCGCAACAACCGCTCGACCCACGACGAGCGTCAGGATGGCTTGAGCAACCTGCCGCTGGTGGGCTTCGCCGATGAAGGCCTGGAATGGGGCGGCCTGCACCTGTTCGTCGACAAGGCACTCAAGGGCGACATGGTCCCGCGCATCACTCCCCTGCCCGGTCCGACGCCCACCGAGGCATCCTTCGGCTTCACCTTCGAAATGAACTACGGCCGCAACGCGCAATTCGCCCGTACCCAAGGCTGGGACATGCATTGGGACGTCAATTCACCGGGCGACGACAACCTGGCGAAGGCCCAGCGTGATAAACAGAAATTTCTCGCCATTCCCAACATCGCCGCCACGGCTTACTTGCCTTACGGCCCGGGCATCACCGCCATGGCCGGGGTGTTCGGCCCGGCGCTCGGTTATGAAATCCCTCCGAACATTCGGGCCGCGCGCAACCCGTTCGCCAGCAAGACCTACGCCTTCGTCAGCGAGCCCGGCACGGTCGGCGGCGTCCAGCTCGGTTCACGCCTGTACAACGGCGACTCAGGGATTCTCGGTGTGGAATTAGGCGTTGTGCAGGGCTGGAACAACCTGCGCGACAACAACCACAGCAAGTCGTTGATGGGGGCCGTGCGTTGGCGCACCGCTGATATGCAGACCTGGATCGACTATGAATTCATCCTCGGTGATGAACAGAACGACAGTTTCAGCGACGTGCAGGCGCCGACGTCGCGCCTGGTCTCGCCAGACGGTCAATTCAAACAGCAGCATTCGCTCAACGGCTGGCACCGCTTCGATGCGAACTGGTCGATGGGTGCCGAAGTGGTCTACGGCCGTCAAGACGGCGACGGCAAAGCCAGCACCGTCGACATCATCAACGGCCCCGGTTTCGATGGCGCGCTTTGGTGGGGCGCCAACGCTGTGCTCACTTACCAGCAACGACCTGACCTTTCGTACTCCGTACGCGCCGAGCATTTTGCCGACCCTGACGGTTTCATCCTGCTGCCTGTCTCCACTGCTCGCGGCAACTTCAACGCCGTCACCGCCGGCTTGCGTTACGACCTGAACAAGTACATCTCCCTGCGTCCCGAAGTGCGTTACGACGTGTTCGACGGCAATGCCGACGATCACCCGTTTGGCGCCGGTCGCGACCGCACGCAATTGACCGGGCTGGTTGAAGCACTGGTGTATTTCTAAGCCGCAGGCAGCCGTGTTGCTGATACGTCTGCCTCCATTAACACCCTCCGAGTAACAACCATGAACAACAATAAGCATGCGTGGGATGTTCGCTACGAGTTCAAAGCGGTGGCCTTGCTGGCACTGGGTTTCGGCCTGGTGGGCCTGGATCGGTTCATCATCCTGCCGCTGTTCCCGGTGATGATGAAAGACCTCGGCCTGGACTATCAGGACCTCGGCAATGTGACTGCGGTCCTGGGGCTGGCCTGGGGCATTTCTTCGATTTTCATGGGCCGGCTGTCCGATCGAATCGGCCGGCGCAAGGTCTTGATCCCGGCTGTTCTGGTGTTCTCATTGCTCGCAGGGCTTTCCGGCCTCGCAACCGGGATCGGCGGGCTGATGCTGATTCGCGCAATCATGGGCATCTCCGAAGGCGCCTTCACGCCGACGGCACTGGCGGCCACGGCAGAGTCATCGCACCCTGCCAGGCGCGGCATGAACATCGGCATCCAGCAGGCGTTCTTCCCGATCCTGGGCCTGGGCCTCGCGCCTATTCTCGCTACCCAGTTACTGCAGGTAGTGCCGTCCTGGCGCTGGGTGTTTTTGATTGTGTCGTTGCCCGGCTTCCTGTTGGCCTTGGCGATGTACCGTTACCTGCGGGAGACCCGCACCGTAGCGCCGCAAAAAGTCGAACAACGCACCCCCGCCGATCAGCCGGGCTGGCTGGATGCCCTGCGCTTTCGCAACGTGTGGCTGAACATCGTCGGCATGTTTTGCATGCTCACCTGCCTGTTCGTCATCAGCGTGATGATGCCCAACTATCTGATGGACTATTTGCACCTGGAGGTGCAGCAGATGGGCTTCGTGATGTCGGCGATCGGCCTCGGTGGTTTCCTCGGGCAGTTGATCATGCCGGCAGTGTCGGACCGTATCGGCCGCAAACCGGTGGTGCTCATCTCGTTCGTGGCTACCGGAGTCTTTCTATGGCTACTGATGGGCACGGGGGCCGAACCGGTGAAATTGTTCGCGCTGCTGTTCCTGACGATCTTTTTCAACTTCAGCATGATCTGCATGACCGTAGGGCCACTCACCAGCGAATCGGTCCCTGCGGCGCTGACTTCCACCGCCACCGGTCTGGTGGTCGGCATCGGTGAGATTTTCGGTGGCGGCGTTGCTCCGGCCATCGCCGGCTATATAGCCCAGCACCATGGCATCGAAAACACAATGTATCTGGCCCTGGGCGCCGTGCTGGTCGGGCTACTGGTCGCCACCTGTCTGCGCGAAACCGCACCCGCGAGAACGTCTGCACCTGCTGCCGAGGGCATCGACAGCGTTTAACACACGCACCCGGGACATTGAGGGTTCAGTGCGACGCAGACGCGACGCCACCTTGATGGGCAACCCTCAGGAACGCGCGCACCGCACCGCCGATTTCCTTGACGCGGCTGATGAGCAGCAAGTCGGTGTGCGGTTCCACATCGTCGAACGGGCGATAGGTCAGGCCCGGGATCGTGACCTGCATCAAGGGTGCCGGCACCATTGCGACACCCATACCCGCCGCCACCAACGCCAGCACGCTCAAGGTGCTGGTGGTCCGTTGCACCTTGGGCTCGCGTCCCAGCGCCTTTCGCAGCCCGGCCAGCATGTATTCATCGGCGCCGTGGGCGGCGTAAATGATCAACGACTCGCCACCAAGCATCGGCACGCGCAGTGTCTTCTGGCTCGCCAGGGGATGGTCCTCCGGTAAGGCGACGACCAGCGGCCATGTGCCGATTCGCTCAAACAACAGTTCGCTATCGTGGGCCTGACCGCCATGGCTGGGGGCGTAACCCAGGTCCAACTGACCGTTTTGAATGGCCTCAACCTGCAACTGCGGCGCCAATTCGCGCAGGATCACCTCAGCGTCCGGGTAAGCCGCGCGAAAAGCGCGGACGTCAGCCATCAACCGTCCACTGAATACCGCATTGCCGGCGAAGCCGATACGCACCGTCCCCATCTCGCCCCGCAAGGATCGCTGCACCACACGCTGGGCATGCGCGGCCTGATCCAGGGTGCGCTGCGCTTCAGCACGCAACAGCATCCCGGCTTCGGTGAGCTCCACCCGCCGGCTGGTGCGCAGGAACAACGGGCCGCCCAGTTCCTCTTCCAACGCGCGAATCTGCATGCTCAGCGCCGACTGGACGATGTGCAAACGCTGGGCCGCCCGCCCGAAGTGACCTTCCTCCGCAACCGCCAGGAAATAGCGCAAATGACGCAGATCCATGTGCACCCAGCCTCATCAGATTTAATGATCAATCGTTCATATCAATCTATTTGAAGTTCTTTGTCCAGCGGCAGATGCTGAGCCCGACACCCCCCCACCCGAGGACAATCATGCAGCGTTACCTGGAAGACCGACTTCAAATTACCGACTTGATCACGGGCTGGATTCACCGTGACCTGGGCCAGTGGGAGCAACTGGCCAACCTCGCGCACCCGGACGGGGTGATCGAAATCACCTGGTTTGAAGGCCCTTTCGCCGAATTCGTCGAAGGCTCCAAGCGCATGGGCGCATCCGATTTGCGCACCAAACACCTGATTGGCACCCCCGTGATCAGTTTCAACGGCAACAAGGCTGTGGTGGAAACCAACGCGGTGATCGTCGCCGATAACGTACGGCTGAACTTGGGTTGCAGCGTGCACAACCGCTTTTATGACCTGGTCGAAAAACGCCAGGGCGTCTGGAAGCTGGTCAAGCGCCAGAGCATCTACGACATGGGCAGCTTCACGTTCCCCCAAGGACTGGTCGAGATCGATCGTGAAACCGTGGCGCGCTACCCACGCGAATACGCGCCGCTGGCCTACCTGCTGGATAAAAGCGGCTTCCCGCTCGACCGCGTGTTCGCCACCCGTGGCAGCGAACTGGAGCAGGCCATGCGCGCCGAGGCCGGCACCTGGCTCGCCGCCTGATCAATCGCCTTCGCCCCCCCTCACAACAGAGAGCTTCCCTACCCGGCCACCGATTTGAGCTTGCGTCCAACACTTACCGAAAATAACTACAACAGAGGTATTCGCTTGTGAACAATCAACTCGACATCAGCGCGATTGTCGAAAGGAGTCGCTTGGGCGCCTTTCAGCTGCTTGTGCTTGCCCAATGCTTCCTTTGCATGGTCGTCGATGGGTTCGACATCCAGGCCATGGCCTACGCGGCCCCCAGCCTCATTGCCGATTGGGGTATCGCAAAAGCCCACCTTGGCCCTGTGTTCAGCATCAGCATGCTCGGCATGTTGATCGGCTCACTCGCCTTGGGCTCGGTGGCTGACCGCGTCGGTCGCCGGCCGGTGCTGGTGACCGCCTCCCTGGTCATGGCCATCCTGATGTACTTCACCGCCAAGGCCACCACGGTGGACGGCCTGCTTGCGCTGCGTTTTTTCACTGGCATCGCCATGGGTGCCATTGTGCCCAACGTCGCCACACTGGTGACGGAATACGCCCCACGCCATAACCGCGTGATGCTGTTGACGCTCGTCTCGTCCGGTATGATCGTCGGCGGGCTGGTCGGCGGCGCGATTGCTGCCGCACTGATCCCGACGTATGGCTGGCAGGCGGTGTTTTACCTGGGCGCCATCGCTCCGTTGTGCCTGGGCCTGCTGATGTTTTTCGCACTTCCCGAATCACTGCAGTGGTGTGTTCTGCGCGGACGCCAACTCGACCGCGTGCGGACCATCCTTTCGCGCATCGAGCCCGGTCTGCTGATC
The DNA here is from genome assembly GCF_013386825.1 of Pseudomonas sp. IPO3778. GTDB lineage: Bacteria > Pseudomonadota > Gammaproteobacteria > Pseudomonadales > Pseudomonadaceae > Aquipseudomonas. Next base: position 127,296 of record NZ_JACARC010000041.1, read on the forward strand.
AGCGAGCAGACCGTTATGGTGATCGGTGAGCCGCGCAAGAAAGGTCTGTCCCTCGCTCACCTGTTTGCCGACGGCAGGCTGTCCGGCACCTTGCTGCTGTGGCTGATTAACTTCATGAACATGCTCTGCGTGTACTTCCTCGCCTCCTGGACGCCGGTGCTGATGAGTGGTGCGGGTCACTCACCTTCGCAGGCGGTACTGGCCGGCACTTCAATGTGGCTGGGGGGCTTGGCGGGCGGCTGGCTGCTGGGCTGGTTTGTCGACCGGCGCGGCTTCGGCGCCGTACTGGTGCCCACGTTCATCGTCTCGGCGGTGGCCATCGTCTTGTTCAGCCACTTCTACACCTCGATCAATCTGGCCTACCTGAGCATTGCCGTCGCCGGTTTCGGCATCCTCGGCGGCCAAGCGGCCCTGAACGCCATGACCGCGACCTTTTACCCGACCGCACTGCGCGCCACGGGCACGGGCTGGACCTTGGGGCTCGGTCGCCTGGGAGGCATCTGCGGCCCTTTCATCGGTGCCCTACTTCTGTCTTTGCAATGGTCGACCAGCGACTTGCTGGTGGCTGCCGCGATTCCCGCCGGCATCACCGCCCTCGGCATCATCGGCTTCTGGCGCCTGAATCGGACGGCGGCGTTGCCGGTCACCCACTAAGCGTTCCGCACCGCGGCCAGCGGATGGCCGCATCCCCATAAAAACAAGAGAAACCCCATGAAGACCATCAACGTCAAATCGTTCGGTGCGGTTCTGTTCGCCCTCGCAACGGGCCATTGCCTGGCTGGCCAACCGGCCGATGTCGGCGAAGGCACCGTGTTTCGCAGCGTGTTCGGTGACACGCTGGAGCGCGACTACGGCATCAAGGTGTCCGGCCTGCTGGACGCCGGTTATTCACGCAACAACAATTCGTCCCATGAAGATCGCGAGTCCGGGCAGACCAACACGCCCGTCGCCGGGTTCGGCGATGAAGGCTTTGAGCTCGCTACCCTTCACCTGTTTGCCGACAAAGCGCTGAAGGCCAATTTCATTCCGCGCGTCACTCCGTTGCCCGGTCCGGCCCCTACCGAAGCCTCGTTCGGTTTCACCTTCGAAACCGCCTATGGCCGCAATGCGCAGCAAGCCCGCACCTACGGTTGGGACATGCACTGGGGCATCAACTCTCCAGGTGACGATGATCCGGACAAGGCCCGACGGGACAAACAGAATTTCCTCGCCGTACCCAACATCGCCGCCACGGCTTACTTGCCGTATGCCGGCGGCTTTACCGCCATTGCCGGCATTTTTGGCCCGGCGCTCGGTTACGAAATCCCCCCTAACATACGGGCTGCGCGTAACCCGTTTGCCAGTCGCTCCTACGCCTTCATGACCGAGTCCGGCGCAGTCTCCGGATTCCTGCTGGGGAAACGCCTGATCAACAACGCCAGCATGTTGTTCGGTGCCGAGTTGGGGGTGATCCAGGGTCAAGGCAACCTGCGCGACAACAACGACAGCAAGGCGCTACTAGGTGCACTGCGCTGGCGCACGCCCGACATGAACACCTGGATCGACTATGAGTTTCTCGTCGGCGATTCACAAAACGACAGTCGCAACGACATCCAAACACCCCGCGGCCGGCTGATTTCCGCTGACGGCCAGTTCAAGCAGCAGCACTCGCTCAATGGCTGGCACGCATTCAACGAACAGTGGTCGATGGGCGGCGAAATGGTCTACGGCCGTCAATCAGGCGATGGCAAAGCATCGACCGTGGACATCGTCACCGGCCCAGGTTTCGATGGCGCGCACTGGTGGGGGGCCAACGTCGTGCTGACTTACCAGCAACGCAAGGACTTGTCGTTTTCCGTAAGGGCCGAGCATTTCGACGACCCGGACGGTTACGTGCTGTTCCCCTCTTCCACCGCTCGCGGCGCCTTTAATGCGTTGACCGCGGGGCTGCGCTATGACGTCAACAAATACCTGTCACTGCGCCCGGAGTTGCGCTACGACGGGTTCAATGGCCGCGACGACGCGCGTCCTTTCGGCCAGGGCGATGCACGAAACCAACTGACCGGAACCGTGGAAGCACTGGTGTATTTCTAACAACAGGCAAGTTATTGACGGAAAAAGCACTGCTCAAAAGTTGCTGACTTTGATGTTTTTTATGAAATAAATTTTATTATACAAACGACTTATAGGTGCACATGATGAATGGTGATGCAGGCAATCCAGTTCCGTCACATTACCCGCCCCCCTACTGAGAGCACTGTTATGAAGACACTCGCTTCTGTTGTAGCTGCGTCCCTCTGCCTGATCGCCGGCGCCAGCCATGCGGCTGACGCAAAAACCACCTTCAAGCCGTTTTCTGGCGTTGATATCAGTGGTGTGTATGAATGTGTGGGCACTGATGTGCACGATGGCGAAGGAAAAAGCCAGATGACACTGACACTGGACAGCAAGTACAGCTCGGGCAAATTCGGTGGCTATAAAGCCAAGGTCGAAGCCGATGGGGCGCTTATCTACAACGGTTCTGTCGTCGCTGACCGCGACCACCTGGCGATGAACTTTGTTAACGTCGACCCATCAAAAAATGACTTTGGCGTGGCTCTGGCGAAAGTCAGCCGCCCCTCCAAGGGTAAGTTCAAGATCGAAAAGACTTACTACGAACCTGACTATATGGGCGGCGGTAACGGTATTGAGACCTGCACCTCGAAATAACAGGGTGATACACAGTGTTCAGGATGAGTCGCTGCTGTTCTGAATGTATCAATAACCCAACCAGGTAGTTAACGGGTTGGGTTATTGTTCCTCCTGCGCTCGTACTCTGATACAGATGCAATAACGTTACCTATTCAAAATCCCTGGTTCGTAATAGTGGACACGTTGAATGCAATGGCGACGTTCGTTCGCGTCGTTGACTGTGGCAGTTTTACTGCTGCGGCATTGGCGAGCGGACTTGGGGCAACGCAGACCCCAGCGTCATGCAACTGGCGATGATGATTAACTCACGTGTCGCCACATCCAAACCGGGGCGGTCCAATATTCCGGCTAACGCCCCTCCCCTGGCCCAAGGTCAGGTTCGATCTATCCCGGCAAGGATTCCCGCCTTTATGAATGCGACCAAATGCTCGGTTTTGGTATCGAGATCCATCGCGTTCAGTGTACTGCCGCAAATGCGTTCTATGCGGTTGTCCAACACGCTCATGACCAGAGCACCGACGGCAAACAGATAAGACCAATGAGCGGTTTTGGAACTGATGCCGGGCAGCGCCTCACGGATAGCACGAATGAACTCCACAGCAATGGGGTCGAAGTACTCAGCGACTATCCCTCGGTCGACTTCTCGGGGATCGGAAGCCTCGCGAGCCACTAGCTTGGCGTATGCGATTCCTGCTTCGCTGTTCTGGTGTTTCATCGCTGGCAAGACAAACGCTCGCACGATGTGATCCAACGGATCTTCTCCGGCAGCGAGCGGTTCATGAAGCAAACTCAAACGCTCATCCAGCACAGCTTTACGGCGTTCAAACAATTCACGATAAAGGTTGAGCTTCGTTTTGAAGTGGTAGACCACCAGGGGCAACCCCACCTCAGCCGCATTCGCAATGTCTCTCATCGAGACACCGTTGTACCCCCCTTCAGAGAACAACCGCTCCGCGGCATCCAGCACCTGCTCACGCTTGCTCACCTCGGTATTCCTTTCCTTTGCCGATGCCTCCGTCATGTAACTGCCTGTGTTTTTTCGCTGAATGTCCCGTAATTGTGCCCTCCTCTTGCCAGGGGCGCCACTTGTCATTTGCCGTCTGGACGACACTAACTGTACGTGTGTATAGTCTCCGCCAATAATAACAATATGGCCGCTCAGTCAGCGTCAAGCGGCAAACAGGAGGCTTTATGAACATCAACCTCAACGTTATGAAATGGCGTGTACTCACGGGATGCTTTCTCAGTTACATGTTTGATGCGCTCGACGTTTTGGTGCTCATCATCTGCTTGCCTGCAATCAAGGAAACCATGCAGATCAGCACCACCCAGGCAGGGCTCATGGTGACCGCGACACTGCTGGGTATCGGCGTCAGCAGTTTGGTAATGGGTGGCCTGGCCGATACCTTGGGTCGTCGAAAAGCCCTGCTACTTTCGCTGGCAACCTTTGGTGTCCTCACCATAGCCATTGCCGGTGCGACCGACTGGAAGCAGATATTAGTGTTGCGCTTCCTCGCCGGGCTCGGTCTTGGCGGCGTATGGGGAACCGTTGCAGCACAGGTCAACGAAGCGTGGCCGCCCCATCAACGAGCTCGCGCCACGGCCTTTGTTCTGAGTTCTTTTTCCATAGGATCGGGTCTTGCCGCAGTCTTGGCCGCCTGTTTCCTGAAAACCTATGGATGGCGTGTCTTATTTGTCATTAGCGGCGTTCTGGTTGTTATCCCGATTATCTATGTCTGGTTGCGCGTCCCGGAGTCGGCGGTGTGGCTAGCCGAACGAAAAGCCAGTCGTGATCTTTTGGCGCCTCGTAACGCTGTGACCATCAAGGCGCTATTTGCCGCAGATTTGCTGCGTAAAACCCTACTTGGCACCACTGCTTCGGCACTCGCACTGACTGCTTACTGGGGCGCGATGACTTGGCTGCCCACCTTTCTCGTTCAGGAGCATGGCCTCGAACCTTCCACCATGGCGGGCTTCATCGCGGTAATGAACGTGGGAACCTTCATTGGCTACAACCTTTTTGGCTGGCTGGCAGACCGAATTGGCAAACGGCGCACGATCATCATCTGCCTGATCGGCTGCGGTTTGATGCTGCCGATCTACACGTTTGCGACCGACAAAACCGCGCTCTTGCTACTGGGACCTGCCTTCGCATTTTTCATCGCTTTTGCAGGCGTGTTCGGCTCCTATTTTGCGGAGCTTTACCCCACACACCTTCGAGCCTCTGGCGCAGGGTTTTGCTTCAACGTTGGCCGCGGCATCTCTGCGTTTGCCCCGTTGTTATTAGGTTCTGTTGCGCTTTCCGTCGGTTTTTCAATCAGCATCGGTTTTTGCGGCGCGTTATTCCTGCTGGCAGCGGCAGTCATTTTCCTATTGCCACAGGACGTAGCCCCTCACCCGGCTTACCAGAGTCCTAGAGATGTTTCGCCTGCTGGCGAATCCATCTGACGATCCTCATCAATCAATTATCAAGGAGTTTAGAAATGGCCCGTCGATTTGTAGATCTTTCCATCTTCCTGGAAAACGATGTCATCTCCGACCCGCCCGGGTATGAGCCAAAAATCCAGTATTTGGATCACAAGGCGACCGCGAAGCAAGTCACTGGCTTCTTTCCCGGGCTCCAGATTTCTGATCTGCCGGACAGCGAAGGCTGGGCAATAGAACATATCCAGCTTAATACCCATAACGGCACTCATCTGGATGCTCCCTTCCATTTCCACAGCACCATGAATGAGTCGGTGGGCGAAGGTGAGCCCGCCATGACCATTGACGAAGTGCCACTGGAGTGGTGCTTCCAACCGGCTGTGAAGCTCGACTTCACACGTTTTCATGACGGTTACGTTGTCACCGCTGAAGATGTCGAGGCGGAACTTGCGCGCATCGGGCACGCGCTAAAACCCTTCGAGATTGTTGTGGTCAACACCGGTGCTGGAGTGCGTTACGGAAAGCCAGGCTACGTATCGTCCGGCTGCGGCATGGGCCTTGACGCCACCATGTACCTGCTCGAGCGCGGTGTACGCCTGACTGGCACCGATGGCTGGAGCTGGGACGCCCCTTTTGTGCACACCGCAAAAAAATACGCGCAGACCAAAGACGCATCCCTGATTTGGGAGGGGCATAAAGCGGGCCGCAACATTGGCTACTGCCACCTGGAGAAACTGCACAACCTCGAAATATTGCCCCCCTCTGGTTTTTTTATCGCCTGCTTCCCTTGCAAGATCCGAAACGCCTCGGCCGGGTGGACACGTGCCGTCGCCATTTTCGACGACGCCCTCAATGCTGCGGGATGAACGCTCTCTAACGCGTCTTAAGGGGATTGCTATGCAACTGAACCACACTCACGACATCACGCGCCGTAGTTGGCTTGAGCAAGCAAACGACTCAAGGAGTGACTTTCCACTACAGAATCTGCCGCTCTGTGTTTTTCGCCGAAAAGGCTCTGCCGACGCTTGGGGCGGGGGGATCGGTATCGGTGATCAGATCGTGGATCTCGCCGCCCTGCACCAAAGCGATTGTGTAAAAGGTCTTGCTGCAGATGCGGTGTTGGCAGCGTCCGCTCCCACGCTAAACAAATTGCTGGAACTTGGCCCTGATGCTTGGAAAGCATTGCGCCATAGCCTGTTTGGGTTGTTGGAAACAGGTAGCCCTCATGAACAATCAGTGCGCGAAACGCTAGTTGCTCAGGCCGACGCGGAGCATGCAGTACCCGTACAAATAGGAGACTACACCGACTTTTACACATCCCGTGATCACGCAGAGAATTGCTGTCGGCAGTTCGGGATAGAGGTATTCCCCAATTTCGACTGGCTGCCTATCGGCTATCACGGGCGGGTGTCGTCAATAGGCGTCAGTGGGCAAAAGGTCTTCCGACCTATGGGGCAGTCGCGGCCAGATCCGAATGCCGAACCGGTTTATGGCCCCTGCCGGCGATTGGACTATGAGCTGGAAATCGGTGCAGTGATCGGCACAGGGAATCCGAGCGGAACCAGCATTCCCATCGCGTCAGCTCAGCAACATATCTTCGGTCTATGTTTGTTAAACGACTGGTCAGCGCGTGATATTCAAACGTGGGAAATGCAGCCGCTAGGACCGTTCCTCGCCAAAAATTTCGCCACCACTCTATCGCCGTGGATTGTCACACTCGAAGCACTTATTCCTTATCGAACGGCGTGGACTCGCTCGCCGGAACGCCCGCAACCGCTTGGCTATCTCAGTGCGCCGGAAAACACTCGGTTCGGGGCGTTTGACATACAACTGGACGTGTCGATTCAGAGTGCTCGTCAACGTGCCGAAGGTGGAGCGCCGCGCACACTGACCCATACCAGTTTCCGTCATCAGTATTGGACATTGGGCCAGATGGTTGCCCACCACACCATGGGGGGGTGCAACCTGCGAAGTGGTGACCTACTGGGCAGCGGCACCATCTCCGGCCCCACTGCGGGAGAGGCAGGGGCACTCATCGAACTGACCGTATCGGGAGCAGAGCCAGTGGATATAGGCGACGGTGAACTGCGAGGCTTTCTTGAAGATGGGGATACCGTGGTGTTCCGAGGTTGGTGCGAACGCCAGGGTTTCGCTCGCATCGGGTTCGGCCTGAATGACGGCACTGTGGTGCCATTCCAGCCGCTCAACTAGTTGCTCAGCGGTCATGGCGATCGCTGGCAAGCGAACGCCATGACCGCCGTGGTTTTCCAGTGATTACTGGTAAATCTTGATTGCCCCCCTACCCCTAACGCACCGCTTTTGTAAGTGATGCTTTAGCAGAGTCATGCCTAAAAAAAACAATAAGAACGGAGCCTCACTATGAATCATCGCAAGTACAACCACTGCCACGTGATGTGTGTAGCGCTGGCAATACCCTTTTGCGCCCGGGCAGGCGAAAACGGCTTTATTGAAGACACGACTGGAACGCTGAGCGCCCGTAACTTTTACTTCAATCGCGACTTCTCGGGCCCGAATGTCGCTCAGTCAAAATCCGAAGAATGGGCACAAGGCTTCGTGCTCAATTTAAAATCCGGGTATACACCTGGCACGGTTGGCTTTGGTGTCGATGCTATTGGTCAATGGGGCATTAAGCTCGACAGTGGTCGCGGCCGGACAAACTCCGGGTTGCTGCCCGTACATGATGGTCAAGCTGCGGATGAATACAGTCGGGCTGGCGCGGCGCTGAAAATGCGTGTATCGAAAACAGAACTGAAGATAGGTGAATTGCAGCCTAATCTTCCCGTTCTTCTTTTAAGTGATAACCGGCTGTTACCTGCGACCTACCAAGGCGCGAGCATTGTGACAAACGAGATCGAGGGGCTGACCGTACAAGCCGGGCGACTCAACACCACCAGTTTGCGCAACGAGGCCGGAGACGAGCGTCTTCAACCGATGATTGCCTTCACTCTTCGCCCCGTCAACGCCGATCATTTTACTTATGCAGGGGGCGATTACAGCTTCAATAACAACCGCACCGCGGTTGGCCTTTGGTATGCAGAGCTGCAGGACATATACAGCCAACGCTTTTTCAGTTTTCGACACAGTCAGCCGCTTGGAAGCTGGACGTTGGGTGGCAACCTTGGCTATTTCGATACCCAGGAAACCGGGCGCGATCTCGCCGGCGAGATAGACAACAAGGCTCTCTACGGGCGCGTGTCTGCGCAGCATGGTGCACACACGCTCTCGGTCGGCTACCAGACGATGTTCGGTCGACAAGGCTTTGCCCGGGTGTACGCCAACCTCAGCCCGCTGGCAAATGAAGCGAACGTGAGCACTTTTGACGCGGCCGACGAAAAATCATGGCAGCTACGCTACGACTATGATTTCGCCGGCCTTGGCATTCCGGGCCTGCAGTCCATGGCCAGGTATACCCATGGAGGCAACGCTGATGTTTCCACCCTGTCAAACGGAGTGTCCGGGACTACATGGGAACGCAATCTAGAACTTTCTTACACGATCCAAAGCGGCAAGTTTAAAAACCTCAATGTGCGCTGGAGGAACTCGACCGTCCGTTCTAATTGGCGCACGGACATTGATGAAAATCGCCTGATTTTTAACTACGCGATGAATCTTTTTTAACGCCTCGGATTGCAACCGTCCGGCGACGTTCTCACAGCCTTGTTGTCCCTTCCGTGGCCTCGAAAAAATATCAATAACGGGTGAAGCGGGTGCACACTGGGATAGCCAGGCTGCGTTTTCAAAACCGGCTGCGCAACTGTGAGCCCCAACGGCACCCCATTCGAGATTTCCCTATGAAACCCAATTCGCCAGTCGATAACGGATTACGCGTAGCGTTGGTGACAGGATCCACCTCCGGTATCGGTGCAGCCATCGCACGTCGATTGAGCCGGTCAGGCTATGCGGTGGTCCTCCATTCGCGAAACTCTGCGGATACGGGGCGCGCCATGGCGGCCGAAATGAAGCAGGCTATCTACGTGCAAGCTGATCTTGCGTGTGAAGCGGACAGGGTCAGGCTGGTTAACGAGGCGATCGCGGCGTGGGGTCAGCTGGACGTATTGGTCAATAACGCCGGCATCAGCAGAGTCATTCCCCACAGCGACCTGGCCTCTGCCACTTCGGCGGTGTGGCACGAACTGAACGAGATAAATGTAGTGGCGCCATTCCACCTGGTCGCATTGGCCGAACCGGCATTGCGCGAAGCCGCCCGTTACCGTCGAGCAGGTAGCGTCGTAAACATCAGTTCGCATGCGGGTGTGAGGCCTAAGGGCGCATCCATTCCCTACGCGGTGAGCAAAGCTGCGCTCAATCACATGACCCGCTTGCTCGCGGTGTCACTTGGGCCAGACATTCGCGTCAATGCCGTGGCGCCAGGCTTGGTCGACACGCCTCTGACCGCAGAGTGGACAGGTGCCCAGGCGTTGTGGCGAGATCGCGCGCCCATGCGCAGGGCCGCCAGCCCGGACGACATTGCCAGCGCTGTTGCGATGTTGGTTGATTCGGACTACTTAACCGGTGAGATACTTCTGTCAGACGGCGGATTAAATCTGACCTAGGTTAGGCTTCAAGCTCCATCCCGCGGGGCTCGCCGCATGCGGTCCGGGCTACTGCCCATGAATTGGTGGAACATGGCAATAAAGGCAGAAGCATTGTTGTAACTCAAGCGCCGAGCTATTTCTTCAACTGAAACGCCCCGGTCCAATAATGACAGTGCTGTTGTCAGCTTGAGGCGTTGACGCCATTCATGAAAGGAAATACCGGTCTCGGCTTTCCACCATCGCGATAGCGTTCGTTCGGTGGTCCCGACGATCTCCGCCCATTGGCCCAGGGCCCTGCGATCACCGGGCGCCAACTGGAGGGCCGTGATAATGGATGCAATCTCCGGGGTGTTCGACAGCGGCAAATAACTGTCGAACCGTGGTGCCAACTGCAATTGGTCGATCAATACGTCGGCCAAACGCTTGTCCATGGAACTAAGAGGCAGGTTAACGCAGCGAATCTCAAGGTCCGCCGTGATTGCCTTGAAAATACTGCTGAGTAGAAGTGTACAAGCTTGGTCCGGCAATTCGGAGCATCGGCTTGATTCCACGTAGAGCGCAGCGTAGCAAATGTCCTGGTTGACGCTGGAGTAGTGTTCGATATCAGGCGGTATCCAGATGGCGTAGGCCGGGGGTGAAAGAAAAAGCTTGCCCTCGATTGTCAATTGAACGACGCCACTGATGGAGTAAAGCAACTTTCCCCATGGAAACTTTCGTGATGGAAAGTGGGTGCCCGCCGGGATGTCAGCGATTCGAAAAGAAATGGGTTCCGGTGGAAGGCCGATCAATTCGGTCAGTTCTGATGGCATGCCTGCTTCCCACTCGCCTTGGCTTTCCATCAGTATTATGCACGGGGCGGCCACTTTCCAGCCTGACGCCAGGTTGCTCACTTAAGGAGACGCCCCGCGGGCGTCAAAAAAATTGAACCTAGCGTTCAGTCTGCCGGGATTGCCGAAGGTTCGCGACCAACAACCGTTCAAGGGCAAGCACACCCGAAACACCCCCCTGTTCAACAGCCAGCTTTTCTCCACTGAGTAGATGACTCACCGTCCTGACGTCCTCGCCAAACCAGAGGATATCGGGCGCCTCGGCCTGATACTCACGCCAATCACCCTCGGCAGCACCGCTGGCAATGAAGCTGGAATAGTGCCGGCCCATGTGTGCTGAAGACTGCTCCATGGCATCGCGATCAATACCTTCAAAAGAGGGAAAACAGGCCAGATCCAAGGCAGTCATATTACGAAATAGGAAGGGTATGTTTCCGGTATGAACAGCGCGAAGTTCGCCGTCTACACCTGGCAAGTCAAACGAGAACTGGTAGACGTATGTCCGGACGCCCTGTTTCGATAAATTATCGGCAATGGCAAGAGAGGGGTACTTGAAATACACGAACGACATGATGTCGGAAAGACAATGCCCCTCAGGGTGGCCGGGATGCAGACGCTCGTAGCACTCCAATACTTCACCGGCCTTGTCGGCAAATATCTGCTCCAGGACAGTCAAGACATCTTCCCTGCTTCCCTCCCGAACGGTCTTTGAGTGGCCACGAAAGAACTGCCATTCATCCTTGGCAAAACCAATCATCACCTCAGCTGGCGGAGCCGAAAGGACTTCGGTCGATAACCGGATGGCGGGAGTAACCTCGACAAGGGGGCCACCTGCCACGGCCCCCAAAGGGCGCCACGCAATGGCCATGTCCGCTGCAAAATAGCGCCCCATGATGTTTTGTACCGCCAACAAACGCTCGGGATCAATATGCGCGAGCTCACCGATATCGGTGAGGCCCAACAGCTCAATATACTTTTGCGCCACCCACTTGGCGTCGGGCAACTGCTGTGTGCACCAAGGGTTGAAAGGTGTCAGTGACTGAAGAATGGCACGTCGATACAGGCCGGCCGACTCGCTCATGCACAGCAGATGAGAGACCGCCGTCGCGCCCGCTGACTCGCCACCGATGGTGATGTTGTCGGCGTCACCCCCGAACGCCTGGATGTTATGGTGGACCCAACGAAGCGCGGCCAATTGGTCCTGCACCCCGAGATTGATCGCCTCATTAAAACGATCATCCAGCAGACCGAAATGAACCCAACCCAACGCTCCCAACCGATTATTGGGTCGCACAACAATCATCCCGGTTTCCCGCGCCAGGTTCTCACCCCGCTCAAGGACGAAGGAGCCTGAACTCACGACGTTGGCGCCACCGTGATAGTAGACATAGACCGGGCTGCCCGCCTCGGGCCTCTTCTCGGGGACCCATATATCAAGATACAAGCAGTCTTCGCTGGCCAACGGCTGTTCGTATGTTGCCCCCACATAAGGAGGCCAGGCCATCAATCCCGTAACACCTGGGTCCATCTGCGCGATATGTTCCTGCACCCGTTGCAGATTGTTCCGATTGGTCTGCAATGACGCAGGGCTGGCAGCTTTTGCATTGCGTATATCGGTCCATGGAACTACCGGGCGCGGCGCTTTAAAACGAAGATCGCCGATGGGCGCGGCAGCATACGGCACGCCTCTGAATACCGTAACGCCGTCGATAGTGGATCCCATCAGAGGGCCATCAGCAGTTTGTATGATTAACATGGAACTCTCCAAACAGGTTATTTGGCCACGGGAAGCCAGAGCATTAGTTGCCCAATCGACATCAATTCAACGTGATAGCGTCGCAAGTATCGGAAGGTAGGTCAGTGGCGCCGGGAGCACCTGACAAAGTGTTGCCATAAGAGTAGGAATATCCCCTGATGGGCACAATAAGTACTATCTGCCATTGATGCCGAGTCGAAGCCACGCGGCCATCAGTGAGGCGCCCAATTATTTCCAGGCCACTATCTCCACACTATCTGGATAGTGCTGTCGCGCAGTACTGGATACAGTCGAGAACGCCTGCATTCCAGGGCGATCCACAGCGCCCTGGCCTTGCCCTCAATTCGTCCTCGATTGGAGCGTTTCACCTATGAGCCTATCCCCTACCCCACACTCGGCGCTGGCAGGTAAAGATGAGTACCTGATAGAGGGCATTCGTGTAGAGCGGTATCCGCGAAGCGGTCCTGGGCCGTCGGTGCCGCTGATTTGCGTACACGGTGGTGGCCAGGCGTCATGGTGCTGGGACGATTTTGCGCCGGTGCTGCAGCAAGGCGGGTTTGACGTGCATGCCCTCAATTGGCGTGGGAGAAACGGCTCGGCCGCTGTGGATCCTGAATGGTTTCTCACCGCATCGATTGCCGATGTGGTGAAGGACATTGCGGCCGTTGCTGCCCAATTCGAGCAACCACCGATACTGATCGGCCATTCGATGGGCGGCCTGGCCTGCCAGTTGTATGCCCAGGACTTTCCGGTCAAGGCGTTGTTGCTGCTGACGCCCGTGGTTCCAAGCCAAGTCAACGCGCCGATCATCGAGTTGCCGATCGATTATTCGATGCCGTGGGGGCCCTTGCCGCTGGAGATGGCCAAGGCGTTGTTTTTCCAGGGGCTGGACGATGCGCAGTGCGCGCATTTCTATCCCATGCTGGTACCCGAGTCGCCCCTGCGTTGCTTTGAGGCGACGCGCTGGACGTTGCCTGTGACGGTCGAGCGTATCCGCATGCCCACGTTGATTATCTCCGGAGCGCTGGATGCCCTCACGCCCGCCAGCACCGGCCAGCGCCTGGCCGAACTCTTTGGTGCCGAACACCGCCTGGAGACCGCCCTGGGGCATAACGTGCTACTGGGGCAAGGCGGCAAGGACGTCGCGCAAAGCGTTTTGCCGTGGCTTGCCAGCCATACCTGATACGACGGTCGCCCATGGATGGGCCTCTTGCGCACATGATCAAGACGACTGTGAACCCTGGCAGACGGTGCGAATTGTTGTGAAACGCCCGTTCACAACAACGTCATCAATGACCCATTGCCTTAGGCTTGCCTCAGCAGACACGCAATGACGTGCCGAACAATTGCACTTTTGAGGCGCAAACAATGGCGAAGATCCAAAGTGATATCCCCCTTTCTTCCGACACTACCAAGGCAGGTTCGCGTTTCGAGAAAGCGCTGGAGCACTCCAGGGTCTTAGCCGCGAAAAAGCCAGACTCCACACCACCGCGCGAGGCGAAAGCGGATGAGTCCGCGCCGGCCTTCCTGGAGTACCAGACCATTGAGGCGCCCGGCAAACATGGCAAGGGAACGATTCGCTACACCACCCATGACGGTGACAATGTCGTCGTCAACCAAGCCACCGCGCCCAAGTTGTACGAGCAAGTCCTCAAGGACCAACTCACCCAGCAGGCCCAGCTGAGTGGCTACAACGTCTCGCTGGATAACGGCGACACCCTCAGCTACGCCGACCACATCACCGAGATCGACACCCGCCACGCCGACAAAGGCGTGATCACCTACACATTCGGCGCCAACCAGTGGGTCATCAACAACACCCTGACCCCGGACACCTTCAACCGCTTGATGCATGCCAAGGATGCCCTGGCGTTCAAGCAGGAAGGCTATCAACTGGTGGGCAGCGCCCAGACACTGCCGGCAAGCAGCAGTGACTATAAAAGCATCGTGCACAAGGACAATGGCGTAATCCTGGTGGAAACCAACGACGGCAAACGCTACGCCGTGTCCGAGGCACTCAACCCTGAGCTCTCCGCACAACTGGGGTATCAGGGGGATGTGCAAAAGCTCCTCGATAAAGGCAAGGCCGAGGGTTACGGGCTGGTGTCTTCACTGCCTGCCGACTACGACATCAGCAAGCTGAGCGTCGAGTCCATCGATGAAAACACCGGTGTGATCCAGTTCCAGTACGACGGGCAGAAATACCTGCTGCCACCCGGCGACGCCAATGAAGCGGAAGTCAGCCTGCCACCCGGCATTCGGATCGGCCTGGCCGGTGCCAATGACAAATCCCCAAGCCTGGAAATGCGCGGCACACGCCTGTATGAGCTGCTCAGTGCGCTGAAGCAGACCGAGGGCAGCGTGGCCCACGATGCCCTGGTCAACGCGATCAAGAACAAAGACTACCTGGCTCACGATACCGAGGCGCCCTCCTCCGTGGCCGATATCGACAACATCCATGCCTACAGCGAAGGCGACGTGCAGGTGGTCACCCTGAAAAACGGCAAGACCATCACCGTTATCGAAGCCCTTGCACCGCAGTCATTCCAGGCCTATGCCGAATCCGCGAAGACCCTGGACGGCATCAACCGCGCCCAAGGCGATGGCTATCGCCTGGCCACCGAGGCGGATTACCTACCCTCCACCGAGGACATTTCCAGCGTGGGCGGCGTCGGCGAGTATGGCCCCGGCCTGATCGCGTTCACCTACCAGAAGCCGGGCGGTGAGCTGGAAAAAATCGTGGTCAGTCAAGCCAGCACGCCGGATATGTTCGCGCAAATTGCCGGGCACCGTGATGACATCACTGAACAGATCAACGACGTCGATGAGCTGCGCAAGCAGTACGGCCTGCCGCCCTCCAGCGAATTGAACGTCAATGACTTGCCCACCACGGAAAAGGATGAAGACGGCAACGCGCTGAGCATTCAGGACCTGACCTTGCAGAACCTGGTCAAGGAATACCGCGCGGGGGTCGAGAACGGCAGCATCGGCGCCGACGATCCACGCGCCAAGTTCCTGCGGGCCCTGGAAGCCAGAAGCATGGCGGATAACGGCATGACGGTGATCCCGGAACATGGCCGTGGCTACAAATCCGATGCCAGCGACCCCATCGATGTCACCAGCCGCGATGTGCGCGATGAAATCTTCGACACCCAAGCCATCGACCAAACCCTGGCCGAACTCAGTGGCGACAAGACCATCGCCGCCGACATGGACCGCTTCGACAAGGACGCCAGGACCAAAGTGGACGGTGGCGAAGGCAAAATCACGGAAGTCGAGGACACGCTCAAAAGCAGCGCCAACTCCGAAGGCTTTCGCAACTACATCAAGTCCCTGCAAGACAGCGGCAAGACCGAACTGGCCCAGCAGGAAATCCAGCAAACCTACCTGGGACTGGCGCAGATCGATCCGGCCATTGCTGAACAGTTCAAGGGCGACCTCAGCCGCGACACCATGATCATGGACCTCGACGCGATCATCGGGGACCCGAGCAAAATCACCGAAGACAACAGCGCATTGGCAGCCATCGACACCACCAAATACTGGCTGCGGGCCGCACGCGGCATGACCGACATCCCGACGCAACTGATCAACACCTGGGAAACCACGGTCCAGAAATTCATGAACAACAAGGCCGACGCCGCGGCCTTCAGCAAGATCTACGCGGAGCTGGGCGATAAGTACATGCGCAGCGGCAGCATCACCCAGGCGGACATCCAGGACGCGCTCTCTGCCGAGAAAAACGTCTTCAAGTCACTCTCCTCTACCGAGAAAGACAGCCTCACCAAGATGTTCACCACCATGAAAGACACCGGCACGCTGGGCTCCATGTCCGGGTTGTTCGGGCTGGCGCGCGGGATCTACCAGTTGCATGGCAATGCCGGGCACATGGCCGATACCCCGGAGGGACGCCTGGGCATCGCCGCCGACTTCATGACCTTCTCCAGTTTCTCCAACGGGTTCCTCACCCTGGGCTCAAAAACCGCCGACCTGATCCTCAAGACCAAGATTTACGACAACCTGGGCTTGAGCAAAGCCATTCCCGACATGTGGCGCCAACCCCCCGGCGGCCCGGTGCCGCCCATCGACATCAAATCCGACCTGGCCGAACACTTGGCCCATCAGGACTTCCTGCCCGACAAGCCGGACATGCGGATTCCCGACGGCAAGGGCGGTTTCCGCGTCCAGTCGGGCGGGGGCAATAGCGGTGGGTCCTGGATTACCGATGCCAACGGTGGCGGTGCTGTGCGCGGTACCGGCCTGGACAAAGCCGCCACCTACGCCAACTACGACGCCGAGGCATTCAAGTCCGGTTACCTGAACGGTGAGTACAACACCAAGTACCGCATCGCCGGTGCTGGCAACGCCAGCCGGATCGCAGGCTCGGTCTCGCGGTTCATTGGCTCTTCTGCCGACCTGGCGGGGGCCGTCACCGGGGTCGTGCTCGGCGCTTTCGGTATTCGTGACGGGCTGAAGAACCATGACTCGCTGCAGACGGCGTCAGGCTTTCTGGGGGTGTTCGGCGGTGCCAGCGGCGTGGTGGCAGGTATCGCCAGCGTCAACGGTGCGTGGGGCCTGATCGGCGGTGCGGCCGGCCGGGTGATCGGCGCCCTGGGTCCGGTAGGCTTTGTGGCCAGCGCAGTGCTTGGTTTTGTCGGGGCCATCCTCGGCACCATCAAATCCAAGAAGCTGCACAAGATTTCCGGGCAGAAATGGGACCAGCTCAAGCAGTTCGAGAAAGATGGCCTGCTGCAACCCAATGGGGCGAACAACTATGTTTGGCTGCAAACCTACCTCGCCAATAATCGCCAGCGCGACGCACCTGTCGGGCAGAGCATCTTTGATTTTCGCGAGAAGGAATTCAAGGGCGAAGACAGTACCCATAACGACTACATAGGCGACGGGTTAAACGAAAGGTCAAAAGATTTTGCGTTCGCCAGTGGCCATGCTTACACCTTTCTTGATGATGAAGGCAAAGAGCATACCTACATCAGTGGCTATGGCTATTTCGAACCCGAGGAAGACGGTTTGCCCAGGTTAGGGGGCAGCTAGTCAAAGCAAACCCAGGCGTTGGCCTGGGTTTTTTTATGCCTCAAAACGGCAATTGACGCTCACCGAGTTGCACGGTTACCCACTTCAGTTCGGTCATGTCCTGGACTGAATAGCGGCCGTTTTCCTTGCCGTGCCCGCTGTCCTTCACGCCGCCGAAAGGCGCGTTGGGGTCGTCGTCGAAGGCGTTGTCGTTGATGTGCACAGACCCTGCTTGCACCCGGAGGGCAAAATCAAACGACTTTTGCAGATCGTTGGTGATGATGCCGGAAGACAAGCCATAACGACTGTCGTTGGCCAGTTCCAGCGCATGCTCATAATCGCGGGCTTCGTAGATCGACGCCAATGGGCCGAAACTCTCCTCCTGGTAGACCGTCATGCCGGGCTTGACGCCAACCAGCACCGAAGGCTCGAACACCGTGCCATGGCGTTCTCCGCCGGCCAGCAAGGTCGCACCTTTGGCCAGTGCATCGTCGATATGCCCCCTGATGAAATCGGCCTGTTGCGGGTTGATCAACGGCCCGACGGCCGTCGTCGGCAGTGCCGGGTCACCGTACGGGATGCTGCGGACCTTCTCGGCGAACGCGGCGCAAAAGCGCTCATACAACGGCGCTTCGACGATGATTCGCGAGTTGGCCATGCACACCTGGCCCTGGTTGAAGTAAATCCCGAAGGCGGCCGAGCGCACCGCATAGTCCAGATCGGCATCGGCCAGTATCACCACCGGGCTTTTGCCGCCCAACTCCAGGACGAGCCGTTTTGAGTAACGGCCTGCCAACTCGGAAAGCACTCGCCCGACCGCTGCGGAACCGGTGAACGTCACCAGTTTTACCCGGGTATCGGCAAACAGCGTGTCACCTATCGCCTCGTTCGTCGTCGGGATCACGCTGAGCACGCCCGGTGGCAGCCCGGCCTCCTCAAGAGTTTCGGCAAACAACAAGGCGGCCAGCGGCGTATAGGGTGAAGGTTTGAGGATGAAGCTGTTACCGGCCGCCAGCGCCGGGGCGAGTTTTTTTCCGTTGAGCAGCAAGGGGGCATTGAACGGCCCGATGCCGGCGACGACTCCCAGTGGCTGGCGGATCGACATGGAAATACGCCCGGGCATGTCGGCAGGCATCGTCTCGCCCCTTACATCACGGGCTTGCCCGGCGGCGATGCGGAACGTGCTGATCATGTAGTCGCACTCGAACATCGCCTTGCCGAACACGTTGCCGCCCTCCTCGATCAGCACCTTGGCGATCTCCATGCGCCGCCGTTCGATGATATCGGCGGCCTTGCACAGGATCGATTCGCGCTCGCTGGCCAACGTCTTGCCCCAGGCCTTCTGCGCGTGTTCGGCACTGGCCAGCGCCACTTCTATGTCGGCCGCCGTCGCCAGGTGCACCCGGGCGATGATCGCTTGGGTATACGGGTTGATCACGTCCTGCACGGGCTGCCCGGCAGACTCCCACGCACGACCATTGATGTAGGGGTAATAGGTCTTCATGGTGATACTCCTGTGTTCCGGTCGGTACCGGTCGCGCAAATTTGCCGATTAACTGGATAGTCGCCACCCCTGCTCAACCCTAAGATGAGCCAGCCGGGGCGCGGTAGCGGGGCCATTATTGGCAACGCCCGGCGCCTCGGTCTTGGACTGGTGCGCCGCTCTGACAGGTCAAGAGCGCACAGAACCCGGAGGTGAGCCATGGGGCAGTGGAAGGTCTGGAATACCGACGGGTTGCCGGTGGACAAGGCGTTGGTGGTGTGGAACGAGGCGATCTCTTCGGCGTTCCTCGACGTGCGCACCGAGCGACGGGAACATCACCCTGTGTTCAATGCGCGCCTGCAATCACTGGAGGCGGGCGAGCTTTGTGTGAATCGACTGCAAGCCCCGTCGTACAGCGTGGCAGGCGGCGGCGACAGCACCCACGAATGGGCGTTCATCAACCTGCATCATCAAGGCACCTGCCAATTGCGCCAGCACGGGCGCGAGCAGTCGATCGGCCCCGGGGATGTCAGCCTCAACCTGGGGTGCTCGCCGTTCGACTTCAGTTTCGCCGCAGGGCTGGGCATCACCTGCCTGCGTCTGCCACTGGCCCTTCTGGCTTCGCGCACCCAGCGCCTGAGTGACGCAGTGGCCAGGCCGCTGCCGGTCGGCGCGCCCACCCAGCTGTTTGTCGGTTATGCCCATCACCTGGCACAGAGCATCGACGCGCTGCAGGCCTGGCAGGTCCCCCAGGCCACCCATTGCCTCATGGACCTGCTGGCCCTGGCGGTCGACAGCCATCACGCCCCTGACGAGAACACCCGCAGCAGTGTGCGCGAGGCGCTCTACCAGCGGGCACGTCGCTTTTTGATCGAACACCAGGGCGATGCGGCACTCTCCCCCCTGGACCTTGCGGCCCATTTGCATATGGCACCGCGCACGCTCCAGTGCCTGTTCCAGGAGCACCACACCACCTTCACCAAAACCCTGCTGGAGTTGCGCCTGCTCACCGCCCGCCAGCTCATGGCCAGGGCGCCTCAATTGCAGGTGGCGCAGGTGGCGTACCGTGTCGGCTTTTCCGATCTGTCGTATTTCAACCGAACCTTCAGGCGCCGCTTTGGCATGACCCCGGGCGAGCAACGACGCAGTGAAAACGTCAGTTGAAGGACTGAACGGCCTCCCATTTCCGTCCTGTTTCTGCGCAAAAAAACAGGATAGTAAAACGGTATAACGCGGCTAGAGAACGTTGACTCAACAGCGCACCATCCCCTCAGTCGGCCACAGACTCGACCTTAATAACGAGCCGACCGCACTCACTACTTTCCACTGACCTCACGAACCAGCCAGGTTTTCGTTCGTAGACCTGTGCACAACTAAAAACCGTTTGGAGCAAGCAGCGTGAAACATTTTTCGGATGTTGGGGATGATTGTGTTCGCCACTGCAGTCAGCTGATTTCAGTGTTACTCGTAGGCTGTTCAATCAGCACTGGCGTGTTGGCCACCGACCTCCCGGTGGTCAATCTCGGCGCCACAAGCTTTTACGACGGTGCCGAAATTCCCGGTGGCAAAGGCTGGACGACGTCACTGTTCTATCAGAACTACAACGGCAGCAAGATCGTTGATAACAAAGGGCACGCGATTGGCTTGCCCAAGTCCACGACCAATATCGATAGCGTGCTGACCCAACTGGTCTATCAGGGCGAAGGCGGTCCTCTGAATGGCGACTGGGGCTTCTCGGCGATCTTGCCAGTGGTCACCAAAGCCGACGTCAATGACGGCCTGAACAATGCGGTGCTCGACGGCAAGGAAGGCGTGGCAGACCTCAATGTCGGTGTGTACTTGCAGTTCAAACCGATCATGGGTGAGCACGGCCCAGTCTTCGCGCAGCGGATCGAAGCGGATGTGATCGCACCTGTGGGCGATTACGACAAACATACCGCCATCAACCCCGGCTCCAATTTCTGGTCGTTCAACCCCTATTGGGCGGCGACGTACTGGGCAACACCCAATACGACTATTTCCTGGCGCCTGCACTACTTGTGGAACGGCAAAAACAATGACCCCTCGCCTGAAACCTACGGTGCGAATGCCGATGATGTTCAGGCAGGTCAAGCCGTGCACCTGAACTTCAACGGCTTGTATGCGTTTACCCCGGCGTTCTCCGCCGGCGTCAACGGCTATTGGCTGAACCAGTTCACCGATACCAAGATCGACGGCCATGAAGTCTCAGGGCGCCGGGAGAAAGTCTTCGCGATCGGGCCAGGGGCGATGTATGCCTTCTCTCGTGAGGACATCGTGGTCGCCAATATGTATTTTGAATCCGACGTGCGTAACCGGCCCGAGGGCGACCGTTTTGTGATGCGCTGGATCCATAAGTTGTAACGCCGCTTCAGTGCCAAAAAAGGCTGAACCCACCGGTTCAGCCTTTTGCATTGCAGCGTACAAAAGAACGCAGGCTTCACGCCAACGTGGTGGCTTTGGGCAACTCGCCAAAACGTTGCTGGTAGTAGCTGGCGAAGCGCCCCATGTGACTGAACCCGTGGTCCAGTGCCACTTGGGTGATGCTCAGGTGAGTGTTCAACAGCAAACATTCACGTGCCGCGTCGAGACGCAACGCGCGCAGGCGTTCCATGGGGCTTTGCCCGTACTCGCGCCGGCACAGGGTATTGAGGCTGCGTACGCTTACTCCGCCCGCTGCCGCCAACGCCGTGAGCGTGATGCTTTGACTCACATGCTCGCGCATGAATACGTCAATTTTCTGCAGCTGGCGCGCGCACATCCTGGGGGGCGGGCTGCGTTCCACCCGCGTATCGCTGGGGGTCAGATGGCTGAGCAAAAACAACGGCAGGCACTCTTCCAGGTGTTTCAGCCAGCGTGACTGCATGACGCTGCCTGTGCCGCCGGGCAGAAACTGCAGCAGCTCGGCGACCAGACCGAACCAGCGATTGGCAATCGGGCGTTGCAGGGTACTGACCGCCGGCAGCCGGAAGTCACCGGTCAGGTTACCCTCGTCTGCCAGTTGGGTGATGGTCTGACTGACCAGGGCATTGGGCAGGCGCAGAATCAACTGCTCGCAGCCCTGATGCCAGACCATGCTGGTGTTTTCTTCGGGGGCCAGAATCACCACTTCACCGGCTCCGACCCGATGCTGCTTACCGCCCGCGTGAAAGGTTGCACTGCCGCGCAACGGCATCTGCACCAGCACGAAGTCATCGAACGGCTGAGGCCGGATCTCCACTTCGGCACCGTAGCGCAACGCGTACAGTTCCATGCGCCCGACGGGGCCATGGTAAAACTCGGTGTCCACTGAACCGGGTTGCCAATTCAACTCATGATCGGCCAGCGCCAGCGCCAGGCGGCTCTGGGTTTCCTGGGCCGAGCGGCTGACAAACACCGGCTTACGAAACATCAACGACAAGTCCAGGCCCGCATTGCCCAGGCTGGTTTCGCTCATCATGCCCATCTTAGAGCGACCGCTTGCGACGGGCTTCGATGCGTTGCAGCGTGGCACTCGGCGCTTCGTTGAACAATTTGCGGTATTCACTGGCAAACCGGCCCAGGTGATAGAACCCCCAGCCCATGGCGATGACTGAAATATTGCGCGCACACGCATCTTCGAGAATTTCCTGGCGGGCGGACGTCAGGCGAAACTTCTTCAAATACGCCATGGGCGAGACGCCGAAGTGCTTGCGAAAGCCTTCAAACAGCTTGAAGCGGGAGATACCCGCGGCGGCTTCCACGTCCTCCAGATGCAGGTCTTCACGGGCATGGTTTTCGATGAAGTCCCTGGCGCGTATCAGGTAGTACGGGAGTTTGGCGCCTGACTGGGCGCGCAACTCTTCCGTGTAGTTATTGGGCTGCGACAGGATCAGGCCCTTGATCAGTGCGCTCTCGATATCCCGGGCGAAGCTCACCTGCTCGAACAGCTCGTGGCCGCGTTCCAGTTCCTCGATGTAGTAACGGATCAACCGCCACCACGAGGCTGAAGCACCGTTGACCGCATCCATCACCGACTCGAACTTCAGGGGTGTTTCCAACGAACGCTGCAGCATGCCTTCAAGGGTATGGCGCATGGCCGTACGGGTGATCACCACCGACATCTTTTGGCAGTCGCCTGCCATCTGCAGTTTCTGGTTATCGTGGGGGCTCACAATCAGGCCCTGGTCCTGGCTGGAGAACAACCGGCGCCCGCCCATGATCAGCTCCTGCTCGCCGCGAACCGGCAAGCTGAGGCTATAGCAATTGAGCCGCTCAACGTCTTCTATGCCGACGGTCACGTCTGCCCCATAAGCCATCCAACCCAGTGTGGTGGACATGGACTTGAACACGTTCGCCTTATGGTGAAACCGGATGCGGTTTGGCTGGTGCGCCTGCAATTCATGCGGCCCGCAAACCCCCGCCATCCAGGCCCGTGCTCCGGCCAGATCATAGCGGTCTATACGGATGTCTCTGAATTGCACAAAACTCTGTTCGGTCATGACGGGCACCCACGGCAATGGATATCGACACACTCTGCGGCGTGTACCCCCGAACACGTGCAAGGGTTATGCCCGGCCCATTGAAACCGGGGATTTTCGCACCTTTTGGCTAAAAACCCCACACTATCCGGATACAGCCTGTGATCGGCGTTGCCTGAGCGCACGCCAACGGTGCACTGGCCGCACGCGTCATGCCCGAATCGCTACCGTTGGCTTCAATCAAGCCGCCGGCCTCAGGGATTTGGGGGCCAGGGCGTTACCAATATTTCCACGGCAAAACCGAGACAAACGGTTGAGTGGCGGTTTCATTCTAGCCAGAAGTGGATACCGGTTTGCCGTTTGCGGCTTTTTTGCACCTCGCTGGATTCATACAGTGGCCCTGAATTCAGACAGGAACTGCTTATGTCCAGCCTCTTGCTTCGGGTCCAACAGGTGGAGCACCTGACCCCTAGAATCCGCCGCCTGGTCTTGGTCGCCGGCAATGCCACGCCCCTGCCGACCTTCACCGCCGGGGCACACCTGGCGTTGCAGGTGCCGGGCGATCGTAATCAGCGCCGGGCCTATTCCCTGGTGAACGTGCCCGGGGCCGACCATTACGAAATTGCTGTGCAATTGGAAGAGGGAGGCACCGGCGGTTCGCGCTGGGTGCACTCGCTTCAGGTCGGCGACGAGCTGCAGGCCCAGGCCCCGCGCAATGACTTTGCCTTGTGCGAAAACCCTGCGCACGTGCTGCTGATTGCCGCAGGCATCGGCATCACGCCGATGCTTGGCATGGCCCGGTCGCTGCAGGCGGCCGGCACCCCGTTCACCCTGCACTATGCCGGTCGCGAAGCCGCGCACATGGCCTATCTGCCGCAGGTCCTCGAATACCCTGACAGCCATTGCTGGATCAGCCAGGGCGACCCGGCCAAACGCTTCCCCGCCGCAGACCTTCTCGCCACGCCCGAACCAGGCCTGCACCTGTACATCTGTGGCCCGGCGGCGATGCTCAACAGCGTGCTGAGCATCGCCCGCGGGTTGGGTTGGGCGGAGGATCATCTGCATTACGAGTTATTCAGCGGCACGCTGGAAGTCGCTGGCGACCAGGGGTTTGACGTGCTCCTGCGCGCCAGCGGCATCAACCTGCGTGTGGCCGCCGACCAAAGTGTGCTGGACGCCATGCTCCAGGCGGGCCTGGACCCGATGTTTGACTGTCGTCGCGGCGACTGCGGCGTATGCGTCGCCCAGGTGATCGAAGGGCAGCCTGACCATCGTGACATTTGCCTGTCGGCGCGCGACCGCGCCGGCGGCAGTTTCTGCACCTGTGTTTCCCGTGCCGGCAGTTCGCTGCTGGTGCTTGATCTGTGACGAGCCGAGGATATTCCGTGATACCGACCAACGAGCAAATCGCTGCCTTGATCCGCGACGACAGCGTGCACAAAAGCGTCTATACCGATCCGGTCCTGTTCCAGCTGGAGATGGAGCGCATCTATGGCAGTGCCTGGATCTACGTCGGCCATGAAAGCCAGGTTAAAAATCCCGGTGATTACCACACCACGCGCATCGGCGACCAGGACGTGATCATGGTGCGCGGCGCCAACCAGGCGGTCAGCGTCCTCTACAACCGCTGCCCGCACAAAGGCGCCAAGCTGGTGGCCGAGGGTGACGGCAGTGTCGGCAAATTTTTCCGCTGCCCTTACCACGCCTGGACGTTCAAGCTCGACGGCCAGCACCTCTCGGCGCCGCTGAAAAGCGGCTTCGAAGGGACTTGCTACGACCCCAAGCACCCGGACTTCTCGATGGCCAGCGTCGCGCGGGTCGAGGCTTATCGCGGCTTTGTGTTCGCCAGCCAGGCCTCATTCGGGCCGGACCTCAAGACCTTCCTCGGCGGCGTCATCACCTCCATCGACAACCTCTGCGACCGCTCCCCGGTAGGCGAAGTCGAAGTGGCCGGTGGCATCTTCCGCGTGCAGCAGCGCTCGAACTGGAAGGTCTTCTACGAAAACCTTCACGACACCATGCACGCCCGTGTCACCCACGAGTCATCGGTGGACGCCGCGCGCGGCGAGGCCGAAGCCATCGGTGAAATGCCCTTCGAGCTGCTGATCATGGACGGCAACGGCGAGCCTTACGACTTCTGGGAAAAGCTCGAACTGCGCGCCTATCACAACGGCCACGGCTATATGGAAGCGATCTTCGACCCGGCCGCCGCCGAGCGCGATGAAGTGTCCCGCGCGCATTTCGAGTGTTTGAGCCAGGCCTACGGCGACGAGCGCGCCAAGGCCATCCTTGGCATGAACCGGCACAACACCGTGATCTATGGCAGCGGCTCACCCCACACCGTGTTCATGCAGTTCCGGGTGATTCGCCCGATCGCGGTGGACCAGACGCTGGTGGAAATCCAGACGTTCCGCTGCAAGGGGGCGCCCGACGCGGTGTTCGACCGCGCGCTGACCTACGCCAACGTGATCAACTCGCCCTCCTCCAACGTGATGCCCGATGACGTCGAGGTGTACGCGCGCTGCCAGGAAGGCAATATGACCCGTGGTGGTGAGTGGATCAGCATGCACCGCTACGTCGGCACCGATCGGCTGCTGGAGGACGGTGCGGTATCGACCAATGGCACCAGTGAACTGCCGATGCGTAATCAATTCGCTGCCTGGAAACAGTTCATGACCGCCACCCTGATCGCCAAGGAGAGCACCCATGCTGCTTGACCGCCGGATCGACGTCGACACCCGCCCACTGAGCGCCGCCCAGGTGCCGGTTGAAACCCGGCAGCGCCTGGAACAGTTCCTGTACCACGAAGCGCGTCTGCTGGATGAGCGGCGCTTCTGGGAATGGGATCAATTGTTCACCGACACCGGCATGTACTGGGTGCCGCACAAGCATGGACAAGGCAACCCGTTCGACCATATCTCGTTGTTCTGGGAGAACCGCATGCTGCGGGAGGTGCGCATCCGCCGTGTGGAGAATGCGCGCAACTGGTCCCAGCAGCCACCGACCCGCACGGCCCACCTGGTCGGCAATGTGATGGTCGAAGGCCTGGATGCCCAGGGGTTGCTGGTGGTGAGTGCGAGCTTCCAGTACAGCGAATGGCGCCTTGAGCAACGCCAATTGGCCGGGCGCTATACCTACAAGCTCGCGCCCCGGGGTGACAGCTGGCAGATCCAGCTCAAGCGCGTCGACCTGATTAACTGCAACGACGTTTTCGCCAACCTTGAGGTGTTCGTGTGATGACCCCGCCGCTGGTGATCGCCCTGCACTATCAAAACGACGTGTTGCACGCCGACGGCAAGATTCGCGTGGGGCTGGCCGCCGATGAACCGGCGCGCACCGCGCTGCTGGAGGCCGCCGGCCGCTTGTTGGCCGGAGCCCGGGCGCGGCATTGGCCGATCATGCACGTGCGGGTGGCCTTCCGGCCCGACTATGCCGACCTGCTTCAGAACGCGCCGATCCTGCGCAACGTCGCCGCCATCGGCGCCGTTCAGGAGGGCAGCTGGGGCGCGGCGTTTTTCACTGAATTGGCGCCGTGGGATAACCCCCGGGAGTTTGTCGTGACCCACCAGCGCATCAATGGCTTTTACGGTACGTCGCTGGAAACCCTGGTTCGCCAGTTCAACCCCTCCAGGCTATTGATCGCAGGGGTGGCGACGCACTCAGTGGTGGAAAGCACGGTGCGCCACGCGGTGGACTGTGGCTTTGAAGTCACGGTACTGGCCGATGCATGCGCCAGCGCCGACAGCCGCGTGCACGCCGCTTCGCTGCACAGCATGGCGCTGATTGCCTCGATTCAAAGCGTTAATCAAGCCTTGGAGGGCTACCCATGATGCTCACCGGCAAGGTCGCGATCGTGACCGGCAGTACCCAAGGGCTGGGGTTGGACATCGCCCGCCAATTGCTCGACGAAGGCGCCCGGGTGATGCTGGCCGGGCGCAGTGCCGAGACCGGCCAGGCGCTGGCCGCTGAGCTGGGCTGCGGGTTTTGCGTGTGTGACGTGGAGCGCGACGACGAGATCGACGCCTGCATCGCCGCCACCCTGGCGTGCTATGGCCGCCTCGACATCCTGGTCAACAACGCCTGCCTGTATGCCGACCAGGGGCTGGCCTCCGATCGCGCGCAGTGGCTGAAGACCTTGAACGTCAACCTGGTGTCGGCGGCGATCTTCACACAGAAGGTCGCCGTTCACCTGCCCGACGGTGGCGTGGTGATCAATGTGGGCAGTACCGGTGGCAAATTCGGCGCTGCCGGACGGGCGCTCTACCCCGCCTCGAAAGCCGGCATCCTGCAGCTGACCAAAAACCTCGCCGTCAGCCTGGCGCCCGCCGGCGTTCGGGTGCTGAGCGTGTCGCCGGCCTGGACCTGGTCGCCGAGCGTGGCCGAGTTCAGCGGCAATGACCTGGAACTGGCGGATCAGGTCGGCGCCCCCTTCCATCCCTTGGGCCGCATTGGTCGTGGGCATGAAGTCGGCACGGTGATTGCGTTTTTGTGCAGCGCCGGCGCCAGCTGGATGACCGGCGTCGATGTCCCGGTGGATGGCGGCTTCTCTATTCTAGGGCCGGACCGTGGCGTGTCGCCGCGTATCTGGTTTGAACAACAACGTGAACAGCAATAAACCCTGATAACCGAATGAGGCAGATGACATGGGCAACATGATTGAAATCCGTGCGACTGACAGCAACGCCACATTTGCCGGTTACCTGGCCCTACCGGCCAGTGGCAAAGGCCCGGGGGTGGTGATTGGCCAAGAGATCTTCGGCATCAACGCCAACATGCGCGCCGTCGCCGACTTTTATGCCGAGGAAGGTTACGTGGCCCTGGTGCCCGACCTGTTCTGGCGCCTGACGCCGGGAATAGACCTGGGTTACACCGAGGCGGATTTCGCCCAGGCCATCGACCTGTTCCAGCGCATGGACATCGACAAGGCCGTGCTCGATATCGACGCCAGCTTCAACGCCCTGCGCGCCATGCCCGAAGTCGAAGGCGCCGGCCTGGGCTACGTGGGGTTCTGCATGGGCGGCAAACTGGCCTGGCTGACCGCGACCCGCACCCAGGTGGCGTGCGCGGTGGGTTACTACGGCATGGGCATCGAACACCTGCTGGACGAGGCCGAACACCTCAAAGGTCGCCTGGTGCTGCACTTTGCCGAAAACGACGGCTACTGTGACGCCAAGGCCCGCGCGCAAATCAACGCACGCCTGGCCGACCGGCAGAACGTCGAGATTTACCTGTACCCCGGCGTCGACCATGCCTTTGCACGGGTCGGCGGCATGCACTACGACAAGCCGGCATCGATGATGGCCCATGAACGCAGCATCGCCGCGCTCAAACGTGAGATCGGCCCGCACTTCAACCTGTCGGCGCTATGGGAAACCCATATCCAGCACGAATTCGGCACCCGCGACGTGCCGGCGACCATGGCGACCATGGTTGCCGAACCCTACGTCAACCATATCCCGACCATGACCGGCGGCGTCGGTTACCAGCAATTGAGCCATTTCTATCAACACCATTTTGTGCACGGCAACCCGCCCGACATGAAGCTGATCCCCATTTCCCGCACCGTGGGGGCATTGCAAATCGTCGATGAGTTCATCATGTGTTTCACCCACACCACCGCCATCGACTGGATGCTGCCCAACGTCGCGCCCACCGGCCACTACGTGGAAATCCCGATGCTGGGGGTGATCAAGTTTCGCGGTGACAAGCTCTACCACGAGCACATCTACTGGGATCAGGCCAGCGTGCTGGTGCAAATCGGCCTGCTCGACCCCACCGGGCTGCCGGTGGCGGGCGTGGAGACGGCGCGCAAACTGCTCGATGAGCAACGGCCGTCCAATACATTGATGGCTAACTGGCGGACTGACCAATAGCGCTGACACGGCACTTGAAGCTGATTCAATGCCGTCGTGGCCTGCCCGGTTGATCCATTAACGGTGCAGGCCCGCCTCTTTAGAAGATATTCAACGGGTACTCGGTAATCAGGCGCGTCTGCACCAAATGCCCGCCGGTGGACGCATCACCGTCATGCCAAGCCTCTCGCAGGTGAAAGGTCAGCTTCTTGGCCGGACCGCTCTGTACGACGTATTTCACTTCGGCGTCGGTTTCGTGTTCCTGGTCGTTGGCGCCATAGAATCCGGTGTAGGCCGAGTTGCCGGGCGTATGCGTACCGTCGATGCCGGAGCCGCGAATATGGCGGGCCATGAAGCTCAGGCCGGGGGCGCCAAAGGTGCTCATGTCCAGGTCATAGCGCATCTGCCAGGACCGCTCGCCCGGGCCGTTGAAGTCGGAGTACTGCACCGAGTCCGCGAGGTTGATCGAATTACCGTAGCGGCCGGCACCGACACCGGCGTTGGTCCCCCCAAAGCCGACATAGTCGAACGGCTCGTCACCGTCGATCTTCTGGCCGGCCAGGGTAAAGGTCTGTGCGCCCAGGGTGTAGGCAGCGGCCAGCGAGGCGGCGGTGGTGTCGATGGTACCGGCCTTGGCTTCGCCATCGTCCAGTGTGCGATAGAGGTTGAAGTCCAGGGCGACGGATTGGTCAGCGGTCAACGGATGCACCAGGTTCAAATTGACGTAGTACTGATTCCAGACATCTTCCAGGTGCGCGCCGTACAGCGAAGCGGTGAACTCCTTGCTGAACTGGTACTTGCCACCCGCGAAGCTGGCCGACGCCGCACCCACACCGGCGTAGCTGGCGAGGATGTCACCGCTACGGGACGTGGTGGTGTTACCGGTACCGGAGGTGAAATGGCCGGCTTCCAGGTTCAGGCCGGTGATTTCATGACTGTCGATCTGGAAGCCTGATGCGGTCTGCGGCATCAGGTAGTTATCGGCGGTGGCGAACACCGGCGAGGTGGGCTGCAAGTCGCCGATCTTGAGCGTGGTATTGGAAATACGAAACTTGACGTCCCCACCGGCCTTCGCGAAGCCGCGATCCGGATTGCCATTGGCGTCGGATGGAATGTTCGGGCCGCCCGCACGATCGGTATCCCCGTCGATGCGCAACGCCAGGTCGGCAAACGCATCAATGCCGATACCGATGGTGCCTTGGGTGAAACCTGAGCTGTAGGTCGCCATCAGCGCCTGGCTCCAGTCACGGGTGTGGTTGCCGCTGCCGTTCTGGTTCCAGAACACGTTGCGGTTGAGCACATTCAAACTGCTGTCCGCGACGAAACCCTTGGAGTCGGACTGATCGCTGGCATAGCTCATGGCCGGCAAGGCAAATGCCAGCGCCACGGCCAAGGTATTGAGCTGAAGTAGCGGTTGGCGTTTTTTCATTATTTTTTGCTCCAGTGCACAGGTGTGTGTCGGAGCATTAAGGCGGTAGCTCAAACCGCCAACAAATGAAACTGGATGAATATTTTGATACCAGGCCTGGCAACTCAACAGGCCGTATTGTGATTAGAGAGCGGCTGCTTTTGGTCGAAACCGCATCGCCGCCCTCCTCCTCCATTCACACGGTCTTTGGATAGTTGGAGGGAAACAGCGCCTGTTTTGCCTGCTCATCCATCTCTTTTTTGAAGCTATGGTCCTTGCCCACATCCTTCGCCAGAACTGCGGCGGGACGAGCGTCAACGCGTTCGAACCAGCGCTTCAGGTTCGGGTAATCCGCCAGTGCGTCCTCCTTGCCTTTCATGATCCTCGGTGCGCGAATCAGCCAGCCCCACGTCGAAATATCGGCAAGGGTGTATTGGTCGCCGACGATGTAGTCACGGCCCGCAAGATGCTCGTCCAGCACTTCGTAATGGCGCTCGATTTCACGACGGTAGCGATTCACTGCGTAGTCGTTCCCGGCTGGCGCCGCGTACTGAAAATGCACCGCCTGACCGGAAAACGGACCCAGGCCAGAGGCGATGAAGAACAACCACGACAGCAGCTCCGGCTTGTCTTCGGGAGCGCCCATGAACTGGCCGGTTTTCTCCCCCAGGTAAAGCAGGATCGCGCTGGAGTCAAACACCCGCACTTCCTTGCCACCTGGCCCCTCGGTATCAATGATTGCTGGCACCTTGCCATTGGGGTTGATCGCGCGGAACGCGGGCAGGTGTTGCTCGCCTTTGCTGGTGTCCACCGGTATCAGTTCGTACGCCAGACCTGATTCCTCCAGAAACAGCGCGACCTTTGCCGGATTGGGTGTGGGGTGGAAATAGAAACGGATCATGGCGTCATCTCGGGTGAGTAAGGGCTGTGGCAACCAGGCACATTGCGTTTTAGAACGACTGATCTATATTAGGCGCACTGTTGGATGCGACGCAACGCTTGCGTCTGCCGCAAAAGGAAATCGGCCATGGCCAGACCCCGGGAATTTGACGAAGCCATCGCCCTCGATGCGGCGATTCAATGCTTTTGGGCCAAGGGTTTCGAGGCCACGTCGATGCGCGACTTGATTGATCGCATGAGCATGACCAGCGCCAGTGTCTATAACGCCTTCGGCGACAAACGCGCGTTGTATCGCAGGGCGTTGGCGCACTACCTTGGAAGCAGTTTCGGCGAGCGCGTGATTCGCCTTGAAGCCACCGCGGCGCCGCGTCAGGCGATTGAACTGTTCTTTGAGGAGATCATCGACCGCTCGATGAGCGACTCGCTGCATCGTGGTTGCCTGATGGTGAACTCGGCGTTGGAAGCGGTTCCTGATGCGCCCGAAGCACAAGACATCATTGATGACTTCCTGAGCCGTGCTGAGGGATTTTTCCGTGGCCGTGTTGAGGCCGGTCAACACGACGGCAGCATTTCCTGTTTGCAACCTGCCGAAGATCTTGGCCGGCTGTTACTCGGCGTGCTGCTGGGCATTCGCGTGCTGGCCCGCGCCAAGCCGCAGCGCCCATTGTTGGAAAGTGTGGTGAGGCCTGTCCTTGCCTTGCTGGATGCGGGCATTTCCCAACCCCGTGTGCCTACACCACCTTAGGCGACGCATGCCGCCGGACATCGACACTTTCAGGAGGCCGGGCTGAGCGGCGCTTCACTCGGCTGGAAATACGGCGGTGCCAACCGCAAGGTATTGCGCCCCACGCCCTTGGCGTCATAAAGCGCCGCGTCCGCCCTGGCAAGCAGGCTGGCGGTGGTGTCGCCTTCCTCAGGCACCCCGCAGCAAACACCGATGCTGATGCGCAGTGAGATGGTTGAATCACCATAGTGAGCCGGTGATTCGGCCAGGGACGCGCGCAGTGTATCCAGGGCGGCAATGGCGCCCTCTGCGTCTGTGCCCGGCAGCAATAACAGAAACTCCTCACCACCATAACGACCAATGCTGTCGGATTGACGAAGGCGCTGGGTGAGGTGGTTGACACAGTGACAAATCACTTCGTCTCCCGCCAGGTGGCCATACCGGTCATTGATCTGTTTGAAGTGATCGATGTCGACCATCGCCACGGCCAGGCAGGAGCCGTCGCGGCGCGCACGTTCCAACTCGGTGGAAAACTGATCAAGGATGGCCCGACGGTTAAGAATGCCGGTCAAGACATCGCGCAACGCCATGTGCTGGAGCAAGGATTCACTGCGCTCTTTGGACAACAACACCAGGCCCAGGGAAATCATCATCGCGGTGAACGTGCCGATACTGACCGAGATGGTTTGCTTGAGGTTGCTGACGTCGTAACGCATCTCGGCCGCCCCTCCGCCGAGCACGGCCACCACCCGCATGCCCAAGCCGATCAGGCTGATGCTAGACCCGATGATCAACAGCATCCGCGCCCGGCCCTGGGCGGGGACATAGCGGCGAGTCCAGTGGATGATCAATGCGCACTGCACCATCAACACAATCGTGGCCGCGAGCATTCGCGGTTCCAGGGTGTCGATCAGGCCGACCATCAACAGCAGCATCAACGCCGCGGGCGCGAATACCCGCCACCAGCACACGGGCAACTCCACAACCCGAAAGACACTGGCCCCATAAAAGGCCAGCGCCACCGCCAGCAAGGTATTGGCGGCGCCGTAGGTAAACCACAACGGAGCATGGCCATAAAAGGTGTAGCCCACGTAGGCCAGGGCATGTGCCAACAGACCACAGCCAATGGTCAGCAGGCCGTCGCGTCGATTGAACTGGCCGACCAGAATCAGACAAAACGCCATGATCGTCGCCACCAGGGCAACGCAGGCAAACAGCGTGGGGGTATGGGCGATCATGGCGTCTCACCGGGCGCTGGCAGGAAGTGTATGGGCGCCAGTTTAGTTGAACGGGCCAAACATGGGGGCTGTCGTGGATAACAGCGTCTGCCCTCCCCGACCTGCGTGCACGTGGCCTGCCTAATACTTTCTTAAAAGTTGGTCGCCATACTCCGCCTTACACCCCACACCCGCCGTGTCGGTGCGGGCCTATGGAGCTATTCGATCGGGGCTTGCCCGCATTTCATTCGAGCAGGGAAGGGATCATGAACTATCGAAAAATCGTGCTTTCTGCAGCGTTCATTTTTTTGCTCATGGCGTTGTGTTTTTACGCGACCTTTCTCTTCTCCCTCTACACCCTTTGCACTAAGTTGATACAGCGTCGCCGTTGCTAAAGCGTGACGCCTGACAACGGCAGATCGCAGCCACCACCTGCATTGTTGCCTCTTCGATCGTTCCTTCATTGCGGCATAACACCCAACCGTTATCGGCAATCGCTTGCTCGAACGCCTGGGTACACGCGACATGCTCTTGCAACTGATGGATCACCGTACTGCCCAGCCCACGCCGGCGTGCCGCCGCCCTCGCCCATGAAACCTCAGGCGTGGTCACAACCCCCACATGCAGGTCGGGCACGCGCACGTTTCGATCAATATTCAACTGCAGGATTTCGGCAAACGGGACCGTCCGGCGAAACGCCGCATCAGACGGGTACCAACGATCGATCAAGACGATGCTGCCGGGTGGCTGTTCCGGGAGCACGTGTTGGGAGATCCAGGCACGGCTATCCGCCAATCGCTCACACACCTCCCACTCCAATGCCCGGTCGGGGTTTCTGACGAGTTGGTTAACCAGGGCCATTGTTTCACCCCGATAGGGATCGCTTTTTTTCTCGCACAGCCGGATCACTTTGTGATTGGCGGCCCTCAGGGCTTTCGTCACGGCTTCCAGCAGCGTGGTTTTGCCGGTCCCCTTGGGCCCATCCAGAGAAACAAACAGCGGACGATTCATACTTCAACTAATGATTGAGAGGGGAATCGGTGAACTCTATCTGAATTGCTGGCTGAGGGTGCTCAAAACCCTGGGTGACGGCCTGTCCCTATTTAAATGACGTCTGTGCCCTTCCTAGGTATGCTCCGCGTTTATTGCCGACCACTGATACCGGGATGCCAGCCCACGCCTCTGCTGCCCAGGCGCAGTTTATGGAGCCGTATCCTCAAGGACGTTCGAACGATGAGCACCCCCGCGCTGGACATCAGCAGCCTGACGCCGCTGCCTTACCACCAACAGGTGGT
The DNA here is from genome assembly GCF_013386825.1 of Pseudomonas sp. IPO3778. Lineage (GTDB taxonomy): Bacteria > Pseudomonadota > Gammaproteobacteria > Pseudomonadales > Pseudomonadaceae > Aquipseudomonas. The sequence goes on from NZ_JACARC010000041.1 coordinate 161,896, forward strand.
CGAGTACCTGAAAACCCGTGAACCTGCCGTATGGGACTGGGCCTCATCCCTGGGGGTTCAGCAGGAACATGCCCAGGATGTGCGCGCGCAATTGCTGCGAGACACCTACCGCCTGAGCCCCGAAACCCACCCGCTGGCCTACCAGGCGTGCGAGACAGCGTTGCAGTGTTTGCAGATCCAGGCGCCCGCCACCCTTTACCAGGCCGGTGATGGTGCGATGAATGCGAGCCTGTATTACCTGGCCGGTGAAGTGCACGTGGTGTTTTTCGGGCCGATCCTTGAGCGGCTCGACGCCCAGGAGTTGCTGGCGTTGCTGGGGCATGAGCTGGCCCATTACCGGTTATGGTCGGAGCACGACGGTGACTACCTCACCGCCGAGCGCATTCTCAACCATGCGATGGCCGACGTGTACACGCCGCCCAGCCTGGAACAGACCGCACGCTTATACAGCCTGCACACCGAAATCTACGCCGACCGTGGTGCGGCCCTGGTGGCCAGCGGGCCGGAAGCCTCCATCACGTCCCTGGTCAAGGTTCACACCGGGATTGTCAGCGTCGACGCCGCCAGTTATCTGCAGCAGGCCCGCGAGCTGGATGGCAAGGATGCGCAGTTGTCCCAGGGCACCTCGCACCCGGAGACGTTTCTGCGTTCCCAGGCGGTCGACAGCTGGTGGCAGCAGCTCCCGGAGACGGATGCCTGGCTGCACCGCCGGTTGCGCGGGCCGCTGTCCCTCAGTCGCCTGGATGTGACCGACCAGGTCGAGCTGACCGCCCTCACCCGCGGTTTTATCGCGAGCTTTATCGACGCTGCGGTGTTGCAGTCGGAGGGTGTGCTGAATCAGGTGCGTGGCTTCTTTCCCGACTGGAAAGACACTGAAACACCGCTGGACCTCGGCACCCTGAATGCCGAGCGGATCGACGCAAGCATCCACGAGTACTTGCACTTCATCATGCTCGATCTGAGCCTGGTGGACCGCGACCTGCGCGATGAGGCATTGCTGCATGCCGCGCGCACCGCGAAGAAACTCGGCAGCGCCGACGACTTTATCAGCGTGCTCAAGCGCGATATCAAATTACCCAAACGTGAGCTCGACCCGATCGTTCGCGCGCTCAAAGCGGAGGTCGACACATGGACCCAATAACCCAGCCCGTCACGTTCACACAATTGCTGCTGAGCCACGATGGCGCCGCCGTGCCCATCGACGACGTGTTGTTCCTGACGCTGCCGCTGCTGCGCCAGGTGGCGCAACTGCATGAACTGGGGCGTGTCGCCCAGCTCGGTTTCCTTGATGTATTGCAAGGGCCAGAGCGCACCCTGCACCTGCGCAACCCCGAGGGCGTGCCGCCCCGGCTGGCACTGGAGGCGATCAAGCAGGTACAGCCCAATCCGGAGTCGGCACTGAATATCGTCGGCAAGGTGCGCCTGACCCGGGATTCGGAAACCGGCGTGGCGATTACCGACCTGCAAGTCCAGGAGGACCCGCACCAGACCATCGACCACCCGGTGTTCCTCACCGACCTGCACAGCTGGGAGCATCGCCTCGGGCACCACGACGAAATCACCGATATTTTCCAGCTCGGCCAGTTGCTGGCGTGCCTGGCCTGCGGGCTGGATTTTGCCGACATCAACGACCTCAAGACCTTTGCCCGGCACCGGCGCAACCTGTTCCAGCTCAATGGCCGGCTCAACCCGGTGCTGGCCAACCTCATCGTCGAGATGACCGAACTCAACCGGCATGAGCGCGCCACGGATGTCAGTTCCCTGGCCCGGCGCCTGGAATCCTGGCGTGAGCAGCCGGCCAGCCTGGATGTGGAGCGCGTGCTGGCCCAGGCCGAAGGCCCGGCTTCGCGGCGCACCGTGGTGCTGGAGCACCTGCGCAACCGGCTGTTCGACCTGTCGCGGCGCAATCGCCTGCTGCACTTCCGGCCGACCCAGGCCAGCGTCAACCTGACCGTGGCCAGCGTGCCGCTGGTGATGCAGATTGAAAGCATCCGGCCCGACGCGTTGTGCACCTGGCAACCGACCCTGGGGGGGTTCTCCGAGCAGGTATTGAGCGGCAAGCCCGTTGGCCTGCAGCAATGGCTGCGGTTTGAAGACCAGACCTGGCTGCAGGCGTCCCTGGAACGCATCATCCAGGAAACCCGTCGCGACCGCGCCGAGTTCGGCTTCAGCAACCTGCGCCTAGTGGTGGCCTTTATGCGCTGGCACAACCTCAAGGACACCCCGGAAGAACGCATCGTCACCCCGCTGCTGTGGCTGCCGGTGGAGCTGAGCCGTAAAAAAGGCGTGCGCGACCAGTTCATGTTGCAGTGCGATGAAACCGAGGCGGAGTTCAACCCGGTGCTGCGTCATCAGTTGCGCCAGCTCTACGATATCCAGTTGCCGGAAACCGTTGACCTGCAAAAGACCTCCCTGGAAGACATTCACGCCGACATTGCGCGCCAGATCAAACTGACCGAGCCTGGCGTGGAGTTGCGCCTGCAAAGCAAACCGCAAATCGAACTGATCCACCAGAAGGCGGTGCAGCACCTGCACCATTTCCAGCGCCGCCGCGCTCGTCAGCGCTCGGCCATGCCCCTGGTGAAGCCGGATTTCAGCTACGACCGCGAAGACTACCGCCCGCTGGGCCTGCAACTGTTCCAGCAAAAGGTACTGCCCAGCCAATTTCCGCTGCGCCTCGCGGTGGGCGGCAAACCGTCGCTGCAGGCCCAGCATCCGCAAATGGTCGCCAGCAGCACCGAAAACAGCACCTTTGCCCTGCCCGAAAACCAGGGGCATCGCTACGCCTGGGACATCGACCTGACCCAGGTCACCCTGGCCAACTTCAACTATCGCAAGATGTCGCTGGTGCGCGACTACGCGCAGTTGATCGACGAGCCGGCGCAGAACGAAGCGTTTGACCGGATGTTCTCCATCGAGCCGCGGGACGTCGAAGTCCAGGCCCCGGACCCGATCCCGCTGCCCGAACAATGGAACGTGGTAGCCGGCGACGCGACGCAGAATGCGGCCGTCAGCCTGGCCCGCACCGGGCGCAATTTCATCATTCAGGGCCCGCCGGGTACCGGCAAGTCCCAGACCATCACCAACCTGATCGCCGACTACGCCGGTCGCGGCCTGCGGGTGCTGTTTGTGTGTGAAAAGCGCGCGGCCCTGGACGTGGTTTTCCATCGCCTGCAACAGAGTGAGCTGGGGGAATTGTGCTGCCTGATTCACGACTCCCAGACCGACAAGAAGGCTTTCGTCGGCAACCTGCGCGAGTGTTATGAACGCTGGATTGCCGGCGACGCGCAATCGCCGCAGTTGCAAGCCCGGCGCAGCGCCACATTGGCCACCCTGACCCAACAATTGGGCCTGATCGAGCGCTTTGAACAGGCCATGGCCGGAGTGCCGGAGACCCTGGCCTGCTCCGTACGTGAGCTGGTGCGGCATCTCATCGAACTGCCGGCCGTGGCTGCACAGTTACCCCCCGAGGCCCTGGAGCGCTTGCCCGATTGGCGTCGCTGGCAGGCACAAAACGAACTGACCGGGCGCTTGTATCAGGCGATCAACGAGCGCTTCGGCCTCGACAGTTTTGCGCGCCACCCTTTCAGCCACCTGGCTTCCAGTCTCATTACCCACGAGCACGCCTATGGCCAGCTCAAGGCCTTCCTGGATGAAGCCAGCGGGTTGATGGACAGTGTCGAGCAGTTGATGGAGTCATCCTCCAGCCTGCTGTCCAGTGATACCCGCCTGGCGGATGCGTGCGTGCTGACCCAGGCCGCCGAGCAACTGACCGGCGCCAACCTGGCGTCGCACCTGGACCTGCTGGAACCGGGCTCACCGGGCTCCCAGGCGCTGCACGCCGAACAAGCGGGGTTGCAGACGCTGACCGTGCAGCAACACAGTGCCGGTGAAGGCACCCGCCATTGGCGCGACAAACTCGCGCCCCAGGACACCCAGGCCGCCCAGGATCTGGTGCAGCGCCTGGAAGGCTCGCTGCTGCGGTGGTTGCAACCGGCGTGGTGGCGACTGCGTGGCGAGCTGCAGCGGCGCTACGACTTCAGCCAGCACGCAGTCCGTCCCAGCTACCGCAATGTGCTCGACAACCTGGCCGGCGAACACCGCGCCACCGCCGAGTTGCAGGCCGAACAGCAGCGCCTGCAAAGTCGCTACGGTATCCAGGACATCGACCTGTTCGTGCACAACCTGCAGGCCCTGCTCCAGCAACTGAGCGCATCACCGTTGTTGCGCCAGTGGGTCGAAGGCTTGCGCGGTAACCCGAATGCCCTGCCCGGCGTGCGCCAGGAAGCCAGCCTGCGCCAGCCGGTTGCACGCCTGGCCGAACTGGTTGCGCAACACTGTGTGTTCGAGCCGGCGCCGAGCCTGGGCGTGTTGGCCGAATACCTGCGGGACCTGCGAGAAGAAATCGACGAGCTGCCCGACAGCCTGCCCCTGCTTGTTGAGCTGCACCAGGCCGATCCCGTCTGCCTGTTGGCCGTGCAACAGCATGGGTTGGCGCAACGGGCGCTGGAGGCGGTGATTGCCCAGGAAAACCTCACCCGCCTGTACCGCGCCAACCCGCAACTGGCGCGCTTCGACGGCCCGGCCCTGGGTCTGGCAGCCCGTCAGGTCAGCCAGGCGGAAAGCAGCCTGCTCAAGCACAACGCCCATGTGCTCAGCGCCACGCTGCACCAGCGTTTCCTGGAGCATGTGAAGCAATCGGCGATGTCAGTCACCCAACTGGATGCCCAGGCCCGTGAGTTCAAGAAAACTTACGCCAAGGGCCGTCGCGAACTGGAACATGAGCTGGGCAAGACCATGCGCTACCGCTCCATCCGCGAAATGGCGAGTGGGGACAGTGGCCGGGTGATCAACGACCTCAAGCCCATCTGGTTGATGAGCCCGCTGTCGGTGTCTGACACCTTGCCCCTGACCCCGGACCTGTTTGACGTGGTGATTTTCGACGAAGCCAGCCAGATCCCCAGCGAAGAAGCCGTGCCGGCCTTGAGCCGCGCGCAGCAGGTGATCGTGGTGGGTGACGAGATGCAGTTGCCGCCGACCAACTTCTTCTCCAGCGCAGGGGACCAGGACGATAACGAACTGATTGCCATGGAAGACGGCGAACAGATTGCGATCAACCTCGATGCCGACAGCCTGCTGAGCCAGGCCGCACGCAATTTGCCGGCGACCCTGCTGGCCTGGCACTACCGCAGCCGGCATGAAGCGTTGATCAGCTTTTCCAACGCGGCGTTCTACGAAGGCCGGCTGATCACCATCCCCGACCGGCGTATCGAGCGCCCTGCCCCGGCCCATGCCGCACTGGACTCCACGGATGCCCTGGCAGTGACGCAGGGTGCCGACACGCTGCTCGACAGTCCCATCAGCTTTTTGAAGATGAGCGATGGCGTCTACCTCGGTCGCAGTAACCTGGCCGAAGCGCGGTATATCGCCCAGCTGGTGCGCGAGCTGCTGCAGCGCGAGACCGGCTTGAGCCTGGGCATTGTGGCCTTCTCCGAAGCCCAGCAAGGCGCTATCGAACAAGCCCTGGAGGACTTGGCCGCCAGCGACTCGGCCTTTGCCACCCGCCTGGAGCGTGAGTACGTGCGCGAAGACGCCGGGCAGTTCAATGGCCTGTTCGTCAAGAACCTGGAGAACGTGCAGGGTGATGAACGGGACGTGATCATCCTGAGCATCTGCTACGCGCCGGGCCCGAACGGCAAGATGCTGATGAACTTCGGCCCGATCAACCAGCGCGGCGGGGAAAAACGCCTGAATGTGATCTTCAGCCGCGCACGCAAGCGCATGGCGATCGTCTCCAGTATCGAGGCGCAGGCCATCACCAACACCCACAACGACGGTGCCGCTGCACTGCGCGCGTTCCTGCAATTCGCCCAGGCCAGCGCCAGCGGGGATGCGCCGCGTTCCCAGGGGATCCTGGCCAACCTCAACCCGGGCGCCAAGCAATCCTTTGCCGTGAGCTTGCCCAAGGACGGCCTGCGCGGCGCCCTCGCCGCCGCGCTGCGCAAGCGCGGGCATACGGTGCAGGAAACCGTCGGGCGGTCGCAGTTCCGCTGCGACCTGGCGATCAGTGACGCCAGCGGTGAACACTTCAGCCTTGGCGTGCTGCTGGACGGCAATACGGCAGCCGCTGCTGACGTGCGTGAGCGGTATATCTTCCGCCCGACCGTATTGCGCAGTTTCGGCTGGAAGATCATCGACGTGCCCAGCCATGACTGGCTGCGAGACCCGGAAGACGTGCTGAATCGCATCGAAGCGCTGCTACGGGGTGAAGAAACGCCCGCGCTGCCAGAGCCGGAACTGGAGGTCGAACCGGAAACGGTTGAAGTCGAGCCGGCGCCAACCCCTGAAGCGTCGACCCCGATGCGCGAATTCACCTTTGGTGAAGGCAACTCCAACAAGTTCTGGCGGATCGGCGTCACCGAGGCAGAGGTGGTGGTGCACTTCGGCCGCATCGGCACCAAGGGCCAGACCCTGATCAAGTCCCTCGACAGCCCCGAGCGCGCCGTGCGGGAAGCGGAAAAGCTGATCGCGGAGAAACTGCGCAAAGGCTATCAAGAGCAGGCAGGGGTCAATCACACCGAGCCGCTCTGAGTAGATCCGGCATGAATGGGATAAGCGCGTTCAATCAGAACGCGCTGTGGCGATCCCAAGGCTGATCAGATCTGGAAATGCTTGACCATTGTGTTCAGCTCAGACGCCAGGGTTGCAAGAGACTGTGACGCGGCCGTCGTTTGGCTGGAACCCTCCGAGGATTGAATCGACAGTTGCTGGATATTCAGCAGGTTCTGATCCACCGCCCGCGCGACATGCGCTTGCTCGTCAGCCGAGGTGGTAATCACCAGGTTACGGTCATTGATTTCGTCGTTGGCTGCAACAATGTCCGCCAAGGCTTTTTGCGCAAGCTCGGCCAACTCAAGGGTCTGTTGAGTCATGCTGCTACTGGCGTGCATGGTGTTGACGGCGTTGGCGGTCCCGGTCTGGATGCCTCCGATCATCTGCTCAATTTCTTGGGTGGATTGGGCCGTACGGTGTGCCAGGGCACGCACTTCGTCGGCCACCACCGCGAAACCACGGCCCGCATCCCCCGCACGTGCGGCCTCGATGGCAGCGTTCAGCGCCAAAAGATTGGTTTGTTCGGCAATCGCCCGAATAACATCAAGGACTTTGCCGATACGCTTGGCTTGATCGGCAAGGCCGCCGACTTGCTCGGAACTCAGCTCGACACCCTGTGTCAGCGATCGAATCGAATTTAAAGCCTCAACCATTCGCTGCTGGCCTTTTAAGGCGATGTTTCGCGATTCCTGTGACAGCTCGGAAGTCGACGCGGCGTTCCTCGCCACGTCTTCAATGGCTGTTGTCATCTGCGTGACCGCCGTGGCTGCCTGCTCAATCTCCCCATGCTGTTGTTGCAAGTCGCGACTGCCCTCGGCGGTGACAGCATTCAGTTCTTCGGCCGCAGCGGCCAGTTGGTTGGAGGAGCCGGTTATCTGCCGGAGTGTCTGCACAAGGTTATCGCGCATCACCTCCTGCGCCCTGAGCAAGCGTGTGGCCTCGTCGTTACCGGTGGGGTTGATGGGTTGGGTCAGATCGCCTCTGGCAATGGTCTCGGCCACGTGCATCGCTTCGACGATGGGCGCGGTAATGCTTCGGGTCAGCAGCCAGGCAACAATCACTGTTCCCGCGCTCACCAGCAGAATCACGATTGCGATACCGCCGATGGCATGCTCGTAAGCGTCTACAGACTGTTGGCCAGCCTGTTCGGCACCTTTATTGGCAAGGTCTATGAGTTGATCGAAGTTCTTTGTCATCTGCTCATAGCTGTCTCGTATGCTGTTGAGAAACTCTACGGCAGCCTTTTTATCGCCCGCCCGCGAGAGCCGGAGCATCTCGATATGGTTCTTCGCATAAACATCAAGACTCTGGTTGAACACAGCGAGACGTGATCTTTCATCCGTCGTACTGAGTAATCCTGCGTACTGCGTCAGTTGTTCCTTGACGATTTTCAGGCGCCCTGCTGATTTTTCTTCGTAGGTCTGCATGTCTGCGTTGGTTGAAGACAGGATGTGTGCCATCTCACCCAGGCGAAAACGGTCTAGCGATGCATTGGCCAGCGCGAGGATCCTGACCCGCTGCATCCAGTTGTTCTGAATGTCAGCCGCCTGGAACTGAACTTCTCGAATCTGCTTCAACGCGAAGAGGCCGAGAAGCACACTCAGCAGCGCAATAGCGGCAAAAGCGATGAACGCTCTGGCGGCGATTCGTATATTTCTTAAGAACATGGATTTTTTCGCTCAGGGTCGAAAAGCATTTAGCGGCAATCTTGGCAGGTAACATCGGGCGGATCCGTCAAACGGAAAACTTGGCCACCTCCGTTACTGTCGGTAGAAAACCGAAAACCTTTAGCACAAAGACTCGACCTGAGCAGCGTTTTCAGTGGGCACTTTTATCGTGAGGGTATGGCGACATCGACTACCTTTTACGAACCCCTCGCGCAATCTCCAACCCCAGGCTTTCGCGCAACGTCGTTCCCTCATACGCCGTGCGATACACGCCACGGGCCTGCAACAACGGGATGACCTCCTGCGTAAACCGCTTGAACTGCTCCGGATGCCCAATGTAGATATTGAACCCATCCACCGCCCGCGCTTCAAACCAGTCCGCCATCTTGCTCGCCACCGTCTGCGCCGACCCGACAAAGGCACCCGGGCGCAGCTGCCGACCAAATTCCACCGCCTGGCGCAAGGTAAAACCCTTGTCCCGGGCCTGATCCGCAATGCGTTTGGCATTGGTGAAAAAGCTGCTGCGTGCCGCCTCCAGGCTCTCTTGGGGGAACGGCGCATCAAGGTCGTACTGGCTGAAATCATGCCAGCCGAAATTGCGCCCGAATTCCTTCAACGCCAGCTCAAAACTGTGGTCGGCCTGATGGTAGTGCTGTTCGATTTCACGGGCCTGTTCGTCGGTATCGCCCACATAAATTTCGGCGCCGGGCATCACCAGCAATTGCTCCGGGTCGCGGCCGTGTCGCTGCGCCCTGCCCTTTATGTCCCGGTAGAACCCCTGGCCCTGCTCGATGCTGGCGGCGTGGGTGAAGATGACATCGGCAGTGGCGGCCCCCAGGTCGCGGCCTTGTTCCGAATCACCAGCCTGGAAGATCACCGGCTGGCCTTGGGGTGAGCGCTGGATATTCAGCGGGCCCACCACGGAAAAGTGTTCGCCCTTGTGGTTCAGGCTGTGGAGTTTGCTCGGGTCGAGGAACTGGCCGGTGGCGCGGTCGCGCACAAAGGCATCGTCCTCGTAGGAGTTCCACAGCCCCTGCACCACCTGGACGTGTTCGGCGGCGCGGCCATAGCGGGTGTCGTAGTCGTAATGTTCGTCGCGGCTGTAATTGCCGGCGGTGCCGGCATCGCCGCTGGTGACCACGTTCCAGCCGGCGCGGCCTTTGCTGATCAGGTCCAGTGACGCCAGGCGCCGCGCGACGTTATAGGGCGAGTTGTAAGAGGTGGTCAGGGTGCCCACCAGGCCCAAATGCCGGGTGCAGACGGCCAGTGCCGATAACAGCGTGAGCGGCTCCAGGCGGTTCAGGTAGTGGGACGGCGAGCCCGGGGTGATGAACTGGCTGTCGACGATGAACATCAGGTCGAACAGTGCCGCCTCGGCCTGGCGTGCGATGTCGATGTACCAGTCGACGTTGACGCTGGCATCGGCCGGCAGTTGAGGGTCGAGCCATAGATTATGGCGGCCGGGCCCGCCGCAGCCCATGGTCAAGGCGCCTAGTTTGAGCTGTCTTTTAGTCATGTCTAACGTATTCCTCAAAGCGTTCAGGGCTGGTTTTTAGCGACGGCTGGCTGCAAGGACGCGCCAAAGGAATCGTCGAACAGACGAGCCGCCGGGTAGGACTTGACCAGGCCCTGGCTGGCGAAAAAGTCCACGGTCTTTTGCGCTTCCACAGGCGATTGGGCGGTCACAGGTTCGACCGTGGTACGCGCACGGGCGAACCAGGCGCGGGCAATGTCGGCATCGGCGCGGGTACGTTTGGCCCAGGCATCCGCGTAAGCGTCGGTGTTGGCCGGGCGTTGGCCAGCCCAGTCACGGGCCTTTTTCAGGCGCAAGAGAAAATCGCTGATGGGCCCACGCTTGGTATCGACGGCCTTGTTGGTGGCAGCGATAAAACTCTGGGCCGGGATCAGCCCTTCAGCCGTTGCCAATACCCGTGCACCCTGGCGTTCCTGTTGAGTGACGTAGGGTTCCCAGGTGGCGATCACGTCAACCGAACCGCCTTCCAGCGCGTGGGAGGCATCCAGCGCGCTGAGATAACGCAGCTCCAGCGAGTCCTTTGGCACACCGGCTTTATCCAGTGCGGTCAGTAACAGCTGCTGGCTCCAGGAGCCTTTCCACACGGCGGCGCGCTTGCCTTTAAGGTCCGCAAGGCTGTGGATCGACGAGTCCTTTTTCACCAGGATGGCCACGCCGTCGAGGTTTTGTTGGCTGATGGCAATCACCTTGATCGGCGCGCCCAGTGCACCCAGGAACAGCGCCGGCGAATCACCGAGCAAGCCGAGGTCCAGGCTGTTGGTGTTGAGCGCTTCGGCGACCGGTGCCCCGGCGGTGAATTGCTTCCATTCAAGGGTATAGGGCAGATCGTCCAGCACCCCCGCCGCTTCCATCACGGCCTGGGCGTTGTAGCTTTGGTCGCCCACCACCAGCGTTTGCGCGTTCGCGGCCAGGCACAGCAGGGTAGCGGCCAACCCGGCCGCCAGTTTTGTCAGATAACGCACGTTCGTCTCCAGATGCCTTCTCAAGCATTCAAAGTCGATCCGCGCGTGCGGTCTCGGCAGTGTTTATAGGTCATGCAGCGGGCTGTACGATGAAGCCCCGAAAGCTGCGTGTAAAATACTGATTACGCATAACCTAATTCAATAAGAATGCAAATAATGCATTTATTTGAGCATCACTCAGGCCGCCAGTGTTCCCCTTTTACGTTGCCGATTCCCTTGTAGCCCCCATACCCATCCGGCACCCAGCCGCCACCCGCATTGTCGCCAGTGCCGATAAAACCGCCCTTGCCATCGGATTCCAGGCCTCGGCCACGGTTTTTTCCCGTGCCGATGTACCCGCCCCGGCCATCGGATTCGTAACCGCGCTTGCGGTTGGCGCCAGTCCCCTCAAAGCCACCTTTGCCATCGGACCTCCAGCTTCCACCCAGGGCCGTGTCTTCACCGCGGAAATAGCCCTGACCGTCAGACTTGTAGTCTTCGCCATAGGCGGCGCCGCGCCCCTTGTAGCCACCCGAGCCATCGGGGCTGAACGATTTGCCCAGGTTGTAACCGGTGCCCGTCAGGCCACCGTCATCGGCCGGGACAAAGCCCTTGCCAATATTGCTGCCTGTGCCCTTCAGCGAACCATCCTTTTGCAGTTCGTAATCACCGCCCTGATTGCCCCCGGTGCCCCTTAACCCGCCGTGGCCATCAGGCGCGTAACCATTACCGGCGTTGGTGCCGGTGCCGATGAAACCTTCCGCAGCCTGGGTTGCGGCGCCGACACCCAGCAAAAGAACGGTCAGCAGAATGCGAGAAGCTGTTTTCATGGTGAATCGACGTCCCTTTCGAAGTTAAAACGCGTTATCTGGAGCGGGCACTTTAACGTCATACAGGTCATTCGCGGTATGCCTCCATGCTTGATGCCACCGACACAAGATAGTCCCGAACCTCACCCAACCCCACCTGATAAAGATTCCCTCTATTGGCGGTTACCGCGATCTTGAATTAACGTTCAACCCACCTGACCAGCGTGACATTACCCAGTCAACCCGCGCCCTTCCCGGGCCGGCCTGATGCACCGCCACTCATTGCTCAACCAAACAGTTAACCAACTGATTAATCAGAGTAAATATGAAAGAGCAGCCTCGGCAGCTTGCATCCGGACCGCAACCAGTGGCGCCCCTCAGTGCGCTTTTTCGACAACCACACCTTCTGGCTCCGTTGAGCCTGCTGTGCATTGCCCTCGCGGGCTGCACCGTTGGGCCTGATTTCGCGCGCCCGGATGTGCCCGCTAACGCTGATTACTCACGTGAAAAGCTCACCGCCACCGCCAAGGCGGATATCGACGCCGGTGGCGCGGCGCAGCGCCTGATCGCCGGGATGGATATTCCCGGGCAATGGTGGACGTTGTTCCGTTCGCCAGCCCTCAACGCCCTGGTAGAAGAAGCCTTGCGCGCCAACCCTGATGTCACCGCTGCTCAAGCGGCATTGCGCCAGGCCAATGAGCTGGTCTATGCCGACCAGGCGTCGCTGTTCCCTTCCGTCAGCGGCAATGTGCAGAAAGCCCGGGAGAAAGTTTCGGGGGTGACCTCGGGGATTCCGGAGTCGCCGATTCTCACGGTAAGTTCGGCGTCGTTGAGTGTGTCCTATGCCCCGGACGTGTTCGGCGGCACGCGCCGGCAAATCGAATCCACCACGGCGCAAGCCGAGTACGAGCGCTTCCAGCTGGAGGCGACGTACCTCACCTTGACGTCCAACGTGGTGAATACCGCAGTCAGCCTGGCGTCGATACGCGATCAAATCGCCTCAACCGAGGCAATCATCCGGCTACAGGGCGACCAGCTCGACGTGCTGCAGTCGCAGCGGCGGCTGGGTGCCATCGGTGATAGCGACGTCCTGACGCAGCAGACGGCACTGGCGCAAACCCGCGCCAGCTTGCCACCCCTGCAAAAGCAACTGGCGCAGACCCGTAACCAATTGATGGCCTACCTCGGACGGTTTCCCAATCAGGACCGGGATGAGCGCTTCAATCTGGCCTCCCTGCACTTGCCGGAAGAGCTGCCACTCAGCCTGCCCTCGGCCATCGTCGGCCAGCGGCCGGATGTGCGTTCGGCCCAGGCGCAACTGCATCAGGCCAGCGCCAACATTGGTGTAGCGGTCGCCAATCAGTTGCCCCAATTCAGCATTACCGGGTCGGTGGGCTCCACGGTGGCCAGCGGGACCAAGCTGTTTTCGGCGGGCAGTGGCGTGTGGAGCCTGGCCGGGTCGATCACTCAGCCGATCTTTGACGCCGGCGCACTCGAACATCGCAAACGTGCGGCCGTGGCGGCTTATGACGAGTCGGCGGCGCGCTATCGAGGCACCGTGATTGGTGCGTTCCAGGACGTGGCCAACGCGCTGCGGGCACTGGAAGCCGACGCCGATGCGCTTAACCAGCAGGTGGTGGCCGAGCGCTCAGCCCAAGCCAACCTGGACCTGGTGCAGGCGCAATTCAAACTGGGCGCGGTGGCGTACATCAACCTGCTCACGGCCCAACAAACCTACCAGAACACCGTGCTGGCCCGGGTCAAGGCCCAGGCTTCTCGCTACAGCGATACCACTGCGCTGTTCCAGGCATTGGGGGGCGGCTGGTGGAACCGGACGGATGTGGACCCCGCCACCAAGGGCCATCCTGATCGATTCGGCCTGCCGTCGTGGCAAGAAATCATGCCGGCCAGCAACAAGGCAGCGCCTGCCGATTCGGCACGGTTCGACTGAACTGAACTCTTGAAACAGCGAGAACACCCATGGCTGATGTCATTACCGCTTCTCCCCTGCCACCCGAGCCCGGCGCACCGCGCAAGCGTCGACTGTGGCGGCCGATGATCCTCATGATCGTGGTGGTGCTGGTGATTGTCGCGATCATTACCGGGGTGAAGTTCGTGCAGATTTCGGCACTGATCGCCCAGTCCAAAATGCCCCATCCCGCCTCCGTGGTCACGGCCATGAAGGTGCCCTTCAGCGACTGGCAACCCAACGTCACCGCTGTGGGGTCGATGAAGGCGGTCAGAGGGGTGGATGTGACCACGGAAGTCGGCGGCATCGTGCGCACCCTTGGTTTCAAGCCCGGGCAAGAAGTGGCAGCCCAGGCGCTGCTGGTGCAGTTGAATGCCGATTCGGACATCGCCCAACTGCATTCCCTTGAGGCCACGGCCGACCTGGCGGTGATCGTGCTCAAGCGGGACAAGGCCCAACTGGCGGTCAACGCCATCTCTCAGGCACAAGTCGACACCGACACCGCCGACCTTAAGGCTAAACTCGCCGCCGCCGAGCAACAGCGGGCGCTGGTGGCGAAAAAAACCATTCGCGCACCGTTCGCCGGGCGTATCGGGATTACCAGCGTCAACCCGGGCCAATACCTGAACCCCGGCGACAAGATCGCCACGCTGCAAACCTTCGACCCGATCTACATCGATTTCACGGTGCCCCAGACCCAACTGGAGGCCATCGCCATCGGCCAGGGCGTCGCGGTGACGGCGGACGGCCTGTCCAATCAAACCTTCACCGGCAAGATCAGCACCATCGATACCCAGTTCGACGCCACCACGCGCAACGTGACGGTGGAAGCCACCGTCGACAACCCCAAGCAAAACCTGGTGCCCGGGATGTTTGCCCGCGCCGTGGTCACCTCCGGGGCGACGCAGCGCTACCTCACCGTTCCGCAGACATCGGTCACCTACAACCCTTACGGCACCACGGTGTTCATCGCCACCTCGGCCAAGAACGACAAGGGTGAGGACGTACTCACCGCGCAGCAAACCTTTATCACCACCGGACCGACCCGGGGCGATCAGGTGGCGATCCTGTCGGGCGTGAAGGAAGGCGACCTGTTGATCACCAGCGGCCAGATGAAGCTGAAAAATGGCTCGCCGGTGAAAGTCGATAACAGCAGCGCGCCGCTGAACGACCCTGCGCCGACTCCCCAAGAACACTAAAGGTGTCCCATGAAGCTTACCGATACCTTTATTCAGCGACCGGTGTGGGCCATTGTGGTCTCGCTGTTCATCCTGATCCTGGGGCTGCGCTCGATCTTCGAATTGCCGGTGAACCAGTGGCCACGCACCGAAAACACCGTGGTCACCATCACCACCGCCTACTACGGCGCGGACGCGTCCACGGTGGCCGGTTTTATCACCCAGCCGCTTGAATCGGCCATCGCCCAGGCCCAGGGCATTGACTACTTGTCCTCAACCAGCATCACGGGGGTCTCGACCATTACCGCCACGCTGCGCCTGAACTACGAGGCCAGCAAGGCGCTCACCGAGATCAATACCCAGGTCAACTCGGTCAAGAACCAACTGCCGGCCCAGTCCCAGGAACCGGTACTGACAGTGGCCGTCGGGCAGACCACCGACGCGATGTACCTGGGTTTCTACAGCGACAGCCTGCCCACCAACAACATCACCGATTACCTGGTGCGGGTGGTCAAGCCCAAGCTGGACTCGATCCAGGGCGTGCAAACCGCCGAGATTCTCGGCGGGCGCCAGTTCGCCCTGCGCGCCTGGATGGACCCCAACAAGCTCGCGGCGCACAACGTGACGGCACAGGACGTGTCCACCGCCCTGGCCAACAACAACTACCTGTCTGCCGTCGGTTCCACCCGCGGGCAAACCGTCACGGTGGACCTCACGGCCGGGACCGACTTGCACACGGTGGATGAATTCAAGCGGCTGGTGATCAAGCAGAAAGGCGACGCCCTGGTGTACCTGGAGGATGTGGCCACCGTCACCCTCGGCGCCGAAAGCTACGACAGCAGCGTGGCGTTTTCCGGCAAACGCTCGGTGTTCATCGGCATCAAGGCGGCGCCGAATGCGAACATCCTGACGGTCGCCGACAGCGTGCGCGAGGCCTTCCCCGAGCTGCAGTCCCAATTGCCCACGGGCGTGCGCGGCGAGATCGTTTACGACTCCACCGAGTTCATCAACACCTCGATTTACGAGGTGGTGAAAACCCTGGTGGAGGCGATGATTATTGTCTCGGTGGTGATCTACCTGTTCCTCGGCTCGTTCCGCGCAGTGATCGTGCCGTTGGTGGCGATCCCGCTGTCGCTGGTGGGGACCTTCTTCATCATGTACCTGCTGGGGTACTCGATTAACCTGCTGACCCTGCTCGCCCTGGTGTTGGCCATCGGCCTGGTGGTGGACGACGCGATTATCGTGGTGGAAAACGTCGACCGGCATATCAAGGAAGAAGGTAAAGGCGTGCTGGAGGCCGCACTGATCGCGGCGCGGGAACTGGGCGGTCCGATCGTCGCGATGACCGTGGTGCTGATTGCCGCCTACGTGCCCATCGGGTTGCGCAGCGGGCTGACCGGTGCACTGTTCAAGGAGTTCTGCTTCTCGCTGGCGGGTGCGGTGACCGTGTCGGCGGTGGTGGCGTTGACGCTTTCGCCGATGATGACGTCCCGGCTGTTCAAATCCGGCCAGGAAGAAGGCCGCTTCGCGCGCAAGCTCGATCAGTACTTTGACTGGCTGCGGGGCCGTTACCACCGCGTGCTCTCGGGCGGCTTGAACGTGTGGCCGGTGCTGGTGACGTTTGGTTTCCTGCTGTTCCTGCTGGTGGCCGCCAGCGGCATGACCGCCAAAAGCGAGCTGTCGCCCACCGAGGACCAGGGCCTGGTGTTCATGCAGATCAAAGGCCCGCCGACCGCCTCGCCCCAGCAGATGGAGCGCATAGCCGACCAGGCTTTCCAGATTGCCAACAAAGAGCCTGAATACGCACAGATGTTCCAACTGACCGGGCTGCCCATCCTCAACCAGGGCCTGGGCGGCGTGCTGCTCAAAACCTGGGGCGACCGCACGCGCTCCCAGGCCCAACTGATCCTGGACCTCCAGCAAAAATGGAACCAGGTACCGGGCGCCACCATCGCGGCCTTCCCGCTGCCGTCGCTGCCGGGTGCCCAAGGGTTGCCGGTGCAATTTGTGATCACCACCACCGACTCGGTGGAAAACCTCAATGAAGTCGCCCAGGCGGTGGTGGCCGAGGCCACGAAACAGCAGCTGTTCTATTTCTCCGACATGGACCTGAAACTCGACAAACCACAAGCCAAACTGGTGGTCGACCGGGAAAAAATCGCCGCACTGGGCATGACCCAGGCTGACGTCGGTGCGGCGTTGTCCGCTGCGCTGGGCGGCAACTACGTGAACTACTTCTCCACCGCCGGGCGTTCGTACAAAGTCATTCCCCAAGTGCTGCAGGTAGACCGTCTAAACCCTGATCAAATTCTCGATTACTACATCCGCACGCCATCCGGCAGCATGATCCAGGCGCGCACCGTGGCACACATCGAGACCTCGACCCAGCCGGAATCCATCAACCACTTCCAGCAACTCAACTCGGCCACCCTGTCGGGCGTCAGCGGCGTGGCCCAGGGCGAACTGCTGGCGAAACTCAACACCATCCTGACCAACATTGCGCCCACGGGCTACACCTCGGACTTCTCCGGCGAGTCGCGCCAGTTCATGCAGGAGTCGGGCGGGTTCTTCGGGTTGCTGATGTTCTCGATCCTGATCGTCTACCTGGCCCTGGCCTTCCAGTTCGAAAGCTTCCGCGACCCGGTGGTGATCCTGTTCTCGGTACCCCCTGCGCTCTTTGGCGCGCTGGCCTTTATCACCATGGGGTTTGCGTCCATCAACGTGTACACCCAGGTTGGGCTGGTGACGTTGCTGGGGTTGATCACCAAACACGGGATCCTGATCGTGCAGTTTGCCAATGAGCTGCAGCGCGCGGGGCACAGTAAGCGTGAAGCGATAGAGGAAGCGGCCGGCGTACGTCTGCGGCCGATCCTGATGACCACCGCGGCGATGGTGCTGGGGGTGGTGCCGCTGGTGTGGGCGTCTGGCGCCGGGGCTGCGGGCCGGCATGACATGGGCCTGGTGATCTTCGCCGGGTTGTCGATCGGTACCGTGCTGACGCTGTTTATGGTGCCGGCGATGTATATGTTTATTGGTTCGACGCATCATCAGGAGGTTGAACAGCCGGCGCTGGGCCGGGATATTGCGTAATCGACAGAGAACCGGCCGGCACCGCCGAGTCCTAAACTAACAAGGCCGGCGATATACAAAAGATCGGTTTCGTACCCCGGTGGGCCAAATTGCGCGCCTTGCGGTGTGACCGCCAGCAGTTTGATTGAGCTGAACCCATACGGTAAGTGGACCGTGAAGATCGCGACCAGTAGAACGATGATCATAGGGATACTGGCAAACGTCACAAAAGCCCCGGCCAATGTAGCCAGGCCACCAAAGATTTCGATGGCAATCGTAATCCATGACATCAGGTGCGGCGCGGGAACACTCATGGCCTGGAGTACGACGGCAAAGGAGTCGGCCCCTCGCAAGAACTTTGCAAACCCATGGGCCATGAAGCCGTAGCCAACGATGAGGCGGATGACTACAGGGGCCCATTCGCTAAGCTGCGGCGCCCATGGACGATGCACGCAGGCACGCAAAAAGGTTTTCCACGCGGGGGCTGATTGATGCGTCATGGCAGTTGACTCATAGGCACTTGAAGTTTGAAAAAATGCTTCATTGATTCATTACCGTTACTTCAGCCGCCCATGCACCCGTCGCCCCAGACTTTATAGTTAAACTGCTTTAACTCGCCTGATGTTGTCTTGTAAATCATTGAGGCATCGGTAATGCCACAAGCACGCGGATCTGAATCGACGCGAAGTACTTCGGCAACATCATGTCTGTCAAACGTCGCTACCACCGTGGGGGGTTGATCACCTGCAAAAACATTTGCACTCAGTAACGAACAGGCCAGCGCGATGGCAAAAAATGGAGTCTTCATAAAAGCTCTTTATAAGTAAGGAGAGGTTGCTTAAAACAGATATCAAGTATTGAGTTGGACCGTTATCCGAGGGTTAACTAGATCTAACGTTTTCGTTAACTCTGAATGAGTTATTTGCTCGATGCGTTAATGCCTGTTTAACAACACTCCCCTGGCCGTCATGAAGCCAACGCACCTGCAGGTGCAAACAATTGCGCAGGCGGACCGTAAGCCACGACTTTTCCCCGCTCCAAGACAACTATCTTATCCATCTTGTTGAGGATCGCCGTGCTGTGGGTGGCGATGACCACCGTGCGGCCACGCGTGAGCTGATCAACCGCCTGGGTCAAGCGGTTCTCCGTCTCGGCATCCACCCCGGAAGTGGGTTCGTCGAGCAGAAAAATCTGCGCATCTGACGCCAGCGCACGAGCCAACGCTACGATCTGCCGCTGGCCGCCCGACAAGGGTTGCCCTGCGCTGGCCGACAGCACCTGGTCGCGGCGCATTTCACCGTCGCACAGCATGGCGCCAAGGCCCGTCTGTAAAAGGGCCTGCTCGGCACGCTCACCCTGCAAATGTGCCAGATCGTCTTGCAGCGTGGGGCCCATGATGATTGGCTCCTGGGGTTTGTAGGCCATCCACTGCGAACGTTCATCCGCTGCAAAGGCTTGGATGCGCATACCGCTGACCAGCACCTGCCCGTCGGACGGCACTTGTATGCCTGCCAGGCAGCGCAGCAGCGTGGACTTGCCCGAGCCGGGCCGGCCGATGATCGCCACGCGTTCGCCCTGGGCAATCTGCAGGTTGACGTCGTGCAACGCGCTGTCCCCCTGCTGGCTGCGACACGTCAGGTGCAGGACCGAAATGTTCCCCGGGCCTGCGGGCGCAGATGTTTCGCACGAAGATGATTGCGGCTGTGGCATGGCCGCCGCATCCAGTTCACGTTGCGTACGGCTAAGGTCTTTCCAGCCCAGCGCCAGCGAGACGACGGAGGCGATCTGCATCATGGCCCTCAGCTGGATCAGTGAGCAGGCGATGAGCGAGCCGACACTCATTGCGCCCGCCTCGATACGCAAGACCCCGGACGCCAGCAAGGTCACCGAGGCCAACCCCACACACATCCCGCCCCAGCCTTGGGAGGCGGTCTGCCAGAAACGCTGGCGGCTGCGCAACACCGCGCCTTGCAGGACTTCCTTTTCCCAACGGTCGGCGAAGACGTGGCGCAGGGGTGAGGTTTGCAAAAAGGCCAGGGCCCCCACCATTTCGGATAACAAGGTGGCCTTGCTGGCGGAGGCCACTTGCCCTCGCGCGGCATAATCCCGTTGTGGCCGGCTGGTGAACCATTGCCCCAACATGATAGGCAACGCGTAGAGCACGGGGACGACCACCAACGGCCCGCCGATAAACCCCAGTGCCACTAAAAACATCAGCAGGAACGGCAAGTCCGCTGCGACGATGGCATATTGGGCCAGCAGCGCATCCCGGGCACCGGCCAGGTCCCGGTAGCGTGACATCAGCACGCCGGGGGCGGCCACTTGCTGCGCATTTGCCTGGAGCACGCGGTCCACCAGCCGTCCATCCATACGCAGCTCGGCTACCGCACCGAGCCGTTCAGCCGCGTAGCTGCGGGTCATGCGCAGGACAAACTCCAGCATCAGTACCAGCACCATCCCGGCGCCCAGGGTCCATAGCGTCTCATCGTTGCCGTTGCCCACCACCTTGTCGTAGACCAGCATCGAGAACACGGGCATCAACAGACCACAGGCGTTGATCAACAAACTGGACACGCCAATTTCCACCGCAAACGGCGCGATGGCCCGCAACAGGCGCAGGTGCCGGGGCGCCTGCACGGCCCCATCAAACGGTACTGACATTGACTTGCGCAATTTGAGACGCGCCTCCAAGAGTGGGGTCCGAGTTATAGAAGGTGTAGACAGAGCCGCTGGCGTTGGCCGTGTAGAAATTACCGGCCTGCACGACGATGCTGTCGTTGGCATCCAGATGGATCGTCAGCGCCGAGTTCGCGCCCTGCCCCACGATGCTCTGGACCGCCGAGGCGGAAACCGAGATGAACTCGTTGACGCCATCCTTGACGTTGACGGACTCGGTGTTGGTGACGCGTCCGACCAGGTTACTCAGGTTCACGCTGCTGTTAGCGGCAAGGCCGGTAATCTGTAACGTGTCGGTACCGGCGCCGCCGTCCACGATGGCATTCAGGTAGTTGGTGCTGTTGAGCACCAGCGTGTCGTTGCCCGCGCCGCCGCTGAGAGTGTCTGCGGCGGTACTGGACGTGAGCACGTTGTCCAGCGCGTTGCCGGTCAAGGTGACGGCAGAGCTGTTGGCGGCGATCGTTCCGTTCTCCACATTCGGGGCTAGCGTGTAGTTGATGCTGGTGAGCACCTGATCAGTCCCGGCACCCACGACTTCAGTGATGGTGTCTCCCGAGTCATCCACGGTGTAGGTGTCGTTGCCGGCACCGCCAGCCATCGAGTCCGCACCCGTTCCGCCGTCGAGGTTATCGTTGCCGGCGCCGCCCAGCAGCGTGTCGTTGCCCGCCATGCCGAGGAGATTGCTGCCTGCGCTGTTGGCGGTCAGTAGGTTGTCCTGGCTGTTGCCGGTCGCCGTGAGGTTTGCTGCGGTGCCAGTGAGGGTGAGGTTTTCCACGTTGGCGGCCAAGGTATAGCTGAGCGAGGCCATGACCTGATCGGTGCCCTCGCCTGTCGCTTCGGTCACCACATCGTTGGCATTGTCGACGAGGTAGGTGTCGTCCCCCGTCCCGCCGATGAGCGTATCGGCCCCCGCGCCACCATTCAGGGTGTCGTTGCCTGCACCGCCGGTCAGGGTGTTGGCTGCACTGTTGCCGGTCAGGATGTTATCGAGTTCATTGCCTGTGCCGTTGATGGCGGCGGTGCCGGTCAAGGTCAGGTTCTCGATGTTGTTGCCGATTGCAAGCGCGTAGCTGATGCTGCTGTTGACCAAGTCGGTACCGGCATTGAGTGCTTCCGTGATGACGTCGCCGGTGTTGTCCACGAAGTACGTGTCGTTACCCAACCCGCCGTCCATGGTATCGGCCCCTGCCCCGCCATTGAGGATGTCGTCACCGGCGCCGCCGATCAGGGTGTTGGCGGCACTGTTGCCGGTGAGGGTGTTGTTCAGTTCGTTGCCGGTGCCATTGATCGCGGCGGTGCCGGTCAGTGTCAGGTTCTCGACGTTGTTGCCGGTTGCGAGCGCGTAGCTGATGCTGCTGTTGACCAGGTCGGTACCGGCATTGAGTAGTTCGGTGATGACGTCGCCCGCATTGTCGACGAAGTAGGTGTCGTTGCCGGCACCGCCGGCCATCGTGTCGGCGCCGGTGCCACCGTCGAGCGTGTCGTTGCCGGTGCCGCCGGTTAGCGTGTCGTTGCCATCCATGCCGGACAGGGTGTTCCCGGCGTTGTTGGCAATGAGTGTGTTGTCCAGGCTGTTGCCGGTGGCGGTCAGTGCTGCGGTGGTGCCGGTGAGGGTCAGGTTTTCGACGTTGGCGCCCAGGGTGTAAGCGATGCTCGCGAGTACGGTGTCCGTGCCTTGGTTGAGGGTCTCTGTGACGACATCGCCGGTTGAGTCCACCACATAGGTATCGTTACCCGCGCCGCCGGTCATCGTGTCGGTGCCCGCACCGCCATCCAGGGTGTCATTGCCCGTGCCGCCGATGAGGGTGTCGTTGCCGGTCAAACCGGTAAGCGTACTGCCCGAGTTGTTGGCGGTGAGCACATTGCCCAGGGTGTTACCGGTGGCGGTCAGGTTTGCGCTGGTGCCGGTGAGGGTGAGGTTTTCAACGTTGGTAGCCAGGGTATAGCTCACGCTGCTGTTGACAAGGTCCGTGCCCAGGGCGGAGCCCTCGGTCACGACATCACCCGTGCTGTCCACGTAGTAGGTGTCGTTGCCGGCACCGCCCGCCATGGTGTCATTGCCACTGCCGCCATCCAGGATGTCGTTGCCCGCGCCTCCCGTCAGAGTGTCATTGCCGGTCAAGCCCATCAGGCTGCTACCCGCGGCATTGGCAACCAGCACGTTGGCCAGGGCGTTGCCCGTTGCCGTCAGGTTCGCGGCAGTGCCATTGAGCGTGAGGTTCTCCACATCGGAGGACAGCGTATAGCTGACGGTACTGAAGACCTGGTCCGTCCCGGCGTTCAGCGATTCAGTGACCACGTCCGCTGCGTTGTCCACGTAGTAGGTATCGTTGCCCGCGCCACCGGTCATCGAGTCGGCCCCCGCGCCACCGTCAAGGGTGTCGTTGCCGGCGCCGCCCACCAGCGTGTCGTTACCGGCCAGCCCCAGCAGCTTGCTGCCTGCACTATCGGCGATGAGCACGTTGGCCAGGGCGTTGCCTGTGCCGGTCAGCCCCGCGGCGTTCCCGGTGAGGGTGAGGTTTTCAACGTTATTTTCCAGGGTATGGCTGACGCTTGAGTTGATTAGGTCCGTGCCCGCAGCGAGCGCCTCGGTGACCACATCTCCCGGATCGTCCACGTAATAGGTATCGTCTCCGGCCCCACCCGACATGGCATCCGCGCCGGTCCCGCCATCGAGGGTGTCGTTGCCTGCTCCACCGATCAGCGTATCGGCCCCCGCGCCGCCGGAAAGGCTGTCCCCTGCGTCGTTGCCGGTGATGACGTTGGCCAGTTCATTGCCGATGCCATTGAGGGACGCTGTACCCGCCAGCGTAAGGTTCTCGATATTGCTACCCGTGGCCAGGGTATACGCGAGGGTGGACACGACGGTGTCGGTGCCACCCCCAGCGGCCTCGATCACCTGGTCACCCGCGTCATCGACGTAGTAGGTATCGTCGCCGAGCCCGCCGGTCATGGTGTCGGTGCCGGTGCCGCCGTCGAGGTTATCGTCGCCGGCACCGCCAAGCAGTGTGTCATTGCCGGCCAGACCCAGGAGTGTGCCGCCGGCGTCGTTGGCTTGCAGGGTGTTGTCCAGCGTGTTGCCTGTGCCGGTTAGGCCGGCGGTAGTGCCGGTGAGCGTGAGGTTCTCGACATTGGCCGACAGCGTATAGGCCACCGAGGCCATCACCTGGTCGGTGCCTTCGTTGGCCGCCTCGGTGACGACATCATTGGCATCGTCGACGATGTAGGTGTCGTCGCCTGCGCCGCCGGTCATCGAATCGACACCGGTACCACCGTCCAGCGAGTCGTTGCCTGCGCCGCCCAACAGCGTGTCGTTACCGGCCATGCCCAACAGCGTACTGCCCGCATCGTTGGCAGTCAGGACGTTGTCCAGCACGTTACCCGTGCCTACCAGCCCTGAAGTGCTCCCGGTGAGGGTGAGGTTTTCAACGTTATCTTCCAGGGTATGGCTGATGCTTGAATTGATGAGGTCTGTGCCTTCACCTGGCGCCTCGGTGACCACGTCACCCGCATCGTCCACCACGTAGACATCGTCGCCGGTGCCGCCGATCAACGCGTCCGCACCGCTGCCGCCATCGAGGGTGTCGTTGCCCGCGCCGCCGGTCAGGGTGTCGTCGCCGGCACCGCCACTAAGCAGGTTGTCACCGTCGTTGCCGGTCAGCACGTTGGCAAGCTCGTTGCCCGTACCATTAAGGTTGACTCGTCCCGGGGCCAGGGTGAGGTTTTCCAGGTTGCTGTCTGACCCCAACGCGTAGTCGATGCTGGAGATGACCAGGTCGGTGCCTGCGCCGGAGGCCTCGCTGATGATATCGTTGGCGTCGTCGACGTAATAGGTATCGTCGCCGGTTCCGCCGGTCATGGTGTCGGCGCCGGTGCCGCCATCGAGAGTGTCGTTGCCCAGGCCGCCAAGCAGGGTGTCATTCCCCGCCATACCCAGAAGTGTGCCGCCTGCGTCGTTGGCTTGCAGGGTGTTGTCCAGTTCATTGCCGGTCGCCGCAAGGCCTGAGTTGGAACCGGTGAGCGTGAGGTTCTCGACGTTGGGCGAAAGTGTATAACTCACCGAGGCCATCACCTGATCGGTGCCCTCGTTAGCCGCCTCGGTGACGACATCATTGGCATCGTCGACGGCGTAGGTGTCGCCGCCCGCGCCGCCCGCCATCGAGTCGACGCCCGTGCCGCCGTCCAGTGTGTCGTTGCCGGCGCCGCCTATTAACGTGTCGTCGCCGGCCATGCCCAGCAGCGTGCTGCCCGCGTCGTTGGCGGTCAGGACGTTGTCCAGCACGTTGCCCGTACCGACCAGCCCTGGGGTGCTCCCCGTGAGGGTGAGGTTTTCAACGTTGTCTTCCAGGGTGTGGCTGATGCTTGAGTCGATGAGATCTGTGCCTTCGCCGGGAGCCTCGGTGACCACATCGCCCGTATCGTCCACAACGTAGACATCGTTTCCCGTACCTCCCGCCATTGCGTCGGCACCGGCGCCGCCATCGAGGGTATCGTTACCCGCGCCGCCCATCAGCGTATCGTCGCCCAATCCGCCGGACAGCCGGTTGTCGCCGCTGTTGCCTTCAATGACGTTGGCCAGGTCATTGCCGGTTCCGTCGATGTCGGCGGTACTGGTCAGCGTCAGGTTCTCGATGTTCGCCGACAGCACATAGCTCACGCTCGCCTGTACGTTGTCCGTTCCTTCACCGGAAGTTTCCGTAATGCTGTCGTTTGAATCATCCACCACATAGGTGTCGTCACCGGCGCCGCCCTTCATGACGTCAACCCCTGTTCCGCCATCCAGGGTGTCGTTGCCGGCACCGCCAATGAGGGTGTCGTTGCCGCCCATGCCGTTCAGGGTGTTGCCCGCATCGTTGGCGGTGAGCACGTTGGCCAGCGCGTTACCGCTACCCACCAGGCCCGCCGTCATGCCGACTAGGGTGAGGTTTTCGACGTTGTCCGCCAGGGTGTAGGAAAGGCTACTTTGAACAAGGTCCGTCCCGCCATCGGGCAGTTCCGTAACGGTGTCGCCGGCATCATCCACCACATAGGTGTCGTCACCGGCGCCACCCGCCATCGAGTCGGCACCGCCGCCACCGTCGAGGATGTCGTTACCGGCGCCGCCCACCAGCGTGTCGTTGCCCGCCATGCCGAGCAAGGTGCTGCCCGCATCGTTGGCGGTTATTACGTTCGCCAGCTCATTACCGGTGGCGACCAATCCCGGGGTGGTGCCGGCCAGCGTGAGATTCTCCACGTTCGCCGACAGCGTATGACTGACCGAGGCCAACACCGTATCGGTGCCCTCGTCAGCGGCCTCGACGACGGTGTCACCCGCATCATCGACGATGTAGGTGTCATTGCCGGCGCCCCCCATCATCAGGTCGCTGCCAGTGCCGCCGTCCAACGTGTCGTTGGCAGCGCTGCCATACAAGGTGTCGTTGCCGGCGCCGCCTTCGATGATGTTGGACAGCCCCTGCGCCGGCAGTACCAGGGTGAAATCCGTCCCCAGGGAACCCACCAGCAGGTCGCTGGGCGTGTTGACGTCCTTGACGATCACGGTGGCGGTTTTTTCGAAGTCCACGGTTTGGTGCGACAGGTCGGTCACCGACACGTCGATAGTGATCACGAAGCTCAGCGCAAACCCGGTGCTGTCGGTGACCTCGGTAGTGGGATAAATCAGCTTGCTTAATATCTGGTAAGTGCCGTCGAAGGATGCGCCTGACTGGGGCGCCGGCACGTCCAGGTGCCAGACGCCGTTGGCATCGACAGTGCCGCCTTCAAAGCTATAACCGCTGGGAAGGCCCGAAACGGAATAGCTGTTGACGCTCGCCGTGTTGCTCACCGTGAGCTGCATTTCCTTGGCAAAGCCAGTCCCCAGGCGCTGGGCGTCATCGCCGAAAATCACGTCATTGCCCGGCGTGCCGACCAGATGCTCGGGCGCAGACTGCGCCTCAAGGCTGCCGTCAGTGGCCGTAGAGGGATCTCCGCCGGCACCGTAGAGCGTCGCTCCGTCTTGACGGTCACCGGTGACGTTGAAGAGGGACAGTCCGCTGACCTGCGCAGGTCCGTCACTGTGCACCGGTATCGGTACGCTGCCGGCCCGCCCAGGTGGCAGGACCAGTTGGGGTGGGTTGGGATCATTGATCGGTTGGGCGATCTCGGGCGGCGCACTGGGCTTGCTCAACGCCTTGAGCGCCTCGGACGTCGCGTCGACCGGGCTCGGTTGGGCCGTCGCTGCCGGGGGCACTGCGTCTACCGGCTCTGGCTCCTGCGGCGGGTGCGGCGGCTGTTGCTCGGCAGGCGGCTCGTTCGGCACGGCCTTGGGAGGCTCCACAGGCACCGGACTGACCGCAGCGGCCGCCAGCGGCGAGTCGGTGGCGGCAGCGCCAAACTCACTGACCAGGTGCAGCAACTGATTGGCGGCCAGGGCGTGCCCGTCGGCAAAGAGCACCGGCGGCGGATTTTCGGTCATGGCATCCAGCGCGCCGCCCAACAACACCAGGTGTTCGCCGTTCTTGAGCACAATCACCAAGTCGACATCCGAGACAGACACCCCGGCAATATCGCCCTGGTTGAACGGCAGCTTGAACTTGCCTTCTTGGCGCGTGATGGTTTTCAGGGTGCTCATCAGCAGGCTTCCTGTGAAGGATCACGCCCGGTGTTGAGCGTCTCGTCCCGCAGCACACTCAGGATCGCCGAGAGCCCGATGCGTAGCTCTCGTTCAAGACGTTCGGCGCCTTGGGCCACCTCATACGCGACCTGATCACCCGCTGCATCGCTGTGAGGCTTGAGCAAGGTCTGGTTGAGTGTCTGCGCCTGGGTTTTGGCTTCTGCCAGGGCGGCGCCGACCGTGTGCGCGAAGTCTTGCAGCGCCTGCACCAATGCAAGCGAGTCTTGCTGCCCGCGCAGCACCTGCGTCCGGGTGGCGGTGTTGAGTTCACCAAAACCATCAAACACATGCTCCAGCAATTCCTGTTGACGCAATACGGAGCGGGTCAGCGCGTCGGCCTGGTCATGCTGCGCCACGGCAGCGGCCAACCGTTGATTCAGCACTTCGACCACCGCCTCGTAGGTGCGCCGTGCATACTCTGCATGTGCATGATCGATTTGCGCCGCAAACTGGCTCATCTGATGAGTCAAACCATGGGCCAGCTCCTTGTGTTGCTGGTCGCCCTGACGCTGGGACTGCACCATGGTTTCAATCAACCGGGCTGTCCACTGATGGCCTTCCTCAGTTTTGTTGACCAGCACGGGCAAAGCCGCCAAGTGGCTGGCCATCGCATCTGCTTTCTCTTCTGCTTGCTGCGCCAACGCCACCAACCCCTCCACACTGGAGAGCAACAGGGCCTGGCGCTCTTCATTGCGCTTGCTCTGGAGGACGATGCCCCTCACCTCCCCGTGCAGGTTTTCATGCTGGAGCTGGAGGTCGGCGACCCGATGCTTCCACTGCGCGCCGACCTCGGCCTGGTTACCCTGAGTGTCGCCTTGCGGTATGTGCACATGGGCGGTCACCCCGTCCACCACGCTGCGGGCAAACTGCAGGAACTCCACCTGGAAGGCGCGTACCGACAGCATCATGATGCCCAACGTCAGCGAACAGAGCAGGCCGAACATCGAGGCGCTGAAGGCGGTCCCCATGGCGGTCAGCGGGTATTTCAGATTACCGATCAGGGTGGCTAGGGCCTTGTCCATGTCTTGGGAGGCATCGGTGTTGGCAAAGCCGCCAATCAAATTGCCGACCGCCACCAGGGTTTCCAACAGACCAATAAACGTACCCAGCAGGCCCAGCGCGATCATCAGGCCCACTACGTATTGGGCCACTTCCTGGCGACTCTCCAGGACCCGATGAACATCCTCCAGCTCTTCCTGTATCTGCGATTGCTCAATCGCCGAGGTCTCACGGGTGCGACGGATACGGCCGAGGTTAGCGAGCAGGCGGGACGCCACTGACTTGAGCTGCATGCGCTCGGCATGGGAGTCCTGCTCAGGGTCGAGCAACGCGAACTGCTGGAACACTTGCCACTCGTTACGGATCGCCTGGATGCGCAGCATCATCAGTAAGGCGCCACCCAGCGCCGTGCCGAGGATGATGCAGTTGAGAATGACGTTGGTCAGGATGGAATGCACGACAAACTCGCGAAAAATCACGCCCATTACGCCAATCAGGGCAAGGGGCGCCGAGGCAAGGAAAAGGTGACGCCTATGAATGGCTCTAAGTGTTTTCATGGTTTGGCTCGTGTCTTTAATAGATAACATGGGCGGCGCTGTGCGTGAGCACTCAGCGCGGCTCACTCAGGGCTGTGCGTGCAAAGCGGTTCAACGGCGATAACAGGTAGGCGAGCACGGTTCGGCTGCCTACGACGATTTCGGCGGTGGCCACCATGCCCGGCATGATGGGGCGCCCGGCGAACGGATGACGTTCGCCGTCAAGGCTTACGCGAACCCGGTAAAACCGCTCGCCACGCTCATCCGGCATGGTGTCGGCGCTGACCTCGGTCAAGCGCCCTTCGGCCACGCCAAAGGAGGCATAGTCGTAGGCAGACAGGCGCACGTTAACCGGCAAACCGGGTTGCAATTCTGCCCGGTCGGCCGGCCGCACCCGGGCCTCCACCACGATGCGCCCGCTGGAAGGCGTGATCTCGAACAGCCCGTCGCCGGGGCGAATCACACCGCCTACGGTCGTCACGTTGACCCGGTTGACTACCCCCGAGACAGGCGAACGCAGTTCTGTGCGCTCCACCCTGTCATTGCTGGCCTTGAGTTCTTGCTCCACGCCTTGCAGGTCGGTTTGGGCGGCGATCAAGTCGGTACGGGCCTCGGCGCGAAAGCGCGACTGCACTTCCTGGCTGCGCCCTTCGGCTTCCGCCACCGCGGCACGCAGCCGGGGCAAGGAGGTGTCGGCTTCAGCGATCATGGACTTCAGTCGCTGTACCCGCGATTGTGCGTCCAACACTTCCAGTTTGGAGGCGGCCTCGTGCTGCAACATGTCGGCCGCAATCTGCAGTTGACGCTGGGCCAGGTCGACTTCAGAGGTCAGGTTGGCGCGGCGGCTGTTCAGTTCGGCGAGTTCGGAGCGCTTTTGCGTGACCTGCTCGGCGGCGACCTGCTGATCCTGATCCAGCCGCTGGCGCCGTGCGAGCAACGCTTCCTGCTCACTACGGATCGCGCGTGCGGCATCACTGTCGGGGGGGCCGGACGCCGCGAGGGGCGCCATGTTTTCGCCGGTGGCTTCGGCCTTGAGGCGAGCCACCTTGGCGATCAGGGCTTGCTCATGCACGCGGCGCTCGCCCATCTGCGAATTGCCCTGGACGTCGCTGATGCGTGCAAGCAAATCGCCTTGCTGGACGATGTCGCCTTCGGCCACGTCGATGGACATCACCACCCCGCCCTCCAGGTGCTGCACCACCTGGCTTCGGGTCGAGGGAATGACGCGCCCCTCGGCGCGCACCACCATCCGCATCGGCGCGAAAGCGGCCCACGTCACCAGCAGCACCACCAGGATGAACAAGCCCACGATCCAGCGGCGCGGCGCGCGCAACTGCGCCAGTATGACGGCCTGGCGGTGTTGGCGGCCCGCAGAGCGCTCGGACGCCTTCCCCGGCGGCATCATGGCTGTTTCCGCAGGCGGATGGCGACGTGACTGCGCCCGTCCGTAGAGGGTGCATTCAGAATCAGTGTCTCAATGTGGCTCGGTGCAACGCCCTTGGACACCAAGTGATCACGCAGCACCGCCAAGCGGTAAAACGCCAGGCGCCGTGCTTCGCTTGGCGAAGGCTCGGCCATGGTCGCTTGCAGCGACACCTGCCATTGGCCTGCCGTGCCAAAATTGCCAAAGGCACCATCCAGGGCATCCATGAGTTTTTTCTCCAGGGTGGTCACGCCCAGCGCATAGCTCACATCGAGTGCAGGCGCGCGACCGGAGATCACCACCGGCGACTTGGGCGCAGCCTCTCTGACCGGAACGCCTGCGCCGCCCTCGGCCAGTTTCACCAGCGACAGCGCCTGCTGCGCGGCACTCAGGTCGGCGGTGAGTTGGCGATTCTCCTCTTGCAAGTGCTCGGCTTTCTCATGATCAGACTGGGCCTGGGCGCGGACCTCACGGGTTAACGCCTCGACCTGTGCCTGCTGTTGTTCCACCTGTTGCGCAATGCCTTGGGCGACTTTCGCCTTGCTGATTTTGAGCATGCTGCCAAACATGGAAATGGCGAATACCACCACCACAAACACCATGACGAGCACGACGTTGGTGAGGGCATCCACAAACCCGGGCCAAAAATTCTGTTCGCGCGACGAAGCGCTGCCTCCGGCCATGATTTATTCCTTTACCGCGGTCAGTGTGCTGAAGGAGTTCGCCGCCAGTTGCCCGGTCACCCGCAGGATCTGCTGCTCCAGGAGTACGGCTTGCACACTCGTGTGCACCAGGTCCAACTGTGACTGGTGATACTGCTGATAGGCGTCGAATACATCCAGGAGGTTGCGCGTGGTGGAAGAAAGCTGGGCGTCAAAGGCGGCCACGACACGGGCCTGGGCTTGCGCCTGCTGACGCAACGAATTGATCTTTTCGTGGGCCGATGCCAGGCCGCTGAACGCAATCTGCAGGCTGCGACGGGCTTCTCGCTCGGCGTCCATGCGGTCGTATTCGTACTCTTGCTGTTTGGCCAGCGACGCACGTTGCTTGTAATAGTCGGCGCCGCCGGAGAACAACGGCATGGTCAGGACGACAGCCGCCTCTCGATCGTTTTGCCAACCCTCCACGCCGCCGTCGTTGGCCACTTTGTCGCTGGACAACTCGAACTTCACCACCGGCAGGAAGTGCGCCTGATATTTGCGCCGCTCCTCACGGGCGGCCTCGCCATTTTCCCGGGCCGTGAGGACTGCCGGGTTGCCCGTCGGGATCAAGTTCAAGGCGTCTTCAAGTGTGCCCACCGGCTGCGCGTCCGCCAGCATCGGCAGTTGCAAGGCGTGGGGCATGCTGCCCGTGAGCCGGCTCAGGTTGATATTGGCCTGGTTGGCCTGGGCGATGGCGTCTTGCACGGAGGACTTGGCGGCCAGCACGCGGGCCTTGATGCGCTCACGGTCTGCGCCGCTGGCCCCGCCTGCATTGGCCCGTGCGATCACCCAGTCGTCAAGTCGCTCCAGGCGCTTTTGCTGAGCCCGGTAGAGTTTGAGGGCCAGTGCGCCTTCTATCGCGTTGTAGAAAGCCGCTGTGCTGTCGTAGTTAACGTCGCCCCGAACCCCGTCTTCACTGGCTGCGCTGGCGCGCTTGATCGCCGCTGCGTTGCGAATGTCTGCAACCGCCGACAGGTCAAACAGCGGTTGACTGATCACCGCATACAGGTCTTTGCGGGTCTGCGTGCTCTTGGACAGCGCCTGGCCTGTGGCATCGTTCAGGCGCAATGACGGCGTAGAGGTCTCCGGCCCATTGGCCACCCGGACATCCAGCGACGGCAGCACACCGGCATAGGCCGCACGCGCAAGGTCGGAGGCGGCCTGCACCTTGGAGTGCGAAGCCCCCAGGGTGTAGCTCTCCTCGACGGCGCGGCGACGGGCCTCATTGAGTGACAGGGTTTCCAGTGTTTCGCCATCCGCCACATCCGCCGAGAGACCGGAACGGTCAATCTCCAGCGTGCCGTCGGGCGAGCCTGTCATCAGCCACAGCTGGTTCAAGCTGAGCAATGAGTCGCCCAAGGCTTGATCCGTCTGCGGCGCGGGCAAGGCGAAACTGCACTGCGAGGCCAGGGCCACGAGGCCGACGAGCCATCCGAGGTTGTTAATACTGTTCACGGTTGGATGTTTCCTGCTTCAAATTTCTGCTGATTTGCTGGCGTGGATCCGCATAGGAGTCATGAATCTCAGATCCGCCAGTTGGTGTTGACGTTGCCTGCGTTCTGCCGGTAGCCCGCACCAAACTGGCCGCTGTAGGTAATGCCCACCGTGGTGTTTTTTGCTCACGGTGATATCCGCACCCAGTTCCGTTACGCCCGCATTGCGTGCGATGGGGCGCCCGCGACGGTAAAGGGCAGGCTGCCCTCGAACACCATCGTCGTCTCGGGCGTTACATCACCGAAGGCATGACGCACGCCCACGGTTGCCATGCAGGTGGGCTTGCAGCTGCAGGGCGGTGAAGGCCATCTGTGCGTGCAGGCCCAGGGTGGTGGTCACATCGTTGGTTTTGCTTTCGCCGTCCAATGCAGCAAAACCGCCCGACTCCGAGAAGCCGCGCAGGCGCTGGTCGCTGAAGGCGGCACCGGCAAACGGTTCGACCGTGGCGCGGGCGTTCAGCGGCAGTGCGTAGCCCAATTCCGTAAACACCTGGCCGGTGCTGGCACCGGACGTTGACTTGAGTGTCTGGTCCAGGCCGGCGCCGGCGCCGCCATGGGCAGTGGGTGCAGCAAGTGAGGTGTTCCCCCCCCGCAGTGCCACCGGCATGGCTGGAGCCGGGAAAAGCCAGCATCAGGATCGTCACCAACAGGGACGCATCGCCACCGTGCTGCGCAGTGGTGTGTGGCGG
This sequence comes from Pseudomonas sp. IPO3778, assembly GCF_013386825.1. Lineage (GTDB taxonomy): Bacteria > Pseudomonadota > Gammaproteobacteria > Pseudomonadales > Pseudomonadaceae > Aquipseudomonas. The sequence goes on from NZ_JACARC010000041.1 coordinate 194,841, forward strand.
CGGCAGGGGGGCCTGAACGGGAAGGCTGGGCAGCGAAGAATGAATTCGCATGGAAAATTTCCTTCCATTTAGGGAAAACGCCCAGTCGAAAAAGCGTCCCGGCAGCCGCTTGGCAGACAGTTGGAACCAGCAGGTGCACTGATCAGGGACGTAACTTCTTTACAGGGGAAAGATGGAGTTTGTGGTTTCAACTATCGTGTTCACGCATCGCGTGTTTTTCCGGATACACACACTTCTTACCGTATATCTCATGTAGCTCAGTTCGTTCAACAACATCCATCAGTTGCCTTATAGCCTCCCGATCAGGCGGGCAAGGCAGTGCAAAACGCATCGATAACGGCGATGATTCAACGGTGCATAAAATTTTAATTGTATCGGCGCGGTAAAAAAGTAGGTGTTTGATTGCCGGTGAACGTCGCACGGACTCTCCAAGCACTTCGCCCGCGTTATTTAACACCGCCTCATGGATGATCAGCAGGTCAAACGGCGTTAAGGCGTTATCCAGTATCACCAGCAATTCCCGTAGGGATGTCAGCGGCGCGACGCGGTTATAGCCAAGCCTCGAGAGATTTTTCTCCATCCCCACCAGCCGGGTGTGCTCCTCGTCAACCAACAAGATGCGTAACTTGGGATTCACCATGAAACATCCTTGTTTCCCGTTGAGAAGAACTGAATACGTATCGGTAGAAAAGACATGGCAGTGTTTACACATAGGATGATGGCGAGCGAAGTATTGCGCCCGCACCCCCGCCCTGTATTTAGGATCCTTCCTAAGACTTAATAGAAAACTCCGCGCACAATTCGGAAACTTCCCACGCTTAAGGGAAATTTCCGAAGCTTCACCGCATTGTTTCGGGGAGACCAGTACATCTACTGATAGATAATGGTGTAAGTAGCAACCGCATTGGCTGTTCCAGGGGTGATCGTGCTTGCCGTTTGCAAGTAACGCGCGCTCATCGGGATGTTTAATGAAGTGGTTCCTGGGCCAAGGACGGTATTGAGCAACTGGTTCTGCGACAACATCCACGGTCCGCCTGAAAGATGCAGCACTTGCAGGCCCACCCCCGTCGCCGTGCCTGCACCCGGCGTCAAGCTCAGCACGCCGTTGGTGGCGTCGATCACCGGGCCGATCGGATCCAGTCGAAGGCTGACGGTTAAGACTCTTCCGTTAGCCTCAACTTTTTCGCAGGGGATAGCGCGGATAACGTGTCAGACGTTATTGATCGACGCACGCTGGGAGTCCAGCCACGACAACAACCGATTGGCGCTCATGGGACGTGCACAGAGATAACCCTGGGCCTGGACACACCCCAGCTTGATCAATGACTGGCGCTGGCTTTCGGTTTCAACGCCCTCCACCACGACCGACATGCTCAGGGCTGCCCCCAGTGCGAGGGTGCTGCTGACAATGGCGCGGTTGGCGGCGTTGGTGTCGAGGTTTTGCACGAAACTGCCGTCGAGCTTGATCTCGGTAAAGGGCAGTTGGCACAGGCGCTCCAGGGAAGAGAACCCCACGCCGAAATCGTCGATGGACAACCCGGCCCCCATCATGCGCAAACGGATCAGGCTTTCCAGCACCGCCGGGGAGGTTTCGAGCAGGCCGCTCTCGGTGATTTCAAAGGTCAGGTAGGACGCCGGCACCTGATAACGCTCGATCAGCCCACTGATGCGTGCGACCAATTGCGGGTTGCTGAATTGCTCCGCCTGCAGATTAAACGCGAGGTTCAGCTGTCGTCCGCTGGCCTGGACGTCCTGCCACACCATCAAACCTTGCTCAAACAGGGTGAAAAACAGGTCGTCCATCAGATAAAAACTGCTCAGCAATGGCAGAAAATCAGCGGGCGACAACAATCCGTAGCTGGGGTTGTCCCACCGTGCCAAGGCTTCCAGACTGTCGACCGCACCGGTGATCAAGTTGAATTTGGGTTGAAAAAACACCTTGAACTCGTTCTCCAGGATCGCTCGTTTCAAGGCGGACTGGGTGAACCACTTCAAGTTGATCGAGCTTGAAACGTCCGTTCTTCGCACCGCAATCCATTCCAGGAACCCGCCCACCAGCGGCCCGAGTTCGCTGGCGCGCACAGGCGTATCGACATACCCGAGCACCTTCACGCCATGCATGGACAGCATCCGGTCAAGGGCACCATGCAAGTTCGCCGGATACACACTGCAGATGATCAGCGCCTTGAGCAGCCCGCCCCGGCTGAGGTCCTCGATCAACGACAGTCCGAGCGTGCATTGCAGTTTCAAACTGCACAATACGATGTCCACCGGCCCCGTGCGTGCCAGCAGTTCCCGCGCGGCAGCACCGTCAGCCACCGCAGCCACGTCTTCACACCCAAGGTCCTGGAACAGCCTGGTGGCGATTAGTCGTTTGAAAGGCTGCTCTTCAATGACCAGAACGCGTATCGGTAGGAAAGGCATGACAGTGGTTACACAGGTGATGGCGACCGGCAAATTATTGCGCCCCACCCCTGCCCTGTATTTAGGATCGCTCCTAATAGGATCTGGAAAAACTCCCTGTGCGAAACGGAAATTTCCGACACAAACAGGAAACTTCCGCTTCGTCATCCAGGCAAATTCGCCCCCCCGGATCTCACGTCAGGGCAATCAAGGCAGCCTTCAATGCAATCATGGCCTGCTCCAGGGCCAGGGTGGCCGCGGTCACTTGCTCCGGCTCGGCCTCCTCGCACGCCGCCTCCAGCTGCGCACACCGAATCAGCACGTTCTGCGCACCGACAATCCGCCCACCACCCTTTATACGGTGGGCCAGCGTTGCCAGCCCTTCGACGTCCTTGTTCGCATAGCATTGCATCAACACGCTCATGTCCTCTTCCAGGCTGAGTGCCAGGTTATTGATGATGGCGTTGACCGAGTCTTCGTCGCCCCGCGCCAGTTGAATCAGCGAGGTAAGGTCCAGGTTGATCCCCTGCCCTATCATCGCGATGGGCGCTTCATTCGGCTGCGTCAGGGGTTCGATGATCGACATCCGGGCGCTCAGTTCTCCGAGCCGGATGGGCTTGAACAGGCAGTCGTCCATGCCGGCATTCAGGCACCGCTGTTTCTCCTCAGGCTGTGCGTTGGCGGTCAAGCCCACGATGACGCAGGGTTTCGAGCCTAGGCGCTGCTCTTCGTCACGTATCGCGCGGGCCAGTTCATAGCCGTTCATGATGGGCATATGGCTGTCGGTGATCACCACGTCATAGGCACCCTGGCGCCAGGCCCGCAGGCCGTGTGCGCCATCTTCCGCGTCACTGACGTCATGCCCCAGGTACGTGAACTGCTGCGAAAGCAGCAAACGGTTTGCCGGATAATCGTCGACCACCAGCACACTCAAGCGCTTCGCTCGAACCACTGGCGCGATGGCATCCAGCACAGGCGGGCCAAGGTTTTCAAGAATCGGCAAACGCAATGTCACGTCGATGCGGGTGCCCCGGCCCAGTTCGCTGGTCAAGGTCAGCCGCCCGCCCATCATCTCGCACAGCGTGCGGGAAATCGCCAGCCCCAGTCCCGACCCGGTACGCATGGCTTCGCCCGGCTGGCCAACCTGGGTGAAGGGGCTGAACAGCAGCGCCTGATCTTCTGGTGAAATGCCAATCCCGGTGTCGATCACGCTGAACGTCAGGTCCAACTCCGAGCCGTCCACCACCGGGGTGCACCGCAGGAAAAAACGCACCTGGCCTTTAACGGTAAATTTGATCGCATTGCTCAACAGGTTCGACAGCACCTGCTTGATCCGCATGGCGTCCACCAGCACTTCGCAATCGGCCTGGGGGTCGAGTTCAATCTGCAGTTCGAGAAATTTCTGCTGCGCCACGCCGTCAAAGATGCGCGCGACCTTGAGCACCTCGTCGTGCAGGTTGGCTCTCTTCGGCGTCAACGTCAGTTGGCCGGACTCAATGCGCACGATGTCCAGGATGTCACCCAGCAAATCCACCAGGCTGTTGGCGGCGCTGGAGGCAATGTCCAGTGAGACCCGATCGATAATGCCTTGCTCGGCCCGTTTGGTGGCCATTTCGAGCATGCCCAGCACGGCGTTCATTGGGGTGCGGATTTCATGGCTCATGGTGGCCAGGAATAACGTCTTGGCGGTGTTGGCGTCGTCGGCCTCTTTTTGTGAGGCCTTTAACTGAATCATCAGCTGCTCGCGGTCGCTGACATCGACCCACCCTGCAATCACCCCGACGACCCGTCCACGGGCGTTGAAACATGGGAAAATCCAGTAAAAAAGTGCCAGCGTTTCACCGTAGGGCGCCACCAGACTGCCACTGCCGATCAGCGGAATCCCATCGCGTATGACCTTGAGGTAATGCTCATGGTACTGCCGGGACTCGGACAGCGGCATGAGTTGCAAGTCGGTGATGGGCTTGCCGAGGACCTGGTTCAGGTCCATGGCCAGGAAATCCAGGTAGCTGTCGTTGCACGCGACCAGGCGGCCCTTTTGGTCACGGATGAATACCGGCCGCGGGACGTCATCGATCATCTGGCGCATGTTGGCGACAAACGTCGCCAGGACCCTGCGGGGATCGTCGGTTCGGCGCCGCCACAGCAGCCCGCCAAAATGCCAACAGAGGATAGAACCCAGCCCCGCCAGGGCCATCCCCCAATAAAGTGTGGACCGGCCCTGGGTACGAACCACCATGTCGAGTTCAAAATCAGGGGTACCGGCAATGTGCGGTTCCGCCTGTACCAGTAACGGCAAACCGGCCATCAGCAACGCGGCAACAATCGTTTTAGCGGACTTCATCAGATAATACTGTTGCGCTTGGCCACTTCCGAAAGTGACACGACGGAGGTCACTTCAAAGCGCTCCAACAGCCGCGTCTTGTAAGTGCTGATGGTTTTATTGCTGAGCAGCATGGAGTCGCCGATTTCCTTGTTGCTGAGCCCCAGGGCCAGGTGCTTGAGGATCACCAGTTCGCGATCCGACAGGTTTTCGATCACTCGCGCTTCATTTATCTCGACGTCACTGCGCCGGACCGAACCGATGGCCAGATTGGGGAAATGCGTATAGCCTGACATCAGCACTTTGACGGCCCGGCGCAGGTCATCCAGGTCGTCGATTTTCGAGATGAAGCCGGCAGCCCCCGCACTCATGCAACGCTTGAGGTACAGGCTGGCCTCCAGGGACGTCAGTACCAGAATGCGCGTGGCAATGTTCAGGTCGACAATGCGCCGGATGACTTCCAGGCCGTCGAGTTTGGGCATCGAGATATCCAGTACCACCAGGTCGGGCAATTCCTGACGGGCCTGTTGTACCGCATCAGCACCATCGCCCGCCTCTACCACCGTTTCGAAACCTTCCTGTTTCAGGACCATTTTGACCGTTGCCCGAACGATCGGGTGGTCATCCACTACCAGCGCCTTGCGCATATCTATCTCACTTATTCTGTTTATCTGGGCACAGATCACGAAACGAGAAGGCATAGAGAGAGGCAAGCGACTACACCGGCAGAGTCTAGTCCAACCGCATCGAGTCTCTGTTGATTATTTTGCTCTTAATACGCCGTCACGTTCAGATTGACTCAGTCATTCCAGCCATTCTTTCAAGCGGCTTGCACTCATGGGTTTGGCCAGGTGAAAACCTTGTGCAAACGTGCCTCCCATGTCTAAGGCCTGGTCACGTATTGCCTGGGTGCTGACGCCCTCTATCACCAGGTTGATCTCCAGCGCTCGGGCCAGCGCGATCGTGCTGAGCATCATGGCCCTGCTGCGCAGATCGGACAGATCCTGGACCACCGAACTGTCGAGTTTCAACTCCTGGAAAGGCAGCTGGCACAGCAGCGTCAACGAGGAGAATCCCGTGCCGAAATCATCGATGGACAGGTCGCATCCCAACAGCCGCAAACACAGCAAACTTTTCTGGGTAACCACCGGCATATCTAGCAGGCCGTTTTCGGCCAACTCAAACATCAACGCCGAGCCTGGCAGATCGTGCTCGATCAACGCATTTTCGATGTACATCGCCAAATCGAAACGGGCCAACTGCGAGGCATGGAGGTTGAACGCAACCTGCAGCGAGATGTTACGCCCACGCAGGGAGACCAGCAGATCAAGCCCTTGGGCAAAGACCTGCTTGAACATCTCGTCGATCAGGTCGTAAGCCAGCACCGCCGGCAGAAATTCGCCGGGCAGCAATAACCCGCGGGTTGGGTGCTCCCAGCGTGCCAACGCCTCCACACCGCACAAGGCGCCCGAGCGCAAGTCAAACTTGGGCTGGAACCACGCCTTGAATTCTCGCGACTCGAGGGCATTTCTCACCTCGGACTCGGTAGGCAACTTGAATCCGTCGAGGGTCAACAGCGGTGCAAAGGTTCTGTGCTTGAGGTAAACACGCAGGATCGAATCCAAGGCTTGCCGAGGCGCATCATCTCCTAGCACACCGATCAGTCTGATCTGTGAGGACTGATTGATACATTCCAGCGCCCGCAAAAACTGGGGCTCAAGCGCCGAACCTAAAATCAACGCATTGACCAGGCGTGCACGGCCTGCCGCCATCAGGAAATTGAAACAACCCGGTTTCTCGTTGCTCAAGTCACAGATGACCACATCCACGCCTTCGGCGCGGGTGATGAGGTCCAACGCTTTATCACCGTCTGGCGCGAGGAAAATCGCACGCACACCGAGCTCCGTCAACGCGCGGGTGATGACTTTGCGACGCGGCAGGCGGTCCTCGAGGACGAGAATTCGTAAAGAAATCATGTTGGTACAGACCCTGTTTTCATTGGGGCCATGCTGCCGTCTTTATTGGCGAATTACGAAAGCCGTTTTCCTGCATGCCGCACGGAAATTTCCGAGGGTATGGCAGAAGGCTTTTATTCGCCGGCTTCGACGCCCAGGTCGATGAGCCTGCCAGTGCAGCCGTCTACTGATAAATGAACATTACGCCGATCAGGGACTGCACATTGCCTGCGACGACCTGTCCATTGGTTCTCGCATAGGACGCCGTCATTCCAAGGTCTACGGGGCTGGTTCCAACCAAACCCAGTGAGATATTGTTGTTGGTCGCAATGACGCCAGTACGACTTGATAGCTGCACGCCAATACCCGTTGCGGGGGATGCGGAGGCAGTATTACTGAAGATGGTGTTAGCGCTATCTGTCGTAGTGCCTGTCAGGTAATAGGAGATATTTACACTTTGATCACAGTGTATGCTTAACGGAATTTCCGCAGTTCCCGGATAATCTGGTAGGGTTATCGTCATGTTATTTGATGAAACATCACAACCTCGCGCGTTAAAACTGACGTCGTTTTGAGCATATATATTCCACGTAATGGGTAAAGTCTCTTGATAAGCACTGTTAGGTCCTGCCGTTGCTCGACTCGCCATAGTAAATGTGGCCAGCAACTGACCTGCATTGACTGTGACTCCAGGCGCACCATCAGTAGCAAACTGCAAAGCCAGCATGAGACTGATTTTGTTATAAAGGTTTGTCTGATACGACTCTGAAGCGGTGCTTCCCATAAGAGGGAGATCATACCAATTAAAAAAATTAATAGAACCAGAAAAACCCACAAGACTTGGGGACAGACTGGCGTTCTGAATTCTCCACAGATCGTCTCCCGGAGGAAGCACACTTGCATTCCCGGTGGCAGAATGACTCTCACATTGTATATAGTCTCCTAGATAAATAACAAAACGGTCCCCGTAATAGATAGGTCCCACATGTACATAGACATTAAAAGTTCCTCCTTTAGCATCCGATGCCTGCACTCCCGGCGCTTGGCAATTTACAGCATAAGCGCTTTCTGACAAGAACAGTGCGAGCAACAATAATAGTGTGGCACCACCGTTTATCTTCATATTTTCCACCATGACTAGGAGTACGTATACGCTACATTAATATTGACCTGAATACTGCCTTGCGTTGCATTGCCCTTGACGGATAGCACGCGAAGATGCAGCAGCAGGTTTATCGACTGCGAATCATCTACCTTGACCATAGTCGAGTTACCGTTATTTAAAATGTTCTCATTGGCATCCCGCAGCTCCACTTGAAGATTGAGCGCATCCCCCTGGTTTGCGTAATAGCCCGTGTCGTCAGCAGCCCCTGTAAATGTGGCTGTCACGCTTGATGTTCCCACAGGGCAGTTCGTCAAATTCAGCATCACGTTGTGCCAGCCCGAAGTTGATCCCGCTTGAGCAAAATCTGGGGCAAACAGCTCCTCCAATATAACGGCTGCTGGCGGAGTTGAGACCGTACAAGGCTTCGCCACAACGCGCCCGTTGACGGTAATATCCACGTCTGCCGCATAGGTGTTCACGCCCCCGACAACCAGCAATAACCCCGTCAACAGCGCAGACTTTATACCGTTCATTCCCAGCCCCTTTATTGAAACTCTAGAGTGAAATCAGCCGTCGCATTCACAACTCCCGCGGTTACAGGGGAACGTGTTGCCATCAGGCAGGCATAAAACCCCAGCGTATTTGATTGGCCAGCGATCAGGTTGGTCCAGCTGAGTGACTGCATGCCCGACTTTAACGGGATTGAGTTTTTGTTACTGTCCAGTATCTGTATGCCCATGCCACTTGCCGCATTGACGCCACTATCAAGTTTCAGCAGGGCGTCATTGTCATTATCTGAAACTCCACCGTAGGTAACCTTCACCGCTGTTGTTGAACCGCCGCATTTGTCAAAGACGATCTTGAACGGCGCTGGAACGGTAGTTGCCCCCACACGACTGAGCTGTTTTGTCGCGTTGTTCATCAAGTCCACAGTAAAGTCTCTGGAGTCGACTGAAACTGAGCAGGTATTGTCTTTAAGATACCCCTTGATGGTGATCACAGTGTCCGCTGCGTAAGCGTTACTTACGAGGCAGGAAATCAGGCACAAAAAAGCAAAATACTTGTTCATGGGTCGACTCGTTCCTGTTCCGATTAGCGACATTCCGCAGAGGCATAACTCAAGGCCAGCGCCTGGCTTTCAGCCGGTAGGCTGTAGGTTGCGGTGCATCGTTCGTTCGAAGCATCGCCCCACCTCACGTTGATCTGCCCGGTCGGCGACAGCCCGGTCAGATAAACTTGCCCATCATCAGCCACGATGCTCCCCGCGAGGCCCTCGCCGTAAGACGCGATTGAGCCGAACGGTACGGGCTTGTCGTTGTGGTTCAGCGTCATCAGGACCTTCATCCCGACGCGAGCTTTGAAGTCGGCGCGCACGACCGCCCCGCGCGTTGGCACGACGCTTAATATCGGGTCTTCCAGCTCAATGTTGTTGGCCAGGGAGTTGGTGTTCAGGGCGATCCGGTTTTCACGATAATCCACCGCATAGGGGAGCACCGCATACCCGCGCCAGTCGGTCCGTATACCCGTCTGGTTTTCGACTGCGACGTGATCCGCCCCCGGTACTTTTATCAGCACCACGGTGTCGTTCAACGGCTGGCCGAAGGTCACGCCGTCCGCATGCGCCAATACGCCACCGCTGAGGCCGTAATACACCTGGCTGTAGTCTTCACTGGTGCTGTAGCCAATGTTGGTATTGCCATAAGGGCCGCGGTAGTTCAGTGCAGTGTTGCCGGTTTTCGAGACGTCCTCGTTACTGCCGTTGGCGTATCCTGTCTGCACGCTATAACTGAGGTTGTTATCGTCCAGCAATGTGCCATAGAGCCCGGCCGTGCTGGCGTCCCGACCTTTTAGATCACTGGATGTATTGAAGCTGGCATTGGTCCTTTTAAAGGAGGAATAACTGTCCGAACGCATCCAGTGGCTAAACGGAATACTGATGTTGAAAGCCAACTGCTGATCTTTATTGTCTGCCCAAGCGCTCTTTGTCAGGCTGTAGTTCATTCCCCAACTGATGTCTCCTATTGTACTGTTGTACCCGAGTTGGAGTTGTTCGTCTGACTGCCCCGTTCCCCAATAGCTCTGCTGGCTACCGGTTAAATACATCGTGGAAGTCTTACCCATCTGTTGCGTCAAGGTGGCCTGGAAGCGACCCCGTTTGCTGTAGTTCAGGTTGTAGAAATCAGTGATTTGCGGCGCTATCTGAATAGACTGATCCTGGTTGACCACCGTGAAGCCACTCATGCGGCTCCAGGCCGTGTCAGCCAGGGTGTAGAAGTTTTTCGTCGAGTAGCGGTAGCCCAGCAGTTGCAGGTTGGTACCCCACTGGTTAACGGATTTATTGTAAAGAAACCGCAGCGACTGCCCCTGATGCTGGGTGTCGTCAGACAACGTTGCGCGGGCCTGGGTCAGGTCGGCCGATATCGCGCCGAGGTCGCCCAGGTTCTTACCCACGCCAATGTTCAGGGCGTCATAGTTGTTCGAGACCTGCGTGCCTCCGAAGACCGTCCAGTCATGTGGCAAGCCCCATAATGCAGTGCCCTGAAGAAACTCCGGTTTGTCTTGCTGCGTGTTGCCGCTGCGATACTGCCCCGCTGTCAGCGAATACTTCACTTGACCTTCACGCTCCAGCATCGGCACAGATGAATAAGACACCGTGTACGTCTGTGTTGAGCCGTTAGCCTCTACAACAGTGACCTGCAAGTCGCCGTTGGTGCCGGGCGCATAAATGTCGTTGATGGTAAAAGCCCCCGGGGGTACTGTCGTCTGGTAGATTTCATACCCATTCTGCTTCACCGAAACCTTGGCAGTACCTTGCGCTATACCGCGTATAACAGGTGCAAAGCCTCGTTGACTGTCCGGAAGCATGTTGTCGTCCGAGGCAATTTGGACACCTCGGAAGTTAATGCCATCAAAGATATCTCCAGCGGTGTAACCGTCACCCAGGGTCAATCGGCTGTGCCACGAGGAAATACCCCGCTCCAGATAGGTGTTGGTGTGTTGCCACTGGCTCTCCGTTACGCCCACGCCATGGCTGTAACTCCACGTGCTGGTGTCTCTCAAGCGCCAGGCGCCCAGGTTGAGGCCGCTTTGCAGGCTGAGGTACGAATAGTTGGACACCCCGCCCTGCTGGCTGCGTACTTCGCTGCCGGTGTAGTTGTAATTAAGCAGGCCCGCCGTAATGCCGTCATCCCATAGCTCAGGCGCAATGTAACCACGGGCTTGCCTGCCCATGAATGCCTGGGGAACACTGAGGTAAAGCCGCTGCAACCCAACATCAAACCTACTGGAGGCATCGGTGATAAGCCGTGTAAAGGGAACACAGGCGGTGCTCTTCATCGCCACAATATCGGGCACGGCTAACGTATTGACGCCGAAGGACGAGAGTTGAGCGCGCGTGAGGCACGGTTCCAGTTGCTGCCCATTGGCGCTTTTATCAAAGGTAATGTCCCGGGTCGTGATGTAACCGTCATTCATGTAGATATCGACTCGGTAGGTGCCGGGAGGCGCCTCCAAGCCTTTTTCAAAGCCGGATAGATCCGCGACTGATGCAGGATCATCGGACAGGAATCGAGGATTGAAATAGTTGTCTGCACGCGCAGAAAAAACGGGGCCTACCAGAAGCAATGCCAAGGGTGACAAGAGTAATCGTTGAAGTGCTGAATCCCGGGTTCCATTTTTCATTTTGCGTTATCGCCAGTTATATAACCCAGGTACGACATAGCCCCTCCCGCACAAAAAACTTCCATGCTAGCTCTGGATTTACCCGCCTGATGCAAGATCCATAATCAAGGGTTTATTAGCGCAACAGTGTTTACTGAAGCGCTCCCTTCATCACTGCAGTCAACGCGCCGTAATCGTTAATCGTTCGATAAGTAATCGAACTGCTTGTACTGCCAGACAGGTCCACATTCACAAACCCCATTGGCGGAACCATGGTATTTTCCAGTGCCTGTGTGCCGGCGTTCAGCTCCGTGATGGTCAGGAAGTAAGGGGTTGGATTAGTAATAACCAGCGATTTTCCGTTGCGCTTGAAGGTCAACTTTCCCGGCGCGTCTTCCGGGGAGATGCTGAGGGCGCGTGGGCGATACAGGAGCTTTATCCGACTGGTAATCGCCAGTTGCAGGGTATTGTCTTTTTGTTGCGCCTTTTCTGCAGAAGGGATTGCCTTTACGTTGATCCAGAATAAACTTTCCCGATCTTTCGTCAGGCTACTGTTGGTGGCATCGACAATGCGCAACGTATTGTCTTTTTTTCCCTGCATCACAAACAACGGCGGTGTAATTATAAAACGACCGTCTTTCTTTCCGTCACTGTTCTCCACCCATGACTGGATAAGAAAAGTGTCTTTATCATTGCTATTGCTTAAGCCTAACGACGTTTGCTTCTGATCGGCAGGGTAAATAACGCGCGTCGCACCAAGGGCCACGCCTGCTTCCGCGCGATTGGCGAGTACAACCACCGCCAACACGATCAGGGCTCTAGTTGTCTTTGTAGTCATCATCATTTTTTCACGTCAATCTTGTAGGCGAACACGAATTTTCTGCGAAAAATGGCCTCCTTGGCCTGCGCACATCCCTGTCAACGGGTTGTTACTGGTACTGCACTTTAAAGTTGGCGTTGGCGTTGGCAGTACCCGCAGTGGCTGGGCCTGTCGCGATGTAACGTGCCTGGAACGGCAAGGTGTTGGTGCCATCACTCAGGGTCAACTGCTTGCCGAACGTAGCGCCGTCGAACGTCATAGGCGCACCTGCGCTGTCCAGTACCTGGACGCCGACGTTGGTGGCAGAGCCGGCTGCGGAGCTCTCCAGAGCCAGTGCCAGGGCGTTGGTAGGATCAGTTACACCGGTGAAGGCGACGGATGCTTGACTTGAAACCTTGCTATCGCAGTCATTCAACTGGATATTAAAGCCAACAGGGGTGCTGTACTGGCCGCTCGCGCTCAGTGCTGTGGTTCTTACCTGGCCCAGTTGTACGGTTTGGTCAGCAGAGCCCGTATCGACGGCACAGGCAGCGTTAACAACTTCACCTTGAAAGTGAATGGTACCGCCATTAACAATGGTTGCATCGGCGTGAGCCACGCCAACTGAAAGCAGTGAGGCAGCAATCATGCTGTTAATCAGATTAATTTTCCGCATAAATCTAAACTCCATATTTTTGGGGATTCCAGCGCTTGGTATAAGTCAACTCAAGCACACGAACTATAACGAGACAGTTCCGGAATAAGAATGGAAGGAGGTCCCTCCGGTTCTTGTGAAAGTTCTGGGGTTTAAAGCGATAGTTCGGCACGCAGGAGAAATTTCCGCACACGTTCCGGGAAGACCGTATTACGACTATCCATGCACTTTCAGCAGTTCATCGGCGAGCTATTCAGTACCCGCAGCACCACCGTTTAGTCCGACGCGGCCGGATCGTATTACAACGAAACCCCTGTCGCCCCCGCCGCTGCTAATCAGCGCTACCTTGCGCACATCCACCGACAAATCTGTCATTCGACTGCAATACAACCCTGCCTAAGATCCGGCCATGGATGTCCATGATCGGCCTTTGGGGTTTACCCCGGGCCGATTTTCAAGGCCAGTTATCTACGCGCGTAGATAGCTGTAGAAACAGAGCAAACACACCTAATGGTCATGTCCGGGCCTTCCTTGGATCAGGAGTTTTTTGATGTCAACAGTTGCAAGTGCTGCTCAACCCGATGCGCCTGTCGCATGGGGCGCAGCGGATGAAAGCCTGATAACCCCGCAAGGACGCCGGGAGTTGTATCGCGCCACCCTCGCCTGTTGGCTGGGCACGGCAATGGAGTATGCGGACTTCGCCCTGTATGGCCTGGCGGCGGGCCTTATCTTCGGCGATGTGTTTTTCCCCACTGTGTCGCCTGCCATGGCGTTGCTTTCCACCTTCGCGACCTGGTCGGTGGGGTTTGTGGCGCGGCCGATCGGTGCGCTGTTCTTCGGATGGCTGGGTGATCGCAAGGGCCGCAAGGTGGTCATGGTCTCGACCGTCGTGTTGATGGGCGCTTCCACCACGTTGATCGGCTTGGTCCCCAGCTATGCATCCATCGGTATCTGGGCGCCGGCATGCCTGGTACTGCTGCGCTTTACCCAGGGCTTTGGTGCAGGCGCCGAATTGGCTGCGGGCACGGTAATGCTGGGCGAGTTCGCGCCCGCCAAACAACGGGGCCTGGTGTCTTCGGTGATTGCCCTGGGCTCCAACAGTGGGACCTTGCTGGCTTCATTGGTGTGGCTTGCCGTGGTGCAAATGGATCAACAGCAACTGCAGGACTGGGGATGGCGCATTCCGTTCCTGTGCAGTTCGCTGATTGCCCTGGCTGCCCTCTGGCTGCGGCGCAACCTGCGGGAAACGCCGGTGTTCGAACTTCGAAAGGCTCAATTGCAAGCCCAGCGCGATAGCGCCCTCACCGCCCCGGTACAGCCGGTTGGTTTCTGGAAAGGCAGCCGGGCCTTTCTGACCATGGTCGGCCTGCGCATTGGCGAGAACGGCCCTTCTTACCTGGCGCAGGGGTTTATCGTCGGCTATGTGGTGAAGGTGCTTGCGGTGGATAAAACTGTCGCCACCCAGTCCGTGTTGATCGCGTCGATCCTCGGCTTTGTGATCATCCCCTTGGCGGGCTGGCTGTCTGACCGGTTCGGTCGACGGATCGTGTACCGCTGTTTCTGCCTGCTGCTGATGCTCTACGCCTTCCCGGCGTTCATGCTGCTGGATTCCCGCGACCCGGCCATTGTCATGACCACCATCGTGGTCGGCATGGGCCTCGCGTCCCTGGGTATCTTCGGCGTACAGGCGGCCTGGAGCGTCGAGATATTCGGCGTGAAAAACCGCTACACCAAACTGGCCCTGGCCAAGGAGCTGGGCTCGATCCTCTCGGGCGGTACCGCGCCGCTGGTGGCGGCCGCGCTGCTGACCTGGACCGGCCACTGGTGGGCGATTGCCGGGTACTTTGTCGCCATGGCCGGGATCGGTTTCGTGACGACCTTTGTCGCCCCGGAAACCCGTGGGCGCGACCTCAACGCGCTGGAAGATGCCCTCTAGTTTCACCCCCCTGAACAACCACTGACGCCTCGCAGAAAGGCGCAAACCCGCACGACGGTTCAACCACCAGTCGGGCGAAGCCATGCCTGTAAATCGGCAATCCATAGGAGCATTGACATGAAACGGTCCACCCTCGCACTGGCAGTGACGACCAGTATCCTTGCGCAACAAGCACTGGCCGCAGGCTTTATCGACGACAGCACGGCGTCGGTCAACGCGCGCACTTTTTACCTTCGCAGTGATAACCCGAACACCCCGGGCGTTGATCAGAACGAACTGACCCAGGGCTTCAAACTCGACTATCTCTCCGGGTTTACCCAAGGCACCGTCGGCTTCGGTCTCGACGTTCAAGCCATGCAGGCATTCAACCTTTCCGGTGGTACCCAGCACCCGAGCGCCAGCACCTCGAACTCACTCGCGCCGGTCGATTCGGACGGCACGCCGGTGGACAGCTGGAGTCGCCTTGGGGCCAATGCCAAGCTTCGCGTGTCCAAGACCGAGTTCCACGCCGGCAGCGGGTTGTCGCCGAACCTGCCGATCCTGGTGGCCAACGACGGCCGGTTGCTGCCGCAAACCTTTGAAGGCGTGACGGTAACGTCCAAAGACATCGATAACCTGACGATCAATGCGGGGCAACTCAACCGCTCCACGGGGCGTGCGTCGTCCAACGCCACAGGGTTGGCCATTGCCGGTGGCACCCAGGACAGCAACTCATTCACCTATGCCGGCGCCGACTGGAAAATCACCCCCACCACCACCCTGCAGTACTACCGCGCCGACCTGAAGGACTACTACACCCAGGATTTCCTTGGCCTGTTGAACACCACGCCGCTGGGTGAAAACGCCCGCTTTAAAACCGACCTGCGCTACTTCAACAGCCAATCCCAGGGTAAAAACGGCACCACCGGCTACCTCTTCAACAACAACGGCGGCTACGCCAGCGAACCGGGCAAAGTGGATAACACCACCTGGAGTGCGGCGTTCACCTACTACCTGGGCGGCAACGCCTTCATGCTCGGCCGCCAGCAGGTGTCTGACTCCGGCGGCACCGTGTACTTGAACCAGGGCAACGTGGTGGGCGGCGCCGGCAACAGCGAAGGCAACGGCGGCGCCAGCGTGTACCTGATTACCGACGTGATGGATAACTCATTTATCCGCGCGGGGGAAAACACCAACTTTGCCCAGTACTCCTACGATTTCGCCGCGCTGGGCGTGCCCGGCCTCTCGGCCTCGGCGCTGTACCTGCATGGCGACAACATCCGCTCCGTCGACGGCGCCAGCCGCTACTCGGAGTGGGAACGTGACATGCGCATCGACTACGTGGTGCAGAGCGGTCCGTTGAAAGGGCTTGGCACCTCGTTGCGCGAAGGCAGTTTCCGCAGCGGCATTCCCAACGTGGGTGCGGTGGACCAGGCGCGTGTGATCTTCAGCTACACCTACGCGATCTTCTGATCCTGAAGGGGCTGCGGGTGACTAAACGGAGCCGTACACAGGTCATCAAACTGAAATAAACCAGCAGTGATAATGCCGCCCATCTCAGCCCCTTCTCTTGCCGCAAACATCTACGCGGGTAGACCCGTTACCGGGTACCGCCCGCGTGCCCATCGACTCACAGGAAATGGCAGGTCGCTTTGACAAAACAGTATCCCACCCGGGCCACACGCGATGATGTGGCCCGCGAAGCAGGAACCTCGGTCGCGGTCGTCAGCTATGTGATCAACGACGGCCCAAGGCCTGTCGCCAAAGCCACGCGCCAGCGCGTACTGGATGCCATAAAACACACCGGTTACCGACCCAATGGCGTCGCCCAGGCACTGGCCTCGGGCAAAACCCGCACCTATGGGCTGGTGGTTCCGAATATCTCGAATACCTTCATCGCCTCTTTCGCCCATGCACTGCAACAGGAAGCATTGGACAACGGCCTGGTCATCCTGCTGGGCGATTCCGGTGACTGCCGCAAGCGTGAGCTGAACCTGATCAACAACCTCCTGAGCCAGCGGGTGGATGGCCTGTTCTACACCAGCGTCGACCGCCACCCGCATATCGAGCTGATCCAGGCCAGCGGCACGCCGTTTGTGATGCTCGACCGGGTCAACCCCAGCCTGGCCGTCAATATGCTGCGGGTGGACGAGCGTGGCGCTGCACGTCAAGTCACCGCGCATTTGCTGAGCCATGGTTACCGCGAGGTAGGCATCATTTGTGGCCCGCTGGAAATGCTCAACGCCCAGGACCGCTTGAACGGCTGGCGTGACGCGCTGGCGGACTACGGGATTGAGGAGCGTGCCGAATGGAGAGTGCCCGCCAGCTACACCCGACAAGGCGGGTATGACGCGACGCAGCGCATGTTGGCCGACGGCCCCCCGGCCCGCGCGCTGTTTTGCTCCAACGAAGCACAAGCCATCGGCTGTATTCGGGCCCTGTCGGAACGCGGCATAAAAGTCCCCGAACAAGTAGCCCTGGTGTGCTTTAACGGTACCGAGGAGTCGGCGTTTTATGCCCCATCACTGACCACCGTGTGCCAGCCCGTGCGGGAGATGGCCAAAGCGGCCATTGCCATGCTGCTGGCCTGGAATGGCGAGGTGAAGCTGCAAGAGTTTTCTCACCGTCTGGTGATTGGTGAGTCCTGCGGATGCGGCGCTGTGCAAACACCGCGAGTCTAAAAAAAAGAAGGTGAAATGAAACGTTTAATTATTGATTGCGATCCCGGAAACGGGATTGCAGGCGCCAATGTTGACGATGGTCTGGCATTGGCGCTGGCACTGGCCGCACCCGAACTGTCGCTTGAACTGGTCACCACGGTGGCAGGCAACACCCCCAGCGCCGTGGGGTACAACGTCGCCCAAGACCTGATGAGTCGAACCGGCCGCTCGCTGCCCGTGGTCAGGGGCAGCACCCAGGCACTGCAGGAACCCGGCGGGCCCTGGCGCGATGCGCTGGACAACACCGTATATAAACGCCAGCTCGCGCATTTATGGAATGGCGTGCGCCCTCCCCTTGATGCCGAGGCTCCGGCCCAGGAAGCGGCCGACGCCATAGGCCAGTTGATTTGCGCGAACCCCGGGGAAATCACCCTGGTGGCGATCGGGCCGCTGACCAACGTGGCGCTGGCGATTGAACGCTACCCGGACATGATCAAGGCGGTCAGGCAAATCGTGATCATGGGCGGTGTTTTCGCCCTGGATGACTTCATCAAGGACACCAACTTCGGCTTCGATCCGGAAGCGGCGGACCGTGTCCTCAGTTGCGGTGCGAATATCACCCTGGTGCCCCTGGATGTCACCACGCAAACCCTGATGACGCACCACGACCTGGACCGTATCCAGCAACTCGATACGCCCCTCGCCCGTTTCATCTGCGAGACGTTCAGGCCCTGGATCAACTATTCAATGGCCACCCGCAGCCTGGCCGGTTGCTGGATCCATGACGCCCTGGTGGTTGCCTGGTTGCTGGATCCGCGCGTCGCCACCGCCACGCAGTACTACACGGAAGTAGAACTGCGCGCCGGCCGCACGCGGGGCAAAACCTGGCGCTATAAGCAGCCACTGCGGCTGGACGTTGGCATCACACCGCCGACCAGTGGGCTGGTGAACGTCTTGCAGACCGTGGACAACCGCTTGCTGCTGGACATCATCGAACAGTACTTGTCGATGCAGCCGCTCAAAGCATCGGCGAGCTGCTGACCACCCGCAACGCCAAGCCTTCATACGCATCCAGCGTAATGGTGAAATCTCCCTCAGGCGTCAAATCACCCTCTACCCGCTCATTGATGATGTCCACCACCGGCCCGGGCGCGATATCGGGCAGGTGCAGGGTTTCAGTGATCGGCGTGGCGCCGAAGTTCAGCGCGGTGATCTGGGTGCCTTTGCCCGCCGGCAGTTCGTGAACCATGATCAACAGCCCCGGGTGCTGCACGTCCGGCACCAGGATCTGGCGACTGGCGGCGATGTCGTAGGCGCGGCGCACGGCGAGGATTCTTTGCAGTTGGGAGGCAAACGAGTCCGGGTCGGTCAACTGGCTGATCAGGCTGCCATACAAGGTTTTCGGGCGCGGCATCTGCCCAGCGGATTGCTCCGCATCCGGGTTCAGGTCCACCAGGTCATAGGCGCCGCGATGTATCCAGCGCGTGTCGCCATCGCGCATCAAATGGGCGACCTCCTCCGCCGGCAACGGCAGTGCGCCGACCAGGTCCCAACCGGACAGCGCAAACACCCCCGGTTGCATTGCGTTGTACATCACCAGCAGCAGGTGAATCTGGCGGATCTGCTGGATATCTGCCGGGGTAATTGCCTCAAGGTCGCGAATCCCCAGCGCCGCGGTGATGATGCTGGCGGTGGTGCAGGACACCCCGTTGGTCACGAATTTCAGGTTATACGGCGCGTGTTCGCCCGCCAGGCGTTCGTACATCTGTTCGCGGATGTGCTCGCGCAGGATGCCGCCGGGAAAGGTCTGCCCCTGATACAGGTAGGAGTCATGGGCATGCAGGGTCCAGAAATGCACCAGCTCCAGGGTCAGTTCGTCATGGTTCTGCAAGGCATGGATCAGTGAGCCGGGGTCGATGCCGAGGGTATGCATCTCCCGCAGCATCAGCCGCAGGAATTCGGTGTCACCCATCAACAACGCGTGTTGGTACGCCGGTCGGGTGATGAAGTCATAGGACAGGTCGGCGCCGCCGTGGGACATGGCGGCAATGTCATCCACCGTCAGGTTCAGTTCCTGGAAGCTGAAGCCGCCGGCCTTGCGAATCGCGCCGCCCAGCAGTTGGTTGCCGGTGATGGACAGCGGGTGGCTTTCAGACCAGGCGTTACCGTCGAGTTTTCGTTCCACACCGAGGAAGCCGTTGGCGTCCAGGCGCAGGATTTTCGCGCCCATCACGTCGATGGCGTGCAGGGCGTCGCCAATGATCATCTGCTGCGCGGCGAAGGTCGGGTCGAGCCAGTTCAGCGACGGCTGCCCTTCCTTGAAGTAATGCAGGTACACCCAGCGCCGGGGTTTGCCATCCACGCCGATGACCACGTCGGTGGCGCTCCAGTCGGTTTCCTTGACCCCGGGCTCGAAGAAAATCACCCGCTGCAACTGGCCGACGATGTAGTGCTTGTCTCTCAGTGCGTCGACCTGCGGCGGGCTGAGGTTCTGTGCATCGCGGCCTTCGGCAATCTCGGGCAGCAGTGGCCAGTCTTCCTCGCGGATTTCCACCATGTGGTAGAGCCCGGGGTAGTCTTCGTAGGCCATCTCGGCCAGGCGGAAGTCCGCGCCTTTGCCGGTGTGGGACGGGATCACGTCGTCGATGATCACTGCGTTATGGGCGGCGGCCATCCGGGCCAGGGACTGCAGTTGGGCTTCTGTGCCCAGTTGTGGGTCGATATCAAAGCTGATGCGGTCAAAGTTGCCGTCGATGGTCGGCGTGTGTTCGGTGCCCGAGAGGCCACCCGAGCGTTTCAACGGGCCGTTATGAATGCCCTGGATGCCGATTTTCGACAGCGCGTGCCACAAGGTTTCATCCCCCAGGGCCTCCAGCACACTGCCGTTTTCGCGCGTCACGATAGACGCCGGGTACGCCGTGAACCACACCGACGCCAGGGCTGAAGCATCACGGGGCCGGGTATGGGCATAGGGTTGTTGCCACAACCGGCCTTGCCCCGAGTAGAGTTTGGCCCGCTGCTTGGCGGCGTGCAGCATCGATTGTTCTACCAGCCAGCCCACATGGTTCTTCTCAGCATCCGTCATAAATCCATCACCTGCGGTCATGAAACATTCGATTCCAGCGCCTGCATTTGAACTTGCATCGCCGCACCGTTGGTTATTGTATGAGGGCCTGGGCAGCCATTCGTTGCATTGGCCGCACCCCCATCATCAACACTGAGGGCTGCATGTGGACTACTTCGCGGCGTTAACCGCCTTTGTCGAGGCCGCCGAGGGCAATAACTTCTCGCGTGCCGCCGACCGGCTGGGCATCAAGGCGTCCACCGTTTCACGCTATGTGAAAGACCTGGAGCAAGACCTGGGTATCGCCCTGTTCAACCGCTCGACCCGCACGCTGCGCCTGACCGAAGGCGGCCAGACGTTCATGATGCACGCGCGCCGGGTGCTGGACGAGCTTGACCAGGCCAAGGCCGCCACCTCGGCGCTGAACGAACAGCCCCGTGGCGTACTCAAGCTCAACCTGCCGCCCGCCTTTGCCCGCCATCATGTGCTGCCCACCTTGAATACGTTCCTGGCCCGCTACCCGCAGATCAAGCTGGAGCTGGTGCTGGATGACAACCACGTCAACCTGATCCACGCCGGCGCCGACCTGGCGATCCGGATTGGCACCCTGGCGGATTCCACCCTGAAGGCACGCAAGATCTGTGATGAACGCTACCGACTGGTGGCCAGCGCGGCGTTTTGCCTGGAGCACCCTGCCCCATCCAGCCCGGCTGAACTGGCGGCGCTGCCGGCGATTCTGGGGGCGGCGGAGTTTGCTTTTGCCAACGGGCATGAGGTGTCGCCGCTGGTGCATCAAGACTGCATCCGGATCAACGACCTGGACGCACAGTTGATCGCGGTGCAGCAAGGCCTTGGGTTCGCCTTGCTGCCCGACTGGCTGGTGGCCAAGGGGATTGAGGCCGGGGAGCTGGTGGTGTGGTTGCCTGAGTGGACTATCCGAATCGCGGGCCGCGAGCCGGCGGTATGGTTCGTTTATCCACCCAAGCGCATCGTGTCGTCCAAGGTGCGGTGCTTCATCGATTTTATCGTCGAGCAACTCGGCGAAACACCGTATTGGAAGCGCGTCAGCTGAAGCGGATATCCAGCGACCGCAGATAGGTTTGCAGCCCCGCGTCCTGGATCGGAATCAGGAATGCCTCGGTGTCGGACTCGTTGAAATGGGCATGCCAGTAACCCGGCGGTGTCACGAAAGCCAGGCCGGGCGACCAGTCGACCCGCACCGGGTTGCGGATCTGCCCGTCGGCGTCCAGCTCGGTGCCCACCAGCGAGTAGCAGCCCTTTGGGCAATCAATGATGAAATCCAGGGCAATCGACTGGTGCCGATGAGGCTTTTGAACCGACCCGGCGGGCAGGATCCCGTACATCGCCCACAGCACATGGGTCACGGTGCGGGTTTGCGGGAAGTTGCGATTGCCCAGCAGGATGCTGATACGGCTGCGGTCCTGGGCGCGGGGATCGTCGGCGGCTTCACGCAGCTTGGCGTTGGCCAGGTCTGCGGGGTACAGCGTTGGCACGAAGCGGTCGGTGCTGCGGGTCACGCCCAAATAACGCAACAGGGGTTCGTCATGCACGTAGTACAGACGGGCATCCTCGGTTGCGCTGAAATGCGCCTGCTGCACGCCCGGCAGCGCAATAAAGCCCCCCTTGGACCATTCGATCCGATGCTCGCCCTGGACCACGCTGCCCTCCCCGGCGATCACATAAAACACCTGTGAGGTGGCGTTGGGTTGCAGGTCCAGCGTGTCGCCGGCGTTCAGGCGAATGAAGTTTGCGCACAGCCCCGGGCCGGAGGCCGGGCCTTCGCAGCCCAGCTCGTCGCTGAGGTCCAGCGGGACAACCCGGGATGGGCCGCTGTCGTACAGCGAGGCCGGGAAGCTATGGTAAGGAATCCGGGTGATCAGGTTGGCGCTGATGGGGTTGGCGGCCTTGCTGTATTCGAAGTATTCGGCGTCGAGCAGGTGCAGGGGCTGGGTATCAGTCACGTCAGGCTTGAATTCACGGTTCATTATGGTCATCCATCTACGGCTGGATTTCGCGACGCCTCGTGGGACGTTGCGGCGGTGATGGAACTATAGGCACTGCGCGGCGGTGGATTAATCCCCCCTGCCGCACAGCAGTTGTGCGACAGGGGGCAGGAACGCTCCTTAGAAGTAGTACTTGGCCACCAGCTCGTACTCATCCTGCCCGGTGTAGTCGCCTTGTTTGTTCCTGGCCATATCGAACTTTCGCTCCAGGCCAATCGCCAGGGTGTCATGCAGGGTGATCAGGGCAAAACCGGCTACCGAATAGCCGCTGCGGCCCGAACTGTTCTTGTCCGAGAACAGGTTTACCCCGCCATACGCCTTGAAGAACCCCAGCTCGCCCATTTCCGGAAACGAATAGCTGCTATAGGACTCCAGCGCCTTGGCCTCGCGATAGCCACTGGAGGTGGGTGCCGATGCGTTCAGGTTGCGGTACTCACCATAGACCACGGCGTGGTACCAGGGCGCGTTGGTGTAAGTGACGCCGGACAACCAGCCTTCGACATTCGGGTGCCGGGTGTTGAGTTGGGCCTGGGCGTCCAGTGAACGCTCACTCATTTCGGTGTAACCGTAGGCCAGGCGCAGCGACCAATGCTCCGCCGGGCGCCAGACCGTGCCGACCTGATACAGGGCATCGCGGGAACTGTCGACAAACTTGCCGGCGCCCACACTGCTCGGGTTGACGGAATTGTGCACCGGGCCGGTGCCCAGGCCATACATGACGCCAAATTCGAAATCGTCGCTTCTTACCCGGTAGTACAGGGTTTTGTTCGGCCGTGAAAAGCCCAGTAACTGGTTGCCGCCATAACCGTTGAAGGTGCCCTGGCCTTTGGTGCCATACCCCAGGTACCAGTCAGTGATCGAGCCGACCATGTCGAACGTCAGGGATTTTTGCTGCCCATAACTGAGTTGGCCCCAGCGCGCATTGCGCACGAATACATACTGGAAACGCTTGGTCTGGGCGGCGGTGCCGTCGTAGTAGAACGGGTCGTAGGCCCACTCCTGACGCATGCCCACGGCCCACTGCGTGTTGAGCTGGTGGGTGTAGATCATGTTGATACGGTGGCCGATGCTGCCGGTGTGGCGGCCCTGGATGTAGACCTTGTCGTTGGAGGCGAAAATGCCCTGGGCATGCAGCTCCAGGCGATCACTGTCGGTTTTGATCAGGTCGATGGCCAGGGCCGGTTGGGCACTGCCCAAGGCTAAAAGACCCGCCAGGATAAAACGATGACGCACGCAAAAGCCTTGTCCAACACGACGAACAGGGGAAATCATGAATGAGTGCTCCCGCTGCGCCACCAGGCAATGGCGCAGACGTTCAAGAGGTAGGTGACGCTAAAGCCTGGATATTTTTATTTTTATGGGGTGTAACGGTCAGAACGAGACGGCTTGGCTGGCCCTCACGTTGTCCGACGCACTGGCGAGTTTCACCGTGCGCTGGCCGTGCGGCAGTTCCCAGGATTGAGTCTTCACGGCCCAATACTGAAGCTTGCGCAGCGGCACGATGATGGACACGTCGCGGGTCTCTCCGGCCTTGAGGCTGACGCGATCAAACCCGACCAATGTCTGCGGCGCGAACTCGGCGCCCTCGATCGTCTGTCGCGGGGCACTCAGGTACAGCTGCGGCACCTCATCGCCGGCAACGTGACCACTGTTGGTCAGCTTGAAGTCGACCTTCAGGTCGCCGTTGCCCAGGCGCCGGGTTTGCAATCCGCTGTAATCGAAGCGGCTATAGGACAGCCCGTAGCCAAACGCGAACAGCGGTGCCTTGTGCTGCGCTTCAAACCAGCGGTAGCCGATATTGACGCCCTCGGTGTAGCTGACCACGCCATCCAGTTGCTGGCCGCGCTCGGGGTACTGCGGGTCAGTGGCCGGGTAGTCCTGCAGGCTGCGGGCCCACGTAAACGGCAAGCGGCCTGCGGGGTTGCTGCGCCCGGTGAGGATATTCGCGGTCGCCGGGCCGCCTTCATCGCCGGTCCACCACATCTGCACCAGGCCCTTGACCTTGCCCAGCCAGGGCATGGCCACCGGTGTGCTGGTGTTGAGCACCACCACGACGTTGGGATTGATCGCGGCGATTTCTTCGATCAGCTTGTCCTGGTCTCCCGGCAAACCGAATTGCGGGTCGGTGCGCGCCCAGGCGAAAAACACCACCTTCTTCGCACTGCGCGCCGCCGCGAGTGCCTGGGCCCGGTTGGCTTCACGCATGGCCGGCGTGACCCACGCCAGGCGTACTTGAACCGGCGCACCGGAGGTGTCGTTGTAGGTGCTGACTTCGATCAAGTGCTCGCCACGACTGAGCTTGACCATGCGCCGCACGTTGTTGAGCCCGTCGGTGGTCGGCATCAAGGCATCCTGTCCCGGATGCACCACGTCACCGTGCAGCGCATTTTTCAGCGAGCTGCTTTCGCCGATGATTTTCCCGTCGACTTTCAGCACTGCACCGGCGCCGAGCATCTGCAGGTTGAGGTTGTAATCCCCTTCCTGGTCGATCGTCAGCTGGGTTTTCCAACTCGGCAAGGTGTTGGCCGCCAGGGCATTGGCACCGGTGAATGCCAGTTGGTTGTCGCGCTGGCCCTGCCCTTCGCCCGCTCTGACCCAACCCGGCTTGCCATCAAACGAAACCCGGTCTGCCGGAATCGCGACACCGGTCATGTCATTGGCCACAGCCACGCTGATCATGGCGCTTGGCTCGATAGCTTTCAGTGCATTGGCCGGCCCGACTTGCAACTGCGGCATGCCGATCGCGTGTTCGGCGGAAACCCCCAGCGCCACCGGCTGCACGGCGCCTGGGCCAATCATCGCCAGGCCCTTGAGGTCGTCCTGCGACAGCGGCAGCACCTCGTCCTGGTTTTTCAGCAGTACCGCAGAATGCTCGCTGGTGCGGCGCACGATGGCGGACAACCCGGCAACCATCGGGGTCGATTGCGGCTGATGACTGCCCTTGTCCAGCAGGCCAAAGCGCTCCATCTGCCCGAGCACGCGCCTGGCGGCCTTGTCGATGTCCTGTTCCTTGACGGTTTTATCCCGCATGGCTTCAAACAG
The DNA here is from genome assembly GCF_013386825.1 of Pseudomonas sp. IPO3778. Lineage (GTDB taxonomy): Bacteria > Pseudomonadota > Gammaproteobacteria > Pseudomonadales > Pseudomonadaceae > Aquipseudomonas. The sequence continues at coordinate 220,446 of NZ_JACARC010000041.1, forward strand.
GTTGCTCGGCTTCTCGTCATTGGGGAATTGGCCCAGCAGCACGTTAGGCCGCTGGCCGACCATCCACTCCTCCGGCATCGGCCGGGCGAACACCTTTTTCATGCTGCCCATGGAGGTGTGCAACGCTGGCTGTTGCTGCTCGGTGTTGTCGTAGTAAGAACGCATGATGTCCCAGAACGGGTGCTTTTCATCGATGCGTCCGGGCATCTCCATGTCCATGCCACGCTTGATGTATTGGGCGCTGTGCACGCCGCCCCAGTCAGAGGTGACAAAACCCTTGAAGCCCATCTGCTTGCGCAATACCTGCTCCAGCAGTTGCTCGTTGCCACAGGCAAACTCGCCGTTGAGCTTGTTGTAGGAACACATGATCGAGGCCACGCCTGCATCCACGGCGTCCTGGAACGGCGCCAGGTAGACCTCGTGCAAGGCTTGCTCGGGAATGCTCACGTCATACCCGGTCATGTCGTAGCCCACCAGGTGCTTGGCCTGGGCCATCACGCCCTGGCCCTGGATGCCCTTGATCACCTCGGCGCCCAGGCTGCCGGTCAACAGCGGGTCTTCACCATAAGTATTCCAGCCACGCCGAAAGCCCGAGTCACGGAACAGGTTGATGAAGGGCTCCAGCGCCACGTCGATGCCCAGGCGCTTGGCTTCTTCGCCGATCACCGTGCCGTTGTCAAAGGCGTCCTGTTTGCTGAAGGTGGCGGCCAGGCCCATGGTGGAGGTGGGAATGATCGAGGCCTTGCGGGTCAGGATGCCCGGCGGGCCATCGGCCATGCGCAGGGCCGGCACGCCGAGGCGCGGTACCCCCGGCAAGTAACCGGCCTGGCCCTGGTTGGTGGCGTCGGCTTCGGTCATGCCACGGATCAGGTTGAACTTGTCGTCCAGCGTCATCTTTTTCAGCAGGGCATCCACTCGGGCCTGGTCGGCCTCCCTGGCCATGGACGGCCCTGCCAGGGTTGAACACAACACCGCCGCCGCCAGTATCGACAGCCGGAAAAAACCAGGGCGAACACGCCCGTACCGCGTAAATGAGGGGGTCATAAGTAGCTCCGTTACTTCTGGGTTAACGTTGAGTGGGTTCTTTGACGAGCATCAGGCCCAACAGGGAAACCAGCCCGCACACAATCAGGTAGAACGCCGGCGCACTGGGGTTGCCGGTGAGTGAGATCAGCAGCGTGCAGAAGAACTGCGCAAAACCACCGAAAACGATGCTGGCCAGGGCGTAGGTCACCGAGAGGCCGGTGGCCCGGACCTGGGCGGGGAAAATCTCTGCCAGCAGCACCAGCGATGGCACGGTGTTGCACACCAACAGCGCGGCGAGGATGCTCGCCACGATCACCAGTGCGGGCAACGTGGGCGAATGCTGCAACAGCACGAACGCCGGGTAGATCAGCAGCAGCAAGGCCAGCCGCGACCAGACGATCATGCGCTTGCGTCCCCAGCGGTCACAGGCGCGGCCGGAAGCCACCGCCAGTGCCACTTGCACGGCGCCTGCCGCGCACCCGGTCCAGATTCCTGCCGACAGCGGCAGATGCAACTGCGCCACGGCAAAATTCGACAGGTAATGCAAGATCACGTAGGAGCCCGACGTGCCGCCGATGGCGATGAGGATCCCGGCCACCAGTGCCCGTTTATGCTCGCCCCAACTCAAGCGATGGCTGACGCCGCGCTTCACCTGGTCACTTTCCTGCAGGTGCCGGCGCATGTACGAGCCCACCGGAATGACCAGCAGCCCGATGACAAACGGCAGACGCCAGCCCCAGGCCATCACCTGCTCTTCGCTCAGGGCGTAGTTCACGCTCAAGCCCACCACCGCACCGAGCAACACGCTCAAGCCTTGGCTGAAGAACTGCCAACTGGTGAAGTAGCCGCGTTCATGACTGCCGGCTTTTTCCATCAGGTAGGTGGTCGAGGCGCCGACTTCGCCACCAATCGCAAAACCTTGCAGCAGCCGGGCAAACACGATCAACAGAGGTGCTGCGATACCGATCTGCCCATAGGTGGGCGTCAGCACAAAAATCAGCGAACCGATGGCCATCAACCAAAGGGTCAACACCATCGCGGCCTTGCGCCCTACCCGGTCGGCATACTGGCCGAGCAGAATACTGCCCAGCGGGCGCATGAAAAAGCCGATGCCGTAGGTGGCGAACGCCAACAGCAGCTGGTTTGAGCCTTCCATGGGAAAGAATTGCTTACCGATGACCGTGGCAAAAAAGCTGTAGACCGTGAAGTCGTAGAACTCCAGGCCGTTGCCAATGGTGACGGCCGCGATATGGTTTTTCCTGCGGGGCTGGACCGGCGCCGACGAATACGCGGGCACGGCAGACGCTTCAGATGAAGTAGTTTCCATGATCGGGTCCGGGCCTCAATTAACAGCAGGAGTGTGCTTGAGCATTTTTTCCACCAGCTTCACCCAATACGACGCCCCGACCAACAGGCACTGGTCGTTGAAATCGAACTTGGGATGGTGACACATCACGTTATCCGCACTGTCGCCATTGCCGATGATCAGGTACGAGCCCGGACACTTCGCCAACATGAAGGCGAAGTCTTCGCTGCCGGTGAGCGGGCGCATGTTTTCGATCAGGCCCTCCTCGCCGAACCATTCCAGCGCCGCACTGCGGGCCAGTTCGGTTTCGTGCTCATCATTGACCAGTACCGGATAACGGCGGTTGTAATGCACGTCTGCGTTACCGCCGTAACTCTGCGCGATGTTCTGCGCCAGGGTGGTAATGCGGGTTTGCAGCAGGTCGCGGGTGTCGGCGCGCAACGAGCGCACGCTGACTTGCAGCTTGGCCGATGCGGGGATCACATTGGCAGCAGAACCTGCATGAATGGAGCCAACACTGACAATCGCTGTGTCCAGTGGGTCGATATTGCGCGACACCACGCTTTGCAGGCACAGGGTCAAGGTAGCCGCCATCACGACTGGGTCCACGGTTTTGTGGGGCACCGCGCCGTGGCCGCCGACTCCGTTCAGGGTGATCGTTGCGGTGTCGGACGAGGCCATGAACGGCCCGGCGAGAAAGCCCAGCTTGCCCTGGGGGAAGCCCGGCATGTTGTGCATGGCGAAGATTGCATCGCACGGAAACAGCTCGAACAAGCCCTGCTCGACCATTTCGCGGGCGCCGCCCAGGCCTTCTTCCGCCGGCTGGAAGATCACATTCAAGGTACCGCTGAAGCGCCGGGTGCTGGCCAAGACGTTGGCCGCTGCCAGCAGTGTGGCGGTGTGACCATCATGGCCGCAGGCGTGCATTTTGCCGGGCTGGGTGCTGGCGTATTCCAGGCCGGTCTCTTCGGCAATCGGCAGCGCGTCCATGTCGGCCCGCAAGCCTATGCGCGGGCCGTCACCGTTGCGCAACTGCCCTACTACGCCGGTGCCGGCCAGGCCGCGCTGCACCTCGAAGCCCCAATCCTCAAGTTTTTGCGCCACCAGGTCACTGGTTGCAAACTCCTCGAAGCCCAATTCCGGATGAGCGTGGATAGCGCGCCTGATGGCTATCATCTCGTCCTGAATCTGTTCGATCTCTGCCAGAATCTTCATTTTTGTTGTCTCCTCAGACTCGATATGGGCTTGATTCTGACCCGTATTGACAGAATGAAAAGACAACCTTTAGGCTCGATGACAACATTTAGTTGTCATCAGGGGCAGCATGAAAACCAACCAGTTCACCGCTTTGGTGGCGGTCGCCGAAACCGGGAGCATCCGCAGCGCGGCCAAATCCGTCGGCCTGACCCAGGCCGCAATCACCCGCACCTTGCGTGATCTGGAGCAGCAACAAGGGGTGGAATTGCTGGAGCGCACCCACACCGGCGTGCGTTTTACCGAGGCTGGCAAAAGCCTGCTGCACCACGCGCGCCTGATACTCAGCGAAATTGAAAAGGCCAAGGCCGACCTGAACCTGATTCGCAGCGGGCAGGCCGAACGCCTGCGTATTGCCGTCTCGCCGTTTATCAACTTCAGCTTTCTGCCGGAATGCCTGAGCCTCTACCAGCAAGAGTACCCCCACGTATTCCTCGAGGTGTTCGAGGGGCTGCACGGCATTTCGGTGCCGCAGCTTCGGGACGGCTATCTGGATTTCGCGGTGATCCAGGCCAGTAATTTCATTACCGAAAACGAGTTCTCCATCGAACCGCTGTTTTCCTACCAGGCCCATGTGGTGGGGCGTAAAGACCACCCGCTACGGCACTCCAGCTCCATTGATGAACTGAATGCCATGAAGTGGCTGGCGAACTACCCGCCTTCGCTGCACAACACGTTTATCAGCGATCTGAACCGGGAATTTCGCCTGTCACCCCCGCCCAGTCATGTGGTGAGCGTGCACTCGGCGGGGATTTTGCTGCCGGTGCTGTTGCAGACGGACTCGCTGACTGTACTGCCTGACTTATTGCTCAAATCCGCGTGTTTTGCCGATGCGGTTGCGCCGTTGAGTGCGTTCAAAGGCTCCAAATCAAGGATCCTCGGCGTGGTCAGCCGCCGGGGTAACGTGCGCAGCAAAGCTGCAACGGCCTTCATCGGCGTGTTGAAGCAGGTCATCAAGCAACACGCAAGGAATCCCGGTTCACCGTTCAGCGAGAGGCTGTCGCCGAAGGATTTGTTCTTTTGAGTGCCCTCTTAACAAGCGATTAATCCGCCTAAAAATTTCTTAAATCCTCCCCGACATACTCCGCCTCAGCCCTCCCTCTGAGAACACACCTATGTCGCCCATCGAATCTAAATCGCCGCCCGTGAACGCGTTGACCTCGTTTGTCGGGACACTGTTTCTGGCCAGCCTGTCACTAATGCCCATCACCACCCTCGCGGCGCCAGAAAGCGACCAGGCATTTGGCTGGGGACTGGGCCTGGGGGCCGCCGTGACAAATTCCCCCTACCGTGGCCATGACAACGACAGCCAACTCTTGCCGGCGGTGTCCTATGAAAATCGCTGGATCAGCGTGATGGGCCCTGGTATCGACTTCAAGATTCCCAGCGACAGCGCGCTGTCCTTTCGTTTGCAGGCCCGGTACGGGCTGGGTGAAGGCTATGACGCCTCCGATTCCGATGACCTGGACGGCATGCGTGACCGTGATCCCGGCATCTGGCTGGGGGGCAAGGCCATCTGGCAGAGCCCGGTCGCGCAGTTTTCCGCGCAATGGGCAGGCGATGCGTCAGGCAACAGTGACGGGCAAATCATCCGGCTGGCCGTCGAGCGACGCTTTACCGCGGGCAGCTTCGACTTCACCCCGCGCCTGGCGGCGGTGCACCTGGATGAAGATTACGTCGCTTACTACTACGGTGTACGCGCCCGCGAAGCCACGGCGACGCGTCGGGCCTACACCGGTGACGCCACCGTCAATATCGAGGCAGGGGTACGCGTTGGTTATCAGCTGGAGGCCAACCAGCACGTCTATCTGGACCTGAGCGCCACACGCCTGGGCAGTGAGATTGAAGACAGCCCGATCGTGGACCGATCCACCCTCGGCTCGGCTCGGCTTTGGTACCTGTACCGTTTTTGACTGACATGGCCGTCGCGGGCCCTGCCTGCGGCGGCTTTACGGTGCTTGCTCACGCCCACGGAGGCCCCATGAAATCACTCGGGACGCTGTTGTTGTCCTGCATCGCCGGCTGCGCCGAGCTGCCGGCCAGCCCTGTATCGCCGGTGCCGGCGAGTTTTGCCGACTACCGCCAGCAAACCCTCTTGCTGCTTGAACGTGACCGACGCTTCCAGGGCACGGACCATGCCCTGGAACTGGCCTGGAACGCCCCTCGCGAATGGCTGCCTGAACACCCCAACGGCAAAGGGATTCTGCTGGTGCACGGCCTGGGGGACTCGCCGGGCTCGTTCATTGACATCGCACCACAGCTCGCCGGCCAGGGTTATCGGGTGCGCACGCTGTTGCTGCCCGGGCACGGGACTCAACCCGCCGACATGCTGGGCGTCGATATCACCGACTGGCAACACAGCGTGGCGCGGCAAGTGGCGTTGCTGCGCCAGGACGCCGACGAGGTGTACCTGGGCGGTTTCTCCACCGGGGCCAACCTGGTGCTGGAATACGCCATGGACGACCCGGCCATCGCTGGCCTGCTGCTGTTTTCGCCCGCGTTCAAGGCCCGCCTGCCCTTCGATTGGTTGCTGCCGTGGCTGTCCAGGGTCAAGCCCTGGTTGCGCCAGCCTGACGGCCCGGCCCCCCAGCAGACGCCGTTGCGCTACCAAAACGTACCCACCAACGGCTTTGCCCAGTTCTACCTCACCAGTACCGTCGTGCGCAGCAGGCTGGCGATGCAGACCTATGACCGGCCAGTGCTGATCGTCAGCGCCGCCCATGATTCAGTGGTGGATGTGGGGTTTGTGCGGGAGACGTTCAGTCAGCGCTTTCCGAACCCGGCATCCCGGATGATCTGGTATGGCGACCTGGTTTCCGGGCAGCGCCATCCACGGATGCTGGTGCGCAGTGATCAGTTTCCCGCCGAACACATCAGCCAGTTTTCCCATATGAGTGTGCTGTTCTCGCCGGACAACCCCCAGTACGGTCGCCAAGGCAAACAGCCGATGTGTGCCAACGGGCAGAACGCCGACGGCTACCGGCAATGCCTGGCGGGGGCCGCTGTGTGGTATTCCGATTGGGGCTATCGGGAAGCAGGCAAGGTGCATGCCCGCCTCACGTACAACCCTTATTTTGAATGGCAGGCCCAGGTTATGGCGCAGGTGCTGGAGGCGGCACAACCCCAGGAAAATACACGCTGATGGACAATCCCTTGCCGGCCAGGCCGCTGCTGGTGATGAGGCTTGCGTGGTGCCCTTGAACGATATTTTTCACCAGCGACAGGCCGATCCCGCTGCCCTGCCCGCCATTACCGGGAACGCGGTAAAAGCGCTCGAAGATCGACTCTCTCTCGGCGGCCGCCACCCCCGGCCCGTCATCGGCGACTTGCAGGCAAGGCCCCTGGGGCGATGGGCCACAGCTGATTTTTACGTGGTCGCCTGGCGCGGTGTAGCGCAGGGCATTGTCGATCAGGTTGCGCAGCAAAATGCCCATGGCGTCGACATCGCAGTCGATCAGGCACGGTTGGGTCTCCACCAGCAGCGTGCGTTGTGCCTGCGCGGCCTGCACCTCAAATTCATCGGTGACATAGCCGATGAGTTCGCTCAGGTCGACCTGGGTGCGATGGGGTTTATGCACCGCCTCCAGGCTCGCCAGGTCCAACAATTGCTCAGACAAACGCGTGCTGCGCGCCACCACCGCCAGCAGCTTGTGCAAGGTCGCGTCCTTTTCAGCCAGGGTCGTGGCCCGCAGGGCAATTTGCGCATGGGCCTGCAAGGCCGAGAGCGGCGTGCGTAACTCATGGGCCGCATTGGCGATAAAACGCCGTTCACCTTCCAGTGCCTGGTCGAGTTGGCGCAGCAAGTGATTGAACCCCTCCACCAGCGGGCGCAGTTCGACGGGCAGCGCGCCCACCCACAACGGCGTAAGGTCAAAACGATGCCTGCCCCGCAGGGCATTTTCGATCACCAGTACCGGCCGTAGCGCACGCCGCAAGACCTGCCACATCAACAGCCCTACCAGCGCCAGCAGCGATGAGGCGATACACAGCGCCACGAAGGCTTTTCGACGCATGTCCGCGCTGATCACACTGTGCAGGTAGCCGACCTGGACCGTCAGTTGCCGGTTGCTGTCGGAAATTGAATAGACCCGCCACTTGCGCCCATCGATCATCGGGCTCGAAAAACCGTCCAGGAAACTCCCCTGCAACGCCGTCGACGGAGCGCCCGGCGCACCGGCCAGCAAACGGTCGTGGCGCGCCCACACCTGGTAGGTCAACAACCCGGCTTCGGCCAGCCCGGCGCTGCGTAGTTGCGGGCTGGCGTCCTTGCCCGGGAGCTGCTCATTGTTCTGCGGGACAGCCAGCAACAGCTGGGTGGCGATGGCTTGCAGCTTGCTGTCCCAGATGCTGCTGGAGCTGACCTGGGTGTAAATCAGCAATGCCGTCAAGGCCAGCGCCCAGCAGATACCGATGGTCAGGAACAGCACACGCATCATGCGTTGGCGCAGGGATTTCATTGACGGGCCCCGGCGATCATATAGCCCTGGCCATGGACCGTGGTGATCAGCTCATCGCCCAATTTGCGCCGCAATTGGTGGATATACACGGCAATGGTATTGCTCTCGATGTTGCTGGCGTGGCCATAAACCACCGCTTGCAAATGATCACGCGCAAGCACGTGACCGGGGCGCTCCAGCAGCGCGAGCAACGTGCGGTATTCATACGCGCTCAATGCCACCCGCTGGCCGCCTCGTGTCACCACGTGACGGCTACGGTCCAGCACGATATCCCCCAGGGTCAGCAGTGAGATCACCCGCCCTTCACTGCGCCGGCTTACGGCCCGCAAGCGCGCCCACAGTTCGTCGAGCTGGAACGGCTTGACCAGATAGTCATCGGCCCCGGCATCCAGGCCGACGATGCGCGCACTCAACTGCCCGCTGGCCGTGAGGATCACCACCGGTGTGGGGTCGTGTTGTTTGCGCAGGGCCTTGAGCACGCTCAAACCGGATTCACCCGGCAGGCCCAGGTCAAGCAGGACCGCGTTGTAGGTATGTTCGACCAAGGCCAGGCGCGCGTGGGAGGCGTCCTTGACATGGTCAATGTTCCAGCTGTTTTGCCGTGCGCCATCGCAAATGGCTTCGGCCAGCATGGCGTCGTCTTCCACCAACAATAAATACACAGCAGGCCCTCGTGTGCTGCTTGGAATGGGGCAACACAATCCACACATACGGGATGATGAGCAAGGGCCGTAACCATAGACCGATTTTTTTAAGAAAGTATTAAAACGGAGGGAGTTGATCGATTCACGTGCTGTCGCGCCAATAAAAGCGCCGGTCATTAGTTGTGAAAGTTAATAGAAAACAAAGCACTCACCGTACTTTTATACACCCGACACTAAATAAATTTACATGGGGTATTTATAAAAAATCCGCCGCAGAGCCTGCGGCGGCAAACCAAAGGTTTTTGTCGAAGCAGAGCGGCTAAGACAGGCTCAAAGTTACACCAGCCTGCCGCCTGAAAAAGTGAATATTAATTAATCGAGTTTAAGATCCCTTCACTGGTTCTTTACCGCAAAGCGGTTAAAAATCGCCCATCGCACACAGGCCAGCACTGCCCGCCAGGGTGGTGCCCGGCTAAAACTACAAGACGCGAAACCCGGCTTCAACGCCAGCCTTAATAACGCCTGCCGAAAAGTTATATACGCCATAAAAAATAAGGTCGTGCATCTGTGCACGCAACTTTTAGCGATTAATTAATCCGGGGAAGTCATTACCATGGTTAAACAGTGGAACCTATTAGCGCTGGTCATATCTACCAGCCTGAGCCAAGTAGCCTTGGCAGACACAGTAACGGATCAGGCCGCCGCCACGGGGTTTGTCGATGGCAGTAGCCTCACCGGGGTCGCGCGCAACTATTACTTGAACCGTAACCGGGAAGAAGGCCGGGCCGACCAGCGCGACTGGACCCAAGGGGTCATGGCCAATTACATCTCCGGCTTCACCCAGGGCACCATCGGGTTTGGCGTCGACGCCTATGCCTACGGCGGGCTGAAACTCGACTCCCAGCGCAAATACGCGAACACCGGCAACCTGCCCCTTGATCGCAACGGCGACCCTCAGGACGCCTACGGCTCGTTGGGGGGAGCGATAAAGCTGCGGATCTCCAAGACGCAGCTCAAGTACGGTGAAATGCAGCCCACCGCGCCAGTGTTTGCCGTCGGGGGTGTCGGGTTGCTCGACCAGACCGCCACCGGCTTTGACCTGACCAGCAACGAAATTGCCGGCCTGAACCTTGAAGCCGGCCACTTCACCGCGACCAACAGCGGCGATACCACCAACCACGAGCACGATATCTTTGCCACCTACGCCAACGTGGCGACCAAAAGTGCCAGTTTTGTCGGTGGCAAATACACCTTCACCCCGGACTTGAGCGCCACGGTGTATGCCGGCGAGTTGCAGGACGTGTGGCGCCAGTACTACACCAACCTCAATTACGTGCTGCCGCTGAGCAATGGCCAGTCCGTGACCCTGGACGGCAACCTGTACCGCACCCTGGATACCGGGAGTGCCAACGCAGGCACGATCAACACCACGGCGTACTCGCTGGCGGCGGCCTATTCGTTCCTGCAGGCCCACACGCTGACGCTGTCGTTCCAGAAGATCGATGGCAACGAGCCGTTCGACTACATCGGTGCGGGTGACAACGGTGCCGCCGCGGCCGGCGACTCGATCCTGCTGGCCAACTCGGTGCAATGGTCCGACTTCAACGGCCCTGGTGAAGCCTCCTGGGCCCTGCGGTACGACTTGAACATGGCGACCTACGGTGTGCCGGGGCTTAGCTTCATGAGCCGCTACATCAACGGTTCCGACATTGACGGCAGCCACACCCCGGCCAACAGTGCCTACCTCGGCGCCTACGGCAACGGCGCCAAGGAGCACGAAACCGACGTGGAAGTGAAGTACGTGGTGCAGAGCGGGCCGGCGAAAAACCTCGCGTTCCGCCTGCGCCAGGCCTACCACACCGGCAGTTCCGAGTCGGGCAGTGGCGGCGACGTCAACGATACGCGCCTGATCGTCAACTACCCGTTCAACATCCTGTAAGCCCTTCCCGGGACGTGCCAGCGACACAGGTCGCTGGCACGCTGAACAGCTATTTGGGTTGGCAGTTCTGCTGGAGGCGTTAAACTGCGCGGCCTCACTCTGCAGCAAAACGAGACCTCCATGGCCAACCACGACCTCGCGTTCACCCCTGACCTCGATCCGGACTCCATCTCCTCCGACGTCATCGGCTTCAACGGCATCCTCGTCTCCACCCAGATCCCCACCCGCGCCGACGGCAGCCTGGAACTGGGCGACATCACCCTGCAAAGCGAATGCACCCTGCAAGCCCTGAAAGTGGCCCTGGAACGCGCCGGCAGCTCGATTGACCGGGTCATGCACCTGACCATCTATCTGACGGACATGGCCGACCGCGCCGCGTTCAACGAAGTCTACAAACGCTATTTCGCCAAGCCCTGGCCGGTGCGCGCAGCCGTTGGCGTGGCCGCCCTGGCGGTGCAAGGCATGCGGGTTGAAGTCACCGCGATGGCGGCCAAGGCCTGAGGACTAAGGGGATCGACGCCCCCAATGTGGGAGCTGTCGAGCCCCAGCGAGGCTGCGATGGGATCGCCTCGGTGTCACGGATACACCGCGCTGCCTGCATCGCGGGCAAGCCCGGCGCCCACCGTTGACTGATCGTTCCCACGCTCCGCGTGGTAACGCATCCCGTGACGCTCCGCGTCATCATTGCGCAAGACTTGAACCCTACAGCGCCAGCGGGACGCAGAGCGTCCGAGGCGGCATTCCCACGCAAAGCGTGGGAACGATCTAGGCCTGAGGACTAAGGGGATCGACGCCCCAATGTGGGAGCTGTCGAGCCCCAGCGAGGCTGCGATGGGATCGCCTCGGTGTCACGGATACACCGCGCTGCCTGCATCGCGGGCACGCCCGGCGTCCACAGGGGAGTGCATTCCAGGGCCTGGTAGATGTCGATCCGGCATTTCACAGCTACAATGCCCGCCTCCGTGACAAGCCTGACTAAAAAAACTATGTCCTTGCCCAAGCATCACCTGGAATTGCTCAGCCCTGCCCGCGATGTTGCCATCGCGCGCGAGGCCATCCTGCATGGCGCCGACGCCGTGTACATCGGCGGCCCGAGTTTCGGCGCACGCCATAACGCCTGCAACGACGTGAGCGATATCGCGCAGTTGGTGGAGTTCGCCCGGCGCTACCACGCGCGAGTGTTCACCACCCTCAACACGATCCTGCACGACAACGAGCTGGAGCCGGCCCGCAAGCTGATCCACCAGCTCTACGATGCCGGTGTCGACGCGCTGATCGTCCAGGACCTGGGGGTGATGGAGCTGGATATTCCTCCCATCGAGCTGCACGCCAGCACCCAGACCGATATCCGTACCCTGGGCCGGGCCAAGTTCCTCGACCAGGCCGGTTTCTCGCAGTTGGTCTTGGCCCGTGAGCTGAACCTGCAAGAGATCCGCGCGATTGCCGATGAAACCGACGCGGCCATCGAATTCTTCATCCACGGCGCCTTGTGCGTGGCCTTCTCCGGCCAGTGCAACATCTCCCACGCCCAGAATGGCCGCAGCGCCAACCGTGGCGATTGCTCCCAGGCGTGCCGCCTGCCCTACACCTTGAAAGACGACCAGGGCCGCGTGGTGGCCTTTGAAAAGCACCTGTTGTCGATGAAAGACAACAACCAGAGCGCCAACCTGCGCGCCCTGGTGGAGGCCGGCGTGCGCTCGTTCAAGATCGAAGGCCGCTACAAGGACATGGGTTATGTGAAGAACATCACGGCCTATTACCGTCAGCGCCTGGACGAGATTCTCGAAGACCGCCCCGACCTGGCCCGCGCGTCCAGCGGCCGCACCGCGCATTTCTTCCTGCCCGACCCGGAAAAAACCTTCCACCGTGGCAGCACCGACTACTTCGTCACCGACCGCAAGGTCGACATCGGCGCCTTCGACACCCCGACCTTTACCGGCCTGCCGGTGGGTGTGGTAGAGAAAGCCGGCAAGCGTGACTTGCAGGTGGTGACCCACGAGCCGCTGTCCAACGGCGACGGCCTCAATGTGCTGATCAAGCGCGAAGTGGTGGGTTTCCGCGCCAACATCGCCGAGCCAAAAGGCGAGTTCGAAGAAGACGGCGAAAAACGCTACCGCTACCGCGTCGAGCCCAACGAGATGCCGGCCGGTTTGCACCAGCTGCGCCCAAACCATCCGTTGAACCGTAACCTGGACCATAACTGGCAGCAGGCATTGCTCAAGACGTCCGCCGAGCGCCGTATTGGTGTGTCGTGGGCCGCCCGCCTGCAGGAAGATCGCCTGGACTTGACCGTCACCAGCGAAGAAGGCATCAGTGCCAGCGTCACCCTGCCCGGCCCGTTCGGCGTGGCCAACAAGCCGGAACAGGCCCTGGAAACCCTGCGCGACCTGCTGGGCCAACTGGGCACCACCCAGTACCACGCCACGTCAATCGAGCTGGAGGCACCGCAGGCGTTCTTTATCCCGAACTCGCAACTCAAGGCATTGCGCCGTGAGGTGATTGAGGCCCTGACCGAGGCGCGCATCCAGGCTCATCCACGGGGCGGCCGCAAGGCGGAAACCACGCCGCCGCCGGTGTACCCGGAATCCCACCTGTCGTTCCTGGCCAACGTCTACAACCAGAAGGCCCGGGACTTCTATCACCGTCACGGCGTGCAACTGATCGATGCGGCGTATGAAGCCCACGAAGAAACCGGCGAAGTGCCGGTGATGATCACCAAGCACTGCCTGCGGTTCTCGTTCAACCTGTGCCCGAAACAGGCCAAGGGTGTGACGGGGGTGAAGACCAAGGTAGCGCCGATGCAGTTGATTCACGGCGATGAAGTGCTGACGCTGAAGTTCGACTGCAAGCCGTGCGAGATGCATGTGATTGGCAAGATCAAGGGCCACATCCTTGGCCTGCCGCAACCGGGCAGCGTGGTGGGTTACATCAGCCCGGACGACCTGCTCAAGACCATCCCTCGCGCGCCCCACTGATCCCTTCGCGCCGGCGTACCCGCAGGCACCACAGCGGAAACGGCAAGGTCACCAGCAGCAGCAACCACAACAGGGCGTAGACACTGTCTACGCCTTCGTTCTGCAGGTTGACGAACAGCTTGACCGGAATCCCCTGGGGGAAATACGCAAACACCATCACAATTCCGAACTCGCCAATCACCCGCACCCAGACAATCGCCAAGGCGTTGGCCAGGGCCCGCCGGGTGACGGGCAGGGTCACCTGGAAAAACACCTGTGCCGGTGAGCAACCCAAGCCCCGGGCGGCTTCTTCCAGAGCGCGCGGCACCGCCTCGAATGCCGTACGTGCGCACAGGATGTAATAGGCCAGGCCACCGTAGAGCTGCGCCAGGATAAACGCCGGCATGTTATTGCTCAGGGATATGCCCAGCCGTCCCAAGGCTTCGCCGAGGGTGGCGTACGGGCCGTAGGCCGTCACCAGCAGAATCCCCATGGCCAGCGGCGGCGTCAGCAGGGAGACCAGCAATAACGCCTCGACCCCGCTGCGCAAAGGCGAACCCGTGCGGGCCAGCCACAAGGCCAATGGCGTGCCCAGCAGCACAATCAACAGCGTCGAGACACTGCTCAGCCCCAGGGACACGCCCACCGCCGACCCATCGCCGTAGGCCAGGTGCAACTGCCCCCATGACGTTGCAGCCGCCAGGGCCACAAATGGAATGATCAGCAGCACCGCCGCCGGCACGCTCATCCACAGCGTGCGGGAGCCCTTCAGCACATCAAAGCGCTCCGCCCTTCGGCTGGCCATAGCCGTTGGCTTCAAACAGCTTCTGGCCTTCAGGGGATTGCAGGTAAGTCACGAACGCCTGGGCCTGTTGCGGGTGGGGGGCGTTTTTCAGCACCGCCGCGTAGAACACCAACGGCTGCGGCTTGAGGGTTTGCATCTGGCCGTTCTTGTCCGGCAGTTGCAGGCTGACGGTGTCGTACCAGTCATGGGTGAAGGCCGGGTTGCTCAGGTTGATCTCGTCAGGCAGCGCGATATACGGCAGCTTGGCCGAGATCGTCGCGCTCTCGTAACCGGAAGCGGCATCAATCTGGCCGGCTTGCAGGCGCGTCAACAGGCCGCCTTCACCGAATACCTGCTGCGGGTTCTGCACGTCACCCAGAATCTGCCGGGCCAGGCCCGGCTGCCGGTAGTACTTCTCGGCCAGTTTTACCGCAAAGACGATGTTCTGCCCTTGCGGGTCGGTGGCGGCGTCCGTGCGGCCAAAGCGCAGGCCAGGGCTTTGCAGCACTTTCCACCAGGCCGGCGAGCCAGGGTTCTTGCTGGCTTCCAGCGCGGCGGCAAAGGTGCTCTTGGGGTTGTAGGCGATGACCATGCGGGTGCTGGCCACCGGCAGCGCCTTGTCCACCAGCCCGGCTTTTTGCAGCACTTCAATCGGCCCCGGGGTGATGGAGACAAACACATCGGCCACCACCTTCTTCGAGGCCAGCAACCGCGCCATGCCATACGCGCCTTCGCCCTGCCCCTGATAGGTCAGGTGCTCGCGTTCAGCGAAGGCCGGCCCCAGGGCCTTGTCCATCACCACGCCCATGGAGCCGGCGTAGGCCACATGGAGCGTGCTTTCGGCCTGCACCGACATCGCCACCGACAGCACCAGGCCACTGAGCAGCCATGCACGACTTTTCTTTAACATGAGGGGTTCCGCTGTAAAGGTAGGTATACAGCGGCGAATAATAACCAAGGTGCTATCACTGCTTCATGAAACATGCCCGGCCACCACTTTCGAGCGCCACCACCAACCCCGTTGCAGCCCGGCCGCGGCGAGCAGAATGGCCGCCACACCGAGCCATTGCAGCCAGCCCAGGCGATGCCCAAACGCAATCCAGTCGACAAAAATGGCCGCGATCGGGTAGATAAACGACAGCGCCCCGGTGATTGCCGTGGGCAACTTCTGGATGGCGCCATACAGCAACACGTACATCAAACCGGTGTGCACCACCCCCAGGGTCAACAGCGCCGCCCACGCATCCATCGAGGCGGACAGGTTCTGCCACTGCATCAATGGCGCGAGCAACAGTGCGCCCGTGGTCACCTGGATCAAGGCCATCAAATGCGGCGGCACTGCTTTAAGGCGCTTGATGATCAGCGCCGCAATCGCATACAGCAACGCCGCCCCCAGCGCCAATGCCACGCCCACCAGATAGTCATCCCCGGTGTTTTGCTGATCGCCATGGGCGGTGACAATCGCCAGCATCCCGACAAACGCCACGCTCAACCACGCGAGTTTCTGCACGGTGATTTTCTCGCCCAGGAACACTGCGGCCAGCATCACCAGCAGGAAAGGCTGCACGTTATACACCGCCGTGCTGATGGAAATTGAAGCCCTGGCGTACGACTCAAACAGCAGCAACCAGTTGCCCACAATCGCCACGCCACTGAGCATCGCCAGCCCCAGTGTCGGGTAGCTCAGCAGGTCCAGGCGCAAATAACCCATCAGCCCGCACACCACCAGCAACGTCAGCGCGCCAATCACGCAGCGCCAGAACACCACCTCCACAACCGGCACCCCGGACACCAGCACGAACCAGCCGATGGTGCCGGATATCAACATGGCGGCGACCATTTCCCAGGACCCACGACGTATGGATTTGTCCATGATAGAGCTCCTCAAGTGAGGCTCAATTATGGCAATCTGGTTTGTAGCGACTCCAGACGCTAAACAAGGCGACCTCCGGTTTTCGCCTTTTCTTATTAGGCAAACCTACGTCATTACTTTCGGAGCGGGCATGATTGACAGCATTGACCAGCAACTGATCGCCGCGCTGATGGACGACTCCCGTCTGTCCCTCAAGGCCTTGGCGGGCATCACCGGCCTCTCCTCCCCCAGCGTCAGCGAGCGGCTGCGGCGCCTGGAAGAGCGCGGCGTATGAAAAACTACACCGTGGACATCGACCCGAAGCATTTCGGCTATCTGCTGCAAGCCATCGTGCGCATTCGCCCCCTGCCGGGAAAACTGCAGGAAGTGGAACGGCAGATCCAGGCGATCCCCGAGTTCACCGAATGCGACAAGGTGACCGGCGACGACTGCTTCATCGCGCGCCTGCACGTACGCACCATGGATCAACTGGACACGCTGTTGGACCGGCTCAACGCATACGCCGAAACCAACACCGCCATCGTCAAGAAAACCCCGGTAAAACGCCGGTTGCCGCCGCTGGGGGATTCATGATTTTGAGTCACTGATGCAGTGACGTGATCGCTATTCTGTCAATGCCGCGTGCTGCTTATGCTTGATCCACCCATTGGAACAACAGGCGTAAACACCATGTATGTCATTACCGGAATCACAGGCAAAGTCGGCGGCGCCCTGGCGCGTTTTCTCCTCAACGATCGTCAACCGGTGCGTGCGGTGATTCGCGATGCCGCCAAAGGTGCCGAATGGGCCGCACTGGGCTGCGAGGTCGCCGTTGCCCACATGGACGACGCCGCGGCCCTTACCGCAGCCTTCAAAGGCGCCACCGGCGTGTTCATCCTGCCGCCATCGGACTTTGATCCGGAGCCCGGCTTCCCCGAGGCGCGCAACGTCATTGCCGCCGTCGCCCAAGCCATCGAAGCCGCCGCGCCGCAGAAAGTCGTGTGCCTGTCGACCATTGGCGCCCAGGCCGAGCCCCTTAACCTGCTGACTCAACGCACCCTGATGGAACAGGCCTTGAGCGCGTTAAACCTACCGGTGACCTTCCTGCGCCCGGGCTGGTTCATGGAAAACGCGGCGTATGACGTGGCCACGGCCCGTGATCACGGCGTGATCCACAGCTTCCTGCAACCGCTGGACAAAGCCGTCCCCATGATCGCCACCGCCGACGTCGGCCGCCTCGCCGCGCAACTGCTGCAGCAACACTGGACCGGTCGCCGAGTGGTTGAACTGGAAGGCCAGTGGGTCAGCCCTAACGACATCGCCCGCACATTGAGCGAAGTGCTCAATCGCGGCGTGACGGCACAGGTGGTGCCCCGGGATACCTGGGAGCCGATGTTTCGCGAGCAAGGTGCGCAGAACCCAATGCCGCGCATGCGCATGATTGATGGATTCAATGAAGGTTGGATCTGCTTTGAGCAGGCCGAGGTGGTCAAGGGCGAAACCTCGTTACTGAAGGTGTTGCGGGAGTTGGCTACAAAAGCTTGAGGGTTGAATCAGCAGGGGAGCGTCATCGTTAACGACCTTCGCGAGCAAGCCCGCTCCCACATTTTGGACCGAGTTCGCTTTGGCCTTTGTTCTGCCTGAAAGAGCTGACCTGAGCGGTAGAAGCCAGAGCAAGAGCAAGGGCGCACGCGGTCAAAAATGTGGGAGCGGGCTTGCTCGCGAATGCGGTCTTTCAGTTGATGCATTCGGTGACTGACACACCGCCTTCGCGAGCAAGCCCGCTCCCAATTTTGGATCCG